>NZ_PNCI01000039.1 GCF_005887095.1 Pseudoalteromonas rubra | reverse complement strand
AAGCGGGGCTTCAGTAGCAGGTGCTTCTTCGGCTTGTGCTTCAACCGGGGCTTCAGTAGCAGGTGCTTCTTTAGCTTGTGCTTCAAGCGGAGCTTCAGTGGCCGACACTACTTCAGCTTGCGCTTCAACCGGGGTTTCAGTAACAGGTGCTTCTTCAGCTTGCGTTTCAACCGAGGCGTCAACCGCAGGTGTTTCTTCAGAAACGGCGACTTGTGCTTTAGCCGTTGCGCTCATTTCAGCTTCAAACTCTGCGGCGGCTTGATCAGCGACAGGAACAAACGCAGGGGCTGCATCTTTGCTTTCGTTGCGTTTGCGCTTTTGTCCTGCAGCTCTCAGGTGACGCGGAGAGCGGCGAGAGCGAGTGCGCGGTTGTTCACGTTGCTCTTTATCTTCTTCGCTTGATTCCTCAACTTTTTGATTGTGTTGAGTTTGCTCAGCCACTTCTTCAGCAGGTGCCTCTTGAGCTGGTTGAACCTTAGCTTCCACTTTTTGAGGTGCAGTCTCTTTAGCGGTGCTGGTTGTAACAGCTTGCTCATGCTCAGGCTTTTGTAAAGGAGTATCAGTAACCTCAGGCTGTACATCAGTACTTACCTCAGTGGCTTGAGCGTTGTTTGATTCACCTTCAACACGTACTTTCTTTTTCAGGTTACGACGCTGGCGACGTGGCTTAACTGGTTTGTCCTGGTTTGCCTGCTCTGCGTTGTCCTGTTTTTGCTCTGTACTTTGCTCAGCAGAGCTTTGCTTCGCTTTATCAGAGTCGTTACGACGACGCTGGTTCTGGCGACGACGTTTGTTCCGGCCTTCGCTGCGCTCCTGATTGTTGCTCTGCTCATCTTTGCGTTTAGTATCACTGTTGTCTTGTTCAGCCTTACGATTGTCGTTACGTTCGTCGTTGCGGCGATCATTACGGTTGCGATTTTTACGACGCTGCTGGTTACGGCGGCGGTTATCCTGACGCTGACGGGGCTGTTGCTTAGGTTGCTCTTCCTCTTTTTGCTCTTCTTCAGAGCCAAACAAGCCCTTGAGCCACTTGCCGATTCGACTCAATAAACCTACTTCTTCCTCAACTTTCTTTTGTGCCTGAGGCTGCTTAGTCGCTTCTGCAGGTTGTGGAGCTGGTGCCGGTGCTGTAGGCATAGCAACGCCTTTCAGAACAGGCTCTTCTTTGACGATAGGGGCGGCAATCGGTGCGGTAGTCACTTCTACTTCAGGCGTAACTACTTGCTCATAGCTTACACTTTCCGGCACATCATCTTTACGAAGGCGCACTACGTCATAATGCGGCGTTTCCATGTGCTGGTTAGGAATGATCACAACGTCACAGTTGTGGCGTTTTTCGATGCGCTGAACGGCTCGACGCTTCTCGTTAAGCAAATAAGAGCCCACTTTAACAGGTACTTGCGCGTTAACCTGCGCGGTGTTCTCTTTAATCGCTTCTTCTTCAATCAGACGCAAGATAGACAGTGCAATCGATTCGTTTGAACGAATGGTACCCTGTCCATCACAGCGTGGACATGTGTGCTGACTTGCTTCACCTAATGAAGGGCGTAAGCGCTGGCGTGACATTTCGAGCAAGCCGAATCGTGAAATCTTGCCAATCTGAACACGAGCGCGGTCTGCGCGTACGGCATCTTTCAGGCGATTCTCAACTTCACGCTGGTGACGTGGAGGCGTCATATCAATGAAGTCGATCACTATCAGGCCACCCAGATCACGCAAACGTAATTGACGAGCAATTTCGTCAGCGGCTTCCAGGTTGGTATTTAATGCCGTCTCTTCAATATCGCCGCCTTTGGTTGCTTTTGACGAGTTAATATCGATAGAAGTAAGCGCTTCGGTTGGGTCAATGACAATTGAGCCGCCAGAAGGCAAACGTACTTCACGCTGAAAAGCTGATTCAATCTGACTTTCGATTTGGTAGTGCGTGAACAGCGGTACATCATTCTGATAGAGCTTAACACGGTTGATGAAGTCCGGACGGAAACGCTCAATATGGGCTTTCGCTTCTTCAAAAACACGCGCTTTATCAATTAGTATCTCACCGATATCGCGGCGCAAATAGTCACGGATAGCGCGGAAGATAACATTACTTTCCTGATGGATTAAGAATGGTGCCTTACCACTGTCTGCTGCGTTCTGGATTGCTTCCCAGTGTACCAGCAGGGCTTTCAGGTCATATTCTAATTCTTCAAAAGATTTACCAACACCCGCTGTACGCACAATCAGGCCCATGCCTTTTGGCAGGTTCAGACGGCTCAAAGCTTCTTTCAGTTCGATGCGTTCATCACCTTCGATACGGCGAGAAATACCGCCAGCACGAGGGTTATTAGGCATGAGTACCAGGTAGCTGCCGGCAACGCTGATAAAAGTGGTCAGTGCTGCACCTTTTTGGCCTCGTTCCTCTTTATCAACCTGAACAATGACTTCCTGGCCTTCTTTGATCACATCTTTGATGTTTGGGCGACCGTTGAATGTATAGCCTGAAGGGAAGTAAGTTTTGGCAATTTCTTTGAGAGGGAGGAAACCGTGGCGCTCAGCACCATAGTCAACAAAAGCGGCTTCTAAAGAAGGTTCTATTCGAGTGATTTTACCTTTATAAATATTGGCTTTTTTCTGTTCATGACCAGGGCTTTCGATGTCTAAATCGTACAGACGCTGGCCGTCAACCAGTGCAACGCGCATTTCTTCTTGCTGCGTCGCATTGATCAGCATACGTTTCATATTTTTACTCTACTTAATTTTTACACTTTGCCTGTGCTTGTTAGTTCGGGGGTTCAGTGTTCCTATTTTTATAATGCAGTCTCACGACTGGGAGACGGGAACAATCATTTACTTCCGCTTATAACGCTTATGCCACACTGCTTTATAAGTGGCGGGTTATTGAGTTCTTAACTCAACTTGCGGATGTCGCACGGGCCTAAACCTATCCCGACTAAACTACACAAGACATTAATAATTATTGCTTTTAATTTCGGTTATTTAGCTGTGTTTAATCAGTACCATGAACTATTACACGCTTCATTTCAGATTACACGCACGTATTTGTCACTGGGCTGGGTCGATAAAGCTGTGGAAATCTCAGCTCTAATCTGTATGATCCTCCACCCAAGATGTGCATCACAGCGGCATCAATGCGATAAAAAGCACGCTCGCAAAGATAGGCGGGCCGATTATCCCACTATTACCCGCGTGATAGCAACTAAATTATTACTCAATTCAGTGATTAGGCAATGTCAGAAAAAACCGGCTTAAAGGTAAGTTTTGTAACCATAACAGAAGACCAACTCGGTCAGCGCATAGATAACTTTTTACTTACCCACCTTAAGGGAGTGCCAAAAAGTGCAATCTACAAAATTCTTCGTAAAGGGGAGGTCAGGGTTAACAAAAAGCGGGTGAAGCCGGTTTACAAGCTACAACTGAATGATGAAGTACGCATTCCGCCGGTAAAAGTCGCTGAGAAATCTGAGTTTGTGCCAAAAAACCTGGACAAAGTCGCCGGGTTGGAAGATGCGATTCTATATGAGGATAAGTATCTGATAGTAATGAATAAGCCATCAGGTATGGCGGTGCATGGCGGTAGTGGTTTAAGTTATGGGTTGATCGAGGCTATCCGTGCATTGCGTCCGGAAGAAAGAAACCTGGAGTTAGTACACCGGCTGGATCGTGATACGTCTGGCTGTCTGTTAATCTCAAAACGTCGCGCAATTTTAAAAAGGCTACACGAACAGCTCAGAGAAAAAACCATGGAAAAGAACTACTGGGCGCTGGTGTGTGGAGAATGGTCGGCCAAGCACAAGAATGTGACTGAACCACTGCGTAAGAACACGTTGCAATCGGGTGAGCGGGTAGTGCGCGTAGACCATGAGGAAGGTAAAGCCTCCCACACCCGCTTCCGGGTGCTAGAACGGTTTGAGGGGGCGACATTAGTGCAGGCATCACCTGTCACGGGGCGTACTCACCAGATCCGTGTGCACACTCAGTGCAAAGGTCATCCCATCGCGTGTGATGATAAATATGGCGATCAAGTGTTTGATAGCAGAATGCGACAGCTGGGCCTGGGGCGATTATTCTTGCATGCCCGGGAGCTGAGGTTTATTCATCCAAAGCACGAAACCACATTGCATGTTGAAGCGCCATTAGATAAAGCACTGGAGCATTGTTTGGCTAAGCTAAGGAGCAGTAATGGCGCGTAAGCTGATTATATTCGACTGGGACGGTACTGTGATGGACACAGTACCAAAAATTGTTAATACCATACGCCAAGTAACGACCGCCCATGGCCTTGACCCCATCTCTGATGACGTGTCTAAGTCAATCATTGGCTTGTCGTTAGAAAAGGCCATGGCCACTTTGTTCCCTGAACAACAAGATAATGCGGCCGATTTAGCACTGACTTATAAGCGTCTATATAAAGAAGACACAACCCCGGCAGTGGTCTTTACCGGAGTCGAAGTGTTGCTGGCTGCACTCAAAGCTGAAGGATACTTGTTGGCTGTCGCGACAGGAAAAAGTCGGGTTGGTTTGGATAACCTGCTGGCACAAAGTGGCTTGAGTGATTATTTTAGCATTACTAAAACGGCGGATGACGCAAAATCAAAGCCAGATCCGGACATGCTACAGCAGATTTTACGCGAGCTGGAAGTTAATCCTGAACAGGCCATCATGATTGGCGATACGGCTATTGATATGCAGTTGGCCAATAATGCGAATGTGCCTGCCGTTGCTGTAACATTCGGCGCGGCCAGTGCCGCGCAGCTTGAAAAATACGCGCCGCTGGCTGTGTGCGAAAGCTATGCTCAGCTTCAGGCGTTTTTATTGCCCGAGTACGTCGACGCCGAATTCGCCCAGTGATTTAGTCAGTTCAATCAGAGGGAGCCCGATTAATGTATTGGGGTCGTCTCCCTCAAGCTTATCGAACAGGCATATCCCCAGTCCTTCACTCTTAAAGCTGCCTGCACAATTAAGCGGCTGCTCTTTTGCCACATATTGCTCAATCTGGGCGTCTGTTAGCTGACGAAAGTGGACTTTAAACGGCACGACTTTCGTAACAGCCCGCTGTGTCTCAAGCTGGTAGACGCATAATCCGGTGAGAAATGTGACCACCTGGCCACTGAATTGTTTAAGCTGTGCATGGGCATTTTCCACCGTGTGAGGCTTGCCGAGGATCTTGTCGTCAAATAAAGCGACCTGATCTGAGCCAATCACCAATCCACTGCTATAATGTTGATGCGCGACGCGCGCTTTGCTTTCACTTAGCCTGGCAACCAGTTCGGCAGGTGCCTCTGCAGGCAAACCTGATTCGTCAATGTCGGGAGAGAAGCTGTCAAATGGCAGGCACAATTTTGCTAAAATTTGCTGCCTAAATGGCGAGCTGGAGGCTAATATAAGTGGTGATTTCATAAGTACTGTCACTGCGTTGTAGAAAATTCTCCATAGGATAATCACAACGTGGTTAAAAACAATATGAAAGTTTAATTTTGCTTTGACTAAAGCACTAACTATCTATATGATGCAGCCCCTATGCAAAAGGTGAAAATTCCCATCACCATTGATCCTTGCAAAGCGGCACAGCGCCGGGCCAGTTATGACGGTGTTATTGCGCTTGAAGAACTTTCTCGTTTGCAGCAAGTTGTGCAAGATCAAGTAGGTGAAATAGCGGTAACTATTCGTTGCGAAACAGACCAGCAAGGTTTGGTTGTGGTGCGTGGAAACGTGCAAGCCAAAGTCACCGTGTTGTGTCAGCGTTGTAACGATGAATTAGGGTTGGATTTGGAACAAGACTTTGCGTATTCGCCAGTCGGATTAGGTGCAGAGTCGGAAGAACTCCCTGAGTGCTATGATGTTGTGGAGTTGGATGAAGAAGGTGAGATTAATCTTCGGCAAATTATCGAGGATGAGTTGATACTGGCGATCCCCATCGTTCCTAAGCATACAGAAGCATCCTGTTCATTTTCTGATAAACCAGTTAGCTTTGGTGATATAGAAGAACAAGAGAGCAAACCAAATCCATTTGAAATTTTAAAACAACTTAAGAAAGATTCTTAGGAGATAGGCTAATGGCGGTACAAAAAAGTAAAGTGTCACGTTCACGTCGTGGCATGCGTCGTTCACACGATGCTATTAACGGTCCTACACTAACTGTAGATCAAGTTTCTGGTGAGACTCACCGTCGTCACCACGTAACTGCTGACGGTTACTACAAAGGCGAAAAAGTAATTTCTAAGTAAGAGATTACTTATGCACGCTGATCTAACCATAGCGTTAGATATGATGGGGGGCGATTACGGCCCCCGTTCATCAATTCCTGCCGCAATCGCTGCAGTCGAAAAACATCCTCGCTTAATCCTACTATTATGTGGCAATCGTTCCGTTTTGGAAGATGCGCTCGAAAAAGCCAATGCACTGTCTCATCCTCGTCTGATCGTTAAGCACTGTGATGAAGTTGTGACCAATACCTGCGATCCTGCCCAGGCATTGCGCAACAAGCGAAAGTCTTCTATGCGCGTAGCATTAGATCTGGTCAAAGCCGGTCAGGCGCAAGCCTGTGTGAGTTCGGGTAATACGGGCGCATTGTTATCGATGGCGCATTATGTATTAAAAATGCTCCCGGGTATAAAACGACCTGCATTGATCACTTCCGTACCCACTGAAAAGAAACAGCCCGTTTACTTACTGGATCTTGGCGCCAATGTGCAATGTGATCCGGAGACCCTGTTGCAGTTTGCCATTATGGGGTCGATTGTTGCAGGTGCTGCACTTAAACTCGACAAGCCCAAAGTCCACTTGCTTAACATTGGCCTGGAAGACATCAAAGGACACGATGGTATCAAGCAAGCAGCCAAGCTTATGCAAGATTGCAAAGTGATCAATTATCAAGGGTATTGTGAGGGGAGTGATATATTTTCAGGTAAATCAGACGTCATTGTATGTGAGGGGTTTGTTGGCAATGTTGCATTGAAAACCTGTGAAGGAATTGCCAAACTTATCATGTTTAAGTTCACAAAAGCGTTGAAAAAACACCTTTTTTATCGGTGTCTGGCGTTTTTACTCAGGCCCGTCATAAAAAAACTGTATAAACGTGTGAACCCCGACCAGTATAACGGCGCAAGTCTGGTAGGATTGCGCGGTATTGTAGTGAAAAGTCACGGAAATGCGTCGAAGAAGGCATTTATGGCTGCGATTGAAGAAGCGGCCAGAGAGATCGATAGACGTATTCCAGATAAAATCCAGGCGACCTTTGAAGAAATGGCGCCGGTTGAAGAGACATCTGCCAGATCCTAGTTTCATCCAAATAGTGTGGCTAAGGAAAAGGCAGAATATAGAAATCAAAAGAGCACACTATGTCACAAAAGATTGCTTTACTATTCCCAGGCCAGGGCTCTCAGAGCGTAGGCATGCTGTCGGAATTATTAGAAACTTCTCAAGTTGTTCAGGATACGTTTGCAGAAGCCTCTGCAGCGTTAGGATATGACCTGGCTAAGTTAGTATTAGACGGCCCCGAAAGCGAATTAAATGAAACGCACCGCACTCAGCCTGCATTGCTCACAGCCAGTGTGGCAATTTTCCGTCAATGGCAGAACGAGCAGGTTGATGCTGAATTGGTGCTGGCAGGCCATAGCCTGGGCGAATACTCTGCCCTGGTATGTGCAGGCGTGCTAGATCTGTCTACGGCCGTTAAATTGGTTGAGAAACGTGGTCTGTATATGCAACAAGCAGTACCAGCAGGTACGGGTTCTATGGCAGCAATCATAGGTCTGGATGACGATACCATTGCGAAGATCTGTGAGGAACAATCTGAGCAGCAAGTCGTGGCGCCGGTCAATTTCAACTCTCCAGGCCAGGTGGTCATTGCTGGTCATAAAGAAGCGGTAGAGCGTGCGTCAGAAGCTTGTAAAGAGGCGGGCGCGAAGCGTGCATTGCCACTAGCGGTGAGTGTGCCTTCTCACTGTGCATTAATGAAACCGGCTGCCGAGCAACTTGCAGCAGATCTTGCCGAAATCGAGTTTTCAGCACCAAACTTTCCAGTGATCAATAATGTCGACGTTGTTGCGCAAGAAAGTGGTGAAGCGATTAAAGATGCGCTTATTCGCCAGTTATACAGTCCGGTTCGTTGGACTGAGACGGTTCAGCAATTAGCAAAAGACGGGATCACACAGGCTTATGAGTTTGGTCCGGGTAAAGTCCTGACTGGCCTGGCCAAGCGAATTGATAAATCTGTTGCATGTAGCGCGGTAAACGACGTTGCTTCTCTTACATCTGCAAAGTAAATAACGGAAACTAAGATGACAAACCTATTTGATTTAACAGGTAAAGTAGTACTTGTTACAGGCGCGAGCCGTGGTATTGGTAAAGCCATTGCAAATGCTATGGTTGCACAAGGTGCAAAAGTAGCGGGTACCGCAACAAGTGAGTCAGGTGCAGAAAAAATTTCTGACTACTTAGGCGAAAATGGTAAAGGGTACAAACTTAATGTAACCGATGCTGAGTCAATTGAAGCAACCCTGCAGGCAATCAAGCAAGACCTGGGTGATGTGGATGTCTTGGTTAACAATGCCGGTATTACCCGTGACAACCTGTTGATGCGAATGAAAGACCAGGAGTGGGATGATATCCTTGATACTAACCTGAGCTCAATTTTCCGTTTGTCTAAGGCGGTTTTGCGTCCTATGATGAAGAAAAAATCAGGCCGTATCATCAATATCGGCTCAGTAGTAGGCACTATGGGTAACGCTGGTCAGGCGAATTATGCAGCCGCTAAAGCTGGCGTGATTGGTTTTTCGAAGTCGATGGCACGCGAAGTCGCATCACGTGGTATCACAGTGAATGTTATCGCACCTGGTTTTATCCAAACAGACATGACTGATGAGCTAACTGACGAGCAAAAGGCGGCAACGCTCGCGAACGTGCCAGCAGGACGTCTTGGCAAGCCAGAAGAGATCGCAGCAGCGGCGGTTTACCTTGCATCAGATGCCGGTGCCTATGTTTCAGGCGAAACTTTGCACGTAAATGGCGCCATGTACATGGTGTAACAATTGTGCGCGAGGTTGAAGTTTTTGTGATCTTGCGGCAATCTTACTTGAAATTGCTATTAAAATAGGCGATAAAAGTACAAAATATTTTGTAACAGGTTTGACCAGAAAAAAAAGTCATGGTCAATCCTTGAATCACAGTATGATGCGCCGTAAACTACGCCGCAATCTGAAATTAACGCGATAGCGTTTAAATAAAGGAAAGAAGAATGAGCGACATCCAAGAACGCGTAAAAAAAATCATCGTTGAGCAACTAGGTGTTAAAGAAGAAGAAGTAAAATCAGAAGCGTCTTTCGTAGACGATCTGGGTGCTGATTCTCTTGACACTGTTGAGCTGGTAATGGCTCTGGAAGAAGAGTTCGACACTGAAATCCCTGACGAAGAAGCTGAGAAAATCACTACTGTTCAGGCAGCGATCGACTACGTTACTGCTCACGCTGAGTAATTAACGACTTTAAATTAGGGCAGCGTTCGCTGCCCTGATTCTTTATCCCCCCATCATTTCGAAAATCCCTTTTGGAGGAAACCGTGGCTAAACGTCGAGTCGTAGTAACTGGCTTAGGTATGTTGACGCCGCTAGGTAATGACGTAGAGTCAACCTGGCAGGGCTTGTTAGAAGGCCGAAGTGGTATTCGCAATATCACACACTTTGACACTACTCAGTTCGGTACCAAATTTGCGGGTCTGGTCAATGATTTTGACGAGACTCAATACATGTCAAAGAAAGATGCCAAGAAAATGGACTTGTTCATTCAGTACGGTATCGCGGCGGGAGTACAGGCGCTTAAAGATTCCGGGTTGGAAATCACAGAAGAAAATGCCAAACGCGTTGGTGTCGCTGTGGGTTCTGGGATCGGGGGCCTGACGCTGATTGAAGAAAACCATGTGAAGCTGCTCAACAGTGGCCCACGCAAGCTGTCTCCTTTCTATGTGCCCTCGACCATCATCAATATGATCTCAGGTCACTTGTCTATCATGCACGGTCTGCGAGGCCCGAATATCTCTATCGTTACTGCATGTACGACAGGCCTGCACAACATTGGCCATGCGGCACGTATGATTGCCTACGGCGATGCAGATGCTATGGTTGCAGGTGGTGCAGAGAAAGCGTCAACTCCAATCGGAATGGGTGGTTTTAGCGCGGCTCGTGCCTTGTCTACGCGCAATGATGATCCACAAGCGGCGTCGCGCCCTTGGGATAAAGATCGTGACGGCTTCGTACTGGCAGATGGCGCAGGTGTGATCGTACTGGAAGAGTACGAACATGCAAAAGCACGTGGTGCGAAAATTTATGCTGAGCTGGTCGGTTTTGGCATGAGTGGCGATGCATACCACATGACTTCACCGCCTGAAGATGGTGCAGGTGCTGCACTGGCGATGGAAAACGCCCTACAGGACGCGGGTGTAAATGCTGAGCAGGTCGGTTACATTAATGCGCATGGTACGTCTACATCGGCGGGTGACAAAGCAGAAACTTCTGCTGTGAAATCCATCTTCGGTGATGCAGCAAAAGATGTGATGGTCAGCTCATCCAAGTCAATGATGGGTCACTTGCTAGGAGCTGCGGGTTCTGTAGAGTCGATCATTAGTATCTTGTCTCTACAACATCAAAAAGTAACGCCGACTATCAATCTGGATAACCCGGATGAAGGGTGCGATCTGGATTACGTGCCGCATACCGCACGTGATGCAAAGTTAGATTATGCGCTGTGTAACTCATTTGGGTTTGGCGGTACAAATGGCTCTTTGCTGTTTAAAAAAGTCTAATCTCAGAAACATCATGAAAACCCGGCATTGCCGGGTTTTTTTATGTCCAAATGACACCGTCAGAACAGTGGATATGATACAGTTGGTGCATTCAATTTGGTGTGGTAAAAACGAATGCAGCAGGTAAGCAGCCGGGACCGGGGACTCAACTATGGCGATGGCTTTTTTACAACGGTCAAGATTTCAGCGGGTAAACTGGAGCGCTGGGAGGGCCATTTAAAACGCCTGGCGCAGTGTGCAAGTGCTTTGTATTTCCCTGAGTTAGACTTCAGGGCACTGACAGAGCGATGCGAGTGCGCGTCGAGGGAAGTGGATGAAGGCGTGCTCAAAGTGGTGATCACCCGAGGAGAGGGCGGCAGAGGCTATGGCTTGCCTGACCAGGCTCAGGTTACAACGCTGGTGTCGCTATCGGCATATCCGGCTCATTATAACCGTTGGCGTGAAGACGGTATTACGCTGGCTATGTCTGACGTGCGTCTTGGTCACCAACCTATGTTAGCCGGGCTGAAAACATTAAACCGCCTTGAGCAGGTGCTCATTAAACAAAATGCCGCACAGAAGGCTGCGGATGATGTACTTGTGATGGATTTACATGGCCAGGTAATCGAAAGTTCGGCAGCCAATATTCTGATCTATAAAGATAAGCAATGGTATACGCCCGATTTGTCTCAGTGTGGGATCCAGGGCGTTTATCTCTCAAGCCTGCAACAGCATAACCCCATTAAAAGGACTTCACTGAGTCTGGAGTCTGTGTATGCGGCTGATGCTGTGTATGTTTGTAACAGTCTGATGGGCCTGGTGCCTGTACGCCAAATTAGCAATCACCATTTCAGCCTGGATAATGCGCATGCCCAGGCAAAGGAGCTTGTTGTTAGATTATGATCAAAAAGCTGATTTTACTTTTGCTGTCCGGGTTAGTCATTGTTGTATTGGCAGCCACGCACACAATTTCAGAGTTTAAGGAAGCACCACTTCGCAGTGATACACGCTACTTTGAGGTGAAGCGGGGTGACAGCTTTATGGCAATTTGTCAGCGCTGGCAAGGCCTGGGCTGGGTCGAAAGCTGTTTACCTTATCAGGTTTATGGCAAAGTGTTCCCGGAGCGGGTTAAAGTTAAAGCAGGTGTATACGAATTACAAGGTTTGAGTGTACTCGATGCGCTATCAAAGTTAAGTGCCGGGACGCAGGCCGATTTCATGTTCACCATTATCGAAGGGCAAACCTTTAAACAGGTGTTGGCAAACCTCAAAGAAGCGCCATTTATTCACTTTGATCTGAGCGAAGCAGACATGGCCAGGCATATTCAGGTTGATACAGCAGGTCTGTCCGGCAACCCGGCTTTTCATCCAGAAGGTTGGTTATACCCCGAAACCTATCATTATCACGCGCACAGTAAAGCATCTGCCATAATAAAACGTGCCAGCAAGCGTATGCATCAGCAACTGGCAGCTGCATGGCAGCAACGTGCAGCTGATTTGCCCATCAGCTCAGCCTATGAGGCGCTGATCCTGGCATCCATCATCGAAAAGGAAACGGGCAAAGCACAAGAGCGCCCGGTCATTGCGTCTGTCTTTGTAAACCGCTTGAACCGCAAGATGCGACTGCAAACGGACCCGACGGTTATTTATGGTCTGGGTGAGCGTTTTGACGGAGACATTAAACGGCGCGATTTGCGCGAGCATACGCCTTACAACACATACCGAATCAAAGGCTTGCCCCCGACACCCATCGCCATGCCGTCGTTCGATGCGATAAAAGCAGCCACTCAGCCGGCACAAACGGACTACCTGTATTTTGTCTCAAAAGGTGATGGCAGCCATTATTTTTCAAAATCCTTACGAGAGCACAACCAAGCGGTACAGCGCTATATCTTGAACAAACAAAGTGGCTGAGTAAGCAAAAATAACTGCGAAACTCAAAGAGTGGTCGCAAGCGGCTGTATATTGTAGACAAATATGATATACCAGCAACATAACACTACACGCAGAACAAAAAACTGGAGCTCTGTAATGAATAAGTTGAACGCGCTCACACTCGCCGTAGCGATTGCTCTGTCGGGCTGTGCTCAGGAAAGTCGGGTCAACCAGACCGACTCAGCAGCTACTGCTGCTGCACCATTGTCACGTGCTGATATTGACAAGCAAGTTAACGCCTATACGCAAACTTTTATTAATCATCAGCCTGCACTGGCAACCTCATTAAAGCTATCTGCTGATCAATACGGCAGTTATGCCGACAGGCTACCTGACTACTCAGCATCGGGTATGCAGGCGCTGCAAATAGATATGAATAATGCGGCAGAAAAACTGAAGCGCCTGCAAGCGCACCAGATGAGTGAAGATGATCGTTTACACCTACGTGTGAACGAAGTGCTGGCGCGTTATTATGCCGGGGATGCCCAATTTAGCGGCGGATATATAGACACCTGGGGTGGCCACTTACCTTATATTGTTAATCAGCTTTCCGGACCCCTGGTAGATATTCCAAACCTGCTCAAAGATCAGCACAGCGTTGAAAACCTGCAGGATGCGCAAAACTACCTGGCCAGGCTGGAAGCGTTTGCAACACTGACCGATCAGGTCCGGGGTAAGCTGGCGGAGGATGCTGAAAAGGGTATTATCCTGCCCAAAGTCTTGTTCCCGAATACCTTTGGATACCTGAATAACTTTACCGCGCATTCGGGCGATAAACACCCATTGGTTACTTCATTTGATGCCAAATTATCAAAAGTTGCATCTATCTCCGACGCACAGCGAACTGAGCTCGTTAATACGGCTACAGCATTGATTGACCAAAAGGTTTATCCGGCATACCAGCGTGTAATTGCCGACCTCAAAGTGTTACAAGCAAAAGCACCAGAAAAAGTCGGGATCTGGGCGCAACCTGGTGGTGAAGCCTTTTACCAGCATGAAATTACCTATCTGGCCGACTCAGATCTAAGTGCTCAACAGATCCACGATATTGGGCTTGCTGAAGTCAAGCGTATTACAGAGCGGATGGATCAGATCTTGCGCGAAAATGGTTACACTACCGGCTCTGTTGGCGATCGTATGAAGCAGCTCAATGATGAGCCACGCTTTTTATACGAAGACAGCGATGCAGGCCGTGAGGCATTGCTGACCTTTTTACGTGGAGAAATTGAGACCATCAATAAGAAGGCACCGCAATACTTCTCGACATTACCGCCTCAAAAAGTAGAAGTGCGCCGTATTCCAAAAGAAGTTGAAGCTGGTGCTCCGGGTGGCTACTACAGTGCGCCCTCCCTGGATGGTAGTCGCCCAGGTGTATTTGCCATCAACCTTAAAGACATGAAGGCAGTGCCAAGCTTTGGTATGAAAACACTGACCTATCATGAGGCGGTTCCCGGTCACCACTTCCAGATTGCCCTGAATATGTTGCAGACAGACATAGGCCTGATGCGTCAGAATGCTTCATTCAATGGCTATATCGAGGGCTGGGCGCTGTATTCTGAGCTGGTTGCTTATGAGATGGGCATGTACGAAAGCGATCCGTTCGGTGATCTGGGCCGTTTGCAGGCCGAAGCCTATCGCGC
This sequence comes from Pseudoalteromonas rubra, assembly GCF_005887095.1. Lineage (GTDB taxonomy): Bacteria > Pseudomonadota > Gammaproteobacteria > Enterobacterales > Alteromonadaceae > Pseudoalteromonas > Pseudoalteromonas rubra_E. The sequence goes on along the minus strand of NZ_PNCI01000039.1, from coordinate 38,942 downwards.
TGCACGCCTGGTAGTTGACACGGGTCTGCACTATAAACAGTGGACGCGTCAGCAGGCGATTGAGTACTTTGCAGAGGCAACAGGTTCGGCAATGAGTGATGTGACGTCGGCCATTGACCGTTATATTGCCTGGCCAGGACAGGCGCTGGGTTACAAACTGGGTATGATTAAACTCGTTGAGCTGCGTGATAAGGCGCGTAAGGCATTGGGCGATAAGTTTGATATCAAGGCGTTCCATGATGTGATCTTACTGAAAGGCGCCAGACCACTGGCGATAGTGGAAGACGATGTCGACCGCTGGGTCGCGTCACAAAGTTAACTTTAAGAGGTGGCTTATTAGCCACCTTTTTTAACACCTGATTGTACTGCCGCAGAAAATATCTTCATGCAGTGACGTGTGGTTTTTTATTACTCGAAGTATTAATACGTTAAGCCGTGTTGGCATCTCTTGACTATCTGCCATAACCTCATCCAGGAAACTAACTTTTTATTTTCAATATCTTCTATTCATCTTATTTTTGCCCTGAAAATAGATACAAACTGACATAACAGCCTTTCATATGAAATACAGGGATAGGAGACGTCAGTCTTCTGAACACGCTGAAAAACACCTGATTAAATCAACTCCTCAATTTATTTGAATAAAAAATATTGTATACAATATAAATCCATTGTAGGGTGATTAGGTCTGTTACAGGCACAACATTAATGGGAACTCAACAGGAATAAAAAAATGCGTAACAATAAAAATAATACGCAGGTGATCCGTCAGACGCTGGCTGCGAGTGCAATAGCACTGGCATTGGGCGGCGGGGTGCCTGCATTAGCTGCAGATGGCAACAGTTTGATCAGAGGTAATATCGTCAGTGGCCAGGGCAATGACCTGAGCGGTGTGGAACTCATCTTCACACACAAAGCAAAAGGACTGACATTTAGCGTCAGAACCAATGCACAGGGTGAATATATTTTGCGTAATTTACCGGTCGGTCAATATCGGGTGTCGATTAGCAAGGACGGGTTCGAAACTGTGCTCGAAGAGCAGGTTCAGGTGAGTATAGGCCAGTCGGTGTTACTGGATGCCCAACTTAATAGGATAGGTACATCAGATATCGAGCGCATTGCGGTATCAGGTACGGCCATTCGCCGTGTTGACATGGCATCTTCCACAGCGGGGGTTACATACACAGACGAAGAAATCAAAGCTATGCCCGTAAATACCGGCTTTGAAAGTATTGCGCTATTGGCGCCCGGAACTGCTGAACCCGGTGGCTCAGAGTTCAAAGGGGCATCCAGCTTCGGAGGTTCATCCTCGGCAGAGAATGGTTACTATTTCAACGGGTTGAATGTCACCAGCATTCGTACCGGCCTGGGTTCTATTCGCCTTCCCTGGGAAGCGATTTCGCAAACTCAAATTAAAACTGGCGGGGTCAGTCCGGAATTTGGTGGTGCACTTGGCGGTATAGTTAACGCCGTTTCTAAGTCCGGCGACAATGATTTTAAATTGGGGGTTGAAATGCGTTATGACCCCAATAGCTTAAGAGACCAACACGACTCCATATATCAGAGTAATGGAATTGTGGGATATGACACCAACACAAAGCAATCAGGCGAAACGTTTAAAGAGCTTCAGGTTTGGGCAAGTGGTGCACTGATTGAAGACTCCTTGTTCTTTTATGGATTGCTCGCTCCGCGCAGGGAAAATCATACCTGGGCAAGGCAAACCGTCTACAACGACCGAGATCGTGAAGAAGATCGCTGGTTTGCCAAACTGGACTGGTTCATTAATGAAAACCATTCCGTAGGTTTTTCTGCCATGAATAACAAGCGCACCTGGGAAAGACAATCCTATACCTATGACGGGGAAAGTAATGTGATTGGCGATCCCCGAGGGGTAGCCGCCCCGGGTGAGGACGGTGGTAAAGTCTACAGCCTGAACTACAACGGCTATCTTAGCGACTTCTTTTCTGTGTCTGCTGTGTTAGGTCGGGTGTCGGAAAATGTCGAAAACGTTGTGGCTTCAACAGATCCGGGTGTGTGGGATGAGCGTGATGGTTTTGTGACTGTTTCATCACACACCGCCAGCGGTATCACAGAAGAAGAGTTTATCCGTGACCAGTTTAAGCTGGACTTTACCTGGGATCTGGAGATGCACTCGATATCTTTTGGCCTGGACTATGCCAAGATCACGGTCGATTACTACGAAGGCCAGAATGGCATTGGCGAAGCACAAGGCTGGTGGACGGTGATGACAGCGTCTGAGGGCGATCTATCTGGTGCACCTCAGGGCAGCGATTATATCGAGCATCGGGTACGTACCCGAGAAGTTGACTCAGATTCAACAGCTTTAGCGTTTTATATCAATGACAGCTGGCAGGCCACGGATAACTTAGTGCTGAATTTAGGGCTTAGATACAGTGAATTTGAAAACACCGTAACGGATGGTCGCCCCTATGTGGACATGAAAAATCAAATCGCGCCAAGATTACAGGCCATTTATGATTTGCACGGTGACGGCAGCGCTAAAATTTTTGCCACCTATGGCCGTTACTTTCAACCGGTATCGGCAAATATGAACGTGACGCTCGGTTCTGCTTCAGTTGAGTGGTATGACTATTATGCGTTGGATCAGGTAGATGCCAATGGGTTACCTGTTCTCGAAGCTGATGGCTCGCCTAGCCGGGGGGCTAAGTTTCGTGACCGCTACTGGACTCAACGGGGGATCACAGAGCCGGGTCTTATCGCATCTTCCGATCTGAAGCCAATGTATTCTGATGAGTTTACGTTAGGCTATCAGCAGGAGGTATTCGACGATATGGCGCTGGGGATCCGCGCAATCTACCGGGATTTAGGGCGCAGCGTTGAAGATACTAATGTTGCACCGGTACTGGCGAAAAAGCTGGCTGAGCTGGGGATCACGGATAACGTCGGACAAAGCTCCTACTATGTGCTGAACAATCCTGGCGAAGCCATTTCCCTGAGCTATGACTTTGACGGTGACGGGCAGGTCGATGACATCACGCTCAGCGCCGAGGAACTTGCATTGCAGCAGGCTAAACGTAGATACCTGGCACTGGAGTTTACCTTGGAGGGCAACCTGACTGATCGCTTTAGGATCAATTCCTCTTACACTTGGTCGCACAGCTATGGCAACACTGAAGGATTGGTAAAAACCGACAACAATCAGGCCGATCCAGGCTGGACGACGTCCTACGACTATGCCGATCTGATGGATCACGGTTACGGTGACTTACCCAATGATCACCGTCATGCCTTCAAGTTCTCAGGTGCCTACGAACTGACCGATGAGTTAACCTTAGGGTTGGTTGCCCGTGCTATTTCGGGTCGCCCGACAAACTATTTGTCATTACACCCGAGTGATGTTGATAGCTGTAAAAAGGGCAGTCCCTGGGATAAGTGCGTGAGTCGCGGTTATGGTCATGTCAGTCACTACGATGAAAATGGCAATCCGGCACCGCGAGGCAGTATCGATAACCTCCCATGGTTGACAAATCTGGATATGTCATTGACCTACAACACGGAGATCTCAGGTCATGATCTGATGCTTAAAGCCACTGTCTACAACCTGCTTAATAATGATGCCGCTTTAGATATCACCGAAACCAGAACTCGCAGCAGCTCTGTAGAAGGGCAGGAACTGGAGCTTAACCCAGATTATGGGTTGGTGACACGCCGACAGGAGGAACGTTACATTTCTTTGGTTGCGCGCTTTACTTTTTAACTGAACATTTTCCCTGGTCAGTCGGGCTTTATGCCCGGCTTTTCGTTATGGAGGTAAGATGAAATCTGACCTGACTCAGTGGCATATACCGCCACATTGGCAACAAGTTCAGGCATTAGATATGCACACGGCGGGTGAGCCACTTCGTATCATACTGACTGGCTGGCCTGAACCACAAGGCAAAAGTATGGTTGAGAAACGCTTATACTGCCAGGCCCACTTTGAAGAACTGCGCAGGGCATTGATGTTTGAGCCGCGCGGACATGCGGATATGTATGGCGCGTTACTCACTGAGCCCGAAAGGGATGATAGCGCATTTGGTGTGTTATTTATGCATAACGAGGGTTACTCGACAATGTGTGGTCATGCGGTGATTGCGCTAACTGAGTTGGCCAGATCGTTAGGACCAGGAGTCGTCGAAGAGCAGTCCCTCAACATGGATACCCCAGCAGGGCAAATCAGTGCATTTTATTCCTCTGAGAGTCAGCGAGTGGGCTTTTATAACGTGCCATCATTTGTATGTCAGCTTAATGTGCCTGTGACGTTGTCACCACAATGCACTGTTCATTGTGATATTGCATTTGGTGGTGCCTATTACGCCTATGTAAATGCCGACCAACTAGATTTAGCACTCATTGAGCAAAACTATGAAGAAATCATAACTCTGGGCAGAAAAATAAAACGAACTCTGAGCGGAGTCGTTGAGCTTACACATCCAGAAGACCCTTCTCTGGGTTTTCTATATGGTGTGGTGTTCTACTCCAATTCACAAGTCTGTGGTGTAGACAGTCATAGCCGTCATGTTTGTATATTTGCCGATGGTTCATTGGATCGCAGCCCCACAGGTACTGGTGTGAGTGGCAGAGCGGCGTTGCTGGCGGTAGAGGGCAAACTGGGCCCGGGCGAAGTTGTTCATATTGAGGGGCTTTTGGGTTGTGGTTTTGACACCAGTATTGGTGAAACTTTTCAGTATTACGGACATCAGGCGGTTCGTCCAAAAGTGATGGGCGAGGCGTATCTGACCGGAAAACATATATTTTGTCTGGATCCCAGTGATCCGCTAAAACATGGATTTATTCTAAGATGAGTCAGTATTTACAACGACAAACCAGAATGCGTAGTCAGCTCCTGACATCTGATTATGAAGGAATGCTGGTCTTTGGCTATGAGAACATTCGCTATTTGTGTGGATTCAGCGGCCATGCCGCCACATTATTGATTAGTCACGAGCAGTGTTTACTGATCACTGACTATCGTTACTTTGAGCGCGCCAGCAAAGAAGCTGAGCAGACCGAAGTCGTGCTCAGGCACCGAGATACTGAAAGCCTGGGTCAGTGTCTGAATCGTTTATCTGGGCAGTTAAAGGTGCTGGCGTTTGACGCAGCCCATATTGATGTCGGTCAGTGGCAGCAGATCAGTGGCGAGCTCTCAGGCCGAGTTTTAATGCCAACGCCTGGACTGGTTGAGCAACTGCGACAGGTTAAAACGACACATGAGGTTAACCGCATTCGTCAGGCTGCACAGATAGCTGATCAGGCACTGGCAGATACGTTACCTCTAATAAAAGAGGGGGTCAGTGAGCGCGAATTAGCATTGGAGTTAGATTACCGGATGCAGAAACTGGGATCAGAAGGTGTCTCGTTTGACACGATACTCCTGTTTGGTGCGCGCAGTGCCTTACCGCATGGCAATCCATCCACGCAGCAACTTCGCCATGGAGATCTTATCCTGATTGATTTTGGGGCGGTTGTTGACGGCTATCGCTCGGATATGACGCGCACCTATGTCTATGGCACTCCAAGCACCAAACAACGGGCAATGTTTGATACGGTACAAACAGCACAGCAAGCAGCACTGGCGCGAGCCTGCAGTGGAGCAGATTGCCAGGTGTTGAATGAGGCAGCCCACGCAGTGTTGCTAAACAGTGAGTTTGCTCAGTATGCCGGTGAAGGGCTGGGTCATGGTCTGGGGCTTTTTCTACACGAGCAGCCTTTCATCAAACCCGGTGTCAATTATCAACTGGAACCGGGCAATGTGATCACCATCGAACCTGGCATTTACATTCCGGGTTATGGTGGAGTCAGGTTGGAGGAAGACATTGCACTCACCGAATCTGGCTATGAGCTGCTCACTCATTCTCCGCAACACTTCGAACTCTAAAGGAGAAGTTATGAAAATCATTGAACGCGAACAGGTGCAGCAGGCACTCTCATTTCCTATTCTGATAGCAGCGCTACAGCGCGGGTTTGCCAGTGAGCATGCTATGCCAAAGCGCAGTGTTTTTGAGCTGGAACCACATGACAACAATCACAATGCATTTGCGGTGCTGCCCGCGTGGAATGACACCGTCATTGGCATCAAGGCTTTTACCTATTTCCCCGAAAATGAAGCCCATGGTAAAGCCAGCCTCTATTCCAAGATTATGTTGTTTGATCGTGCGTATGGTGAACCCCTGGCACTGGTGGATGGTACTCAGGTGACATTATGGCGTACCGCTGCGGTGTCAGCACTGGCTGCATCATATCTTGCCAGAGAAGATGCCAAACATTTGGTGATGTTTGGCTCTGGTAAGCTTGCTCCTTACATGGTCCGCGCGCATCTGGCCGTGAGGGGCTATGAAAAGGTCACGCTGATCGCCAGGAATTCAGACAAAGCGGCCAGCCTTCAGGCATCTTTGATGACTATGTTTCCTGAAGTCAGGTTCGAGTTGGGTCAAAGCAGTGCAGAGGTGATTGGCGCGGCAGACGTTATCTGTACTGCGACAGGGAGCCATAAGCCACTATTTGACGGATGTTGGTTGCAACCTGGGACACATATCGACTTGATTGGCAATCACCACAAAAATGCCAGGGAAATAGATACCGCGACCTTGCTAGCCAGTCGCGTGTTCGTTGACAGCAAAGCTAACGTCTTGAATGAAGCCGGAGAAATACTTATCCCGATGGAGCAGGGGGTATTTAAGGCTGAACAGATTGAGGCGGAGTTGGCTGATATGGCTCGGGAAAATCGCTACTTGCGTCGCCATAGCAGTGAAATTACTTTGTTTAAATCTGTGGGCACGGCACTGAGTGATCTAGTTGCTGCTAAACTGGTGTTGGAGCATCACTGATATGTGGCGCTTTTCAAGGAAAGAGAAACCGCATTATCGTCAGTGTTCGGTGATTGATTTAGTTATTGTTAGCGATAAACGTCTGATAAATCCGCTGGTATGTCATCAGGCACACATGCTGGTGACCTATCAATATGCTGATCAGAGAATGAGTGATACGATTTTATTCGATCATGCATTGTATGAACGTTTTAAATCCGGGCAGTCATGCCAGATACTGGCGGCGAGCGACGGCGTGATACAGAGCTAACATTTTTCTACATTCTCTCACTGAATGCCACGGTGATACTGAATATACTCTGTCTTAATAAATACATATTAGTCAGGGTAAACATCATGAAAAACTGGATAGCATTCTCTTTGGTCGCCATCTTCGCAAGTGGTTGTGCACATCACAATAACGTTCGTCCTTCTGCGGATGGTAAGCACTATGTGAACTTGACTGCTGAGACCAGAGAAGCGGCGGGCAAGGAAGCACTAGAACAGGCCAATCATTATTGTGAAAAGCAAGAACGCGGTTACGCTTACATTCAAAATGAAAACATTACATATATGGGGTCAATGCCTGAGCAGGAGTACCTGCAAAAGCGTAACATAGCGACGGCTGTCGAAGCAGCGGGTACTGCAATGTGGATTTTAGGCGAGAACGCCGTTGACGATGTGGGCGCTGCTATGAGTATTGGTGGCGGTATAGCCGAAGATTCCATGGGTGAGCCGTATCAGATTACTTTGGCATTTAGTTGTAAATAACTACTAAAGCGGCTCAAAGGCGTTGCCTGATACTTAAGAAGTTTTCTAATTTATCGGCACTCTTTGAGCTGGAATCAGCTTCCTATTGATATCAAAGTGATTGTTTTTTAGAGTGATTTGGTTACACTGTTAACAAGTAGGCAGTTACGGGACCAGACACCTGCATGATCTATCTTATTGCTCAGATATTACTTCTTTTTGTCATGCTTTTGTGTTCTCAGGCATTGGCTTTTGCTGACAACGACACTCCTACACCTATCAATATTGCCGTAGTCGGAAAGACCAAAAACGACAGCTTTTACCAACAATCGCACAAAGGGTGTGTTCATTTCGCACGTGACTACCCCAATATTAACTGTCTTTATGACGGAGCTGATGACTATCAGGATGTCAGGACGCAGGTTCTGATAGTCAAAGAACTACTCAAAAAAGATATCGACGGTCTGCTTATTTCAGTCACAGATTCAGGATACCTTGTTGATGGTGCACTCAGGCTGGCTGCTAAGAAAGGCATTCCGGTCGTTACCTTTGATTCAGATTTACTTAAAAAACATCAGGCATATCGCTTGGCGTACGTTGGGACTAATAATTTTGATTTTGGTAAGGCGCTGGGGGAAGAGGCTAAACGTTTTAAAACCGAGTCGAAACAATACATCTGCCTGCAGTCGGGGCATCAGACAACGCCTAACCTTAACCAGCGCATCGCGGGTGTGCGATTTGCATTGTCCGGTCAAAGCAAAAACAGATTGTCTGGTGAAAATGGCTGGGTTGAGCATTACCGTTGTCCGCTTTTTACTATGGGTAGACGAGCTGATGCATTGGATCAGCTGATCACAATGATGAAATATCCCAACCCGCCAATATTTCTGGCCGTTGCCGGGTTTGCACAGTTTAACCCAGACTACATAACCCGCATGGCACAGTTTAAAGCGCTGATTGCTAAGCAGGAGTGGGTGATAATCTCCGCTGATACAGAAAATACCCAACTCAAAGCACTGCAACGAGGCTTATCTGTGACCAACATTGGGCAGAAACCTTTTGAAATGGGGCGTCTGGGGGCTGAGTTGTTGTACCAATTTATTATCCAGAGTAAAAAGCCCGCGCAATCACACTACTATCTGGATTATCATTATTGCAACAAAGGCAATGTTACAACTTGCACAGTCAATCATTGATATTTGCTCTGGTGATACTAAAATAATCGAATAAACATCATCTTAAAAGCTCGGTAGGCCGATGAAGAAGTCCCTGTTATTGTTGCTATTATGGTGCAACAACGTGTTTGCTGGGCCCTTGCACTTTGTATCAATTAACTATCTGATTGAGCAGGAAGTAGGGCGCCTGGTCTTGCCTGAGATTTACCGCCAACTTAATGTAACCATTGTGGTAACACCTTACCCAGGCAAGCGTGCACAACAGCTGGTGCGTAGCGGAAAGCGGCATGGGGAAATCATGCGAATTTACAGCTATGGTGATGAGAATCCGCATACTATTCGTGTTCCAACCCCTTATTACACGTTAGAGACCATGGCTTTTGTTCGCAGCGATAGTCATGTTGATATCCAGAATGAACAAGACTTGAGCAACTACAGAATTGCAAAAGTGCGCGGTGTAAAACACACCAATAACATCACCAAAGGGATGTCCGAAGTAGAGGACACGGATACCACCATACAGGCATTGAATCTGGTGTCTAAGGGACTGGCTGATATTGCTCTGACCAATCGTATCGACGGCCTGGTTATGCTGGCTAAGGCTGGAATTGAAAATGTCGTACCACATCAGCGTAGCTTTCGAGTGTTGAAGCTGTATCACTATATCCATAAGGATCAGCGGCATTGGGTGAAGAAAATCGACGACGTGTTACGTCGTATGACGCAAAGCGGTGAATTGACTGAACTGATAAAAAAAGCCGAAAATCAGGTAATTTCACAACACTGTCGGCAAAGTTCAGTGGCAACTGAACTATGCCGGCTGCATCTGTCTCAGGAAGAGGACTGAGCAGTACGATTAGCACGCCACTGGCGTATTTTGTTACCAAGACTCAATTTTAAGCACCAATATACAATGACCAGTAAGATAAAGGGCTCAGGTATGGCTAACAAACCCGAGTCTATAAGTGCCTGTGGTACCACTTTTACTGCGCCTTGTGACAAGAATGAACCAACCGCTATAAATAGAGCAAAACACATTCTCCACAAATGGCGGATCAAGCGGGGTGTCGAGGCCAGGCCTCCTGAGTAAGCCAGACGCACGTCACCAATAAAAGACAAGCTGGCGAGTAATACAAAAAAGTAGTAATCATAAGCGCTTATGCCATGTTTCATTTCAGCTGGGCTGGTGCCCGCCTGATCGCTAAAATATAGACAGGCGAAAATGATCAGCAGTGAACATACAGGGAATGCATAATCGAATCTTCCTCGCGTATTTGGTGCTGACTTCACTGCCTGCCACGCGGTCATTACCAGGTAAATCGTGTAGATGCCTGCAATAGCAGTGATGGTCATGGGTTGTAATATCGCGATTAAGGTACCGCTGAGGGCCATTATGAGCATCGAATAGACAAACCCGGTGCCTGCCCGAGCGTGTAAAGACTTTCCCTTTGTTACTGCTATGGCGATAACGCCTGCAACTATGGCGACGGTTCCTGTGATTATATGTATCAGCATAGTCAATGAGATCTGTTCCATCTTGTTATTCCTCTTTATTGCGATGTGCTTGTGATGCACTTTATACTGACAGTCAAAGGCTGTCGTCCATTACTAAAGGTTAGGACACTAGTGATAATTATAAGTATAAAATTCATAAGGTTGAGGTGTTTTGTTTAGTGCTGAATTGACGTTTGTCTATACCTTTTTACTCGGTGCATTGGGGCTTGCATTGACAATACTCGCTGGCAGAGAACGGCGTTGGCATTGTTACCGGGCACTGGCATTGTTTCTTTTTTCTCTGTTTGTGATCTTATCTGGTCCGCTTATCTTCGCTCAGTTTCCCGCAGCCCGTTATGCTTATATTGCAGCGATTGTTCCGGCCTGGTTGTTACTGTTTCCTTGTTTTTACCTCTATACGCGAGGGTTAACATCACAGTTCCCCTGGCGCTTTACCCGCCATAGTCTATGGCATTTTGTTCCGGCCTGTATCTCTTGTGTGTTGTCATTCAGCCTGTTGCAGCTTTCTGAGAGCGCCTTATTTAGTATCTTTTTCGCTGAAGGAAACGTGGAACTGGCAGCTGACGCACGCCTTACGGTTTGGTTGATCATTACCGTTATGCTGTTCTGGCCCTTGCAAAGCCTGGTTTATGTGATTAAAACCTGGCGTCATTTGCTAACTTACCGGCGTCAGTTGCATGCGGTATTTGCCAGTACCAAAGAGCGTGAACTGGGCTGGTTAGGTATTGTGTTAATCCTGATGGTATTTACCTGGGGCTGGCTGGTGCTCACCCTTGCGCAGGATTTGAGTGCACAACCTACGTTTTTGCGTGAGGGGGGAGTGGCGACATTGACCACTGTGACAATCTGGCTTTTGCTCTACTGGTCTCTAAGACAAAAGCCCGGGTTCGACAAAGTATACCCGCTTACTGAGCAGCCAGATAAGTCACATGCGCTAAGCGACGAGGTCACAGAGCAACCAGCTTCAGCCAAATACCAGCATTCGGCGTTAAGCGATGAGCAGGCAAATCGCATTGCCAGGAAAATACACACTGCAGTGGTCACAGAGAAGCTTTATTTGGAGCCGGACCTGACCCTCTACAAACTGGCGGAATATTTAAAAGTATCAGCAAATTATGTGTCTCAAACTTTAAATCAGACATTGGGACAGTCATTTTTTGACTATGTTAATAAAGCTCGGATTGACGCGGCAGTGGAACTACTGCGCGCCAACGATAAAACCGTGCTGGATATAGCGATGGCTGTAGGCTTTAACGCGCGATCTTCTTTTTATAAGGCATTTAAAACCCACACAGGCATGACACCAGGGGAATATAAGAAGGGTACACGTGTAGAAAGGTAAAATGGCAAAAGCTCTTCAATCGACAAGCGGTTGAATTCAGCCGATGTTTAATTGGTAAGGTAGGGAATCAATTGAATGAAACAAACTGTGCTACCAGCGAAGTGGCTCCGGTAGCACAGGCGTCGATTTAGTCGATTAGATCTTCCACACCGACAATAACCCAAGGCGCATCGCCTTGTGTTTTTCTTTCCAGGTGCCAGATCTCGTGGATTGGTTCTTCCTGTTTGTCGCCAAGGTCACGGTATTTACCCTTGAACATGACGCTCACTTCCCAGGCCACAGGTGAGGTTTCTGCACGCACTAATTGCGCATCAACAAACATCACTTCTGTTGCGACATCGCCATGTTGTGCACGGTCTTGTTTAAACTCTTCGACCAGTTCAGGGCTCAGGTACTCAGCCAGAGTGGCAAAATCGCCCTGGTTCCAGGCAGTCTGTACGGTATGATAATGCTCTCGGGCGCCTTGTAAGAAGCCGTTCACATCAAAGTCAGCTGGCAAATTAAATGGTACTTGCTCCTGCTGCTGACCAAAGCCACCGCTCGTCGTGGTTGATTGAGCTTGCTGACGAAACTGAGCGCTCTGGTTTTGATCCTGACCAGCATTATTCTGGCCAAAGTTACCACCACCAAAGTTACCACCTTGAGGCATCCCCGCCATATGTGGTTGCTGGCGTTTAGTCATGAAGGATTTTATGACTTTGAATAGTACGAATGCCAGAATCGCAAACAAGATCATTTCCATAAACTGGAAACCTTCGAAGTCATCGCCCATCATTGCAGCGATAAGGCCACCTGCCAGCAGGCCGCCTAATACGCCAGCCATAATGCCTTTTTTGTTTGATTTAGGCTTTGCGGCAGTATTCGGTGCCAGTGTTTTGGTGTCCACTTGTTTTTTCTGTGCCGTGGTGCTCGTTGCGTGGGTTTTACCCGCACTTTTTTTGCTGCCGAACTTTTTCCGTGCTTCTGCACTGAAACTGGTTGATACCAAAACGGCAATTAATGTCATTAAAACAATAAATTGTTTCATGGTGTTCCTCTGAGTTTTAGATCTGAACGCATTGTAATTAATCAATGTGGTGAAGCGAAGCGATTTCAATAGCGGGTTCAGGTTACGTTGCACAAGATGGGTGCTAAGTGTTTGAAATAATTAAGTTTGCATGTGTTTTTTGTTCAGGTCGAAATAATCTTTCTGATTGTTCGTAAATAACTGATAGTTACTTCTTTTTCATCAGCTATTTGTTTTAAATGTTAGGGCGGGTACACAGTAATACAACAACACCGGGTTAAAACCCGGTGTTGTTGTATATCAAGAGAGTAAAATTTACAACCAGCGTAATGACTCTGTCACAGCCGTTTCGTAACGCTCCAACGGGGTATTCAGATCGGCCACTAAAATGGTGTCCGCTCTTTCTCCTGCCTTGATGCTTCCGCTGAAACGTGCATCGGCAAACTGCTCGTCTGTGCCTGTGGCTTCATTCCTGTCGGTGGGCACAATAAACACAGTTACCGGGCCATGCTCCGACTGAAATATCAAATGCAGACTGCGCTGCCCTTTAAAGTTACAAAACGTTGCATAGGTCACTTTGCCCGGCATGGATTCCAGTTTACCGCCAAACATAGCAAGCTTCTCGTTGACAACCTGCAACTGAACTTCATCTGTTAATGCCAGGGCTTCTGCTTCGTAATATACGTGTTCTAGCGCATGTTCACCTGCATGCAATGGCGCCTGAACTGAGGTTGCAAAGTACAATGAGACAGCCAGTAAGGCTGAGGCAGCCGTGGCCAGCGGCGCTTTAAAGCGACGGTACCAGGCTAGCTGTTCTGCTTCGGCACTTTGTTTGCTGGAAGTCTCTGTATCTGCTTGCTGCTTTGCAAGGATTTTTTGTGCCAGGTCATCAGGCACTGAAATATCCAGCGCACTGTGAAGCGTTGCATCAAAATCCTGCATCTCTTTTACGAGACGTTGTTTGGCCGGATCTGTGTCTGCCTGTGCAATTACATCCTTATCATTGGGATCGGCAAACAAGCGGCGGCGAAATTCAAGTTCATCCATCAGTTTGATGCCCCCTTTGCTGTTTCGGTCACTTGTGTTAAAGCCTCTTTCAATTGGTTTCTGGCACGATATAGCCTGGTCATCACGGTATTTTTGTTGAGTTCCAGGATCTGTGCTATTTCCTCGCCGGAGCAGCCCATCACAACCTGTAACAGCAGCGGCTCACGATATTCCGGTGACAACAAACTAATCTGTCTCTGGACCATCATTTGTTCTGTCTGCGAGTCGGGTGATGCGCTGGTTGAGTCGACCAGCGTGTCCTGCTCTACGTCGGCATAATCAAATTGTTTGCGTTCAAAGCGGCGCGCATTTTCTCGCCGCAAAATGGTTAATAACCAGGATTTGGCTGCGCTGTCATCCTGCAGGGCGTCTAGTGATCGCCAGGCGCGTAAAAAAGTTTCCTGTACCAAATCTTCAGCAATGGTCGGGTCCTGGCACAACCAGTAAGCAAAGCGATAAAGCTCCTTGTTGTACACCTGGACCAGACTTTCGTAACGTTTTTGTTTTGTGGTCATGCTAATAAGACCTTGTCTTTAGCAACATTATTTCATCTTACCGAAGAAAAATTAGTACAACGGCTCAAGTTGCTGTTTTTTCGCGTTTTTAACCTGCTTATGTTGTGCGGCAATCAATTGATATAGCACGCTCAGGTCAACGTTCTCTTGTTTGGCACTATAGAGCGCCCCTTGCAACTTTGCAATTTCGTTTTGCAACTCATGGCTGAGTTGGTGACGCCAGGCATGGATATGGTCATAGCCTTGTGCGCGCGCAAGTGCTTTAAGGGCCTGATAGCATTGTCCCGGATCTGAGTGTTGAGCGGCGTGTTTAATTTGTTTAATTGCTTGTGCTTCGTTTGGCGCCTGGGGTGTATGATCGCTCTGCGTTGGCGCTACCCTGGCCGATTGGCGAGTCATAAACCACACTAACAAGGTAATGAACCACAGTACATAACCAGATGCAATCAGCGCCCAGTCCAGCCAGGTTTTATCCGCCGGCTGGATCACAATGTGTGGTTCAGCCTGAGTTGTTGTTTGCTGTGGCGTGTTGGCGACAGGCGCAGGGGCGACCGATACCTGATTCGGATCGGCTTTTACCTCAATGGTTCTGGATGGCAAGGTTGCATACTGTACTCTATTGATCACGGTATTGAACCAGGGCACTTTAATTTCTGGCAGAGTATAAGTGCCAGGTGTCTGAGGCAACAAGGCATAAGAGGCAATAAGCTGAGAAATTACCCGGCCGTCGCGCGTCATCTGTTTTCGATCTGTTTCATCCGGGTAAGTTCTGAAGCCATCGACATCAGGCACTTGTATGTCGGGCAGTTGCTCTTTGGTGATCCCCAGAGCCGTTAATGTCAGGGTGCGGGTGATTGGTGTCCCAACAGTGACGGTCTGCTCAATTGGTTGCCACTCTTCGCTTAGGTTGACCAACTCACTGGGCAACCAGGCACCTGAATAGGTATCCGGAATGGGTTTCACCTCGACTTCAAGACTGTCACCTACCGCTGAGACTGCCATCCGACGGTAGCCTTCGCGGATCTGGCCATTAAAGATAGGTGGCTCCAATGTAAAGTTGCCGCTTTTTTGTGGCTGTACCAGATATTCTCGGGTCACGACCATATAACGACGACCATTGACTATCTCATAGTCCTCACTTTGTTTGCCCAGCTGGGCAATTTGCGCATCCTGCATTTGTGGCGCGCTGAGTTGACCATCCAGCAGATCCTGGCCAAGATACAGCTTAACAGTGAAGAGCGCAGCCTGCTGAACATGTAATGTATCTGGTTTTAGCTCGGTTTTAATAAAGATATTTTGCTGCGCTTCACCATCTTGCTCGCGGGCAAGTACCTTGAGCTTGATAGGGCGAGACTGATGACCTGCAACTTCAAAACTCGGGATGGTAAATTCCCCGGCTTTGCGAGACAGAAGTTGCATTTGCCAGCTGGTGGTACTGCTCATGCTGCCATTGATGATACTGGTGCGGGAGCTGGTACTGACAGGGCTGGTGACAAACTGAGCGCTCAGGGCACTGGTGTCTGGCATCTGTCCGGATACTTTGCCATTAGCTTCTATGGTCAGGGTAAAATACTCTCCAACCAGCACCGGGTTTTTGTCGACACTGGCGCTGAGTTGGTCCACAGCCCAGACAGGCATCATTGTAATAAGTAAGATCACGGATCCCAGTAATCGCGTTACCATGATTTTTCTACTCCTCGCGGGCGGCGCTGACGCACCCGTTGTTGTGATTCCAATAACATTTTGTTGCGCAGCAAGATAGCTGGATCGTCTGGTACTTTACGCAGTAACTGATCGAGTTGCTGTGCTTTTTCTTTTTCTTCTGGTGTCAGTGGGCGACTTTGCATCATTTGCTGTGTCCCCTGTGGCTGACTTTCATCTTCAGTAGCTTGTTGCTGTGCCTGCTGCATCTGCTGAGCAGCCTGTTCAGCTTGTTGATCCTGCGCTTCTTGCTGCTGCGGTTGCGCAAGCTCAGGGGCGTTGTCATTGTCTGACTCAGGTGTCTCCTGAGACTCAGCGTTTTGCTGGTTTTGTGTGTCACTTTGTGACGCGTCTGATTGTTGCTCAGAGTCAGATTGCGAAGACGATTGCTCGTCCTGTTGCTCGCCTGATTGTTGCCCGCTTTGCTGTTCACCGTCTTGCTGCTGATCACTTTGCTGTTGATCTTGCTGATCTCCGGATTGTTCCTGATCGTCAGACTGATCGCCATTTTGTTGCTGAGACTGCTGCTGTTGCTCCTTGAGGCTTTCGACCAGCTGCTTATTGTCCTGCGCTTGCTTGAATTCGGGGTCCAGTTGCAAGGCTTGCTCATAGGCCGCAATCGCCTGGTCAAGTTGCCCTGACTTGGCCAGCGCATTGCCATAGTTATACTGCCCGGTGGCAGATGTGGTGTGTTTGAGTTGCTCTGCCGCCTGTTCGTACTCTCCGGCTTTGTATAGTGCGGTGCCTTTTAGTAGCGGATCCTGAGCACTCTTAGCCTGTTCAAAGTTGCCTTGCTGATAGGATTCCAGTGCCTGTTGATCCTGATTTTTAAACCAGCTGGTCCAGTCTGCAGTATATCCCGTCTGGGGTTGTAACAACGCCACAACGAATAAACCCAGAGTAAGTGGTTGGGAGCGCATCAACCACAACGCAAGCGGGACAATCACAAACAGCAGATACTTTCCTGCGTCCAGGTGCCACAGGGTTTCGCTTGGCTGCTCATTGCTGTCCAGATCGGTTACTTTGCTTGGCGCAAACGTTTTTATGTCGTTGTCGCTGGGTGTATAGGTTGCATAGCGACCACCCAGGCGAGAGGCGAGGGCAGCTAGTCGCTCCGGGTACAGTTTAGGGACCACTATCTGACCGTAACGGTCTTTCAAGAACCCACCTTCTGGCAGCCCAATTGGCGCACCGTCTGGTGTGCCGATACCGTAGACATGAAGGCGATAACCTGTTCCATTTAATAGCTCGGCGATATCAGACAGTTCATTTTGTTCTACTTCGTCACTGATGAGGATGATTTCTCCTTCATTATATCCTGCCTGATCCAGCAAAGTTTTGGCCTGATCCAGCCCTGCTAACACGTTTGCGCCTTTGCTGGGCATGATTTCAGGGCTCAGGCTGGGCACCAGGTTTTCCAGCGTTTTGACATCATCAGTCAAAGGCGAGACGACAAATGCGTCCCCGGCATAGGCAACCAGCGCTGTGTCGCCTTCTGTAAACTGCTCAATCATATCCAGGGTTTTAAAGCGTGCCTGGGTCAGCCGGTTAGGCTGAATGTCAGTGGCATACATAGAGTATGACATATCCATGACCAGCACCCGGGCTTGTTTACTTTTGAACACCGGCACAGTGTGCTTTTCAAAGCTGGGCCCGGCTGCGGCCAGTACGCTTAACAGCAGGAGCAGACTAACCAGCCAGGGCGTACTTTTGCGCTGCTTCCGGGGGCCGTTCTCTAGTACGACTTGTACAAGGTGAGGTGCGATAAGCGCTTCGTCTGTACTACGATGGCGCTTTAGCCATTGCATACCGGTTAGCAGAAACCAGGGTATAAGTAACCATAACAAAGTAGGGCGAATAAATATAAACTCGGTCATAGTGGTTTAACTCGCAATTGTTTGATGGCTTTACTCAGCAGCGTCAGGCTCCACAACGCCAGTGCGATCAGTAGCGGCAAATAAAAGAGTGACAGGCGGGGCCTGAAAGTCTGGTTTTCATCAGCAATGGGTTCCAGTTTATCCAGTTCAGCGTAGATTTGTTGCAAGCCTTTCACATCTTTGGCGCGGAAATAGGCACCACCGGTTTCAGAGGCGATGTGCTTGAGGGTATTTTCATCTATGCTGCTGCCTGTCATCCCACCCATACCAAACAAACTAAAACCACCTCGGCCATCAGAGCCGACGCCGACGGTATAGATTTTAATACCTTCTTCCCGGGCCAGGATCAGGGCCTCTTTGGGTTCCAGGTTACCAGCCGTGTTCTGACCGTCGGTGAGCAGGATCAGAATACGGCTACTTTGATCTTTCTGGTTGAAGCGTTTAACCGATAAACCAATGGCATCGCCAATCGCAGTCGCCCGACCAACCAGGCCAATTTGCGCTTCGCTCAGCATCTGGCTGACGGTTTGTAAGTCACGTGTCAGCGGGGTTTGCAGGAATGCTGTGTCGCCGAACAGGATCAGTCCCAGTCGGTCGCCTTGTCGCTCAACAATGAAATCGGATAAAACAGCTTTTACCACTGACAGACGGTCAACATATTTGCCCTGATAAGCCATGTCCTGTTCAGTCATAGAGCCGGACAAGTCTACGGCCAGCATTATATCACGGCCTTCATTGGGCAAAGTGATCGGGTCATCAAGCCAGCTCGGTCCGCTCAGTGCCATAACGAGGCAAAGCCAGATCAACGCTTCGATCACATTCACGCCACGCTTTGGCGCAGCTAACGTTTGTCCTGCACCGACTTGTTGCTGATACCCAGGCATACGCAAGCGCACCTGAGTCTGCGCCGCAGCTGGTTTAAAACGTGCAATCAGCCAGGGCAGGGGAAGTAGCAAGAGGGCCAGGGGCCAGTCAAGTTCAAACATGCACGGCCTCTTTGGTTTTAAAGGTTTTTATTGCCGCTAACAGTTTACTGCACTCCACAGTTGGTGTGCTGCTGTACAGCGAGTTCAGATCTTGCTCACTAAACTGTTGACGCGTCAGTTGATTGAGCATCTTATGCCATTGTGCCGTTGGTTTTGCGGCCTGCTCACTGCCGTAGTAATGTCGGGTCAGGCGTTTAAGTATGCCATGCAGTGCCAGGGCATCCTGAGTATGCTGCTGACTCAGTTTAACGGCTTCTCGTTTCGCCGCATTATGCTGCCAGTGTCTGACAGCAAGCCAGATACTGACTATGACTATCAATACTAAGGCGATGATAACGGCCCAACTGGCCGGGGCCAGTGGCCACCAGCTTACCTGCTCGGGCGGGATCACATCATGGAGTGCATCTAATGGGTTTTGCATCATCACTTACCTGCAGATCTGTGTTTCTATTGGCGCTGAGGCGCAAAACGTTTGCATTGTCATGCCGGCACGTTGTAAACGGGCCAGCCGGGTCTGAAAAGCCTGTTCAGCCTGTTCGGCAAATTGGGCTCTGAATTGTTTATCCGCCAGTGGCAATGTCCAGTTACCAGAGGCTGAACTGACTTCAATCGCATCTTTATAAGCGGGCAGGGTATGCTCGAACGGATCGCTGACTTGGCAGCCAATCAGTTCACAGTGCCGACTGAGATGCTCAAGCTGCTTAAAACTGGCCTCGTTAAGCTGGCTGAAGTCGGAGATAAGATAAATAAGACTGCCGGGCTTGGCCAGGTGTGATAAACGTTTCAGGTTATTATCAAACGTCGAGGCTTGATTGTTGCCGCGCTTAGCCAGGCTCTGCGCGTGGATGTCGCACAATTGGTGGCAAAATGCCAGCACGCCTTTATCACGCGCAGTGGGCTTAAGCTCATGGTGGCCTTGCTCACTGAACACCACACCACCGAGCCGGTCACCACGGGCACATGCTGACCAGGCAACCAGGGCACTCAGATGCGCAGCCTGAACAGACTTGAGCAACAGGCGGCTGCCGAACAGCAAAGAACTGGACAGATCGCAGAAGATAAACACCGGACGTTCTTTTTCTTCCTGATACAGCTTGGTATGGGCCTCACCTGTACGTGCCGTTACTCGCCAGTCGATAGCGCGAATATCGTCTCCGTATTGATACTGACGGACCTCGGCAAACTCCATGCCCCGGCCTTTATGTGGTGCCAGATATTGGCCTGCCTGATCACTGCGGATGGCGCGCTTGGGCTTGAGATCCAGCAGGCGTGCTTTGCTTTTATAATAAAGCAGCTCTTTGAGTGTCAGTTCAACGCCATTGCTGTGGCTTTGTGCCAGCCACTGAGTATGATCGGCATGTTGCATTGAATGCTTCATCATCGCGACCACTTATGGAACGGGAACCAGTTCCAGAATACGGCTGATCACCTGATCTTTGCTGATCCCGTCTGCCTGCGCTTCATAACTCAGGATAATACGATGACGCAGCACATTGTGCAGCACCGCCTGAATATCATCCGGTGTCACAAAATCCTGACCCTGCAACCAGGCATGCGCGCGTGCGCACTTATCCAGCGCAATGGTGGCCCGTGGACTGGCGCCGTATTCAATCCAGGCACCCAGTTGCTGATCCAGCTTAGCGGCTTCTCGGGTAGCAATGATCAACTGCACCAGATAATGCTCAAGCGGTTCTGCCAGATGTAGTGACAGCACTTTTTTACGTGCTTCAAATAAGGTTTGCTGTGAAATCGGCGTAAACTGCGCGGTTTGTTCCGACAGTGCTTCGCCACGCGTTAAACGCAGGATCTCAAGCTCAGTGCTCGCTTGCGGGTAATCAATGTTCAGGTGCAACAGGAAGCGGTCTAGCTGCGCTTCCGGCAGTGGATAGGTGCCTTCCTGCTCAAGTGGGTTTTGCGTTGCCATAACCATAAACAGCTCTGGCAGCGGGTAGGTCGTTTTACCTACTGTGATCTGCCGCTCTGCCATGGCTTCGAGCAAGGCTGACTGTACCTTAGCTGGCGCGCGATTAATTTCGTCTGCCAAAATCAGATGGTGGAACAAAGGGCCTTTTTCAAACACAAATTCACTGGTTTGCTGGCGATAGATGTCGGTGCCGGTGATATCGGCGGGCAACAAGTCCGGGGTAAACTGAACACGCTGAAAGCTGCCTTCTATGCCTTTAGCCAGCGCGTTCACGGCACGGGTTTTTGCCAGTCCTGGCGGGCCTTCTACCAGTAGGTGGCCATCTGCCAGCAAGGCAATCAACAGCGCTTTTGTCAGTGCGCTTTGACCTAAAATTTGAGAGTCGAGATAGTTTTTCAGTTCACTAAATGCGTTTACTGCCATGGTGCTTTGTCCTTGTTGTGACAAATTTTTTGCTTATTTATAAGGATTAAGGCGCAAAACTCAAGGTTTTGCGGACGATTTTTTGTAACTTGATTAGACACTGAAGCAGGCGAAAGTTCCCAAATCTTCATTTATTTTTCAGGGACTTTTTGAATTGAGTAAAAATCAGGCTAGATTTAAAAGCGGCGTTTAGATGGACCATCTCAGTCATGCTCGAATGATAAGATTTTCCAATTTACTATTGGCATTAAGGATTCGGTTGTTTAGAATCAAACGACAATAACAGGTCAGACCTGTCAGCGGGAGAGCAAAATTCATGTCTGAACAACACATTCTAAAAACAACAAAAGGGGACCGCATTGCCATTGTTTCTGGTCTGCGTACACCCTTTGCGAAACAGGCTACGGCCTATCACCACGTACCGGCACTGGACCTGGGTAAGGTCGTTGTCAATGAAATGCTGGAACGCCTCAACATAGATAAAAACGAAATCGACCAGCTGGTTTTCGGCCAGGTGGTACAAATGCCGGAAGCGCCAAACATTGCGCGTGAAATCGTGCTGGGCACCGGCATGCCGGTATCCGTTGATGCCTATTCTGTATCTCGTGCTTGTGCCACCAGTTTTCAGGCGGTCGCGAACGTTGCCGAGTCTATTATTGCAGGTCATACGGCGGTGGGTATCGCCGGTGGTGCAGACTCATCGTCTGTACTGCCCATTGGTGTGAGCAAAAAGCTGGCTGGTAGCCTGGTTGATTTAAACAAAGCACGTACCTTGTCACAGCGTTTGAAGATTTTCTCAAAGCTCAGACTGAAAGATTTGATGCCAGTACCGCCGGCCGTTGCGGAATACTCAACAGGCTTGTCTATGGGTCAAACGGCAGAGCAAATGGCCAAAACTCATGCTATCAGCCGTGCCGACCAAGATGCGCTGGCGCATCGCTCGCACACTCTTGCTGCTAAAGCCTGGGATGCAGGTTTGTTAAAAGACGAAGTCATGACGGCACATGTTGAGCCGTACAAAGGCTTTATCGACAAAGATAACAACATTCGTGCGAACTCGTCTTTGGAAGGCTACGCCAAATTGCGTCCGGTCTTTGATCGCAAGCATGGCTCGGTCACTGCGGCAAACGCCACGCCGCTCACTGATGGTGCCGCTGCGGTACTGATGATGAGTGAAAGCAAAGCCAAAGCACTGGGTTACGAAATCCTGGGCTATGTGCGTAACTATGCATTTACCGCTATCGGCGTACACGAAGACATGCTGATGGGTCCGGCTCACTCCACGCCACTGGCACTGGAGCGCGCGGGTCTGACTCTGCAAGACTTAGACTTAATTGAAATGCACGAAGCGTTTGCGGCGCAAACTCTGGCCAACATGAAGATGTTCGCCTCTGATAAGTTTGCTCAGGAGAAGCTGGGTCGCAGCAAAGCGCTGGGTGAAATCGATATGGATAATTTCAACGTAAACGGTGGCTCTTTGGCCTATGGACACCCGTTTGCGGCAACAGGTGCGCGTTTGATCACGCAAACCCTGAATGAACTGAAACGTCGCGGCGGTGGACTTGCGCTGACTACAGCTTGTGCGGCTGGTGGTCTGGGTGCAGCCTTTGTATTGGAGAGTGCATAATGTCAGTATTTAGTTATGAATTAAACAGCCACCGCGTGGCCATCGTCACCATTGATGTGCCGGGCGAGAAGATGAATACGCTGCGTGACAGCTTTGCCGATGAACTGCTGACTATCCTGGAGCAGGGTCGCAGTGATGATGTAACTGGTATGGTGTTTGTCAGCGGTAAAGACGATAACTTTATCGCCGGTGCCGACATCAAAATGCTGGATCAGGCAAAAACTCGCGAAGATGCGCTGCGTTTATCTGAAATGTGCCAGCAGGCATTTTTCAAAATGCAGAAGCTGCCTTTCCCAACGGTTGCGGCCATTCACGGTGCGGCACTGGGTGGCGGTCTTGAATTCGCGTTGGCGTGTGATTATCGCGTATGTAGTGATGACGATAAAACCAAATTAGGTTTGCCAGAAGTACAACTGGGTCTGTTACCAGGCGGTGGCGGTACGCAACGTCTGCCAAAACTGGTGGGTATTCAAAAAGCATTAGAATGGATGCTGACGGGCAAGCAAGTGCGTGCCAAGCAGGCTAAAAAAGCCGGTCTGGTAGATGACAGCGTGCCGCACAGTATTTTACTGGATGTGGCCATTAAACTGGCCCGTGGCAGCAAGCCTAAAGCACGTAAACCTAAGCTGGATAAGCTTAGCCAGCTGCTGGAATCAAATCCGTTTGGTCGCAATATCATCTTCAAAAAAGCGCAGGAAAACGTTGAGAAGAAAACCGGTGGCCACTATCCGGCTCCACTGGCTATTATCAAGGCCGTACGTGCTTCGGTTGAACTGGGTGAACTGAAAGCTTACAAAACAGAAGCCGAAGGGTTTGCAGACTTAGTCATGACCGAAGTGTCGCAGTCTTTGCGTGGCATTTTCTTCGCGACCACAGAGATGAAAAAAGAGTGGCAAAGCGACGACGCGCCTAAGATTAACCGCGCGGCGGTACTGGGTGGCGGTCTGATGGGCGGCGGTATTGCTCACGTAAGTGCGGTAAAAGCCGGTGTGCCTGTGCGCATAAAAGATGTCGCGCATCAGGGGATCAGCAACGCTCTAAGCTACAGCTACAAGATCCTGTCTAAAAAGCAGAAAAAACGTATTCTGTCTAAAGCCGATCTGCAACTGGCAATGAACCGCATCACAGGTACCACTGACTACACTGGCATGCGTCACACTGATATCGTGATTGAAGCGGTATTTGAAGACTTGGCACTGAAACAAAGTATGGTGGCCGATATCGAGCGCGAATGTACAGAGCAAACCATTTTTGCCAGTAACACGTCGTCGTTACCGATTGCGCAGATCGCTGAAAAAGCAGCACGTCCTGAGAACGTGATTGGTCTGCATTACTTCTCGCCGGTCGAGAAAATGCCTCTGGTTGAGATCATCCCGCATGAGGGCACATCGCAAGAGACCATCGCGCGTACCGTTAATTTTGCGCGCAAGCAGGGCAAGACGCCTATCGTGGTAAAAGACAAAGCGGGCTTCTATGTAAACCGTATTTTGGCACCTTACGTGAACGAAGCGGCCAACCTGCTGCTAGCGGGCGAGCCAATCGAAAAGATTGACCAGGCCCTGGTTGAGTTTGGTTTCCCGGTTGGTCCTTTGGCACTGCTGGACGAAGTGGGTGTGGACATCGGCTCTAAGATTGCGCCTATTCTTGAAAAAGAACTGGGTGAGCGCTTTAAAGCACCGGATGCTTTTGCCCGCATGATCGACAGCAAGCGTCTGGGTCGTAAGACCGGCAAGGGCTTTTACAAATATGAAGCCAAAGGCAAGAAAGTGGACGAGTCTGTCTATGACTTGCTGGGCATTACACCGGCACCACGTCTGAACAAGCAAGAAATTGCCAGCCGCTGTGTGGCGCAAATGCTGAATGAAGCTGCGCGTTGTCTGGACGAAGGTATCATCGACAGTGCCCGCGATGGTGACATTGGTGCCATTTTTGGTATCGGCTTCCCGCCATTCTTAGGTGGGCCGTTCAGTTACATGGACAAACGTGGTCTGAACAAAGTGTGTTCAGAGCTGTCTACCTATGCCACCGACAACGCGGTGTTTACACCAGCGGAGCCGCTGTTGGCTAAGGCCGAAGCTGGCGAAGCTTACTACAGCTAAGCACTTGTCTGAGCATTAAAAAAAGCCGCATTTATGCGGCTTTTTTATTTTCGGCTACAATAAAGGGAATCATTGTCGGCACACTGCTTGCTTTTGGTAACACAGGTGATAGCGCTCGTCATTTGCCCGGGGATATGGCATGCACAACAGGTACTTTTTTACGTTTATTGCCACGCTGGCTGGCGTGACTGTGCTGGCGAATGTTGTGATGTTCTACATCAGTGATGATGCCAACGAAGTGATAGCAAGGTTTGAGCAGCACTGGCAGGAACAGGCCGATATTATTTTACGCGAGGCTGAGCTGCTCGATGACCTGGAACATCAACTCAGCAACGTAAATACGGCGCATCAGGTTAAGGATTATTTACCTGCGCAACCTCGTCCCGAAGTCGATGCCCGAACTACGGTTGCCCTGCAGATAGTGGCGATGATTGCGGCGCTTGACTTGAGTGAGATGGAAAGGCAAGCCCTTGAGCAAATTAAGCACTATCTTGAACATATACCCACTCACAGTGACAGCACCATATCATCGACCTCTGAGACTCGAACATCTGAGCCGCTGCATTCGTCCCAACATCAGCAACTGGACAGTGCGCTGCAAGCATTACGCTCAGGTATGGAAGCTCGCATTCAGACAACCCGGCATCAGCATCAGGTGGCGCTTGAAAGTGTGATCAACAAGGGCTCAATTGAAGCCTGGCTGCTTTTGTCATTAGTTGTGATCCTGGCTTGTGCTGGGGCGGTGGTGATACGTGGGCAGCTCAGAACCATAGAAGAGCGAGCCTGTTTGTTTAATGCAATCCCGGATGCACTGTTGTATTGCGAGTATAACGGCAGGATCACGCGTGTTAATCAATCCTGCACAGAACTGTTTGGCTATGGCGCTCATGAGCTACTCACAATGACAGTAGAAGACCTCATCCCTGTGCGTTTTCGCGAGCTGCACCGTAAAGAACGGCGTAACTTTAGCGGTCGTGCGCAAATGCGTCGAAAAGGAGAGAACGGGCTGAATATCGTTGGCTTACATAAATCGGGTGATGAGATCCCATTGGATATTGCAATTGCCAGAACGGTATTGGGACAGGAAACGTATTTTGTGGCAGTGATCCGTGATATTCGTCCGGAATTGCAGTTACAACAAAAAGCCGAGCTGGACTTTTTAACTCAGGTCTATAATCGTGGTCAGATAGAGCAACTCCTCAAAGATGAGTTAAGTCGGGCACACCGTTATCAGAGGTCCCTGTCGGTCATGATGGTAGACATAGATAAGTTTAAGACCCTAAATGATACGCTGGGACATCAGGTAGGAGATGCGGCATTGGCTGAGCTCAGCGGATTCCTGACAGTCTCTATTCGGCCCAGTGACCGCCTTGGTCGCTGGGGCGGTGATGAGTTTGTGCTGGTATGCCCTGAAATTGGTGCAGAAAAAGCCTTACAAATGGCCGAACGTCTGGTAATGGCTTATAACGAACGGAACCAGTATGATCTGAGTTTGAGTATCGGCGTCACCAGCCGGGCTCAGGTTAGTTCACAGACAGATGTAGAGACACTGATTGGAGAGGCCGACGATGCCTTATACCAGGCAAAAGCCGCGGGTAGGGGCAGGGCCGTCCTGTTCAGTGGCCAGTAGCGCGGGTTTTTACTTTCCCCCTAAAAATCCGTACAATCTGCGGCCATAAACCGATTAGAGGGCCGCCTGCGAGTTGTATGCACCACATTGACGATCTGATCTCGATATTTAACGCCTTATTTTATCCAACGCACAATACCAAACTGGTCGCAGGGACCGATGAACCCATTTATCTGCCTGCGGATACACAGTGCGATTATCACCGTATTGTTTTTGCGCATGGTTTTTATGCCAGCGCGATGCACGAAATTGCACACTGGCTGGTTGCCGGTAAAGCGCGGCGGGAGCTCGAAGATTATGGCTACTGGTACTGCCCGGACGGGCGTAGTAAAGATCAGCAACTGGCCTTTGAGCAGGTGGAAGTAAAGCCTCAGGCCATTGAATGGGCACTGAGCGCAGCAGCCGGGTTTGCTTTTAATGTGTCGGTTGACAATCTAAATGGCGAGCCGACGTGTCGATTTGCGTTTCAGCGTCGTGTCCATGCGCAGGTAATGGCGATGCTAACCGATGGCTTTAACACCCGTACGCTAGCATTATTAGAAGCATTATCTCAGTTTTATTCGACCCCCTGGCCACTGCAAACTGGCCAGTTTGATTGGCACTGTCCAAAGGAGTTCGCAGATGCAGTTTAAACTTGGATTGATAGTGAACCCGGTTGCCGGGTTAGGCGGTGCTGTGGCACTGAAGGGCAGCGATGGCAGTGAAACCGCAGAGCTTGCTCGCTCGCTGGGCGCTGAACCAAAGGCACACAGCCGTACTGCACAGGCTCTGGCGCTGTTGCAGCCTTACCGGGACATTATTGAAGTCTATACCGTGAGCGGTGACATGGGAGAAGACCTGGCGCTTGAGCACGGTTTTTCTACTCAGGTTGTGATGACCTGTGGCTCGCCCAGTACCCCAGAAGATACCGAACAGGCGGCCAAACTGTTGGCTGAAGCCAAAGTCGACTTGTTGCTGTTTGCAGGTGGTGATGGTACCGCGCGTAACATCTGCGGAGCCATTGGCAGCCAAGTCCCGGTGCTGGGTGTACCAGCCGGTTGTAAGATCCACAGTGGCGTGTATGCAATTACCCCCAAAGCGGCTGGTCGGGTAGTAGAAATGCTTATTAAAGGTGAGCTAGTTACCATAGACGACGCCGATGTGATGGACATAGATGAAAGTGCCTTTCGTGCCGGAACTGTGCGTGCCAAGCGCTATGGTGAAATGCAGGTCCCCAGTGAATTGCGTTACGTACAAAGCGTAAAAAATGGCGGCAAAGAAAGTGATGAACTGGTACTGGCGGATATCGCTGCGTATGTGATTTCAGAAATGGAAGAAGATGAGCAGTATATTATGGGGTCTGGCTCAACGGTGGCCGCCATAATGGAAGAGCTGGGCCTGGATAACACCTTATTAGGGGTTGATTTGATCCGCGACCATGCTTTGCTGGGCAGTGACCTGACGGCGCAACAGCTATTGGATGCTGCTTCACAAGCACCGACAAAATTGGTGATCACTCTGATTGGCGGGCAGGGTCATATATTTGGCCGGGGCAATCAACAGCTCAGTCCGGCTTTGATCCGCCAGATTGGCAAAGACAATATCATAGTGGTTGCAACTAAGACCAAATTGCAAGCACTCAATGGTCGCCCTTTAATAGCAGATACGGGCGATCAAGATCTGGATAATGCACTAAGTGGCTACATCAAAGTAGTGACAGGGTACAATGACCATGTAATGTATGCCGTAGGGCATCAGGATTTAATTTAGGAGACAGAATGTCACTTCAAGCGTATATAGAAGCTGCGCAGCAGTTTTTTGATGAGTTGGTAGATAGAGCAAGCGATGACGAACTGTTTGCTGGTGGCTACTTACGCGGTCATTTTGACCTGGCGGTTGGCTATGCTCAGGTTGAGGAGCTGACACTGTCAGTGGATGAGCTGAATGCTAAAGTCGAGGCAAGCCTGGTAAAAGCGTATCGTGATGGTGAGCTTAACGAAGAAGACAAGCACCACGTGGTGACTATCTGGGAGCGTCTTAAGCAGTTAGGGGTTTAGCCAGGGGCTAATACCAATTTCATTTAATACCTGTTCAATTTGAAGGAGCAAATATGACGCTAACGGCGTTAAAAATTTCTCATTTAGAGTAACTAAATAGCAAAATTTTTGCCTTGTTATCGACCCTATTTTCTCGCCTCAAAATGGAACACTTAATTAAGCAAATTGGTATAACTTCCCTTCGAAAAAGGCGGTTT
Organism: Pseudoalteromonas rubra; assembly: GCF_005887095.1. Lineage (GTDB taxonomy): Bacteria > Pseudomonadota > Gammaproteobacteria > Enterobacterales > Alteromonadaceae > Pseudoalteromonas > Pseudoalteromonas rubra_E. The sequence goes on along the minus strand of NZ_PNCI01000039.1, from coordinate 10,265 downwards.
ATCACCGCCTTTTGTCATTTACAGTATCCAGCGCCACACCACAAATAACGCCGCAAAAGCAATCAGGTAAGTCAGGCCTGCCCAGGTAAGCAGTTGTACTGGTTTACTTTGCTGCGCAAACTGCGTTTTCGAGATCAATGAGAAATTTAGCCAGGCGAAAAATGGCGTAGTTAAAAACGCCAGCGTCATAGCAAACATCAGCATGTCTTTCAGGTTGGCTTTAAAGAACAACACCAGCACCATGCCGAATATGGCCTGAACGGTAATGAAAATCGACAAACTGGCCTTGTTTTGGTGCGGTTTGATCAGCTTGAGCGCATCGTCCAGGGTTCTGGCGTAGCCGTCCAGTACCGTGATTGTGGTGCCAAACATACACAAAAAGGCGATGGTGGCGATTAACCAGCGGGCCCACTCACCTAAAGTCAGTGCATACATATCAATCAGCTGTTTAGAAAAGGCCACCCCGGCGAGTTCTATTTTCTGGCTCTGCCCGTATTGCAGCAACACTCCCAGAGAAAAGAACACCACGGCTAAAAATAAAGTTAAAAAGTAGCCCAGATTAAAGTCAAATAAGCCCTGTGCTTTACTGAGCGACTGGGTACGGGTTTTGGCTTTCAACCACAGAGAGTTGATGGCTGATATTTCTATGGGGGCTGGCATCCAGCCCATCAGAGCCACCATAAAGCCCAGTAATGCAAGCGAGTAAGGGGACGGTATCGGTTGCGGCGATGGGTGCGCCTGACCCTGTGACACGGCCACCAACAAAGCGGCCAGCGTGGTAAAACACAATATAGCCATGATCCCTTTACTGGCTTTGTCGAGCAATTTGTAATGTCCAAACAGTAAGATCCCTAAGCATACAAACAGCAGGGCATAGCATAATGTTGTTAGTGAGAGGCTCCAGGGCAGGGCATATTGCAACAGGGCCGCAGTGAGCAGCAGCACACCGGCGGTGTTCACTACTGCGGCAATGACATTTAATGTCACAAAGAGATAAAACAGGGCGCGGTTTTTATTGTAATATCCGGTGACCAGGCTGTTGCCTGTGTGCAGAGTGTATTCTACACCAAAACGGAAAAACGGATACTTGAGCAGATTAACCGCGACTACTAGCCACAGCAGTTGCCAGCCAAATAAAGCACCGGCCTGAGTTGCCGCAACCAGGTGTGAGCCACCGACCGCAGCCGTGGCCATCAGGATCCCGGGGCCCAGGTTCCTGAGTTTAGAAGAAAGTGATTCCAACACGACGTTCCTTTGTTTTTGCCACTCATGTTAACGATTTGAAAGCGTTTGCCAAGTGGAAAATGACTGGGCTAATGAGGTTGGGTGTTCAAAAGCCCTGTCAGGACGTGTAGTCGGTTAGCTGGTAAAGTATTCTTCGGTATCGTCTTTAAGGTCCTGATAATCGTCCTCATCCAGGTTCAGGGCATCCAGTACGCTTTGCTTCATAATGGGCCAGTCCGGCGCGGCCACAAAACGTTTGTTGGTATGGACCAGATTTTCGGCCATTTTCAGTGTGGAAAATGTGAGCATTTCTTCGTCAGTTCGTTTTTCCTGCAGGTAAGTGACATCATGATGACGAAGAATGAGCTGACAAATAGGTTTGGGTAAGTTCCAGCTGTTAGCCAGGTAATAGCCAATGACGGCATGGTTGGTCTGATAGCGCTGCTCTTCAAACTCTATCAGCATTTTATCGTAATTACTGTTTGCAGCGCCCAGTACTTCGACGTAATCCGCATAGTTAAAAGCCATGGCTGGAATACCGGCATCGTGAAATAGCCCCAGCATATAGAGATTTTCTACCGGGACTTTGCTTTTGATTTTGTTACCAATCAGGGTTGCAACATCGGCAATTTCCTGGGCACTGTCCCAGAATCGCTCCAACTTAATACAACACTTAGACTGGTCAAAAGCCTGCTTAAGTAAGTAGCCGGTTACTAGCATGGTAATACTGTTCAGCCCCAGAAACATAACGGCCTGACGAATATCAGTAATGGTGCGCGAAAAACCATAGCTGGAGGAATTAATGACTTTGAGCACAGCGGCGGAAGTGGCTACGTCTGTCGCGATCAGGGCGGCGATTTCGCCTAGTTCCGGCTCTGGTTGTTGTAATACTTGATGCAAGCTTTGCAACAGTTCTGGCTTTGCTGGCAGGCAAAAGCCATGATTCATATCCTTAAGCACGGCGTTGTCTATTTCGATCATAGCGGTCTCATTGAGAAAATACCAAAAAACACAATTAGCCCGTTGAGGGTCAGGCTACTTTGCCAAGTATAGTAGCTGACTCGAATTACGCATTCTTTGCGTCAACGCAAAATAACGCATAAATAATGTCCACGTAATGGATAAAGGAACAAATGAATTGGCATTGTTACGGTTGTTAAGTTAAAGTTGGCTAATTTTCTTTTTAGGGATTAACTATGGAACAAGCGAAAAACGCAAATAACGACGCCAGCTTCGTTATGCGATTCCTCAATAATATAGAAAGGGTGGGTAACAAGCTGCCCGACCCGGCCATGATTTTCCTCGGTGCTATGCTGCTGATCTGGCTGTTGTCCTGGATGTTTTCAGGTGTCAGCTTTGATGCAATCGACCCGCGTACCGGAGAGGCGATTGTTGTACACAACTTGCTCAGCGGCGACGCACTGGCGGGCTTTTTGGCCTCAATGGTTAAAACCTTTACTGGCTTTGCTCCCTTAGGTGTCGTGCTGGTTGCTATGCTGGGTGTTGGTGTTGCAGAACACTCGGGTTTCATTAATGCAGGCCTTAAGCTCATGCTCAAACGCACGCCTCAGGCACTGCTTACTCCCTCTATTATTTTGATTGCAATTGTCAGCCACACAGCGACTGATGCAGGTTATGTACTGGTAATCCCACTTGCCGGCGTAATATTCTATGCCATGGGTCGTCACCCGCTTGCGGGTATCGCGGCTGCGTTTGCGGGTGTAAGTGGCGGCTTTAGTGCCAACTTTATCCCGTCTGGTATTGATCCGTTACTACAAAGCTTTACGCAAAGTGCAGCACAAATTATTGACCCGGATATCGCTGTTAACCCGCTGAATAACTGGTTCTTTACCTCAGCTTCGAGTGTCTTTATTATTCTGCTGGGTTGGTATATTACCGATAAAATCATTGAACCACGTCTGGCTTCTACTGAAGTCGATGGCGATACAGACGATCTGCCTGAGTTTAACGAAGTGACCAGCAAAGAGCGTTCGGCTTTTTACACCGCCTCTGCGGTTATGCTGGCGGGTATTGGCCTGCTTATCTTCGCCGCCAGTGGTGAGGACTCGGCACTGCGTAGTGAAAGTGGTGCTCTGACGGACTTTAGCGCTCCTCTGATGCAGTCGATTGTACCGTTGATTTTCTTATTGTTCTGGATCCCGGGTGCTGTATTTGGCTTTATGGTGGGTACCTTTAAGTCTTCAAAAGACATGATAAATGCAATGAGTAAATCGATGAATTCGATGTCTTATTACATTGTTATGGCGTTTTTCTGTGCACTGTTTATTGCAGCATTCAGCCAGTCAAATCTGGGTGCTTTGCTGGCCATCGAAGGGGCTGAGATCTTAAAAGCAATGGCACTGCCAAGCTCTGTGACCGTGATTGGTATTATTTTCCTGACTGCATTTGTTAACTTGTTTGTCGGTTCGAGCTCGGCAAAATGGGCACTGCTTGGTCCTATTTTTGTACCTATGCTAATGCAACTGGGTATTTCTCCAGACTTGTCTCAGGCGGCGTATCGTGTTGGTGATTCCAGCTCAAACATCATTACCCCGCTGATGCCTTATTTCCCGCTGGTGGTGGTGTACTGTCAGAAGTACGTTAAAGACACGGGTATTGGCACATTACTGGCGCTGATGCTGCCATACTCTATCGCCTTTTTGATAGGCTGGAGCTTATTCCTGTTGGCATACTGGGGTTTGAGTATTCCTCTGGGCCTGCAATCTAGCTACATCTACCCTGCGGGTTAATTACCTCTCAGGTAAAACCTACTCGCCTCTGGATGGGGCCGCTGCGCCTCATCCTTCTCCCACTTCCTGCTTTGTATTAATTCAAACTGATATTTTGTTTGGCAGTCGCAAAGAAAAAAGCCGACGTCCGCCGGCTACGTGGATTTGCTATTGGTTGGGCCAAAAGCACCAAGGGAAATTGTACTGCCTCCGTGCAGTAAATATTCAAGGGAGGCTCAAAAATCAAAGTAACCAAAAAGAGCACACATTGGTTAAGAGCGAGCGCATCATACCCATATTAAATGACTAAATTATGACAATTCACCTAAGTTCAGGGGATTAATTTTGCGTGGTCTATTCAGCTGTATGCAAACTGCGCAGAAGCCGTACGCAGTGTGTGTTGATAGAGAAAAGTACTTGAATAGATTAGAATAGTTTCAGGCAAAGGGCCGTACGGCCAACTAACGAGGAAGGTGAAATGTTACGAGTCACGCTTGAGCAGTGGCGTATGCTTCGCGCCGTGGTAGAACATGGCGGCTTTAACCAGGCTGCCAAGGCTATCCATAAGAGCCAATCGAGCATTCATACGTCTGTTCAGAAAATAGAAACATCCCTGTCAGTTAAACTGTTCCAGGTAGAAGGACGTAAAACCCGATTGACCGAAGCGGGCGAAATGATGCTGCGTCGTGCCAACTATTTGCTGGATGAAGCAGAGAAAGTTGAAGCGGTTGGCCAGACCCTGGCCAAAGGGGTAGAAAGCCACCTGCGCATTGCAGTTGATGAAATATTTCCTCAGACATTGCTTTATAAAGTGCTGGAGGCGACTTCTCAGGCCTATCCTTTGCTGCGCATTGAACTGGTTGAATCTATCCTCTCAGGCTCTTTTGAGGCACTGCAACACGCCAAGGTCGATATTGCGATTTCACCTATGGTACTGACCGATGGATTCAGCGAGCAGCTGTGTCAGGTTGAGTTTGTGGCCGTTGCTCACCCAGAGCACGCCTTACATCAGCTGGACCGTGAACTGACGTTGGAAGATCTTAAGTCTTTTAGACAGATAGTGGTCAGAGATTCTGCATTGGGCAAAGGCACAGACAGTGGCTGGCTGGGTGCTGATCAGCGCTGGACGGTTAGCCACTTGCGCACTATGGTGGACATGGTAACACAGGGACTGGGTTTTGCCTGGCTGCCCAGAAGCGCTATTACTCAGCAACTCAGTAGCGGGGCATTGCTACCATTAAAACTGACACACAATCGAACGCGTCTGGCGCAGCTTAATCTGATCTTCAAAGACGGAGATACACTGGGACCTGCAGCCCGGGCGTTTATCGGTGAACTCAGATACCAGTGTATGGCGCTTGAAGCGCAGGAAAGTATTTAAATTTCCTGCATTTGATGTGTTTTTGCGAGTACCTGCTCAACCGCAATCGGACGGCTAAACCAGTAGCCCTGAAACTCTTTAACGCCCAGCTCAAGCAGCTTATTTAGCTGTTGCTGGGTTTCAACGCCTTCCGCCAGCGCGGCAATCCCCAGGTTATCACACATAGTGAGGATCCCCAGCAACAGCGCTTGTTGCTTTTGATCTGAGGTGATCTGAGTCACCAAAGAGCGATCCAGTTTGAGGCGTTTAATGGGCGAAGCCAGAACCCGGGCGATATTAGAATATCCTATCCCAAAGTCATCGATACTGAGACTGAATCCCATTTTATCCAGCGCTTCCATGATCTGATTGTGATCGTCAGCAAAACTGTATTCTGTCAGTTCAAATTCAAACATGCGCGGGTTCAGGCCGTAACTGTGCACAATGGCCAGGGTTTTACGGGCAAATTGCTCACAGGCAATATCCCGGGAGCTGATATTGATGGCAATTGGCACATGAATATCCGGGTGGCTCTGAAGTGTATAACAAACCTTGTGCAAAATACGTTGTGTCAGCTGATTGACCAGGCCAAACTCCTCGGCAATAGGCACAAATTCACCGGGAGATACCCATCCCAGTAGTGGGCTGTGCCAACGCGCGAGTGCCTCATAGCCAATCACCGAGTGAGTATTGTCGTGCTTACTTTGCAGCACAATTTGCAATTCGTCATGTTCCAGCGCTTTTTCCAGCAACAGGGCCATTTCATGGCGGGCAAGTGTCTGGCGTCGGGTGCCGTGATCAAAAATGGCCAGGTCATCGCCCGGACTGCGCAGTTCGCACGCCTGCTGCGCATTTTTCAATAAGCGCTCAGGAATGTAGCCATGCTCTGGGTAAGTTGCAATACCCACGGCGTAGCGTGCATGAAACTGATGCTGACCCAGCTTAAGCCAGAAATCCAGGTGCTGATGCCAGCGCTGCGCGACTTCCAGCACAGGCGCGTCGGGTTCAATGATAATCGCCAGTCGGCCCGCACCAATATAAGCTATCTGGTCGAGCAGGCTGGGGTCGTGTTCTGCAACCTGATTAATATGGCCATATAAGTGTTTATGGAGCTCTCCATCAATCAGGTAGTCCAGAACATGTTTGTTGAGGTTTTCGGCGATCAGCAGAGCAAATGGCCGCCCACGGTCAATATGCACTTGTAACTGCTCAGTGAGCCAGGTTTTATTGGGCAAATTAGTTCTTGCATCAAAGTATTTAGCTTGCTGATGCGCAACATCCAAAGCCAGCAGATCCTGCTGAAGTTGGTGCTGATCGGAGACATCGTTAAGGTACCAGGCACACAGTTGCTCGGAGTGATACTCCCGCGAGGCCAGCTCAATGGTTCGCTCGCCCACACGAAAGACATTCACATCTGCATCAAAAAGATCGTTGTTAATGAGCAGGCTGCTCAGGTCGTCCTGTGTGACACGGGCAAAATTACAGGGCAGAGGTTGAGTCTGGATCCCCAGTAAACTGCGCGCCTTCTCATTGGCTTCTACAATATTAAAGTCCTGGTCAACTAAAGCGATGGCGTGGAAAGATTTTTGAAAGAAGCGTTGGTAGATTTGTTTTTGAGAGGCAAGCAGTTCGTTGTTACTGGCCATGTGCAGGTTAAGTCGGCTGGCCGCCAAACTGGTGCGCCATACAGCCAGTGGCACGGTACAGTTGAAAAAGAAGAACAGCAAAAAGTGAATATAGATATCGCCATCGACCAGCATGCGCTCACCTGGAGGGATCAGCGAAACATTCACTTGCTGCACTATCATCAGAAACGGCGCGATATTTAATATGGCATAAAAAATCGCAGTGCGCTTACCCAGTAACAACAAAGCCAGGATAGGCGTAATATAAACAAAGATAGACCCTAATTGAGCTAGGGGGAGCAGAGGAATAAATAACTTGATGGCTACCCCTGCGGCCACAATGGCTATCATCAGCAGGTGCGCGCACAGTTGATAGGCACTGCGACTTAGTGTAAGCAGTACACCTATGGTGAGCGTAAAGCCAGATGTCAGCGCCAGCACATAGTTAAGTTCAAATGCCAACGCAGCAGGCAAGCTGTTGACGAAGATCCCCAGACACAATATCAGTCCGGTCACCAAAATGATGCGCAGCGCACTAACACGCCAGTTAGGCACCTGACCTGGTGATTGGGTTTCTTCCTCTAGTAAGAAAAAGCGGCTTAAAGAACTCAAAACGTTACAGTTATTATTATTGTTTTTCCCGATACTAAGGCCATAAGAGCCGCAATTCAATGGGTAGAGGTAGTAAAACCTGCGCTAAATCAGCTTAACTGAGGTTTTTTTCAACATAGTGGAGGGGAATTAGGCAAACAACTTCGTAATTTCATTAACAATCTTGTCATCCCGGATGCGTGTGAGCTGAGATCTACCCAAGTACATGGCAGCAGCCTCTTGTTGCAGTGAACGAGATATACGCACTCGTTGTATCATGGTCAGTTCCAACTTATGACGTACCCCTCCGTCATCCCGGACGCTTGCGAGCCGGGATCCATCAAAACACGGTGCGAAAGTGCCACCAGACTATTTAAACATGTCAGAGACGCATGAAATACGTCTACTTTATGTGTTGAGCAAGTAAACCTGCGGCACGTAGTTTCTGGTATTAGTTTGAACCTTGGAAATACGTTTATAAAGTAACTTAACCTGATGGCTTACTATTTTCTCCTGCGATTGCCGATATTAGTAAATCAAGTTGCCTGGCATTTATTTGAGCACACTTTTTTGTTTTTATCAGGTAATAGAGACGGGTATCGTATAGTGTTGTTCATTAAATCAGAGCTTTGTCTGTCAAGGAATTACAATGCAATGAAGCATTTAAAATTTAGTTGTTTGGTTTTTGGCTGCCTAATTGTTTTGAGCCTGATTATCCCAAGGTTGGTTGTTTGCCCACCACTGAGTAAAAATGATGAAGCAGCACTTGATATTGAGTCATTGCGCGCCGCAATCTCACTATATTATATCCACAATGATCGTCTCCCAGAGAATCTTGGAAACTTGATGCAAGGCAGTATTCTTTACATAGCTCAAACACTTAAGGATCCCTGGATAACCGACTATCAATACAGTATCTTGTCAGAAGACGCGTTTTTACTATGGTCGAAAAGTTCAATTCTTAATGGCAATACTTTAGTGCTTTTCGCATTCAGGTATGACGGCCACAGCTTTAGGCAAGTCGCGATTGAGCAGTCTAGCTTTGGCCCGTAGTACTCGTAGGGAGGCGACAGTTCTAAATAAACAGACTAACGCGACTCTGACATTTAGTTGAGTCCGGTTTGTTGCTTTTTTATAAGGGAGTTCTGGGTGGAAAAAATACTCATTAGCTCGTGTTTGGTTGGAAATAAAGTGAGATACAATGCCAGCTGTTTGTCTCTTCCTGAATCTGACTGGTACTGGTTGCAAACAAACGTGGAGTTGGTGGTCTTTTGCCCAGAAGTATCCGCTGGCCTGCCCACTCCTCGGCCGCCAGCTGAAATCATCGCAGGAAAAGGTGCTGATGTACTCAGAGGGTCATCCCGGGTCGTCGGAGATGACGGTATCGACGTCACTATGCAGTTTGTCGCGGGTGCCCAAAACGCCCTGGTACTTTGTCAACGGCAACAAATAAAGTACGCAATACTTACGCAAAGTAGCCCTTCCTGTGGCAGTGCCAATATTTATGATGGTACGTTTAGTGGGACCAAAGTTAATGGTTCGGGTGTCACTGCCGCATTGTTAGAAGAGCAGGGCATTAAGGTGTTTAGTCAGCATACAATAGCCGAGCTCCAGCGTGAGCTTGTCAAACGATGAGCATCATTGTGGCCGGGACATCATCAATCAAAAAATTATGGCTAAAAAGTGTTTTAAAGGTGATTCGTAACGTCTGATAATTTTATTATCCTGATGTTTAGATTAGTGTTATAAAAGGTGTGTGGTGACTCTGGTATTGAGCTGCTTACACCTTGACAGGACGTTAAATTTAAAAGGAGCAAATTATGAAAAAAATATCAATACTGCTAATGTTAATGTCGATATTTGTACCGATACAAGGGCATGCAGGGTGGACAAAAAGCTGGGGGAAAATTACACAGGTAATGTCTCATGATGGGTTTCATGTAATTTATACCACTATTTCAGATAAAACGTGTGATGAAAGTGGTAATTTCTGGTGGCCAAAGGATGACCCCGATTCCGACGATATGTATTCAATGGCACTGGCGGCATTTATGGGGGGAAAGGAAGTACTACTCGTCCACGATGAGGCTAATCAAGAGTGTAAGTTTGGGCACATATCTAAAGCAACCCACATGAGAATTAGATAACAGGCAATGAGCCGAGCATTGCGTGAGTGAGAATGGTTTAGCTTAGTCTCATTCATCGCCAAGCTTAAGCTGCTATTGCACTTTGGTTTGGGGGAGCTTCCTATCATTAATACCTCCCCAATCGAAGAAAAGTATATATATCAGGTGCTATGCCTGAAAAATGCTGTTGTCCACTTCAAACTCGAGGTTTATCTCTTTAGCTTTGCCTGGTGGGTTATCCGCTCTTTTAAAGTGTGGATAAAACTACGTGATACAGGAATTTGCACATCCGTTCCGGCAAGTAGCACAAAATGTTTGCGGGCGTGATATTTAAGCTCTAAAAGCTGTGTGGCATCAATATTTACCTCCTGGCTAGCTTTTACAACATTTTCAAATGCTCCTAAGTTAAAACTGCCCAAACGTTTTCTTTGCCTGGATGGTATTAGACTCATGAAAAAGCTACTACTTTATTTAATTCTTCTCTCAATAATTATTACAGCACTCTTTAAGACTATTTATTACTGGCCTGAAACTAAGGTGAAACATTTAGTCTATGTTTACATTTACTCAGAACAATATATTGATGCAATGTACTGGTCAAGTCCAACCG
>NZ_PNCI01000038.1 GCF_005887095.1 Pseudoalteromonas rubra | reverse complement strand
TGGATTTGATCAACAAGGCCGCTCTCTACTTGAGCTTTTAGCAAAAGCTGAAATTAGAGTAATGATTACTAATGCTATAACTTTAACTTTTTGCATTGAAGTTTCCTTGTTTCCCCCAGCATTGTGACCAGGCATATAACCACCATGTTTGTAAGCCTTTCAGTTTGGCATGCCCTTATAAAAGCACCGTTCGACTGGATGTCTCTGGTTTAATCTGTCTGGTTTAATCTGGCTATTCAAGGTGTTGAGTAATGATTTGCACGTTTCAAGCTTTGTAAGTCGTCAAAACGTACTCCATAACGTACTCCATGTAGTGCCATAATGGGCCGTATTTTTTTGCTTATTAATTGCCGAATATAAAAGGGCTGATTCGGCACAAAGTGATGAATTGTGTGTGTACGGCCAAAATCAAAACAAAAGAGTTGAAATGGTAAGAACCAGCGACTGGTGATCACATGCGTTTGCTCTAGCAGATTGCCCACTCCACCATAATAATGCATTGAAGATGTGATCAAGTTGAGAGACGTCGAGCGGACAATATTTGGCACAATCAAAACCACCATCAGGAATTGTGCAACCGCCAGTAGCACGACTCCCCACTTAGGTAGTTCAAATGGATGAAAAAGTTGCAGCACATGGAAAGCGATTACACCGTATAAAATCGCAAAGTAAGCCGTCGCAATGGGAAAACCAGCATTGAAGACCTGAAAAAACCTGAAGTCGCGAATTTCCCTACTAAAGCGCTTTGAATTAATCAATAAGCCTAGCAGACCGTCGATGATGACGACCGCTCTTAAAAAAGGAGATTTAATACCATTACCCACTAAGCGCTCTTCCAGGTCTTGTGGGGTGCCAGACACTTTGTGATGGTGCAAATGAATTCTTCTGCGATACCAGGGGTTCACGGTGTTTGGTCGCATCAACCACACGACTAGCATCATAAAGTTATGTATAAGCGGACGTTTACTAAAATACAGCTTGTGGATCAGGTCATGCTCAAGTTCATGTGTAATGGAAGTAATAAAGGCTACCAAGAGAATGCACAACCACGCGGGAATAGCGGCAAAATAATAAAGCGTGGCAACCCCAATGAAAGAACATAATGACAACAGCAGAATAACCATAGCTATGCCATTTTGCTTTTCAAGTATAGGATAACGCGCTCTGAGCGATTTCTCTTCGGCTTTAATCGCTGTCACAATCGCTGCTATGTTTTGTTTCGCGGTTAACTTTGACATAGATAGTTTTTGCTAACTTATTGATACCAAAATCATACCTCAGATTGCAAACTTTGGGGATATCTATGCACAAGGTCCGCCCTGGCTGTCACTCATATCAAAAACAGCGAGTTCCGAGTGTCAGTGCATTTATAGCAAACAGAAACCCGCTCTATTGCTCACTGTCCATCTCGTATTGCTTTAATATGGTCAACATACTTGCTGGAATTGGCGATTTTTGCCCTGTTTTCATATTAAACATCACCACATTCGCATATCCTGTTGTGCATATCGCCTGCTGTGACTCACTAAACGCCTCGTAACGCATGGTGAAGCGGTCTTCTTTGATATCAGTGATATATGAGCCAATATACAAAGTATCTGGAAAAGTCACCGGTCGCTTATATTGCGCATACGTATCACGCAGTACCGGGCTGTGGGTGGGTTCTGATAAGACAGAAAGTAGCCCTGTTTGTTTTAAAAAATCAATTCGCGCGGTTTCGAAGTAACGAAAGTAAGACACATTATTCACGTGCCCCAAAGCATCCATTTCACCCCACACCACATTTATTTTGGTATTAATTGCAAATTTCTCGAAAAATTCCTGCATGATGTTGCCTTGAATTATGATTATTTGCTTTGAGGGTAACAACTCATCGTACCAGTAACAAGCGCTATGCGATATTTCTGCTGTCCAACTCAATAAGCGCAACTAAGCCAGCTTTTCAAAGGGAACTTTTTCAATCTGAACACAGTTCAGTGGTGAACCAAAGAACCCAAATAAGGAACAACTAAGACTGGGTGTCTTTCAAAACCCTTTCGAAGTGACGCAGAAAAACCCAAATTTGGAACAGTTAAAGCTGGATGTCTTTCAAAACCGTTTCAAAACCTGTCTTTTTCAAAACTTTTATAACACTGCAGGCTTGTTGAATATGACCATACATTACTTCCTGATGTGAAACTTTTTAACTTACATGGATTCAAATCACCACACCAAAGCCCGCAACACCATTAACACAAAAAACAAAACAAATAAACACAAAATTAACCAAATTATTTATTTCAAACAAACTAAAGGTGCAATTAATGCAACTTTAAGACATATTTGCACAAACAGCTGAAATAAAAATACAACACCTAACACAATGAAGTGATTAATAAAAGGCGGCTGAATCATTCTATTTAAAGATCAATCAAACCACCCGAAAACAAAACAAGAATACCATATTCCAAAACAATCTTTGACAAGTTGACATTTTTTCAATTGCCCGACTTGTTGCTCTCGTTACACTGCTCTGTAGAGTGACTTATATAACTTATTGATGTACTTCGGTTATTCACTTGCCCAGTTAATAATAACAATAAACCATCAAGGGACCCTTATGACTTACACTTTATCGCCAGTGCATCTTGCCATCACTACTGCCCTAGTTATGATGTCAACCCCTGGTTTCTCTGCTGAAAAAATAAATAAATCAGATAACAAAAACGAAGACAATGAGATTGAAATTGTTGCGGTAACAGGTTCTCGGTTGATCCGGCCCGAACTCACTTCTTCTTTACCAATCACAACAGTAACAAGCGAAGACATCGCGCTAAGCGGGTTAACTTCCATTACCGATATTTTCACACGTTTACCAGCCATGAATGGCCACCAGGTTTCTATTGATGAAAACTTTGGAGCCGATGCAAGAAATAATGATGGTCGACAAAAAATTCAATTGCGCGGTTTAGGGTATGCTCGAACCTTAAACTTGCTTGATGGCGTCAGAATGGCGGCTGATACCGATGGGTCGGTGGACATTTCAATCATCCCCACAACCATGCTAAAACGGGTGGATATTAAAAAAGGGTCAGCATCTGCAATTTATGGCTCGGATGCCATTGCGGGGGTAGTTAACTACCAGTTACTTAAAGACTTTGAGGGTATCAAGCTGAATGTCTCGACAGGGATCAGCGAATACAATGATGCCCCAACTCACACTTTTAGCTTTGTCGGCGGCACCAGCTTTAACGAAGGTGGAGTTACATTAGGAATTGAAGCTAAGAAAATAGGTACATACAACAGAGGCTCGCGAAGTTTCTACTACCCCGATAGAAGCTCACACAAAGTTGATGGCATTTTTGAAGGTACCAACTGGCTGAGTATTTATGGGCCCGATGGCAATGCGACTTATGCAGATTGCGATGCAGACACCGCCACAGCAACCTACTATATGATGCACAGAAATAATGGCACAAATGGCAGTAGCTTAGATGACTTTTCCCCGTTCTCTGCAACTTATCGTGGACAAGTCGGGCAAGCCTGCTGGGAATTAGAAGAAATAGCGCAAGAAGAAGCCGAGAAGAAATATAAAGAAGCCCATGGCTATAACTTTCAAAGTGAAACGCTAGACGCATCCGAAAGAACCGAATACAGCTTACTCTTAAACACATATTACAATTTTACAGATACACTTGAAGGTACCGCTCAATTACTTTACGCCGACAAAGAAAACTACGCACAAGAGGCTGCTGCGGTAGTCTCTGGCCTGTTCGTAAGTAAAGATAATGAATATAATCCGTTCGGCCGCGATGTACGTTTGAACCGTCGTTTGACCAACCTCAATAAACGAAACACAACAACAGTTACAACGCCTTTTCATGTGCGCCTTGGGCTAAATGGCGAACTATCTGAAAATTGGACTTGGTCCACAGATCTTGTACATAGCCGTTATGAAGCAAAAACAACTTATCCTGAAGCACTGAATAGAACTTTGTTACAAGATAGCCTGAGTGGCCCTGAGGTTTGCCTTGTTGAAAATAATTGCTCACCACTCAACCCTTTTGTCGACCTTGAGCAACTTAACGGCGATTTGCTAGATGCAATTATGGTTGATGGTATTTGGAGTAAACACAAGGCCACAACGAACACCTTCAATCTAAGTGCGGTAGGAGACGTTTTCAACTTACCTGCAGGGACTATTCAAATGGCAGTAGGAGTCGAATACCGCACAGAAGAAGCCAGCAATCAATTCGATGATGTAAGAGGAAAGTATAAATTAGTCGGTAACCTGAGTCAGGAAGACAGCAATGTTCCGCCAAAACGTAAAATCAAAGAAGCATACATCGAAACCAGCATTCCAATCGCTGAAGATGCTTATTTGGCGAAACATTTAAGTGTTGAGCTAGCGGTTCGCTACTCCAATTATAGTGATTCGGGTTCATCAAGTACGCCCTCTGTTAATATTTACTGGAAGCCATTAGCACAACTCATGGTTCGAGCTAATTACTCTGAAGGTTTTCGGGCACCGACTTTATTTGATTTATATCGTGGCAAAGAAGTATTCACTGATCGTTGGTACTCCAACTCTTCCGACCCATGTAGTAACACGGGCTGGGAGCAGCTGGCATTGTGTAAAAGCTTTGGTGCAAAAGTGGCTGAAGCAGAGCCCTACCAGTGGTCATTTGAAATGGGCGGCAATGAGAACCTTAGCCCAGAAACGTCTACATCACGTAACTTAGGCTTCGTATGGACCCCTGAATACCTTCAAGGTTTTACTGCCACATTAGATTTTTGGAAAGTAGACATTGAAAATGCGCCAGAGCGTTTAACCAGGGTAATGCTGCGTGAAAATGCGCGCACCAATGGAGAGTTATTTGCCGATCTAATTCAACGAAACCCAACAACTCATGTACTTGAACACTATAAGAGCATCGTCATTAATATCGGTAAAACGAGATCCCAAGGCTATGATCTAGATTTAAACTACACTTTTCCTGATACACAAATAGGCCGCTTTCAAATAACCTACTCATTGGCTGAAATCACTCAAGGTGATAACCAGTACTTAGGTGATGACGAATGGACGCCCTATATTGGTCGATACAATAATTTAGAGACAAAGCAATCATTTGGCATATTTTGGAATAAAGGAAACTGGAATTCTTCTTTCACCATGGCGTACGGTAGTAAAGCATTTAATTCAGATGAAGACGATATTCTTGATTTAACAAACGTGCCAGAAAAAGACAAATACAGAACAGCCAGAGACTTTGCTCTGGACTGGTCGCCGTCTTACGACTTGAAAACGCTAACGGTTGGCTATGACGCACAGCAATATGGTCGATTTAATCTCACTGTACAAAATCCATTTGGTGAAAAACCACCATTTTTGGATGTCGCACGAGGCTATGATCGCGGGCCAAACCCGAGAGGTCGCTACTACACTTTATCGTGGTTCAAAGAGTTTTGATCTCCCTTTTCATCTTTGATTTCTATTCTCACTAAGTTCCAGGAAGTTAGAACGTAAACAAGGCATGGATGCCTTCGCACCAATTCAGACACGCAAGCTGCCTCTTTAGCTTGACGCTAATCTCACCATTTATCATAACAGGCAAGTGACGGGGGTTATACGTTATCTCCTTAAGCGTGTAGTCACTATACCTAGCGCTTAACATTCTAAGGTACTGGCTTATTGCCGCCCTTTCGGGCAGGCTCGATTATTACTGAAAGCCGTTCAACATTCCAAGTGATGCTATGTTCTAAATAACAGTGGGTGATTGAGATGGACG
>NZ_PNCI01000037.1 GCF_005887095.1 Pseudoalteromonas rubra | reverse complement strand
CAGCAATCTGATAGCGAGATTTACCTTCAAAGAAATGAGCCAACGCGAGCATGCGTACTTTCTTTCTGGGATCTTTAGTCTGTTTTGTATTAGGTGATCTCAGCAGTCGATAGCTTAGCTTTTAGACGTCGAATCCTCCGTAACCTGATTGTAGCCTTGTCGGCAAAGCGGCAATTTTCCGCCACCAAAATATTGGCCTTATTCTTGCTTTTATCCCACTAAGTCAAATTTTTGGAGTCGGGTTATGGCAATTAGTTTTGATAAAGCATTGGGGGTTCATCCCCACACTATGCTGATCCGGTCTCAGCGTGCCGAAATTTTGGCAAGCAATATAGCCAACGCGGATACTCCTGGATACAAAGCGAAGGATATCGACTTTGGTCAGGCTTTTAAAGCGGCAAAATCGGCACAGCTAAGCGGCAATAAGATGGTAAGAACCAATGAGAAACACCTCAGTGGTGGAACTCAACTAAATAATGGTATTGAACAATATCGTACGCCAAATCAAGCAGATACAGGTGATGGTAACTCTGTGGATATACAAGTGGAACGAAACTTGTATGTACAAAATGCATTAGAGTACCAAGCTAGTTTGAGTTTTTTATCTGGTAAATTTAAAGGGCTAAAGAAAGCCCTTAGTGGTCAAGGTGGGTAATCATGAGTTTATATAATGTTTTTGATATAGCGGGCTCAGGCATGAGCGCTCAGAATGTCCGTTTGAATACGACCGCCAGTAATATCTCCAATGCAAATAGCATTAGCTCAAGTCAGGATAAGGTTTACAGAGCCAGGCACCCAGTGTTTGCTGCTGAGTTGAATAAAGCAGCAGCCGCTCATCCTAATACGATGGGGTCCTCGGTTGGTGTGAAAGTATTGGGTATTGTTGAAAGTGACAAACCACTTCAGGTCGAATACAACCCAAATCATCCGAGTGCTGACAAAGACGGGTACATCTATAAACCGAATGTGAATGTGGTTGAAGAGATGACAAATATGATCTCTGCATCGCGTTCGTACCAAACGAATGTTCAGGTCGCGGATGCCGCTAAGCAGATGCTTAGTAAAACTTTGCAACTTGGTCAGCGCTAAGTGGGAGTATAGCCAATGAGTAACGACGTCAATTCAGCAACCTCGACCTATGTCGATTCATTGCGTTGGCCAGATAGACAGGTGCCAGCAGAAAAGAATGATGAGTTGAAGCAAGAGGATTTCTTTGCGTTATTGACTCAGCAACTGTCTTATCAGGATCCGAGCAAACCTGCGGACAATGACCAGATGATTGCGCAGATGACGAACTTTACAATGGCCGAGGGAATTTCGGACCTGAACTCAAAGTTCGAATCATTGGCTGATTCCATGACTTCTAACTCCGCGTTGCAGGCGTCTACCTTGATTGGCAAGAAGGCGTTGCTGGAGTCGGACACAATTGAGCACGGGCCAGATATGCAAGCACGAGGATCGATCATTGTGACAGAGCCGGTGGAAAAGCTGACGGTCAGCGTTCTCAATGACAAAAATGAGCTAGTCAGAACCATTGATATGAAAGATCAGCAACCTGGTGCAGTGCGGTTCGAATGGGATGGTAAAAACAAAGAGGGCGAGATGCTTCCGCCTGGTGATTACACAATCAAGGCTGAAGGCTCCGTAAATGGTAAGTTTACAGCCTTACCTACGGCGACTTTCAGAAACATAGAAAGCGTCAATGTCAATGGTGCTAGCGGCATCGTTATTAATACTAAAGCAGGTGCCGTGCGACTGACTGACGTCGCAGAATTGGCCTAATTAAAAGATTTAACCTTAATCGCAAGAGGTGAGAGTATGAGTTTCAATATTGCATTAACAGGTTTAGCTGCGGCTCAGAAAGATCTGGATACGACAGCTAACAACATTGCCAACGTTAATACGACGGGCTTTAAGGAATCACGTGCTGAGTTCGCATCCGTCTATGCATCTTCGGTATTCAGTGCTGGTAAGACAAAAAATGGTGATGGTGTGCAAACCACTATGGTTGCACAGCAGTTTCACCAGGGATCTCTGAACTTTACTCAGAACTCGCTGGATCTGGCGATTACGGGTGAGGGCTACTTCGCAATGAGTGAAGAGCTGGGTTCTCAAGACTTTACTTACAGTCGTGCAGGTGCATTTAAGCTTAACAAAGATAACTTTATTGTTGATGCTCAGGGCAACTTCCTGCAAGGTTTCCCTGTTGACCCAAGCACAGGCGATACAACATCGGTCAGCTTGAGTACATCTGCTGCATTACAGATCCCAGATGCATCGGGTTCTCCTCGTGCAACAACAAACGTTTACACCTCATTTAATCTGGATTCAAGAGTGACATCGCCTACATTGGCGTTTGATCCAACAGTAAGTGCTTCATACAACAGCTCAACGTCTACCACGATTTATGACAGCTTAGGTGAGCCGCATACACTCCAGATGTACTTTGTTAAAGAAGATCCAGCGACAAACCCAAACCAGTGGCAGGTTTATGCAACACTGGGTGGGCAGTTAGTCGGCCCTGCGGGTGACGGCAGTGTAGCTGGACCAATTACCGAGTTTGAATTTGATTCTAATGGTAACCCTGCCTCAACCGGTGATCCAGGCGTGCCAGTCTCTGGCCCAACTTTTGACCCGTTTAACATTCCTGCGGGTGCAGGCGCTGGTTTGTCAACATTATTGACCAATGGTGCAACTTTTCCGAGCAATATCCAGATGAACTGGCGTGATGAGGCAAATACTAAGCCACCGACACAGTTCGCAAGCCGCTTTGAAGTAAAAGCACTTGAGCAAGATGGCGCTACAACAGGTCGACTTGCAGGTATTGATATTGGTTCCGATGGTAAAATAGTGGCATCTTACAGTAATGGTGACTCTACTTATCTGGGCCAGGTTGCAATGGTTCGCTTCTCAAACTCGCAAGGCTTGCAGCAGGTAGGTAACACTGGATGGAAAAAGAGTTTAACATCAGGTGAACCTATCGCGGGTGAACCTGGTTCAGGTACGTTGGGGACAATCAACTCGTCAGCGCTAGAGCAGTCTAATGTAAACCTGACGAACGAGTTGGTTGACCTTATCAGTGCACAGCGAAACTTCCAGGCAAACTCTCGGGCTCTGGAAGTGAACTCAACACTTCAGCAGAACATTCTGCAGATCCGATAATCACTTTCATCACCTCTCAAGGCCGCTCAATGCGGCCTTTTCATTTTCTTGACGATCATCTTGGCATCTATATTGCTTTATTCAGTATAGATTGAACAATTTTAGGTCGTTCCCATGGATAAAATGCTGTATGTCGCTATGTCGGGTGCCAAACAAAATCTTGTTGGTGTCGGGCTTAAAGCGAACAACCTGGCCAACGCCAATACCACCGGATTTAAGGCTGACTTTGCACAGGCCCGCTCTATGCAGGCTTTTGGTGAAGGGCTGCCTACCCGCGTATTTGCTATGCAGGAGCGTCCGGGGACCATGATGACGGGCGGGGCTATCACTGAAACGGGACGTGATCTTGATATTGCGGTTGATGAAAAGTCCTGGATTAGTGTAGTGGATGCCGCGGGTGAAGAAGCTTATACCAAAGTTGGCACGTTGAACATCACCGCTGATGGTGCATTGGTCACCAGCCATGGTCGTCAAATTATTGGCGAAGGTGGTCCCATCATTTTACCTTTACCGGTAGAAAAGGTGGTGTTCAGTGACGATGGTTCCATTCAGGTCAGGCCCCAGGGAGCGCCGGCCAACTTTTTGGAAGTGGTCGACCGATTGAAGATTATTAGCGCAGACAATAGCAAACTTGAAAAAGGTAATGACGGTTTGTTCAGACCAAAAGAAGAGCTACTGGAAGATGGGGTGTGTGGATTTTGTGAAATTTCCCCTACCGCCAAAGTTATGAGTGGCTATCTGGAAATGTCTAATGTAAACCCAGTTCACGAGATGGTGGACATGGTAAACCTTCAGCGCCAGTTTGAAATGCAGATGAAACTGATGAAAACAGCGGAAGAAATTGATGAGCGACACACTTCGCTCCTGCGTATCGTTTAAGAGAGTGAGGTAAAGATTATGAACCCAGCATTATGGATCAGTAAAACCGGCTTAGATGCCCAGCAGACTGATATATCAGTTATTTCAAATAACCTGGCGAATGCTAGCACGGTTGGCTACAAAAAGAGTCGCGCGATATTTGAAGACTTACTCTATCAGAATATTAACCAACCTGGTGGGCGCTCCTCTCAGGATACGGAACTGCCATCAGGTTTGATGCTAGGTGCCGGTGCTAAGGTGGTTGCCAACCAGAAGAACTTTTCGCAAGGTAATATGCTGAGCACAGAGAACTCACTGGACTGGATGGTACAGGGACCGGGATTCTTTGAAATTCAGATGCCAGACGGCACAATCGCATACACGCGTAATGGCCAGTTCACCACCGATGAAGAAGGTCGTATCGTGACTTCTGGTGCAGGCTTCCCGCTACAGCCGGAAATGAATGTGCCGGATAATGCCAATTCCATCACCATCTCTCAGGATGGGGAAGTGTCTGTCAGTATTCAGGGGGAAGCGGCTAATACAGTTATTGGCCAGCTAGTGATTAGCGATTTCATTAATCCGTCTGGCCTTGAGCCGATTGGCCAAAACCTTTACACCGAAACGGCGGTTAGTGGTGCGCCGGTACAAGGCAACCCAGGCGTTGAAGGTCTTGGCTCAATTGTGCAGGGAGCACTGGAAACATCGAACGTTAATGTAACTGAAGAACTGGTCAACCTGATAGAAACACAGCGAGTTTACGAAATGAACTCTAAAGTGATCAAGTCGGTCGATGAGATGCTTAGTTACATTAATCAACAGCTTTAATTGATTGGGGGTAGTATGGACAAGTTACGTACACTTGGCCTGATAGCGGCAGGCTGTATAGCACTGAGTGGTTGTACAACAACGCAGAATAAAGATGTTAAGCGGGACGATCCTTACTACGCCCCCATGTATCCAGAAGCTGAAGCGGCGCCAGTCGTACCAACAGGTTCACTGTTCAATGCTTATGCCAACGATCTGTACTCGGATAAAAAGGCACTTCGCACCGGAGATATCATCACGGTGGTGTTGCGAGAATCAACTCAGGCGTCAAAAGCCGCGAACTCCAAGTTGGATAAAGACAGCGAAGTCGATATCGACCCTATATTGGGGTTAGGAGGCGCAGCAGTCAACTGGGGAAGCAAAAGTATCCAGTTAGATGCTGGCTCAAACTCATCCTTTCAGGGTGACGCGCAGGCTAACCAGTCAAATAGTCTGATTGGTAATATTTCTGTCAATGTGATGCGAGTTTTACCCAATGGTAACTTAGTGATCCGAGGCGAAAAGTGGCTGACTCTAAATACAGGTGAGGAATTCATACGCCTTGAAGGCCTGGTCAGGCCGCAAGATGTGAATGCTGATAATACGGTAGAGTCGAATCGCATCGCCAACGCGCGTATTCAATATTCAGGTAAAGGTGATACCCAGGAAGTACAAAGTGCTGGCTGGCTTACTAAGTTCTTCATGAGCGCCATCATGCCATTTTGAGGTAAAAGACGATGAGATTATTCAACATGCTTGTTCTGGCCGTGTCGCTTGTTGCAAGCCAGTTTGTACATGCAGAGCGGATCAAAGATGTGACTATGGTTGAGGGCGTACGTTCAAACCAGTTAGTTGGCTATGGTCTGGTCGTGGGTTTGCCGGGAACAGGCGAACAAACACGCTTTACCGAACAAAGCTTTAAAGGCATGCTGAATAGCTTTGGTATAACCATGCCTGCCAATCTCAAACCAAAAATTAAAAATGTCGCGGCGGTTGCCGTCCATGCTGAGTTACCGGCGTTTGTAAAGCCTGGTCAAACAATTGACGTTACCGTGTCTTCCATAGGTAGTGCAGGGAGTTTACGCGGTGGAACGCTGTTACAGACTTTTCTTAAAGGGGTTGATGGTAATGTCTATGCCATTGCTCAGGGCAGTATGATTGTAGGCGGACTTGGCGCAGAAGGGTTAGACGGGAGCCGCGTGGTCATCAATACGCCGACAGTAGGACGAATTCCAAATGGTGGCACCGTTGAGCGTGCAGTCAGAAGTCCGTTTACCCAGGGCGACCACATCACTTTTAACCTTAACCGTCCAGATTTCACCACAGCGAAACGCCTGGCGGATACCATTAATGACCTGGTTGGTCCGCAAAGTGCGCAGGCTATGGATGCGGCATCTGTACGTGTTATAGCACCGCGCGATCCATCACAGCGTGTTGCTTATTTATCGACCCTGGAGAATTTAGAGTTCACCCCGGCAGATACCTCAGCCAAGATTATCGTTAACTCGCGTACCGGTACTATCGTCATCGGTAAAGAAGTGAAACTACAGCCAGCGGCAATCACTCATGGCGGCTTGACCGTGACCATTGCAGAGCAGGTGAACGTATCTCAGCCACAGCCTTTGTCTGAGGGAGAAACGGTTGTTACGCGTCAAAGCATTGTCGATGTTGACCAAGATGATTCTCGTGCCTTCGTGTTTGACCCCGGTTCAAGCCTGGATGATTTGGTGCGAGCTATCAACGCAGTCGGCGCTGCGCCTGGCGATTTGATGGCGATACTGGAAGCGCTAAAAGAAGCTGGCGCAATACATGGTCAATTAGTCGTCATTTGATGCTTCTTTTATAATCAAACAGTTAGCCCCGTTTTACGGGGCTTTTTTATTGGCTCAATAATTGCATTGTAATTGACTATGTATATTGATGTGATTTTGAGCAATGAATACTGATCCGACTCGCAACCAAAGTTTCTATGACTTAACTGATTTAAACTCGTTAAGACAGGACGCGCTGAAAAGTACCGGTGATGCCGATGCCTCTGAGGAAGCGTTGCGTAAAGCGGCTCAGCAATTCGAATCTATTTTCACGCAAATGATGTTGTCCAGCATGCGTAAGGCGAATGAAGTGCTGGAAGACAAAGATAGCCCATTCAACTCCAGCAGCGTCAAATTCTATCGTGATATGCATGATCAACAGATGTCTATGCAGCTTTCGAGCGAGGGCAGTCTGGGTCTTGCTGATCTCATTGTGCAGCAATTGTCACCGAATCGCGAAGGGTACATGCCTGGTTCGGTGCTCCGCATCGGCGCTGAGTTACAGAGTGACCGGATTGCGAATGGTGAGACTAATAAGCCAGCTCAGGATAAGCCAATTGAGGTCCAGGAAAAGGCGGGCGGTGAAGTGCGCTTTGATGATCCTGAGTCCTTTGTTAGCCAGCTGTGGGACTATGCCAAATCTGCGGCAGAGAAGATTGGGCTTAATCCAGCGGTTATGGTTGCGCAAGCGGCACTGGAGACGGGGTGGGGTAAGCACATTATCGCGCGCCAGGATGGAGAAAGCAGCTTCAACCTTTTTAACATCAAAGCAGATAAGCGGTGGCAGGGTGACAGTGCCAGTAAAATGACACTGGAGTTTGAACAAGGTTTGCCAGTGAAAAAACAAGCTAACTTCAGAGCCTATGATTCGCTCAAAGATAGCATCAATGATTATGTCGATTTCCTGCAGTCAAATCCCAGGTATCAGGACGCCTTGAATAAGACAGACAATCCGGAGCAATATCTGGATGCACTGCAACAGGCCGGATACGCAACAGATCCAAATTATGCAGAGAAAATTAAACGTGTGTTGGGCAGAGGAGAGTTTCAGTCCATGTTGTCAGCGTCAGTGCATCAGGGAGTAAATTAAGATGTCCTTTAATCTTATGAATATTGGTACGTCGGGAGTCAGGGCCAGCTCTGAATTACTCCAGACCACCAGTAAAAATATCGCAAACCTGAATACCAAAGGCTATGTTCGTGAACGGACTGAGCATACTACTATGATTAACAATCAGGTAGGCCGTGGTGAAACAGTGCGTTTGCTCAATGAGTTTGCCCAGAAACAGCTCAATCGAGATGTATCGAGTCAGGCCTATTACGATCAGTTTGTGACGGAAGCCACCCGGGTTGATACCTTATTTGGTGAAGAATCAAATAACCTGAATCAGAGCATTAACTCCCTGTTCAATAACATGCAGGAGGCGATGAATTTGCCTTCCTCAACGGTTGCGCGCTCTCTGTTTTTGACAGATGCCCAGAACTTGATCGATCAGATGGATCGGTTGTCCGGTATTGTGTTCGATCAAAGCAATATCGTGAACGAGCAATTGTCTATCTACTCTGATGAAGCCAATAATCTCATTCAGAAGATCAGCGATATGAATGGTCAGGTCGCTGCACTGAATGGTAATAACAGTGATGGCAGTGGCAGTTCATTACTTAACCAGCGCGATCAGGCCATCAGAGATTTAGCTGAGCTGGTGGACATAGAGACCTTAGATGGAGCCAATGGTGAGAAATTGGTTTTTCTGGGTTCAGGACAGTCTCTGGTGATGGAGAATGGCAGCTTTAGTCTTTTTTCGATGGATGGCGATCCCGATCCCAATCATAAAACACTGACTCTTGACGTCAAAGATGGTTCAGCCGTCGCACTTGAAGTAGATCACACTACGCTGAGGGGCAAAATCGGCGGGCTGATGGCTTTTCGCGATGACATTCTGGTGCCCGCTCAGACTCAACTGGGCCAAATTGGACTATCACTGGCGGATGCTTTTAATCAGCAAAACCAATTGGGGATGGACTTAGACGGTAATATAGGTGGGAATATATTTGAGCTACCGACTGTCGGTGGGTATCCCTATGCCAGCAACACCAGTACGGCACAGTTAACGGCAACTGTTGAACCAGGTAAAGGTCGCGAGGTACCCTCTTCCGACTTCAGAGTAACGTACACGGCTGCAAATACGGTTGAGATAGCGGCGGTTGATAGTAAAGGCAATGTGCTTGGAACACCTGTCACCGCCACTGTCAATGCCGGGGTAATTGATTCTAACTCGGTAGCGCCGGGCGTTGACATGTTTGGTCTGCAGATGAACCTGACAGGCACCGCTAATGTTGGGGATAGTTTTTTAGTTAAACTCAACTCCGGCACTGCTGGTAATCTGCAGCTGGCAACAGACCGTCCTGAAAGCCTTGCACTGGCCTCTCCCATTCGTACAGAGACTGCGGCAAATAATGTCAGTAATGCCACTATTTCAGTGGGTTCTGTAACTAACACGGACCCCGCGACCAGTAACTTTACAGCGGCACCACCGAGTCTCACCAATGGCACCATTACGTTAACTAAGACGGCAAATGCCAACGAATATCAGATTGTGGATGGCAATGGTACTAATACCTTTACCATTACACCGCCAGCTGAAAACATCCTTGCACAGGCAGGCGGTGCGTATGCCAGCTATGGTTTCGATTTCAATATAGAGGGCACACCTGCGACAGGTGATACCTACACCATTGAATTTAATACGGGCGGTTTCGATGATAACCGCAATGGTCTGGAGTTGAGCAAATTGCAAAGCGCGGAGCTGGTTAGACAAAATGTAGTCACTACTGCAACTGCAGACAATCTGAAGACGTTCAATGAAGCCTATGCCGGCCTGGTGACAGAAATTGGGGTTGTGGCCAATCAGGCTAAAACCAATGGTGCGGCTTATGAAGCGCTGGCCGCTCAGTCAGAAGCCTGGTACGAGTCTATGGCAGGCGTAAACTTGGATGAAGAGGCGGCCAATTTGTTACGTTTCCAACAATCTTACTCAGCAGCTGCGCAAGTATTGAGCGCGGCAAGAACTGTGTTTGACACCTTATTAAGTGCGGCGAGGTAATTATGCGTTTATCTCAAAATATGATGTATCAGAACAATCTGAACTCCATACTCGATAGTCAGCAAGATGTGAATAAAGCGATGCAGCAGGTCAATACCCAAAAGCGCGTATTGACAGCCTCCGATGATCCATCTGCGATGGCGCGAGCTTTATTATATACAGATAGGATCCAGACCAACGAGCAGTACACAAAAAACCTGACCATGCTTAAAGGTCGGTTGGATACTCAAGAGGGTGTACTGGACAATATCAAAGATTCGTTAACGCGGGCTTTGACTCTCACGGTTCAGGCTGGTAATGGCTCCTTGGTAGATGTAGACCGGGCTTCGCTTTCAGAAGAGTTGAGTGCAATCCAAACGGCAGTGCATGACCTGATGAATGCAAAAACAGAAGATGGTCGATATATTTTCTCTGGCTATCAGGATAATACTGAAGCCTATTCGTATAACAGTACGCAACAGCGTTATCAATACAATGGAGATCAAGGTCAGCATAAGATCAAGGTTGCTGAAGGGGTTGAAATTAAGTCCAGTGATAATGGCTTCGATGTATTCGAAAGTGTGCAGACCCGGTTAAATGTTGCATCTAATACAGCAACTGTCTCAGGCAGTGTGGTGAGTTCCGATGTATATGTGACCAAACAAGGTCCTTTTGATGAGTTTCACAAAGCGAATTACAATCCTGATCCGACGGCACCTGCCGGCTCGAATACCTTTAGTCTGGTACTTACTGCAGGTACGCCTAATACCTATACTTTGCAGCAAGGTGCAACAGTATTGGCAACTGGCAGTTATGAAGAAAACCACATTGAGGTGGCGGGAATGGAGTTTAGCTTCACGGGGAGTGCGCCTGCACAAATCGACTTTGACCTCGAAGCGCCAGAAAAAGATAACGTGCTAAATATGCTGGATGATCTGGTCGCAGCACTGAATGACACTACACTCAGTGAAAAAGACTACCGCCAGGTACTGGCCGATTCCATGATAGGAATAGATAATGCCAAAAATCGGGTTTCGCAGACACAGTCAGGTTTAGGTGGCAGGCTTAATACAGCAACACGTATTACCGATGCCAACGCAGACTTAGATATTAATAACAAGATTGCAAAAGCCGAGCTGGTTGAACTGGATATGGCAGAAGCCATCACCGATTTGACTAAGCATGAAACTGCTTTGCAGGCCTCTCAGGCTACCTTTGGCCGGCTTTCCAACCTTTCTTTACTTGACTATATCAGGTAGTCCTACATTTTAGTGGCTTTCGAGATACACCTCGAAAGTCAACTTTTCTTTCCTTTTTTATCAGTTTACATTCTAACCCTATAACTTCTATGCCTTTTACTTTTGGGTTTGAGATTTATCCTTAGAACCACAGGCGGCAATTTATTTCCCACTTTAAACGACTTTAATAAGTTAATTTCATTTTAAATCAACGCCTTAATAATTTTTTATAAATTTCTCTAAAGTATTTTATCTGCCGCCCGATAACTTAAGTAACCAAGCCGGAGAGTGAAAACAAACCTTGAAGGCTTAGAGAGTAAGTTTTAGAAGTTTGAGAGTGGGCACTTACAGAGTAAGCACTCGAAGAGTAAGCACTCAGATTACAGTGGGAGAATCACCATGGCACTTTATGTAAAT
This sequence comes from Pseudoalteromonas rubra, assembly GCF_005887095.1. Lineage (GTDB taxonomy): Bacteria > Pseudomonadota > Gammaproteobacteria > Enterobacterales > Alteromonadaceae > Pseudoalteromonas > Pseudoalteromonas rubra_E. The sequence continues at coordinate 126,939 of NZ_PNCI01000037.1, read as the reverse complement.
ACTAACGTAAGTTCATTGAATGCTCAAAGACAATTAAACAATTCAGGCAATGCGCTTGATGTTTCCTTCAAGCGTTTATCATCGGGCTTCCGTATCAACAGCGCTGCTGACGATGCAGCAGGTCTACAAATTTCAGACCGTTTGACTTCACAAATCAACGGCTTAAATCAGGGTAACCGTAACGCCAACGACGGTATCTCGCTAGCTCAGACAGCTGAAGGCGCGATGGACGAAGTTACCTCAATGTTCCAGCGTATTCGTACTCTGGCACAGCAAGCATCAAACGGCTCAAACACAGATGAAGACCGTTTGGCAATTCAGGAAGAAATCCGCTCACTATCATCAGAGGTGAACCGGGTAGCAGCAGATACAACCTTTGGTGGCCAAAACCTGCTTGATGGTTCTTACTCTGCAAACTTCCAGGTTGGTGCTGATGCAGTACAAACCATCGGCTTCAGTATGCAAAATGTTGCCGGTACAGCTAACGACATGCAAGCAAACGGCGGTTTTACACTGTCAGGTATTGCGGGTATCGCCAGTGGCGTAACAGGTGTTGCACTGAGTACGACGACAGAAACCATCAGTACAAACATCGGTACTGAAGCGGATGCGAAGGTGTTCTCTAACGTGTTCACTGAAACTGGTATCTCAGTATCATCTCAGGCAAACGCGCAGGCAGTATTGGCTGGTATGGACAACCTGATTGCAGTAGTTGACAAGAAGCGTGCAGAGCTAGGTGCGGTTCAAAACCGGTTCCAATCTACGATTCGTAACCAATCGAATGTATCTGAGAACCTGTCAGCTGCGAAATCACGTATCAAAGATACGGACTTCGCTCAGGAAACTGCAAGCTTGACCAAAATGCAGATCCTACAACAGGCGAGCCAGACAATCCTGAGTCAGGCTAACCAGCGTCCACAGGCTGCGCTAAGTCTACTGGGATAAGATAGGTAGGAAAACAGGTGCCCAGACTTGATGGGGTATTAGCCAGGGCACCTAATTGGATGATAAAGCGGAGGAGCTTAAATCCAATTTAGTTCATCAAAACAATGAACACGTTAATATTAGCACTTTCCGTGCCAATATTATGAAAAAATATTGACACCCACTCTCAAACTTCAAAAAAGAGGCTGTCTGGCCTCTTTTTCTTTATACTTTTTACTTAGATACACGGTTTGGCTTGGCAATGTAACACTTTTAGAACACCTGAACGGCCCTTCCTTACTGATATCACGTTGATGTCAACTTTATTAACAGTATAGCTCAGAGCACAATGTAACGAGTTCTAGATGCTGTTTACGCATTGTCAAAATTTCTTGGCACGCCCTTTGCTTTATTCACTCCAGAAGAAATTAAGTTTGTACAAGCGGCATTGGATTGCCCCTTCACTGAGCCCCGGCCAGTGATAACAATTGCCTCCTTGTACACCAATGAACAGCTCAATGCTGAGCATTTGTATAGAGAGAGTGAATCATGGCTTTATTTGTAAATACCAATGTCAGTTCCATTAATGCGCAACGACAACTACAAAACTCCGGTGTTGAGCTGGATACGTCCTTCAAACGCTTGTCTTCAGGTTTAAGGATCAACAGTGCGGCAGATGATGCTGCGGGTCTGCAAATCTCGGACCGACTACAGTCGCAGATCTTAGGTTTAAACCAGGGTAACCGGAATGCCAATGATGGTATTTCTCTTGCTCAAACTGCTGAAGGTGCAATGGATGAGATTACCTCTATGTTCCAGCGTATCCGAACTTTGTCACAGCAAGCGGCCAACGGCTCGAACACTGATGAAGACCGTTTGGCAATTCAGGAAGAAATTCGCCAGCTAGCAGCAGAAGTAAACCGGGTTGCCAGCGATACCACGTTTGGTGGTCAAAACTTATTGGATGGTTCGTATTCAGCTAACTTCCAGGTGGGTGCTGACGCGGTACAAACTATCGGGTTTAGCATGCAGTATGTGGGTGCCACCACTAACTCTATGACTGATAATGGCGGTTTTACCCTATCTGGTGTGGCAGGGGTTGCCAGTGGTGTGTCGGGTGCAGCTCTGAGTGCGACAACAGCAACCATCAGTACAAATATCGGAACTGAGGCGGATGCCAAAGTGTTCTCTAACGTATATACTGCCTCAGGTATTTCTGTGTCTTCACAGGCAAATGCACAGGCGGTCATGGCGGGGATGGATGCTTTGATTGCGGTGGTCGATAAAAAACGTGCTGAACTGGGTGCGGTCCAAAACCGATTCCAGTCGACGATTCGAAATCAGGCGAATGTTTCAGAAAACCTGTCTGCAGCAAAATCTCGGATCAAAGATGCGGACTTTGCAATGGAAACCGCTAAACTGACTAAAAACCAGATCCTACAACAGGCCAGCCAGACTATTCTAGGCCAGGCAAATCAGCGTCCACAGGCCGCTCTGAGTCTGCTACAGGGTTAATAACACAAAAAAATTAAAATAATTTGCAAATAAGGCTAAAGCTTTCGCTTTATCAGTCGATAGCGGATTTAGAGAACTATAAATCTAGGACTCTAAATCATCGCTGCTGGCAGGGTAGGGGTATCCCGTCTCAGCGAGTTATATTGATAAAGCGGAGGCTATTATGGCTTTATATGTAAACACCAACGTGAGTTCATTGAACGCACAGCGGCAATTAAACAAATCCTCAGGTGCGTTAGATACCTCTTTCCAACGCTTGTCGTCGGGTTTGCGCATTAACAGCGCAAAAGATGATGCTGCAGGTATGCAAATCACCAACCGTCTTAACGGACAGATCAACGGTCTGAATCAAGGTATCCGAAACGCGAACGACGGTATCTCACTGGCGCAAACTGCAGAAGGTGCGCTGGACGAAACCACTCAAATGTTCCAACGGATCAGAACGCTTGCGCAACAGGCATCTAACGGCTCAAACACCGATGAAGACAGACTGGCACTGCAAGAAGAAATTCGTTCACTTTCTGAGGAAGTAAACCGAGTCGCAGCAGACACTACCTTTGGTGGGCAAAACCTGCTAGACGGTACATACGATGCGAACTTTCAGGTAGGTGCCGATGCGGTACAAACCATCGGTTTTAGTATGCAGAATGTTGCCAGCACGGCTAATGACCTGCAAGCCAACGGTGGCTTTACCTTGTCTGGTATTGCGGGTGTGGCCAGTGGTGTAACTGGGGTAGCACTGAGTACCACCACAGAAACCATTAGTACCAATATAGGTACTGAGGCGGATGCAAAAGTGTTCTCAGATGTATTTACTGAGGCGGGTATTTCAGTGTCTTCGCAAGCCAATGCACAGGCGGTACTTGCCGGTATGGATCAGCTTATTGCGGTTGTGGATAAAAAGCGTGCGGAGCTGGGTGCGGTACAAAACCGGTTCCAGTCTACCATTCGTAACCAGTCAAATGTTGCGGAAAACCTGACCGCTGCACGTTCTCGTATCCAGGACACTGACTTTGCGGCTGAAACAGCAAGTTTGACTAAGATGCAGATCCTGCAACAGGCAAGTAGTTCAATCCTGAGTCAGGCTAACCAGCGTCCTCAGGTCGCCCTGTCGCTCTTAGGCTAATAATAGTGTAACGTCAAGTAAGCATGAGAAATCGCGAAACTTGGCGTATACTTATAGTTAGACTAGTGAATGGAGGTGTATTGTGAAAGAGATTCAGGCAACATTAGGGCTTGGCTCTAATAATGCGGTGCTCACTCCTGGTCAAATTAAGCCTGAGGAAAACGCAGAGACGCTGCGGGCTGTAGAGAAGTTAACCAAGTTGGTTGATAATCCTGCGGTCCGTACTCAGGATAAGCAAAAGGAAGAAGCTGACCCTGATGCACAGGAAAAATTGTTCGCCCAGGTTAAATCTGATCTGGCGAAGCTGAATGACTTTATACCGGTCACCGCAACCAATTTGTCGTTTGAATTTGATGATAAAGGCAATCCGCCATTCATCAGAGTCATCGACAAAGGCAGTGATGAAGTGATCAGAGAGATCCCCTCAGAGGAATTTCGTGAAGTCGCTAAGGCTTTGGAAGAATTTGCCGATAAAGTATCAGGAAAAGGTTTGCTGTTTGACAGGACAGCATAAATGAAAGTGAATTGGAGGTAGCAAATGCCACTTATAACGTCTGCAGGCGTCGGCTCAGGTCTGGACTTGGAGAGTATAATCAAAGCATCGGTTGATGCTGAGAATATTCCCAAAATGCAGGCCTTCGTCAAGAAAGAAGAGTCTTTGAAAGTAGAACTCTCTGCCTTGGGCGAGGTTAAGTCTGCTATCTCCAAACTCAACGATACAGTTAAAAAGCTGGCCGACCCTGATAACTTCGGTAAAAGGGTTGCCAACATTACACAACCTACATCTGGCGACATTATTAGTGTGACGCCCACGTCAGACATTTCAGTCGGTAATTTTGATATAGCCGTCAAACAATTGGCACAGGGCAGTCGGGCTGTCTCGGCAGATGGCGCCTATACGTCAATAGATGATGTCGTGAGTGCCACAGGAGGCACGTTAACCTTCGGCGCCGGAGTAGATAATAGCTTTACATTGGATGTGACAGCTGGCATGACGCTTGGTGAATTGCGAGATGCGATTAATGCGTCAGATACAAACTTTGGTGTGACAGCCAACATAGTAAACACCGGTACCGCAGCAGGGTCAAAGTTGATATTGACATCTAACGTGAGCGGGTCAGGTAACGACCTGACCGTAACCAATGACAATGCAGAGCTAGATAAAGTCTCGATAGGTACAACTGGTGGAATGACTATTGCTGCGGACGATGCAGCGCGTAATTCGATCATCACTGTAGATGGTCTTGAAATACAAAGCGATACCAATACCTTTAAAGATGCTGTGCAGGACATGACCATCAAAGCACTGGCGAAAAGCGAAGGGAACGACACCGATGGTTATGATACTGCAAGCTTGAATGTGGACTATGACAGAGAATCAGTGAACACGTTGATTGATGAGTTTATTTCGAATTATAACAATCTAGTTGGTAACATTGGTTTCCAGACGCGGATAGGCAAGCCTTTAAATGGTGATTCGTCAATGCGTACCTTGAGCGACCAACTTATCACCACCCTGTCGACCAACTTAACTAATGCAGGACCATTTGAAACGATCTTTGATATTGGTCTGGGGGTTGACAATGACGGGTACTTAGAAAAGTCGTCTCTGGTTCGTAGTTTGAATGATGCTATGGACAGTAACTTCGATGATATTGGCACAGCGTTTGCAGGAGATAATGGAGTCGCGAAACAACTTGAGACCTTGCTTGATAATTATGCGAGTTCGAGTGGTTTGATTAAAGATCGTGAAGATGGCCTCAATGGTCAGATCAGTGATCTAGAAGACGATGTTGAGAATCATGAATTTCGAATGGCGTCTTTGGAAGAACGGTTGAGAAAGCAGTATGCAGGGCTAGATGTTTTGATTGCCCAGATGCAGCAAACCCAGTCTTATCTGGGTGCTCAGCTCGCGAATTTGCCAGGGTTCACCAAGTCTAAGTAAGGAGCCATTATGTATAACGCAAGAGTTAAAAATTACCAAAAAGAAGCACTGAAAACCCGAGTGGCAGGTGCGGATCGTTACGAAATTATTCAAATGCTAATGGCTGGCGCAGTCGAGAAGATGGTACTTGCCAAGGTATCTATTGAAAAACGTCATCTCGAAGCAAAGGCAGAGCATATCTCTAAAGCCTCTGCGATTTTGGAAGCGCTTCGCGGTTGCCTGGATTTTGAAGTGGGTGGTGAAGTGACCGAGAATCTATATGCATTGTATTCTTACATGATAGATCGGCTGCTGGATGCCAGTATTCAGAATGATCCGGCGATCGTTGACGAAGTATCAAACCTGTTAAAGGAAATTAAATCAGCCTGGGACGCAATCCCTGTTGATGTGCGTCAGCAGACATTGACTGCCAATGGCGCTGACGCTAATGTCGGTTGATTTTGCGCAAATAGAAGCAACCCTGAATGAGTTAGATGTTGCTTGTCAGGCTGGTGAACTGGAAGAGGCGCAACGTCTCTTCAAGCAAGCAGATACGCAGATCCGCGCTACATTGACCCGAGAGGTACTGGCAGAATCGGAGCAGTGTCAGCGCTCTGCTGCTAACATCTACCATCATATCCAAGAATTAACCACCCAATTACACCTAAACAGAACGTCAGTTGCAAAAGAACTGTCGCAGTTTGTCGGTAATCAAAAAAAGATCAAAGCGTATAAAAATACTTAATACGACATTGGCTGATGTATGAACAAAGATCCTTTATCACAACAACTAGAGTCGCTCAGTGAAAAACTCTCTGAAACAACGGCTCATCAGGCCCGGGAAGCGGAATTCGCAAAAGAGGCTAACGAGCGTTTCAGTAAAAATCTACAGAGTTTCGAACAATATTATCCGGACATTGCCAAGGCAATTACCAACCATAGCGTACGTGAAGACTTCTGCCTTCATGTGACCACATCTGGGCATGGTAATTTTGCTCCTCAGGGCAGCAGTGCACCTATTTATTCTCAATCGCCAATAGAGCAAACTGCAGAGCAGGTTGAGCGACAACTCAGTCAGCCTGTTATGAGTCTGACAGATTATACCGGGTATGGTCAAAACCAGGAAGATGAGCGTTTGCATGTGCGCTATATGACAGAGTTAACCAACCTGATGATCGACATCCGCGAGCAGGGACAAGCACCGCTCAGCAAAATACCTGAACACTTTCCAAGCGCTGTTATTTTTGGCATTGGCTTGGGTTACCACATTCCGTTATTACTCGAGCGTACTCAGTTCGATTACATTTTCTTGATTGAACCTGATTTTGAACAGTTCTTTGCCAGTCTGTTTTGTACCGACTGGTTTAAAGTGATTGCTGATATAGATGAGCAAGGTGGTTGTCTGTTCTTTCACTTAGGTGTAGATCATAGCTTATTCATTCAGGACATCGAAAAGGTGGCTGAAGATGTGGGCGCTTTTGCGGTGGTACGCAGTTTTTGTTATCAGCACACACCCGGCGCCCAATTAAATACGTTGATCCAGCAATGGGCGAAAGACTATTTCAGATTCCAGTTTGGGCACGGTTTTTATAATGATGCTGTGACAGGGTTGGCGCATAGTATTCATCATGTCAGAAACAAGGCAGCCTGGCTGACGAGAAGTACATCGAGCGTAAATAAAGACACGCCCGTTTTTATCATTGGCAACGGCCCCTCTTTAGATGAAGCCGAAGCGTTTATAAAGCGTAACCATAAAAAAGCCATTGTGATTGCAGCGGGTACCTCAATTGCAACCTTGCATAAGAAGGGTATCCCAGTTGACTTTCATGCGCTGGTAGAGAGACCTTATTCAAATTACAAGATCTTTGGTGACATTGTTCCGCCTGAGGTATACCAAAACACCAACTTGATTGGCCTTAGTACATTATACCCAGATACTAACCACAGATATAAATGGGCGGGGATTGCTGCAAAAGGGGCTGAGGCGGGTACATCTATGATGGACATATTGGCACTATGTCATATGTCACAAACCTTGCCAAAAATCCCATACAGTAACCCTGTTGTTGCGAACACCGCATTGTCATTCGCGCTTTACCTTGGATTTCGCAATGTATATTTATTTGGGATCGATAATGGCAAAGATCCACATGGCGCACACCATAGTAAAGACAGTATTTATCGTCCACGAAACGAGGATGATGAATCCAAGGGATACGGTCATCTTGATATTACCGGCCATACTCTACCAGCTAACTTCGGCGGGCTCGTAGTATCCAATGACCTATTTATGATTGCCCATGCCCAGCTTGAAAAACTACTCAGATACTATGATGTAGACACGTGTCTGAATGTAGGCAGCGGTGCGAAAATAGCAAAAGCGCTGCCTGTAAAAGCAGAGGATCTGCTTGATATTGAGGAACAGTTTGATATTCATGCCACGGTTGAAGCCATCAAATCTGAGTGCTTTGATGTGTTTCCGCTGGATGACGTCAGCGATGAAGTAATAGCACTCGATGGCTTGAAAGAGCTGGTGGATCACATTTGTTCCATCGCATCTGAGCCAATACACACCCGACAGGAAGCCGCGGATCAGCTGAGACGTCAGGCACGATATGTGTTTGCTTACCGAGACTCTAAATGGGGACATCTGTTCCATGTACTGAAAGGCTCACTGCTGTATTATCACTGTCCCTTGATTACACTTTTGTATACCTACGAGGATGAGGCATTTTGTCTTGAGCAATACCAGCGTTTAAATCAGCTGTGGATGAGCTATATCAAAGAAATATATGCACATTTTTGTGAGCATTACACTGAAAAGTGTGACCTGGGGCGGGAGTAGTGATAGTGCCATATCAAGAAACAGAATCCTTTTATAGCGACCTTTATGATGAGCTGTTTCCAATCCTGAGATCGATCACCGGACCCGGGCTAAGAAAAAGCTACGACATTTTCGAACGCTATATGCCTCTGGAACGGCTTGCAATTCCATCGGGCACAGCTTTGTTTGACTGGCAGGTTCCACAGGAGTGGCACTGTGATGAGGCATATCTGTTAGGGCCAGATGGTGAACGAGTGGCGGACATGCGCCGACTTAATCTCGAGGTCGTTAATTACTCCGAATCGGTTGACATCACTCTGTCTTTGGAAGAGTTGCAGGCGCATTTGTACAGTTTACCTGAGCTGCCCGAGGCGGTGCCTTATGTGACCAGCTATTATAAAAAACGCTGGGGTTTTTGCCTCAGTCAGTCACGTCGTGAACAGCTTAAGCCGGGCCAATATCGCGCGGTGATTAAGAGCCGCTTTGTCGATGGGCACCTGGATATTGCGCAAGCAGTGCTTGATGGTCAGTCAAAGCAGGAAGTTCTGCTCAGTTCTTATTTATGTCACCCTTCAATGGCCAACAATGAACTCAGTGGGCCGCTGGTGTTACTGGGTTTGTATCACAGGATCAAACAGTGGCCGAACCGTCGCTATACCTACCGTTTTATGCTTCACCCTGAAACGATAGGGAGTCTGGGTGTGCTACACCTGATGCAGGACCATTTTCGCCAAAATTTGGTGTCAGGTTTGGTATTGAACTGTTTAGGGGGAGACCCACAGGAACTGGTATTTAAACATAGCCGCAATGACAACGGGCTACTAGACAAATTGCTGTATCACCTGAGTGAGCAAGGTCATGGCCATAGTAATATCCCATTTAGTCCGCTCAGTGGCTCTGATGAACGCCAGTACAATGCGCCCGGCTTTCAGTTCCCCGTATGTTGTGTGAGCCGCAGTTTTCATACTGGCTACAAGGAATATCACACATCACTGGATAACAAAGACTATATGGGCATCAAACCATTGCTGGATAGTATTGATAAGCTCGAAAAAATTTTCTTGGCGTTTGAACAAAGTGCGCGGTTTGAAAACACCCATCCTTATGGTGAACCTAACCTGGGTAATAGAGGTTTGTATCCAACGCTGAGTTTTTTCAGTGAAGAGCGGACCCGTCAGCTCGACGAGCTCAACCACATTAAGATGTTGCTGTGTTACAGTGATGGCCTGCATGACACCATAGACATTGCAGAAAAGTACAATCAATCTGTCATGGAATTTGCAGGTGCAATCAATAAGCTGGAGGCACATGGGTTGTTGAAAATGTTGTCACCAGAGGAACAGTTGGAGGCGTAGTTATGGCTAATACTCAGGCGGTTGTTGTTGGCGGTGGCATTTGTGGCATGGTGGCGGCTTTGCTGTTAAAGCAACGCTTTACTAATGTGGTGCTGATCGAGCAAGCCGATACGGTTGGTGGCTTATTTTGCTCGGTCAAAGATAGTTCAGGTGCCGCTTATGATATGGGCTCACATATACCCAACGCCACCGGTGTGGCAGAGTTGGACGAGATATTATTCGCAGATGCGGATACAAGCAGTTGGCATAAAATTGCCAGGCTATGCTCAGGCAACTACTTCGGTGGCAGCTGGGACTTGAACAGCCCATTTCCGGACGCGTCTAAGTTACCACAAGATATCTATCAGCAAGGGTGCGGTGAACTGATCAATCACACTGAGCTACCAGAATCTAATCTAATCTATGACTATTGTGCCAATTCTCTAGGTGTCGTCTTCACAGAAAGTATCGTGGTGCCAATATTACGTAAGTTATATGGGCAGGATGCGCCACTTAAGACATTGACCATGGCTGCGGGATTATTTGGTTTTACCCGTATTCTGGCATTGCCTGCTGATGTAACAGCCACCCTTAAGCAGCTACCGGCCTTTGATGCCAAGCTGGGTTATCAGCGGGAAGCCGATTTTCAGCAGCGCAAAGCACAGGATAACCTCAGCGAGGTGACTTACTACTACCCAACGACGGGAGAGGGCATTGGCTATTGGGTAACTCAACTGCAAAAGCGTGTTGAGCGCGCCGGGGTTGAAATAATCACCTCAGAGCGTGTGGCAACCATAGCGCATCATGATAAAAAAGTGACTAGCCTGGTTTTGGCTAACAGTGAACGTGTACTTGACTGCGATTTTCTTTTCTGGAGTGCGCCACCTTTTATTGCCTTAGCTGCGATGGGTCTGACGCCAGCCAGAGGCCAGGTGACCTTGCGCACAGCGCTTATTTTTCATCTTAACTTTGACAGACCTTTGCTTGATATGCAGTCCCATTATCTCTGGGTCTGGGATCCGAGCAGTGCGATTTTTCGTTTGACCTTGTATCCAAATTTAACCGGGCAATGTAATCATAATCACTTATCCGCTGAGATCTTGTGTAATCCCGACGAGATTGAATCCTTTACACAGTCGGAGATCATCGAGCAGCTTGTGTCGATGGGGATAGTTGACCCACAGGCAAAGTGTGTCAGTGGAGAGACTCAGGTGATTAACAACACGTTTCCGGTACCTACCACAGAGTTTCAGGCCGTTAATCAGCAAAACTACGAGACATTGTCAAACTGTGTTGACAATGTCATCGTATCAGGTCGGTTCAGTGGAAAGTGCTGGCGTCAGGCTGAGGTGTTGATCGAGGCTTACGAGTCGATTATACAGGCAACCGACGCGATTTAAGCGTCGGTCTTTGCCAGCCGAACATGAAAATATGGCTCAACATTGCCACCAAAACTCAGTTTGAACCAACCTCTCTGAGGGCTGTTGATCCCCTCTAAATCTAATCGTGATATGCCTTTTTGTGCGAGCAAAGGGAAAGCCTGCCAAAGCACAGCTGTACCAGTATGGCTGTCACGCATATCTGGGTGGTTTGCGCCGTAAAAATAATAAGCCGTGTCCTGATGCATCAAGTAGGTCGCAAAACTGCCGATTTGCTGGTCGCGAGTTTGTGCCTGATACATGCAAAGCAGCCCCTGCTGTGCCAGGCTTTTGACTCTTGATGCAAGCGTATCCAATTGCGCGGTACTAATTTCAATTCCCTGGCGTGCCATGGTCATTCCGTAGTACTGTGCAAACAAAGCGAAGTCTTGCGATTCTCTGAGGGTAACCTCTTTTTTAATACCGTAGCGGATCTCCTGACGTCTCGACACCGAGCTGTTGTTATAGTTGTCAGAGCGTTCTAGTGTATCCAGTGGTGCGGCAAACTCGTCCAGCTCAAGTATGGAGGTATAACGCGGGGTTACAGCATATTTGGGTCCATCGTTATGATAATTGACCCACAAAAATGCACGAATATCCTTAATGGCGGGGTGTAACTTGAGTTGCACTTGAGTGTAATGCTCAGCGAGATACTCAGCAATATATTCTTGTGCGGCGAATAATTCGGAATGGCCCTGGGCACGATTAAGATGACTGATATTGCGATGCGCTATGCCATCATGGATCACATCATGGTGACCGATGACCTGGGTTTCGCTTTCGTCTACTATCAGCAGCACCGCGGCAATTTTTTCTCTGCCTTTACAGCAATAGTAGGCGTGATACTTCACACCCAGTTGTGCAATAAACTGGCTATGAACAAACGGGGTACCATGGAGAGATGTGGCAATGAAGCTGTCCCAGTTCGGGTCCAGCTCACAGCGTTCTAGGCTAAACTTATTCTTCATGGGCTGGCTTTTTCAGTACCATACTCCACGCCGCATGGACGCCGTCACTACCATATTCACTGGACTGAGAATGGCTCAGAGACACTACCTCAAATTTTGATACCAATTGGTGAATAAGGTCAGCATCAAAGAAATTAACATTACCGACACCTGCAAACGGGCCCCAGGTGTAGCCGGTTTTGGTGTATTTATCGACCGATTCTGGCGCTTTGTCATAGTCAGAATGCTCAGTACTAAACCAGTCAGTGATCAGAATTACACCGCCGGGTTTGAGTTGAGCGTACGCCTGATCCAGATAGCGCTGAATACTACTGGCGGGATTATGTACGGATGCGCCCCGGTCGACGATTAAATCGAATTGTGCATTAAAGGGCCAGGGCTGTGTAAAGTCGCCCACATGTAAGTTATCGGCAATATCAGTGAATCGTTTTTTCAGTTCACCGATAATAAAATCACTACCATCAATGCCATAGACGTTTGGACAATAGCTCAAGAAAAAGGGGAAATTCGCGCCCGCACCACAGCCCACTTCCAGTATGGTGAACGACGGATCGCCGTCGCGCAGACGGGTATTGCGTAGTGCACCACTGACGACTTCGCTCCACGGCCATACGGACATGTGCTGATTGCTGCGGTACAGTTGATCCCAGTTTTGACAAAATGACATATGTAAATCCTTCGAAGTAACTATGCTGTTGTTAAGCAAGGTTTGAGCCAGCATCGCTGGAATGACGGGCCGCCTTTTGGGCCATATTTTGCGCCTGTGCGTAGCTGTCTGGCGTGCCAATATCTAGGTAATGATCATCGACCAGCCAGCCTTGTAACTTGCCAATCATACTTGGCACAACATCCAGGCTGAGCTCATAGGGCCGCTGTGCTTCCAGATGCGAGAAGTAGCGTTCATAGACCTGAGGCGAAAATATAAAGAGGGCACCACTGGCAAGGTTGCCAGGCGGGTGCTCGACCTTTTCATGAAACTCCTGAATAACCTGATTGTCATCCAATTTTACAATACCACAGCTACGGGGCGTCGGGGTTTCGAACAAAAGTAAAGTGGCATCGGTCTGCGCCTGACGTTGGTTATGTGCTTCAAGCATGTCCACCAACGAGCTTTGACAGTAGTTGTCAGCATGGATCACCATGCAGGTCTGGTTTTGCCAGAAAGTTCGGTTACGTATCAGTGTACCCGCAGTGCCCATTAACTCGGGTTCGTAACTCAGGGTAATGCGCTCGTGATATGGGCTGTTGGCTACAAAGGCTTCAACTTGCTCGCTAAAGTAATGGGTATTAATTAAGATTTCGTCAACCCCAAGTTGAACGAGTTTATCTATCCACAAGCCCAGCAGGGGTTGACCGTTGAGCGGGACAAGGCACTTTGGCAATGTATCTGTGATTGGTCGCAGGCGGGTGCCAAGGCCTGCGGCAAGCAAAATAGCTTTCATAATTTATTTGAATGAGTCTTCTATGGCTTTTTCGAGTGTAATTCGTTTTAGCGGAGTATTGCCAACGGATCCTACCTGACAAGCGGCAGCTAGACTCCCAAGGTAACACGCTTGCCAGATCGGTGCGCCTGTACACAGAGCAAGAGAGCTGGCTGCCAGAAAGCAATCGCCTGCGCCGGCAGGATCGACAGCATGTTTATTTATAGCCGGCAGCTTGTCATTTTCCCACTTGGAGAAATCCTGGGAGGGTAAGTGAATAAATAACCCCTCTTCTGCTAAGGTAATAACCACATTTTTGGCTTGTGATTTCTTGGCCAGCTTTTGTGCAAGAATGACAAGGCCATCATCAGGGTTGTTTAACGCGACTCTAACCTCTCGCTCTGTCGGTGTGATCAAATCCATATTCTTGTATCGTGAAATATCACCAACTTGAGAAGAAGATTGACTATCTGCAACGATTTTCACATTGTTATTTTCACAAAGCTTGGTAATACTCTCAACCAATGTTTGAGGCAATAAGCCGTAGTTAAAGTCGGAAAATACCACAATATCCAGTTCGGGAATGAGATTTTCAACTTTATTAAAAATGTCAGCTTGGAGTTCAAGCGAAATTTTATGTTGTCTGACATTGTTTACTCTAAGAAGTGTTTTAGTGCCAGCCCTATAGCGTGTTTTTAGTGGAGTTGGACGGCTATTGTCGGTATATAAATAGGTGTCAAGCTCATAGTTATCGATATACTTCTTTACATAATTAGAAGCTTTGTCTTCACCTATTACTGAGATAAGGTTTACTTTGCGTGCACCAATCGCTTTGATATGTCCCGCTGTAATGGCGGCCCCGCCCAGAAATGTATCCGTTTTATTAGGTGTCATTACTATTGTAGGATCTTCTTGAGACAGGCCAACAGCTGTACCCTGTACATATTCATCTACAATGACCTCACCTATCACAAGCACATCGAGTTTTTGTATGGTGTTTAAAGTGTTGTCAATATCTGGTTGCCGAATTCTATGACGGCTTATATATTCCTTTATCTCCTTAAAGTCAAAATGGTTTTTTGCAGAAGAGTTTCGCCTAATAAACTGCTCTGCATTTGATTCAAATTCACCTGACCCAAAGATTAGCTTACCACCATAGCATTGTAACGCTGAAAGCTCAGGGTTGTTTCGCTCTTCAAATTCTTTACCCTTTACTACTATGGCTGGTTTAATTTTATGAATAATAATTGAAGCGTCATCTGAAGATATAAAAGCTTGATCGACACACTCTAAAGAGTTGAGCATTTCAAGTCGATGAGACTCACTAATTCTGCATGGCTCTTCGCATGATGAATCTGATAAAACTGCAACAGTGAGATGATCACCACATTCTTTAGCAAATTTTAAAAGTCTGATGTGGCCAGGGTGAAGCAGATCAAACTTCCCTGTAACTAATACTTTTTTCATAAACTAGATAAAGTTAATGTGTTTTGGTGGCGTGCCAGAGGGCTTTTCAAGCTTTACTTTACCTTTCTCTACGTTGTCCAGGTACTCATTTGGCTTGTGTTGTAAACATAACGAGCCACACATTTTCTGAGCATCAAAGTTCATTGATGCAAGGTGATTCATTACTTCCCAGTATTTATCTCCCATAACAATGTCTTTGAATCTCTGTTGCGTAATATTTCCAATGTGGAAGCGCTTGTATTTTTCATTGAATAACATGCCGCATGGCGCTACTAAACCAGAACCAGAAATTTGAATTTGGAAAGGTGCAGCGTAACAACGTTGATAACTTCTCTTTCCTTCAGCATTAATTTTTGACCATTTAACGCTTACTTGGTAAGTTTCATCGCTATATGATTCAGCCTCTTCTAGAATGTGATTTAATTCAGCATACTTAGAATAATCAACGCCAAGCTTTCCATCCTCGCTGTCACTTGTGTGCTTAACAACTAAGTAATCAGGCCTAATTTCTTTACCTAGTTTAGCCAAAGGTACAACTTGATCCGCATCTTCGGGCATTAACACCATTTGAAGGCCGATAGTTACATCCAAGCTATCTCTTTTTTTGATTTCGACCATGTCTCGGACATTTTGTACAACTCTATGAAAATGCTTTTCTTTCACCCCCATGATTTCAGCGTATCTTTTTGGCTCTCCAGCAGAAAAGTTCACTCTCAGATAAGTTAGATGAGGTAATATTCTTTCCAACATTTCATACTTAAAATTATAACCATGAGTAGCGACAGCCATTGATATGCCTAATTCAGAGCCTTTTATAATGGTATGTTCAAAATGAGGGGATAATGTACTTTCACCATCGCTGACCAGTGAAATAGCTCTAACCCCTAACTCCTTGCAATCCTCTAAAAAATTATCAATATGCTCTTTGGTAATATCAAACCGATCATTTTCCTGAAGCCGCGCGTAGCAAAAGTGACAGCCATAATTACAAGCTCGAGTTAGAGCCATGTCAATTGTGATAGGTGCAATTCTTTTGCCCTTTTTCCACTCTTGAATTCTGTCATGATGCCATGCTATTTTTGTGGCATCCAATATATATTTATTTTCGTTTGGTGTTTGCATCTTCAAACTCCTCAATAAGCACGATAATAGGAACACCGTTTAGATATTCTCGAGTGAATTTCTCCAGTTTTACAAGTGTATTTTGAACCTGACCCTTTGGAATACAGCTGGATAAGTCTAGGTTTATGGTATTATTCTTAACAGATACTAAAGTAGTATCTAGTTTAAATAGAGAGTTTCCTTCAAAATATTTCGTTATAGCATCAGAAATCTGCTTATATTTTTCAGAATCCTTAGTTTTTTGCCAATTTTTCAGGGTCGAGCTTTCGTACCGACCGCTGTTAGGTGCACCAGAATCATTAAATACTTTTCGAATCAGTATGTTACAAATACTAAGTTCATCATGATTTTCAACGAATGTGATACCTTTTTCTTTGGGAGCCGCACTGTTTTCTAAAGATATTTTTGCACCGTAGTAAGCTGCATTAGACAAATCCATACCCGTTATAGTTACGCAAAAGTGTTTGAATGAGTCCTTGTTGGGGCTCATGCTTGCTTTTGTGATTAGCCCATTCTCGATATTGACTGTAAGACAAGTATTTTTGAATGAAGCATTAAAGGTTAATTGAGTGTTATCCATTTTAAAGTGTCCTCATATATGAAGGGCCGTTATGAGAAAACATAGCTTCAATATCTTTTTCCAGAGTTTCTGATGTGGGTGAATAGATCTCAATATTTTTAAGTACTGAAACCAAAGCAATATCATCATCATCCATGCAGTGACTTCTACCTAAAGCAGAAAAATAATTACTTGCCCCAACACCGACAATTTTTACATTGAGCTTATGTTCATTAATGTCATATCTCAGCTGTTCAAAAGCTCTCATAGTAATGAAAGGGATCTGCGAGTAGATGATAGGACGCATTCCTGTAATCGCCATTCCAGCAGCAATACTCATTGTTGCTTGTTCGTTTATACCTGTATTGAAAGCCCTGTTTGGGTGATTGTCAAAGAAGCTATCTAATACAGCAAAGCCCATATCTCCTGCTAATAGCACGAATTCAGGGTCTGCTTTGAAGATGTCATAAATTTTTGACATCGCCTCTTTTTTTGAAATTAGAGACGGCATGGTTACTCCTCTCCAGGCTTAAAGCCATCTTCTGTAGGGCAACGATAATGGTGCTTGATAGAACCTTCAAGAATTGGCAGCCCTTTTCCTTTGATTGTTCGAGCAAACATAATATTAAAATTGTCACCTTGGTGTTTGTAGAAGTTTGAATATACATTACGGATAGCTACTTCATCATGACCATCAATGTCATAAAAGCCTTCATCAATGAAAGCACTCATTACTCTAGCAAGGCGATCATTGCTGATAGCCACATCTTCAACTCTTCCCATTGCTTGTAACTCATTCGCGTCAACAATAACCAGTAAGTTATTTAGTTTGAACCTATGGGCAAGCATCATGGCTTCAAAATTACTACCTTCTTGCATCTCTCCATCACCGACCATGCAAATAACTTTGTTATTCTTACCATTAATTTTGAATGATAGAGCCATTCCTACGGCTAAAGGCAGTCCGTGTCCCAGGGAGCCTGTAGAAGCTTCTATCATGTAATTTGGATTCTCTGTTAAGCAACCTTTCAGTGTTGACTCAGGAGTGTTGAATTTTTCGAGTTCCCAGTCAGGGATAAAGCCCAGCTTGTTTAGAAGGATGTAGTATGCGTATGTACCATGGCCTTTGCTAAGAATAAACCTATCTCGGCTCTCATCGAGAGGGTCGGTCTTATTGAATGTTAAATACTCATTGAACAACACCGTAATTAGTTCTACTGTTGACAAAGAAGGGGCAAGGTGTCCAGCTCCTGTATTACAAGAAAACTCAATAGTTAGTTGTCGAATCTTTTCTGAAGATATCATCAATTATCCCCCAAACAATCAAACCAAACTTTGGTAGCCTTTTTTATGCTATTTTCGTTCCAAACTGGCGCATCGCGCCACAGTTCTATGTTTTCGAGCATGATTCGGACACCATCCTCGAAGCTGACTTTGGGATTCCATGAAAGCAGTTTTTGAATTTTCTGGATGTCGGCAAAGGTACTATCAGGTTCTCCGGGGCGTTTATCAATATAAACCTTATCACCTCTCAATAGTTCTGCTAAGTAGTTGATACTATATGTACTACCGCTTCCAACATTGAATATTTCATTGCTAAAACGACTTTGACTGGCTGTATAGCAAGCATCTGCAATATCAGTCACAAACGTGAAATCTCGAGTTTGTTCGCCATCGCCAACTATTGTTAGGGGTTGCTCATTGAGCAGTTGAGCGAGAAATACACCAAATACAGCACCATATGCTCCTGATGTTCTGTGGCGAGGCCCATAAACATTGAAAAACCTCATCGAAATAACAGGGAGTTTATAAACTTGGCCCCAATGTAATGCGTATTGTTCTCCTACGGCCTTTGTTAATGCATATGGGTATTCAGGTTTGATACATGCGTCTTCCGGTGTTGGGTAAGTTACCGGAATGCCATAACAAGAGCTGGATGCAGCATAAATAATCTTTTTTAGGTTTGGCGCTTTTTTACATGCTTCAAGCACATTTAGAGTGCCTTCAACATTGGCTTGATGGTACTTAGCTGGCTCATTTATAGATGGAACAATATCAGCTAACGCAGCAAAATGAAAAACATAGTCAGCATCTACAATGTGTTTTTCAAGTTCATCAGAACAACTTATATCCAAGTTCGCAAATGTAAGCTCACTTTCATGGTGGGCTATATTTTCGAGTCTGCCGTTAACTAAGTTGTCTATGACCGTGACATTAAAGCCCTTTGTTATTAACAAATCAACCATATGAGAGCCAATAAACCCAGCTCCACCTGTTACAACCGCTTTCATTGCTTACCCCTTAAATAAAGTTGTCATGATCTTGAGGCTCGGAAAGTCTAAATAGATATCTATTTACTTCATCCATTCTGCAGTTAATTCTACAGTCCTTAATATCCAATTTGTCCCGGACAAATTCATAAGATTTCTTGCGCTCATCACTTTCCCATATTTCATTGAAGGAGTTGTCATAAATGTTTCCGTAGCAGAATTCATCTTTTCCAAGGTACGCGCTGCAGCCAAAAACTTTACCATCTGCAGCGATGTACCCCCAGAAGAAAGGAGTAGAGTGACATTTAGTATAAGGTTGCTTTTTAGTCACAAATTTCTGCATTGTATTTGCTCTAAAAACAACCTGAAAAGAGTTTGTGTTATATTTTGCTAACTTTTTCTCAAGATCAAACATTTTAGTATAGTCAACACTTTCATACTTAGTGGTTATACTAGATAAGTGTTGCGAATACGGCTTAATCACTAAGTAATCTAAGCCAATGTCTTTACAAATTTTCGCAAGCGTTTCAGCTTCATGCATATTATCAGGTAGAAGCACCATTTGCGCTCCTAATGTGCATTTCAGGTTATTCGCACGTTTGTGCGCAATCGCAGTTTTAAGGTTTGAAATAACAGTGTCGAAGTCCCTTGCTTTTGCTCTGTGGACTTGAGCATAGTTTTCTGCGCTCCCAGCGTTCAAACTTACCTTTATCCAAGAACAGTTTTCCATAAGTAACTCTATGTTTTGTTTTTTGAGAGGTACGAAGTTAGTAGTAATTGCAGTGTCCACCCCTACTTTGCTTGCATGCTCACAAATTTTATCCAGATTTTTAAAGAGTAAAGGTTCACCTTCACCTGCAAACATGACACTTTTGACTCCATTTTCCCCCATATTCGTAATTGTGTTTTTTAGGGTCTCATACTCTAAGCTAATATTTTTATAACCCATATAATCTAATGCACAGAAGGTACATCTATGGTTGCAACCTCCAAAAGGAGATATTTCGACGTAGATTGGGTATATTTTTTTAAGCAGCTCCCAATCATTTTTATCTTTTGCTCTTAGCCAATCAGCTACTCTTGTAGGGTGCAAAATTAGCTTGTGAGAATCAATGGAGTATTTGTCAGGCATGTTTGTAACCCCCATGAGTACTTTTGATAACGGTATCAATCTTTTCGATTAATTTTGAATATGAACATTGTTCAGAAATCGCTGCTGGCGATTTGAGAGGAGTAGATGTCAGTAGCGGCTTTAAATCGCTCTTTCTTTTAAAAATAAGAGAGTGTTCCCTAAAATCATAATTTTCAGTGTTGTTTTCACCCTCAAATATAACTGGAATACTTCCACATGCTGACGCTTCTAGTAGTCTTTGCTGATAAAAATATTCAGGATGTGCAAGTAAAGAATACTTAGATTGATTGCATATTTTTCTTACTTCATCTTTGGATTTTAATTCGCCTTTGTAAAAGGGGGCTAATTCAGGATATAAATCCCATCCCTTACCATATATTTCAAAAGGTATTTCGCTTTGCTCTGCACACCATTTCAAAACCTCGAGTCTGACAATTGCAGGATAGAGAAACATTTCCAAGTGTTCTGGGCTATATAAAGTACCATCTTTATGGAGGTCTTCCGAAAGCTGATGGAGCATAGCTAGTGAAAGTTGGGATTTATTAAATAAAAAAGCTAGTTTTCTCCTTAATTCTGCGTTATTAGCATATTTATATGTGGGGTCACAAACATCGAAGTAATCGTTGCCAATAAATACAATCTTATTTAACCTAGTGATATTTTCTTGAATATAAAAATTTGATCTATCACTTGCGAATGTTTGCTTAGATATTTTTTCGGTAGGAACGTGTTTTTTTAATAACGCTTTTTTAAAGTTATCGACCAAGTAAAAATAGAAATCTCTAGCTCTACTTTCGAATTTACTATCATCATAGAGGCACAATGTTGGATCCATAAACCAAATGAAATTGAAAGTACTTTCATTCAGAAGCTCGCTTCTGCTTCTGTTTATGTTGAACATAATGTGGGGGTTAAACTCTGCGATACGCCGAAGGCGTTTTAAATCATCCATCATAGTAACACTGGTGTTTTTATCCAGTTTTACTCTATACCCTTTTTTTTCAAAAGCATCACTGAGGAGGTAATAGATTTTTTCTACGACAAACCCTCTGAAATCAACGCTTAGATACACTCGAAGGGGGTCACTGAAATCAAGCTTAGCCTCTTTGATGCATTTTTTATATTTTTTGATTAATTTTGTTTTTTCTAAATTGTATTCCCTTATTAATCCTTCGAAAACGTTATCATCAATACCTATTGATTTTTGTGGGGGACGATAATTCTTTTCAAGAAGTACTTCCGTGAACTTTGATTTAGGCAAGTAAATCAAGTTGTCAAAGTGTTCATCGGGTTCTAGATTAGTGGCAGTTGAATAAAAGCAGAGCTGTAACTTACTTTTCGCTTTATCTAACCATACTGATTTACGGGCTTGTACTATAGCCTCCTCGAAAGTCTCGAAGTATATATCTGTATTTAGGTTACTCATCCGATATATTCTCAGCTAGTTTTTTATTCAAGATTTTCATCAGGATATGGCCAATAATCACCTGGGAGTCTTCTGAAATTTGCATGTCATTGACGTCAAAATGCAAAGCAATATCAACAAGTTCAAGTGCCTTTCCGCCGTTGAAACCAAAAATACCAATTGTGGTTACACCCATATTATTGGCTTGCAATATCGCGTTTATTATATTTTCGGAGTTTCCACTACCACTTAGCACTAACAGGGCATCCTCACTCTTAGCCTTGACGATTAACTGATGAGAGTAAATGTTCTCATAGCCAATATCATTCGCGAGGCATGTCAGTACGGCACTGTTACTTGGCAGGGCTTCAACGGACATTGAATTACCTGATGGATTTATTCCAAAAGTAAAGTCATTCGCTATGTGTAGAGCGTTAGCCGCACTACCACCGTTTCCACATATGTACAAAGTTGCTTTTTGTTCAATAAGCTTCATAAGCTTGTTGGCCACGACGTTCAAAGCTTGAGTATCAGTTTTTTGTAAAACTGTGGTTAATAGTTCTATGTAATTAGACGTAAACGAATTCGTTTCAGATTGTGAAATACCAATCATGGCATACCTCAGTTTTCTAGTTTTAAGCAAATTTCAAGCCACAAACTAATTCTTTTTTTGTTCAACGTGCTTATTTATATCGGCAAGGTGGGGGTAATTCTTTAATGTTTCTAACAACTCGCTGTAACTAAAGCACAGGTTATTATTAAATTGCTGATAAATTGCCTGAATTGCGGTGTAATCATCTGGTTCATCCAGCGTCAATCGATAATGACTGTGATCGTCACCTGCGCTAATGGTATGAGTATTCATGGTGTTGAATTTTGCCATACCTAAAGTGACGTGCTCTCTGTCCGGGGCGCTATGGGCGAGTTGGTGGGTGCGCGCCAGCAAACGAAAGGCAAACACACAAGTATCCAGACCTCGAGGAAAGCCACTGTGAGGTCCCAGACCCACCATATCAACGTCATGAGTTTGGTAATAAGATATGGCCTGGCGAACCAGCCCTGAATCAATGAGGGGGCAATCACTAGTCAGACGTACGATAGCGGTATTTTCTTGCGCACCAAACTGTCGGGCGGCTAGGTAGTAGCGGCTGAGCACATCCTCTGTACTACCTTTAAAGTATTTTACACCAAGGCGCTGACAGAGCGCGACTATGGGCTGTTCACTGCCATCATCTGTAGTTGCAACGATTACATTATTGACTAAATCACCAAGGCGCTCCAACATCACTTGTAGTACTGTGCTATCACAAAGGGGTAGCATAACTTTCCCAGGCAGCCGGGTTGATGTCATTCTGGCCTGAATTATTATTTGCAAGTCCTTCAAGATAAACCTATTTGTTGGCGCTTAATAGTAGCTTGGATAATATATGAGTGGCATCAGGCAAGTAAAGCCGAATTGTAACATCTCATAAGGCAGTTGTTTGTTATGTATGCAACTAACCCAACAGTTGTACAATTTTTTAAAGATAATCAGTGGTTGTCACACCATCCCCTTGCAGCAAGCTAATGTTATGCTTACAGTAGCCGATAAAAAGAAAGGCCCATTTATTGCTTTACACATTACTGTCAACTAACAGGCAGGCAACAGGGAGCTGCGGTGATCATAGCAGATAGTCAATTTTACATTTACGGCGCAAGTCATTACGGACAAGCGCTGACCGCTTATTTGGTTGGCGCAGGCCTCAGGCCCCGCGCAATTTTAGACAGGGCACCTAAAGCCGCTCAATATTTTGGGGTGCCATGCCTGCCTTTCCCCGAGCATAACTTTGAGACTCATTACCCAGTCATAGTCACAATTCTCGGCTATTCAGGCGTTGAATCAAGCTTACATGAAGCTGGTTTCTCAGAGGTAATCGATACTTTGAGCGCCTTTGAACTGTTCCCCCCGGCGCTGAAATTGCTGAACGAATGCGGTGTTTTATGGATGCAGGCGCCAAGGAGCAAACAGGTTGATGAAACCCAATGTCAGGCCTTATTGCACTTATTGTCTGATAATAAGTCGCGGAACACTTTTCAGTCAATTGTCAGCCACCGGCTGAATCCTAGTCGTGCGCACTATCCATTGCCAGAGCAATACGAAATGTATTTTCCCGAGGATATTCTGCAACTGTATCAGTATGATGAGTTGCGAGTATTAGACGTTGGCGCGTTTGATGGTGACACCTTTGCTGGCTTTTTTCAGCGGTACCCTGAGGCTCTCAAGGGCTACACAGCGCTCGAGGCCAGTGCAAAAAATATTCAGAAGTTTCTTGCTCGCTTAGATAGCATGGGCATAGCACAGCCTAACCTGGTGAGTATACATCGTCTGGCGGTAGGTCTCCCTGAAGGACAAAAACTTAAAGTTGAAGAAAATGCTTCAGCAACTATTGTCTCTGTCGTTGAACCACATGAGCAGGTTGAACCGGATTGCCTGGTGGATAGTGTCAACCTTGGGAATATGATGGCCGAAGTGCAATGCAATGTGCTGAAAATGGACATCGAAGGGGCGGATTATGATGCTTTATGCCAGGGGGCTAATTATATCCGTGAGTACACACCCACGTTGGCTTTGTCTTTATACCACAAACCAGAAGACTTGTGGCGTATTCCCTTGCTAATTGAATCATATGCACCCGGGCGTTATCACTATTATGTGAGACAAGAAGGTCACTGGCTGCTGGAAACCCAGTTCTATGCCGTGCCCAAAGACATGCTTAAGCAGCAATAAAAATTAACCGTACAGATTAAATTGAATTTGAGAACATCATGACGTTTCAATCAGGTTTCAACATCGCAGGACAGGGTGTCGGCCATGACCAGCCCTGCTACATCATCGCAGAGATGTCTGCAAATCATGGCCAGTCATTAAGTAAAGCCAAAGAGCTGGTTTATGCAGCGAAAGAAGCCGGTGCTGATGCAATTAAGTTGCAAACTTACACCGCAGATACGCTAACCATGGACTGTAGACTACCTCACTTTGAGGCAACAGGTCCATGGCAGGGCCAGTATTTGTATGACTTATATAAAGGGGCTTATATGCCCTGGGATTTTCATGCTGAGCTGTTTGAGCTGGCTGAAAAAATTGGCATCACCTGTTTTTCTTCACCGTTTGATAAAACCGCCGTCGATCTGCTGGCGCAACTGAATGCGCCGGCCTATAAAATTGCTTCACCGGAACTGATTGACCATCAACTGATCCGAGATGTGGCGGCCACCAACAAGCCGGTGATCATGTCAACGGGCGGCGCCACTTTGGTAGAGATTGCCGAGGCGGTGAAGGTAGCTGAAGACGCGGGTATTGAAGAGTTATGCCTGATGAAGTGTACCAGCACGTATCCTGCTCCAGCCGACACTATAAACCTGCGTACTATCCCACATATGCGAGAGGCATTTGGTTGTCCTGTGGGCTTATCTGACCATACTTTAGGGAATGATGTACCGCTGGCCTCAGTGGCGGTCGGTGCATGCATGATTGAAAAACACTTTGTGATGGGTAAAGAGGATAATACCGCAGACAGTTTCTTCTCCATGACACCCGATGAACTGGCTGCTTTAGTGCATGGCGTTCGGCAAATTGAACTGGCAATGGGACGGGTTCATTACCCAAGCGAGGCGTCGAAAGCCCGCCGCTGTGTGTATATCGTCAAAGACATCAAAGCGGGAGAGCGTATCACGCCAGAGCATGTCGCACAGATGCGACCTGGTGGCGGAGAAATTATGCCCAAATCCTTGCCTGATGTTATTGGCCGCACAGTCAACAAGGCGCTGACGCGTGGCATGCAACTCAGCTGGGGGGACTTGCTATGAGTGTACAACGCGACGCGGTCCTGGCTCTGCTGAAAGAGTTTTTTGAAGCACGTGCTGTGGTGGTCAGTGAGGCTGATTTTGAGTCTTTCGATTTTATCGCCGCCGGAGTATTGGATTCCTTTGAGGTGTTGTCGATGATCATGCACATCGAAGCGCATTTTGGCTTGTCAGTCCCACCCGAACTGCTGCTGGATACGCGCAATGCACAAGTGGGGCGTTTCGCTGATGCCATAGTGGCCTTGGCATGATAGCCATTCGTGTAGACACGCGCTGTGGCCTGGGTCACTTTATGCGTATGAAGTGGCTGGCTAAAGCGTTGCTCGAGCAGCAACAACGAGTAATGATGCTGGTGGATGCGGATACAGTGCCAGCGCGTTTTTATGGCGATCTGGGCATCGAGTTAGTCGAAGTGCCGCAACAACCAGATACCGTCAGTGATGCCCGCTTTGCCCTGGATGCCCTTGCACAGCGAGGAGAAACCGCCAGCCGCTGGGTGGTCGATGGTTATGGTTTTGACGTGCAATGGGAACAACTTATTCGGCAAACCGGGGCTCCCTTGTTGGCCATGGATGATTTAGCCCGGACGCATGTGGCCGACCTGGTGGTGGATGCCAAATGGCAGGGGGCTCAGACTGCTGTGCGTTACGATGGCAAACTTGCTCAGCACAGCCAGACTTTACTGGGCCCCGATTATTGTATTCTGGCACCCGAGTACAGCCAGCCAATGGCTGACGTGCGCGATGGCGGGCTGTTATTTTCACTGGGCGGAGGCGGAGACTGGCATGTGCCTGCACAATGGATTTCCCGCCTACTCGATACGCCGCCCGCTGGACTGGAAAACACACCGATACAAGTGGTGATAGGGCCCAAGGCCACAAACACAGAGCAGCTATACACACTGGCCGCACAACACAGCCGCTTAGTTTTGATTGAACAGGCAACCAGTTTGGTGAGCTTCTACCAGCGCTGTGGCTTTTTTGTTGGCGCGCTGGGTACATCTTTGTATGAACTGGCCGCGACACACACGCCAGCGCTGAGCTTTAGCCTGGCTGCCAACCAGGATAATGCATTAGCCGATCTTGAAGCGCTGGGGCATTACCTTCATATTCCCGACTTGCTGGCGCAAGATACGCACAAGGTGACCGAGCTAATTGCAACTTTGTACAATGAGCGCAAACGTGTGCAACAACTTTGTACACAAGCGGCTATTAAGGTGGACGGGCTGGGTGCGCAGCGTATTGCCTCTGCTTTGTTAAATGGAACCGGCGCAGGGTTGACCGCACTCAAAGACGTCAATGAACAGCCACAATTCAGCTGGACATTGGCGGGTAACTTGCGATTGCTGCCGGTGACAGATATGCATATCAACCGCTATCTCAAAGCCCGAAACCGCAGCGACAATGCCTGGCGTATGACGGTTACTGATCGTATTAATGAAGTGGATCATTATCGCTGGTGGTTCCGGCAAACACGCGACTCATTTGTGCTGTTGCAGGACGATGAACCTCTGTTATATGTCTGGCATCAATGTACCACAATAGACGGACAGGCCTATCTGTTTGGTGGCTGGTTTGCAGCCAGTGACGCGGTTAATTTTGTCCATGCTCAGCTCATTTTGCAATGGCAGCTGACACTCACGCTTGAGGCTTTCCCTGATGCTGTCTGGGTTGCGGTGATCAATAAACAAAATCGATTTGTTAATTTGCTTAATGAACGGGCAGGTTTTGTGACTCTGGCAGAAGATGAGCCCGGTTATAAAGCTGTGCAGCAGCTCTTTCCTGGTGCCAGCCACCAGGACTTTAACTTTGTCGCCAAATACCCAATGAGGACAGACTGTGAGTAATATCTATCAAATTTTTGCGCAGCATGTGCAGTCACAGCCAGATAAGGTCGCTTTGGTGTTTGAGCAACAAAAAGTGAGTTATCAGGCGCTGAATATCAAAGTATTGAAGTTGTGTGCCCATTTTTACCGCTTAGGGTTACAGCCGGGTCAGCGGGTAGCCTTATTTGCGCCGAACGGCCTGGAATACCCGATTGTGATGCTGGCAGCGGCGCGCCTCGGCCTCGCCATTGTGCCGCTACCCATCAGCCTGAAGGGCGACGCGCTGTCGGTGGCGTTGAAGAAAACCCCCGTTGCAGCGGTAATAGCCTGGCCTTCTATCGGGCGAACGCTGTTGGCAGATGCAGTCATAGAGCCTGTTAACCTGCTCAGCCTATCACAACCTGTGGCCGATGAGCCGTGCTGGCAGGATATTATGTCAGAGGAATTGCCCGCACAGGCGATAAATATCCCAGAGCCACCGGTGGATATTAACGCGCCTTTTATACTCACTATGACATCCGGTTCGACCGGTCAGCCTAAACCCATCGTACTGAGCCAGCAATGTAAAATCAGTCGTGCGTTTGACGCCACTATTCGCTATTACGGATTAACTTTGGATGAGGTCGTGCTGGTTGCTACACCGCTTTATCATTCGCTGGCCCAGCGCGGAGTGTTGATGCCGCTGATGCTGGGTGCAACCAGTGTGATCCTGCCCAAGTTTACTTTGCCGAAATGGCTGGAAGCCATCAAAACGCATCAAGTCAGTTTTTTATTTGCTGTATCAGCTCAATTAGAAAGCTTGCTCAGCTGTGACGAAAAAATGGATCTGAGCTCGCTGCGCTGTGTGGTGTCGTCGTCTGCTGTGCTCGCCGGAGAATCTAAACAGGCTTTGCTAAAAAAGCTACCTTGTCGCTTGCATGAATGTTATGGCGCTTCTGAAGTGGGTGTTGTCAGTGATTTTTGTGTCAGCGACCGACGCGATAAAAATGGCGCAGTCGGCGCGGCTTTACCTTTTGTTCAGGTTAAAATCTTGGATAAAGAAGGGCGTACTTTGGATGTTGGTGAAGTGGGTGAGATTGCCTGTCAGACGACAACCGGGTTCAGTGGCTATTTGAAAATGCCACAGCAGACGCAAGATGCTTATGACTCTGACGGGTATTTTCTTACGGGTGACTTGGGATATCTGGATGAAGACGGCTTTTTGTATTACGTCGGACGTAAAAAAGAGGTGATCTCCAGTGGGGGCATCAATATCTTTCCGCAGGATATCGAGGCCGTTATTAAGAAGCACCCCAAAGTGATCGATTGTGTTGCTTTTGGTTGTGCAGACAGGCAGCTGGGCGAATATATCAAAGTGGTTTATGAGCAGCATGGGGATGTGGATATCAGTCGCGAGCTGCGGTTGCTGTGTTTAGCGGAGCTGACGGATTACCAGCAACCACGTGCGCTTGAGTGCCTCAGTGCACTACCCAGAAACCCAATGGGTAAAGTGCTGCGAAACGATGTAAAACTGCGTTACTCAGAGGTGTAATAGGGGTGTCAGGAGGAAACCTGACACCATCGGTGTTGCTCATTAGAAGTGACCGCCGCTTCAAACAGCGCAAGCCCTGCCTGAGCCTGAGCAAAGCCAAAGACATATTCATTTTTGGGCGCGATACCCGCCTGATAGGCCGTCAGGCCCTGATGAATATCCGTGTATAAGTTGGCAAACGCTTCGACAAACCCGGTTGGGTGTCCTGGCTTCATGCGGTTGTAACGAAACTGATGCGCGTACTGGCACTGGCCAGCGCGGTCCAATATTTCTCTCCTGCCATCACTGAATTGTAATTGCAGCTCATCCGGGTTGAGCTGTACCCAGGTGGCACTGCCCGCCGTGCCATAGACTCTGATCTGTAAGCCGTTACGATGACCGATGGCGGTTTTTGACATCCACATACTGCCTTGGATCCCATTAGGGTATTTAAGCAGCATTTGTACATCGTCGACTAACCCCGGGTAATCGGAGTGGTTAGCAAATTGGGCACAGGTTTCTGTTGGTTCCAGTTCCAGTAAATAACTCGATAGGTGGTGCAAATGTACACCCAAATCAAGGCAGATAGTGGGCACCTGATAGTCCTGAAGTCGCCATGCCTGCGGTTTAGCGGGTTTGCCGGCAATATCCGGTGGACGCTTAAAGCCTTCTTGCGGCATTTCCAGGTGAATTTTTTGGACTTGGCCCAGCTTACCCTGGGTAATCAGATGTTTGAGCTCTCGGACCATCGCATAGCCACTGTAGTTGTAGGTCACCGCCAGAAAGTGTTTCGTGGGGTCATACACGTTTGCCAACGCTTGTGTCTCAGCTGTTCCACAGACCAAAGACTTTTCGCAAATGATCGGAATATTTTTATTCAATAATGCTGTCAGTACATCTAAATGATGCGGTGTAGGCGTGAGAACCACCACAGCATCTACCTGGTCTTTTTCTTGCTCGATAAGGGTGCGCCAGTCACTGTAAGTACGCTCAGGGGCGATATCCCACTGTTGTGCGGTCGCTGTATTGGTATCCTGATCACGACTGAAAGCACCAGCCACGACTTTAAAGCGATTATCCAGTTGTGCAGCACTAAAGTGCACATAACCGACGGCCGAATTCATGCCGCCGCCGATAAAAGCAAGGTTTAAGGGCTTGGTTGTCATGGCTGCTACTCCTTCAGTGCAGAGTGAGTTTTTTGCCAATCGCTGAGTAATTGGCAAAGGGTATCGACGACATGTTGCTGTTGCGTTGTCGTTAAAGACGGAAACAGTGGCAAGGTAATCGCACTGTGATAATAGGCTTCGCTCGCTGGGCAATAGCCGGGCTCGAATCCTAATTGTTGATAGTAAGGCTGCAAATAGATAGGAATATAGTGCACATGAGCAAAGACCCCTTGCGCTCGTAGCTGAGTAACAAGGTACTCGTGCAATTGCCCGTTGCTGTGAGCAACTCTGACCACATACAAATGATAAGCACTGTATTGACTATCAGATTGGGTTAACGGAGTGACACCTTCAACGTTTGCAAATAAGGCATCATAGCATTGTGCAAGCGTGTTGCGAGCGGCAACAAACTGATCAAGTTGTGCCAACTGACTCAGACCCAGCGCGGCATGCAGGTCCGTCATGCGATAGTTGAATCCCAGTGTTTGTTGCTGATAGTACCAGGGGCCATGACTCGGTTCAGTTAACAAGGTGGGATCTGCCGTAATACCATGGCTTCGTAATGAGCGCATGCGCTGTGCAAGCTGCTCATTTTGCGTCACAGCCATCCCGCCTTCAGCTGAGGTGATTATTTTAACCGGGTGGAAGCTGAACACACAAATATCTGAATGGTCACAGTGGCCAACAGGTTTATCCTGATAGCGTCCTCCGATAGCGTGGGATGCATCTTCGATAATTTTAAAGCCATATTGGTTGGCGAGCTTTGCGATAGCTGCCATATCGCAAGACTGCCCAGCAAAGTGTACGGGGATAACTACATCGGGTAGTTTACCGAGTGCTTGGGCGCGCTTCAGTTTGTCTTCCAGGGCAACGATACACAAATTGCCTGTTGCGGCATCAATGTCGGTAAAGTCCACCGAGGCGCCGCAATACAGGGCGCAATTTGATGAAGCCACAAAAGAATTTGGTACCGTCCAGACCAAACTATCCGCTGTGACATCCAGTGCCATACAGGCAATGTGCAAAGCAGATGTTGCACTATTCACTGCCACGGCATGTGAAGCCTCACAGTACTGAGCAACGGCTTGTTCGAACTGGGGAACAACCGGACCTTGGGTCAGAAAATCAGACTGCAATACCGCCACAACTGCATCTATATCTTGCTGTGCGATGCTCTGTTTGCCATAAGGGATCATGTTGTGCTCCTGTCAGGCTAGATCAATGCCTGAGCATTAAAGGCTTTAATGGCTTCGACGGACAGATAGTCTGGGTTACTGAGTGAATTGTACTCAAATCCAGGTGCTACAGCATGACCTTGCTCCCCGAGTGCATTGGTATCAAAGTCATTACTGCGGCTACTAAACTTAATGCCGGGCGCGATGACAAAGTGATCGCTAAATTCAAAGGTATCAAAGCAGAGATCTTCGGGACACATTACTTCGTGCAGCTTTTCTCCGGGGCGTATACCGATTATTTTATGTGGCAGTTGCGGTGCCATAGCGGTGGCAAGATCCACAATGCGGATAGAAGGGATCTTAGGTACAAAGATCTCCCCACCCAGCATACGCTCAAAGTTCTTAAGTACGAAGTCCACCCCCTGCTGAAGACTGATCCAGAAGCGCGTCATATCGGCATGGGTAATAGGGATATGGTCGCAACCTTCATCGATAAAGCGTTGAAATACAGGAACAACCGAGCCTCTTGAACACACCACATTGCCGTATCGAACGACAGAGAACAGGGTTTTATGTCCACCTGCGATGTTATTTGCTGCAACAAACAGTTTATCGGAAGCCAGCTTAGTGGCACCGTAAAGATTGATCGGGTTAGCTGCCTTATCCGTTGACAGCGCAATCACCTTTTGGACGTTGTTATCGAGCGCAGCCTCAATCACGTTCTCAGCGCCATTAATATTGGTTTTGATGCACTCCATGGGATTATACTCAGCTGCCGGCACTTGTTTGAGTGCTGCGGCATGGATCACATAATCGACGCCCTGCATGGCACGATAAAGGCGGCTTTTGTCTCGAACGTCACCGATAAAGTAACGCATGCAAGGGTCATTAAATACTTGCTGCATCTCAAATTGTTTTAGCTCATCACGAGAAAAAACAATAATTTTCTTTGGCTTGTATCGGGTAAGTAATGTCTTAACATACTTTTTGCCGAATGAGCCGGTGCCGCCTGTGATAAGAATGGTTTTGTTGTCAAACATAAAGTCCACCTAAAGGTGCATTGAATTCTTTACAGTATAGAAAAAGGTATGACTGTAAGAAACTCGCCTAACTAAAGATAAAAAAGTGATTACTCAACACTTTATATCAGTTATGGAGTTTTTGCAGTAAATATACCAAGCGTAGTATTCAATTTCTGACAATAGATGACTTTTTGAACACAAAGGAGTAGACTTAACTTAATATAACACCTGATGGGGAGGCGTTATGCAGATAAAATCTCAAAGCAATAGTTTTTTTAACCAAGTTGATCAAACCAATAATAAGCTGAATCAACAGCTTGCTAGCGGTAAAAAGGTCAACTCGGCAGCAGATGATGCGGCCGCACTACAGATCATCAACCGTCTGACATCGCAACAGGAAGGGTATAATCAATCTATCCGTAACGCTTACGACGGCATTTCATACTCTCAAACGACAGAGTCAGCTTTGTCTGGAGTGAATGATGCTGTGTCGCGGATCCGCGAGTTGTCACTTCAGGCTGGAAGCGGTGCGCTGACTGACAGCGACAGGCAAGCTCTTCAAGAAGAAGTGACTCAGTTACAGTCACAGATCACGGATACGTTTGAGAATACGACGTTTGGTGGACAGGCACTATTTGATGGCAATCAAACCAGTTTTCAGGTTGGTCCAGACGCGAATACCACTCAAGGTTTCACCGCATCGGACGGTAGCTTCGCAAACCCTATACTGAGTGTTGATATTTCAACGCAGGCGGGTGCACAAACTGCCATTGACGCGGCCGACCAGGTATCGGAAGCGCTGAACACGCAAAGAACGCAGCTAGGGGCGTTTGAAAATACGCTTAACAGTACCATACGTGGTCTGGGTACGCAACGAGACAATATCGCGGAAAGTCAAAGCAGGATCCAAGATACTGACTATGCCAGTGCCGTAGCTGAACAAACGGCCAATGACATCTTATCTCAGGCCTCGATTGCATTGCGCGGTCAGGCTAATCAGTCAGCTTCGTCTGTTTTAGGTCTGCTGTAGGTACACTGTGGTCTCAACAAGTATTTCATGAAAGCCAGCGAATCAACGCTGGCTTTTTTGTGCACTTTACCCATGGTTGAGCGCCCTCCCTGCACGTTGATGTAACGCAATCATACAGTAGTCGTCGCTACTTACTACCTGCAATGAAAAAAGTCATTCAGCATACTTACGCACATGTCCCCTTAAAATGTACGCCCCTCTGATTTTTCGACACTTTAATCCTTAAGTATTGATTTAGCGCATAGGCGGTGGCGTTTTTTTGGCGTTGATGTCAAAAACTTGCCACTTAGGTATTGCATCCCCATGTCACTGACTTACAATCAATACTATTGATATAAACAAAGAAGTTGGATCTTACGGGCATGATTACGATCCTCGATAACAATAATAACAGAGCATCTGGACTGGCAGCGGCATTGGGCTTTGTTGGTCAGCCAGCTCAGGTAGTTGCGGAGTCTGATTTTACTCCAGCGCGGTTAAGCAATCTGCAGGAGCCTGTGGTCATCCTGGGGGCTTTGTCGCAATTAGAGCATGAGGCGTTGATTAAGTCTTTGCCCGCCGTCCCGTTCCTGTTAATTGGGGAAACGTTAAGGCCGCTACTTGCTCTTGCCAACGTCATTGGCCTCATCACTGAGCCTTTTGGTCAGGAAGTGACAATGCAATTGTTACACGACTGCCAGCAATACTTGCGCATGCTGCCCGGGAAATCGACTCAGCTCAATGACGCTAAGTCGTTTGATGGTCTGGTAGGTGATACCAAAGCCGTTAAGGAAGTGCGCTTTTTGATCTCTCAGGTGGCTAAAACAGATGCCAATGTATTGATCCTTGGTGAATCAGGCACAGGTAAAGAGGTCGTCGCACGCAATGTACACTTGTTATCCAACCGCAATTCTGGCCCGTTTGTACCGGTTAACTGTGGTGCTATCCCCGGTGAGCTGCTGGAAAGCGAGTTGTTTGGTCATGAGAAGGGCGCATTTACCGGGGCAATCTCGGCACGTAAAGGACGCTTTGAGTTGGCACAAGGTGGTACTCTGTTTCTCGACGAAATAGGTGATATGCCATTGCAAATGCAGGTTAAGCTGTTGCGTGTTTTGCAGGAGCGTAGCTATGAGCGCGTTGGTGGGACCAAGCCAATTCAGGCTGATGTCCGTGTGATCGCAGCAACACACCGCAACCTGGAAATCATGATCGAAGAGGGCAAGTTCCGTGAGGATCTGTTCTATCGCCTAAATGTGTTTCCCATCGAGAACCCGTCACTACGAGAGCGTGCTGACGACATTCCATTATTGTTAAAAGAGTTGCTACGCCGCGTAAGTGAGCAAGGTGGTAGTTCGGTCAAATTTACCGATCGCGCAATTGAAAGTCTCAAGGCACATGGTTGGCCAGGCAACATTCGCGAGCTGGCTAATTTGGTAGAACGTATGGCCATTATGTTCCCTGAAAAAGTAGTAGATGTGACGGATCTGCCCGGTAAGTATCGCTACATCGACGTCGAAGCCTATGAGCCTGAGTATCCCGAAGAGCTGCTGGAAAAAGACGTTTTTAACGAGTTGTTCAGTGACGGATTCAGCGACTTTGAGGATGAAGAAGAAACACTCGAACAAGGCAGTGCAGAAACTGGCCTGGGATTATTACCAGACGAAGGGATCGAGCTTAAAGAGTACCTGGCTGAGATGGAAATTAGCCTGATCACTCAGGCACTTGAGCGCTATGATTATGTGGTCGCCAGAGCCGCAGAGATATTGGGTGTACGCCGTACAACGCTGGTCGAAAAAATGAAAAAATACAACCTGAATCGCGACTAGAAGTAATCGTAACACACTGAAAAACGGCGCTTTTAAAGCGCCGTTTTTATGGCCTTGGAAATGCTCTCTGGCGATTTTTCTGGTAGGGTGGCCGGGGCGAAAAAGCAAAAATCATCCGGTGTTTTTGTTTCTAATTAATAACAACTGTTCTAAATGAGCAGTTTTTAACACCGTTTGCGGCATATTTGTTCCTTCAAATTGAACAGGTATTCAGTGAAATTGGCATAAGTTACACTGATGTACGCTACTTTTGAGCACTTAGCGTCTCTTTAATATCCAACTGCTGATATGCCTCTATAATAGGTGCTTTGCAAAAGCAGTCTTCGTGATGATCATTGACCATGCCGCAGGCCTGCATATGGGC
Organism: Pseudoalteromonas rubra; assembly: GCF_005887095.1. GTDB lineage: Bacteria > Pseudomonadota > Gammaproteobacteria > Enterobacterales > Alteromonadaceae > Pseudoalteromonas > Pseudoalteromonas rubra_E. The sequence goes on along the minus strand of NZ_PNCI01000037.1, from coordinate 91,790 downwards.
ATAAACTGTGGTAGGTCCAAGAAACTTGAAGCCACGCTTTTTTAAATCTTTCGCAAATTGTGTGCTTATCTCTGTGGTTGCCTGGTAATCTTCAGGACTGTGGATCGTGCTTACAATTGGCGTAAAATCAACAAACCGCCACTGGTAGTATGCAAAGCTGCCAAATTCCTGCTGTATTTCAATAAAACGTTTTGCGTTATTAATGGTTGCCTGGATTTTGAGCTTATTGCGAATGATCCCCGTGTTTTCCATCAGCCTGGCTACGTCACTGTCTGTCATCGCTGCAACTTTGTGCGGTTCAAATTGGTGAAACGCCTCGCGATAATTATCTCGTTTTTTTAGAATCGTGTACCAGCTCAGGCCTGCCTGTGCTGACTCCAATGTAATAAACTCGAACAATTTAATGTCTTCGAGGACTGGCTTTCCCCATTCATCGTCATGGTAAGCCACGTAATCCGGCTTACTTAAATCAACCCAGTGACAGCGTGTGCGCATGATATTTTCCGTAAGTTAGGTGATGTACATATACCAGTTTAGCGTATATTGAAGTGCTGTACAAATAAACAGTGTCAAACTTTTGAAGGTGTTTTACTCTACGTAATTCACTGAATTTAAAGTGAAATAAAGTTGGCACGTCAATTGCTTTTTACAGGTATCTAGGTTTAAGAGAGCAATATCATGGCATTAGCAAAAGTGATTAATCCACAATTTGTGCCAACGACTCAGTACAACCCTTGTTTATTGCAAGAGGCGTACATGGGTGAGCTGAGCGATCTGCGACAGCAGGCCAGCTGGTTGGGTCATCTGGTTGATACCATGCCTGCGGGGGTGGTGGTACTGGATGGTCAGGGCATGATAGCCAAGGCGAATCAGATAGCAATTGATATGCTGGGTGAACCACTGGAAGGTGAAAAGTGGTTCAGTATTATCCAGCGCTCTTTTAGTCCACAGCAGGATGATGGCCATGAAGTCTCGCTTAAAGACGGGCGCCTTATCAAGCTGGATATTACAGCACTGACGCCAGAACCTGGTCAGTTGATACTGATGACGGATCTGACGGAAACCCGACGCCTGCAGGCACGTGTTGCACACATGCAGCGCCTGAGTGCGCTGGGCAAGATGGTTGCCTCGTTGGCTCATCAGGTGCGCACGCCTTTATCCGCAGCCATGCTGTATGGCGCCAATTTGGGCAGTAGTAAGCTGCCAGCTCAGTCTCGAGATAAATTTCACACTAAGTTGATGTCTCGCCTGAAAGATCTTGAAAATCAGGTCAATGATATGTTGTTGTTCGCAAAAAGTGGCGAGCAACAGGTGATTGAGCGTGTTTCAATGCAGCAGTTGCTGAGTGAAGTCAAAGCGGGGGCTGATGCGATGGTGTTGCTGCACAAAGCACAGTTGACCGTTGAACTACCTGAGCCGGATATCGAAATTCTGGGCAATAAAACAGCGCTGGCCAGTGCAATTCAGAATCTGATCCACAACAGTGTTCAGCATATTGGTGCCGGTGCCAAAATAGAGATATGTGCCAAGCGTGAGCCTGGCACAGACACCGTGCGTATCAGCGTTTCCGATAATGGCCCTGGTGTTGACCTGAGTCAGGCAAGCAAATTATTTGAACCCTTTTATACAACTAAATCTCAGGGCACCGGCCTGGGGTTAGCCGTTGTGAACTCCGTCGCCCATTCTCACAAAGGTCGGGTTGACGTCAAGAACAATGAAAGTGGAGGAGCATGTTTTAGCATGTTACTGCCTATTTCCAGCGAACATTCATCATTACAGGAGGCCGTATGAGCAACAAAATTTTGGTTGTCGAAGACGATGCCGGGTTGCGTGAAGCACTGATAGACACCCTTGAAATGTCGGGGTTTGAGTGCGTCGAAGCAGATAGCGCTGAACAGGCAGTCATATTGTTAAAAGAGCAGGTATTTTCCTTATTGGTCAGCGATGTACAAATGGGGGCCATGAGTGGCCTGGATCTGCTCAGAACAGTGAAGCTTAATTATCCCGAGCTGCCTGTGTTGATGATGACGGCTTATGCCACTATAGATGACGCGGTTGAAGCCATGCGCCTGGGGGCGATTGACTATATGGCTAAGCCATTTGCACCTGAAGTATTACTTAACATGGTCAGCCGTTATATGCCGGAGAAAGAGAAAGAAACCGACGGCCCGGTGGTTGCTGACAGTAAAAGCCTGGAGTTGCTTGAGTTAGCTAAGAAAGTAGCACGTTCTGATGCCAGTGTGATGGTGCTGGGCCCAAGCGGTTCAGGTAAAGAAGTACTCGCGCGCTATATTCACGACCGCTCGGATCGTGCAGAACAGCCTTTTGTGGCAATTAACTGTGCCGCTATCCCAGAGAATATGCTTGAAGCAACATTGTTTGGCTACGAAAAAGGGGCATTTACTGGCGCAATTGCAGCTTGCCCAGGCAAGTTTGAGCAAGCACAAAAGGGCACTATACTCCTTGATGAAATCACCGAAATGGATCTGGGCTTACAAGCTAAATTGTTGCGGGTATTGCAGGAAAGGGAAGTAGAACGTCTTGGAGGCAGAAAGACCATTGAGCTGGATGTCAGAGTATTGGCGACCAGTAACCGAGATCTTAAAGAAGCCGTTAATGATGGCGTCTTTCGCGAAGACCTTTACTATCGTTTGAATGTCTTTCCTTTGACCTGGCTGCCTCTTGCGGAGCGTGGTGGGGATATTGTTCCGCTAGCTGAGCACCTGTTACAGCGTCACTGTGACAAATCCGGCAAATTGACACCTGTGTTATCACAGAGTGCGCAGGATAAATTGCTCAGTCATCGTTGGCCGGGTAACGTCAGAGAGCTGGATAACGTGGTGCAACGAGCCTTGATTTTGCAACAGGGAACAGAGATCACTGCTGACGACATTTTTATTGAGAACTTTTCACCGCGATCAGTAAGCACACCGCAGCAGCCAGTTGATCAGGCTCTTACACCTGCGCGCCACGATGCTGAAGAGGTCAGTTCGATTGCCATTAATGTGAATAATGACGATGCTGAGGGGCTTAATTATAAAGAAGAGCTTCAGGACAAAGAGCATCAAATCATTCTGGATACACTTTCCCGGTGTAATGGCAAGCGTAAGGACGTCGCCGAGCTGTTGGGGATCAGCCCCAGAACGCTTCGTTACAAGCTTGCCAGAATGCGTGATCTGGGCTTACCTGTCCCTGCCTAGGTGTAATATCAAATTCACCTGATTAAGCAAATTGGTATAAAACCCCATTGTCCGGACATTTAATGTGTTCGGATAATGGATCATTTCTGTAGATAGGATCGCGCAATTACCCCGCTGTCAAAAAACCGACCTGCCAAAATTGATCATAAGACACTGATATTTAAGATAAATGCACTTGGCACGCTTTGTGCTTTATTAGAGTTATGTATAACTCACAAAGTGAGCCAGACCATGAAAATTCAATCTACCGGACTTTACCAGGAAATGCAGGCAATGGCCTCAGAAGCCGGCCGCGTCAGACCACAGGATCCGAATAAGCTGCCAGTTCAGGCAACGGCTGCTACTTCAAGCGCCCAGTTTGGTGACTTACTCAGCGATGCACTTAATACGGTTGCTGGATTACAGCGTGACGCTAAAGAAAAGGTGACTGCTGTTGAAATGGGTGACCGCAGCGTGTCTCTGGCTGAAGCAATGATTGCCAGAAACAAAGCATCGGTGGCCTTTGATGCCACAATGAATGTCAGAAATAAGCTGATAGAAGCTTATAAAGACATCATGAGCATGCCGGTATAATCAGAGTTTAGCGGAGAGTAATCGTGGCTACTAATCAATCAACCGATCTGGCACTTGCTGATGGACAAACGGTTCCCGGTGCAGGTGGCGAAGCAGATACGCAACAAGAGCAAAAATCGGGCTACTTTAGTGCTTTAAGCGGTGTTGATATGCTCCGCCAGGTTACTTTGGTGATCGCACTGGCCATCTGCCTGGCAATTGCGATTTTTATCATTATCTGGGCACGTCAGCCTGATATGCGTCCGTTAGGTCAATACCCTACAGAAGAGCTGGTTCAGACGCTGGACTTTCTCGATGCACAGAAAATTGAGTATGACCTGGATGGCAACACCATCATGGTGGCTGAATCTGATTATCAGGACATCAAGCTGAGAATGGCCCGTGATGGATTCAGCCAGGCACCCAGCAGTGGTACTGATATTCTGATGCAGGATATGGGCTTTGGTGTGAGCCAACGTCTGGAGCGTGAGCGCCTTAAGCACAGCCGTGAACAACAGCTGGCCCGGACCATCGAAGAGCTGCAGGATATTAACCGCGCTAAAGTTCTGCTGGCTATTCCAAAAGAGAATGTATTTGCACGACGCGAAAAACAGCCGTCAGCGACTGTAGTCGTAACGCTTAAACGTGGTCGGACACTGGATAGTGAAGAAGTAGATTCCATTGTTGATATCGTTGCTTCTGCGGTACAGGGGTTAACACCAGCACGTGTTACGGTGACAGATCAGAATGGTCGTTTGCTTAACTCTGGCTCTCAGGATTCTCTGGCAGCACGTTCTCGCAAAGAATATGAGATAGAACGTAAGCGTGAACAGGAATACCTGGAAAAAATCGACAGCATCATGATCCCTGTCGTTGGTCTGGGTAAGTATACCGCACAGGTTGACCTGACCATGGACTTCAGCGCGATAGAAGAAACTCAGAAACGTTTTAACCCGGATTTGCCCGCGGTACGCAGTGAAACCACGTTTGAAGAGAACAATGTGGGCGGCCTGGCGGTGGGGATCCCTGGTGCGCTAACGAACCAGCCTCCGGTGAACTCAAATATTCCAGAAGTAGCTGGACAAGGCAATGGCTCGGGTACAACCCCGTCACGTATACACAAAGAAGCGACACGTAACTACGAGCTGGACACCACTATCTCACATAAGCGTCAACAAACCGGCGTGATCCGTCGCATCAGTGTCTCGGTTGCTGTGGACTACATGAATAAGCCTGATGCTGAAGGCAATATGGTTATGACACCGCGTTCTCAGGAAGAACTGAATAACATTCGTCGCTTGCTGCAAGGTGGGGTGGGTTTTGATATGCAGCGTGGTGACGCACTGGAAGTGGTGACTGTACCTTTTGTACGTGAAAATATTTTGGAAGAAGGCGACTTGCCCCTTTGGGAGCAGGAATGGTTCATGAAAACCATCCGTCTGGTAATGGGCGCGCTGGTCATCATAGTGCTGATTCTGGCGGTCGTCAGACCTATGCTGAAACGTCTGATTTACCCAGAAGATACGCTTGAAGAATATGATGAAGATGCACTAACCTCAGGAGTAGACCTTGGTGACAGCACTTTAGATATGTTAAACAATGACTTTGATGAATCAGCAGTTGGCTTCTCTTCCGATGGTACATTACAATTGCCAGACTTACATGGTGATGAAGATTTGCTTAAAGCTGTCCGTGCACTGGTTGCCAATGAGCCAGAGCTGTCTTCTCAAGTAGTCAAAGCATGGTTAACCGAAGATGAGTGATGAAGAACAAAAACAACTGCCGCCGGCGTTCGATGTAGACAAACTGGATGGGGTCGATAAGGCCGCCATCCTGCTACTGAGCCTGACGGAAGAAGATGCCGCCCAGATCCTGAAGCACCTTGAGCCTAAGCAGGTGCAAAAAGTGGGTATGGCAATGGCGGCACTCGATGACTTATCGCAGGCCAAAATCAGTGCGGTCCATAATCTGTTTATCGAGCAAATTCAGAGTTTCAGTACCATTGGCTTCCAGTCAGAAGACTTCATTAAGAAGGCACTGACTGCGGCACTGGGTGAGGACAAAGCTGCCAGCCTGATCGACCAGATTGTGATGGGATCGGGCGCTAAAGGTCTGGACTCTCTGAAGTGGATGGATTCCAAGCAGGTTGCCAACATTATTCGTAATGAGCACCCGCAGATCCAGACGATTGTGTTGTCTTATCTCGAACCAGAGCAATCCGCTGAAATCCTCTCTCAGTTCCCTGAGAAAGTTCGCCTCGATCTGACAATGCGGATCGCTAACCTCGAAGAAGTACAGCCAGCAGCACTGCAAGAGCTGAATGAAATCATGGAGAAACAGTTCGCAGGTCAGGCCGGTGCGCAAGCTGCGAAAATGGGTGGCCTTAAAGCCGCTGCGGATATCATGAACTACCTGGATACCAACATCGAAGGTCAGCTGATGGACTCTATCCGTGAACATGATGAAGAGATGTCGCAGCAAATTCAGGATCTGATGTTTGTCTTTGAAAACCTCATGGATGTGGAAGATCGCGGTATTCAGGCGATTCTGCGTGAGGTACAACAGGATGTGTTGATGAAGGCCATCAAAGGCGCCGACGATTCATTGAAAGACAAGATTATGAAGAACATGTCTAAACGTGCGGCTGAGATGATGGCGGATGATTTAGAAGCCATGCCGCCGGTGCGGATCAGTGAAGTAGAAGCGGCGCAAAAAGAGATCCTGGCAACGGCTCGACGCCTTGCTGACTCAGGTGAAATTATGCTTGGCGGCGGTGGCGGTGAGGAGTTCCTGTAAACCATGGCGGAAAAAAAGCTATATCGTGGCAAGCCGGTCAGCTCCGAAGCATTAGATGAGTTACTGGAAAACTGGCCAATCCCTAATGTAGAAGAAGACTTAAGTAAATATTCCGGGCGCTCCACGGCAATGGGCACGCCACTTGAGGAGCTTTATCAGCAAAAAGTACAACAAACTGCGCCTGAGCCTGAGGAAGAAGAAGTACCCATGCTCACGCTGGAAGAGCTGGAGCAGATCAGACAAGATGCATTCGAAGAAGGCCTGAAGCAGGGTCACGAGCAAGGGTATATTGAAGGCTTTGACAAAGGTGTTAGTGAAGGGAAAGAAGCCGGTTATAAAGAAGGCGTGACACTTGGTAAAGAGCAGGGGATTGAAGAGTCTAAACCGTTGATTGAAGAACGTCTTCAATCGCTGTCTGCATTACTGGAAGCGACACAAAAGCCGTTGCGACAAATTGACGAAGCCGCCGAAAAGCAACTGTTGCAGCTCGTCAATTTATTGGCAGAGCAAGTCATCTTCGAACAAGTTAAAACCCGACCCGAGCTTATTCTGCAAGCCTTGAAAAAGGGGCTTGATGCGCTGCCACTGCACGATACACAGATGCGAATTAATCTGCACCCTGAAGATCTGGCGTTAGTCAAAGAAGCCTATGGAGAAGAAACCATTGCCGAGCAGCATTGGCAGCTGGTGCCCGAACCAACGCTTGAGCGGGGTGGGTGTCACATCAGAACGCCGGACTCATCCATCGATTTGAGCCTGAAAAATCGTATTAGCGAAGTACTGGGCAGCTTTTTACAAGACAGTGGTGTAGACCCTTAACACTTTTCATTACTCGGTACCTGCTGGTGGAGGTACCGCCCTTTCTAAAAGTTGGTTAGGTTTTTGCATAAGTGGATTATCGCAAATTTTCACTGATAGCAAATGACAATATCCAGTTCATCAGAGCAGCCACTGGCAGAGCGCCTGCAAAAATTTCAAAAATACATTCAACCCTATGGGGTTGCGGTGGCAGGCAGCCTGACTCGTGTCGTTGGCTTAACTTTGGAAGCTAAGGGCCTAAACGCACCGGTTGGCAGTCAGTGTAAAATAGAAACAATACGTGGCTTTGTGGATGCTGAAGTCATTGGCTTCAATCAGGACACGCTTTACCTGATGCCGAACGATCATATCTCAGGCGTGCTACCCGGTGCCCGGGTTATTCCACAGATCAAAGAGGCTGGCTTGCCTGTGGGTATGAGCTTATTGGGTCGAGTCGTGGATGGCCTGGGCCGGCCTTTGGATGGCTTAGGCACGATTGAAGCCGAAACTCATCTTAAATTTGCGCAGTCAGCCATTAATCCTTTGGCCAGGCGCCCAATCAAAGAACCTATGGATGTAGGTGTTCGTGCAATTAATTCTATTGTCACGGTCGGTCAGGGTCAGCGGATGGGGTTGTTTGCGGGCAGTGGTGTCGGTAAATCCGTCCTGCTAGGCATGATGACACGCGGCAGTGAGGCGGATGTTATCGTGGTGGGGCTGGTCGGTGAGCGGGGACGAGAAGTTAAAGAATTCATCGACGAGATCCTGGGAGTTGAAGGGCGGCGTCGCTCAGTGGTGGTGGCGGCACCCGCCGATGCGTCTCCGTTGATGAGACTAAAAGGGTGTGAGAGCGCTGTCACAATTGCTGAATACTTTCGAGATCAGGGGCTGAATGTCTTGTTATTGCTTGACTCTGTAACTCGCTACGCCATGGCGCAACGTGAAATCGCACTGGCGGTGGGAGAGCCGCCAGCAACGAAAGGTTATCCGCCTTCCGTATTTGCCAAACTGCCCGCGTTGGTTGAACGTGCGGGAAATGGCGGTGAGGGGCAGGGTTCTATTACCGCCTTTTTCACCGTACTGAGTGAAGGGGATGACATGCAGGACCCAATCGCGGACTCTGCGCGTGCAATTCTTGATGGTCATATTGTTTTATCTCGCGACCTTGCTGACAGCGGCCACTATCCGGCAATAGATATCGAGAAATCTATTTCCCGGGTGATGCCTCAGGTGGTATCAGACAGTCACATGCAACAGGCCAGGGTACTCAAGCAGGTGTATTCCATGTATCAACAAAATAAAGACATGATCACGTTAGGGGCCTATCAGCAGGGGAGTGATCCTATGCTGGATCAGGCCATTAATATGATGCCAAATATTAATGCCTTCTTGCAGCAGGGCATGAAAGATGTCCTGCATTACGATGAATGTCTGCAAGGCCTGGCACAACTACTGGGACAAGGCTAATGGCAAATAATAAACTCGATTTACTTTATAAACTTGAAAGTGAAAAAGAAGAAAAGCTCCGGCTCAGCTTTATCCAGGCGGAGCAAAACTTTCACGCTAACCAGCAAAAGCTCACTGGTCTGAACGAGTTTCGTCTTGAGTATAGTCAGCAGCTGCATCAAAAGGCTTTGCAGGGCCTGTCTAGCGCCGGGTTTGGCCAATATCATGCTTTTATCAACAAAATTGAAGAAGCCATTCGCCAGCAGGCCAACACAGTTGCAACCGCTAAGCGGGTGGTCGATCAACGCCGCAAGTTATGGTTAGAGCAGCAGGTTAAGGCCAAAGCAATCGCGAAACTGATTGAGAAAAAAGCGCTGGAACAGCAGCAGAGGCTTGCAAAAGCAGAGCAGAAAATGCTCGACGAGTTTGCGACTAATATTTTTATGCGTCGTAAGCAGGCCTATTAAGGTATAACAAAATTTGCACAATAATGGCGTGTTTTTTGCAGTGTCATTACAGCACATCAATTTTATCCGGTTAGCGGCGTGAAGTTGCCGCATATAAAGGTGAGAGTATGGTCAATGTTTCGCTAGAAGTAGCAATCAATAACGGAGTTTCGGCGAAGGGAAAGGATCAAACGGAACAGTCCGAGGACTCAGGGTTTCTTGCAATGTTAGCTCAGGCAGAGCAAGACAGTAGCGATGAGGCTTCACAGTCAAATACGGATGAGGCGGGAGAGTATATGCCTTTGCCTGGTGGCCTTGACCGCCGCTTGGGCTTTGATGACAGCCAGCTTCCCGGAGGCAACAAAGCGCTGCCGGATGAGCCTTTAAAGCTGGATGATTCAGCGCTCCCAGGCCAGACAGACCCGAAAATGGGTGCAGGTATGGCCGTCACTCCAGGCACTGATACAGCCACAGATACCAGCGGCAGCCATGCTGATGATTTGCTTTTACAGATCAAATCATCGAATGCGCAGAATACCGATTTAGCACAAAACTTAGCGCCGGTTCCTAAAGCACTGAAAGATTATTTGTCTAAAGCTGAGCAGGTAACAGGTCCGGATAATAAAAAGCCGGTTGATGGTGTTGGGCCCGTTTTACCAGTGCCAGCGGAGAAAAATAGCGGTGATACTGAAATATCTGATGTTTCTGTAGATGTTGAATTGCAAAATGGTGTAGTGAAAAAGCCAACTCTGGACGCTGGCCTGTATGCAAATGGTAAACTTGGTCAAGGTGAAGTATCAGTAGAAAAACCGGGTGACCCGGCTGTTGCAAAACGAGTTGATAAGGTAGGCCCTGTTATCACGCAGCCGACAGACGGATCAGGGTTACAGACTCAAAACAAGCCAGCAGACGGCGATGTTAAACTGGATCCCATCACTCAGCTTGCTAAAGGTGAGAGCGCTGACAATACAAAGCAAACAGCAAATACAGCAATTGGTAAACAAGGGACCGCTGAGGCCTCTGTGAAGCTCGTCAATGAGCAGCAACCAGCAAAGGTCGACATTGAACTGCGACCAGCACCGGATAAAGCAGCCACACATATTAGTGCTGCGCACAGCGATGTGAGTGAGCTACAACCTGCCAGTGCTGGAAAATCTCAACGTCCTGTTGATCAGATTGGCCCTGTAATGACTGCGCCGCAAGGAGATAAAGAGGACATAACGGGTGATGAACAGGTTATGAAACCTCAGCAGCCAGCAAAAAATGCCGTACCCCCTGTGAGTACGTCTGACTTGAAGGCGATGGTTGACTCTCTTACTCCCGATCAAAAGCAAGTGCTGGAGACAAACCTTCGTGCGCAATTAAAAAGTGGCGAGCTAAGTAATCCTGAGCAGCGCACTAAGGCGGAGCTGCTATTGCAAGAACTTGCGGCAAAGCCTAGCGAGGGTACTGCGAGCAAACCACAATCAACGATTGAGCCAGGTTCCAAACAGGCTGAAGTAGCGGATAAGTCGATACAGGCGGCGACGGTCGAAAAGGACGGTAAAGTGCTTGGCCTGACAGATCCTGTCTCATCTGAAAAAGTGAATAAACAAGCCGCGGTGGTAAGCCAGACGGGTGTGAGCAGCGCAGATGCAAAATCTCAGGGTAAAGAAAACTTGCAGCAGACAGTGATGTCAGATCCGTTAGAAGGTGAACATCCTGAGTTAGCCCAGCTTAAAAAAGAAGGGGGCCAATCGGAGCAGCAGAACTCGCAGCAACGCAGTGCAATGCCTGCGCCTGTTGAAAATATTTTTAAGGCAATTCGTGGTGAGCGCCCTGAAGAGGGGATGAAGCATGAATTCAATGAATTGCTGGCACAAGTTGAGCAAGTTAGACAGAGTCAGCAGGTTAATCAGCAAAGTGCGGTAAACCAAAAAGCCATGCAGACTGATCCCGCGATCAGTCAGGCCATTAATATTGCCAGAAATGACGCAGTGAAAGCCTTACAAGAGCGTGTCAATATGATGCTCAATATCAATAACAAGGAAGCTGAGATCCGCTTAGACCCACCTGAGCTGGGCAGTATGCAGATACGTATACGCTCCGAGGGTGAGCAGGCTCAGGTCAACTTTGTTGTGCAAAATCAGCAAGCGAAAGAACAGCTTGAACAGTCCATGCCGAAACTCAGAGAGATGCTGGCCGAGCAGGGGATCCAGCTTGGAGAAAGTAACATTCAGCAAGGTCAGGGTGGTGAGCAACAGCAGCAGGAAGCATCCCAAGGTCATGGAACACTTGCTAATAATGCCAGTGAAGCGCAAAATAACGGCCAACAATCAACAACTAGCAGACGGCAAAGTGATTCTGCAATAGATTACTATGCGTAACAGCTGCTATGATTAAGGTAAGTGTGATTTAAAGAAGCGCGAATATGGCAGAAGAAAGCGATTTAGAAATAGAAGAGACGGGTGGCTCGAAGAAGAAATTAATCATCATCATTGCCGCTGTGGTTGTTGTCTTGGCCGCAGTTGCAGGCTACTTTTTATTTGCAGGGTCAGATGACGCCCCCGAATCGCTGGCCGAAGAAACGACTGAGCAACAGGTGCAGGCCACCGAACAAAATGCGGCACAGACAGGCAGTGCATTGTATGTTGCTATGCCTCGTCCTTTTGTATTTAACGTACCTGGCGCAAGCCGGGACCGCATTGTACAAATTAAGGTACAACTTCTTGTACGTGGTGACGTCAATGAAGAGATAGCTAAAAAGCATATTCCTCTGATTGAGGGGACCTTGCTGAGTGTGTTTTCTACCACAACAGCCGATGAACTGAGTACCAGTGCAGGCAAAGAAACGCTGCGACTGAGTGCATTAGACAAGGTTCAGGCCGCAATGGAGAGTGTGGAAGGTAGCAAAGTGGTTGAACGCGTATTATTTACCGGTTTTGTAATGCAGTAGGAAGAGTCAGTGAGCGACTTATTATCACAAGACGAAATCGATGCCTTATTACACGGTGTTGATGAAGTCGAAGAAGAAGAAGTCCCCGATAGTGATGATGGCGGGACGAGTAACGCCTTACAATACGACTTTTCGTCGCAGGACCGAATCGTTCGGGGTCGCATGCCGACCCTCGAAATTGTTAATGAACGATTTGCTCGTCACATGCGGATCAGCTTGTTTAATATGATGCGCCGTACCGCAGAAGTATCCATCAACGGTGTGCAAATGCTCAAGTTTGGCGAGTACATCCATACTCTGTTTGTCCCCACCAGCCTGAACATGGTGCGATTTCGTCCTCTCAAGGGGACCGGATTGATCACTATGGAAGCCCGACTGGTATTTATACTGGTAGATAACTTCTTCGGAGGTGATGGGCGCTATCATGCAAAAATTGAAGGACGAGAGTTTACGCCGACAGAGCGGCGGATAGTTCAGATGCTGCTCAAGATAATCTTTGAAGATTACAAAGAAGCCTGGGCACCGGTTATGGATGTCTCGTTTGAGTATCTGGATTCGGAAGTGAACCCCGCGATGGCCAACATAGTGTCACCTACCGAGGTGGTGGTGATCAGCTCATTCCATATCGAGCTAGACGGCGGGGGAGGCGACTTCCATATCTCCTTACCTTATTCAATGCTTGAACCTATCCGGGAGTTACTCGATGCAGGTGTCCAGTCAGATACGGAAGATACGGATCTGCGTTGGAGTAAGGCGTTGCGCGACGAAATTATGGACGTCGAAGTTGAACTGTCTACGCAGTTACTTGAGGTAGATCTGTCTTTGGAGCAGATCATGCAGTTGAAAGCGGGAGATATTATCCCCGTTGAAATGCCTGAGCATATTACTGTGTTTGTGGAAGAGCTGCCGACTTTCCGGGCAAAAATGGGACGTTCCCGTGATAATGTGGCACTGCAGATCAGTGAGAAGATTAAACGCCCTGAGTCTGTTAAGTCTGAGCTTCACGTCTTTACAAAGGGCGGCAAGAAGCTGGATTCGGATGCCGAGTTGGCAGAATTAGAAGAAGATCTGCACCTGTCTGAAGGTGTGGATTTAGATTGGTGATGAAGAAGTTAATTTAAGGTAGTCAGTGCATGAGCGATGATCAAGATACAATGGACGAATGGGCGGCTGCACTTGCAGAGGCCGAGGAAGCTGACCAGGATGGTGCTGAAGCCGAAGTTGCGGAACTGGAAGAGTTGCAGGACAGCGGCGCTAATCTGAGTGCAGATGAAAAGCGCAAACTCGATACGATTTTAGATATCCCGGTCACCATTTCTATGGAAGTGGGACGCTCTAAAATCAATATTCGTAATTTACTCCAGTTAAATCAGGGATCCGTTGTTGAACTGGATCGGGTTGCCGGTGAACCTCTGGATGTATTGGTCAACGGCACTTTGATTGCGCACGGCGAAGTGGTTGTTGTAAACGATAAGTTTGGTATTCGCCTGACTGACGTGATCAGCCAGGTCGAACGCATTAAGAAGCTTCGCTAGCAGCCTGGGTAATGAGTGCTTTAATGTTCTCCAGTGTGGCTGCAGCGCAGCCACCAAGCGGGCTCAGCAGTGAGCTATTGTCGGTTGGCCTGTCTTTGGCTTTTGTGGTGTTGGCCATTATTGGCTTGGCATTGCTGGTAAAGCGCTTCAATCCAAACCTGGGCAACAGCCAGGATTTTAAAGTGATACGAAGCTTACCGCTAGGCAGTAAGGAGCGCCTGCTGGTGATAGAAATAGACGACAAGCAACACTTGCTTGGTGTCACGCCACACAGTATCAATTATTTATATCAGTTAGAGTCGCCGCTAGAGGTGACACCCTCAGCGCCTTTTGCAAAAGAACTCAGTCGCTTAATGTCTGGCGCAAATAACAATAAGAAATGAACGTATGATCCGAATTCTCCTCCTCATCAGTGTATTCTTCTTTGCATCAAATGCCTTCGCTGATGGTATCGAGGCTTTGAGCGTAACCACTAATCCGGATGGCTCTCAGGAATACTCCGTAACCCTGCAAGTCTTGGCTATCATGACGGCACTGAGCTTTATCCCTGCTGCTGTGATTATGATGACCTCGTTTACACGTATCATTGTGGTATTGGCTATCTTACGTCAGGCCATTGGCTTGCAGCAATCGCCGTCAAATCAGGTATTGGTGGGTATGTCGCTGTTTTTGACCTTCTTTATTATGGCGCCAATATTCAATCAAATTAATGACCGCGCAGTGCAACCTTATTTGAACGAAGAATTGACGTCGATACAGGCATTGCAGCAAGCCAAGGAGCCGATCAAAGCATTTATGCTTTCCCAGACCCGTATAAAGGACCTGGAAACATTCGCTAAGATAGCGGGTTACGATAAACTGGATAGCCCGGAAGACACGCCGTTTGTGGTCATTATTCCGGCGTTTGTGACCAGTGAACTGCAGACCGCTTTTATCATTGGCTTTATGTTTTTTATCCCTTTCCTGATAGTAGATCTGGTGGTAGCCAGTGTCTTGATGGCCATGGGTATGATGATGCTCTCTCCGATGATTGTGGCTTTACCTTTTAAGATCATGCTGTTTGTGTTGGTTGATGGTTGGTCTTTGATAATGGGCACGCTGGCGCGAAGTTTTGGTTTAGGAGTGTGACATGGAACCAGAAGTTTTTGTCGACATTCTCAGTGACTCGCTTTTTATTGTTATCAAATTAGTAACCGCAATTGTACTACCCGGTCTGATGATAGGTTTGGTGGTTGCGGTTTTCCAGGCTGCAACATCGATTAACGAACAAACGCTGAGCTTTTTGCCCAGGCTCATCATCACCATTTTGGCACTGATTTTCGGTGGCCACTGGATGGTGCAGGTGCTGATGGACTTCTTCAACCAGTTGGTACTGCAAATTCCTGAAATTGCAGGGTAGTACTATGGAGTACCCCTTAGCAATCATTATACAGTGGCTGAGCGACTACATGTTGCCGTTTGTCCGGATCAGCTCTATGATCATGATTATGGCTGGTTTGGGTGCCCAAAGTGTGCCAACCCGGGTGAAACTTGCTCTGTCGATCGTGGTCACTGTGGCGGTTGTGCCTGCCATCCCCCAGACTCAGTTTACTGACTTATTTTCCTTCGCCATGGTTTTGGTTGTGACACATGAAATCATTGTCGGAGTTGCCATTGGCTTCGCCTCTGTATTGTTGCTAAATACCTTTATTGTTGCGGGTCAGATCCTGGCAATGCAAACCGGGTTAGGCTTTGCGTCAGTGGTCGACCCCGCCAATGGTCTGAGTGTGCCTGCTGTTGGCCAGTTTTATCTGATCCTGGCGACGTTATTGTTTTTTGTGTTCAATGGCCATCTGATGATGATCAAAATGGTGGTCTATAGCTTTCAGACTTGGCCTATCGATGGCAGTTGGTGGGTGGTCGATAATTACTGGCTGATAGTGACCTGGGGGAGCTGGCTGTTTGCGACAGCGCTTGCGCTGTCTTTGGCACCTCTAACGGCCATGCTGCTGATTAATCTGTCATTTGGCATAATGACCCGGGCTGCGCCGCAGATGAATATTTTCTCTGTTGGGTTTGCATTTACTATGGTGGCAGGCTTGTTGATTATCTGGATGACGATGGGTAATTTTATTATTCAGTACGAGTTCCAGTGGCTGAAAATGACAGAGCTGATGTGTAACCTGATTGGTTGCACGGTGTAATCGGGTACCGGGAGCAAAACGATGGCAGAAGATTCTGGTCAGGAACGCACAGAAGAACCCACAGACAAAAAGATAGCTGACTCGAAAAAAAAAGGGCAGGTTGCGCGTTCAAAAGAGCTGGGTACGACGTTCGTGCTCATATTCTCAGCTGTGGCATTATTGCTGTATGGCGCGGACATTGCGAAGGGGCTTTATAATTTGATGGGTCGCATGTTTACGCTAAATCGCAATGAAACCTATGACACCACCAAAATGTTTTCTGTCTGGGGTGATGCATTTTCCGAGATCGTTTTTCCACTCAGCATGTTCGTTTTGATCATCATGGTTGCCGGGATCATTGGTAATACTTTGTTAGGTGGTTTTAATTTTAGCTGGGAAGCCGCAGCCCCTAAAGCGAGTAAAATGTCACCAATAAAAGGCATTAAACGTATGTTTGGGCCTCAGGCGGCTGTAGAGCTGGTCAAATCGATCCTCAAATTTGTGCTGGTGGCCGGGTTTGCAATTTTGCTGATTAAGGTGTTCTTCTATGAGATATTGCACCTGAGTATCGAGCAAATCCCTGGCAGCATTCTGCACTCGCTGGAAATATTGGCCTGGATGTTTCTCGCACTGAGCTGCACTATGATCATTATTTCAGCCATTGACGCACCCTATCAGAGCTATAATCATCACAAACAACTCAAGATGACGCTGCAAGAAGTAAAAGACGAGTACAAGAACTCGGAAGGTGACCCCCAGATCAAAGCGCGTATTCGGCGCACACAACGGGAGATGTCGCAGCGACGTATGATGCAGGAAGTGCCTGATGCGGATGTGGTTGTTACCAACCCGACCCACTATTCTGTGGCGCTCAAGTATGACACTGAAAAAGCAGGGGCACCTATGGTCATAGCAAAAGGCGTTGATGAACTGGCCATGCAGATCCGTAAAATTGCCAAAGGTAATGAAGTCCCGATTGTCGAGTCACCCGTATTAACGCGATCCCTGTATCATACGACTGAAGTAGGTGACCAAATTCCACAGCAACTCTTCACTGCTGTTGCACAGGTACTGGCTTACGTATTCCAGTTGAAAAAGTTCAACAAAGGGCGGGGCAAGCGGCCTGTAGCTCTGAAAAAAGACCTTCCCATTCCAGATGAACTAAAACACTAAGCTAATTGGTATTAAACTTGCTTTAATGTAACTGCGTCAATAATTTGTGGTTTGTAAGTTATGGATTTTAAAGCGGTTTTACAGCAGATTAATCGAGATAAAAAAGAGTACGCCAAAGGCGTCGGTACTCCAGTGCTGGTACTGGCGGCATTGGGCATGGTGGTATTACCTATGCCTCCTTTCCTGCTTGATATCTTGTTCTCATTCAATATCGCCCTGGCATTGGTTGTACTGCTAGTGACAGTTTACACCATGAAGCCGCTTGAATTTGGCATGTTTCCCTCAGTATTGCTGATCGCGACAATCTTGCGATTGGCACTTAACGTTGCCAGTACCCGGGTGGTGCTGCTGGAAGGTCATAACGGCGGAGACGCAGCCGGTAAAGTGATCGAAGCGTTTGGTTCCGTTGTAATTGGTGGTAACTACGCGGTTGGTCTGGTGGTCTTCCTGATCCTCATCATCATCAACTTTGTGGTTATTACCAAAGGTGCCGGCCGCATCTCCGAAGTATCAGCCCGTTTTACCCTGGACGCGATGCCCGGTAAACAAATGGCAATTGACGCGGACTTGAATGCCGGTTTCATTTCGGCAGACGAAGCCAGAGCAAGACGTGAAGAAGTCACCCGTGAAGCTGACTTTTACGGGTCAATGGATGGTGCCAGTAAATTCGTAAAAGGCGATGCGATAGCGGGGATTGTGATCCTGGCGATTAACATCATTGGTGGCCTGTTTGTGGGTATGGTACAGCATGATCTGAGCTTTGGCAGAGCCATGGAGGTGTACACCTTGCTGACGATAGGTGATGGTCTGGTTGCTCAGCTTCCTTCGTTACTGTTGTCAATTGGTACCGCGATTGTTGTTACTCGTCAAAACGAATCGCACAACATGGGCGAGCAAATGACCCAGCAACTGGGCAACGAGAAATCCTTGTCTATCGCAGCAGGGATCCTGTTTGTCATGGGATTGGTACCCGGCATGCCTCATGTTGCGTTTCTGGGTTTAGGCGCACTCATTGGTTATCTGGCTTACTATTCACACCAACAAAAAATTAAAGCACAAGAGCAGGAAGCTGAAGAATCGAAAGGCGGCGCTGTTGCTTCTCAGCAGCAGGAACAAAAAGAGCTTGGCTGGGACGACGTACAGCCAGTTGATGTGATTGGCCTGGAAGTAGGCTACCGCCTCATCCCCTTGGTTGATCAGTCCCAGGGTGGTGAACTGTTAAACCGCATCAAAGGGGTACGTAAAAAGTTGTCACAGGAGCTTGGCTTCCTTGTGCCACCAGTTCATATCCGTGATAACCTGGAGCTGGACCCGAACGCTTACCGTATTACCCTGATGGGAGTGGGCTCAGGAGATGGCGAACTGAAGCATGGTGATGAGCTCGCGATCAACCCGGGCCAGGTCTTTGGCCCAATTAACGGCGTTGCGACTAAAGATCCGGCCTTCGGCCTGGAAGCTGTGTGGATCAAACCAGAGCAGAAAGACGAGGCTCATTCACTGGGTTATACCGTTGTGGATGCCGCCACGGTGGTTGCCACACATATTAGTCAGCTGTTGACCAACAATGCATCCTTACTGTTGGGTCATGAAGAAGTTCAGAACCTACTGGATATGCTGGCCAAGAGTCACCCTCGCCTGGTTGAGGGTCTGGTGCCGGATGTATTACCTCTGACCACGGTAGTAAAAGTGCTACAAAACCTGTTAAACGAAGGCGTTGCAATTCGTGATATGCGCTCCATCGTTCAGACTCTGGTTGAGTATGGGCCGCGCAGTCAGGACCCCGATGTATTAACGGCTGCGGTGCGAATTTCACTGCGCCGACTCATCGTTCAGGACGCGGTTGGCGGGGCTGAAGAAATCCCTGTCATAACATTGGCGCCCGAGTTGGAACAGATGTTGCATAAATCACTTCAGAACGCAGGTGATGAGGGGGCAGGCATAGAGCCAGGCCTTGCAGAGCGGCTTCAAGGTTCATTAAGAGAAGCCCATCAAACGCAAGAAATGCTCGGCGAGCCGTCCATCTTATTAACCTCAGGTATGTTGAGAAGTGTGCTGTCACGATTTGTAAAACACACCATCCCGGGACTCAGAGTCATGTCGTATCAGGAAGTGCCGGATGAAAGACAAATTAAGATAGTGAGCTCAGTTGGACAGTAGAGGACTAGAAGGGGCTGACCATGAAAATTAAACGTTTTTTTGCAAAAGATATGCGTACCGCTTTGAAAGAAGTGAAAGAAGAGCTTGGTGCGGATGCGGTAATTATGTCGAACAAGAAGCTGGCTGACGGTGTAGAGATCGTTGCTGCAGTCGACAACGACCGCACACCTGCGTCACAGCCCCAGGCGGCGCCTCAACAGCCAGCAATGCAAGCCGCTCCTCGTCAGGCTGCGTCTCAACAAAGTGCGCAGCAAGGCTACAATCAAGCTGCCAGAATGGTCCGTCCTCAGCCTCGCCGTGCCGAGCCGCAAAAGCAGGCACAGGTTGCAGATAGTCTCGAAGCCTTACTTGAGCGCCAAGCCCCTCGTCCTAAGTCGCCTGAGCTTGCTTCGATGTTTTCTCAATCTGGTATCAATACTGACGATATGTTTGGGTCTCAACAACGCAGTGAAGCTCCAGCTAAGGCCATGCCTCAGGCAGCTCGTGAGCCGCGCTACGAAGCACCAAGTCATAGTTTTGACGCACGCCAGGAGAGCACGTCCTGGGAGTTTGGTGATGATCTGGAGCAGGGGTTTGGTGACGAGCCTGCGACGCAGAAAAAAGCCAACGATGACGAAATGTCTTCTATGCGCGATGAAATGAACGCGATCCGTCAGCTACTTGAGTTTCAATTGTCAGGTCTGATGAATCAAGAGATGGCACGCCGAGACCCAACTCGTGCTTGTTTGGTTGATCGCCTAAAAGGCATGGGGATTGGTGCTGAGGTGGCAGAGCAGATGGCCTGTTTTATTCCAGATGATGTTTCTCGCAAAGAAGCATGGAATGCGCTACTTAATATGGTCGTCAATCAGATGCATACAACCAACAACGATATATTGCGCCAAGGTGGCGTGTACGCCATGGTTGGGCCTACGGGAGTGGGTAAAACGACAACCGTTGCAAAATTAGCAGCACTGGGTGCCCAAAAATATGGTGCTGACAATGTGGCATTGATCACCACAGATACTTATCGTATCGGTGCTTATGAGCAATTGGCAACCTATGGTCGGATCATCGGCTGTCCTGTAAAACAAGTAAAAGATGCCAATGAACTTGCAGAGGTTCTTTATCATTTACGTAATAAGCGTCTAATATTAATAGACACGGCAGGGATGAGTCAGCGCGACCTGCGTTTAACAGAACAGTTAAACACTTTGATGCGCAGCAGCCGTGTTGACATTCGCAGTTACCTGGTATTAAGTGCAACAGCGCAAATGCATGTACTGCAAGAGACTGTAAACCACTTCAAAAAAGTCAATTTAAGTGGTTGTATTTTTACAAAACTTGATGAAAGTCTAAGTTTAGGTGAGATTATTAGCATAGCGATTCAAAATCGTCTGCCAATAGGGTATCTTACCAATGGTCAGCGAGTGCCTGAAGACATTCGCGTGGCAAACGCTCAGAAGTTAGTCAAAAAGGCTGAGCAATTGTATTTAAAGAGAACAAAAGCGCAACATTCGCGACGTGTACCAGTGGCGTCCCAGACAGTAGGAATGTATGATTAATACAGTTTTAGATCAAGCAAGTGGCCTGCGGAGAATGAACCAAAAAAATAACCACAGTGTAAAAGTAATCGCAGTGACTGGTGGTAAAGGTGGTGTAGGTAAAACCAATGTATCCCTTAACACTGCCATTGCATTAGGACAGCAGGGTAATCGGGTCTTGGTGCTTGATGCTGACTTAGGTCTGGCCAATTGTGATGTGATGTTGGGCTTAAGGGTTGAGAAAAATTTATCTCATGTATTGTCTGGAGAATGTGAACTAGACGAAATTCTGGTCGAGGGCCCAGCTGGGATCCGCATTGTACCCGCAACCTCTGGCTCGCAAAGTATGGTGGAGTTAACACCTGCAGAACACGCTGGATTAATCCGTGCGTTCAGTGAGCTCAGCAGCGAATTTGACATTTTAATTGTCGATACCGCTGCTGGTATCTCAGACATGGTTTTGAGCTTCTCACGCGCTGCTCAAGACGTGTTAGTCGTGGTATGCGATGAACCTACCTCGATCACCGATGCTTACGCGCTGATTAAAGTCCTAAGCCGAGAGCATGGTGTGTATAAGTTTAAAATTGTGGCCAACATGGTGCGCAGTTTAAGAGAAGGGCAAGAGCTTTTCGCTAAGTTATCCAAAGTCACCGACCGGTTTTTAGATGTTGCTCTAGAACTGGTTGCAACGATCCCGTTTGACGAAAATATGCGCAAGTCTTCACGACGTCAAAAAACCATCGTTGAGCTTTTCCCCAATTCACCTGCTGCTGTGGCATTCAGAGGCCTGGCAAGCAAAGCTGTCAAGTGGCCCATCCCCCATCAACCATCAGGTCATTTGGAATTCTTTATTGAGCAACTGGTAAACGGTTAACGATGGCTTCACCGGTCAACCGCATGGCGGGATATAAAACGACGGACCACCTTCATAAGGTGGTCGAGCGTCATACGCCTTTGGTAAAAAAGGTGGCCTGTCATTTGTTAGCTAGGTTACCAGCCAGTGTCCAGTTAGATGATTTAGTCCAGTCAGGCATGATTGGATTGATCGAGGCCTGTAAAAACTTTGATGCAAGCAAAGGGGCAAGCTTTGAAACGTTTGCAGGTATTCGAATTCGCGGTGCAATGATTGACGAGATACGCCGCGGTGATTGGGCACCACGCTCTGTTCATAAAAACGGTCGAATGGTGGCAGAAGCCATTGCTGAGCTTGAATCCCAGCTCGGACGGGAACCAAAAGATACTGAAATCGCTGAAAAACTTGATATTACGCTGGATGAGTACCATCATATTTTACATGATGTGAATGCGAGTAAAGTTATCGGTATCGAAGACTTGGGGGTCGACGAAGACGTAATTTCTCCCGCGGGCAACGATTTTGCGCTAGACAAACCATTCAATAATGTTAAAAATGAGCGCTTTAACGAGTCGTTAGTCAATGCTATCAAGACTTTACCTGAGCGCGATGCCTTGGTGTTGTCTTTGTATTACAACGACGAGATGAATTTAAAAGAGATTGGCGCGATCTTAGAAGTCAGCGAATCTCGAGTGAGTCAGATTCACGGTCAAGCAATGATCAAGCTTCGTGCAAAGATCAATGACTGGATCAATTAGAGTAAGTTTTACAATATAGGTTCAAACCTCACCGGAGGAAGTTTTGGATAAGAACATGAAAATTCTCGTGGTTGATGATTTCTCTACGATGAGAAGAATAATCAAAAACCTGCTAAGAGACTTAGGCTTTACCAATGTTCAAGAGGCTGATGATGGCAGTACGGCACTTCCAATGTTGCAAAATCAGGAATTCGACTTTGTCGTAACTGACTGGAATATGCCCGGCATGCAAGGTATCGATTTGTTACGCGCAATTCGTGCTGACGACAAGCTTAAACACATCCCAGTACTCATGGTAACAGCGGAAGCGAAAAAAGAACAAATCGTTGCTGCTGCCCAGGCTGGAGTTAATGGTTATATCGTTAAACCGTTTACGGCAGGAACCCTGAAAACCAAACTAGAAAAAGTGTTCGAGCGTTTAGGCTAGTATTGATAAGGGTAGGCTTATGTCAACATCTTCTGTGCCACAGATAACTCTGGAACAGGCTAAACTGCTCGTTGAATACCTAGAACAAGGTGAGCAGGAAAAGGCTGATGAGATATTAATTGAGGCCACTAATAAAGAACAATCAGAGCTTTTTGCTGAAGTAGGTAAGCTGACTCGACAACTTCATGAATCATTGAAGAACTTTGAGTTGGATACGCGCTTAGCAGATCTCACGACAGAAGCCATTCCAGATGCCAAGCAGCGCCTCAATTACGTCATGGAAATGACCGAAAGCGCTGCCAATAAAACCATGGATGCCGTAGAAGCGAGTCTTCCCTTAGCCCAAGAACTTGCCGACCAACTCTCTGAAATCAAGCCCACCTGGGACAGACTGATGAGCCGGGATATCCAGCTCGGAGAGTTCAAGTCTTTGTGTCACGATCTTGACAGTTTTATGCAGTCGTCAAAAGGCCGTACAGATGAATTACAGAATCTGATGACCAATGTTTTGATGGCACAGGATTATCAGGATTTAACCGGACAGGTGATCCGGCGTGTCATTGAGCTGGTTCGCGAAGTTGAAGACAGCCTAATTCACTTGTTGACTGTATTTGGTAGCGCTGAAGAAAGTCAACAAACTGCAGCCCAGCCGCAGTCACAAACTAAAGCCACCCCCGTTGCTGATGAGTTGTCAGGTCCTGAGGGTCCAATTATGGACGCTGAGTCTCGAGATGATGTCGTATCCGGGCAGGACGAAGTTGATGACCTGTTGTCGAGTTTGGGCTTCTAATAGGAGAGTATGCGAATGAGCTTTGAAGTCGATGAAGATATCTTACAAGACTTTCTTGTTGAAGCTGGGGAAATACTCGAACAGTTATCTGAGCAGCTTGTCGAACTAGAAAATAACCCGGAAGACAAAGAGCTGTTGAACGCGATTTTCCGTGGTTTCCATACTGTTAAAGGGGGCGCAGGCTTCCTGAGTATGACGGAACTGGTGGATGCTTGTCACGGTGCGGAAAACGTGTTCGATGTCTTGCGTCAGGGTCAGCGTCAGGTAACGGCGGAGTTGATGGATGTGATTTTACAGTCGCTCGACACCATCAATGAAATGTTCTCATGTATTCAAAATAGAGAGCAACCAGAGCCCGCAGATCCTCACCTGCTGGAAGTATTACACCAGCTTAGCCAACCACAATCAGCAGACGAAGAAATTGCAGCTCCTGCTGCCACAGAGCCAGAACCGGTTGTTGCAACGCCCAGTGCAGATGATGTGCTGTTCGATGCACCATCGGACCCTGTCGACGCAGCCGATGGTGAGAGCTCAGACAGCATAGATGAAATTTCAGAAGAAGAATTCGAAAGCTTACTGGATGAGTTACACGGCTCTGGCAATGGCCCGTCTGTAGCTTCAGACACACCCGCTGCACCCAAAGCCACATCCGCGCCAGCGAGCAGTGACGACGGCGATATTTCCGACGACGAATTTGACAGTTTGTTAGACGAGTTACACGGGGTTGGACAATTTGGTGCAACACCTGCTGCAGCACCTACACCTGCACCTGCACCTCCCGCAGCCACTGAAAAGGCACCAGCATCGGGGGGCGGTGATGATGACGAAATCAACGACGACGAATTTGAAGCTTTGCTGGATGAGTTGCATGGTAAAGGACAAGCACCAAAGTCAACAGAAGCGGAAGTAGCAGCGCCCAAAGAAGCGCCCAAAGCACCGCCAAAACCTGAACCTAAGCCAGCGGCGCCGGCGGCAAAAGCACCAAGTACATCAGCTGCCAAACCTGCGCCGGCACCGGCGGCTAAGCCGCCAGCGGAGAGTAAACCCGCGGCTGATAAAGCGGCTGCTAAAAAGCCTGCCGCACAAGCTGAAACCACCGTTCGGGTTGATACTAAGCGCCTTGATGAGATCATGAACATGGTCGGTGAGCTGGTGTTGGTACGTAACCGACTAGTGAGCCTGGCAAATAACTCTAATAGCGAGTCCATGGGCAAGGCTATCTCGAACCTGGATGTGGTCACGGCAGACTTGCAGGGCGCGGTAATGAAAACCCGGATGCAGCCAATCAAGAAAGTATTTGGTCGCTTCCCTCGGGTTGTTCGGGACTTAGCGCGTAGTCTTAAAAAAGACATTAGCTTAGTATTGGAAGGGGAAGATACCGATCTGGATAAAAACCTGGTTGAGGCATTGGCCGATCCCTTGGTTCACTTGGTGCGTAACTCGGTAGACCATGGTATTGAAATGCCGGACGTGCGTGAAGCCGCAGGTAAATCCAGAACCGGTACTGTCACTTTATCCGCTTCGCAAGAGGGCGACCATATTCTGTTGACCATTCGCGATGATGGTGCAGGTATGGACCCTGAGAAACTGAAAAAGATTGCGATCAGCAAAGGGGTCATCGATTCAGATCAGGCAAGTCGCCTGTCGGATAATGAAGCTTACAACCTGATCTTCGCACCAGGTTTCTCAACCAAAGAACAAATTTCTGACATCTCAGGCCGGGGTGTTGGCATGGATGTGGTAAAAACCAAGATCACCCAGCTTAATGGCTCCGTTAATATCCAGTCTGAACTGGGTGTAGGCACCATACTGGAAATCAAAGTACCACTGACATTGGCCATTTTGCCCACACTGATGGTGATGATTGGTCAGCAGACATTTGCACTTCCGCTTGCCGGGGTGAGCGAAATATTCCACCTGGACTTGACCAAGACCAATGTGGTCGATGGCCAATTAACTATCATAGTGCGTGAAAAAGCGATCCCGCTGTTCTATCTGGAGCACTGGTTAGTGAAAGGCGCGGACAGAAGAGCGCGCAAAGCTGAAGGGCATGTCGTCATCGTTCAGATGGGCACCAAGCAGGTTGGGTTTGTGGTGGATTCACTGATAGGCCAGGAAGAAGTGGTGATCAAACCATTGGATGCCTTATTGCAAGGCACACCCGGTATGGCAGGTGCAACCATTACATCAGATGGTGGTATCGCGCTGATTCTGGACGTCCCCAGCATGTTAAAATATTACGCCGGTAAGTAAATACCAGGCGAATTTATACCGACAAAGTGGTGTCTTTGACACCACTTTTCGGATCTGTAACGAATAAAAGAGCAATGCCAATGGCAGTTAAAGTATTAGTTGTAGATGACTCGAGCTTCTTTCGTCGCCGAGTGAGTGAAATACTAGAGAAAGATCCAGAAATTCAAGTGATTGATTTTGCCGTAAATGGTCAGGAAGCAGTCGACAAAGCTGCCCGCCTCAGACCAGATGTGATCACTATGGATGTGGAAATGCCGGTGATGGACGGGATCAGCGCAGTGAAGCAGATCATGCAGAGCTCGCCTACCCCGATTCTGATGTTTTCGTCGTTAACCCGCGAAGGTGCCAGCGCTACTCTGGATGCCTTGGATGCGGGTGCAGTCGACTTTTTGCCTAAAAAATTCGAAGATATTGCACGTAATAGCGAAGACGCGATCCGCTCTTTGCAAAACAAAGTCAAAGAAATTGGCAGACGTCGGGTAAGCCGATTTACTCGCCCGATTAGTTCTCCATCAACGCCACCACCAACGCGGAGTACACCAACTACTGCGTCCTCAGGACTACGTTCTACAGCCAAACCGATTGCTCAACCAGACCGCTCTTTTTCAAGGTCGGCAGCAGATACTCCCAGCACTGGTGTGTCGTTTAAAGCGTCAGGCAAGAAATATCAAATTGTTGCAATTGGCACCTCGACGGGTGGGCCGGTCGCATTACAAACAATTCTGACTCAGCTGCCCGCGAACTTTCCACACCCTATATTGCTGATTCAGCACATGCCCGCGGCATTCACTCCTGCATTTGCTCAGCGATTAAATAGCCTGTGTAAAATTAAAGTGAAAGAAGCTGAGCAGGGTGACAGGTTGCAACCTGGCGTAGCATATCTGGCGCCGGGTGGGCAGCAGATGTTGGTTGAAGCCAGAGGGGGTAGTAAAACGCTGAAAGTGTTTGAAGATGATAGCCCCCGTATCACCTATAAACCCAGTGTTGATGTCACGTTTGCCAGTACCGCCAAAGCATATGGAGGAGACGTGTTGGCTGTGATCCTGACCGGGATGGGAGCAGACGGGCGTGATGGTGCCAGGATGTTGAAACAAAGTGGTGCGACTATCTGGGCACAGGACGAAAAAACCTGTGTGGTGTATGGTATGCCACAGGCTGTTGCCAGCGCGGGTATTTCGTCAGAAGATATTGCTTTGCAGGATGTTGCACTGAGAATAAACAAAGAAATAGGCTGCGCATAATTGATGGTAGCCTGAATGCGATCTGTGTTTGGCCGAAGGAATAAAAGAAAAACGTGAAAATCTGGACGGTAGCGAACCAAAAAGGCGGGGTGGGTAAAACCACCACCACAGTGAGTCTCGGCGGGATCCTGGCGCTTCAGGGGAAACGTGTATTACTGATAGACACAGATCCGCATGCCTCATTAACATACTACTTTGGCATTGACTCGGAAGAGTTGGAAGTCAGTGTGTACGATATTTTTATTCGCGGCTCAAATATGGCCAGCGAAGAAATTCTTCAGGCGCTTTGCCCTTCAACTATTGAGAATCTGGACATATTACCGGCGACTATGGCCATTGCCACGCTGGACCGCAGTATGGGCAATCGCTCGGGTATGGGGCTCATCCTGAAAAAGGCGCTTGCTAAGATCAGTGAGCATTATGACTATGCTATTTTGGATTGTCCGCCTGTACTTGGTGTGCTGATGGTGAATGCACTCGCTGCAAGCGAACGCATTCTCATCCCGGTACAAACAGAGTTTCTTGCGTTGAAAGGACTGGATCGCATGATGCGCACAATGTCATTAATGCAAAGTTCGCATTCCAAGCAATATCAATATACTATAGTGCCAACTATGTATGATAAGCGCACTAAAGCATCTCTTGAAGCTTACAAGTCTCTGGTGGAAACCTACCAGGACAAAGTCTGGCCCGGGGTTATCCCGGTTGATACTAAGTTCAGAGATGCCAGTCTAGCGCAACAGGTGCCAGTTCAGTACTGCCCAAAATCGCGTGGCGTTTATGCTTATCGCGCATTGTTGGAACATCTGGCAGAAGTTGATAGAGGTAACGATGAGTAAGCATCTGTTTGCCAACGAACAGGTCATGAAACAATATCTGGGTGCTTTGTTACGCGAAGAAGAGGAAGACGACGTCACGCTTGCACCAGTCGCGAAGCTTTTGGAGTCTGTTCCTGAAGCCCAGGAGGGCCTTGCCACGCCAAGTCCTGCTGAGCAAAGTGTCGTGGATGATGTCGTTACTGAAGCATTACCAGAACAACCCACTGCCGAGCCTTCGGCAGAATTGACGATACCTCAGGAAGTTGAGCCGCAAGAGCAGGTAATAACCCCGGCTGATGATCTTGAGATAACTGAAAATACTACTATTATCAAAGAAGAAGCTGAACAGGCTGTGCCGGCTCGTGCACGGGATGCCTATCTTGAAAATGAATTTCAGGCGTTATTCTTTGAAGTTGCCGGGCTGACTTTGGCGGTGCCGTTAAAGTCGCTTGGTGGTATACATCAGCTTACAGAAGTTAATCAATTGTTTGGTAAGCCAAAATGGTTTAAAGGCGTGATGCTCAATCGGGAAGAAAAGCTCAATGTTGTAGATACTGCACGTTGGGTTATGCCGGAGAAGTTTACACCTGAGCTGGAAGAAAAGCTCAATTACCAGTACTTGATCATGCTGGGCGATAGCCAGTGGGGACTGTTGGCAGAAAATCTGGTCAATAATATTACGTTGAAACCAGAAGACGTTAAATGGCGAACAGCCGACGGTAAAAGGCCATGGCTGGCGGGCGTCATTAAAGAAAAAATGTGCGCACTGATAGATGTTGAGAATTTAAATCGATTGCTAGAGCATGGCCTCGATAGCCGAGAGCAGTAACTAGCATCTAACTGGAGTAAAATCATGAGTCAAGAGAGAATACTTTCGGCTGATAAAAATGCAGATAGTAATGATGAAGTCCTTCAGTGGGTTACCTATAAGCTAGAGGATGAAACCTACGGCATTAATGTAATGCAGGTGCAGGAAGTATTACGCTATACCGAGATAGCCCCTGTACCAGGTGCGCCAACCTACGTGCTTGGTATCATCAATCTACGTGGTAACGTGGTCACCGTTATTGATACTCGCTCTCGCTTTGGGTTGCCTAGTTCAGAAGTAACTGACAATTCTCGTATCGTGATCATTGAAGCTGAAAAGCAGGTAGTCGGTATTCTGGTCGACAGCGTAGCTGAAGTGGTGTACTTGCGCAGCTCTGAGATCGATAGCGCGCCAAATATTGGCAC
Organism: Pseudoalteromonas rubra; assembly: GCF_005887095.1. Taxonomy (GTDB): domain Bacteria; phylum Pseudomonadota; class Gammaproteobacteria; order Enterobacterales; family Alteromonadaceae; genus Pseudoalteromonas; species Pseudoalteromonas rubra_E. The sequence goes on along the minus strand of NZ_PNCI01000037.1, from coordinate 62,694 downwards.
TGAAGAGAGCGCTAAGTTTATTCAGGGTGTGTCGAACCGTGAAGGTGAGCTACTGATCCTGGTTGATTTGAACAAACTACTCAGCGATGATGAGTGGGATGAGTTGAGCCATATATAACCCGTGCAAGCAGTAACCCAAAACGAGATTTTATTGCTCCTGGTCATTGCCTCAAGCCTGCTATGTTTAGTGTGCTTGGGGTTTATTTTTGCGCTGAGTAAAAAAGTACAACAACAAAACCATGAACACGGTAAATTGCTTCAGCATATGAAGCGAGAAAACGAGCAAGTTGCTATTTTACGTAGTGAAATTGCCGAGGTCCGTGCTAGTGTGCTAAGTATTGGTAAACGCCTGGTTGCCTGCGAGAATTACGCAAAGGACTTGGCTCAGCAACAGGCTGCGCAAAAATATGACGATCCTGATGCTAAGATTTACTCACGCGCAGTCAAAATGGTTGAACTGGGCGCAGACATAGAAGAAATCATGCGCGAGTGTGAACTACCCCGAGCCGAAGCAGAACTGTTAATGTCCCTTCACAATAAACAATCATAGAGTGGTTTATCCTCAGCCTGGAAAGGTTTTAAACCTTAATGCCAATAAACAGATCTTTCTGCTTAACGTTAACTAATGCCTTATAGGTTGATATCTTATAGGGCAATTGCACCACACTGGTTTGCTGACTTGTGTGCACCAATGCCATAAAAGAGTGGTGTTTGTAAGCGCTGACCCTTTTACTGCGATATTATTGCGAGATCAAGTTTGCGAGCTATCTGCCCAGCTCAGCGGCAATGTAGATTAATTTGGCCTCACCGACATCTGCAATGTTAACCAATGCAAAATGATTTGATTATGTGCGATGGTTTTTAAGTAATTGCTTGGGGGTAACGCCAAATGCTTTTTTAAACGCTGATATAAAGTTACCAACATGATTGTATCCGGCATGATAAGCTGCTTCGCCTATTGTCGCTTGGCCCAGCATAATTGACTTTTTTGCTGCCTGGAGTCTTTGCAGTTTGATATATTGTTTTACGGTCGTTTGAAATTGGCTTTTAAAATATCGTTGTAAGGTACTTACACTCATGCCAAGTTGTGTAGCAATCTGCTCAAGTGACAGGTCCTCTTTCAACAGCTGGTGCAGTTTTTGGTTGGTATCTTTTTCTGACTCCAATGGATAGTCGCGCGGTACAAGTTGCTGTACTAATTCACACTGTCCAGAAGTAAGTGTATCCAGTAGTGTGGGAACTAGCGCCAGTACACATCGTTCCTGATTGATTTTGGCGAAGGGATCTATTTTATTTTGGTCCCAGTCGAAAATCTGTCTTGCAAGTTCAATGTTTGATTCATCAATGCTTAAAACAGACACATGACTGCTACTAAGAAGCTCGTGGTTTGTATACACTTCACTATGGTTAGCTTGGAGTTTGTTCTTTAGCCACTGGTAGGTAAGTGTTACAGTGATCTTTTCAACTCTTTGATTGCGCTGCATAAAGCGTGTAAAAATTTGAGGTTCAGCAACTACATTCACAAAAACTAAAGGAGAGTCTTCAGTGCTTACTTCATAGCGACATTCTCCTACGCTAAAGGTTAGCGCGCCGTGGAATAACACTGTAAATGCAATGCAGGGCTGTAGCGCCGCTGTGTTGGTTGTGTTTTCCAATTCAGTCATTGCGCTGCAGTGAATTCGTAAGTTTTGATCAAACTGAGAGAATCTCAGTGTACCCTCTGCCAGTTCACTACTTGCGCCAGCACATAGGTGGTGCTCTATTCCTTGGTCATGCAGTGCTTTGCTCAGATCCGCGGGCATCATTTTTTCCACCATGACGATTTCTAATTATCCTATGACGATTTTGCAAACAAGAATGTAACACGCGTGGGACCTTTTATCATTACAATATTGCGATTAATTCCTATTTGTATTTAATCCTTTTAGATAATAGTCCCCGGAGAAAAGTGTGAGTGTTCAAAAGCGTGTTTTAAATTTAAGTCTTGTAAGCCTGGCTTTACTCTCAGCTAATGTAATAGCAACCGAAGAGGCCAGTGATATTGAGCGTATAGCAATTTGGAGTACCAAGGTAAAGTCCTCAGCACCTTACTTAGCGCAAACGGAAATTGCAGACAAGCAGGCTGATCACATATCTGATTTGCTCAGAGCGATACCCGGTGTAGACGTGGGTGGCGCACACTCTTTAAACCAACGTATTACCATTCGTAGCATGGACGATAAAGATCTGCGAATTTCTATTGATGGCGCATCACAAAATACCTATATGTATCATCACATGGGTAATTTGCAAATTCATGTAGATATTTTGAAGTCGGTAGAAATCTATACAGGCACTAACTCGGTGATTAATGGTGGTCTTGGCGGTACGGTGCGCTTTAAAACCAAAGAAGCTAAAGACTTGCTTAGTGCAGAAAAGCGATTTGGTGGCAGGGTAAGTGTCTCTGCTGGGGACAATTCGGGAAAGCAGTTTTCTTTAACTGGTTATGGTCAACTGACAGAAGCGGTTGATTTTTTAGCGTACTTTAACGACGTTAGCAAAGACAACTTCGAGGTTGGCGGTGGTAAAATCCTTGATGAAAATGGCTTAGTAGAAGAGGGAACAGATGGTACCGTACGTGGCCTGGAAGGTGACGTTTCAGATTTTTTGGTTAAATTTGGTTGGGATATTGATGATCAACAGCGAATCGCAATAGGTTTTGAGCGATACGAAGACCAAGGGAACTACAGTTATCGTCCTGATATGGGTATGTCAACAGATATGACCATTGCAGGTGGTACTCAAACTCCGTTGACATGGCCGACCGAGTTTACTCGTGACACAGTAACGCTGAGTTATGATTTAGATTTCTTTGATACTTCGCTTGTCAGTTTCAGTCTATTTAGCAATGTTAGCGAACTCAAACGCGATGAATCTGGTTGGTTGGACGCTACGAGTTCCCGCCTCCACGGGCTGGCGGGGCAGGTAATGGGTGAAGCTAAGAACTCAGGGCTGAATATACTTGGTGAAACTGTCTTGGAAAGTCTACTTGAAGTCGAGGCCGAACATACCCTGACTTATGGGTTGGATCACATCAAGCATGAGACAAGTTACGCATTAGACCCCCATATAGGTGACATGAGGCAAGCATCAGAAGAATCAACCACAACAGCAATATATCTGCAGAATCAGGTTGCTTTTCCAAGAGGGGTAACCATTACGCCTGGTGTGCGTTATGAGCGGGCAGACATAAAGGCGAATGTGATTGATGAAACCTATGATGATGTAACATTTGCCTTATCGGCGCAATATCAGTTTAACGAACATTTGTTGCTTACAGTGAGTGCCACCGAGCTATTTCAAGCTCCAGAGTTGAGCGAAGTATTTACCGGAGCTGGATTAGGGCGAACGCCAAATAACGCGCTCAAAGCGGAAACAGGGTTAAACAAAGAGCTGGCAATAGCGTATCAGGCAAGTCTTGGAGCAGTAGACTATCGTGCTGGTGTAACACTATTTGACACTTCTATAGAAAACTATATTCATGATTATGCGCCGTATCCTAAGGGCGGACAGCGCGCAACTTTCCGTGACAATATTGGTGATATGGAGAACTCGGGCTTTGAACTTTATGTAGGTTATGATTTTGGCCAGCTTGAGTTACAGATGAGTTATTCGGGATCAAATAGTAAGTTGGATGCATTTGCACCTTATAAAGCGGTTTTCGATGGCGCTCGGCTGGATCGTGAACAGGGTAACAGCTTGGCACTGGATGTAACGTATCACTTTGAAAAATTGCCAATAACAGTGAAGTGGGAAATACAGAGTGTACAGGAGCTTTCTTCAGGTCTGGACCTTGATGGCCGTGCTGGAAAAGACAATTCTAAGGATGGCTTTAGTGTCCATAATTTGGTCGCTGTCTGGCATCCTGAATTTGCGAACGCGTTAGAAGTGCGTTTGGGCATCGATAACGTGTTTGATGAATTTTACGCTTCACAGTCTTCGAGAACGGGCCTTGGTGAGCATCCTGCGTTTGGTGAGCTCTATTTACTTGACTACGAACCAGGGAGAAATATTAAGGCTACGGTGTCTTATTTGTTTTGATGATTCTGCGGCCTGACGGCCGCTTTCATTTTTGCATAAGCTACCTCAGTAGATGAAACCTAGGCCTTAATGTTCAATTTACCCTGGAAGTGTTTCCAACCAGGTGGAAATTTACCACGCAGAACATACGAAAAAGCAATCAGCTCCGCAATGACATAATAGAGTTCTTTGGGGATTTCTTCGTGCAGGTCGAGCTGGCTGAGCGTCTGGACCAAAGTGGCATCTTCATGGATCATGATGTCTTTTTCTTTAGCAAGTGCAATGATCTCTTCGGCGAGTTCGCCAAAGCCCTTACAAACGACTTCGGGCGACTTACCCGCTTCATATAACAGGCCAATGGCGGTTTTTTGTTTCATAACATTTAACTACACAGACATCTTAGTATCAAAGTAGCACGTAACACCGTCCGATAAAAACCCCTTACCCGGATTAATATCCGGATAAGGGCTGTCAGTTTAGCTATTATAACACAATCTGCCATTTACCCAGGTCTGGCGGACTGGCACATCTCTTAACCCGACTGCGGGGCGTGTTAAGGGATCTTCATCCAGAATAACCAGATCGGCCTGTTTGCCAACTACCAGTTCTCCGATGAGGTGATCCATATGACATTGCCAGGCTGCATCATAGGTTGCAGCGCGCAGGGCCTGAGCCATGGTGGCACACTCTTGCTCATTGAGAATTGGAGGGTGGCCACTTTGATAGGCTTCTTCAGGGGCGTCCTCCATCATGCGGGTGACGGCCTGTTCCATCATACGCAGAGGCCCAATCGGTGAAACAAAGTGATCACTGTGCAGGGTATAGCGCAGCGCATGTTGAGTTGCAGAGGCGGTGCGATCCAGGTGCTCAACAACCGATTGCTGAGGAAACACCTTATGCTTGAAGGTATAGCCCCAGTAGCCCACATGCCCGATCAAAAAGCTTGGCGACAGGCCAAGATAGTCCATATCAGCCAGGTTCTGATCGCTCAGCAAAGAAGCATGCTCAATGCGATGGCGTTTTTCCAGCCCCTCTTTTTCCTGGTTATGGAGTGCATCACGATACGCCATGATGGTGTTGTTTATGGCATGTGTGCCGTTAGCGTGGATCATTAAAGACCAGCCGCGCATGTCTAACTCACTCACCAGCGCCAGAAACGGAGATTCGACTTGATGATCCGCTACGCCATCCGGCGGATTGAAATTCCAAACCCCATAGGGGAATTCATCGTTAATATTGCTGTCCGGGAACTGATATTTGGTGAGCTGATATCCGGTCAGGCCCTGGTTAGAGCCATCACTGACGATTTTGGCATGGGCAATATTGAACCAGTCCGTATGATAATGGCTGGGTTCGGTTGGCGTGATCTTGCTCCACTGATCAGCCGTGGTATAGAATAATGCACCGCCAAGGCGCAACCCGGCAAGGCCGCTGCTGGCCATCTTACTCAATATCTCCAGTTCAGCGTTTTTCAAAGACGCGCCGAGCGCCGCGTCCCACATCAGGGTTACGCCTCGTGATAGCGCGAGCTTAAAGATCTTTTGTAAATTGCCAAACAGCTCAGTGATGCCCTGAGGGTGCTCCACAAAGTACTGCTCCAGCGCGACTTTGATCACCGGGCCAATCTGATCCGATTCGAGTAAGATACCATTTTCATTGACGGGCGGCTTGCTTGCATGCTGCGCGTGTTGCACTGCTTCAAGTGCATTGGTGTTGACGTAAGCAACATGGCCAGATGCATTCATAATAAAAATGCAAATATCATCGTCTTTGCCCGAGCGTGCCTGCTTACTGATGTCGTCCAGCTCAGTACAGTTGAAGTCCTCCCAGGGCGTTGGACTGACAGAGCCGTCCGCAGACGTTGTAGTGATAGGGTTAAACTGGCTGGGGTCGACCCCAAAGGCCAGCAGCCATTTGCGGTGAGAGGGGAGTGCTTTTGCTGCTTTGAGTAACAGCGCTGACACTGACTTCTTGTTGTAGTCTTTGCCAATTAAATATTGATCATTGTTATCACCGCCACTCTCAGTTCCTTCTCTGAATGGTGCGAGTTGCAGCCAGGCGTTAAAAGAGGCCGTGGGAGTCAAATGAACATGGGGTTCAATCAGCCCGGGTAACATACAGGCCCCTTGTAAATCCTCTGAGCCGGCGTGTGGATACTGGTTTTGACAGTCAGTCAGGCTACCTGTATGGACTATTTGCCCATCTTCGATGACAACGGCTTCAACGGTTTTGTTTACATCACCGTTTTCGAGTGTACGAATAGTGCCGCCGTAAAAAATCTTGTGCTGCTGAGGGGGCCTGACAAACTGATTGGCAATGTAATCATCTATGTAATGCTCTGCGGCAATCAGTAGTTTATCGAGATTGAAAATCCCCTTATCTGACAGGTTATTATCGCCTTGTACGGCATGGCCAAACAACTGATAGTTACAGCAGGCACAGCCAAGGTGCGGGTGGTGCGAAGACATAGCGTTCTCCTTTGCATATGTGATGTAGTGTTAGGCAAGTCAGACTTGCGCTACAACTGTAGAACATATGGTCAAAAGTGAAAGCTGCCCGGATATGCCGTGATCCTGACGAGTAAAATTTGGGTTACACCTGAATACTCACAATGGCGTGGCTGTCGTAAAAACGCTTCACCTGAGAGGCATCTTCGCGCAGCGCTATCTCCCCCACCTGAAGGCCGTGTGCGGCCAGCTTGCTGCGCAGTGCATCCAGGTGGGGCTGGGCCAGCTGGCAAACCGACGCGCTGTCGCCAACAATCTCGCAGTCGACGGCTTTGTCCATCAGCTCCGCTTGTACACTTAACTGGCCAAGCTTGGCGTAATCAAAATTGAGCCGCACAAACCACACTTGTTTTTCCGGCATATTGGCTTTGGCGGGTTTCTTATACTTGCCTATCTGTAGTTCACTCTGGCGACATTCCTGCGGCAATTTGAGAGGCATAAATAAATTGATAAGCAACTGGCTTTCGCTATCGAATTTTTGCGCCAGCGGTTGCGGACTGGCATTGTTGGCCAGATTGTTTTGCAACAGCGCCAGGTCGTCCATTAAACGAGACTGAGCTTGCTGAGTCACCGCCTGAATAAACTGACCGGGAGACGAGAGTTTTGTACCGGGTTGCAGGGTTTCGACCAGGGCCGCAACACGCTGCTCCAGACTGGTTTGCGGCGGTAAGTCCTGGGCTTTGGCAGTAAGCTGAGTACCCAGTAAAGTCACTATTAGCTTGTCCAGTGCTTGCGCAAAACTGCTGTTGGGCAAAGTGGGCTGGATCTGGCTGGCAAGCGCCGGTAACCGTGCAAACAGTTCATGACTGACCTGCTCCGGGGAGTGGCGCGTTTCGTCCATCATTTTACTAAAGGCCTGATGGACCAGGCGCATCAAGTCGGCTGATTGGGGGCTGCGAAATTGCTGTGTCGCAGACAGAGTTTCACTGAGTTGCTGTTGCAGTGGGGGGCCAGATTGTGTCGGTGTTGCCTCTATCTGGCGCAGTGTTTTACTCAAAATCTGGGCGATTGGCAAAGATAAACTGGGTTTGGCCGACGTTGCCTGCTCAGCTTTTGCTGAGCTCGTTTGGCTTGGCTGGTTGTCAGCGGGTTTAACTGCCGACTCGTCGCTCAGTGCCTGTGCCTGTTGCAACTGAGGGTTTATAAGCTGTGCGCTGTAAGGCTTTTGTTGAGGAACCACGGCAGCAAAGACCTGTTGAAGTATCGCCAGGCGTTGCGTAAACGCGCTGGAGTGCTGCGAGGCAACAGCGGGTTTGTCTGGAGTTGCAGGCGCGAGCGCCTGTGCATCTTTGGCTGTGGCAGCAGAGCCGGAGGGCGGTATTGGCGCAGGTGCGTGTGACAAAGCCCTGCTGATTTTACCTGGTTCCTGTGGTGTCGCCCTGGCTGGTGCCGAGCCGGCATTACGTTCAGCGACTGGGCTACTTGAAGATGATACAGGGGTTTGCACGTTACCTTTAGGTGTAGCCTGCTTAGTGATGTTAGTAAATACTTGCTCTACGTTATCCAGTAGCTGTAAAAGAGGTTGGCTGTGTACCGGTGTCATGCTTTTTAGCACCAGCGCGGCATTGTTGGCTGCAATCTGAGGTAAAGTCGCATTGGGTGATTTTGCAGCCGTGGCTAGCGGCTGAGTGGCAGTCGGTGCTTGAGAACCCTGAGCTTGTTTGGTGTTGAAAAAGGGCCTGGACAGTAGCTGACCCAGGGCTTGTTTAACCGTCTGTTTAATGTCTGCCATTGATACGTTGAGCAAAGGTTTGTCGTAGCTGAGTGTTGATTTACTGTCAGACGCAGGGCTAGTGGCTTTTTCCAGCTCAGTGGCAAAGCGATGTGTGGCCAGTTTGGGCAGGGCCTGCTGTAAAGGCGTGGCCAGTTTTACCTCAGTTGATTGCCTGGCTACGCCGATTTGCAGTCCGTCCGGCTGGGCTTTGAGCTGAGCATTGAACCAGCTGTTGAGCTTCAGCGCACTCTGGGCTTCAGGGGTTTTCACTTCAACCTGCTGGTTGGCAAGCTGCAATGTGGCACTGCTGCGACCAAGTTTAATCTTGGGTTGCTCCTGATTGCCAAGTTGCGCCAGTAAAGAAGTTAGTTTGTGTTTACTAACTGGTGCTTTCATCAGCTCATCGCCAAAGGCATTAAAAATCTGTAGCAGCAAGTTATTCTGCCGTGCACTGAGATTGGCGACGAGTTTATTCTCTTGTTTGAGCAAGTCTGCCAGGGCAGGGGGAACCGGCAGTGCCAGGCCGATTTTTTCCAGCATTAAAGTGGATTGATTGCTGCCTTTAAGCTGCGCGTCCAGCTGTAACGCACTTTGTCCGCCAAGCCCTTTGATCAGACTCAGCAGGCTCAGCAAAGTTTGCGCGGGTTTGATCTGTAATTTCAGTTCTGGGGTGCTGACCGTCAGCAGTGTGCCGTCGGCACTGAGCTTTACCTCGGCTTCGGGTAATTTCAGCGGCTGCTGCAACTGGCTCTGGCTGGCCAGTCGTACGCCTTGCCAACGGCCATCTATCGTCACCTCCATTTGAATGCTGTCGGGTTTGATCACCAAATTGCGGGCATTGAAGGTCTGCTCAGTCGCTGCGGTAGTGTTTGCTGATGACCCGCGTTCATTCAGCTGTGATGTGGCCAAATGTGCATTGTTTTGAATAGAAATCGTCGGCTTATTCATTATTTTAAATCAAATTTTCGTTGATCGGTCGCATCCAATTATTCGTATTACCCTACCATTATGATAGACTAACGCCCAATTTTTTAGCGTCAGAGAGTCGCGCCTTGCTAGAGATTAAGTCCGTCACGTGTGTAAAACAGGACCGCTGTTTATTTGAGTCATTGAGTTTTTCGCTTCAGGCGGGTCAGATCATGCAAGTTGAAGGCCCAAATGGTGCAGGTAAAACGTCTTTATTACGTATTATCGCGGGGTTTGCCCGTGCCGACGAAGGCCAGATCTGTTTTGAAGGCCAGGACATCAGTCGGGATTACGACACTTTCGCCGAGTCTTTGCTATTTATCGGACACAAAACCGGTGTAAACCAGCAATTGACTGCCTATGAAAACGTTCTGTACTGGTTGCAGGTGCATGGTTACGGCGCCGACGAAGAAGAAATCTATACCCTGTTAGGCCAGCTTGGCCTGGTTGGGCTGGAAGACGTCCCCGTGCGGACCCTCTCCGCAGGTCAGCAACGTCGGGTCGCTCTGGTGCGGCTATGGTTGAATAAAGCCCGCCTGTGGATCCTCGATGAACCCTTTACTGCGCTCGACAAAAAAGGTGTCGCGCTGCTGCAACAGCAGTTTGAATCGCACCTGGCAAATGGCGGCGCTATTTTACTGACTACCCACCAGGATCTGACGACTCAGTTCAGCTCCCTGAAAACCCTGGCTCTGGAGTACCGCCATTAATGAAGGTTGAGCATTCTTACTGGCATTTATTTGTCGCTGTTTATCGTAAAGATGTGACTTTGGCTTTTCGCCAACGCGCCGAAATCGTAAACCCTCTTCTGTTTTTTCTGATAGTCATTTCGTTATTTCCGTTGGCAATTGGACCCGAACCGGCCTTGCTGGGGCGCATGGCTGCAGGTATCATTTGGGTAGCCGCGTTGCTGTCGACCATGCTGGGTTTGGACAAGCTATTTCGCGATGATTATGCCGACGGATCGTTGGAGCAAATGATAGCTTCACCCTATCCTATGTCTTTGTCTGTGCTGGCCAAAGTAGCCGCACACTGGACCATCACCGGATTGCCTATGGTGCTGATGGCACCGTTATTTGCGCTGTTGATGAACCTCGACAGCCAGGCACTTGGCGCAACCATTCTGACTTTGTTGATTGGAACGCCGTTGTTAAGTTTTATTGGCGCCATAGGCGCCGCATTAACCGTGGGTCTGCAAAAAGGCGGTATTTTGATGAGTCTGCTTGTTTTGCCTTTGTATATCCCGGTTCTGATTTTCGCAACCTCTGCCATTGATACCGCCAGTATGTCGGTCGCTTATGGCGGGCAACTTGCGATCCTTGGTGCCATGCTGGCCGTTGCCATTGTCACGGCGCCAATTGCCATATCGTCAGCTTTAAGAGTGAGTGTAAGTTAAAATGTGGAAGTGGTTACATCCCTATGCCAAAGCGGAGCGTGCTTACCAATTGTGTAACACCTTGCTTCCGTACTTTGTTACCGTAACGGCGGTTTGTATCGCCGTAGGATGGATTTGGGGCCTGGCGTTTGCTCCAGCCGATTATCAGCAAAAGGACAGCTATCGCATTATCTTTATCCATGTACCGTCGGCTATTTTGTCGATGGGGGCGTATTCGTCTATGGCGATTGCCGCAATCGTAGCGCTGGTGTGGCAAATTCGTAATGCTGAACTGGCCGTGATTGCCATTGCTCCGGTTGGCGCGGCGATGACCGCCATTGCCCTTATCACTGGCGCTGCCTGGGGTAAACCTATGTGGGGTGCCTGGTGGGTATGGGATGCGCGCTTAACGTCTGAGTTGATCCTGTTGTTTTTGTACTTTGGTGTATTGTCTTTGTATCACGCCTTTGAGGACAAAAAATCCGGTGGCAGAGCGGCCTGTATTCTGGCCATTGTTGGGGTGATCAACCTGCCGATTATTCATTTCTCTGTTGAGTGGTGGAACACGCTGCACCAGGGCTCAACCATCACCAAATTTGATACCTCTGCCATCGATCCGTCTATGTTATGGCCGTTGCTTATCAATATTTTAGGATTTGCCGCCTTTGTTGGCGCGCTGTCACTGGTCCGTCTTAAAAACGAGATCCTTCAGGTCGAGAAGCACCGCCCCTGGGTGCGCCAGCTGGTTAGTCGAGGTTAAGTATGCAGTTTGAATCTTTGAGTGACTTTTTTCACATGGGCGGTTACGCCTTTTATGTCTGGCTATCCTTTGGTAGCTGTGCCTTTATCCTGCTGGGCTTGGTATGGGCGTCTTTGAACGATGCCAAGCGCATCAAGCGTGAAGTGGATGCACAAATGAAGCGTGAAGCACGTATCAAGCAGGCCCAAGAGGAGGCTAAAGCATGAACCCAAGACGTAAAAAACGCTTATTTGCCGTATTAGCCGTGATATTCGGCATCGGCTCAGCAGTTGGTCTGACTCTGTATGCGTTACAAGAAAACATTAACCTCTTTTATACGCCCAGCGAGCTGATTGAAGGTAAGGGCCCCGACAAAGAGCTGCCTTATATCGGGCAAAAGCTGCGCATCGGCGGCATGGTTGTGCCTGGCAGTGTGGATCGAGTTGAAACCTCTCTGGATGTGACCTTTAAACTCATTGATACCGGTCCAATGGTCACTATCAAGTACCATGGTATTTTGCCAGACTTGTTCCGTGAGGGTCAGGGGATTGTTGCCCAGGGCACACTGGTTGAACCTAACGTGATAGAAGCATTTGAAGTGCTGGCAAAACACGATGAAGAGTATATGCCAGCCGAGATAGCTGAAGCCGTGAAAGGGATCAAGCACGAAAAACCCAAATATAATTTAAACAGCGAGAACTAGTATGATCCCTGAGATAGGTTATTTTTCATTGGTTCTGGCCATGGGCCTGAGCCTGCTGTTGTGTATTTTTCCTCTCTGGGGCGCTTATACCGGCAACTTACGCCTGATGCGTACGGCGCCTTCACTGGCCATTGGTCAGTGTCTGCTGGTTTTGTTTTCTTTTGGTGTACTGATTTATATCACACTCACCGATGACTTTACTGTGGCTTACGTAGCGCATCACTCTTCCAGTACCTTGCCCTGGTATTACAAGGTCACATCAACCTGGGGTGGCCATGAAGGCGCCATTCTGTTGTGGTTGGTGATGCAGGCAAGCTGGACGGCGTTAGTTGCCATGATGTCTAAATCTCTGCCCTGGGTGCTGCGCGCGCGCGTACTCGGTGTGCTGGGTTTCCTCGGGGTTGGTTTTATGCTTTATACCCTGTGGATGTCGAGCCCGTTTGAGCGTTTGCTGCCTTACTACCCGGTGGAAGGCCGCGATTTGAACCCATTACTGCAAGACCCAGGCATGATCATTCACCCACCTTTGCTCTATATGGGGTATGTGGGGTTATCTGTGTCTTTCTCTTTTGCAATTGCCGCTCTGTTAACTGGCAAGCTGGATAATACCTGGGCCAAATGGTCGCGTCCCTGGACTATGGCCGCATGGGGCTTTTTGACTTTAGGTATTACCATTGGTAGCTGGTGGGCCTATGCTGAACTGGGCTGGGGTGGCTGGTGGTTCTGGGATCCGGTTGAAAATGCCTCTTTAATGCCCTGGCTGGTGGCAACCGCGTTGTTGCACTCGCTGGCTATTACAGAGAAACGCGGCGTGTTCAAATCCTGGACTGTTTTATTAGCTATCGCCGCATTTAGCTTGTGTTTGTTAGGCACCTTTATCGTTCGTTCCGGCATCATTGTATCGGTACACGCCTTTGCCACCGACCCCGATCGTGGTTTGTTTATTCTGTCTTTCCTGGCCTTAGTGGTGGGCGGTAGTCTGGCACTTTATGGATTACGTGTAAGCCAGGTGTACAGCGAAGGCCGTTACAAGCTTGTTTCCCGTGAAGTCGGGCTGTGGGTGAATAACATCTTCCTGGTTGTGGCAACCCTGATTGTATTGCTGGGCACGCTGTTGCCAATGATCCATAAAGAGCTTGGGCTGGGTTCCATCTCCATTGGCGTACCTTTCTTTAACCAGATGTTCGCCATTCTGATTGTGCCGTTTGCCATCTTGATGGGCATGGCGCCTATGCTGCGCTGGAAGCAGAACAAGTTGCCTCCGCTGGCTAAAAAATGGGCCGCTATTTTTGTTGCCACTATTGTGATCACCAGCGCCTGGCTGTTCTCCAGCTTTGATGACATCAGCATGCTGACTTATCTGGCGACCGCACTGGCGGTATGGATCTGTATCGCCACTGTGGTTGACCTGGTTGAAAAAGTGAGCGTTCACCCAAGCACGGCTCAGGGTTTGAAACGTCTGGGCATGAGTTATTGGGCGATGGTGCTGGGTCATGTAGGTATTGCGTTTGTGATTGCCAGTGTGACCCTGACGTCTGCGTATTCAGTTGAACGCTCAGTGGTGATGACAAAAGGTGAAACCGCAACGTTGAATGAGTACGAGTATCGCTTTGAAGGCGTGAACGAGATCCGAGGCCCTAACTATGGCGGCCATGCCGGTGAAGTCACCGTATTTAAGGACGGTGAATATGTCACCTTGTTGCATGCAGAAAAACGTTTGTACGATGTGGGTATGCAGTTTATGACCGAAGCAGCAGTTGATGATGGCTTCTTCCGTGACCTGTATCTGGCGCTGGGTGAGTCCATGGGCAATGGTGCCTGGTCACTGCGTATTTACCATAAACCTTACGTTCGCTGGATGTGGCTGGGTGGTATTCTGATCTCCCTGGCTGGTTTTATAGTGCTGGCCGATAAGCGTTATCGTCGTCGCAAGCAACCCTCTGTGGAGCACGCATAATGAACAAGAAGTTTTTAGGCCTGGCGCCACTGCTGATCTTTGTATTGTTGTGTGTGTTCTTGTATCAGGGCTTGTTTGGTAACCCCAGAGAGCTGCAAACCGGCCGCCTGGGCCAGACTATGCCGGCGTTCGAATTGCCCGATCTGATGGATGAGCAAAAGCGCTGGACCGATCAGGACTTGCTGGGAGAGGTGTACCTGCTGAACGTGTGGGGCACTTGGTGCCCGACCTGCATTGCGGAGCTGGGTTATCTGACCGAGCTGCGCGAGCAGGGCGTGCGGATCATCGGTTTGTACTACGAGCAAGCCTATGATCCCGACTTTGGAGATCAGTTTGATATTAACTACCTGCGTGCCGACGTACAGCAAATGCTGTCGCGTGCAGGTGACCCTTACCAGTTTAATATCCTTGACCTGGAGCGCACTCTGGCGCTGGACTTAGGGGTTTCGGGCGCGCCGGAAACCTTCCTGGTAGATAAAAACGGTAAGATCATTTTACACCACACCGGCGACATTAATCCGCGCGTGTGGCGCAGCAAATTTGCTCCGGCAATTCAGGAGTTGCAACCATGAAAAAACTAATGCTGGCATTGGTATTACTGGCAGGCCTGTGGTCGCTCAGTGCCCATGCTGTTGAAGACAAATACCAGTTCAAGAACGCCGAACGAGAGCAGACCTTTAAAGAGCTGGTGCAGGAACTAAGATGTCCTAAGTGTCAGAACCAAAACATTGCGGACTCTGATGCAGTAGTCGCCAAAGACTTACGCGACCGCGTGCTGGACATGGTTCAGGAAGGCAAGTCTAAGCAAGAAGTCATCGACTTTATGATCGACCGTTACGGTTACTTTGTTCACTACCAGCCGCCCGTTACCCCGGCCACCATTGTATTGTGGGTGATGCCTGTGGTGATCCTGGTGTTGGGTTTTGGCTTTATCGTGTTCAGACAGAAAAAAGCAGCACGTAAGCAAAGCTGGAGCCCGGAAGATGAACAAAAACTGGCAGAGCTAATCAAACAAAGCCAGCGTAAGGAGCGTACTTCATGAATGACATGATGCAAATGTGGGGCATGTTTGCGCTTCTGACTGTGCTGGCAGCTTTGTTCGTAGTCATGCCGTTTTTCCGTCGTGACAAACTGGTCGCTGTGGACCACGATGCCAATGCCGAGCGCATCGACATTTATCAGCAGCGTTTACAGGAGCTGGCAGAAGAGCTGGGTAATCAGCGTATTGACCAGAGCAGCCATGATGAATCTGTACTGGAGCTCAAGCGCCGATTGCTGAACGAGTTGTCACCGGAGCGTACGCTGGATACACGGGGTAACAACCTGGTGCTTGCCGCGACGGGTGTGGCATTCCTGCTGGTCGTCAGTGCGGTATTTTACTCCTTCACGGGCAGTCAAAAACAAATCGCCGACTGGTACAAAGCGGTTGATATGTTGCCCGAGTATGGCCAGCGTGCGGTGATGCAAACGGGTGAGCCGCTCAGTCCGAATGAACTTCAGGCATTTGCGCTGGGGCTGCGTACTAAGCTGGCAAACAGTGGCGACGACGCAGTGGCCTGGATGTTGCTGGGCCGAGTTGCTATGTCACTAAACGATTTTGAAATGGCCATGCAGGCATTTGATAAAGCACTGGCAATGCAACCGGATAACAGTAATGTGAAGGTCAGCTATGCTCAGGCGCTGCTGGTTGAGGGCTCTGAAAACGCCATGAACCGCGCCGCCCGCATGTTGTCTCAGGTACTACAACGCGAGCCACGGAATATCGATGCGATTTCCTTGCTGGCGCTGATCGCCTATGAGCGTCAGGACTGGAAAGAGTCTAAAGCGGCTTTCGAAGTCTTGCTTGCGAGCATGACTCAGGACGACCCGCGTTACGCGATGATCCGTCAACGTATTACTGAGCTGAACGAGAAGTTGGACTCAGCACAAGCCTCACAGCCAGCAATGCCGGCTGATGGGCTGCAAGTGACAGTGACACTGGCAGACGAGTTAGCGGATAGAATACCTGCAAACGCAACTTTGTTTGTCTTTGCCAAAGCGGCGGAAGGTCCGCCAATGCCATTGGCGGTTGCCAAACTTACAGATTTTAACTTGCCATTGAGTGTCAATTTGGACGATAGTATGGCGATGATGCCTAACCTCAAGCTGTCAGGGTTTAAAGAAGTGATTGTTACAGCACGTATTTCAGTGGATGGCAACGTGGCTCTGCAGAGCGGTGAGCTTGAAGGCGCGACTCAGAGCATCACGATGACCCCAGAAGCACAGCAGGTTTCGGTCACTATCAGTCGTGTTATAACCAGCACAGGAAGCTAAATGTATAAAAAACTCGTTGGCGCCGCTTTGGCGCTAATTTTATCAGGGTGTGCGCAAGTCCCCGAAGAAAAACAAGACCCCCGAGATCCACTACAGTCGCTCAACCGGCCGTTGTACGACTTTAATATGGATGTTCTGGATGCCTACATCTTACGTCCTGCAGCGAAAGGGTATATTGCCATTACACCGGCACCGGTGCGCAGCAGTATTGTGAACTTCACGACTAACCTTGCTGCACCAACAGATGCCGTGAACGCCGCCCTGCAGGCCAAACCGGGCGATGCGGGCGTCAATGTTGCGCGCTTTATGGTGAACACAACCGTGGGTATTTTTGGCCTGTTTGATGTGGCCAAGACGCTGGGCCTGGAACACAAAGATGAAGACTTTGGTCAGACATTGGGTGTCTGGGGTATTGGTGACGGTGCCTATCTGATGATCCCGGGTTATGGTCCGTCGACGGCTCGTAACCTCACCGGTGATGTGGTCGATAACGTTGTGCTACCAGAAATAGCACTGTCTACGCCGCAAACTATTCTGGTATTTGCGCTGCGCGCCGTTGAGGCAAGAGCCAGCCTGATGTCGCAGGAAAAGCTCCTTAATGAGTCGCTCGACCCATATATTTTCCTTAAAGACGTGTATTTTCAGCGCCAGCTGTATGAACTCCATGATGGCAACCCGCCCGTTGAGGAGGAACCAGAAGAGTTCGATGAGGACTTCCTCGAGAATCTGTAGCCTTTTATCAAGCCGGTCAGCATTCGCTGACCGGTTTTTTTATTATGATATTGCAAATAGACTTTTCCTTTCTGAACGGCCTTTGTGCCAGGTATTTGCCTAGTTGACCCTAAAAGGGTAACTTCATTAGGTGAACGAAAAGCACACAACATGCTTTATCATATCCGGGCGATGAGTGCGCAACGGTCATGACAGTGTTTCAGGTTGGCTGTGTGCTCGGATTGTCCGCCCTAAAAGGAGCTTAATGATGGAAAATTCAAATGCAGGTGCCATTGTCGTGTTTATTGTGGCGGCGTTACCCTGTCTGGTAGGGGCATATCTGATTGGGGTAAAGCACTGTATGTTTTTAATCGCAGGGTGGGATCCGGATAAATATCATAGCCATAACGCCATTGCGCAAATCTTTGGTTGGGGGTTATTTGTTGGCGGCCTGATGATGAGTGCCGCAGCCTTGCTCGATTATCTTGGCCTGTTCGGTGAAGAGCAGTCCGCTATCCTGATTTTGGCAGGCGCAGCAACGGTGATAGCAACGGGGTTTTACTGTAACGTTAAATTTCGTATCAAACCGGAGTAATGCCAGGCCGATGTGGCAGGAGAGCCTGGCTTAGTCAGGCTCCCATGACGCTGTGAGATTAAAAACGCCAATTCACATTGGCCCACAGCGTGCGGCCCGCTTCGTTGACTTTGTCTATCTGCGCATAGCCGCTGACCATAGCGCCGGCGCGGCTGAGGTGTTCTGCGTAAGCCTTATCCAGTACATTATCGACCCCAAGGCTAAATAGCAGTTCATCTGAGTGGCTATAGGACACATTCAGTGCCAGTGTGCCAAAGCCATGACTGGGTCCAACGTCCTGACCTGCAATGTTGCCCTGACCGATGGCAACGCGGTTCTGGCTTTTTACAAGACGCCATAAGCCACCAAGCTGCCATTTATCCAGCGTGTAATCCATAGC
The DNA here is from genome assembly GCF_005887095.1 of Pseudoalteromonas rubra. Classification (GTDB taxonomy): domain Bacteria; phylum Pseudomonadota; class Gammaproteobacteria; order Enterobacterales; family Alteromonadaceae; genus Pseudoalteromonas; species Pseudoalteromonas rubra_E. Next base: position 44,676 of record NZ_PNCI01000037.1, on the reverse strand, counting down.
AAAGCGTGCCTGCAGGGGAGGCTGTTGTGCAAGGGCCGTATGATCCGTTTTATTGCTGCCGCGCACATAATTGATACTGGTGGTGAAATTCAGTCGTTTGCTGAGCTCCATTCGGGTTTCCATTTCGAGGCCCATGGTCTGAGCGTCTATATTGCGGGTAACCGCCAGAGTTTTGTCCATCACCTCATAGCGATTGTCGGTCAGCAGATAGTCGTCAATGCGGTTGTAGAACAAAGAAACGGACGTTGTCATGCCGGATTTTTGCAACATCCAGCCGATATCCAGTTGATTGGTTTTCTCCGTTTCTAACAAAAAGGCACTCATGCTGTCCACGGCGCGACGTCCGCCACCCATTAGTTCCCAGTAATCCGGAAAGCGTTCGCTATGACCTGCGCCAATATAGTAGCTCATGTCTTCATGCTGGACCTGATAGCGCGTAAATCCACTCCACAGGGTGTCATCACGTGTTTCGTTCGCCGTTGGGTTGGTCATTGGCATCATCATGGAACCAAGTTGTTGGCGCTTATCTGTTGCAGACCAGTCATCAAGTCGTAATCCGCTCACCCATTGGCTGCGCTTCGGGCCTTGTGTACTGAGGGCATATTCTAGTTCGCCAAATAACCCGGTCTGTTTAAATTCGGCATTGTTGCGCCGCGGCAGGGCCTCGACGGGCATGACTGGCTGGTTCATGCTGACGCGGATACGATGGCGGTTTTGTTGGTGATCGACGCCATAACTCAATGTATGTTGTGTATTAATAGCCGAAGTGAGCATGATTTTACCACCCCAGGTACGACGGTCCGGGTTGGATGAAGTGGGGTTTTTCATCATCATATTCGGGGTAAATGGTCGCAGGCTATGGCTATCCATGATGTGATCTATGTTGTTGTAATACACATTGGCTTCCAGTGCATTGACAAACCCTGTCAGTTCACTCAATTCAACGTTCAGCGCAACGTGATTTCTATCGAACTTGCTGCCATCCATCATGCGGTCGGCATAGGCGACCTCGCCATCGCTGCGACCAAGGCTCAGGCTATAAAGGCTGTCGTCGTCCGGAGTGTAGGCAAACTCGGAGTCGAGGTTCCATTTATCATACGCGGAGTGAATGGAATTGCCTTCGCCGTCTTCATAATCATCGGCGTCGCTCTTACTTGCCGCAATACGGGCATAGTAGTCTTCTGTACCGCCTTTTACATCGGCATTCACCATACGCTTACCAAAACTGCCTAAGGTTGCGTTGGCAAAGCCTTGCCAGCCTGTCTCACTCAGGCGCTCCGATTCACGCTCAAAAATCACGGTAGCGGCGCTATTACCCGGGCCGTACAATACGGTTTGCGGACCCTTGATAACGGTCAGGGTATCGTAGGTTTGCGGTGTGATATAGGCCGTGGGCGGGTCCATACGGCCGCCGCAGCCACCGAGTGTCAGGCCACCGTCGGTAATAATATTGAGGCGCGACCCGGCCATTCCACGAAACACAGGATCGCTGCTGGCGCCGCCTTTTTTAACCAAAGAGAAACCGGCAATGCTGGATAACAGATCGGCACCATCCTGTGCAGGTAAAGGTTGTCTGGGTGCCTTTGGGTCGGTTTTAATGTCTAGAGGGCTATGCATAGGGGCGATCACCACGATGCGTTCAAGGTTATCTGTGTGTGTGTCGTGTTGTGCATCCTGGCTATGTGCAGAAAAGGCGGCCGTTACCGCAAGCCAAATAAGGTTTCTGGTCATGATTCATCCCAAAGTGTTTTCACGTGTTTGTTGAGAGGAATTTTACTTGCCAGACAGATGCTTGGGATGTGACAAATTGTCGCACTTGCACGGATTTAGAAGAGGATATTAGAAAACATTGACCTGAAACAAAAACAGCCCCCGAAAAGGGGGCTGTTTGGTATAAGCTACTGACAGTGCTATATCGACATCACTTCCATTTGTTGGTCGCACCACTGCAGCGCTTCATGGTAATAATCTGGCAGCAGGTCCGGATCCAGGCTCAACTGCTGCGCCAGTTCATTCGCCCCTTGCCAGTTTGCCTGTTCATACAACTTGATAAGCGTCAGGTAGCTGGCGAGTAAGCCTTCTTGTTTTAACAAGGCATCTTTGATCTCAATGGCCAGTGGCAGCTTATTCATAACGCTGTCCATGCTTTCATCTAAGATGGCGTCCATCAGCGACATCATGCCCGCGAGAAAGGCCATGCCAGTGTCTTTGAGCTTTTTGTGCTTAACCGCCAATAGTTCAGCAAAGCGTGCGCGAGTGAGTGACAGGCGCACCAACTCCAGCGGTTTCTCTGAGGAAACCTGTGACGCAAATAGCAAAGATAAAAACTTTTTAAGCTCCTGGTTACCCAACACCACCAAAGCCTGCTTAATGGTAGAAATTTCGGCGCGGCGTTTAAACGCGGCTGAATTAGAGTAACGTAGCAATTTATAGCTGAGGTTAACATCGCGCTCGAATACCTGGGTAATACGCTTTAAATCAACGTCGACGCTTGATGTCTCGTATAGCAACTCGGCCAGCGCCATCTCTGATGGCGGTAAGGTTTTACTTTGAACCACTTCGGGTTTAGCAAAAAAGAACCCCTGGAAGTAACTAAAACCAAGTTCCAGTGCTTGCTGGTATTGCTCATGCGTTTCGACTTTCTCTGCGACTAGTTCAATATTCTTAAACGGTGCAATGGCTTCCTTGATCTCTTTAATGGTTTCTATATCCGTGGTCAGGACGTCGATTTTGATTTGGTCGATAAACGGATAGAAGTGTCGCCACACTTTTTGGTGCTGATAATCGTCCAGCACTATGGTATAGCCTTTACTTTTAAGATCCTGCACGGCGGCAAGCAAGCGCTTGCCCGGCTGCACTGTTTCAAGGATTTCCACAACCAGCTGCTCACGTCCCATCATCGTGGGGTAGCCTTTGAGCAAGGTTTCCAGCGTGAAGTTGATGTATGCGGGTTTGTTGTCGGTCAAATCTTCCAGGCCAAAGTTAAATTGACTGCCTTCGATCAATCTGGAGGTCGCCTCAGAACCATCAATTTCCGGGAAGACATTATCTAACCCGTCGCGAAACAACAGCTCGTAACCCACGAGTTCTTTGTTTTTGTTTAGGATTGGCTGCCTGGCGGCATAAAAATACATGAAAGATACACCTGACTGAATACTTCTACTGCACAACAATATAAGGCAATCTCAGGCTTATTTCATTAATTAATTCAGCTTGTTTCAGCTTTTGGTATTAAGGTATGAGCGGATTGCGCGCAAATCATGCTCAGTTCACCCCGTGTAACTTGGGTGGCGATCTTTGCCATGTTATAGTGGTCCTTTCGCAATGGCTTTTGTCCCAATCTCAGCTAAGAAAATAACAGCATCTGATATTGTGGAGAGGAGCCCGGACTAAAGGAGGTAATTTTGGAAACTGGCACTATGATCTCACTTGCCATGTATTTCATCGCCATGCTGGGTATCGGACTGTATGCGTATCGTAAGTCAACCAGCGACGTGTCGGGTTATATGTTGGGTGGCAGAAGTCTTCCACCTAGCGTTGCAGCCCTATCTGCGGGTGCCTCGGATATGAGTGGCTGGATCCTTATGGGTCTGCCAGGCGCCATGTTTGTCAGTGGTTTCAGTAGCACCTGGATAGCTATCGGCTTGGTAATAGGTGCCTTTTTAAACTATTTGTTGGTGGCACCGCGTTTGCGTGTTTACACCGAACTAGCCAATGATGCGATCACCATTCCAGACTATTTTGCTAATCGCTTTGAAGATAAAGGCAATGCGTTGCGTATTGTTTCGGCGCTGGTGATCATTATTTTCTTTACCCTATATACATCAGCAGGTGTGGTGTCGGGCGGTAAACTGTTCGAAAACTCCTTTGGCATGAGCTACGAATCTGGTCTGTATATCACGACGGGTGTGGTGGTCTTATACACCTTGTTCGGCGGATTTTTGGCGGTTAGCCTGACCGACTTTGTGCAAGGGTGTATTATGTTCCTGGCGTTAATTCTGGTACCCGCTGTGACTTATTCATTGTTGGACAACCCGCTAAGCGTCACACTCAACGACATTAATCCTCAGCTGCTTACCTGGGTTGGTGCGGGTGGTGCAATCGGCATCATTTCTGCGATGTCCTGGGGACTGGGATATTTTGGCCAGCCTCATATCATTGTACGTTTTATGTCGGTACGCAGCGTAAAAGACATGCCCACGGCACGACGCATTGGGATGAGCTGGATGCTGGTGGCAACGGTGGGCGCGATCACGACAGGCCTGTTTGGTGCGGCTTACGCACACGAAAATGGGATTGTGGTCGAAGATCCGGAGACAATTTTCCTGATCTTATCTGAGCTGCTGTTTCACCCCTTGATTGCTGGCTTTCTACTTGCGGCGATTCTGGCTGCCATTATGAGTACCATTTCTTCGCAGCTATTGGTGAGCTCCAGTTCCTTGACGGAAGATTTCTATAAGATCTTCCTGCGCAAAGATGCCTCAGACAAAGAGCTGGTGCTGGTTGGCCGGATTAGCGTTGCGCTGGTGTCACTGTGTGCCATTTACCTGGCCTACGACAGAGACAGCACGATTCTGAGCCTGGTCAGTAATGCCTGGGCTGGCTTTGGTGCTGCATTTGGTCCTCTGGTACTGCTAAGTTTATTCTGGAAGCGGATGAACTTTGCCGGTGCACTGTCGGGCATGATAGTCGGTGCTGCAACAGTATTGTTCTGGATCTATGGCCCAGTGACTATTAATGGTCAGCCGCTTAGCGCGCTAATTTATGAGATTGTACCTGGATTTATCGCCTCAGCAATTGCGATTGCAGCGGTAAGCCTGGCAACCTCTGAGCCGAGCACTGAGATCACAGACAAGTTTGAGGAAATGCAAACCGCACTATAAGTGTTGCACCCACATCAATAGCCGCGGTTTGTTGACCGCGGCTTTTTTGTGCCCGAAAGGTATGCTCTGATTACGTTGAGGGCCGAATTAAACTTACGATCGGGGTTGTTATGAGTGTTGCAAATCGGCGGGAGAGAGCCCGGTTTATCGTTTTGTTGTTCCAATTTTTCTAATTTTCCTTATCATGAACGGTATCGTGATTCGGTCAGTATTAAGCTTTTTGGCCAATGTCATGGTGTACGAGATCATCCGCAATTCAGTGAATTTAAGGCAATTAGTGCTTGTTACTATATGGCAATAAGGTTAACATGTGCGTAACCTTAGTGGGTGGTCCTTTCATTTCATTAGAAGGACGGAAAATATGAAGTTTTTTATAAAGAGCTTAAATAATAAATCAAAAATGACCCAGCTAGAGAGAACTCCGGGCCTGAGCACTGAAAGTGCACGGCTAGTGGCTGGAGGAAATGGCGGAGGAAATGGGTCGCAGCCCCGCGCACAGAGACTTTCTCCCGAAGCTGAGTTGGTTACTGGCGGGTAAATAGTAGGGTTTTAGCCGAGCATGAATGAGTTTTTTCAAGTTACTGGATGGATCATAACAGGATTAGAGCTGTTTATTGTTTTATTCTTGCTTTACAGTTTTAAGCAGTACCGTTTTGCTTTATTTTTTGGTGGTAAAAACACCTTGAAAAAGCAAGATGATCATGAGCTGCATTCATGCTTTCTTTCCTCCTTGGCGATTCTTGTGTTTTACACATCCAGTTCGAGTCTTGGAAATTATATTCTAAGTATGCCTTTTGAATTGATACAAATGCGTCAAGTTTATTACTTCGCTTTGGTGTGTACTGGTGCTGCGTTTATGACCGTATTATATTTATTGCATGCCATCCGGGGTTGTAGCTTTTCTACCACCGCCCGTGTTGTGGCATATATTGCGGTTGCATTAATGTGTATGAACTTTGCTCAGTTAGTTCTGCGAGGCTACTTGAACAGTGATATATTGTTCGATGTATATGGCCCGTTTGTGGTGATTGTGAATGTGATTACCTTTGTGACTTTAGCCAAATACCCATTTTACAAGCTAATGGAATCAAGACTTGCCAAAGGAGAGGTATAATCATGGAATTAATATTTATCGGCGGTTTGTTAATTGTAGTGGCACTCATTTTTATGCTCGCCATGATCGTAAAGGGAGCAAGGCTCAGACCATTTGAGCAGCGCTTTAAGTCGCTGATCATAGTCGCTAAAGACGATGATAATGAAGTGGAAGATAAATACGCTGAAGCCTATGAAATCGTTATGGAGTTTGGCGACTTACTGGCAGCGGAAAAGAACCTGGAGCAATATTACGGCGTTAAAGACATATACGATCGTGTTGAAGAATTCCGGGCGGAAAACCACCAGATAGCCAAACAAGAAAAAGTCACACTTAAGCTTGTTAAGTGAGCAGACTTGCCAGCCCCAAGCGGTTGTTTAGTTATAACCGCTTTACGTAATACCCATCTGATTCAGTCCTCAAGTGCGCCCCTACGACTCGGTTCAGGATAATATTAATTCCTGGACCCACGCTATAAACTTCTTTGCATTATCTGTCTGGGAGCGGGTTTTCCCGGGAATGTAGTAACATAATTCCGAGGCTATACCTGTACTGCTTATGGGCCTTAGCTGACCCATTGCGCACAGCCGACGAGTGAGCGTTTCTGAACAAAATACCCATGCCTGCTCCGCAACTGCCTGCTGTACGCAGAATAGTTCCTGATCAAACTCCCGGATCTTAAAATCCGCTTTATTCAAACCGTTTTCAGCCAGCCAGGCCTCGAGTGGTGGTTTACACAGTGCCGGGTTTTTCCAGCGGGTGCTATAGATAACCGGACGGGTGTCGGAGGTTCTGAGTGACTCAAGGCTCTGATGACCAAACAGATTGTAGTGTTCCACGTTCAGTCTGTCCCCGGCCTGGACCTCTTTGATATTCCCCAGCCTTATCGGGATTGTATGTGGCTGACTATCCATCAGCTCTCCGCTGGCAATTTGCACCACAATGTCTGGATAGTGCTGATTGAACATATAGAGTTCCGGAAGTAATACCTGTGCTGCAAAAGAGGAGGTGGTGGTTACCCGGACAACCTCATTAAGTTGTCTGATGCTCGCCAGTGCCGTTTCTATTTGTGTAAACCCCTCGGTTGTGGCTGTTGCCAGCAGTCGGCCTGCATCGGTCAGGACTATCTTTCTGGTCTGGCGGATAAACAAGCTGACATTAAGACGGTCTTCAAGCTTACTAATATGATGAGAAATCGCGGTGGGTGTTAACGCCAGTTCTTCTGCGGCGTGTTTAAAGCTGCTATGACGTGCAGCAGCCTCGAATGCTCTGAGCGCCTGTAAGGAAACATGTAAAGCCAAAATCAACGTCCTGAATAGAAGATTATAGATGATTTTAACTCATCCATAGGTGCAATAGTATCGTTTGTTCAATAGTGCGCTGTGACGCACACTATATTGCGTTCAATAATCAAAAAGGTCACTCTTATGAGCACAATATTACATATTGATTCCAGCGTCAGAGCCATCAGCAATGCAAACCCATCGCACAACTCACTGTCAAAGCGCATTGCGCACAGGTTTATAGAAACCTGGCAAAACCAGGGGGTGATAGATGAGTATATATATCGCGATGTTGGTATTCATCCACCACAGTTTATTAATCAGGACTGGATTGGTGCAGTGTTTACCCCTGAGCAAAAAAGAACAGAAAGCCAAAAGCAGCAGCTGGCGCTTTCTGATACGCTCATCGACGAATTGGCACGTGCAGACATTGTTGTGATTTCTACCCCCATGTACAACTATGGTATGCCAGCACAGCTAAAAGCCTGGTTTGACCAAATTATTCGGGTTAACAAAACATTTGACTTTGACCTTAAGCGTGGTGACTTTCCGTTACACCCATTAATGTCTGGAAAAACCTTGGTTGTTATTGCCTCATGCGGGGAGTTTGGCTTTGGCAAGTCAGAAATTCGGGAAAGCAGTAATCATCTCATGCCCCATTTACGCACCCTGAGCCGTTATCTTGGAGCGGACTCTATGCATGAGATAGTCAGTGAATATCAGGAGTTTAACGATAAAAGGCACGAGATGTCGCTTGCCAGCGCGTATGAGAGTGCAGAAAGTTTGGCGTTATCACTAGTATGTGCTGAAGAACTCGTGTCAACGGACTGAACACAAGCCAGTAAGCCATTGCGGTCAGTTAAGTAGAAAGTGGTCGCTTTGGGTTACTTTTGCTTTTTTTCAATAACAACCTTTAAAAGCGCTTTTTCAGGCCAATAATACTAGGCTCGCCTTTTTTCGTCGTGTGCGGCACTGCTTTGCAAAAGTAAAGGTTTCAGGTCGCGCAGGATAATATGTCCATAGTCCTGATAACCGGCCTGTGTACCAGGTGTAAACCATTTCATATGCGCAATAAACTCAAGTGAACTGGCAATACTGTTGATCAGGCTCTGTTCCATGTCAGTCTGGAATACCAAGGGTGGCTGCGCCGTGGCTTGCGGTGCTGAGTGGGTCTGCTGCTCACCGGTTAATAACCACAGGGCACTGTCTTTAGTCACCGGGTGTAAAAAGAACTTGCTGACCACAGACAAGGTTGGTTCCCTTACATCTTTTTCATACTTTCGATACGAAGCAGTAGGAATATCCAGTATTTCTGAAAAGCCAACCTGAGAATACCCCAAGTTGATACGTAACTGTTTTAATCTTGTAGCAAAAGTATTTGACATATGACCCAATCCGGTTAATTATTTATCCACCTGACCCGTTCAGACTACATGACTCTTAGTCAAATGTCTAACCGGGACGAAAAATAAGCACTTGAACGACAACAAAATCAGCTAAGTGTGAAACTCAAGACCTGTGTTAAGGGGCTTACTCGCCAAAGGCTGAAACTCTATGTCTGGGTGTGTAATACACTGTGATTGATAATAAGCGGATATGTTATGACTACTGTTAGAAGAAATGAATCTGTGCGTAAAGCACACACAATAGCAGCCAGGAAGCAAATTCAAACTGCGATCCGTCGCCTGCGCAGAGAAATGAACTTAACTCAGGCTGAGCTAGGTAAGAAGCTTGTCACACCCGTTGACCAGGCAACCATCTCTAACTGGGAGTGCGGTAAGTCAGACTTATCAGCCTGTCAATTACTGGATATTATGATGATTTTTGGCCAGCCAAACTTTATGAGTTTGCTGGAGCAAGGGGCACAAAGCGATTTAGTCGACGAAAAGCAGTCGGCCTGACGCATTAAATCTCTGATAGCATATCTATCAGCCAGGTCCCCTCAGCTAACATATCGTGTTGTCGGGGCACGCTCGTGCCCTGTTTTTATTTTTTTATTCGTCTAATCTTCATTCCTGTACTAGCTTTGCTGTGGGAGCAAGGATCCTTTAGCCGTCGTTGATTGTTTTCGACTGCCTGTTCACCTTTGTATGTCCGGACAAACTGAAAGGCTTTCCTGCTTGCAGTCCCATCCGTCATGCGCCTGTCACTATTGGGGTTGTTAGCGACTTGGGCGCAATCAAGCAAGTACAAGGAGCTCATTATGTCGTCACCTAAATCACAGTTGGGATTTGATCAGAACCAACGTAAAATTATTATCGGAGAGCAACAAGATTCAGAGCTGGGCCCGTTATGCCATCTGCCCGGTAGCTGGCAAAATATTGGTAACCTGCAAGGGCATGGTTGGAACATGATCGCCTTGCCTTTTGCTGCGGGTGATCTGGATTATCGCCTGTTGATGAACCAGTATGATGAAACACTGACTTTCAATCTGGTTGACAAAGGCGTCCCAAACAGGGGCATCCCGGACGACCAATCTGTTGCCACACTCGATTACACCCAAATTATCAATCAGATTGCGGCGGATGATTTCCCACAGTCAGGCCTGGCAGGCAAGCCAGGGCTGGCTATCCACCATGAGCCTGGATTGTGGCTGCATATGCGCGATCAATTGACCGATGAGCTGGATATTGCTCGCTTGTCGAGTATTCCTCATGGGGATGCGGTGATCGCATTGGGTAAGAGTGCGCAGTCTCACTCTGGATTCGAAATTCCGGCGCTGAGTGGATTACCTATTGGTGTAGCGGGGGATATTGATACAAGCCCTTATCTGGCACCCTATAAACACTTCAGGGACCATCCGTTTGAAGGGGTATTTGACCCGACTCAGGCAAATGCGCTGTTACAAAAGGCAATTGCACCTTTGCTCAGAGATGGCAAGGTACGAAATACAACCAAGCTGGAAGTGCGTTCAACCGCGGCATCGGGGTCAGTAAACAATATTCCATTCGTTACTCGCCAGGCGAACGCAGCAGAGATGCACTCTACATTCTGGATTTACGAGCTGACAGAAACCGACTCAAATGGTAATCCCAAGCTCTGGCTACAGTATTCTCAAACGGTGATCCTGGATTTCTTTAATCGCAAAGACAGACCAGGTGAATTGATCCGCTGGCCTCATATCAGTATTAACACACTGGAAAAGGTACCCACTTAATTTAGTGCTTTAGTTTTATACTGGTAGAACACCTTGTTTCGCAGTGCCATTTTCTCATTCAGTTTATGACGAAATGGCACTTTACATAGTGCCTTGCATTTTCGCCAATAAGGGAACACACTATGTGAAAATAATTAACAATAAAGCCACACGCTAATGACCCGCAACGGGGAATGGCTTTGATGTGGATAAATTAAGATGTTTACACTGGTCATATTATCTTTGGGCTGCCTGCACGGCCTGTATCTCAGTTATGAGCTCATCCGTAAAAATACAGCGAATGATGCAAACAGAATGCTTGCCTTGTGTATCCAGTGTTTTGTTGCGCTGCTGTTTTTTATTTTGCTTGATGAAAGCGGCGCGTTTAACTACGTCCCTCATTTGATAGGTTTTCAGGAACCGGTTACTTTTTTATTGGCGCCTTGTTTTTATTACTATGTAGGCAGGTTAACTTCGCCAGCTTACCTTCCTTTTGTACGCACACACCTGCTGCCATTTTTCATCGCTGTGCTGTGCGCCGTGCCTTTTTATTTACTTGATGCTCAGAGTAAATGGCAGTTTTTGTATGGTGATCTGTATGCGCCGGATTTACCCGCTTGGTATCTGTCCTGGTACGAAAATGTGTTTGTTTTTGGGGCTATGATCCAGGTAGCAATTTATCTGGTTTTATCATGGCGTCGACTTAGCACCTACCAGATAGTCTCAGAAAATAACTTTTCGTCACTTGAGCTGATTAATCTGAACTGGCTGCGGCGACTATTGATCATGCTCGGCTCGCTATACGGCTTATGGTTTCTCGACGAGGCCATTGAAGTTAATGCCATGGCCTGCATTGATCATGGCACCGGTATAGGGTGTCACTACGACTGGTTAATCGGAGAGCGGGTATTCTTTTTCTCCGAGCTGGGCGTTGTGATTGTGTTTTACCTGATGAGTTACTATGGTTTGCGTCAACCAGAAATATTTATTCAAAGTAATCAATATGTTGTGGCATATGAACCTGAAGCAGAAAAGTACGTTAATTCGGCACTTTCTGAAACGCTGGCTGCTGAGCTTTGCAGGCTGATTGAACACCAGGTTCAGGATGAAAAGCTCTTTTTAAATCCGGATCTGACACTGCATGATTTGGCCTGTGCAAGTGGACATTCACGGCACCATGTTTCTCAGGCAATCAACCAAAGTAAAAAGGTCAGTTTTTTCGATTTCATTAATCAGCTGAGAGTGACACATGCTCAGGCGCAGCTGCTTGCGCACCCGAACAGGAGTGTTCTGGATGTGTCGCTGGACAGCGGCTTTAATTCGCGCTCAGCGTTTTATGGGGCGTTCAAACGATATACCGGAGTAACGCCAGGGGAATACCGAAAACAGCACAAACAGCTCGCAGAAAAACTGTCCTGATCTGTCGAACAGGACGACTAAAGTAAGTTGTCGCATCAGGATGTCATTGTTATTTCGATGGAGAAAACAACAATGACAAGACAAGTTCCCAGTCAGCAATGGCAGTTGTCCCACTTGCGATATCGACAACTGCCGGCTGCTCAGCACGCGCCTTCCGATGGTCTTATCTTTGGCCATGCTTATCAGCAGAGCGCCTCAGCCAGAGGTGCTAATCAACCACTGGAGGTAGCCGAATACGTCCAGACTATGTGCAACGGAGGTGTATTGTGACAATACCCAACCTCCCTTTTGTAACTGCTGTCTATGTTTCGCTGAACACCGCAGTGGTCTGCGCCAGCTCACCGGAAATGGACCTGGAGCGTATTACGGTTAGCGGCAGTCAGAGATATGCGAGTTCATAAAATCTATCCTTTATCAAACAGCGAGTTAACGGTTTTCTTTGAAGTGTCCAATGTCCTGAACTTTGACAATGAATGCTGTATCGAACGTACAAGTTATACGGTCAATGAGCTGGGAAAACTGCTTAAAAAAGAAGAGCGGGGTCACTGGTTACCTATTATCCCGTCGTTTGGCGTTAAATGGGAGTTCTGAGGTCACAGTCACAAAGCCCGGTTACTATGCCGGGCTTTGAGTTCACAGCTTATTAATCCTGTACAGAGCGAAGCAGGGCGTTAATCCCTACTTTCTCACGGGTTTGCTGATCCACTTTTTTTACGATAATGGCGGTATACAGGCTATGCGTACCATCTTTGCTCGGCAGTGAGCCAGGCACCACTACCGCACCGGCTGGTACCCGGCCATAATGGATCTCACCAGTTTCGCGGTCATAGATGCGGGTACTCTGTGAAATATACACACCCATAGAAATCACCGCCCCTTCTTCCACAATCACACCCTCAACAATCTCGGAGCGGGCGCCGATGAAACAGTTGTCTTCAATGATGGTTGGGTTGGCCTGTAATGGCTCCAGTACACCGCCAATGCCCACACCACCTGACAGGTGCACGTTTTTACCAATCTGTGCACATGACCCTACGGTCGCCCAGGTATCAACCATGGTCCCTTCGTCTACATACGCGCCAATATTGACATAAGACGGCATCAGCACCACGTTTTTACCGACAAAGCTGCCCTGACGTGCGACGGCGTTAGGCACGACGCGCATACCACCTTGCTGAAATTGCTCTGGTGTATAGTCGCTGAACTTAAGCGGGACTTTATCATAAAACTGGTTGACGCCATCACGCAGAGGCTGATTGTCGCGGATGCGAAATGACAGCAACACCGCCTTTTTTAGCCACTGATGTACAACCCACTCACCGCTGATCTTTTCCGCAACCCGGGCTGCGCCTGAGTCCAGCATGGCCAGCGCATCAATAATGGCATTTTTAACCTCAGGAGACACATCACTTGGCGTGATGGTATCGCGTTTTTCCCAGGCTTGTTCAATAATGGTTTTTAAATCCGACATAGTGTCCTCATTTATTCAGATTCTGCATTGAGTTTTTTCATCAGTGAGCGATGTAGTGATGCTTTGGCATCTTCACTGAGACGTTGATAATCTTTGTCCGAGACCACAAAAAAGTCCTCTGCACGTTCGCCCACAGTGGTAATGCGTGCGGCGTGAATGTGCAGTGAATGAAGCTGAAATACCTCGGCTATTTTAGTCAACAGGCCGGGAATATCTACCGCCTGGATCTCTATCAGGTTGCGGTCGCTGCGTGCATGGGGGCGTACCACAACCTTAGGTTTAATGTTGAAGTCTTTAAAGCGTTGTGAGCGATTTTTCTTGAGCCGTATTTTCTTTTTCGGATCGGTCAGGATCACTTCCAGGCTGCGGCGCAGGGTTTTGGCCCGTCCACCGCTGATAGGCCGACCGTCCACCTCCAGAATGACAAAGCTAAAGACCACGTAGCCATCTTTGGTGGTCAGGACCTGCGCATGCTGGATCTGGGCTTTTTTGGAGCCAATGACGGCCACCAGTTTGGCAAACAGACTGGCTTCGTATGGCGCGTAGACAAATACCTGAGTCCCGCCGTGCATAGGCTGTTCAGAAACCACCACACAAGGCTGACTTAAATCATCACGACCGAGCAGGTATTCGGTATGCCAGGAAATTTGCTGTTCACTAAATGCGGTAAAGTAGTTGGCTTTAAAGCGCGCCCAGATCATATCAATCAGGTCTTCGCGGTAATCCTTGTTGATAAGCCGCTGTTTGGCTTGCTGTTTCTTGTCGCGGATCTGGTCTCGCATGTCCATGGGGTTTTCAAGCCCAAGCCGCAATGCTCGCTGGGTGAGTAAGTAGAGCTCACGCAATAGCGTATTCTTCCAGTCATTCCACAGGTTGTCATTGGTTGCGCGAATATCGGCAACGGTCAGGCAGTAGAGATAATCAAGCTGGCGCTCATTTTTGATGCGTGAGGCAAACTCATTGATCACATCCGGATCATTAATGTCCTTACGCTGCGCGGTGACCGACATCAGCAGGTGGTTTTCGACCAGCCAGGCAACCAGTTTGCTGTCGGATGAAGAAAAGCCGTGCATGCGTGCAAACGCTGAAGCATCTACAGCTCCCAATTCTGAATGATCTCCGCCACGGCCTTTGGCAATGTCATGGAAAATCCCTGCCAAATACAGTAACTCGGGCTTATCCATACGGGTGACAATTTCAGAGCACAGCGGAAACTCATGCTGATGCTCATGACTGAAGTAGCGATAAATATTGTTGATCAGCTTATGGGTGTGTTCATCCACGGTGTAGGCGTGGAACAAGTCGAACTGCATCTGGCCGAAGATATTACGCCACTGTGGCAAATAGGCGGCAATGATCCCGTGCTTATGCATCAGGGTAAATGCGCGACCCATGCCATTAGGGTGTTTAAGCAAGCGCATCAGCGCGTCACGGCAGGCGGCATAATCCTGTAAGTCACCGAGCAGACGTCGTCTTACCTGGCGCACCGTACGTATGGTGCTGGGGTCGATATCGGTGATCTCCGGGTTGTCGGCAATGTGCTCGAACAATAAGATCAGGTTCTCCCGACGAAAGAATACAGAAGGGTTCTTGACCCGAATTCTTTTGCCAACACGCTCAAAGTGATTATCGAGTGGCACTGCGGTTTGCTCGCTTTGATCCGGTAAAATGCTCTGCTCAAAATAGGACAGCAGCATCTGATTCATTTCCCGTACCCGGCTCATGATCCGAAACAGGCGTTTCATCATACGCTCAACGGACGCTTTACCTTCTGAACCAAACCCTAATAGCTCCGCGGCATGAGGCTGATAGTCAAACAGCAGGCGGTTTTCGCTGCGCCCGGCGGCCAGATGCAATGCAAAACGTATGTTCCAGAGGTTTTCCAGGCACTCCAGCAGCTCCTGATATTCTTCATGAGTCAGGTAACCATGGCTGATAAGCTCTTCCAGCGTTTCGGCGTGAAAGTGCTTTTTAGCTACCCAAAAGATGGTCTGAAGGTCGCGCAGGCCACCAGGGTTCTCTTTGATATTAGGCTCAAGGTTATAAGCCGTACCGTGGCATTTTTTGCGTCGCAGACGCTGCTCTTTGACCTTGGCTATAAAGAACTCATCCGATTGCCAGATGGGCGTTTCGACAATATGGCTTTTCAGTCGCTCGAACTCTACGTGATTACCACAAATTAAGCGGCTTTCCAGCAAGCTGGTGGTAAAGTGTACGTCTTCGCGTTTTTGTTCCAGCACCTGCTCATGGGTTCTTACGCTGTGGCCAATATCCAGGTTCAGATCCCACAGCAAAGTCATAAAAGACTCTAATGATCCTGTTAGTTCGGGCCCTGGCTCCACTTTACAGAGCAAGAGGAAATCGATGTCTGAATACGGATGCAGCTCACCGCGGCCATATCCACCTACGCCAATGAGGGCGAGGTCGGGAAATTGGGCCAATCCGGTGTCGGAGTAGAGCTTGATCAGCAGCCGGTCAATAAACTCAGCTCGGGCATTGATAAGCTGTCGGACTGGTTGTTTAGAAAACTGATTGTTTAGCCACTTATAAAAATAGGCCTGGCAGTTTTTGTAGTCATTCAAGGTTTGCGCTTCGTCGAGAAGCGTTTTTACTTTGTTTGGTAGTGCCACCTGGGCTCCCTATGTTGCGCGCAAAACTCACAGCTCAGTTTTACACTAAGTGGCAAAAAAATGCGAGAAAGTGATAGGGTAAGGGCGCTTAAATGGATGAAAAGGCAGCATACAAGTCTGCTAAGCAAGACGCCACCGGCTGGTGGCGTTTTTGAGTTCAGCTTATGCTTTGTGCTCGATTACCCGCTCAATGGTGTCGTCGCTGCGCAGTGTCAGGATTTCTACCCCATTTTCAGTTACCAGCAGGGTGTGTTCCCACTGGGCAGACAGGCTACGGTCCTTAGTGACCACGGTCCAGTCGTCCTTAAGCAGTTTACAGTGGCGCTTGCCGGCATTGACCATAGGCTCAATGGTCAGGCACATACCGGCTTGCAGGGCTTCACCGGTTCCTGGTTTGCCGTAGTGCACAATTTGCGGTTCTTCGTGGAATTCGGCACCAATACCATGGCCGCAATATTCACGTACGATAGAGTAGTTAAAGCCCTCGGCATATTTTTGAATCGCAGCGCCGATGTCGCCAATGCGCACGCCCGGTTTCACCATGCGGATACCAATATACAGGGCTTCCTGAGTGACTTCGCTCAAACGTTTACCCTGAATACTTGGCGTACCAACAAAGAACATCTTAGAGGTATCGCCGTGATAACCATCTTTGATTACGGTCACATCAATGTTGACGATGTCGCCTTCTTTAAGCGGTTTGTCGTTTGGAATACCGTGACAAATGACGTGATTCACTGAGGTACAAATAGACTTCGGGAAACCGTGGTAGTTAAGTGGTGCCGGCACTGCTTGCTGCACATCCACAATATAATTATGACAAATGGTATTCAGCTCATCGGTCGTCACCCCTGGTTTGACATAAGGTTCAATCATTTCTAATACTTCTGCGGCTAACTTACCGGCAACACGCATTTTTTCGATTTCTTCAGGGGTTTTGATCACTGCACTCATTGAGACTCCAAGTCATAGTTTCGACGCAACAACACCAGGCTAGTTTATGAACGATTTTTAGCCCAAACGTTGAGTTAATTTCTTTTATATGGTATAAAGCGCGCCGTCTTTTTACAAATAAATCTTTCAGCCGGATTCGGCTCACAGGTTGTTTGTAACGAAGACAACACGAAATTTAATTTTAACACACACACATATCGACACATACACTTGGGTGCAAGCGCGGAACAAATTATCGGGTAACCGAATTTTCGAACTTGTTGGTGTTATGGGATATGTGGAGGCCTAACCCTAACTAAATTAGAGGAAAATACAAATGGCAAACGTTTCAATGCGCGATATGCTTCAAGCTGGTGTTCACTTCGGTCACCAGGCTCGTTACTGGAACCCTAAGATGAAGCCTTTCATCTTCGGCGCTCGTAACCGTGTACATATCATCAACCTGGAAAAGACTGTTCCTATGTTCAACGATGCACTTAAGTTCCTTTCGAACGTTGCATCTAACAAAGGTAAAATCCTTTTCGTAGGTACTAAGCGCGCTGCAAGCGAAGCAGTTAAAGAAGCAGCTATTCAAAGCGAGCAGTTCTACGTAAATCACCGTTGGTTAGGTGGTATGCTGACTAACTGGAAAACAGTTCGTCAGTCAATCAAGCGTCTTAAAGACCTTGAGACTCAAAGCCAAGACGGTACTTTCGAAAAGCTGACTAAAAAAGAAGCTTTGATGAAAACTCGCGAAATGGAAAAGCTTGAGAAGAGCCTTGGTGGTATCAAAGATATGGGCGGTCTTCCAGACGCTATCTTCATCATCGATGCTGACCACGAGCACATCGCTATCCGTGAAGCAAACAACCTGGGCATTCCAGTAGTATCTGTTGTTGATACTAACTCTAACCCAGATGGCGTTGACTTCATCATCCCAGGTAACGATGACGCGATCCGCGCTATCCAGCTTTACACTGGTGCTGTTGCGACTGCTATCACTGAAGGTCGTGAAAGCAACATCGTTGCTCAAGCTGAAAGCGACGACTTCGTAGAAGCTGAGTAATAGATTACAAACCGTGCCACTGGCAACACAGGTGTGCGGGTGGCCGGTTGTAACGCACTAAGCTGTCATCAAGTCTTCATCTTATTTTTCCGAAGACTTGATATTCTTTACAAGCGGTAATTCGCTTATCAAAAAACCGAATTCAGAATTGAGGATATTCTAATGGCTGTAACTGCTGCCCTAGTTAAAGAACTTCGCGAGCGTACTGGCGCTGGCATGATGGATTGTAAAAAAGCACTGACTGAAACTAACGGTGACATCGATCTGGCGATCGAAAACATGCGTAAGAGCGGTGCTGCTAAAGCGGCTAAAAAAGCTGGTAACATTGCTGCTGAAGGTACAATCCTGATCAAGCAAGGTGAAGGTTTCGCTGCACTTCTTGAAGTTAACTGTCAAACTGACTTCGTTGCTAAAGACGAAAACTTCCTGGGTTTCGCTAACACTGTTCTTGACGCTGCTGCTGAAGCTAAGACAGACATCGAAACTTTGAAAGCTCAGTTCGAAGAAACGCGTGTTGCACTAGTTGCTAAAATCGGTGAAAACATCAACGTTCGTCGCGTTGAGTACATCGACGGCGAAAACATCTCTGCATACCGTCACGGCGACCGTATCGGTGTTGTTGTAACTGGTGACGCTGACGAAGAGACTCTGAAGCACGTTGCAATGCACGTTGCTGCGTCTAAGCCTGACTACCTAAACCCAGAAGACGTACCTGCTGAGGTTGTAGAGAAAGAAAAAGCGGTTCAGGTTGAAATCGCTATGAACGAAGGCAAGCCTGCTGAAATCGCTGAGAAAATGGTTGTTGGCCGCATGAAGAAGTTCACTGGTGAGATCTCTCTTACTGGTCAGTCGTTCATCATGGAGCCTAAGAAGTCTGTTGGCGAGTACCTGAAAGAGAAAGGTGCTTCTGTTGCTTCATTCATTCGCCTTGAAGTAGGTGAAGGTATCGAGAAGAAAGAAGAAGACTTCGCTGCTGAAGTTGCTGCTCAAATCGCAGCTGCGAAAGGCGAATAATCACGCTTAGGTGATTAAGTGATGCAAAAGCCTCCTCGAGATGAGATTTGCTTTTGCGTCACTGCACAAAATTCTCTAAAATAACCGCGCATTTATGTGTAGCATAAGCGCGGTTATTTTGTATCTCACTTTTAATTTGGCCCGGAAATTATGACTATCAATCGAAAACCTGTTTTTAGACGCGTTCTTCTTAAACTTAGCGGCGAAGCTTTGATGGGAGATGAAGGCTTTGGAATCGATCCAAAAGTATTGGATCGTATGGCCCAAGAAATAAAAGAACTTGTAGAACTCGACGTAGAAGTGGGTTTGGTTATCGGCGGCGGTAACTTCTTACGTGGCGGCTCTTTGGCCGAAGCGGGTATGAACCGCGTAGTGGGTGACCACATGGGTATGCTGGCAACGGTCATGAATGGTTTGGCGATGCGTGATGCGCTGCACCGTGCGTTTGTGAATGCCCGACTGATGTCTGCCATTCCTCTTAATGGTGTATGTGATGCGTACAACTGGGCAGAAGCAATCAGCTTGCTGAAATCAGGTCGCGTCGTGATCTTCTCAGCGGGTACCGGTAATCCGTTCTTCACCACAGATTCGGCAGCCTGTCTGCGTGGTATCGAAATCGAAGCGGATACGGTGATCAAGGCCACTAAAGTAGATGGTGTATTTAGTGATGACCCGGTGAAAAACCCGGACGCAGAACTCCATCGTCACCTGACTTACAATGAAGTGATTGAAAGAGAATTAAAGGTTATGGACCTGGCGGCATTTACCCTGGCTCGTGACCACAACATGCCTTTGAGCGTATTCAACATGAACAAACCAGGCGCGCTAAAGCGTGTTATCATGGGTGAAGAAGAAGGCACTTTAATCAGTACACAACCAGCTGCGGAGTAAGGGCTTAGGTTAAGAACCTTGGCAAAACCGTAATTAAACTCGCCAGCTGAGTCCGATTAATACAGTAAAGAATAGGATAGCACTGTGATTGATGATATTAAAAAAGATGCGCAAGAGCGCATGACAAAAAGTGTAGCTGCGCTGGCAAGCCAGCTGTCTAAAATCCGTACTGGCCGTGCGCACCCGGCATTACTTGACGGTATTTCAGTATCTTACTACGGAGCTGACACGCCACTGAACCAGGTTGCCAACGTGACGGTAGAAGACTCTCGTACCCTGGCTATCAGCGTATTTGACAAGTCTCTGGCACAAGCAGTAGAAAAAGCCATTATGGCGTCTGACTTAGGTCTGAACCCTATGTCTGCCGGTACTGTTATCCGTGTTCCACTTCCTCCATTGACAGAAGAGCGCCGTAAGGACCTTATCAAGATCGTACGTGGTGAAGTCGAAGGTGGCCGTGTTGCGGTACGTAATATCCGCCGTGATGCCAATGGTGACGTGAAGTCTCTACTTAAAGACAAAGAGATTTCTGAGGACGAAGCACGTCAGGCAGAAGACGAGATCCAGAAGCTAACTGATAAGTTTATCAAAGAGATGGACACTCAGCTGAGCGCGAAAGAAGCAGAGCTGATGGAAATCTAAGCAACCACAAATTTATTAGGTTTGCAGCGCCGTCTAAGGTATACTAGACGGCGTTTTTTTTTACTTAAATAGGCATTATGATTTTAACCGCTGACGCAATTTCACAGCAATCTCTGCCCAAACATGTTGCCATCATTATGGATGGAAATGGCCGATGGGCTCAGTCGCGTAAACGTCCCCGTGCTTTTGGGCACAAAAAAGGGGTCGATTCAGTGCGCAGTGCCGTGCAGTTTTGCTCTAAGCTAGGGATAGAGTCATTGACGTTGTTCGCCTTTAGTAGCGAAAATTGGCGTCGTCCTGAAGACGAAGTCAGTACTTTGATGGAATTATTCCTGTTTGTTTTGAGTAAAGAAGTTAAAAAGCTCCACAAGAATAATGTGAAACTGTCGATCATAGGCGATATCTCGCGCTTCCCAGCCGGGTTACAACAAAAAGTCGCTGATGCAGAACAGTTAACCGAAAGCAACACAGGTTTGAAGCTAAATATCGCAGCAAACTATGGTGGCCGCTGGGATATAGTGCAGGCGACCCAGTCCCTTGCACAGCGAGTGGCCAGTGGTGAGATTCAGCCAACCGACATTACGGAAGAGGCGCTATCTTCACAGCTAACCATGGCGGACCAAAGTCCACTGGATCTGTTGATCAGAACGGGTGGAGACTATCGCATCAGTAATTTCTTACTGTGGCAGGCTGCGTATGCTGAACTCTATTTTACCGAAACGCTATGGCCAGATTTTAATGAGGAAGCATTTTCAGAGGCGCTTGCCTGCTACGTTTCCAGAGAGCGACGTTTCGGTTGTACCGGCGAACAAATAAAACAATTACTCGCCGAGCGCAAAACAACAAGTTGAAGGTATAAAGTTTGTTAAAACAACGTGTTATGACGTCGGTGGTGCTGGCGCCACTGGCCTTACTATTGGTGTTTTTCACACCACTTAAACTATTTAGCGTGATTGCCGGCGCCATTATTTTGATGGGCGCCTGGGAATGGGCGGCCTTTATAGGCCTGACTAATCGGCTCCACAAAGGCGTCTACGTCCTTATTATGGCAGCGGTGCTGGCGGCTCTTCATGTACACTGGCCGATCACTGAATTATGGCAACAAGGGCGTTTGGTTGCAGATGCGAACTATGTCTTTACGCTCGCCGCAGCCTGGTGGCTGGTTGCAACCGTTCTGGTTATGAATTATCCGCGTATGGCCAGAGCCTGGAATGAAGGTATGATCATGCGTACCATCGCCGGCTTTTTGACCTTAATTCCACTATGGCTGGCACTGAATGTACTGCGCAGTGCAGAGTATCATCAGGCAGAGCAATATGGCTCGGTATTAATCATGGTGGTGCTGGGCATTGTCTGGAGTGCAGATATCGGTGCCTATTTCGCAGGTAAGAATTTTGGCAAGCACAAGCTGATGCCTAACGTCAGCCCCAATAAAACCATTGAAGGGTTGATCGGCGGTTTACTGACGTCTGTCGTGTTTGTGGTTATTTTCTGCTATTGCAGCGACGTAGAGCAACACCAGTGGCTATTGTATGCCGGCTTAACCGTTGTGATAGCGCTGTTTTCTGCTGTCGGTGATTTGCTGGAAAGCATGTTTAAACGTGAAGCCGGGTTAAAAGACTCGGGCAAATGTTTGCCGGGACATGGCGGTATTCTTGACCGTATCGATAGTTTAACCGCCGCTGCTCCCATTTTCGCTTTGCTGTATGCCTGGACGGTGACACTATGAGTGACAAACAAAACCTGGTTATCTTAGGCTCTACCGGTTCAATTGGTACATCCACGCTTGATGTCGTAGGCAGAAACAGCGCGCGTTACCAGGTTTTTGCACTGGTAGCTGGCAACAATGTGTCGCTGGTGATTGAGCAGGCCCTTCAGCATCAACCTCGCTACGTGGTAATGCGTAACGAAGAAGCAGCCAGGCAGGTAAAGGAAGCGCTGAGCGCTCAGCCGACCGAGGTGCTCTGCGGCACTCAGGCAATGTGTGATATGGCTGCCCACCCAGACGTTGATATTGTAATGTCGGCGATCGTTGGGGCCGCAGGTTTACTGCCTACGCTGGCGGCAGTCGAGCAGGGCAAGAAAGTCCTACTGGCCAATAAAGAATCCTTGGTGATGTCCGGACAATTGTTTATGGACAAAGTAAAGCGCCACGGTGCGACTTTGCTCCCCATAGACAGTGAACATAATGCTATTTTTCAGTGCCTGCCCACGGCGGTTCAAAATGGCCAAAGCAATCAACTCGATACTCAGGGGATCAAAAAAATTCTCCTTACTGGCTCAGGGGGCCCTTTCCTGAATCGCGCAATTAATACCTTGGCTGATGTCACCGTTGCGGAAGCGGTCGCACACCCAAACTGGTCAATGGGACAGAAAATCTCAGTTGATTCCGCGACCATGATGAACAAGGGCCTTGAGTTTGTCGAAGCAAAGTGGCTTTTCCACTGTCAGGCGGACGACATAGAGGTAGTGATCCATCCACAAAGTATGATCCACTCTATGGTGCAATACATCGACGGCTCTGTCATCGCACAGATGGGACAACCCGATATGCGCACGCCAATCGCTTATGGTCTGGCCTATCCGGAGCGAATCGAAGCGGGCGTAAAACCACTCGATTTTTCAGATATTGTTGATTTCACCTTTACCAAACCCGATTTCAATCGCTACCCCAACTTAAAGTTGGCAATCGATGCCTGCCGCAGCGGTCAGTCAGCAACAACAACGCTGAATGCGGCGAACGAAATAGCGGTCGCGGCCTTTTTGAACGAGCAAATAGGATTTTGCGATATTTATCGCATTAACGCTGAAGTGCTTGAACGCTGCCATCAGGAACCATTACACTCTGTGGACGCGATAATGGCACAGGATGCGCAAGCGCGCAGGCTGGCCAGGGAACTGATCAGTAAGTAGGAGTAGTTATGTTGGAATTTTTCTGGAACCTGGGTTCTTTCATCGTCGCACTGGGGATCTTAGTGGCTGTGCATGAATATGGCCATTTCTGGGTTGCCAGAAAAGCAGGCGTCAAGGTACTTCGCTTTTCTATCGGATTCGGAAAGCCCTTGGTGCGCTGGTACGACAAACTGGGAACCGAATACGTGATCGCTGCTATCCCTCTGGGTGGATACGTTCGCATGTTAGATGAACGAGTCGATGAGGTCGACGCAGCAGAACAGCACTTGTCATTTAACAATAAACCCGTCCTTTCCAGAATTGCGATTTCAGCCGCAGGGCCACTTGCAAACTTTATTTTCGCTATTTTCGCACTGGCTCTGATGTATATGATCGGGGTGCAAAATGCCAAGCCCATTGTTGGAGACGTGACGAAAAATAGTATTGCTGAGCTGGCGCAGGTGCAATCCGGAGACCGCATCATTAGTGTTGATGAACAGCTTGTTCAGTCCTGGCAGGAAGTAACGTTTGCGCTGATGAGTGGCTTAGGCGAATCAGAGGTAATACTCAAAGTTCAGGACAGCAAGGGACAACTGGCCTTGCGTCAACTCGATACCCGAGCGTGGCGACTAGACGAGCAAGACGTCCCGCCGCTGACATCTGTGGGGATCCAACCTTATCGCCCCAATCTTAAACTAGAAATTGCTCAGGTCGCTAAAGGCTCAGCTGCAGAGGACGGCGGACTGGAGGTTGGCGATAAACTGCTGCGTTATAACAATGAACCTCTTAACTCCTGGGAACAGTTTGTTCAGCTGGTACAAACCTCAGCACAAAAACGCAGTCATTTAGTTGTACAACGAGCTGGAGAGGAAATTGACCTCTACCCAACACCACAGGGGCGGGAAGACAGCTCAGGGGTGTTGACAGGTTATTTAGGGGTCGTGCCAGTGCTTGAACCCTGGCCGGAAGGTTATATTGAAACTAGACAATACGGGGTATTCGATAGTATCGTGCTGGGCGTTAAAAAGACCTACGATTTGACGGCGCTCAGTTTTGAGATGATTGGTAATTTATTGACCGGCCAGGTATCGGTCAAGAATCTCAGTGGGCCAGTTGGCATAGCTGTTGGGGCCGGAAATAGTGTCAGTTATGGGTTTGTCGCATTTTTAGGCTTTTTGGCCTTAATTAGCGTGAACCTTGGGGTTTTCAACCTTTTACCCCTGCCGGTCTTAGATGGCGGGCACTTAATGTATTACTTTATTGAACTAATTCGCAAAAAACCGGTCTCTGAAAAGACACAAGAGTTAGGCTACAAGGTGGGTGCGGTTGTGCTCCTGGCGCTAACTTGTTTTGCACTACTTAACGATGTATCGAGGCTTTAGGCCGCTAGGTGCGATAGCAATTGAGGCGCACTGTTCGCCGTAAGCTGTAAAGGATAAAGATAATAAAATGCCTATAAAAAAACATTTAGCTGTAACGAGTTTACTGGGCGCGAGCTTTGCTGCTCTGGGGCAAAACTCCTTTATCGTAGAAGATTTGAAAGTTGAAGGCCTGCAGCGCGTTGCGCTGGGCGCTGCGTTAACGCACATTCCCATCAACGTTGGTGATCAAATTGACGATTACACTGTGTCTAAGACGATTAAGGCACTATTTGCGTCTGGTCACTTTGATGATATCGCTGCATTCCGTGATGGCAATCAGGTTATTTTCAAAGTCAAAGAACGTCCCACGATTGCCTCTATTGAGTTTGATGGCAACAAAGACATCAAAGATGAACAGCTACAACAAAGCTTAGATCAGCAAAATATTCGTGCTGGTGAGACCCTTGACAAAACCGTTATCGACAGTGTCGAGAAAGGTCTGATCGAGTTCTTCCATAGTATCGGTAAATACAATGCCAAGATTGAAACGAGCATTGTCGAGCTGCCACGTAACCGGGTAAGGCTGAAGCTGGAGTTCAAAGAAGGAGATGCGGCATCCGTCAGACAAATCAACTTGGTGGGTAATGAACTCTTTTCTGATGAAGAGCTGCTGAAGCTGGCCGAGTCGCAGCAAGACTTACCTTGGTGGCAGTTCCTCTCGAGTGACCGTTATCAGAAGCAAACCATTGAAGGCGATCTTGAAAAGATCCGCAGTTACTATCTTGACCGTGGCTACCTGCGATTCAACATAGATTCAACTCAGGTTTCTGTCAGCCCTGAGCGCGAGTCTGTTTATGTCACTGCAAACCTCACCGAAGGTGAGCAGTACATGGTGAAGGACTTCGAGTTCATTGGTGACCTGTTAGGCCGTGAAGAACTGATCCGCAGCGTTGTGCCACTGAAAAGTGGAGAGCTGTATAATGGCTCAATTGTAACGGCCACCGAAGAATTTATTAAAAGCTACCTAGCGCGTTTTGGTTATGCCAATGCTGAAGTGCGCACTGTTCCAGATATTGACGATGAAAACAAAGAAGTTAAGCTGACGCTGGCCGTAGACCCGGGCAAACGTGTTTATGTGCGCCGCATTGCCGTCAATGGTAATCAGGTCACCGCCGATCATGTCGTGCGTCGTGAAATGACTCAGCTTGAAGGCGCCTGGTTGTCTAACCAGAGTCTGGAGCGTTCAAAACTACAGATCCAGCGTTTACCCTATATGGAAAGTGTCGACTTTGAAGTTAAGCCAATCCCGGGTGTTGATGATCAGGTTGATGTCGATTTTAAAGTAAAAGAGCAACCCGCTGGAAGCTTCCAGGCAGGTGTTGCCTATGGCTCATATGGTGGTTTACAGTTCAACGTTGGGGTGAGTGAGTCCAACTTCCTGGGTACAGGTAACCAGCTCGCATTCAACATTAACACTGGCCGTGGCTCTAAGCGTTACACCGTTTCTTATACCGACCCTTATTTCACACCGGATGGCGTATCTCAGGGCAGTAGTATTTTTTACAGTGACTTCGATGGTACTAAGTTAGGTCTGATTGATTATGACCAGACTAACTATGGTATTGGCACCAATTTTGGTTTCCCAATCGATGCCGTTAACCGTATCAACTTTGGTGTGCGCTGGATTGAAGAAGAGCTGGATCGAATTCCGAACTACGAACAATCCCGGGTGATGGTTTTAGCGTTTACCGATCAAGACAACCCGAATGCCGGATTTGACTTTACTAAATATGAGCTCAGCGTGGGCTGGTCTCGTATCACGGTTAACCGTGGTATGTTCCCGACAGATGGTTCACGACAAAGTGCCACTTTCAGGGTTACCACTCCTAACTCGGATCTGAACTTCTTTAAAATCAACTACGACTCACGTTTCTACTGGCCAGTCAGTAATGACCATCGCTGGGTATTCTCTGCTCGTGCGGGACTTGCCTATGGTAATGGCTACGGAGAAGTTAACGGCTTTGAGCAAACACTGCCGTTCCAGGAGTTCTACCGTATCACTGAAATGGAATTGCGCGGCTTTGACCGTAACACCATTTTGCCGCGCGCGTTGCAGCGTGTCCCTACCGCTATCGGCGGTACAGCACTGCCAGATGGTACAATACCTGGCTCAATCGGTGGTGATCCGCAATTTGATAACCTGGTACAGGGTGGTCGTATCGGCGGTAACGCAAAAGCGCTGGCAGGTATAGAAATGATTGTTCCAACTCCGTTTATGGATGAGGAAAACACCAGTTCAGTGCGTACCAGCCTCTTTATTGATGCTGCTAACGTCTGGGATACGGAGTTTGACGTTGATCGTTACACCAACTTGTCACCAAGTGTTTATAACACACTGTCAGACTACTCTGATCCAAGTCGATTCAGAGTGTCTACGGGCTTATCTGTACAGTGGATCTCGCCAATGGGGCCTATGCTGATCAGTTTCGCCTACCCACTGAAAAAAGAAGAAGATGATGAAACAGACTTCATCAGCTTCAATATAAGTAATACTTTCTAAGGAGCTAATTGTGAAAAACCTATTTAAAACTTCGGCCATGGCGCTGATGGCTACACTCATGATGGGGGCGTCTGCGTCTGCGTTTGCACACAAAGTTGGCCTGGTCGATATGCAAAGCATTTATGGCAAGTTGCCGCAAATGGCTGAGATTGAGAAAACTTTACAAGCTGAATTCGCTGAACGTCGCCAAGAATTAGAAAAACTACAAGGTGACATCCGTTTCGAAGCTGAAAAGTTCAAGCGTGAAAGCGCGACAATGAGCGAAGACCAGCAAGCTGCATTGCGTGAAAAGATTCAGGGCATGCAGCAAGAGCTGGCTAAAAAAGGTCGTCCTCTTGAGCAAGAAATCAAAGTGCGTCAAAACCAGGAGCTGGCAAAAGTTCAGAAACTGATCGTTGATGCCATTGAAGAAGTTGCCAAAAAAGGAAAATATGACGAAGTTCGAGTAAAAGATACGACAATTTACTTCAACCCTGATAAAGTTTCTGACCTGTCTGATAAAATTGTTGAAGTAGTCAGTAAAAAGTAATGACCAAACACTACACTTTGTCGCAGTTGGCTGAGGCACTGGGCGCCGATTTACAAGGCGATCCGGCTCAGCCAATTGAGAAAATCGCCACCTTGCTGAATGCAGGTGATAAGGACATTGGGTTCCTTGCGAATAAAAAGTACCGCAGCCAACTTGCATCTACGCAAGCAGGGGCCGTGATACTCGCGCCTGGTGAAGCAGAGCACTTCTCTGGTAACAAGCTTATCTGTGATAATCCATATGTTGCCTATGCTAAACTTGCGCAATATATGGATACCACACCCAATGCCGCACAAGGTATTCATGAGCGGGCATCAGTAGATGCATCCGTTAAGCTTGGGCAAAATGTCAGCATTGGTGCTAATGCCGTAATAGAAGCGGGCGTTGAGCTGGGCGATGACGTTCAGATTGGGCCAGGTTGTTTTGTTGGTAAGCATACCCGCATAGGTGCAAAGACTAAACTGTGGGCCAATGTCACCATTTATCACGAAGTCGTTATTGGTGAATCATGCTTATTCCAGTCTGGAGCTGTGATCGGCAGTGATGGCTTTGGTTACGCTAACGAAGGCGGAGAGTGGGTTAAAATTCCTCAGCTTGGCAGCGTCATTATCGGTAATCGCGTAGAAGTCGGAGCGAGCACGACCATTGACCGTGGGGCGCTGGATGACACTGTGATCCACGACAATGTGATCCTGGATAATCAAATTCAAATTGCACACAATGTTGAAATTGGCTACGGTACGGCCATTGCTGGCTGTAGTGTTATGGCCGGTAGCGTGAAAATCGGTAAATACTGCCAGATAGGCGGTATGGTGGCTGTCAACGGACACAATGAAGTGTGTGACGGAGTCGTCATTACAGGTATGAGCATGGTGACCAAAGGGATCTCCGAGCCGGGGATTTACTCATCAGGTATGCCACACACCACCAATAAAGAGTGGCGTAAAAATATTGCTCATCTACGCAATCTTTCTGATTTTAAGGCGCGATTAAAAGCGCTGGAAAGCCTCACTGAACAGCTTAAACATACTGATAACTAAAGGATGTTATTTTGGCCAACGAATTAAATAGCTTCGATATTCAAGAAATCCTCAAGCTACTACCACATCGATACCCGATGCTGCTGGTAGACAAGGTCATTGACCACAAACCGGGCGAATACTTACACGCAGTTAAAAATGTGACTGCCAATGAGCCTATCTTTACCGGTCATTTCCCTGATCAGCCAATCTTCCCTGGCGTGATGATATTAGAAGCAATGGCTCAGGCGACTGGCCTTCTGGGCTTTAAGACAGTCGAAAACCGCGGCGATAATGAACTATACTTGTTTGCAGCGATAGATAATGCGCGCTTCAAGCATCCTGTTGTGCCTGGTGACACCATGCATTTACATGTTGAATTTGTTAAAGAGCGCCGCAATATTTGGAAATTTTCTGGTGTTGCTAAGGTCGACGGTAAGGTCGTATGTAGCGCTGAAATAATGTGTGCAAGAAGAGAGTTTTAAGCGTGATCCATCCTACTGCAATTATTGAGTCAGGTGCTCAGCTGGGCGAAAACGTATCGGTTGGCCCCTACAGTTATATCGGTAACGATGTTGTTATCGGAGATAACTGTAAAATTGAATCTCACGTGGTAATTAAAGGACCCAGCGTGATTGGTTCAGGCAACCACATTTTTCAGTTCGCATCAGTGGGCGAGGCCTGCCAAGATAAAAAGTACAAGGATGAACCAACGAAACTCGTAATTGGTGATAACAACATTATCCGCGAGTGTGCCACTATTCACAGAGGCACAATACAGGATAAAGGTATTACCCAGATTGGCAGCAATAATTTGTTTATGGCGTACACTCATGTTGCGCATGATGCTGTCATTGGCAACAACGTGATTTTTGCTAACAACGCCAGTGTGGCCGGGCATGTTCATGTGGGCGATTTTGTTATCCTGGCTGGTAACTCCGGGGTACATCAGTTCTGTAAAATCGGCGCACATGCTTTTGTTGGCATGTACAGCGGTGTAAATCAGGATGTGCCGCCATTTGTTACAACCACGGGTACTCCGGCCCGACCTGCCGCGATTAACTCCGAAGGGTTAAAGCGCCGAGGATATGAGTCGGATGAGATCATGGCGATTCGCCGAGCGTACAAGACGTTATTCCGTAAAGGGCTTAAGCTGGACGAGGCATTGGAAGTCATGCGTGAGGATGCAGCCAAGTTTGCTGGTGTACAGCAAATGATCGACTTTATTGCGACCTCAGAAAGAGGCCTGGTTCGTTAAATTTATATAAC
Source organism: Pseudoalteromonas rubra (assembly GCF_005887095.1). GTDB lineage: Bacteria > Pseudomonadota > Gammaproteobacteria > Enterobacterales > Alteromonadaceae > Pseudoalteromonas > Pseudoalteromonas rubra_E. The sequence goes on along the minus strand of NZ_PNCI01000037.1, from coordinate 14,585 downwards.
GACCGATAACCTTTCTACATCGCATATTTGTATCTGATATACTAACGCCATACAGCCTGTATGGCGTTTTTTTATTCTAAAAGAATCACATGGCCAACGAAAAAGAAATTACGATAGGGATTGTTGCCGGCGAACTTTCTGGTGACATTCTAGGTGCCGGGCTAATTCATGCCCTGCGCGAACATTACCCAAATGCACGATTCATCGGTATTGCTGGTCCAAAAATGCTGGATGCGGGGTGTGAAACCTTATTCGATATGGAAGAGCTGGCCGTGATGGGCCTGGTAGAAGTGCTGGGGCGCTTGCCACGCTTGCTGAAAATACGCAAACAATTGGTCGAACATTTTATTGCACGTAAGCCAGATATTTACATTGGTATTGATGCGCCCGATTTTAACTTGCGCGTCGAAAAACCTTTAAAAGCGGCCGGAATTAAAACCGTACAGTATGTGAGTCCTTCCGTCTGGGCATGGCGACAAAAGCGCATTTTTAAAATCGCGGAAGCGACCAATCTGGTGTTGTCTCTGTTGCCATTCGAAAAAGCGTTTTATGATAAACATGACGTGCCCTGTACCTTCGTCGGCCATACCCTGGCAGATGAAATCCCTCTGGATGTGGATGTGTCAGCCGCACGTGCGCAACTGGGTCTTAAAGACTCTGATACTGTACTGGCTCTGTTGCCTGGCAGTCGGGGCTCAGAAGTTAGCCAGCTCAGTGAAACTTATCTGCTGACCGCCAAAGCTTTGGCAGATAAAATCCCAAACTTAAAAATCCTTGTCCCGCTGGTAAATGAAAAGCGCAAAGCGCAATTTCAGGCTATTCAGGCCCAGGTAGCGCCCGAGCTGAGAACCATTTTACTCGATGGTCAGTCCTCCTTGGCCATGACCGCGGCCACAGCGGTGTTACTGGCGTCTGGCACAGCAACACTGGAGGCCATGCTGTACAAAAAGCCTATGGTGGTTGGTTATAAGCTTAAGCCCTTAAGCTACTGGATTTTTAATACCTTTTTTACCTTCAACATCAAGCATTTTTCGTTGCCAAACCTGTTAGCGGACGAAGCCCTGGTAGAAGAGTTTTTACAACAGGATTGTAATCCTGATGCACTCACGGATGCATTGCTACCTTTGCTGAAAGGAGATAACTCAGCCCTGATCCAACGTTTTTATGATATTCACCAGAATATTCGCCGTGATGCCAGTAAACAGGCGGCACTGGCAGTAGTGGAGTTAATTGATGCAAATTGAACGTCCTGATGTGCAGTTTATTGCAGGCGTAGATGAAGTGGGTCGTGGCCCTTTAGTTGGGGACGTGGTGACGGCAGCCGTGATCCTGGATCCGGCTAACCCAATCGAAGGTCTGACGGACTCGAAAAAACTCACCGAGAAAAAGCGCCTGTTATTGGCGCAAGAGATTAAGCAAAAAGCACTGTGCTATCACGTGGCACGTGCCACGGTTAGTGAGATTGACGAGCTCAATATCCTGCATGCCACTATGTTAGCCATGACGCGTGCCGTAGAAGGCTTAGCGGTGAAAGCGCAGTTTGTGTTTGTTGATGGCAACCGTTTACCTGAGCTGACTGTGCCTGCGCAGGCTGTTGTTAAGGGAGACAGCCTGGTGGCTGAGATCAGTGCAGCATCTATACTTGCAAAAGTCACGCGGGATCAGGAAATGCTGGAACTGGATAATCAGTATCCACAATATGGCTTTGCGGCGCATAAAGGCTATCCAACGAAAGCACATTTTGCGGCGCTGAGTGAGCATGGTGCCACTCCACACCACAGGACCAGTTTTAAACCCGTACAGCGTATTCTGGCGGAGAAGCAGTAGTTATGGCAGTCCCTGAGTTTGTTCATTTAAGAGTACACAGTGATTTCTCGATGGTCGACGGGCTGGCGAAGACTAAGCCTATCGTGGCGCGCGCCGCTGAGCTGGCCATGCCCGCATTTGCGATAACAGATCAGATGAACCTGTGTGGTTTGGTGCGGTTCTATGGCGCAGCGCATGGCGCGGGCATTAAACCTTTGGTTGGTGCCGATTTCTGGCTGAAGAGCGATCAATTCCCGGATGAGCCCAGCCGTATCGTGGTACTGGCAAAAAACAACGAAGGCTACAAAAATCTGACGCTGTTGATCTCCGAGGCCTATTTACGGGGTCACGTGTTTCACCGGCCCGTAATAGACAAAGCGTGGCTTGCAAAATACAAAGAAGGCCTGATCTTACTCTCTGGTGCCAAAGACGGTGATGTCGGTAAAGCACTACTCAAGGGTAACCCGCAATTGGTCGCCGAGACCGTAGAATTCTACGAGACCCATTTTAGCGATCATTATTTTCTGGAGCTGCATCGCACGGGCCGCGAGCAGGAAGAAGAATACCTCCATGCAGCGGTTGCGCTTGCTGCTGAGCGGGGTTTGCCCGTCGTTGCAACCAACGAAGTGGTATTCCTGCATGAGCACGACTTTGAGCCGCACGAAATTCGCGTAGCGATCCACGACGGCTATACGCTGGAAGACAAAAACCGGCCGAGACGTTTCTCTAAAGAGCAGTATCTGAAAACCCCCGAGCAAATGCAGGAGTTATTCAGTGATATTCCGGAAGCGCTGCAAAACACGGTTGAGATAGCCAAACGCTGTAACGTCACCGTTCAGCTGGGCACTTACTTCCTGCCAGATTATCCGACCGGCGATTTAAAAATCGAAGACTTCCTGGTGAAGGTGTCCCGCGATGGTCTGGAAGAGCGTTTGCAGTTCTTATTCCCGGATGATGCTGAGCGAGCAGAAAAACGTGGTCCTTATGATGAGCGACTACAAATTGAGCTCGACGTAATCAACCAGATGGGGTTCCCTGGTTACTTCCTGATCGTAATGGAGTTCATCCAGTGGAGTAAGGATAATGATATTCCGGTGGGGCCGGGGCGGGGTTCCGGTGCAGGCTCCCTGGTGGCCTATGCACTAAAAATTACCGATTTGGATCCTCTGGAATTCGACCTGCTATTCGAACGTTTCCTTAACCCTGAACGTGTCTCGATGCCCGATTTCGACGTCGACTTCTGTATGGACCGCCGGGATGAAGTAATCGACCACGTATCTAAGCTATACGGCCGTCAGGCGGTTTCCCAGATCATTACCTTTGGTACCATGGCGGCCAAAGCGGTTATCCGAGACGTTGGTCGGGTGCTTGGTCATCCTTATGGTTTTGTAGATCGTATTTCTAAACTCGTTCCTGGCGACCCGGGTATGACACTGGCCAAAGCGTTTGAGGTGGAACCGCGTCTGCCAGAAGTGTACGACGGCGACGAGGAAGTACGTGAGCTGATCGACAAGTGTCGTATTCTTGAAGGGTGTACACGTAACGCTGGTAAGCACGCCGGGGGGGTCGTTATCTCGCCCACCAGTATTACCGACTTTGCTGCGCTGTATTGTGATGAAGAAGGTAAGTTCCCGGTTACTCAGTTTGATAAAAACGACGTTGAAACGGCCGGTCTGGTTAAATTCGACTTCCTCGGTCTGCGTACTTTAACCATCTTGCAGTGGGCGCTAGATATGACCAACGAGCGGCTGGCGCGCGATGGTATTGATCCGGTTGATATCGCAGCCATCCCACTGGACGATCCGGCCAGTTTCGAAGTGCTGCTCAGAGCCGAAACCACCGCCGTTTTCCAGTTGGAATCGCGCGGGATGAAAGACTTGATCCGTCGTCTTAAGCCGGACTGTTTCGAAGATATGATAGCCTTGGTAGCCCTGTTCCGTCCGGGTCCGCTGCAATCGGGCATGGTAGATAACTTTATCGACCGTAAGCATGGTCGCGAAGACATCTCTTACCCTGATGCACAATACCAGCATGAGAGTCTGCAACCGATCCTGGAGCCGACCTACGGGATCATCCTGTATCAGGAGCAGGTAATGCAGATAGCCCAGGTTCTGGCGGGATACAGCCTGGGTGGCGCGGACTTGCTGCGTCGAGCCATGGGTAAGAAAAAGCCCGAGGAAATGGCCAAGCAGCGAACCACATTCGAAGACGGTGCGAAAGACAACGGCGTTGATGGCGAACTGGCAATGAAGATCTTCGATCTTGTAGAAAAGTTCGCAGGTTACGGCTTTAACAAATCTCACTCCGCTGCTTATGCACTGGTATCGTATCAGACGCTGTGGATGAAAACCCATTATCCGGCCGAGTTTATGGCAGCTGTAATGTCGGCGGATATGGATAACACCGATAAAATCGTCACCCTGGTGGATGAATGCGAAAACATGAAGTTGACGCTGCTGCCACCGGATGTCAACGCTGGCGTGTATAAGTTTGCGGTAAACCGTCAGGGTGAAATCGTCTATGGTATCGGCGCCATTAAAGGTGTGGGTGAAGGCCCGGTTGAAGCCATTCTCGAAGCCCGTGAACAGGGCGGTCCGTTCAAGGATTTATTCGATTTTTGTGCCCGGGTTGACCTTAAACGCCTCAACCGCAGGGTAATTGAAAAACTGATTTACGCGGGTGCACTCGACCAGCTGGGTCCGGAGAAAACCCAGCCAGGGCGTGCTACCTTATTGGCCAGCCTGAAAGACGCCATGAAGTCTGCCGAGCAGCATCACAAAGCTGAGTCTTTGGGTCAGAGCGATTTGTTTGGCCTGCTGGCGGTTGAACCAGATGAAGTAGAGCAGGCATTTGTTAAAGCCCTTCCTCTATCGGATGATGAATGGTTGCAGGGTGAAAAAGACACGTTAGGCTTGTATCTGACCGGTCATCCCATAAATCAGTACAGAAAAGAGTTAAAAAATTACACCTCGGGTCGTCTAGTAGAATTACAGCCGACGAATCGCGATGTGCAATCGACGGCTGCTGGTTTGGTTATCAATGCAAGGGTGCTGATCAACAAAAAGGGCAAACGCTGGGGTCTGATAACTTTAGATGACAAGAGCGCACGAATTGATGTACGCTTATTCCCTGAACAGTTTGAAATGTACCAAGATATGCTGCAAATGAACCAAATCTTGGTAATATCCGGACAGGTCAGCTTTGATAACTTCTCCGGCGGCATTACAATGACCGCCAGAGAAGTCTGCACCATAGCTCAGGCCCGCGAAAAGCGGATCAGTGCGATAAGAATGACATTGAGCATGGTGCAAATTGACGCGAATTTCATCGATAATCTGAAAAAAGTACTGGAACCGTATAAATTCGGTACGTGTCCGGTAAAAATCCAATATCAGCGCCCGGACGCGATAGCGGAAGTGACATTAGGTATGCAATGGTGTGTGACGCCCAGTGATGATCTCCTCAGACGGTTATCCAAGATGGCGGCGCAGGAAATAGAACTAGAATTTAATTAAACAGGTAGTTTAGAGCATGAGCCTCAATTATCTTGAATTTGAGCTTCCAATCGCAGAATTAGAAGCAAAAATCAATGAATTACAAAACGTAAGCCGCTCTGGCAGTCTTGATCTCAGCCTTGAAGAAGAGATCAGCCGCCTCAAGGAAAAAAGCGTAGAGCAGACGAAAAAGATCTTCGACAATCTGGGTGCCTGGCAGGTATCTCAGCTTGCGCGTCATCCGCTTCGTCCTTATACACGCGATTATATCGAGCGTATTTTCACTGAATTTGACGAATTTGCGGGTGACCGCACGTTTGCAAACGACCCGGCTATTCTGGGCGGTGTTGCACGATTAGACGACAAGCCAGTCATGGTTATCGGTCAGCAAAAAGGCCGCGACACAGCAGAAAAAATCAAGCGTAACTTTGGTATGCCAAAGCCTGAAGGTTATCGCAAAGCCTTACGCCTGATGGAAATGGCTGAGCGCTTCAAGATGCCAATCATCACCTTCATCGACACACCGGGTGCGTATCCGGGCGTTGGCGCTGAAGAGCGTGGTCAGAGTGAAGCAATTGCCCGCAACCTGAAAGTCATGGCTGCTCTGAAAGTGCCGACCATTTGTACTGTCATTGGTGAAGGTGGTTCTGGTGGTGCACTGGCGATTGGTGTGGGCGACCGCGTTAACATGCTTCAGTACAGCACTTACTCAGTGATTTCACCGGAAGGCTGTGCCTCTATCCTGTGGAAGAGTGCTGAAAAGGCACCTCTGGCCGCAGAAGCTATGGGTGTATCAGCGGCACGCGTTAAAGAGCTGGATCTCATCAATACCATCATTGATGAGCCTATGGGTGGTGCACATCGTAACTATGATGCGATGGCGAAGAACCTGAAGGCACAGCTGAAGCGTGATCTGGGTGAACTGGAAGCACTCAGCACAGAAGAAATGCTGGAACAACGCTACCAGCGCCTGATGTCATTTGGTTACTGCTAAGCCACAGTGACACAGCAAGATTGAAAAAAGCCGCATCGCGGCTTTTTTTGTATCTGAGAAATCGGGATAATACGACCTAAGTACTGACAACGTCCCTAATTATGATTCAGACCCCGCTTTATAAACGTTTTGCTGCCAGCCTGGATAAATTACTGGCTGATGAGGGAAAGCACGCTACAACGCCTGCGGTAACGCGTGGCCTTACCGTTGCGCTCTCCGGTGGGGTTGATTCTGTGGTGCTGCTGCACTTATGCCGTCACTACGTGCAAGCTCATACCCATCTGACGTTACAGGCGATTTATGTTGACCATGGTTTGTCGCCTAACTCAGCTCAGTGGCGGGCATTTTGTCAGGCGCAATGCGACGCGCTGGCGGTCGACTTTACCCCAGCGTCGGTCAAAGTGGTTGCACAAAGTCGCCAAAGCCTCGAAGCGCAAGCCCGCACGGCACGCTATCAGGCACTGGATACACACGCATATCCGCATCATGCATTAGTACTCGGGCAGCATGCGGATGATCAGGTTGAGACTTTCCTGCTGCGCCTGAAACGAGGTTCAGGTCTGAAAGGGCTGGGGGCGATGCATGCACGCACTGTGTTGCCATCCGGTCGGGTGTGTCTGAGACCCCTGTTAACCTGCCTGCGCGCTGACATAGAAGCGTTTGCGCACACGTTTGGGATCTCACATATCGAAGATGAATCAAACCTCAGTGACAGGTTTGACCGCAATTTTTTGCGCAATCAGGTATTGCCCCTGTTAAAATCCCGTTTTTCAGGGTTTGTGCCAAGCGTTATGCGTTCCGTTGAATTGCTACAGGGACAACAGGCGCTGCTGGATGAAATTACCCAAGCGGATCTGGCCTACTGTTCGAACGAAAACAGCTTATGTATCGAGCGCCTTGGCGGATTTACGCTGTTGCGCCAGCAAAATCTGGTGCGAGCCTGGCTAGCGGAGCAGGGCGTTCAGATGCCTTCGCATAAGCAGCTTGAACAGATCCTCGGACAGGCACTTAACGCCAGAGCAGACGCACAAATGGCTGTGACTTTGCCTCAGGGGCAGGTTCGACGTTTCAGAGGCGCACTCTACTGGGTAATAGAACAACCAGCCTGGCGTGAAAACCATGATATAGGTCAGACGCCGGTGGTGCTGGATGATACCCATGTTTTACAGGTGCAACAGGGCAAAGGTGTGCGTATGCCTGCGCCAGATGAGCAAGTGTCGGTACGTTTTAACTGTCTGAGTGAGAAAATTAAACCACTTGGACGAAGTGGCCGTAATACCCTGAAGCACTGGTTAAAAGATTATGGTGTCCCAACCTGGGAGCGCAGCCGTGTGCCCCTGATTTATTACAACGACGAGCTGGTGCAGGTGGTGGGCTTTTTCGTTAATGAGGCGTATGCGTCGTCTCAGGGACTCAACTGGAAATTAGAAGATGCAAGAAACACAAAAGATCGGTGAATCGCTGGCAAACAAAGCTATCTGGGCAGTACTTGGCTGCGGTGCATTGTTTGCAATCCTGGCGGTAAATGGTGGACTGAACATTGCCAATGTCGCGCTTAGCTTAAGCGTGGGTGGGCTCAGTGCAGCACTGTTGCTGGCTTACTGGCACGGTAAAGGCGGCAGCTTTTTTATTTTTGGCCTGGGTGCCCCCATGCTGGCCATCATATTCAGTGATCTGCCAGACTTTTTGTCACTGGCCTGGGTGATCAACAGCTTTTTTGGTGGCTTTGCCCTGCTGCTGTTGCTTTACAAACTGGCAGTGCTGCGCAAGTAATACCAATTTTCTCCTTCAAATTGAACAGGTATTAAGTGAAATTGGTATAAAGACCATATCGCGTTAGGGGACGCAATATGGTCGAGCTGTTGCAGGTTAAATTGTACGTGCGCAGTCTCGGCCTGCGTCCTTAGCGCGATACAGCCCTTTATCCGCCCGCGAGAAAATCTCATTCGGACAGTCCTGGCTGGTGGCCAGTGTAAAACCAATACTGGTTGTGACATCATGATTTTTCATGACAGTGCAACACCTGACCGATGCCATAATACGTTCTGCAATTACTTTGTTGGTAGTAAAGGCTGGATCGTCAATCAGGATCGCAAACTCATCGCCGCCAAAACGGAATACGGTATCTGTGGCCCGCACAGATGATTCCAGAATACGGGCAAACTCAATCAACACGTTGTCACCCATTTTATGGCCATAGAGATCGTTCACTTGCTTAAAATTATCCAGATCTAACAGCATCAGGCTAAAATTGCAGTGGTGACGACGACTGCGTTCAAGTTTCTTCGCCAAAAACTCATTGAACTGGCTGCGGTTTGATAATCCGGTCAGTGAGTCCTTGGTTGCCAGCTTTAACACGCGCTGATACATCAGTGCATTTCTCAGTGGATACAGCAAGCAAGTATGCAGCTGGACTAGCCTGGCCTGCAGTGCCTCACTCAGGCGATATTTACTAAAATACACAATCTGACCCAGATGCTGGTTGTTTAATTCCAGATCAAAGGTATAAGGGCTGAGCTGGTTGTTGCTCTGCTGCATTTGAAACACGCCTTCACTCGAGTGAAACTGGAGTCCGGCCAGGTTTATTATGCGCTTAATATAACCAGCAAAGATGTCGAGTAGTCCATTCACATCCAGAGTTGTTTGCAGTTTTTCAGTCAGGCTCATCGGGTTTTCGGGGACATGCGACATTTGCATTTGCGCGTTAAACGGCAAAAAATCCCCGCGCGTCGGCGCCCGTTGAGTCAAAATATGGACATTTTCCATCTAATATTCCCCTAAAGTACAACATTCAGTCTGTTCTAAGCGAGTTTCATGCCAAAAATTTAAACTGGCTGAAAAACAGCTGCTTGCTATATTTAGTAGTGAATAAAAATTGCTCAACACTATTTTATTGACGCTTGGGAGGCGGTTTGCAGCAAAATTTTGCCGGGTTTTTAGGTGAGGATGTCACCAGTACATTAGTTGCCGCCCTGGAGGGTCAGTTTGCCGGGTTGATAGCGTTATTACTCTGTGCCGTTGCGCTGGTGTGGTCGTTCAAGCGTGTTGGGCTGCCGCCAATCCTGGCATATCTGCTGACCGGCCTACTGGCAGGCAGTTATGGATTTGGCTGGATAGACAACAGCCATGAGATCCAACTGATTGCAGAACTGGGGATCGTCTTCTTACTTTTTAGTTTGGGTTTGGAATTTTCAATTCCTAAACTGATGGCAATGCGCAGTGTGGTATTTGGTCTGGGAAGCTTACAGGTTTTGGTCACCACTGTGGTGCTGGCGGTGATCTTAAAATATCTCGGCTTTAACTGGATAGAGGCACTGATCATTGCCAGCCTGATAGCCTTGTCATCTACTGCGGTTGTGGTCAAAGAGCTTAAAGAGCGGGGAATATTAAACATACGCCGTGGCCAGCTGGCCGTAGGCGTATTACTTTTTCAGGATATTGCCGTTGTCCCTTTGCTTATCACCATTCCTTTATTAAGTCAGTCAGATAACCAGGTGCTGGTTGGGGCTTTAATCCTCGCGCTCGCTAAGGGAGCGTTTGTTTGCATGTTACTCTGGGCCATCGGAAAATGGGTGCTGCCTAAAGTATTCAATGAAGTTGCGATGGCACGCACCGATGAATTATTCGTACTGACGACTTTGGTGGTAGCGCTGTGTGCCGGGGCGCTGACCTATGCGTTTGGTCTGTCTATGGCACTGGGCGCGTTTTTGGCCGGTATGATGCTCGGTGAGAGTCAATACAGGCACCAGCTGGAAGCTGAAATTCGGCCGTTTCGCGATATTCTGATGGGGTTGTTTTTCGTCACCGTGGGCACGCAGTTAGATGTTTCTTATGTCATTCAGTCTTTTGTTTACATTATTCTGGTGCTTGCGTTACTTATAGTACTGAAGCTAAGCATTATTTTTCTGCTGGCGCAGTTGATGGGAGAGCGCCGCAAAGATGCATTTGCAGCAGGTATCTTGCTCTGGCAAATGGGGGAGTTTGGCTTTGTGCTGGTGGCTCTTGCCGGCAAGCATCAGCTACTCAGCGCTGAGGTAGCGTCTTTTCTGATAGCCCTGGGCGTGCTGTCTATGGCACTTACGCCATATTTGATCAGTGAAACAGACCGTCTTGTGAAGCTGCTACGTATTGACAGCGAAGGCCGACCTGATCCGCACGAACAGGGGTTTATAACGTCAAGCAAAGTAAAAAACCATGTGGTGATTTTTGGGTATGCTCGTGTCGGTCAGACTATTGCCCGGTTTTTACGTCCGGAGGCCATTCCTTACATTGCGGTGGAGCGCAACCCGGCGATTGTGCAGGAGGCCCTGACCGCCGGTGAGCCTGTGGTGTTTGGTGACCCAACCCAACAAGAGGTGCTCAAGTCTGCCAATGTCAGTGAGGCCCGCCTGGTGATCATCTCACTGAATGACTTTGATAAAGCTCAGGCGGTCATTGATGCAGTGAAACGTTTTGCGCCAGAGGTAAAAATTCTCGTCAGAATGAAAGATGACACCCACCTTGAGGCCTTAAAAGAGCTGGGGGCGACAGAAGTGGTGCCCGAATCGCTGGAGGCCAGCCTGATGATGGTGTCGCATGTATTGTATATGTCGGGCGTGCCGATGCGGCGGATCCTTAAACGGGTGAGTATAGAGCGACAAAATCGCTACGAATATTTACACGGCTTTTTTACCGGCGACAGCCAGGAAATGAAAGAATACGCGGGCCCGGAAGGCGCAAGCTACAGCTCAGACAGGCTGGAATACCTGCATGCAATCGCATTGCCTGACGACGCCTACGCTGTAGATAAGTCAATCGCAGAGCTGGATCTGGCGCGCCATAAAGTGGTGGTAAAAGCACTGCGGCGCAACGGAGAGGAAATTTCCATCCCCGATGAGGAAACCACCTTGTGCGCCAGTGATGTATTGCTGCTAAAGGGCAAGCCGCGTCGGGTAGAGCGGGCGGAACAATTCCTGTTAGACGGCCTGCCTTAGGCCCGTTAATCCAGCTCCAGAAAAGCGCGTATCTCGTCTAACCTGTCTATGCCATCCTGATAGCCATACTCAATCAACTGTCGGGTGTAGGCTTTTTCGAACAGCAGGTAACTGGTTAAACTCGACGGAGAGTGCCGTTTTACCCCGATAGAACGCAGTAACAGCTTGATGGCCATTGGCAGTTCATCGTAGTAGTGCAGCGCCAGTTCATTAAAGTTGTGAGTAGGGTTAACCACCAGAGTATTAATATGTTTAAGCTCTTTGTGTTTGTCTCTGGCAGGCAACAGGCCCACCGTACGATTAACCCGCTCCAGTCGCTCAAGATCAGACTGCAGCGTATCGCTGAATACACTATCAAGTAAATGACCTGCCACCACAGACATGCCCGGAAAATGCGGTTCGTAACCAATTGGCGTGGGTATTTTGGGTTGCTCCACACCAATGATAAAGATTTTTTCTGCCCCCAGATGAATTGACGGGCTGAGTGGCGACAGCTGGTGGATTGAGCCATCGCCATAATAATGATGCCTGACCCGTACGCTGGGAAACACCATGGGAATGGCACTGGACGCCATCAGGTGATCAAGCGTGATGTGATCGGGTACGCCAATACGTTTAGCGCGCTGCCAGGGTTGTGCATCTCTGGCCTGGTAAAACGACACAGAGCGACCAGTCGAGTAACTGGAAACTGTAACAGACAAGGCATCCAGATAACCGCGCTGAATGTGGCGGTCGATCCGCGAGAGATCGAGCACATCGCGCAATAAATGGCGAAGGGGGGTGTTGTCGAGCAAACTCGCTGGTGGCTGGTTAATGTATTCCGCCTGAAAACTTCGCATCATATTACCCAGAATATGGCCAAATGCCCCGATAAAACCGCTTTCATAGACCATATCTGTATGGAAGTTTTTCCAGATAGACTCCACTTTTCGAATGGCCAGATGCATATTTGAGGCATAGCAGGCAAGGCCCGCGGAGTTGATAGCGCCCGCCGACGTACCATTAATAATACGAAATGGCAGCGGTGCGGTTCTGGGCTGGCTGTGTGCCAGTGCCTTAAGTACACCAATCTGATAGGCCGCACGAGCGCCGCCACCGGTTAACAACAGGGCCGTTTGAGGTCTTGAACGCGAGGTGTGATGTTGACTCATATGCTTCCTTAACCACTCAAATTTACTTGGCTGAGTTGAGATTGCCACATCAGCCATTCAAGGTCAGACACTACTACTATAATGGTATGTTTAACTTAGTAAAACAGTAATACATCGCTTAACCGAAGCAAATTCATTGACGATTCATATTGAGCCCATATGCTCACTAACCTGTAATTGGCATTGCACCTTATCAGGGATGCGATATCTTTTACTATACTGATCCACTTAAATGAGTAGCTAGCCTGAAGGCAAGCGGGGCTCAGCGCTATTCAGGCAAAAATGGCACGCCCTGATCGCAATACATGTGAGCGTCCTGATACCGTGAGCGGCTGAGTTTATCCACCGCATGGCGACCTGCTCATCTGGATTAGTATTGAATCCTCACCAATACAGGAAGCATAGGTGAGTAGACGCGTTTAAAGATACCAAAAAAGCCACAGGTTGCAGGTGCAAAGGTCGTCAAAACGGCCATCAATAAGCTATAATCTTTTGTATATTATAGATTATTTTTGTTGTCTGGTGAGTGGCAGGCCGCTATATCTGGTACTTTAATCACCCTAAGTGCAACAAATTCGTTTAGCAAATTTAATGGAGTTTCCATGTCAGAGCACAACTCAGCAGAATCAAGGAACAGCAAGCCTTCTAATAGCCACTTATTGCTTGCCGTAAGCGTGGTCGTGGCCCTCGTGATAGTGGCCATTTTTGTGCTTTCAAACCGGGACAATCAACAGGAAAATACAAAGTTTAAACAGGATGTTGTGGTGCCGGAGAAAACACCAATGGAAGTCGTTAATACCGCGCGCCCGGAGCCGCAGCCTCAGGTTGAAGAAGCTGTTGAGCCTGCACCGATTGTGGAGCCTGAGCCTATTCCTGAGCCAGAGCCGCTGCCACAGCGCGAACCAGAGCAACCTGTTGCAACGCCGCTGCCCTCACTGGACGACAGCGACGTGGCCCTGAGCGAGCAAATTTCGAATTACCTGAATGATACCGCAATGGATTTAGTGGTGACAGAAGACATGATCCGCCGTAGCGTGGTGTTTGTCGATAACCTGGCACAGGGTAAAGTGGCTAAAAAGCACTTCCCGGTCAGTAAGCCAACAGATAGCTTTATGGTCATTGAAGATGACATCATCATCACAGATCCAAACAGTTTCGAGCGCTACACGCCTTATGTGAACATGCTTAACGCCATTAGTACTGCGCAACTGGTGCGTACGTACAACAAATTCAGACCTCTGATCGGTGAAGCGTACGAAGAAATTGGCTACGACGGGGGCGAGTTCGACCTGACTTTGCAAGAAGCCATAGGCGAGTTGCTGGAAACCCCAATCCCGGAAACCAGCCTGCCTTTACTACAAGAGTCAGTCACCTACAAATATGCCTATGCAGAATGGGAGCAATTATCCGATGCGCAAAAACTTTTCCTGCGCATGGGCCCGGAAAACATGAAAAAGATGAAGAAACGTCTGCAAGACCTAAAAGTCGCGCTGGCCAAGTAACCCGAAAACAAAGTAAAAAACCCAACCAAACCAACAAAGCTCGTCTAATTGTATATTCACTATGCAGTTAGCCGGGCTTTTTAACATTTCCCCTTGCAACCAGACGCGAAACTCGCGATAATCCCTCCCGCGCCAAACAAGGCCCTCAATGGTAGTCTTATTGGTCCTCTCGCAACGATAGTTCGTGAACCTGGTCAGGTCCGGAAGGAAGCAGCCACAGCGAATGACTCGTGTGCCGGGATGTGGCTGGTAAGACTGCCACCCAAACTCTCAGGTTTGTTGTTTGAGGTGTAAGTTGTCATATTAGCCCTTCAAACCTGTCAGAATTTGCATAATAACTTGTCATAGTCTAATTATTAATGAGTACAACTCGTTGGATCTAATAATGATTAGGCGGAAGCTCAAACATTCCAGAGTAAAAAACTTATACAAATTTGCGAGCGCAAAGAACAATTGTATGTGTTTAGTCGAAAGCTCACTCGAGTATGATGCATGTTTTCATTTCGAATATTCCCCTAAAATAAAATGTTTTGAAGCGCAGCCCCTGGGATTCATGTATGAATTTGAAGGGAAAAGCAACAGGTATACCCCCGACTTTCTGCTCACTAATACATCAAATAAACAGCAGCTGATTGAAATTAAACCTAATACCATTTTGAATAATT
>NZ_PNCI01000036.1 GCF_005887095.1 Pseudoalteromonas rubra | reverse complement strand
AGTTAAGAATTAAAGTAGACAAAAGAATTTAATAAAGCTTTTCCAGATTTTAGTGAGACGTTGATAAACGTCTTGCATACAGAATTTCCTGGTGAAAATAGCATTTTGGAACCACCTGACCCCATGCCGAACTCAGTAGTGAAACGAAATAGCGCCGATGATAGTGTGGGGTTTCCCATGTGAAAGTAGGACATTGCCAAGCTCCTAATTTATTTTAATAAGAATAAAAACAAAATAGAAAAGATTTTCCTGGTGAAAATAGCATTTTGGAACCACCTGACCCCATGCCGAACTCAGTAGTGAAACGAAATAGCGCCGATGATAGTGTGGGGTTTCCCATGTGAAAGTAGGACATCGCCAGGGCCTTATAAAAGAAACCCGTTGCAGAAATGCAGCGGGTTTTTTGCTATGTGCGATTAAGAAGTGCTCGATGAAGCTGTAATACCATTTTGAATAATTAACTGGTCAGATTTATCCAGTCCCTAAAGCACAATGATTTCACCCTGTCAGCACATGAGATAAACGCATTCCATGCTGATGCCGCGCGCGAAAACTTTCGCTTGATTGCGCGAAAACTGCGAAAAATCCATTTTTAAAATACTTAAACGGCTTTTCAAATAATCACACTTCAATCTCGCTATAAGGCAGGTCCGGCGCTGGGCCTGTGATGCGATCATTCTCGATGTATGCACTTCCATTCTCGACGCTATCACCCAGAACGGTACTTTGTGTTCCATCGCTATGCTGCACTAGTGTCGTGCCATCTGCGTTCACTTGGATAATTTGAACGATACTTCTGCGCGTGCCGCCTAGGACTGCGCCTAGGCGATTTAATAGACTAGGCATTTGATACTACCCTGATGATCTGGTTTACAGTAATCGCACCTTGTGCGTTGATTGAGGCGCTTATGCTGGCACTATCACAGGTCGCTTTATATAGAGAATCGGAATATCGAATACCGATCAGCATACCTGGCCTAATGGGTGGCAATGACGCTGTTAGTTTTGTACGTATCTCGGATATTTGCTTACTACCGCTTCTGGCCAGTTCACACGTCCCGCGCTGACGAGCTGCCTGATTGTCAGTTATTAATGAATCAACCACGTCATAGGCATATTGATCACCGAGTGTCCCCGTGCGCTTGACTTTGCATGCTACGCCTTGTTGTTCTCCTCTAACGAATACAGCTGTATGTTCAGGGCTCACTGTTTGCCTAGTGTTATGCTCTAGTATCAGAGAGTCATTTAGTATCACATCACACACTGCGTTATCTGTGTCCCAAGGCGTTACTGGCCATTCGGGAATGACCGATACCGTTTTATTGATATCATCGAAATCCAAGATGCCACCAATACTTTGCGCTACCCGCAGAAGTGCACTGGCTGGCGTGAGACCTCTATAGCTAAATGCGCCTTTGGGAATCGCATAATCAACCATCTGGTTGTCTATGGTCCAGCCGGTGTTTGTCAGGGTATCAGACATAATACCTGCCAGCGTCTTGGCTGTCGGGTTGGTGTAATTCGTTTCGCGCGCGTATGGCGTTGATAACAGAGCAAAGCGTCCGCGTATCGAGGCGCTGTAGCTGGCCGAATTGAAGTTGTTGCTGGTACTTGGCTGCTCGCATATCACCACGTATTCATAGCCATTTATGCTAACGATAATTTCGTGGCCTATGGCTCGTTCCATGTCGATGCGACTGCAAAAACGGATGGAGCCGGTAGCGGCAAACTGACCGCGCTCAAGCGAATGACTGAATGAGGTGATCAATATATCGGTATCGTCGGATAGGCGTTTACAGGTGATTGTTGGTTGCATGATGTAAGCTCTCTGAATTTGCGGTTCGATTGGGATTTTTCGGTCGAGTGTCGGGACATCATCACCAGAACGAATTAAGCCCCCAGGCAGCCCCCAGTAGCAAATTTTGTCAGGGATCTCGAATCGCATTTCTAGTGGTGGGTTGGATGCTTGCTCAAAAGCCATATGTACAATGCCTGGCAGCGGGTGGCTGGCCCAGACGCAAATATACTCGGGCTCGCGTGGTGCGTACGCAATTTTGATTTTGGTAGCAATCGTGCTGGCTGATGAGTCCCAGTTAGTATCTACAATAGAGGATGCGAGCATGCCGAACCAACTAAAACTGGTTGTCGTCATGATATTGCTTGATGCAGACCAAATGGTACGTAGCTCAGATGACACCCTTGATAGGGTTGTGTCAGCCAGTGTTATTTTGCTAAAGATGGGCTTTAGTTGTGCGAACGCATATACTACCTCATTGCCTTTGCGAAACAGTGAAGGTTGCCAGGTACAAACCAGCTCGTATGTCACGACTTTTAATCTGATTGCAGGGCAAACAATCTCAACAAACGGGGTTACTCGTTTCGATTGCCAAGCACTTTCACTCAGTACGCCAACTGACTTTTGACTATCCCAATCTGTCTGGGTAAATACACCAACAGTTGTATCAACATCAGAGCCCTCAAACCTTATAGTTAGAGGGCTAGTGTTTACGCTATATGGCTCCGTGAATCTAAGGGGATTGGCTTGCTCTTCACTATGCCCAAATTGCGCTTTGACCGGTGAATAATTGACAGCGTAAGGAGCAAGAAATGATAGTTTGGTCATATTAATGCTGAACTGTCTAAAGTCACAAGGTCTACTATCTGAGCCTGAACATGATCAACTATAGCGGCGTTGTACACTTTAGTATCATCCAACATAATGACCATCAACTTTGGGTCGATTGTATATTGTGCAGGCATAAACCGTCGCACGCGTGCGCCGTTGGGCTTTAGTGCAGCAATCAGCTTATTGGTGTGCCTGTCTAGAATGAGCAGCCTTGAAGCATATGGATCTATGTTTATTTGCAACAAGCCTACGTTGATCGGTTGTGTTGGCGGGATATGTCTAACGGCCACAAAATGCATTACCACGCCTCCGTATTCAGCCATAGACAACTGCCAGCGTTGCTGCCGCGTGTGTAAGGCACGGACCAGTAGCGCTGATTATCAATAACTTTAAAAAACGGCATCATCTCGGTCCCATATCCGCATTGTGCGGCAGAGTACAAACCAGGTAGATAACCTCTGCACCACGGCGTTAATGGTTGATTTAAAACGCCATCCCTAATGGCCGTGCTATCAGTAAATAAATAGATCGGGCTCAGTACGGTGATATCGGGTTTATCTGCGGCATGATCACCTGGTGATAGTCGAGTACCAAATATTGATTGGCTCCAAATTTCTTGTGATGTGGTAGTGCTGTCTAATGGATAGACTTTGCCTAGAGATTTCGAACCTAAATGTATTTCCCCAAGTGACTCTAAGTAGTTCAGAGAGCCGGTTCTTGAGTCTCCCGAAGCCGATATAAACCTAGTTGGATCGTTGGGGGTCGTACTTTTATAATCTCCAACAAAGTAAAAGCTGTGTACCTCGCTGCCGATACAGTTTCGAACTTGTTGATCTTCAGAAAATGCAAAAAAGTAGAAGCCAGTATTTGACGCAATGATCATCCACTGGCGTATTGCCAGATTTGCATTGGCGCTGCCCCAATACATGCCAAAGCGGAATTGCCGCCCGGTGCGATCAAACTCAACGTCACTGGTGTAGTCTAGCGCCGTCTGGCCGGTAATGATTGCAGTTGCTCGGTTGTCGGGGCTGTCAAACATAACGTAACCACCAGAGGCATCGGTCCCACTATTCTGAAACGTCATGTGTGGCGGGTCTACTCGCTCGCTTATCAGGTTCCAGCCAGCGCCTTGCTTACTGCCATAGCCGTCAATTAAACATGCCTTTAAAACGTTAAACCACTCACTTGGTGTGCCTTCGATTATCTGTGGTGCGGACTCATCGTCCCACCGGTAAACACTAACTGGTATCGTCATTAATAAACTCCAAAAAATGCGATTGTCGAACTATCCGCCTCAATGTTTGAATGGCCAGGCGAAACTGACCGGGTGGCCATAACGGGTCGCGCAGCTGACTGTGTGGTAAACAAAAACGCCTCTCCAGGATTGAGCCCGGAACCAAGCGCCTCTTTGCGTAAAATGAAATATGGTGCCGCCGTAAATGGATTAATCGGGGCGCAGTCTTCAGTCACAGCCCCTGAGTAAATTTTGCCAACATACTCTCCCAGCACATCATATCCATCACCCGTAAATACGATTGCCCAGCGCTGACTTATACAACCTATATTGGTCAGCTCTATGGGATATTGGGTTGTGTTAATGCTGTTGGATGCCGGTGTGCCAACATCCTCGTAATTGTTTTGCCAGGCCGCTAGGGTCCTTTCGTCCACGCTTTTAGCTTGCAGGTCCTCTAACATGTATACACTGGATATAGTCGAGCCAGCTGGATATGTACGTTTAATCGGGATGAGTGTTTGCAGTGTGGTTGCATCTATATCAGCCACCATGGCCAGCTCAGATTGTATGGTCGTAATGACGTACGGTGCTGTGAATGTTGCGATGCCTGGCTTTATGGTTATCGCGCCAGTCTGGCGGTCATAGCTGTAATTGCTATCGTCTGCAGAGTACAGGCTTGCGCCGTTGCCATCCAGGATATCCACCCAGTCAGCGTCAATAATGGCATTGATAACCTGACCATTAGTCAGGTTAGGGTGTGATGTCCGCAATCGGCTCTGGATGTTAACCAGGTTGTTAGCGTGGAAAATGGGGACGATGCCGTTGCCTGGTAACTTTGAGCGGTCAATCCCCCCTGGTGGTGTTGGCACTGGCTCATAAATCAGATCTGTATAGTCGTAGCTCACACTATCTGGCAGTACGTCGATCTCAAATGACAGGTTTATCACAGAGCTACTACTTAACGAGCCTGTTATACCATTTCCAGTGATTACACCTTGGGCATCGCTCGACGCGCTCATGTCTGTACCTTGCATGCTCTTGCAGCGTATGTACAGCGTTTCAGGTATCACATCCTGGCTCACAGCAAATTGTATGGATTGGATAGTGGTTGGCTTAGTTCGGATAATAGCCCCTAAATCACGCCCAGCAGCATCAAAGTCAATGGGCTCCAAAGCGGTCAGTACACCCGTATCATAGTCAATAGTGGCGACAAGACGGCCAGCGATGATTAGCTCCCCTTTGCCGTTGTCGATGATCGTGCTGTAGCTGTTCGGGATTTTAATCCAAACTGTTTTAGGCTCTACACGCTCACCTTGCCCAAGTACCAGAGTAGAGCCATCTATAACAAAATCATGGAATCGGAAAAACTCAGAGGGAAGATAATGCAGGTTAAAAAATTCGCCATATCGTACCGGGCTGCTCAGCTGTGTTTTATTGGTGATGGTAGTGCCATTTAATTCAAAATCAGTCTGAGGCAGCGTTTCAGTAACGTACTTTCTCTGAGTGTAGTCATACTTCTGATAGGTGCCGTAAAAATATGGGCGTCCTGCAACCAGGTCTGGTACATCAATGCTGATGTTATAGAGATTGCCGTAACTCTGCTGACGGACAATCCGATGGCCGGATGTTTCAACGGGTGGTTTTACACCCGTGTGCTCGATACAACGGGATGTGGTCGGGGCCAGGTTTGCATGCACTCGATCAATCTTTATCTCCTGACTTCCGGTTGTAATCTCTTCAGTGGCCGTTGCTAACCCGTGGAATTTGGCAGTGGCCAACATACCCATCATTTCAGGTAATAGGCTGCTGTCCTGTAACTGACTGGATTGGACAAGTAAAGTCGTCACGAGGGGGTCAGCCGGTTGGTCGCTCAGAAATATTCTGGCGTCTTGCAACCGGCTGTCATCACTGGTCGCAACTGCCGGGTAGAGTTTGACTAACTCAAATGCACTGCGAGCGTAGTCCACATCACTAATGGCGGTAAAAACTTCGTTCAATCTGCCATTTGTCAGGGGCGTGTTTGTGCGGTGGCCACCGGCATTAGGTTGGTTGCCTAGGAGTTCTGGCAGGAAAATTTTTAGGTCAGTTCTTAACATGGTCACACCGTTTTAAATTTCAAAGTTATGTCCTGGAAATAATCTGGCTCAGCATCTGAGTACAGAGAAACAGGGGTGCCGGTGACTGGTTGCAGGCTGTGGTTCCACATTACCTGGTAAACCGTGCCGCGTATGGTGATAGTAAAATCAGTCAGCGTGCTTGTGGCATGAGCAAATAGCGCCTTATATATAGTGGCGCTTTCTAGTTGGCTTTGGAGCGTAATGGGGCGGCCAACGGGGATAGCTGTTTTTTCAATATGGGGAGCGCCATTAAGTGCGCGCTCAGATTGTTCAGCAACTGCCTGGTAATTGAACTCATCAACCCAGACGAACTGCTCGTGTTGTGTACCATTTATTTCAATCATTGTACTAGGCTCAGTTTTTCTAGTTCGTTTAGCACCCGCTCCGTGACATTGGCACTGATTTCTGCCTGGTTGCCACCTGGGAGAGACAGGTCGAGTTTAATGGTTTTGCCGCTGTGCTGGCTGGTGAGTAGCTGCACCAGGTCTTTAACGGCCGCTGCTAAATCGCCACTGTCAGAAGATTGGGGTTGGTTAGTCTGGCTGAAGCTCTCTGGAGATTGGTAAATCCGGCTGTAGCGAATTGACGAAGGAGCTGCAACTGATGCGGACGCAGCATTTTGCGTAGGGCTAGGTGAAGGCGCGGCTGAATTTTGTGTTTGCGCTTTGTTTAGTGCCTCTTTCTGCTGCTTAATCAATTCGCCCAGGGCTATACGCTGTTCTTGTTCCAGGTGATTTAGCTGGTTAAATATTTTGTTGTAAATTTCATTGAGCTGATTGCGTGATTTAGCCCTTTTAATGTCGCGCTCAAATCGGGCATATTGTTGGTCTCTCAGCTGTGCGCTGTCCCGGCGGGCTTTCTCAGCCTGAACTTCTAGGCTCGTAAAATTGTACGCGCCAGGATTTTTTTCATTGTAATCGACGATGGTTTCGACGGTGGGCCGATCGTCTCGATAGCCGCCTGAGTTGGATGACCCAGCAGACGACCTGGCGCTGACTTTCCAGTAACTCTCCAATTCACCAGCGGCCAGGGTCGCACTTTTGCCAACTTCTGTTAAAGCGCTTTGTTGTGCGCGGAGACTATCAACGTGTTGCTGATTTGCCAGAGTTGCAGCTACGGTTGTCTGTGTGCCTTTTTGAGTTGCATTGGTGGCGGCATCTTGGGCGTTTTTCACATCACCCAGCAGATTATTCACGACCTTCAGAACACCATTCACCCGGTCTTGTTTATCCTGGTAATCTTGGGCATTTATCGCACCGGTCTTGTATTGCTGGTTGAGCTGAGCCAGTTCCTGTTCCAGTTTGCGCTGTTCAACCATCAGTTCCCTGGCTTTCATGGTTTCCAGCTCGCGCACTTTGGCCAGATCGGTTTCTTGCTGGATAGCAATACCGAACTGTTTATTCAGTGCGTTTTGAGCAGCTTCTTTTTGCTTGGCTGTAGCGGTCGAGCTTTCCAGGATTTTTTTGTTATTCTCCATGGCCGCGCGGGTCTTATTCAGCGCATTGGTATAACGCTCTACGGCTTCGCTGTTGCCATCGGTAGCCGGTTTGAGCTGGTTGGCTTTTTCAATCAGTTTTTCCAGCTCCTTGGTCAGGCCAAGGGCCGCAGCCGCAGCTTTAACGCTGGCTGGCACAACCTCACCAGTCGCATCGGCAGCCTTGACTGCCGAATCAGCCCATTTTAAAAATGCAGCCTGTTGCAGCGCTATCGGCTCGTTACTTTGCTGGATCAGTTCAAACGCACCTTGTAATTCCGCGGCCGACTTTTTGAGTGCTTCGCTGCTCTCCAGACCTAACTTTTTATAAGCTGCACTCAGGTCGTTTGATAAATACGCCTGACGTTCGAGACTCTCATTATGGGCTTCAAATCTGCCCTTTAGTTCGTCGATGAGCAAAATTTGTTGTGAGTATTCGTCTCCCGCGCCCTGTAGTGCAGTTCGCGCGGATTCGAGTGATTGTATAAACCCATCCACACCATCGCGTACACCGCTCAGGCTCTGGCTCTGAGACTCCAACGTCTCGATGACTTTAAGTGCTTCAGGCACGGTAAGTTTTAAAAACTCAGCACGCTGGCGTTCTGCTTCAGCTGCCTGCTTTGCTGCTTCGGCCAGTTCTTGTTGTTTTTTGGCTACACCTTCATAAATACCCAGTTGTTCATTCCAGGCAATGGTTCCGCTGTCCAGGGCCGCTTCAAGTTCTTCCATGTTCGTAACCAGCACACCCGTTTTCTCACTGATGGACTGGAACTCGGCAGCCAGCTCTGCGGCTGTCAGCTGAGCGGCCCGGCGGCTTTTTTCTACCTGGGCCTCAATGGTCAGGAGGTTGTTGTACTCAACACCCACATTAACCAGCTCATTTATGAGTGCAGTATAAAGACCACCACGAACAATAAAGCCGAGTGCATTTCTCCATTTAGTGGTTGCCGCCGTCGCGACCTGTGTGGCAACGGTCGCAGACGTAATGGCTGTTTTATATGTGGTAAATGCGCGGGTGGCAGCAACAGCGCCCGACACTACGTTGCTGAAATATGAACCTATCTTTAATGCCAGCCAGGCTTTGGCCACAAAACCGATTTCCTCCCGAAACTCATACAGTGTTGTGATGGTGTTTTTGATGACCGTGCCTGCGTTGACGATGGCGTCACTGGCTGACTGCGCCCATTCCCGCAACCGGCCGTCTGCGGCCATCTCAGCAAACTGGGTGTTTAATTCTGTGAGCTGCGCTTTGAGCCAGTCCATAGCACCGGACTGAGCAATCAGATTATAGAATTGCTCAATGTTGTCTTTTGCATTGGAAACCTGGCCGCTGAACAGGGCCATTTGTGCAGCGGCACTACCGGCGCTGGTGCGGCCCATTTCATCAATCAATTGCTTGATAACGTCACGACCCAGTTTACCTGCGCTGGCCAGCTTCTGGAGTTCTTCCACATTTTTGCCGGTGACGTTTTGCAGCATATCCCAGACTGGCACACCACGTTCGACCAGCTGGAGGATCTCTTCTCCTTGTAACTTTTGCTTGGCCCAGGCATGGCCCAGGGCAAGACTGATCCCCTCGACTTCCTGATAGCCGCCGCCGAGTTTCAGCGCGCTATCTGTGATGGCTTGTAGCGTGCCATCCATTGGGTCCAATCCAAAAGCTTTAAGCTTTACGAATGCCTGAGATACTTCACCCAGCTGTAGCGGCGTGTTTTTGGTAAATTGAGCAATCCACTGAGTGGCCTTTTCACCACCGGCAATGCTGCCCATGAGCCCGGTCATCTGTACGCCGAGTTTTTCGAACTTATCGCCAGTTTCGAAGACACTGCGAACGGCCTGGCCAACCTGATCTAGGCCGAAATATGCGGTAGCCAGTGCTGCGACTTTGCCAGCCACATTGCTCAGGCTGGCGGCGTGTGCCTGCTGGGCTGCATTACCTTGTTTTAGATCTTGCGTAAATCCATCAACGGCTTTTCCGGCTTTATTAAACTGGGCACCCAGCTCGCGCTTGGCGACCTTGAGGTTATTAACATCTATGCCGGAGCGTCGCAGCTCCTGCTGTAGCGCCGCATGTTTTGTTGTTTGCCTGGTCAGCTCGTCACGCATCTCAGCCAGCGACTTTTCTGCCTGCTCAATAGTGCGCGTTAGCTCGTCGGTAGGTTGACTGGCACTTTTGGTTTCGCGCCGAAACTCTTCCAGTGCCTGGGTGGCTGCTGCCGTTGCTATGGCCTGTTGGTCCAGCTCGGTTCTGGATTGCTCAAAACTGCGGATAGCGTCTTGTTGATCACCGAGTTTATCCAGTTCGTTGGCAAGCTCACCGGCCTGCGTACTGGTTTTTGTGGCTGAGGTGGCGGCGCTATCAAACTGGCTGGCCAACTGCTCAGTGGCCGGGGCTGCATTTTCAGCCGTTTGCTCGATATGTCGCAACTCAGTTACGAGCTGCTCGATATTTTGTTTGCCGGTTGCTTCAGCAACAACTCTGAGCGCTAACTGTAGTGTTTTATCTGCCATGCCAGTTTCTCAATATTAAAAGGGGTTTTACTATTTGAAAAAAGGGGCCGAGACCCCAATGGGAACTATGCGTCTAACTCGGTGTACGTGAACGGGGACGTTTTCCCCTGAGGGAGCTTGGCGGTGCCGGAGAGTCCGCCGCTGACAAATTCACTTGCCGCAAAGTCGATCTCTTTATCAGGCATCATTGAAGCGTCGAAAATCTCCAGCTCGATGGCTTTGCCATTTGCCAGGTTCGTGCCTTCACCAAAAATACGGGCCCGGACCTGCGATTCCATGCCGCCTTCAATGGTTTTGCCGCTTCGGGCATTGTGTTGATAGGTCACTGTAATGCTGCCACCGGCTGCGACTGCGCCACCTTCGACTGAACGGATCATGCCCAGCGCATAATTGACTTCAAAATCGGCCCCGAGTGCCAGCGGTGTGGCACCTTGCTTTACAACTAATCCATCAGTGGCCAGGTTCTTATGGCCCAGTTCCAGCCAGCCCTGGTTCGCGGGTAAGGTTTTGGCTTCATCTGTTACGGTGCCGCTGCCTTCGTTTAACGCCTTCACTTTACCCATAAGTGCCAGAGCCAGCAGCTCGGCTGGCTGGTCGTCAAACTCGCACGCGACTTCCGCAGGCTTAGCGATTTTTACATCATCCAGCGCCTGCCCGTAGCTCTCTTTTTTCTTTGACGGGCGGGTAACTGTGTCGGCATCCGTTTTAACAGTGAGTTTGGTCATGTTGATAGGGCCAAAAATACCCAGGCTCTGGCCTTGTGAATTTAATCGGTCAATAAAGAAATTGCCCGCTACTAATAAGCCACTCATTACAGTGCTCCTTTAAATCTCATTTGACAGGTAAAGGCCAGCGGGTAAAACGCATGGCCGCTTGTGTATCTCGGTTTGATTGGGGTGTTTACGCGTTGCCAGGGGCCAGCCGGGCCGGTCATTTTTCCTGCCACCGCGCGAATTGTTGCCGCCAGATTTTGGCCAGCACTTTTGCTGCCTTTGCGTTCGGCCAGGATGACCAGCCAGGTTTGCTTTAGCTGAACATTTGCGCCAGCATGGGCCGTTTCCGCCAGTTGGTCGCCGTAATAGACATAGAACAGGCACGGTGTGTGTGTGGGTTTGTCTATCTCTGCCAGGTCATTCACATGCTGCACATGTCTAATACCCGTTACAGCGCTCAGGGCTTTGTCCAGGAGCGGGCCCGCAGCCAGGTAGTCATCACTGATCTCAAACATCAGATGAACCCCGTTGACTTATCGCGCGCGAATACGCTACCCGCCGACTCGATATGTGCGGTGTCGTTGGTTGTTGCTTTGTCGCCCTGGCTATCAATTCCCAGTGCCACTTTGCCTTCGTTGACCAACTTCAAGAACTTGAGCGCATCGGTGTAGCGCTGGTGTATATGCTCCGGCGCGTTATCACTACTTAAAAAGTAGCGAGCGATATCACAACACACTCGTACCAGAGCCGTAGGCACCGTGCTCAGCGGGAGCGTATAGCGGCCAGACAGGTAAGCATTTATTTCAGCGCTGGCATCTACCAGTGACTGAGTTAATACCATCATATCAACTTCACCTGGAGTGCTGTTTTCACGTTCCGTGAGCAAAATCAAATCCTGGTCGTTAAACCGAGTTTTCATATCGTCGGCGGTTGCGTAGGTCATAGGGTTACTCCGTGCTTACAACATGGGTTTGATACCAGGACCAGGCATCATCACGTTGCTGAGCAGTTGGTTTTTGCTCACCGTCAACGCCATCTACTTCAAACGCCAATTCATCCACGGTCGGCTTTTTGGACGGCTTCAGCTCGTGGATAGCTGCAATGATGTGCGCCAGTTCGTCCGGGGCGTTGCTCAGGTCCAGTTTTATAGTGCTGCCCACACCTCCTGGCTCCAGGTGTGGTGTCGCATTTGCATTTTCATCCGCCGACACAATTTGCACCGAGAGGCGTGAGTCTGCTTTAAGAGCTTCAAGCTGTGACTCAGTGACCTGGTGCTTGTTCTCTCCACGCGTGAGGGCAATGCCAGCACGGCGATAGCCATCCGGTTGCTGAGAGACGATACACGCATGCTGAATAGGTTGATTAGCCATTTCATTTTCCATCCTGTTGAGTAATGGCCCGTGCCGGGCCATGGGGTTTATAGGTAGTCAGCCACCAATAATTCGAGGCGGCCTTTGAGTTCGTTGGAGCTATTGGAATCTAACTCGCGTTCGAGCATCCGTGTGGCTTGCTTTTCCATACCTGCTGGAACCACAAGCAATGTGGGTTTAATACCCAGCTTTCTGCCACCATCCGCTTTAAACTCACGCATTTTGCTGATGCTGTCCCACAGGTTGTCAGGAGTTAATGCCCGTTTGTTGGCATATGCCATTTGCCAGAACCCGAAACCGGCAGCATCGCGACAGTCAACGCCATAACGAAACTGTTTACTCATAAACACGGCTTCATCATCGACCTTGGTCATGGATACGAGCTGGGGCTTCTTACGTTCCTGAAAGATGATCGGCTTGATGGCTTTCGATGTATCCAGTACAAACCATGGCTCACCTGTATAGCCTGGATCTTCGGTCATGTTTGCTACTGAAGTAATTGTTCCGGTACCATCTGCTTTTTCTGCGACGGGGTGATCCGTATCAAAATAATTTTGGCCGTCATAACATAGATTGGAGAATCCCAATGGCAATAGAGGGAAGCAAGACTCATCCGGATGGATCGCAGCCGCAGAACCCATTTCTTTAAAAATTGGTGCGTAGATACCGAGTTCATCGTCTTCGATGTCGTTTTTGTCTACCCCTACCGTGGATTCATAATCCTCATTAATGATCGTATAGGCATGCGCCTTCATATTCTCAATCGTACGCGGGCCAACCCACTTTTTGAGGCTTGGGAATTTCCCCAGCCACCCATAGGTGTTGGATTTAGTTGTTGATGTAATGACAGTCGCTATCTTCATGTATTGTGGGTCAGCTTCCGACTTACCATCTTCAAAGTTCTTTTTGAAGCCGGTAAACAGTGATGTAATAAGTGCAGGAGTAACAATGGCCATTATTGGTCATCCTCTTTCAGTTTTGCGTAATCTTTGTAGCTGATACCGAGTTGGTCAGCTGCGTATTTGTCTTCAGTCGTCAGCGCTGCGACACCTGTTTGTTTTCCATCCGGCAGTTTGGTTTGGGTGGTTTGCTGGGCAGTTAGGGCGGCAATGGGTGAGCGCGCGTCTAGGTTTGCTTTTAGGACGGCAAAGCCTTGCTGATCAGCCAGGTCTTTTAACCAATCCACTTCAGCGGCAAGGACTCGGCCATTCTTTCGGGCATTTTCAATCTCCTGGTCAATAGATAGCCCATCATTCTGGCTTTTCAGGGCTGCCAGCTCTGTGCGGTATGCGTCTGCAACGGCCTTTGGTACGTACTGGCTCAGGTCTACACTGTTAGTATTATTTGCCTTCAGTGCAGCAACTTGCTGAGTGGCATCATTGAGCTGTGTTGTCAGGTTGTCGGCTGACTCGGCTTTGGCTTTTAGTGCTGTGAGAGCGGCCATGCCCTGGTCATAGTGTTGAGGCTCAGGGTTCTGACCATCAGCAACGGTAATACCAAGTTCAGCCAATAGCTTTAGGGCTTCGTTCATCGGTGTTTCTCCGGGTTGATTGGGGAATTGGGTTTTAAGGGCAACAACCTGGCTCAGGCCATCCAGAGCCGGATCATTGGTTAGTGCAAAGTGCTTGAGTGCGACGGGGCGACCCGTTTGTTTGTCATAAGAAAAAACTGGGCTCACATAACGGTATTCGTCGTTCTTAATTAAATCGCTTGCGCGTTTAGTCCACTTGACGTTTAGGGCAAATAAACCTTGCCCCGGAACATATTCAATGTCCGCTGGCTTAAACCAACCACTGGCTGGAGCTGGCTGACCATTGGATTCGGCCAGCATAGTCTGATGTTCATAATCAAAGTGGTAATCGTTGTTACGCAGGGCGGCATTTGCCTGAAGGAACTGCCAGGCGGTGTCATCGAGCAACCAATGGCCAGAGGCAACATCTCCGGGACGACCATCATGATGAGATTTGAATGGACCGTCGGGCATTAGCTGCACGCGTGGGCTAACGCCTTGCTCGTTAATGTCTGCGCTGAGCTTGCAAACAGCCACGCCATAGCTGTCTTTGCGGTCAGTAGTCAATGCTACAACAGCAGTTGCAATCGTATGTGATTGCTTGCTGTGGTTGTTTGTAGTTTGTTGCGGGTCGGTCTGGGGCATTTACTGGCACTCAAGCTAAATCTTGAGGCCAGTATGTCGGTTGGGTTGGTGAACGTATTTTAAACTAGATTAAGAAAACGTATCGATCCGAGTGAGTTAAGAATATATTATTAAGGCTTAAGTTACTCTAATAAATAAGGATAAGAAGATGAACAATGACAAAGTTACAGTTCAGTATGTAGCCAATAACCAAAATAAAGAAATTGTGTTTGAGCTTGAGCTTCACAAAAATTGCACTGATAGTACTTCTATCGTCGAAACGGAAGTGTATAAGGAGATACTCGCAGCAGAAGATATTGATAAGAGTAAAACAATACCTTTAACTGACAATGAGCAACCGATACCTAGGTATAGCGAACGGCTCAAGCTGGCAGGAATATCAGGTGTTCAATACATGCGTGAAGGTATCGCTGATACGTTCGAGCTTAGATAAATACTTGAACAATTTGTAGAAGGCTTGGCATCACGTGTAAAAACTGATGCCAGTATGTAGGTTAGGTCTAAGGGAGTATTTAAAACTGGCTTATAAGTTAAGTTTCCGAAGATTTTTCTTTTTCCTGGGCTGCGAGTGAAGCAGTTAGGTCTTTATTGTCACGGTAATCTTTCTTCATTTCAGCATTCAGGTTGTCTCTTGCAGAATCCACCCATTTGCCAACAGAAGTAATATCTTCCTCGACAATATCTACAGAAAGCTTGTACGTTTCGTCATATTTACTCTGCAGCTTTTTTTTCATTTCAGGAGAGATGTAAGGGTCATCAAGTGCTTTTCGAAGTTGTTTCAGTTGTTTGTTCGTTGAAAGTGACATTAGGAGTTTAAAAGCTCCTAATGAGCTAATGTTGCCAACAAGTTTACTTAAATACGCTACATACAAAGTTAGTCCGGGTGTAATGGCCATTATACCTATCTTAATCGATTCGGACTCTAGCTGCTCAGCGAGATAGAGCATTCCCATACCTAAAATTGAAGCGAGACCATTTGAGATGCTGGTAACTTTCTTTGTCATTGCACCTTCCCTCGCTGCTGAGTTTTCTTATACAGCGCTACCAGCTCCTCGTAGGAGGTCTTGCTGTTCACTCTTACTTTTTTTGTGACCATTACACCGTCTACGTCTTCTTTATAAGTCACGTTGACCCCAAAGAATTTGCACAGGGCAATGTAGACAATGGTCTTCCCCAACCAGAAAAAAAGAGGCATCAGCGCGATAATGAGTATTATTACAACAATTTTGTCTGTCATTTTGCCTCCTTAGTTAGTTTTGAGAATCTACAAAAGGTTTTTAGCATTTAAACACTAAAGGTATACCTTCTCAATATGCCAGCTCTTTTCTGTCAGGCTGTTGTTCTTGTACTTAGCAACCAGCTTTACACGGTATGCATCATCAAATATAGCTTCACCAGCACCGCTTTGCACATGACGAATAAAGCTATCATCTTGTATTTTCACTCCGCTGATTTCTGTATCGTCATAATGGATGCGCCAACCGCTGGGCTTGTCTTTGTGAACTGTCAAAAAAGTGATGCGAGCATTGTCATAAACATCATCTTCCTTTATTTTTTCTTTTACTGGCTCAGACTGAGCCCGGAAGCTTGAAGCTTCACGTTTTTCTATCTCAACCAGTACTTCTCGTTGTTCAGAACCACTGGCTCCAGGCTTCAGAACTTCAAATACATCGATACCTTCTTTATTCAATGGTCGTTGTATCAACTTTTTAAAAGCAGTTCTAATGGACGGAGACGCAATAGCTTCCTTCAAATGACTGCTAACGACAAGGTCATTTCCGTCCTTTTTCTTTAAAATACAGTCGCCATCTTTATGACGTGCAATTTTCTCTATCGGCTCTCCACCAAGCCACTTTAACGCACCAATCAATCCACCGCCTGCAAAAGTACCTCCTAGCCCAATGGCTGCAAGGGTACTTATCTCAGCCGTTTCAATAACGTTTAGAAGAAACTCAAAAGACCCTTCCTCAAATCCCCCCTGAACCTGAACTTTCAAATCATCGGTTGATCCATTCAAATGTTCGTGAACTTCTGTAATAAGGCTCTCTAATCCTGCTAAAGAATCAGCAAGTAACTTGAGGTCCATAGAGTGGTCATTTAAAGCTTCACCATCAAAGCGCAGTACAATACTTTCCATAATCAAATTCTTATCTATTATTTTATTCATAAGTTGAAATGGGCGGAGGGCACAGCAATGTGAAAATATGTACCGTCCGTATACATTGGCGCTCACTCTAGCGAATTACATTTAAAATGTCTCGGGTTATTTTGTCCTCAACTCCTTACTTGCTGCCATTCGGCATGCTTAGAAACGTTTCGAAACGGGGTTAGCGCGCTTATCTGTTATTGCTACACCCAACGGTAGCCACTGAGCAGGTCAAAGCGCTTCACAGGGCGCTGACGGCGTTTTTAGTTTTCGAGCAAAAATGACTCCAGCACAGCTAATATGTCGCCTTCATCCTCAGAGCTTATGCCCAGGTATTCACGCTGGGGGATGGCTGCCGGTCCTGGTGCCATATCTGGCAGGCCGCCGAAGTTGTGGATGGCGGCATAGGGTTTGTTACTGCCAATCTCTGCCCAGAGTTTGCCACTGTCTGCGGCAATGCTGGCAGCCAGGCCGCCCGCGCTGACCTGGAGCATTTGGCCACCAACGCGCTTGGGGTTGTTCTTCAGATAGTTTTCGCTGAGGGTGGGCCAAGGCTCACCGGTTACCGGGCTGCGCTCTTCAGCAAAGGCATCTTCGCTGGCCCCCTCCATGATTGCGGCTATTTCGTTCATGGGGTCGCTCAGGTCGTTAAACTTGTCGGCTATTTCGGCCAGCACCTGGGCGGCGTTACCCTGGGTTAGTACGGATATTGTTGACATGCTCACCTCATGGGCTAGTTTTAGATGGATGCCTTGGCATCATCCCTTGATATGGCCAGCGTTATGCTGGCTTTTTTATTCTGGCTGATTAATAATCAGTAGTGGCGGTAGTGTACCCCGATAGGTAAGGGGCTGTTCTACAGTGATGTGAGTTCGATTCTCACCCTACCGCCACACTTCATACAAGCCCCCTTGTACTGCACGCCTTACTTGCACACTGTCTACCTTCAGCGCGTTGATAACAGTATCCAGGTCAATTCCTTTACCTTTATAGCGCACAACTACCTTGATGGACTGTTCCCCCTGGTCAACGACAAATAGCACTTCATTGCGGGCAGGTTCCCAGTAAACCTGGGTGTCGGGGTGGTTTATCCAGGCGCTCAGCTGGGTGTATTCACTCAGGCTTAAAGCACTGTTGTTGTCCTGGTGTTTTTCACTATGCGCATGCGCCAGGGCTTTTTCAGACAGAACCAGGGTTCGCGCCGGATCAATGCCTTTATCCAGTAGTCGCTGGTTTATGTCATCACTTAAAAAGGTCACAACGGTTTTATGGTCTGCTCGCGGGCCGTTTGCCTTCAGGCCCGCTTTGTCCTGGGCCCGCCTTGCAGCCTGAAAGCGCTCGATGCGCTCAATGCTATTTCCCACCCAGCCTTCAAACGCCTTGTGCCTGGCCTCACTATTATTCAATGCCTGAATGGTTTCAGCGCGTAGCCCGGCATCTTCTACCTTGCCCAGCTTCTGGGCCACGGCCATATCCGTGCCAAATGCTGATTGTCCTGGTGAATAGGCCCAGCCTATGTCTGGTGTCATTACGTCACCACCGGGCAGGTTTACGCGAGCGTGTGGCACAGCCTTAACCTCGCCAGATTCGCGGCTGGTAATCTCCGCATCGAATGGTTGCACATAGTTGCTGCCATCCTCGACGGTCAGACTGCGCGCTTTTACCTGTGCCTCTGTCAGCGCCCGGACGCGACAACGACAGCCCCAGCCGTTGGGTGGGAATATGGTTTGCCAGATAGGGTCGTCGAACCTAAATACCCGGCCATTGAGGCGTTTATGCTCTGGCCGTGTTTGCCCGTCGTCAATGGCCACATACTGCCAATACGGGTGGGTTTTGGCGCGGGCCAGCAGGCGACGATAGCGCCCGGCCATGTAGGCGGTTTGTACATTGGTGCGGTAAATGGTGTTTAGCCTGTAAGGGCTGCCGAGCTGTATTTCATCGCCTTGCTCGTTTTTGGTTTTGCCCCACCAACCCAATTTTTGCAGCTCCGGGGTTAGCTCATCCCGAAACTGCTTACGCGTAAGGCCACCCGCAATGGCGGCATCCACCTTTTTCCGAATGGTGCTAAGCACATCCATAGAGCTGGCACGGGCCACGGTAAAAGCTCGTGCTTGTGCATCCAGCAGTATATCGTGCCACTCGTCACTGACTGCGTAGCCCTTAGAACGAAAATAGGCCACCGCATCGGCCGGGGACTTATCAAATGCGATAGATAACGACGCGCCCTTACTCATTGATCATGCCCCACAGTTCGCTGACAAAAAACAGCTTGGTTAACATCTCGGTCAGGCTGTCCTGGTCCAGTGAAGGGTATAACTCAGCCAGCTCTATGGCGGCCAGTTCCTCGCTCTGGTTGAGTTTATCCAGGAGCGGCTGGAGTGTGGCTTTGTACTCATCGCGCATATTGCCACTGGTGATGGCATTAAGTGCCGTGTCCAGTTCCTGCTGCGCGGTGCGGTCTTTAAATTCAGTGGTGAGTGCTGCGACTGAAGTACTCAGGGCCGCTGCTGGCAACCCGGCAGACTGAGCCGACACCGGGCGTAGAATAGGCTCGTCTTTGTCTGGCACCGGGATTTGTAGTTTTTCGTTCGCCCAGCTCTGTGGGATTTTTACACCAGTTTCAACCAGCACCTGAATTGCAGGGGCTAACTTGGCAATGTCTTCAGACTCCGTAGTCTCAAGTACCAGCCTTGGAATGCGCCGGTTGCCGGAATAGCTTTTGCTGCTCAGCGCGTGCATGGGGTAAAGCACATCGCGTGTAAGGGTTTGTTCCAGTTGCCGGGCATCAGATTCGGTTAAGTCTTTCCGGGCCTCCATGTGTATGTTACCCAGCGCATTCGTGCTGGACTTGCCATCAGCCTGGCTGGTGAGCGTACCACCCAAAATGGCTTTGCTCTGGCTCTGCTCACACCAGCGTATCATGGCCTCAAATGGATCAGACTGGCCCTGGGCCGCGTTCTGAAATTCTATGTCCATGCCTCTGGGGATGATCCCGCCTGCATTGTGCCCAATCGACAGCACCGCCTTTAGCAGGGTGTTCTTTTCATCCTGGCTTGCGCCGCTGGGGTACTTACCCAGTCGTAATGGTAAGCCGTAAATTTCCAGGAACTCGGCCAAATCCCTGATTGAGTAGTTCTTAAATAAAAATGGCCATGCCAGTACCGTGGCCAGTCCGGCCCGGTGTACATAGCCCGACTTGGAGCGGTGCGTATGTAATGCCCAGCCAAACGCGTTCAGGGCCTCACCGTCTTGCGTGCCATTGTTCAGGCGCAGGTTATTGTGATCACCATGAGGGGTGGTAAACACGTTCTGATCAATGAACTCATAGCCGGTGATCACATGTTGAGATTCAATATAATCCCACTGCAGTTCTGTAGCGGCAAACCCTTTTAAAATTCCGTCGCTTAAATCGTAAACAAGATCAGTAAACCAGGTAGCGTCTTCTAAAATCTCGCTCAGGCGGTCAGCATCTTGTTCTTCTGCCTTGCTCGGGTTCCTGGGTGGCTTGACCTGCCAGTTAAGCCCAAGCAACGCCCGGCGTCGTTTGCCAATTTCACACAACAAATGCGCGTCTTTGTCTTCCATGTCTTTGGCCAGGTCCGCCATAGCCGCTAAGTTACCTTGCTCACTTTCGGCCAAAAGGGTTGCGAGTTTGGCCGGGGTTAAGCCCTGGCTTGGGTGTGTGGCGTACTGCTTAAGCAACATGCCAACCTGGCTGTTATCCTCAATCTGTGAGCCTTCAAGGCGCTCAAGTGTTA
Organism: Pseudoalteromonas rubra; assembly: GCF_005887095.1. GTDB lineage: Bacteria > Pseudomonadota > Gammaproteobacteria > Enterobacterales > Alteromonadaceae > Pseudoalteromonas > Pseudoalteromonas rubra_E. The sequence continues at coordinate 15,327 of NZ_PNCI01000036.1, read as the reverse complement.
GCGGATCGCCGTTTATATCTACAATGGCCATACATACTCCTACCAGCAGCCAGCGCCCTGGTATGCACCAAGGTCGTCGTAAATTGAATCGTTGTTTGAACTGTGTTTGTCGGGAAGTGGGGTAAACTCAATCGCGGAGCCTTCCATCCAGGCGGCACGAATAGCCATAGCCAGGCCCACCGCAAAGTCACCGTGTCTTTGCCTGCCATCGCTACCCTTATCGCTGCCTTTATCAATTTTTGGGGTGCCGTTGCGAACAGAGACTTTTTGGAGGTCCCCCAAAATATCCTGGTGCTTTGGAATGGCTACATTCTGATCTTCAAACTCAGCTTTCATTTTAGGCATCCACTCCCGATACCAGTTGTCATTCAGCATGACTTGCTCGACCAACTCTGTACCAAAATGCAATGCAGCGGCCTCAGCCAGGTATCCACCATTACCCGTGGCATCAAATGCCATTCCTTGCAGCCTCGGCAGTCGTTTGGTTATGGCAAACATGACCTGTTTTTGCCCGTCGTAAGTTAGGTTCGTTAGCTCCACCAAAAATGGAACTCGTTTAGACAGGTCTTTTGCGATCTCAAGGGGCACAAAGACAGTAAGGTCCCCACGCCTGGCAAAGTCTTCGCCAAAGCTGTGGTTTAGGTCACAGTTTAATGAGTCAAGTAAGGGGGTCAGGTGCTCTTTAGTCCAGTCACTGATGGCTTGTTGTCTCTGTTCATCTGTCCAGCTCATAAATCCAGAGGGGGCCTCATACTGCAAAATAGGAATATCCTTTGTCATTGCAGCTTCTATCAGTACTCGCGGAATGTAAGCACCGCCGCCTTTTTTCGGCTCACAGAAATATTCCTCTCGGGCATCTTCCTCACAAGCGGTATCATTCAGTAAGTCTTCAATCCATTGGCTTTCAGCCTCACGAGTCCATTTTTTCTTCTGCCTCTGGCAGATACGCTGATACAAGCCTTCTTTACATGCGTCCTCAATGGTGATGGTGTGGATCGAGTAACGTTTCTTGCCAGCTCGGCTATCCTGGATCAGCTCATTGAATAAGTTGTCTATTCCATTGTGAGTACTTATTAGGCGGACTTTTGCACCCCACATGGTTAAAGCAAGCGCGGCCTTTAACACCTCAGCCAGCCGGTCATGGAATGCGGCTTCATCTATGGTGACATTACCCTGCATACCACGCAGGTTGGCAGGATTAGAGGATAGTGCCTGGATCTTGTAACCGCTGGCAAAGTAAATCACAAAGGTGAGGATCTCTTTGCCTTCCTGGCCATCATCAATAAAGATCTCTTCCTGAATGTCTCCAGCTGCTTTATCAAAGGCTTTGGCCCACATAGCCGCTGCTTCAATAAACTCGCGGGCCATTTCTTTATTTGAACCAACGTAAAAATGATTGGTGCCAAATGCTTCTTTACTTTTACTGGCTTCCAGAACGGCATCAGCTGCCTCAGCCCAGGTGATACCTGTCCGTCTACTTTTTTCAGCAATTTTTAAGGGAGATGTGTCAGCAATCCAGCGTTTCTGGTATCCAAGCAACAGCTCATTAGGATCAAAGGGGATGTAAACAGGCAGCCCAAATCGCTTCTCAATTTCGTCGCACTCTTCTATGGCTTGTCGATAGCTTAAGTCGGCATGATCTGTCGCTGTTGCCATGTCCTCATGTGCTTCGATAGCTTTAAGGCACGTTTTATCTGCCATTATGCAATTCCCAGTATTTGGTTTTTAATCTGCTGAGCGCCCTCAGAGGTTAGTCCCGCCTGGATAGCTGTTTGTTCTGCGGCTGCCGCAGCCTCTTCAGCAAATGCTTGCCTGATCTCTTTTTCCCTTTGGTGTACTTTCGTTGCTGTTGCCTCCAGCCGCTGTATGGCCAGCATGACTTCTTTAATCATGCCGACGTCTACATCTTCATTTTCTTGCAGCTTTAGCAGTTGCTGGCGGGATACCCTGAACAGCATTGTGCGGTTCAGCTCCAGGATCATCTTGGATGTTTCGCCCATCGGAGCATCACCCAGTTCATTGACCAGGGCAGCTGTTGCTGCCTGAGTCTCACGCATACTTGCAGCTAACTGCTCGTGCTTTTGGGCATGGCGGCTCAGCCCTGAGCGGCTGATTGTGGCTTCTTCGTCCAGTCCGGCATCGAGTATCAGCCGGTTGATCTCTTCCAGGATCTCAGCTTGTGAATGCTGTTTGTCGCGCAGCATTTCGTTAAGCCGTTTTTTAACGGCTTTGGGCAGCCCGTCAATTTTGCTGGGCTTACCTCGGCGCACTGAGTCGCTCATAGTGAGCTCCTGGGATCCGGACGTTTAATGCCTGGCACGGTAGAACGGCCTTCAGCAACGTCCATACCTGTATCTGTAATTCTTGCCACCCAGGTGCTTTCGCTTAGTTTCTCGTTTTCAACATAACCGTTTTCTTCCAACCAATTTAATAGGGTTTTCAGTTGGGCGCTGCTACATCCGAGTGCATATATGTTAAGCACGTCATGTAACATGCTTGTGTTTGCGCCATAGTCAGGGGATTCCTTTAAAGCAATCAGGATCTTGATACGCTGGTGTTCGGCTTGTACTTTTTCAATCGGCATTGCGTTTCTCTCTTAGTTCGTTTTCCATCAGTAGATTTGTGAGCCTCTCTACATTGCTTAGCCCCGGCTTTACTGATTCGATGTTGGTGTTTAGCTTTTCAATTTTCAGTTCAAGGTCGTGCAGGTCTTCTTTGGTTGGCACTTTTTCCAGCTGGCGTTCAAGCTCCTTAAAGTCACTCCCAATTTCCTTTTTAACGTCGCTCAGCATTTCGCTAACTTCGGCCTTATGGGTGCTCAGTTGTTTCAGCACTTCTTCTTTATGTGATGTCAGTTGCTCCTGGGCGCTGTTCTTGTGTTTGTTGAACTCACCACGTGATGGAAAGCGCAAGTACAGGTACGCCATAATCAGCACACCAAGCCCGCTGGCTAGCCAGACAATCAAGGTTTGCCACTTTTGAAAGAAATCGTACATGGTTACTGCTTCTCCAATCTTGTCTGGCAGTGCACGCAGTATTTGCAGCTGTGTACGGCTGCACGTCGCGCTTGCGGGATTTCACAGCCGCATTTCAGGCAGTTGGCCAAATCTACATTTGGGCCTTCGAAGTGGGCGCGGTTTCTGGCCAGTGTGAGCGCGAGCCCACGTTCAATTACTTCTTGCGCGTCGTCAGCTATGTCCATTCGCTGCCCCAAACTGTTGAGCCAAACGTAAACTAACGGCTTGGTATGTGTTCTCACTGCGCATGTGTCGGCGAATATCCACTTCAGACACAGAATGCCAGCCCTTAGAAAACTTTGATTGCATCGTGCCGTCGTAACTGTGCAGAGGCACAATGTTGCTATCGAAAGGTGTGTTATTGCTCCTAGCCTCAGTTTCTGCCTTCAGGCACCTATAGCGCCCTTGTTTATAGGACCACTCCCAGTTCTTACCCATAGATGGCCTCCCGAGCTGCATACTCAGTGATATGCTCCAGGCGGTTATACCAGCCATCCAAATTAGGTTGCTGGCTTGAGTCTTTGGCACAAATACGTGCGTATTTGCGGGCGCGGCGCAGGCTCAGGGCTATCACCAGTTTAGTGGGCAACAATGCGTGCGCTGATTTAAGGGTTCGGGGGCCAAAGCGGCCATCGGGCTTTGCGCCGGTCAGGCGTTGCAGCAGGTATGTCATACCTGGTACACCATGTTGCACTGCGCCATCCAGCAGCATCAGCGCTGCACCGGTATCAAACTGCTCACCGTGCATGGGCCGCCAGTAGTCACGGTGGTATAGCCGCAGCGCACCTGGCATCGTCAGGTTGGCAATATCAATATGCGGGTATGCACGCTGGCTTATCCCATATTTGGTCAGGCCACCACGGTCACTGGCTGTCAGGTTCAGGCCGCCTTCAGCGTGCAATATGGGTAATATGCAATGCGCAAACTTACCCGAGTATGGGTTCAGCGCGTCCCGCACATGTGCAGGCTGATTAAAATAGTCGAGTATTGGTAAGGTCATGGGTCACTCCATCACAAGTTAGTGACAGAGTGCCCCGAGGCTGGTTGGATGTATTTTAAACTAGATTAAGAAAGGCTCTGAGTTACCTAATAAACCTTTGTACTTCGCTTAAGCCTGTTCCACTGTGGTTTAGAAAGCAGTGAACTAAGCTTGTGCCGTCATAAGCTCCATAGCTATTTTTTGCTTTTACTTCGAGCGTCATAATTTGTCGTGCACCGCTGGAGTCATGCTCCCAGTTTTTTACAAAGCTGACCATTTTTACGGATTCGGGATCTTTCCATGGCTTGACTCTCTTAATATATGCCAAGCACTTAGCTGCAACTTGCTGCCCACTTGGAGCTGAACTTGCGTTATTACTGCTGACTTTTAACTTCTTCGCCTCCCTTGAGCAAGGCCTGTCACTATAAGTGACCACATTGTCGATTTTACACTTGTATACTTCCACGGCCTGAAGGGAGTTGCATGTAAGGGCCATCAGAGGCACTAATATCCATTTCATAAGCTTTCCTTGTTGGGTTGTTTGGCAGCAACAGTATGGAGAACTGTTAAGCGTTGCCAACGCTTTAACGTGAAGGGTTGGCAATGTAACGACAAATATCATGGCAAAAAACAAACCTAAACTCCACGCAAAAGTTAACCTGACTATTAACAAGTTACAAAACGACCAGTATTAACCCAATTGGGTTACTTTAAGTTAAGCGCTATGGGCGCGCCCATAAACCTTGGGAAATGCGCAATAAATTTACCTAAAAAGTTAACGTTGAGGGTATACTTTAGAAAAAGGTTTATGTTACCTTTAGGTTAATGGATTTGTAGCCAGCATTAGCAGTCAGGGATTTGCGTTTTGCCTCCCATTAAATTTTTCATGAGCCTTAAACAAATGTGATTCTTAAACCAGTTTAAGAGTCATTGCTTTCATTCCTGCTATGCTGTGTTTACTTTTTCAAAAGGAGTAAATATATGAAATTAAGCACGTTATCAAATAAAGTACTGCCTTCAAAGTTGCAAACTATTGTTGCTGGCAGTAACGGCAGTGGCAACAACCCCATTATTTATCCTAAATCCAACACTACGGGTAAGAGCCTAAGCACACAGCAAATTGCTTTTGTTGTAGGCGGGAATGGAAGTGGAAATGATCCAACTAAACCTCAAAGGCAAGCGATCAAAGTCAAAGATTTCGGTAATTTCGGCGGTTAATGTTCTGGTGGAATTTTGATGTTTGCCAATTATGTTGATGAATTACATAGCTTAAACACGTGGATCTGGTGCCTATCTCTGGTAGCGCCAATCCTGATGTTTAGTAAAAGGCTTGGATCTAGGTCTTACTATATTACAGCCATTACCTGGTTGATTACGCAGTTCATAAACCTCAGAATCGAGAGTTATTTGTTTGCTTTGTCAAAGGAAGCGGGATTCATTTTTTGGTTTGGAAGCTGGGCAACAATAGACGCCATAAGCATCACTCTTATCTACGCATTTCATGTGCAATTAAAGGCGAAGGTAGAGTTCGAAGCCATGAGTGTGATGATCGCCTACGCTTTTTTGGGCATGGTACAAATCATTTACTACTTTGATGCCGTAGTCATACAAACACGTATCTTCGAAAGTGCTTATCAAATCGCGATAAACACTGGGAACGTAGTTATAACACTCATACTTACACTTCCGTTGTGCAAGGCTTTATATCAACGGCTCAGGAGCACACTGGCTAAAAGGCGCGAGGCTTCGTAATGGTTAGTATTCTGTATTTATCGTTTCTTGTAGTCTGGATAAGCATTTTGCTACTCAAAGCTTCTGTAATAAGGGGGGCTGACAAGATTGCTTTTGAGCCTCGGGAGCGCAATTCGGAGGATCGGAAGCAACTTAACGATTTCATTCGAGAAAGAGAATGTATTGAGAGTATTTCAGATATCACGCTTAAGTATGAAGCTCTGATGGAATGGAACGAGCGTTTCAACTTGTTTTTGGCTGAAGGTATTGCTGCAAGAAAAAGTGATAGATCACAGCACAACGTTGTAGATTTACTTCATTACACTAAGAAGCATTAGACTGATCGGACGGCTCATTTTTGATGTCGTCTAGTTCAGAATTTGATACCTTGGCAATTGTAAACATAGCCATCTTGACTAAAGCTTCAACTTCAACTGAGTCGGACTTCGTTAACAGGCCCAACTCACCAGTATTGAACAAAAATGTAGTAATTGCTTTCTCAAGATCTTCAGTGGAGACACCTGTATTTTTTGGGCTTCCTCTTTTTCCTGTAACTACATAACCAATATCAAAGCCCAGTCCAGCAAGCTCTGCGAGCTTATCTGATGGAATTGCTTTCCCACTTTCCCAACGAATATAAGTCGCCTTTCCTACATTGATTTTGTCAGCTACTTCTTGCTGCGTGAGATTGAGCCTTTCACGTTCGCCTTTAAGTGGTGTAGTCATATTTGATAATAAAACCGTTGACAGTTATCAAATGTGATAACTATACTTGTTTCAACTTAAACCAAACCCTTACATTCCAACGATTCGCCAAAATCACAATGCAGGGGTCAACCAAAACGGTAATGTACTATGAAAGCACATGAAATTAAACCTATGAGCGCAGATCAAATTAAGCAAGCGCTCTCTAAAAAGGGCGTTTCGCTCAGTGTTATGGCTGAAGCCATTGGCGTTTCGCTCACAGCCGTCTCTGGCGTGATCAGTCGTCAAACCCAGTCTTTGCGCATTGCAGAGGCAATCGCCAAAGTCCTGGACAAACCCGTCGGAGAAGTATTTTCTGATTGTCCGCACTACGTTTCCCCCCGTAAGCACCGCCGTCAGGATCAGGTGCAGGCCGTTCAACAGCTACTGGCCTCGTAAGGGCTGAGTAACCAACTAATCAGTAACTGAGTTACCGACCTTACAGGAGCCACACCATGAAGCTGATCACGTTTTACATAGCACAATGCTATCAGCGCCAACAAAGCCGCGTTTTGTTGTTGGTAGAGCCTGTTTACAAACACCCGACGTTCAATATGCCTGTACTGGCCCAGCGCCAGGAGCAGAGTTCGCAATGCCTGTGCGCTCACAGGTTTAATATGTTGAACCGGTTTGTCGTCTACACACAGCCACTCAAGCAAGTTATTAAACTGATGGTTATGAAAGCTGGTTTGCATGGTTTGCTCCTCTGTACTGGCGATGATCAAATACTAGCCAGTCAGGTGGGGCAAAGTGAAGTTCCAAAAAAACTGAATTTTTGGAATGGCAAAATCCCTGCTACAGCATTGCAAAATGGAGGCGATTATGACCAAGCCTAAACGCCGCCAATGGAGCCGGGTAGTTGCACGCAGCCTGCCGGAAGCCTTGCAGCTGTGTAAGGAGCACGCGCAGGCTACACGTAATATGAGCGTACCACGCATTGCAGACAGAACCGGTGTAAGCACCGATATGCTGTACAAATATCTGGGTAATGGCGATATGCCTGCCAGTTTGTTGATCCCCTATATGGCCGCAACAGGGCGTGAATACCCATTGCAGTACATGGCACACAGCCTGGACAAGCTGGTGGTTGATATGCCCAAGGGTAAAAAACCCAGCATGCCAACGCTGAGCCACCTGAACCAGTTTGCTAACCAGGTGATTGGTATGACGATGCAACTGGAAGCAGGCAATGGCAACGCGCAGCATGTTGCTGAACAGATTGTGCTGCTGATGCAGGATCTGGCCTATCACAAGCTCGAAGCTGAACAGCTCGACGAACCACAGCAATCCCTCGACTTACTGAATTAACGGAGCCAAATGATGACACTCAAAGACACAGATCTGCCTAAAAACCAGCATCGCAGTCAAAAATCCATTGCCTGGCTGGGTAAGCAGGCTACGCCGCAGGGGCCAAAAACCGTGCACTTAATGACGATGGACCAGCTAAAAGCCATGGCCGCAAGCGCCGCTATTCAGGAGTACAGATCATGAGTTTACTAACAACCCCTGTAGACATCGCACACATAGATGTTATGGACTCACGCCCGCTGATTTACTGCCAGTGCTGCCGCAGCTATGAACACGCGTGCCAGAGCGGCGCAACACCCAAAATGTGGCTGCAAGCGGCCACCTATGTTGGCTGGCGGCACGTACGCAGCGAGCATTTTGATCTTGATGTGGTGTGCCCTGAGTGTGTAGCAGCATTTCATCTGCCAGCCATACACATGAGAAAGGAGGCCGTATGACCTTGGATCTGAAGAAATTAACAACCGATGAGCTTTCTTACCTGTACAACAAAGTAATCCCATCATTGGCAGGCAGAGGGGAAATAATAACCGACTATGGTCAGTTCCAGATTGAGGGGGCGCTAGGTAAAAAACTCGTTACTGTGCTTACTGCTGAGGTACGTAAGGAGCTCGAAAAAAGGATAGCAGCCAGTGAGTGAGCAATATATCTCGCCCCAGGTGCAGCGCACATTAAAGGCGCTGACCCTGATGGCTGGCAATGAAGTTGAGGGCATAGAACCAAAGCAACTGGCAGCGGCACTGGAGACCAGCAACGCTGATGTAACGCGAATACTGGCCAATCTGGTAAAGGCCGGGTTTGCCGAGCGGCTGCCAAAAAATGATAAACGCTGGCGACTGAGTAAAGCGCTGGTGCAGCTTAGTAACACGGTAGATCACAATTTTACTAACGCACTACGTGAGCTACAGCAAGAAGCGATTAATTACAGAGTACTGGGGTAATAACGATGACAGAAACACACATTACACCCGAACAGGAAAAAGCCCTGATTGAAGGCAAAGGCATTCTGGCGTCTAAGCAGAGTGTGCTTTTGCAATTAGGCCAAATCCAAGCATTCAATTTTATAGGTAAATTGGTAAACGTTACCGAACTGAAACTAGCCCAACAATTAAAGGATAGTAAAGAATACAAGGGGTTAGTTCATCAAGATGAAGATGGAAATGTGGTAACGATTACCACTTGGGAAGAATGTTGCGAGTACATTATTAAGGAAAAACGCAGAAACGTTGATAACAGGCTTATTAACTTGCGGCAATTTGGGGAAGAGTTTTTTGAAGCTGCCCAAAACATGAAACTGGGCTACAACGACTTACGCGTTTTGCGCCAGTTGCCTGAAGACGACCAGGCACTGGTGATTGAATCGGAAGCCGTTGAAACGGGCGATAAGGATGCGGTTAAGCAGCTAATTGACGACCTGAAAGCCAAGCATAAAAAAGAGGTGAAAGACTTAAAAGATGAAGTGCTGGCCAGTGACGCCATGCTGCGAGCAAATCGCAAATTGAATGACGAAAATGTGATGGAGAACCAAAAATTAAAGGAGCAACTACACCAGAGAAAGTTTTCGCCTGAAAAATGGAAAGGCGACGTTAAAGATTTTTTTGAAGTAAATGCTAAGGCGAATACTCAGATCCTGGAAGGCTTTAATCAGTTGCTTGTATTAAATGAGCAGCTAGAAACCATGGAGCTGGACGAGCAAACCCGACATGTGGCGACCTCGGCGTTTTACTCAGACACCAAGCAGTTGTTGCAGGAATTGGCGCATGTTTGGAACCAGTTACAGAGTAGCCTGGGCCACCTGGACGAAGTAAAACCCAGTGGAGAATGGTTGCAGGAACTGGGCTTTGACGGTGCCGAAGAGGTGCTGGTATGAGCGATCTAACCATAGAGTATTGGGGTCAAAAGCTGGAAAGCGCCGAACATGGGCAAAAAGGCGATATTTTGAAGCAGGCCTGTGCTGCACTGGCTGTTAGCAAGGATGCATTTTATCGGCGATTGAAAAAGGCGGGTTTTGGCAGCGGTAAAGCCAAGCGGCGGGATGCTGGTACAACGGCCATGAGTAAAGAAGCCATTGATTTGATGGTATCGATACTGAATTTGTCGGTTCGTGAAAATGGCAAGCGAGTAATGAACGTGCCCGTGGCAGCAAGCATTTTGGCTGAAAATGGCTACAAGTGCCTGAGCCCCAGCCAGATAAGCCGGGTACTGGCTAAGCGCCAGGCCAGTATAAAACAGCTGGATAAAGCCAAGCCACACAAGCAATTACGCAGCCTGGGCCCAAACCATGTGCACCAGGTGGACCCCTCATACTGTTTGTTGTACTACCCGCCAGGGCGGCGCAAAGGTATACGACAAAAGTTTATGAGTGATGCCCACTTCTATGCAAACAAGCCTGAAAACATAGAAAAAATTAAGCACCTGCGCGTATGGCGTTACGTAATGACAGACCATTTTAGCGGAGCTGTAAGGGTTAAATACTATGAAGCCGCAGGCGAGAACCAGGCTAATCTATTTGATTTTTTGATGTGGTGCTGGCGCCAACAAGATAACTCGGAAATTATGGGGCCGTGTGAGCAATTGCTGTGGGACAAAGGCAGTGCGAATACCTCTGGCGCTATCAAGAATGTACTGAAAGCGTTGAAAGTAACTCCGATAGAGCACAAAGCAGGTAGCCCGCGTGCCAAAGGCTCGGTGGAAAATGGCAATGACCTGGTGGAAACCCAGTTTGAAAGCCGCATTTTACTGGAGCCTGTTAACAGTGTCGCGGAGCTTAATGAAAGTGTATTGGCATGGCAGCGTGCATTTAATGCCAACAAAATTAAGGGCCAAAACTGCCTGCACTCCCGGCACAAACGCTCTCGCCTTGATGTATGGCTGATGATCTATCAGCCGGAGTATCGCCACAGGCTGCGCGCGTTGCCAGACGAGCAGACATGCCGCTTGTTGCTTACCAAAGACACCGAAACACGCAAGGTTAAGGGTGATTTAACGGTAACTTATCGCCATCCGGTTACAAAGTGCCAGATGACCTATGACCTGAGTGAAGTTGAGTACATCAGTAACGGGATCACCGTGGAAGTTAGCCCGATCATTGTGGGCAACTCACCGGATTTACTCGTGGGTATTAAAACACCACTGGACGAAATTGTTTATCACCAGATTGAGCCCGTTGAGTTTGATGCCGTGGGCTTCAGAGTGGACGCCCCTGTTATTGGTGAAAACTACGACCAGCATGCAGACACCCCAACTGAAACAGCAACAAAAGCGGCTGATCGCCTTGCCTATCCAGGCATGAATGACGAGCAAATACAGAAAGCCAAAAAGGATAAGGCTGTGCCATTTGATGGCCAGTTGAATGCGCACTCCTATCTGAAAGAAGTGACGCATGAAACCCGGATCACGCCAACAGGTGAATCCATTACGCCAGATAGCGCGGTTGCGGCTCAGATAGCAGAGGCACCAAAGAACAAGGGGCGAGTCATTGACGACATAGATTTGCGAATTGCGGTTGCCAGCCGACTGGGCCGTCAGTTACGACCAGCCGAGATTGACTGGCTGGCTACCAAGAGTGTTGTTGAATCGGAAGTTAATAACGTAGTGGAACAACTGCAACTGGGCGTAGCACAAGCGCCGGTGCTGAAGATAGCGAGATAGTGATTTGAGAATTACAAAGCTTAGCCATGTGATTGAAGTACTGGGAGTTAAGCAAGCCCACATAGTGAAACAAATAAAAGAAAGAGGACACAGTTTTAGTAAGGCCAGTTTAAGCCGTGTAACTACGCAGGCTGACTGGCCAAAAACATGCGATAAGGCAGCTATTGAGGCTGCAATCACCGACATTTTGCGAGACGCAGGAGCCAACCCGGAGCAGCTATCAGAGCTGTTTACCTGGTACGAGCCTAAACCGCAAAACCCAGAAGTTGACTATGAAGAACCGGAGCCAGAAATGTTAACCGTTGCAGCCAAACAGTTTTTTAAAATGCGCAGAGACCCATTTGAAAATGAGATTAACAGTGAAGAGGATGTGTTTTTAGTTGAGTCGCACCGCGTGATACTGGAAGACATGCTCAGTGCGGCCAGTGCAGGCAGTATGATTGCTTTGTATGGTGAGTGTGGCAGCGGTAAGACGATTATTCGCCGCCGTTTTATTCATCAGATCCAGCAGGACCACCCGGATGTCATTCTGATCCAGCCAGCCAGGCTTGACCGGCGAAAAATTACCGCTGAATCCATTTCTACAGCCATTTGCCGCGCGTTACAAATAAAGCACCGCCCCAGTGCTGAAGAGCGGGACGCCGCAATTGAGGACGCATTAATTGAAAGCTCTAACAACGGCCACTTGCACCTGATGGTAATAGATGAAGCGCACGACCTGAGTGCTGATGTAATTAAGTTGCTTAAACGGATCTGGGAGCTGACCCATGGGTTTCGCCGCGTAATGGGCATTGTACTGATAGGCCAGTCGGAATTGCGCAAGAAGCTATCCGGGCAAAATGTGCGCGAATTTACCTGGCGCTGTAACCAGATCCAAATGCAGCCGCTGGGTGTACATGTGCCAGCTTATTTGCGTCACAAGTTTGCCCGAGTGGGATTAGATGCCGATGCAATTTTTACGGAAGATGCGATCAGCGCTCTGCGTGGTAAATGCTACGCACGAGTTCGCCAGGGAATAGCCCTGGACGATACCGATTTAGACCGGTCATATCCGCTCAGTATTAATACCTGGACAGCTAAGGTGATGAACCTGGCGGCTCAAATTGGTGAGAGCAAGATCACCGAAAAACTGGTTCATAAGGTGTAGTTATGGAGCATGTACAAGTACAGATCACAGGTGTGGCAATGGTCACGTTTACCCACACGGTTACGCTCCCCAAGGTAGAGGCTCAGACCGTATTGAGCGATGACAACCAGATGCAACAGCTTCTGGCCAAGCACCACGATGTGCAGGTTGACCAGATGCAACAGCTTCTGGCCAAGCACCACGATGTGCAGGTTGACCAGTGGCAAAACGTGTTTGGCCAGCGCGAACAAGTTCTAAGATCAGATGTAAGGAATAACCATGAGTGAAGTAACCCCTAATAAAGAAGAACGAACATTTTTGATTAACGCCCGAGGGTTCCAGGTGCCGCTGGATAAGGTCCCTGAACAGGATGTGTTGAAAAACGACCTAGTGGATAGCTTTATTGCTGAAGCGAAAGCGTTGTCAGAGTTACATGGTGAATTCAAAAGTCGTGTGTTCAAAGACGTAAACACATTCATTGCTGAGCTGGCTGCAAACTACAACACAGAGCTGGGTGGTGTGAAAGGTAATGTAACACTTACTAGTTATGACACTCGCAGAAAAGTTGAAGTCGGTGTCGCAGATCAGATCACTTTTGGGCCTGAAATTAATGTAGCAAAGGAACTGATTGATCGTGTTATCAACGAAAAGCTAGCTACATTGGGCGACGACACGTTATTGCAGCAAGTAACACAGGATGCGTTTTCAACGAACAGCGAAGGCAACTATAACAAAGCCCGAATAATGGCACTACGCAAGTACCGTATGGCCAGTGACAGTGAGGACTGGACCGCCGCGATGCGAGCCCTGGACGATGCAATCATCTTATCGAGCACTAAGACTTATGTTCGCTTTTACGAGCGAAATGCCCAGGGCGGATGGATACAGATCCCGTTGGTAAGCAAGTCGTTATAGGAGGCGTTATGAAACTGAGTAAATCAAGGCTGATCCAGTTAATCCACGTGGGTAAAGGCAAGCTGCAATGGGATGATGCTTTTTATCGTGAAATCCTGGTGCACTGCACCGGCAAAGACAGCTGCTCAAAAATGAATGCTGGTGAGCTGAATAAGGTTTTGAATTATATGAAAAGCAAAGGCTTTGAGGTGATCACTAAAAAACGAGGTAAAGGCCGTAACTCACCAATCACCCGCGATAAGGATCAAAAAACGCCTCTAGATAAACTCCGTCAGACCTGGATTGCCATGAAAAGCCGTGGCTATCTGAGAGACGGATCAGAACAGGCACTGTTGAACTGGAGTAAATCGCAAGCAAAGCGGCTGAATAAGGGCGCAGCGGTTGAGCGCCTGGAGTGGCTGAAGCCGACCATGCTGCATGCGCTAATTGAACAGCTGAAAGGTTGGTATCAGAGGGAAATGGTCACCGAGCTGAAAGACCTGGTGCCAGATCTACGAGCGTTACCACTGAGCGGCGATGAACAACATGAGGCCAAAAGCACCGTTTATGAGCACGGCAATTTTAGCAAGTGCAATGTTGAGCAACTCGAAGCCGCGCTTGCCTTTATTGGCGTGATGCTGGGCCGCTATGAGGAGGCAACCAATGGCTGAACAGTTCGGCAAAGGCAGTGAACGCGGTATAGGCATGCTACTGGCTATTTTTGAAGTCGTTACTCGTGGTGTTGCCGATGTTGTTGGCACGGAGAAGGCTGGAGAGATAGGCCGCCAAGCAGTAGACCGGGTGCGCCACACGTTTGGTGGTGAGAACGTTTATGTGTGCAAGGGTATCTCGCTGGACACGATTTTAAAACACAACAAAATCTGGAGCGAGTTTACTGGAGACAACCACGTAGAACTGGCAAAGAAATATGGCTACTCGGTTCAGTGGGTATATGGGGTGGTGAGAACCATGAAAGAGCTTAAAGAAGACGAGGTCCAGGGCGACCTGTTCGACAGCAGCAAAGGTCAAGGCTCAAGTGAGCGCTGGGGGATACATGAGTAAACAAAACCTTGTAGGTGTTATGGCCCTGGTGTTTAGTGTAGGTGCCATCAGCGGTGTGGTTGCACATTCAGTTGTAACCGATAACACGCCAGGACAAAGCAGAGGTAACGGCCCAGCAGCATATCCGCCAATTGAGAGCTGGGTGCCTCATGGGAATGGCGGGCCATCGTTGCGACCTATACCACCTAAAGTCGAGCCACTTCATAAAGTGGTCCTGGATAAGCTGTTTAGCAAAGAGGTTACAGACTGCGAAAAGAGATGACGTAATGAAGAACAAAGCCATGCAATCAATTGCCAGCTATCTCGGGCAGTGTGACTGCAAAACATTTAGCGACGCTGTTCAAGCGACTCAGGTTCTACTAGATGCAGCAGAAGAGACCAAGTTAAGCTACCAAAACCATCCAGAGGCCCTGAGAGCCCAAACAGCACCAACTATTAACTAAATGCTGGTGGCGCGACTAAAGCGCCACCTTTATATAGAGGCGCAAATATGGAAATCTATACACACGACGAGTATGTTACTGCATTCACCCGGACTGACGAGCTACTGGATAAAAGTATCAACAAAACGATTACGGATGAAGAATCAGCAGAGCTAGATGAACTGGTTGATGCTATCGTTATCTATGAGGCGAAACACTACCCGATGTGAGCAAAAGGAGCCTGCAATTTAGAAGGCTTCTAATTTTTAAATAATGAAAACGTTTTTAATATATTGTCCCACGCAATCCCGTAACGTCCCGGATATTCCCGGAGTTTTCGCGCAATCCCCTATAGAGTTTTCGTACATTGGATCACCATGCTTCGCTGACCTGATC
>NZ_PNCI01000035.1 GCF_005887095.1 Pseudoalteromonas rubra | reverse complement strand
CTGAGCTAATGACCCGCTCGAGATTATTTAAATAATACACCAAATTTGAATGGTGGGTCATGATGGACTCGAACCATCGACCAATGGATTAAAAGTCCACTGCTCTACCAACTGAGCTAATGACCCGCTCTGGCTTTACTTAAAGTAAAAATAACAAATTTGAATGGTGGGTCATGATGGACTCGAACCATCGACCAATGGATTAAAAGTCCACTGCTCTACCAACTGAGCTAATGACCCACTAAATTGTTTCGCTGCAAGATGTGTGTAACACTATCGGCTGCTGCGGGCGCTTATAATACTTATTTAAAAATCTTGTGCAACCGAAATTGCCTGTTTTTTTCAAATTTCGCGTCTAAGCGCCTAATTTTAAATCATTCTGAGAAAATATCAGCCATTTATATTTTGCTCAGTCGCTCCGTTGCCAATTTTGCAGCCGTTGTGCTGGGATATTCTTTGATTAGATTCTCGAATAAGGTTTTTGCTTGTGCAGATTGTCCTGTCTTCTGGAGCAAGGTTCCCAGCTTTAACATCGCATCTGGTCGCTTATTTGAATCAGCAAACTGATCTACCACAGTACGGAAGTGCACCATGGCCTGAGTATCTTGATTCTTGATAGACTGTAGCTGACCTAACCAATAGTGCGCATTTGGTATATAGACGGAATTGGGAAACTGCTTAAGGAAGCCTTCAAATTCAGGAATAGCCGCATCGTAGCGCTTATCTTTCATAATCAACGCAACAGCTCTGTCATACGCTTCATTTTCCGATAAGTCAGTACTCACGGCCTGCGCTGTTGCACTGTCAGGTGTCACTGCAGGCTGTAGCTGCTTACTTTGCTCGTAGACCTGAGTGACTCGCGTTTCAATTTCCTGATAAAGCTCACGCTGGCGCTGTAACACTTTTTCGAGCTTGTAACTTTGCTCTTCCGTTACACCACGGATCTGGCTCACTTCGTCCTGCAGTTGGTCAAGTTGCGTTTGTAGCTCCGCCTGGATCAGGTTGCGGTTTCGCATCAGGCCCTCAAGCACAGACAAACGTTGTTCAATAGTTTGGTTAGAACCAGCAGCATCAGATACAGCAGCGGGAGCTGCCCACAGTTGGGAGCTCCCGCTGACTAAGATGATGGCTGCCAAAAAAGTATTCGGCTTCATAGCATCTCTTTAACGATTAGTATACCAGTACCGCGCGGCGGTTCTTAGCAAAAGCTTGTTCAGTGCGCGCTTTGTCCATTGGCTTTTCTTCACCATAGCTTACAACAGACATTTGGCTGTCAGACACGCCCAGGCTCTGCAGATACTTAGCAACCGCTTTACCACGGCTTTCACCCAGTGCGATGTTGTACTCAGGCGTACCACGCTCATCAGCGTGACCTTCAATCAGTACTTTAACACTTGGGTTTTTAACCAGGAAGTCAGCGTGTGCTTGCAGAAGCTCTACGAACTCGCTGCGAACCGTAGACTTGTCGAAGTCGAAGTATACGATTTGCTTTTGACGCAACGCTTCATACTTTTCTTTCAGTAGCTCTTCAGCTGTTTTCTGAGGTGCCATTGTACCTACATCAACGTTGCTGCCATTGTCCGCAGTTGCCGCGTTTGTTTCACTGCCAGCACCTTCACCTGTGTTTGTTGAAGAGCTACATGCAGCCAGCGTCATCACAGGCAACGCGACCAAAAGGGCCTTGAGAGTTTTGTTAAGTTGCATCGAGTATATTCCTATATCTTTTATAAGTCTTACCAGCAAAATTACTGTAAAAATGGCGACCAAGCTGGTGCCTTAACCTGTCCGTCTAACACCGGCAGGCGGGCCTTAAAGCGGCCATCCATCGACACCAACGCCAGTACCTGCTTATTATTATGCAAGGTACTATAAATAATCATAGAGCCGTTCGGCGCAATACTCGGTGATTCATCGAGTCTGGTGCGCGTTAATACCTGAAACAGCCCAGAATCCAATTCTTTCTTGGCGATATGGTAACGACCTAAAGTACGATTTACCATTACCAATTGTTTACCATCTGGCGTGATCGACCCTGCTAAATTCATGTCGCCGTCGAAAGTTACACGCCGTGATCTTCCTGTATCTAAATTTAACTTATAAATCTGGGCATTACCACCCCTTTCAGATGTATAGACTATTTCTTTGCCATTTGGGTGCCAAGTTGGCTCAGTATCTATACTACGGTGCTTAGTCAGGCGTCTCTCTTTGCGCGTTTCCAGGTCAATTAAATACACTTCGGTTGCACCACCTTTGTCTTTAGACAACACGATCAGCATTTGTGTACCATCCGGCGAAAACTGCGGAGCGCCATTGATCCCCGGGTAACTGGTTAAGATCTCACGCTTACCCGTATAAATATCCTGAATATAAATTTGTGACTGACGATTTTCGAACGTCACATACGCCAGTTTATTACCATCAGGTGACCAGGCCGGAGACATTAACGGTTCTTTAGAACGCAATAGCACCTGCTCGTTATATCCGTCATAGTCAGCAACAACCAGCTGATAAGGTTTGTCCTGCTCTTCACGTACAATCACATACGCAATTTTGGTGCGGAACGCCCCTTTTTCACCTGTCAGGGCTTCATAAACCACATCGCTGATCTGATGTGCGTAATAACGGAAGCTTTGAGCATCAATCACACTTTGACGTGCTTCCAAAACGTGATCCTGACTCTTCATCAGCTGGCCGTTAGTCATCATGCGGGTCTCACCACCGGTGATCTGCGCACGGATGACATCAATCAGCTCATACTTGATAAGATAGCGATTCGCTGGCTGCTGGGTAATGGTCCCGACAACAACAGCTTCCACACCTAACTCAACCCAGGCATCGTAATCCACTTCTTCATCGGTTGTGGGTAACTGAGGCATTTGCTCTTCTGCTACCGGCTTGAACTTACCACTGCGGATCAAATCCGCCGCAATCACAGCACTGATTTCAGCTGGCGCTTCGCCGTTGCCAATGTATTTAAACGGAGCTATCGCGATAGGCCGGGCACTGTCGACCCCTTCTGTTATCACGATCTCCAGTGCTGCGTAGGCGACCCCTTGCGCAGCGAAAGCCAGAACCAAGAGTAAATTTCTTAAATGGTTGTACATGGTCTTCCTTTATAGAGTTGGTTTTATCGTCAGGTTAATGTTTTTAAGCTGTTCGAAAACATCTTTATTCTCAGAAACAGGCAAGGTATCGGCCATTCGCACAGCACGCAAAGCGGCTTCACACACCAGCTTATCACCACCCAGCGACTCCGCTTGTGTCACCAGGCCATTAAAGCCCAGGCGAATATTCAGGCGACATTGCTTCCCTTTCATTTTCTCATCAATTAACAAGTTAGATTGGATCCGCTGCATAATCAGCGCCTTATACTTGTCAACTTCGGTCAGGACCTGCTGCTGGCGAATTTTCGCTCTCGCCGCTTGTTCCTGAGCCAGTTGTTCCTGAAGAAGTTGCTCTTGCAACGCTTTCTGACGCGCCTCTTCGGCAGCTTGTGCTTTGCGCTTAGCTTCTTCCTCTTGCTGTTTACGTTTCGCCTCAGCCTGTCTCAGCCTGTCCTCTTCTGCTTTACGTTTCTGCGCAGCAGCTTTGGCAGCTTTTTCAGCAGCAAGCGCTTCCTGACGCGCCTTTTCAGCTTGCTGACGCTCTTTGTTTTGGATTTCTTGTGCGCGTTTGGCTTGCGCTTCAGCTTTACGTTTCTCTTCCAGCTTAGCAAGACGCTGTTGTTCCAGTTTCTTGATCCGTCTGGCTTCAGCTTCACGATCCTTACGGGCCTGCACTGCCCGGCGCTCTAAATCGCGTATCCTTTGTTCTTCCGCACGCTTCTGCTGCGCTTCTTTTTCGCGTAGCTGAGCAATTTTGCGCTCGACCGCCTGCTCGTTAACTGAGATAGCTGATACCGCTTTTACTTCTTCAATTTCGTTAATGGCAGGATTAAGCTGAACTTCCATTACAGTGGGACTGGAAAACTGAAAGTTGGCAGTCGCGAACAGTAGTCCGGCTATAGCGAAATGGAGTAAAAACGACTTTAATATTCCGCTGGTTAAAGCATCCATTAACTGTCCTCAAACGATTTTGTCATTAGCCCGACCGACGGTACGCCCGCATTTTTCAAAAAGTCCATCAATAAAAGTACTTCCTGATATGACACACGACCAGACCCTTTTATCATTACGGGGGTATCGGGATTTTGCTGTAACTTAAGCTTGATGACCGCAGCCACTTCTACCGCATCCATTGGCGCTTCTGGGTCGGTTCCTACCGAAACATAGTAGCGGCCTTCAGCATCGATAGTAGCGATAATAGGTGGCGCATCTTTGGTCTCTACCAAATCCGACTCTTCCATCTGCGGTAGATCCACTTTAACACCATGTGTGATCAGTGGCGCCGTTGCCATAAAGATGATTAATAACACCAGCATAACATCAATGTATGGCACCACATTGATCTCTGCGACAGGGCGGCGTCTCTTATGCTGGTACATTTTGCTTGGCCTCAGTTAAGCTGGCAGCCTGGCGATGCAGAATATTGGCGAACTCTTCCATAAAGTTGATGTAGTTTGATTCCAGTTTTTCTACATTTTTAGCAAAACGGTTGTATGCCATGACCGCTGGAATCGCCGCAAACAAACCCATTGCCGTTGCGATCAGGGCTTCAGCAATACCTGGTGCAACCATTTGCAGTGTTGCCTGCTTAACCTCACCCAGGGCAATGAATGCGTTCATGATCCCCCAGACCGTACCAAATAGTCCGATGTAAGGGCTGATAGAGCCAACTGTTGCCAAAAAAGACAAACCTGATTCCACTTTCTCAACTTCACGGGACAGGGCAACACGCATAGAGCGGTGTGTGCCTTCTATTATCATGCTCGCCGAGCCTGTGTTTTGCTTTTTATGCCGTGCAAATTCCTTAAAGCCAGATACAAATAAGGCTTCTAAGCCACTTGAGCTCCCTGCTCTTGCAGTAATTTCATTGTATAGCTTGCCTAAGTCCATCCCCGACCAGAACTTCTGTTCAAATTTTTTCGCATCTGCCAGAGATTGCGCCAATATACTGCGGCGCTGAAAGATAATCGCCCATGAGGCAACCGACATGCCGACCAGTGTCAACATAACAAGTTGTACAAGGATACTGGCTTCTAAAATGAGATCTATGAAATTAAGTCCCGATTCCACGTTGTTATACTCCTAGAAAATAATTGTGTTCTCGGCCAAGGCAGCCTTCACCGTATTGACTGTAAGCCAGCAAAAAGGTTCAGGTAGTTTAACCACACTAATAAGGGCTTACAATCTCAATGCCGTAAAATTCACTTAAATGCCGATAATTCGCACATTAAGCCACTTGACCTCTCGTTTTAACTCGATTAACAAGCCCCGGATCCAAATTAAAAGTGAGCTGATTTCACCCAATACCCTGCCCAAATAGCCCTTTTATACCGCAAAAACGATCTGTGCCCACGTGTAGGTTGCAATGAAACATATAGCCTAGTGCGTATTTGTGACACAAATTTAATGTGGTCGGAGCAGCCAGACCTTCATGGTGTTTATTTATTTATGCAACCTGCATAAAAGTAATGTTTTATTCACTCTGATAGAATAAACCCTCAAAAACCGATTGGTAATACCAATTAACAACAAATAATCTAATATTCACAAATTGCGCATAATAAAGGCAACTCCATATTTTACAAACACTTAAAAATACAACTGTGCTTATGATTTGCGCAATGGAAATCAACACAACCCCTTCGGATTAGTTTTTTTTATAGCAAAACTGTAATTTTTCTAGTTTGATTAAATGCCCGACTGGCCTTATTATACTCCCCGTACTGAGCGAGCAGCATCTCTCAATGCAAATGCACAGTTACTTAGGCCGCAGAAGTCTGATTTATTCTGCAGTCATGATGAGAAACTTTTGGATAACACCTTAACAGACTCATCAGTTCCCTGGATTACTTCCTTCAACTTGTTGTTTTCGCCCGCACACTGTGCGGGCTTTTTTTTGCCTGTCATCTACTCATTTCTGGTTCACTCTCCTCTAAACGGCGGAACAAGCTTTTGCGCTAAACAGCGCTAACATAAAAGAAATGGGATGAGCGTTGAATGAATGGGAAGGGAAATAGAAGAAGTGTAATAAGCAAAGAAGCGCTTTAGCAGCGCCTCAGTGTAGTCAGATTTAGGCGCTGACAGAGCACCTTCATGTTGATGGTTTGGTTAAATCGAAATGCAAATAGGCTCTGTCAGAAACAATGCGTCCCCTTGGAGTTCGCTGGATAAACCCCTGCTGGATCAGGTAGGGCTCGATGACATCTTCAATGGTCTCTCGCTCTTCACCAATCGCGGCAGCCAGGTTATCCAGGCCAACCGGTCCCCCGGTGAACTTCTCAATAATTGCAAGTAAGTACTTACGATCCATATAGTCAAAACCACATTTATCAACGTCGACCATATCCAGCGCCTGACTGGCAATCACTTCATCTACGCTGCCATCTCCTTTTACCTGCGCAAAGTCCCGAACCCGTCTGAGCAAGCGATTGGCAATACGGGGAGTACCTCGCGCACGTTTCGCCACCTCAATCGCACCCGCATCACTGATCTCGAGATTCAAAAAGTGTGCAGAGCGCGACACAATTGATGCCAGCTCAGACACAGAATAAAACTCCAGACGCTGTACAATACCGAAACGGTCTCTCAAAGGTGAGGTCAGTGAACCAGCACGGGTCGTTGCGCCCACCAGCGTAAAAGGTGGCAAATCAAGCTTAATTGAACGAGCTGCCGGTCCTTCGCCTATCATAATATCGAGCTGATAATCTTCCATCGCAGGATAGAGAATCTCTTCAACCTGAGGGCTCAGGCGGTGTATTTCATCAATAAATAACACATCTCCCTGCTCCAGGTTGGTCAGCATAGCGGCAAGGTCGCCGGCTTTTTCCAGCACAGGGCCAGAGGTGGTTTTAATATTCACACCCAGCTCATTCGCCACGATATTGGCCAATGTGGTTTTACCCAGCCCTGGTGGACCGAATATCAGCAGGTGATCGAGTGCTTCTTCACGACTGCGCGCCGCTTCAATGAAGATTTCCATTTGCTGTTTAACATGCTGCTGGCCGGTATAATCTGCCAACAGCTTAGGGCGTATTGCTCTGTCAACGGCCTCTTCATTATTGCCTTGCACTTCCGGCTCAATGAGTCTGTCTGCTTCTATCATAATTTACTTTATCAGCCTTTCTTACATCATAGATCTCAGAGCTTCTTTGATCAGCCCTTCGGTATCCATACCTGGTTTACTAACGGCTTTCAAAGCTTTTTGCGCCTGTGCAGGTTTATAACCCAATGCCAGCAGCGCAGCCAATGCGTCGTCTTCTGGCGTATTCGCCACAGTGGGATCTTCCTGAGGTGCCAGAATGGCATCATCGCTGAATGGGGTCAGCAGATCATGACCAAAGTTTTTCAACTTATCTTTCATTTCCAGTACCAGACGCTCAGCTGTTTTCTTGCCAACACCGGGAATTTTCACCAAAGTAGATGCATCTCCCTGATTAACACAGTGAACAAACTGCTCTGCTGACATACCCGACAAAATAGCCAGTGCCAGCTTGGGACCAACACCATTGGCCTTAATTAGCTCACGAAACAGTGCTCGCTCGGTTTTATGGTTAAAGCCAAACAATAGTTGTGCATCTTCTCGCACCACAAAATGAGTATAGATGGTTGCCTCATTACCCGCCTGAGGTAACTCATAAAAACACGTCATCGGCATTTGTACTTCATAACCGACGCCACTGACGTCTAACAGGATCTCTGGTGGCTGTTTTTCTACCAGAATACCTTTGAGTCTGCCTATCATAATTACCTCAATCTTCCTCGTACGGTTTTTTTCGCGTTGCCAGCCAGCTTGATCAGGTTTTGCTCGGAGTGTGCATGGCAAATTGCGATGGCCAGCGCATCAGCGGCATCGGCCTGGGGTGTGCCCGGGAGCTTTAATAATCGCTTAACCATTTCCTGAACCTGCGACTTATTCGCCCCACCAGTGCCAACAACCGCTTGTTTCACCTGCCGGGCTGAATATTCAAACACCTCAATCTCTTTCATTGTGGCTGCGACAATGGCTGCCCCTCGCGCCTGACCAAGCTTTAAAGCGGAATCTGGATTATGTGCCATAAAGACTTGCTCAATGGCAAACCCCTGTGGATTAAACTGGTCGATGATCTGGCTAACGCCCTGATAAATCATCTGCAGTCGTTGTGGAAATGGCTTATCACCAAGCCGAATACAACCACTGCCCAGATACTGAAACTGGCTACCCTGACGTTTAACGACGCCATACCCTGTCAGCCTGGAGCCTGGATCTATGCCTAAAATTACTGCCAAGGCGCATACTCTCGTTGTTTTTTCGCTATCATGCCAAAATACTGTATGAATTTCCAGTTACTCAGGGTTTGCAGAATAAAAAAAAGCGGCGTAATCGCCGCTTTTTCATTCTTTCGCTGTCGTTACTCAGCGTCTTTTTGCTGCGCAGTGACGGTTACTGCAAGCTCTTTCAGTGCATCCGGGTTAGCAACGCTCGGCGCATTGGTCATCAGACACGATGCCTGAGTCGTTTTCGGGAAGGCAATCACATCACGGATGTTGTCTGTGCCACACAGCAACATCACCAGGCGGTCAAGGCCAAACGCCAGACCTGCGTGTGGTGGCGTACCATACTTCAGAGCATCCAGCAGGAAGCCAAACTTATCTTGCTGCTCTTGTTCATCAATGCCCAGAATACGGAAAGCGGCTTGCTGCATATCGTTGTTGTGGATCCGCACCGAGCCACCACCGACTTCGTAGCCGTTCAGTACCATGTCGTACGCATCTGAAATAGCGCCAGCAGGATTGGCTTCCAGCTCTGCCGCTGAAATGTCTTTAGGTGCCGTGAATGGGTGGTGAACTGCATGCAGGTTACCTTCGTCGTCTTCCTCAAACATTGGGAAGTCAACAACCCACAGTGGTGCCCACTGACCAAGGTTGGTCAGTTCAAGGTCCAGACCTACTTTCAGACGCAGTGCACCCATTGCTTCGTTAACCACGTTGCGCTTGTCAGCACCGAACAAAATGATGTCGCCGGTCTGTGCGTTAGTGCGTTCAAGAATACCTTTGATCACTTCTTCGTTCAGGAACTTAGCAATTGGCGACTGAATACCTTCAAGGCCAGCGTCCAAGTCGTTGACCTTCATCCAGGCCAAACCTTTTGCACCATAGATGCCAACAAACTTGGTGTACTCATCAATTTGCTTACGAGATAGTGATGCACCACCCGGTACAGTCAATACCGCCACACGACCTTTCTCATCGTTTGCAGGGCCTGCCAGTACCTTGAACTCAACGTCCTTAACCAGATCAGCAACATCAATCAACTCAAGCGGGTTACGTAAGTCCGGCTTGTCCGAACCATAACGACGCATGGCTTCTTCGTAGCTCATGACCGGGAACTGGCCCAGATCAACGTCAAGCAGCTCTTGCCACATTTCAGAAATCAAACGCTCAGTGATAGTACGCACCTGATCGGATGTCATGAATGAAGTTTCTAAATCGATTTGGGTGAATTCAGGCTGACGGTCAGCACGTAAATCTTCATCGCGGAAACACTTAACAATCTGGTAGTAACGGTCAAAACCAGACATCATCAGCAGCTGTTTAAACAGCTGAGGCGACTGTGGCAACGCGTAGAAGCTGCCTTTGTGTACACGGCTTGGTACCAGATAGTCACGCGCACCTTCTGGTGTTGCTTTTGTCAGTACCGGCGTTTCGATGTCCAGGAAGTCGTTGCTATCTAAGAAGCGACGGACAAAGCTGGATGCTTTTGCACGCAGTTTAATGCGGTCGCTCATTTCCAGACGACGTAAGTCAAGGTAGCGATAAGTCAGGCGACGCTCTTCCGAGTTTTCCTGGTTAAAGTCCAGAGGCAAAGGTTCTGCACGGTTGATGATAGTCAGGCCAGTGCCCAGGATCTCCACTTCACCAGTGGCCATGTCCTGATTGATTTGGCTCTCAGGGCGCGCACGGACAGTACCGGTAACCTGAACGCAGAACTCCTGGCGTAAAGTGTTTGCAACATCCATCAGGCCTTCTACTTCAGGATCAAACACAACCTGGACCAAACCTTCGCGATCTCGCAGATCAATGAAGATCAGGCCACCCAGATCACGACGTTTGTTGATCCAACCACATAGCTCCACTTCCTGACCTACATGGTCCTTGTTTAATTTTCCGCAGTATATTGAGCGCATAATAATCCTATTTGCCTACTAACTCTTAAGGGCATAATGAATGATAAATTTAATCGCCAATTATATAAAATTGCCACGCTTTGTCATCCCACAAAGCGGGGATTCTTTCGCTGTTACGATTTTTTCTCCATCTGGACTTTGTTAGACTCTGCTTCAAGTCAATTAGGGAGCAAATTTCATGCTGTATTTGGGGTGTCCTCAGTGGAGTTCTGCACACTGGAAAGGTCGGTTTTTCAGCAGCGACTGCAAAGCCGCGGATATGTTGAGCGAATATGCACAGATCTTTAACAGTGTTGAGGGCAATACCAGCTTCTATGCCAGCCCAAAACCAGAAACCATTACTGCCTGGTCAAACGCAGTGCCCGACACTTTTCGCTTTACCTTTAAAATACCCAAACAGATCTCTCACGAGCTGGCGTTGACTCATTGTCAGCAAGAGCTCAAGCAATGGCTCGAGCTGTTTTCGCCATTATTTTCAAGATTGGGGATGGTGTTACTGCAACTGCCTGCCAGCTGTAGTCCCCAATATCTTGGCCGGATAGCCGATTTTATTGCACAAATGCCCGAGGAGCTGACGCTGGGGATTGAAGTCCGACACAGGGAGTTTTTTGCCAAAGGTGATGCTGAGAAGCGTTTTAACCAACTGCTGATGCAGACCGGAGTGAATCGCATCATCATGGATACTCGCCCTCTGTTTAGTGAGCCAGCCAGTACCCCAGCCATTATTGACGCACAGCAAAAGAAACCGCGCGTGCCGGTCAATGTCATTGCCACCGCTCAGGCTCCTATGTTGCGCTTTGTTGGGTGCTCAGATCTGGCTGCAAACCGCACCTTTTATGCCCCCTGGCTCAACAAAATTCGTGGCTGGCTGAACGAGGGGCGTACCCCTTATGTCTTCTTTCACACCGCCGACAATTATGATGCGCCTCTGCTCGCCAGGCAGTTCATTCAGGACTTAGGGGTTGCTCATCAGGTGCTTGCTCCCTTTCCGGCTGAGTGTCAGCCACAGCAACACACATTAATTTAACCACTTGACAACGTTAAAGTTTTACAGGATGTTAGAAGGCGAATAAAACAACAATAAGGAAAATTCTATGTTATTGAAACTCACTAAAAAACCTGTAAAACAACTCTCTGATGACCAGTCTGCATTACCTGCCAAAGCGACCCGTGCCGTTGGCGCAGGCAGAGCAGAGATTCAGAAAAGCGGTGGTAATTCTCGCGCCTCTGATTGTTGCGCGATGACAGACAATTAAAACCAAGTGCACTTAATACGTGTTCAATTTGAAGGCACCAATATGACGGAAGCTGTGTCATATTTGCTTCAAAAT
Source organism: Pseudoalteromonas rubra (assembly GCF_005887095.1). Classification (GTDB taxonomy): domain Bacteria; phylum Pseudomonadota; class Gammaproteobacteria; order Enterobacterales; family Alteromonadaceae; genus Pseudoalteromonas; species Pseudoalteromonas rubra_E. Next base: position 233,036 of record NZ_PNCI01000035.1, on the reverse strand, counting down.
GGCACACTTAATTAAGTACCATGGAATAAGTTAAAAGAATCGGGGCCAAAATATGGCCCTGTTTATTATTCCCTGCCCGGCTCTTTCCCCGCATAGTGAGGTAGCTTGGCATCTAATTCTTCCCAATTTGCTTTTGAGGTTACGTAATTGTGTGACATTGGCCGCTCCGTTATATCAGAGTCGAGTATACCGAGTCGTAGCCTGAGTTTTTCAGGGTCATCCTGATTAGAGCTATACAAAGGAGAGGCACACACTCCGCAGAAGTGACGCAACCTGCCAGGTTTAAACGCGTAGTGACGGATAAGCTCCTCTCCGGCAACGATCTGCAAATCGTCACGATTGACAAACCCATTCGTCGCATATGCAGTACCAGATGACTTACGGCACAATGAACAGTGGCAGTGGATGATACTGGAAATGGCTCCGCGCAATGTCAACTTAACCGCACCGCATAAACAACTTGCCTGATACATTTATTGTTATTCCTGTTATGATCTTGAGTACACCAGCTTAGAATTTCCGTATCAGGATTACTACCGTCATCATGAATTATTTGCCGTATTTTCAGCACTACCCTCCTGCGTTGCAATCCCAGATTAAAACCTTGCTGGAACCTGATAAACTTGCAGCTTATTTCAAAAGTAAATATCCACAGGGTCATCAGCTCCAGAGTACGCAAGCACTTTATGATTACTGCCACGGCTACAAAAACAAATATCTTAAGAATGTGCCTCGTCTGCATAAGGTAAGCTATGCAAAAGGCCGGGATCTGATGACGGGAACACTAGGGCATCATAGCCAAACACGTAAACAGCACGGTGGAAAAGTAAAAACTCGCTATGAAATTGCCCTGTCTCAGCAGTTAAAATATGCGCCTGAAGCCGTTTTACGTGCTTTGGTTGTCCATGAACTCGCGCACTTCAAAGAGCTGGATCACAACAAAGCCTTTTATCAGCTCTGTTGTCACATGGAGCCTGAGTATCATCAGCTGGAACTGGACCTCAGGCTGTTTATTGTGCTCAATAAGCTGGGCGCAAGCTTTTATGACAATCCCGCCCAACTAGGTTAAATTTATTGACAGGCAGGACTTTGACCCTGGCGGTTAGCGTCCTGCGCAAGTGTATTGGCCTGCGCCATTTTGCTTTGTAGTAGCGCAATGCGGTTTTGTGGAGACGGGTGAGTCGACAAAAACTCCATAGGACGCTCTCCCCCTGCTTTTTCCATATTTTGCCACAGCTCGACGGCCCCCTCTGGTTTAAAGCCCGCTTTGGCCATTAAGTCGAGACCAATGACATCCGCTTCACTTTCATGACTGCGGCTAAATGGCAGTGCAATTCCGTACTGTGCTCCTAGCCCTAAGCCTTGCATGATGGCATTACGATACTGCACATTGCCCATTTCAAGTGCCGCATTGCCAGCTTGCAGGCCCAGCTGCAACAGGCTATTTTGAGACACCCGTTCGTTGGCATGCTCAGCGATAACGTGTCCCACTTCATGCCCCATGACTGCAGCGAGCTGGTGTTGGTTTTGTGCTACCTTCAGAAGCCCGGTATGCACCCCTATCTTGCCTCCGGGCAAAGCAAAGGCATTTGCGCTGGGATCCTGAAATACCACCACTTCCCATTGCTGTTGTGCATACTTAGCTGGAAGCTGCGCAATCAGAGCATCTGCTATGCAGTTTACATAGCTGTTGATCTTGGCGTCGTTTTCTATCGTTTGCTCCTGCTTCATTTGCTCGAAGCTCGCGACGCCCATCTTATCCATTTGTTGTTCTGAATATAGGGCTATTTGGGTACGTCCGGTAGGAGAGGTTTTGCAGCCAGCCAGGGTGATGACTATAGCAGCAATAGCAAGAAGTTTTTTATTCATGGACTTATGCCTAAGTGATTTCACTGTTTTTATTTTAAAAGGTGACTCGGACTGATGCAAATCAGATCAAAAAAGCCCGCTGTCGCGGGCTTATAAATCAGGCAGTTACAGCTTATTCAGCTGCTTTTGACACCATAACCATTGCAGGGCGCAGCAAACGGCCGTTCAATGTGTACCCTTTTTGCATTACCGCTAAAACGGTATTAGGCGAGACATCGTTGCTAGGTTGCATTGACATTGCCTGGTGTAGCTCTGGGTTGAACGCTTCACCTTGCGGGCTCACAGCCTCAACACCAAACTTAGCCAGCGCATCGTTAAATGACTTCAGCGTCATCTCAATACCTTCAAGGATTGACTTGGTCGCTTCATTGTCTTTGTCAGCAAATTCAATTGCACGCTCCAGGTTGTCGACCACAGGGAGCAACTCATTAGAAAACTTTTCTAATGCAAACTTCTGCGCTTTCTCAACATCTTGCGCTGCACGACGACGGACATTCTCAGCATCTGCGGCTGCACGGATCACGCTGTCTTTCTGACCTTCAATTGTTTGCTTAGCTGCTTCCAGTTCTGCATACAGGCCTGCAATCTCTTCTTCTGGGCTCAACTCAGCTTGCTCAGTTTGTGCACTCTCCTGCGCTTGTTCAGCTTGCTCTGCAGCACTTTCCTGTACGTCTTCTTGCACTAACTCTTGTTCCTGCTCTTGGGCTTTTGTCTGCTCAGACATGAAAAATTCTCTCCGATTCTTTACAACTGCCGTAATTATGGGGATTCAAATTTGTTATTCAAGCATCTTTTTTTGGGATTTGTGTAAATTCACCGATTATTGCCTCTATCGGCGCATCAGCGGGACAAATCACACAAAAACGACTCTGGTACTCGCTCGACGTAAAGTAAGGTACACTCAAGACCACAAATCGCTCCAGATTCAGATAACTCAGCTCACTGCCCAGTAACACCGACAGACCATTCTTTAGCGCTAACTGATCTTCCACCTGATGTAAAAAGCTCACCCCCAGGTTGAGTTCGTTATTTCCTTCGAGGCGGTTATAAAGATAACGCTCTCCGACTACTATGCTATTGTCGGTTCCCAGCTGCAGGCTTAACTCGCGGCTCCACTGCATTAAAGAACCACGGCAATCCGCCATCGCACTTTTCGCCATCGCGCGCATTCGGTGCAACCCTTCTTTGAGCGTTTGCGCACTGAATACGGTGTTCATCCAGGCCGCAAACTGGTATCTGACCTGGTCAGAATTGGATTCGGGCTTGTTGATAAGAATATTATTGGATTGACCGCTTCTGTCTATCAGAAGTACCAACCAGTGTTTACGATCAAAATCCAGTACCTCAACCCGAAATATGGTTTGTTCACTCACCTGCGGCAAACCAACGATACAACACACCTGATATGTCTGGCTGAGAGTATGTGCAAAACCAGTCAGTTCTTCACGCTCTGGCTCCCAGTAAGGAGCAATGTCTTCTAAGCCAAAATACTCCTGTAACCAATACTTAATTCCCTGATCAGAGGGCACACGCCCTGCAGAAGTATGTGGTGAAAAAAGTAACCCCTGGTTTTCCAGGCGCGCCATGGCATTGCGTACCGTTGCAGAGCACACCGCCATGCCTTTTAATTTTGCTATCTTACTCGATGCCACAGGGTGTCCTTCACCGTTACAGTAAAGACTCATCACAGCAGAGAAGACTTGTTTATCACGTGCACTAAGTTTCATAACATCATAAATAAGGTTAAATTTGCGAGTTTCAAGCGAATTCATTTTAAGATAATCTTGGCAATAGAAATTTTGCCAAGGAAACTCACTGAATGAGCGCACCATTTAAAACCATCGGCCTGATTGGTAAACCAAACCATGATGGCGCCGCCCTGACATTACAACGCCTGTATACATTTTTGCAAGCACTTGGCTATGAAGTTTTTGTTGAGCAACGCGTTGGCAAACAAATCACTGAGCTGCCTGAGACAAACATACTCGATGTTGTGGCTCTGGGAGAGCGCTGTGATCTGGCTGTGGTGGTCGGCGGTGATGGAAATATGTTGGGGGCTGCCCGTGTACTGGCCCGATTTGACGTTGCCGTGATAGGTGTTAACCGGGGTAATTTAGGATTTCTGACCGATTTGGACCCCGACGGTTTTGAAGCAGAACTGGAGCAGGTCCTGAGTGGCAAGTTTGTAGCAGAACAACGCTTTTTGCTTGAAGTCGAAGTATTCCGTCATGCAGAACTTAAAAGTGCCAACCTGGCAGTAAATGAAGCGGTATTACACGCTGATAAAGTCGCCCACATGATCGAGTTCGAAGCTTTCATTGACGATCAGTTTGTTTTTTCTCAGCGCTCTGACGGCCTCATTGTCACTACACCAACCGGCTCAACGGCTTACTCGTTGTCCGGCGGAGGTCCCATTTTGACGCCTGAGCTAAACGCGATGGCTCTGGTCCCCATGTTTCCGCATACACTGTCCAGCAGACCTTTGGTTGTTGATGCAAATAAGCAGGTCAAACTGAAGCTCAGCCCCGAAAACACGGCAAGCTTGCAGGTAAGTTGTGACAGTCACGTCGTGCTCGCATTGCTTCCGGGTGATGAAGTGGTCATAAAAAAAGCAGAAAAAAAACTACGTTTGATCCATCCTGTCAGTTATTCCTACTACAATGTTCTGAGACAGAAATTAAATTGGGGCAGCAGGCTTTACTAAGCGATCGAAGTTCAGCAAAATAAGTAAAATTTATTTTCTATTTTAGGGAAAAGTAAACCAACATGAGCTACGTTGTTTTCGTATCTATTACCTTATTGATCACCATTTTGGGGGTTTATGTGGTGATTGAGAATAACCGTAAAAAAGCACGCGAAGCCGAAAAGCGGGTGTTCAATGAACGTCTGAAAGAGATCAGCAGTCACTTCAAAAGTAAAATTAGCGAATTCGTAAGTTACAAGCTGATCCGCCCAAAGCACGCGCCTCAATTTAACGCCATTGTCGGCAATTTCTTTGTTGTGCAAGCCCACAATGACGAGAACCTGGAAGCATTAGAGCGTGTTACTGATCATTTGCTCGCCACAATTGGCACTGAACTGAATAAATGTCGTGAAAATGGCAATTTGGAGCTCCTGGCCGACCAGCTATTTATGTTTGTCAGCGAGCTACCCTCTGCCGGGATAGCTTATAACAAGGCATTTTACAGCGAAATTTTACCCGCGTTGATTTCACGGATCCAAACACCAGACACACCTGTGCAAACCGACACGCAGGAAGCTGGGCAGAGTGAGGAAGATGCGTCAGCTCAAACCGAGAATGACGACCCCTCGGGACAGCAACAAAAAGCCGCCGCCCTGTAAAAACCTGGGTAACAAAACGCAATTTCAAGTTGCATTTTTCAATGATGCTGTATAAATTAACAGTAATTGTACTGTTTGGATATACAGCATGCTTCTTAGTCTGCAAATCAAAAACTTTGCCATTGTTAACGAATTAACCATTGACTGGCGCTCAGGTATGACTGCCATCACCGGCGAAACCGGTGCAGGTAAATCCATTGCAATCGATGCACTCTCTTTGTGTCTGGGTGAGCGGGCAGACGTTGCCAGCATTCGCCCTGGTGCGACCAAAGCAGAGATAACCGCTCAGTTTGATATCAGGCAGCTTCCCAATGCTCAGCAGTTTTTGAACGATTTAATGCTGGACGATGAAGAGCAAAACTGCATTTTACGTCGTGTTGTTATGCAAAATGGCCGCAGTAAAAGTTTTATCAACGGCAACTCTGTAACGGCTGCGCAATTAAAAGAACTCGGACAGCGACTCATTGCCATTCATGGTCAGCACGCCCACCAGCTACTACTTAAGCCCGAGCACCAGCTAGGGTTACTGGATGCCTATGCAGGTCACGATAACCTGTTACACGCCGTGCGTGCTCAATATCAACATTATCATACGCTACAAAAAGAGCACGCAGAGCTCATAAAACAACAACAGGCGCAGGCGGCCAAAAAACAATTGCTTGAATACCAAGTTCAGGAACTGGATGAGTTTGCGCTGGAAGAAGGCGAGTATGAGCAGATTGAAACTGAGCATACACGATTGAGTCATAGCCAGACGCTGGCAGAAAGCTGTCAGCGTGAACTGATGTGCCTGTCTGAGCAGGATGACCAGACTGTATTAGGGCAACTTCAACACAGCGTACAAACCTTCATTGAACTAAGCAATTATGACCCTAAACTGCAGGAGATCAGCCAACTGCTGGGGGAGGCTGCAGTGCAACTCGAAGAAGGCTGCCGAGAACTGCGTGCCTATGGTGAAAACATCGAACAAGACCCGGAACGTCTGCAGGCCGTCGAAGACAGGCTGGCACAAGCAATGACCTTATCACGTAAACACCAGATCAGCCCCGAGTTGCTACATCAGCATCATCAACAGCTGCACCAAGAGCTGGCATCTATCTGCTCTAACAATGAGCGCATCGAAGATCTGCAACACGAAATAGCAGAGGCATTACACGCCTATCAAATCTCAGCGGCACAGCTTAGCGAAAGCCGTGCGCAAGCTGCACTGACTTTGAATGATTTAATCAGTGAAAGCATGCATGAACTGTCGATGGAAAACGGCCAGTTTGCTATTCAGCTTAATCAGCATGAAGACAGGCGCCCCAATGAACTGGGCATGGATAAGATCGAGTTTCTGGTTTCGACCAACCCGGGTCAGCCTCTGCAAGCGCTGGCCAAAGTAGCATCGGGCGGTGAACTGTCACGGATCAGCCTGGCTATTCAGGTGATTATCGCGAACCGAGTTACCACCCCTACTCTGATATTTGATGAAGTAGACGTTGGTATTTCGGGTCCCACAGCCTCACAGGTGGGGAAACAATTACGCCAGCTTGGTAACTCAACCCAAGTGTTCTGTGTGACTCACTTGCCCCAGGTTGCCTGTAGTGGTCATCATCAGTTCTTCGTTTCCAAGCGTGTTGAATGCGGTGAAACCTTTACGTCTATGCTGCCATTGGTGCAGGAACAACGCGTTGACGAAATCGCGCGCTTACTTGGCGGCGACAAAATCAGCAGCACCACACTTGCCAGTGCTAAAGAGCTGCTTGAGGTCCAGGGGGCGTAACATCAGGCGGGAGTGACTCAATTAAGCATACCTGAGTGCAGGCGCTTCTGCCCTTATTTAATGTTGTTGATACTTCGATAATAGCTGTTTAGGGATTGGTTGGTTATCCGCTCAGTACCGATGAGCAGGTACGAGCGGACCAGATGTCAAAAGCATGCACAATACTTTAAATTATGCCCGGTGTTTGACTTCATAACCCAAAGTTAGCCGCTCTTACTAGGGCAGATTCTGCGCCTTAATGCTATCTTACCTTGTGAGATATCGTGTGCTCTGGGAAACGAATTTATCAGACCGCACAGATACAGCCTTTAACTCTTAACACAATACCCGCGATTTTTACTCGCCCCCATATAGGGGTTACTCCATCATTAGCGATTCGTTTTCCTTCAGCCAGTAGACTATTTGTTCATTTGTTCGATAGTTCATAATTCCTTCAAATGTAACCAAACTCCATGCTTAGCCCGAGCCTACCCTAGTTAGTGATTTAATCCAAGTGCTGAACGAATAGGTACATCCAAAAAACAAAAAGCCCGCTGTTAACCAAAATGGTTAATAGCGGGCCAATTTTTATGGTGAAGCCATGCTCTGCCAGAGTAAGCGACTTTACACCCCTAAATAATCCATGATCCCTTCTGCTGCGTTACGGCCTTCGAAGATGGCGGTAACCACCAGATCGGATCCGCGAACGGCATCACCGCCGGCAAAGATTTTCTCATTGCTGGTTTGGTGCGTAAATGCGCCCTTTTCAGGCGCTACAATACCGCCCCACTCATTGATGGCAACGTCATAGGCTGCCAGCCAGTCAAGATTGTGGGGCTTAAAACCAAACGCCATGATAACGGCATCGGCTTCAATCAAGTGCTCAGACCCAGGCACCTCTTGTGCCCGTCTGCGACCATTTTCATCCGGGTCACCCAGCTCAGTCCGCACCATGCGAACACCCGCCACCTGACCATGTTGATCGAGTTCAATGCCTTTAGGCTGAACATTGAATCTAAACTTAACGCCCTCCTCTTTGGCATTCTTAACTTCACGACGCGACCCCGGCATGTTGGCTTCGTCCCGGCGGTACGCACAGATCACAGACTGTGCACCCTGACGCACAGAAGTGCGCACGCAGTCCATTGCAGTATCACCGCCGCCCAGCACCACCACCCGTTTACCAGCCATATCTATGTACGCCTGTTTGCTTTCGTCATAACCCATGACCCGATTAGTGTTACCAATCAAAAACGGAAGCGCATCATACACATGCTCTGCATCTTCATTGTCCAGCCCGGCGCGCATGTATTGGTAGGTACCGACCCCAATAAATACGGCATCATATTGTGCGAGTAGCTCGTCCATACTGATATCTTTGCCAATCTCAGTATTAAGGCAAAACTCCACACCCATTTCCGAAAAGATCTCGCGACGCTTCTCCATCACTGATTTTTCCAGCTTGAATGACGGGATGCCAAACGTCAGTAATCCCCCAATCTCCGGGTTGCGATCAAACACCACGGGTTTTACCCCATTACGCACCAAAATATCCGCACAACCAAGCCCGGCAGGACCCGCGCCGATAATGGCCACCTTTTTGTCAGTCCAGGTGACATAAGACATGTCGGGTTTCCAGCCCTGTGCAAATGCGGTATCCGTGATGTACTTTTCAATATTACCAATCGTCACCGCACCAAACTCATCATTAAGTGTGCATGACCCCTCACACAACCTGTCCTGTGGGCAAACCCGACCACACACTTCAGGCAGGCTATTAGTCCGGTGCGACAATTCCGCAGCCTCGAGGATCCTGCCCGTACGGATCAACTTTAGCCACTGCGGAATATAGTTGTGCACCGGACACTTCCACTCGCAATAAGGATTGCCGCAATCTAAGCAACGGTCTGCCTGAGAGCTGACCTGCTGCTTTGAAAACGGTTCATAAATTTCGACGAAAGAGCTCTTGCGTGTCGTGATAGGCTTCTTTCTCGGGTCGATGCGCTGTACATCGATAAATTGATAGACATTTTCGCTCATACTTCCCCCTATTGTGCCTGTACGCGCAATTCAGCACTGCTGCGTGCACGGTGCCCCAGCAAGCTCTTTACATCGCTCGATTTTGGTTTTATCAGCCTGAACATAGGCACATACAACTCAAAATTAGCCAGGATCTGCTCCGCTCTGCAAGAGGCTGTATTCTCCAGGTGCTCAGCAATCAGGCCTCGTAGGTGCTCCTGCATGGTTTCTAGCCCTTCCAGAGAAAGCACTTCAACCAGCTCAGGGTTGTAGCGCTTGTCAAAATCTCCGGCTTCGTCCAGTACATAGGCAAAACCGCCAGTCATTCCGGCGCCAAAGTTAACGCCAACCTGACCTAACACACAGACAACACCACCGGTCATATATTCGCAGCCGTTATCACCTAATCCTTCAACAATCGCTTGTACTCCTGAGTTACGTACGGCGAATCGCTCTCCGGCGCGCCCGGCAGCAAACAACTTGCCACCGGTTGCACCATACAAACAGGTGTTACCCGCAATAGTAGCCTGATGTGTCAGGAAGCTAGAGCCTACAGGTGGCCGTATCACCAACTTGCCACCAGCCATGCCCTTACCCACATAGTCGTTGGCATCACCAACCAGTGTCATTTCAAGGCCACCTGCATTCCATACACCAAATGCCTGCCCTGCAGTGCCGTGCAGTTCGATAACCACAGGATCTGCCGCCATACCTTGGTTGCCGTGACGAGAAGCTATATATCCAGACAACATAGCGCCCACAGAGCGGTCAGTATTTTTAATGCGACTCACCAAAGAGGTACCGGTTTTATCATCTATCGCTTGTTTCGCTTTCTCAAGCAAGCTCTCATTGAGTTGACCCTGATAGTGCGACGTGTTCGGCGCACTGCAATAGAGTGTTTCGCCCGACGGATTCGCCGGTTTTGCCAGCAAAGGTTGTAGATCAAGCTTTTGCTGTCTTGCGGTTGTTCCATCCAGCACCTCGAGTAAGTCCGTACGCCCGATTAAATCGGTCAACTTGTTTATGCCCAGCGACGCCATGATCTCGCGAGCTTCCTGAGCAATAAAGCGGAAGTAGTTCATCGCCATTTCTGGCAGGCCATGGTAGTGCTTCTGGCGCAGTGTCTCATCCTGAGTAGCTACGCCGGTCGCACAGTTATTCAGGTGACAAATACGCAGGTATTTACACCCCAGAGCAACCATAGGCCCAGTTCCGAATCCAAAGCTTTCGGCGCCCAAGATTGCCGCCTTAATAATGTCCAGGCCAGTCTTGAGACCACCGTCAGTTTGCAGTCGAATACGGTGACGCAGGCCATTTTCTACCAATGCCTGCTGCGTCTCAGCCAGGCCTAGCTCCCAAGGGCTGCCAGCATACTTGACCGAAGTGAGCGGGCTTGCCCCCGTTCCACCATCGTAACCGGCGATCGTAATCAAGTCCGCATAGGCTTTCGCAACACCTGTTGCAATCGTGCCTACACCAGGTTCCGACACCAGCTTGACGGAAATCATTGCCTTGGGGTTGACCTGCTTGAGGTCAAAAATCAATTGCGCCAGGTCCTCAATCGAATAGATATCGTGGTGTGGCGGTGGCGAAATCAAAGTAACACCAGGCACAGAATATCTCAGTTTGGCGATGTAAGGTGTCACCTTTTCACCCGGCAACTGACCACCTTCACCAGGCTTGGCGCCTTGCGCAACTTTTATCTGGATCACATCCGCACTTTGCAAATAATGGGGAGTTACACCAAATCGGCCGGAGGCAACCTGCTTGATACGTGAATTTTTCTCGGTACCAAAACGTAACTTATCTTCGCCCCCTTCACCGGAATTAGAGCAGCCTCCCAACCGGTTCATAGCAATCGCCAGTGCTTCATGCGCTTCCGGTGATAAAGCACCAATGCTCATCGCTGCAGAGTCGAAACGCTTGTATAATTCGGTTACAGGCTCTACGTCATCAATATTAATGGCTGTGCAATCCGTTTTCAGCGCCAGCAGGTCTCGTAGATTAGTTACCGGCCGGTTGTTCACCAGATTGGCATACTTTTGATAATCCTCGTAGTTTCCTGAACGCACAGCAACCTGCAAAGACTGAACTACGTCCGGGTTATAGGCGTGATACTCACCACCATGAACAAATTTCAGTAAACCACCGTGAGAGAGCAGCTTACGCTTACTGTACGCCAGTTTATGCAACTGTTTACCGTCTGCTTCAAACTCAGCAAAACCAGCTCCCTGGATGCGACTACTGACGCCGTTGAAGCACAGTTCAACAATTTCATCAGACAAGCCCACCGCTTCAAACAACATCGAACAGCGATAAGAGGCAATGGTACTGATCCCCATTTTGGACATGATCTTGTACAAGCCTTTATTAATCGCATTGCGATATGCCAACGTTACTTCGCGATAAGTTTTTTCAATCACTTTGCTGTCACACAGCGCAACCAAAGTCTCGTAAGCCAGATAAGGGTATATCGCTGTTGCGCCGAATCCGAGTAACACTGCAAATTGATGCGGATCACGTGCACTGCCCGTTTCAACAATAATGTTAGAGTCACAGCGTAGATTCGTATTCACCAACCTATGTTGTACAGCCCCTACTGCCATTGCTGCAGGTATGGGCATAGTATCCTGAGTGATATCACGATCACTTAACAACAACATCACACATCCGGATGCAGCTTTATGCTGAGCTTCATCACAGACCCGCTCAATGGCGCTTTTCAGGCTTTCTGCCTGTGGATTGTAATTCAAAGATATGCGGCACACACTATAGTGATCATCATCCGCCGCCAACAGTTGTTGAATGTCAGAGAAGGTCAGGACAGGTGAATCAAATTGCAGACGTTTGGCGTGGCCAGTTGTCTCGTTAAACACGTTCTGCTCACGACCGATGCAGGTTGCAAGCGACATCACGTGATTCTCGCGCAAGGGATCGATAGGCGGGTTGGTTACCTGAGCAAATTTTTGCCTGAAGTAGTCGTACAGCGAACGTATTCCTTCAGAGAGCACTGCAAAAGGCGTGTCGTCTCCCATAGAGCCGGTGGCTTCCTGACCATTTTGGCCCATCACACGGATCACCTGATCGACCTCTTCGTTGCTGTAGGCAAACAGCTTTTGATAGACGAGTAATGTCTCATCATCAAAATCACGCTGACCCGCATCCGCTTCGTTAAGCGCTTCAAATGGCGTCAGCCGTTTAACGTTTTGTTCCAGCCAGGTTTTGTATGGATGTCTGGCTTTCAGATCTTCATCAATTTCGTCAGACTGCCAAATCTTACCATGCAGTGTATCCACCACCAGCAACTCACCCGGTCCAACACGCCCTTTCTCAACCACTTCATCGGGCTCGTAATCCCATATGCCCACTTCAGAAGCCAACGTGATGAACCCGTCCTGCGTAATGACGTAACGCGCCGGACGCAGACCATTTCGGTCGAGGTTGCAGGCCGCAAAGCGACCATCAGACATAACGATGCCTGCTGGTCCATCCCAGGGTTCCATGTGCATCGAGTTAAAATCGTAAAATGCTCTGAGTTCATCATCCATTGCACGGTTTTTCTGCCAGGCAGGTGGCACCAGCATACGCATAGCGCGAAAGATATCCATACCCCCAGCAAGAAACAGCTCCAGCATGTTATCCAGACTGGATGAGTCTGAACCGCTTTCGTTTACAAATGGTGCCGCATTTTGTAAGTCAGGCAACAGAGGCGAGGCAAACTTATATGCACGCGCTTTGGCCCACTGCCGGTTTCCGGTAATGGTGTTTATCTCACCATTGTGTGCCAGGTAGCGAAAGGGCTGAGCCAGTGGCCAACGCGGTTGCGTGTTCGTCGAAAAGCGCTGGTGAAACACACAAATAGCACTGGTCATCCGGATGTCAGCCAGATCAAGGTAAAAGTTAGGCAGATCTGCTGGCATCATCAGACCTTTATAGATGGTTACCAGACCCGACAAACTCGCAATATAAAAGTCTGGATCTGACTCCAGCTGCTTCTCAATACGACGACGTGCGATATAAAGTCGGCGTTCCAGGTCTTTTGGACGCCATCCTTCCGGCGCAGACACGAAGACCTGTTCAAACAGGGGCAATTGCTCCGTTGCGATAGGACCAAGCATGCCTGGGTCGGTAGGGACAGTTCGCCAGCCCACCAATGTCAGGGTTTCTTTTTCTAGCTCGTTGTTGATGATGTCACGGGCTTGTTTGGCAAGCGATGGATCTTGGCTAAGGAACACCATACCAACCGCATAATTTTTGCCAAGATGCCACTCGTTTTCAGCCGCTACAGCTCTGAAGAAGCTGTCTGGCTTTTGTAATAATAAACCACACCCATCCCCAGTCTTCCCATCCGCTGCGATGCCCCCGCGGTGCTGCATTCTGTCCAGACCGGTAATTGCCGTGCGGATCAGCTTGTGGCTGGCCAGACCTTGTGTGTGTGCGATCAAACCAAAACCACAGTTTTCTTTTTCTAATGCCGAGTCATATAACATGGACTCCTCCCCTTGCTACAACTGCCAGCCGGTAATTTCAGACGAATTACTGGCAGATAATCAAAGCTAGCCCTGATTAGTATTCGAGTCAATACAATAAAGAATAGTTATTCACATACATGAATATTTCTCATAAAAAAGGTACTTAAACAACACCCTGGTAATTTACAAATATTTCAACACACGTAGAAAAACACAAAATGACACCGGTATCAAACCAAAAAAGTGATAAATAACACCTGTAAAAAGGGAAGTTTACGTTAACGTAACACCCAACATAACAATGAATAAATATTCATTATTTCGAGTATGAATTTGGCAACCCCTTAATCTATGCAGGGTTAATGCTTGACGCATGCGTAAACTTGGTGTTGCAAAAGCTAGAATAGGCCGTGAAATTAACGAAAAGATCTCAATGATTAGAAGCAGTGTTCGCAGGTATAAGCAGACATGAATGAAAAGCAATGGCACATAAAAAAGGCATGCAACTAACGCTGACATGCCCCAAAACGACTTCAAGCAGAATTACTCTGCTTTTTCAGCGTCGTCTTCTTTGTATTTTGCAGCCGTTTCCGCAATCAGAGGTTGCAACTCACCTTTTTGGAACATTTCAATGATGATGTCACATCCACCAATCAACTCACCTTCGACCCAAAGCTGCGGAAATGTTGGCCAGTTGGCATAATGAGGCAGCTCAGCACGAATGTCTGGGTTAAGCAGAATATCGACGTAAGCAAATTGCTCGCCACACGCCATCAGCGCCTGAGATGCCTGCGAAGAAAAACCGCAGTTAGGTAACTTGGGCGATCCCTTCATATATAGGATGATCGGATTCTCTGCGATTTGCTGTTTAATCTTTTCAATGGTTTCCATTATTTACCTCAAAATGACGATAGCATAGCTCAGCATATCATCCACTTTGCCAGTCGACCTCTGTCTTTTGTCAGTTAGCCCGTACAAAATGAATGCAATCTAAGCCATTCATTCTACAAGTCTTGGCTATTGCCATTGCTGTTTGCCAAAACTTGAGTAAAATACTCAGGAATTATAGTATCACTATATGCCGTCAAATCGTATAGAAATGTAAGCTAAGATAGAGATTGCTTCTATTTGCTTTGGCAATTTAACAACGAAATGGAGATTAACATGGCTTTTGAACTACCGTCACTTCCTTATGCTATCAACGCGCTTGAGCCGCATATTTCTCAGGAAACTCTTGAGTTTCACCACGGTAAACACCACAACACGTACGTTGTAAAACTGAACGGCCTTATCCAGGGCACAGACCTTGAAAACAAATCTTTAGAAGAAATCGTATGTAACTCTGAAGGCGGTGTATTCAACAACGCTGCACAGATCTGGAACCACACTTTCTACTGGCACAGCCTGGCACCAAATGGTGGTGGCGAGCCAACTGGCAAAGTAGCAGACCTGATCAATGCGAAATGGGGCTCATTCGCTGCATTCCAGGAAGCATTCAACGACAAAGCAGTTAACAACTTCGGTTCTAGCTGGACTTGGTTAGTTCAGCTTGCTGACGGCTCTTTAGATATTGTTAACACATCAAATGCAGCGACACCACTAACAGAAGAAGGCGTAACGCCAATCATTACTGTAGACCTGTGGGAACACGCTTACTACATCGATTATCGCAATGTTCGTCCAGACTACCTGAAAGGTTTCTGGGCACTGGTTAACTGGGATTTCGCAAACGAGAACCTTGCTTAATTTCAGACTCTGTAAAAAGGCGCTTTTCATAGCGCCTTTTTTCGTGCCTTTCCCTCTTCTTTCCCTCCTGTGGCACATATTTCTGTCGCTTATTCGTATCTTTAGAGCTAAAAGCCGTTATACCAATTTGCTTAATTAAGTGTTCTATTTTGAAGCGAGAAAATATCGTCGATAACACCGCTCACGCGTCCTGCTACCGCTGAGGCACCTATGTCCATATAGGCGAGGCAAAAATTTGCGAACTTATACCTTAGGTAAAGGTTCTAAATGATAAATTTTTAACACAGTTAGCGTAATATTTGCTCCTTCAAATTGAGCAGGTATTAAGTGAAATTGGTATTGTGCAAATATCCACTCCGTCAACGCCTGCCAACCATGCACTTTGGTGTATTGTCTGTGTGCCAGAACTACCGTCTGTATCAAACTAAATAACGATTAAAAACCACATTCAGAATGCACGAATCAGCTTGTAGTGAGCGACTTTGTGCTCCTAATTTGACCATTTGTTTGAAAAGTTCGATTAAAAGCACTGTAAAGACCAATTGATGAAAAAATTTCACGCCTGCATAGTAAGTTTAGTGAACATTAAATTACTGGAATTTTTGGGCAAATTTTAAATATCCCTACTAAGCTTTAAGTAGCCTTGCATTAAGAGACCGCATCATCAACAGGTTATTGGAGTTCATTATGAGTATATTTGAGCATTACCAGTCCAGATACGAAGCGTCCCAAGAAGAAGAGTTCACCATAGCGGAATATTTGGAAATATGTAAAGAAGACAAAGCAGCATACGCCAGTGCACCAGAGCGTTTGCTGATGGCAATTGGTGAACCAGAAATGGTCGATACTTCTACGGATGCTCGGCTTAGTCGCCTGTTTTCAAACCGAGTTATTGCTCGTTACCCTGCATTTCATGAATTTTACGGTATGGAAGATGCCATTGAACAGATAGTGTCTTACCTCAAACATGCCGCACAGGGCCTTGAAGAATATAAACAAGTACTTTATCTATTAGGTCCTGTCGGGGGTGGTAAATCATCCATTGCAGAAAAGCTAAAATACTTAATGCAGCAAGTGCCTATTTATGCAATCAAAGGCTCACCTGTAAACGATCATCCTCTAAGCTTGTTTAATCCACTTGAAGACGGTGAGCTGCTGGACAAGGAGTACGGGATAAACAGCCGTTACTTACGCACTGTGATGTCGCCCTGGGCAACCAAACGCTTACATGAATTCAACGGGGATATTTCTAAGTTTCGGGTCGTGAAACGGTATCCCTCTATTTTGGACCAAACCGCCATCGCCAAAACAGAACCGGGTGATGAGAACAATCAGGATATTTCAGCGCTGGTTGGTAAAGTCGATATTCGAAAACTAGAGCATTATGCCCAGAATGATCCAGACGCCTATTCTTATTCAGGAGCTTTGTGTCTGGCCAACCAAGGGTTGATGGAATTCGTAGAAATGTTTAAGGCGCCCATTAAAGTTCTGCACCCTTTGCTCACTGCAACACAAGAAGGAAATTATAACGGCACCGAAGGTATTTCCGCCCTGCCCTTTAACGGGATCATCCTTGCGCACTCCAATGAATCAGAATGGCAATCCTTCAAAAACAACAAAAACAACGAAGCGTTTCTTGATCGGGTGTTTATTGTTAAAGTGCCTTATTGCTTACGTGTTTCTGAAGAAGTCAAAATCTACAAGAAACTGATTGAAAACAGTGAACTGAGAACTGCACCATGCGCACCAGGTACACTCGAAACACTCGCGAAATTTTCGACGTTGTCGCGTATCAATGAGCCCGAAAACTCCAGCATTTATTCAAAAATGCGCGTTTATGATGGCGAAAGCCTCAAAGACACAGATCCAAAGGCTAAGTCTTATCAGGAATATAGAGATTATGCCGGGGTGGATGAAGGGATGACTGGCCTTTCTACCCGGTTTGCCTTCAAGATATTATCTCGGGTCTTCAACTTTGACCACGCTGAAGTCGCGGCCAATCCAGTTCATTTGTTCTATGTACTTGAGCAACAAATTGAACGTGAACAGTTCAGCGCAGAAATTCAGGAACGCTACTTAAGCCACCTGAAAGGCTATTTGATTCCGCAATATGTTGAATTTATTGGCAAGGAACTACAAACTGCGTACCTCGAATCTTATTCCGAATACGGGCAAAACATTTTTGACCGCTATGTCACTTATGCTGATTTTTGGATTCAGGATCAAGAATACCGGGATCCAGATACTGGTCAGCTGTTCGACAGAGCGGCGCTCAACGCCGAACTAGAAAAAATAGAGAAACCTGCTGGTATCTCAAACCCCAAAGATTTCCGTAATGAAATCGTCAACTTTGTATTGCGGGCACGTGCTCATCATAATGGTGCGAACCCAGTCTGGACCAGTTATGAAAAGCTCAGAACCGTAATAGAGAAGAAAATGTTCTCGAACACGGAAGAGTTGCTGCCGGTTATCTCTTTCAATGCAAAGACCTCTGCCGAAGATCAGAAAAAACACGAAGACTTTGTCAATCGAATGATGGAAAAAGGCTATACCCAGAAACAAGTCCGCTTGCTATCTGAGTGGTATTTACGGGTTAGAAAATCTCAATAACATTAGCGGTTGGAGGGTGTTCTATGGCACATTTCATCGATCGTCGACTGAATGGCAAGAATAAAAGTACGTTGAACCGTCAGCGCTTTATCAGACGCTATAAAAAGCAGATAAAAGAAGCGGTTTCAGATGCCATCAACAAAAGAAGTGTTACTGATGTCTCCAGTGGAGAGAGTATTTCTATACCACAAAGAGACATCAGTGAACCCATTTTTCATCAAGGGAAAGGGGGGAATCGAGAACACATTCATCCCGGCAATGATCAATTCACGACGGGAGACAAAATCCAACGCCCACCCTCAGGTCAGGGTGGCGGCGCCGGAGAAGGCAACGCGAGTGACCAAGGTGAAGGTCAGGACGATTTTGTGTTTTCAATTTCAAAAGATGAATATCTGGATCTCTTGTTCGAAGACCTTGAGTTGCCAAACCTGCAAAAAAGTCAGCTCGACAAGTTAGTGCAAATGAAAACACACAGAGCTGGCTTTTGTAACGATGGTATGCCAAGCAACTTGGATATTGTGAGATCGTTGAAAGGCTCAGTAGCCAGGCGCATTGCTATGACCGCAAGCAAAAGAAAGCAGCTTAAAGAGCTAGAAGAGCAATTAGCGGCTTTGCTTGAGGAACCTGTACCAAAGCAAACACAAATCCAGCAACTTGAGCGAGAAATAGCAGAGCTTAAGCGCAAGATAGATGCGGTTCCTTTTATTGATAACTATGACCTGCGGTTCAGAAATTATGAAAAGCGCCCACACCCTACAAGTAAAGCTGTCATGTTTTGCCTGATGGATGTATCTGGCTCAATGGATCAGGCAACCAAAGATATGGCGAAGCGGTTTTATATTTTGCTTTATCAGTTCTTAACACGAACCTACAAAGATATCGAAGTGGTCTATATCAGGCACCACACGCAAGCGAAAGAAGTCGATGAGCAAGAGTTCTTCTATTCTCAGGAGACTGGCGGCACCATAGTGTCCAGTGCGCTGAAACTGATGGATGAAATCATTGCAGACAGATATGCACAAGGTGACTGGAACATCTATGCCGCGCAGGCATCTGATGGTGACAACTGGGCAGATGATTCACCACACTGTACAGACATACTAACGAACAAGCTGTTAAAAGTAGTGCGTTACTATGCCTACATCGAAATCACCACACGCGCGCATCAAAGTCTTTGGCGCGAGTACCAGGGCATTGCGGATACATTTGACAACTTTGCTATGCAACACATTCGTTCTGTCGAAGATATCTATCCGATATTCAGAGAGTTGTTTAAGAAAAACCGACAACAAAATGCAGCCTAACTGGGGGAGTGCCTATGACATATAACCCGCTAAATGATGGCCCGGACTGGACGTTCGACTTGCTTGAAGAATATCAGGCTGAGATTGCTCGAGTTGCGGCCCATTACAGACTGGATACCTATCCGAATCAGATTGAAGTGATCACCGCGGAACAAATGATGGATGCCTACTCCAGCGTAGGCATGCCTATAGGCTATGCACACTGGTCTTATGGTAAGAAGTTTATCCAGACGGAACAAACCTACAAACGAGGACAAATGGGCCTCGCTTATGAAATTGTGATCAACTCAGATCCGTGTATCGCCTATCTGATGGAAGAAAATACCATGCCAATGCAGGCGTTGGTAATGGCACATGCCTGCTACGGCCATAATTCGTTTTTTAAAGGGAACTATCTTTTCAAAGCATGGACAGATGCATCGTCGATTATTGACTATCTGGTCTTTGCAAAGAACTATGTCGCTAAGTGTGAGCAAAAGTACGGCATAGATGAGGTTGAAAACCTGCTCGACTCCTGCCATGCATTAATGAATTATGGGGTAGATCGCTATAAACGCCCGCAACAAATCTCTATGTACGAGGAGCAAAAACGCCAAAAAGAGCGAGAAGATTATCTACAGTCTCAGGTCAATGAACTCTGGCGAACCATCCCCAAAGGGAAACAACAGGATGAACGAGAAGATGTTAAGTTTCCTTCTGAGCCTCAGGAAAATATCCTGTACTTTATCGAAAAGAACGCCCCATTGCTCGAATCCTGGCAACGCGAGATCATTCGAATAGTACGTAAAGTATCTCAGTACTTTTATCCGCAGAGACAAACTCAGGTGATGAATGAAGGCTGGGCCACGTTTTGGCACTATACGATATTGAACCACCTATATGACGAAGGTAAGTTAAGCGACGCATTTATGCTAGAGTTTCTACAAAGTCATACCAATGTCGTATATCAACCTCCATACAACAGTAAGTTTTACTCTGGCATAAACCCGTATGCGCTGGGGTTTAATATGATGGTGGATATCCGCAGGATCTGTGAAAACCCAACTGACGAAGACAAGTACTGGTTCCCAGAATTTGCCGGTAAGGATTGGCTAGATACACTCCATTTTGCCATGGAGAACTTCAAAGATGAAAGCTTTGTTAGCCAGTTTCTGTCTCCGAAAATCATGAGAGATTTCAAGTTATTTACTATCATAGACCAGGAAAAATCACCCCATCTGGAAGTAGGAGCCATTCACGATGAATCTGGTTATCAGAAGGTCAGAAATAGTTTGTCTGCACATTATAACCTGAGTAATCACGAACCCAATATTCAGGTGTACAATGTGGATATACGAGGCGATCGTTCACTGACATTAAGGTACGTTCCTCATAACAAGGTCCCCCTTGCAGACTCAAAGAAAGAAGTACTTAAGCACCTTTACCGATTATGGGGATTTCCAGTTAAACTTGAAGAGCAACAGGATGACGGTACGGTGAACATTCTGGGTCAGTGTCCTCAGGAAAATAAAGAAGACTCCATTTAGCAACTAAAGCCCTTATGAAAGGGCTTTTTGTCATTCTGAGTAACATCTTTCTGATTTAGAAAGCTATGGTACCGAACTATCTAAATGCCTCACTGTGTCATTTGCCTGGAAAGAGCTGCCATTTCATTTCTAACGGCGTGATTTGGCACCTTGTTACATGAATTGATAATACGCAAGTTGATACTATTTAGTGCGCCATAGACGGATCATACACAGTAACTATGTTTCGGCCATTTTCTTTAGAGTGGTAAAGCGCTGTATCAGCGGCTTCTATCCATTGCTCATATTTTTCAAAATTGTCATCGCAGCAGGCGATGCCCAGGCTCACAGTCAGCTTAATCTCTTTATCGTCATAGTAAATTACTGAGTTTTCAATCAGGCAACGTAGCCTTTCAGCAAATACCTTCGCGCCCTCAGCATCGGTATCCACCAGAGTTACAGCAAACTCTTCTCCACCATAACGCCCCGCTACGTCGGTTTCACGCAATGTCTTTTGTAACAGATCTGAGATATGTCGAATGGCCTCATCGCCGCCACTATGACCATAGGCATCATTAATACGCTTAAAAAAGTCGATGTCGAACATTAACAAACTGCTGCTACCATGGCTGCGCTGTAAACGCTTGAACTCAGTTCTTAGACTTTGCTCCCAATAGCCACGATTCGCAAGCTTAGTAAGGCTGTCTGTGCGGCTCATTTTTTCCAGCGTTTTATTGACCTTCTCAAGCTCAAGCTTGTTCATTGCCTCGTCTGTCACATCGTAAATAATCACACAAATGTGTGCTACTTCGCCAGTTACAGTCGTCAGCGGGATAAAGGTTGCATTTTGATACATATAATCAGCCTTTCCTGTGATTGGCCGATAATTTCTAAAGCGGAAAATATAGGGCTGCTGTTCCCAGATCGTGAAAGACCGGTTTTTGAGTACAAATACAGGTTCTGATTTACTCTTAAACCAAGCCTCGTCAATACTGGGGAACAAATCAAAGACATCTTTGTCTTTAACTGCACTTGGTAGCAAGCCGGAGTGGTTTTCCATAAACCCATTCCAAATACACACTCGATAGTTCCTGTCTAAAACGACCAGGCCGACATCAACTGTGTTAAACATATCCATTAACCAATGGATCTCATTCATGTCAAAATCAGATGCTGGCATAATTCTAATCTTCTAACAGGTACTCAACTTTATATTTGAGTGTTTTAAGTGAGTCTTCAGTAAACAACAACATTAAATCGCAGTTTATGTCGTGGTCTTCTATTCCGTAACTTATTTCAATCGCTAGCGTACGTTGCCAACGGTCTTTGTTCGCCTTAACGAGCTCAGAAACTTCACAATGCTGCCCTAGCACGACTGGGTGGCCCTGGCTAAATGGCATGTCTAACTGCTTTGATAAACCCGTTAGGATGGCACCAATCAGGATATTACTAATGTCCATAAGCAGCTCAAGTTCAACTTTTTGATTGAGTTCACCCGTATAGCTCATCAATGATGCAATTTCCTTGAAGCTGGAGTCATTGAGTAAAAGCAAGGCTTCTCCTGATACTCCGCCTCCGATAAACCCCTGGCATACACCCGATGTCGTGGCGCTTGCATCAATCGCTTGCAACGCCATGTGTAGCTCATTAACCTCAAGCACGTTTACATTTGGGATAGGTAATTCTACGAATACATTGAGTAGCCGAGCGAGCAAATCACCTGCCTGCCCCATTGCTACGTTTGTGATTTCTTGATAAATATCTCGGATCTCAGGTTCAAGTTGCTCACCGAGCTTATGCACCAGATTGGCACGAATGGCTTTGTCTTTGATCCCATGATGCGTAATGATTTCTTCCAACTTTGCAGCATCACAGGGCTTACGTATAAAATCGATTGCACCTAATTCCATTACTCTTTGGTGCGCATTGGGCTGGATATCTCCAGAGACGACAACTGTCAAAACATTCAATCCTTGTTCGTTTATTGCTTGTAATACCTCATATCCATCCATGTGAGGCATGTTTAAATCTAAAAAGAGGATCTCAGGGGAGACCATTTTTATTTTTTCAATGCAATCCAGGCCATGCTCTGCAAATTCCACTTTAATATCCCAGTCGTCCGGCAATGATCGCGCCAGTTGCCGGCGAGCCAATTTAGAATCATCGCATATCAGGACAGGTGTTGACATAAAAGCTCTCTTCGCATTTTCAGCTAACTAGTTGTAAGAAGCCGAAAATTTTCTATTTATAGTTATGACATAGCAGCATTTTAGGACTTACATGGTAATCAAAGCTTAACCGATTTACAATCCAATTTACTGCAAAGGTTGGTTATATAATTCCAGTATAATACACTGACGGAAATTGCGAAAAATTAAAAAGGGAATACGTTATGCGAATCATATCCTTGCTGACAGCATCATTGTTGACGTTGACTAACCCAGTCTGTGCCAGCGAGCTGCAAGAAAACCAGGTTGACGCAGGAAAAGTCAGTGCACAGGGGAAGCCTGTCACTCTATTGGGCCAGGGCATTAAGGTGGGCGACTCGGCCCCCGACTTTAAAGTGGTTGATAGCAGCTTTGTACCAGTTACATTAGCCAGTTACGTGGGTAAACCCGTTTTGATCAGCGTCGTACCCAGCCTGGATACTGGGATCTGCTCTTTGCAGACCAAGTATTTTAACGAAAAAGTGGCAAAAGAGTTCTCGGAAGTCGCAATGCTTACCATCAGCGCAGACCTCCCTTTCGCTCAAAAACGCTTTTGTAAATCAGAAAACATTGATCAGATTGATACATTATCGGATTCAGTCTGGCGTGATTTCGGTGCCAAATATGGCCTTTACATTAAGGATATGGGCCTGTTGAGCCGAGCTGTACTGGTCTTAGACAAAGATCACAAGGTGGTTTACAAACAGCTGGTTAGCAATCTAGCCAGTGAACCGGATTACCAAGGCGCGATTGAGGCGTTGAAACAACTTTAATTTCCCATGCCCTAATCAGCTTTGACGTTACACAGATGTATATAGGTTTACCTTCACATCTGTGTACCATTTCATCCCTTAAGAAAGTACCATATCTATGTGTTCAATCCCGTCTTCCAGATAAGCCTGGCTGCATATTTCAAAGCCGAGAGACTGGTAAAATTGAGTCAAATAGGTTTGCGCAGAGATATGTATGGGTTGCAAGCCATAATGTGTGCGGCAGACTTCTATTGCTCTGGTCATCAAATTCTGGGCTATGCCTTTACCGCGACAGGCTTGTGAAACCAGCACACGGCCAATTGCACTACAACCCGAGGCCGATTTATAGCACCTTGCATAGGCCTGTAACTCGCCTTCCTCGATTAGAAAAACATGTAAGGTATCTGACTTTTTATCCGTCTCGTCGATTTCCTGGTAAGCACAGGCTTGCTCCACAACAAACACAGCAATACGCGTGTGAAAAATACTAAACAGCTCGTCATGAGACAGTTCGTAAAAGGTTTTAACTTGCATGAATTTATCACTTGAAAAGATACGCCCCTAACGAGGCGCAACTACAGTTCAGGCAAACAGCCTTTCCAGTTGATCACATAACTGGGATAAGTTCACCTGATCGTGCTCAATAGTCAGGTCAACATAGCCGTCGCCGCGAAACGCCCTGTCTAACTCTATCAACACATGCGTTCGATGTGCCTCAGGGACAAAAGATAGTTCCACTTCCTGTAAACCAAACAGGGATGTGCTGGCAGGACGATATTCTATTTCCTGATAACACCCCGATACAGACTGAAAGTTCGACGCCTTGAGATACCCTCGTTCAACGTCCGCCTTCACCATTTTAAAACCAAGCTTATCCATGGCCACAAGACAATTTTTCACGGCCTCATTCGGATAAATATGCAGTAAATCTTTGTCGCTTGGGTCCATCGCCAAATCAATGTCGAGTCCCGTTTCCAGCCAAACATAGCTGTGATTATAAGGCGCATTAATTTCGGTGATCGGGGTTTCTGAGTGCAGGCGAGCCTCAAATGGGATCACTTTTTTCTCGCCCGGTGCAATTGTGAATTTGCTGCCGACACGCCATTTTTCGATTACCTGATTTGCATAGTATTCGCCACTGTCACCTTCAACCTTCACTTTTGTCATCAACGCCAGCTCTAGTCCACTCACCTCTTGCTCTACATCACCACCCAGAACAACTATTTGCGCCTGGAATTTTTGACCTGGATGCAAATGTTCTGTTTCTAAAATTGTATCTACTTTCGCGGCACCAATACCTACGGATGCCAAGAGCTTTTTAAACATCTTATCTCCTCTCGAGGATGTCCCCTTATCCGCATCTTAACCACATTTTTTCTGGTTTGTCAGCGAAAATTTATAGCTATCAGATAAATAGTTGACATCAAATCCCCAAACGCGCCACTTAAGGCATTTATTAGTTACGCAATGTGCTAATTTTTCATTTATAAATCAGTTTGTTTTGTTACACTGCTAACACCTTCGACTTGACTGAATCACTATGGAATTACTGTACTTCGCCGTTGCCTTTGCCTGTGGCTTTTCCGTCTATCAACTCAAACTCCCACCATTAATTGGCTTTTTGTTGGCGGGTTTTGTCCTCAACTTATTGGGGCACAGCAGCACCGACTTACTCACCCAACTTGCTGATTTGGGTGTCACTCTACTGTTGTTCAGTATTGGCTTAAAGCTGAAAGTTTCCAACCTGGTTAAGCCTCAGGTTTGGGCACCAGCAAGCCTGCATTTGGTCACCAGTATCGCCTTTTTCGCCTCCTTGTTACTGATGTTAGGCGCATTTGGTTTACCTTTATTTGTCGACCTATCCTGGCAAAGTGCCTGTCTGGTTGGCTTTGCTTTTAGTTTTTCCAGTACCGTTTTTGCGGTTAAGGTCCTGGAAGAAAGAGGAGAAATGGCCAGTCTGCACGGTAAAATTTCAATCGGGATCCTGGTTATGCAGGATATTTTTGCCGTGATCTTCCTCGCCATCAGCACGGGCAAGTCGCCAAACATTTGGGCCCTTGCTCTGCTTATAGGTTTACCACTATTGCGGCCACTGTTGTTCTGGGTACTTAACCGCTCAAAACATGGCGAACTCCTGCCATTGTTCGGTTTTTTCTTTGCCCTGGTGCTGGGCTACCACGGATTCGAGCTGGCAGGTCTGAAAGGTGATTTGGGCGCTCTGATCATCGGTATGATATTTGCGCCACATAAAAAAGCCGGTGAACTATCTAAAGCACTGCTCAACGTCAAAGATATCTTATTGGTTGGCTTTTTCCTTAATATTGGCCTCAACGCCAATATCTCTCTCGAAGCCATGCTTATTGCCGTGCTACTTGCTGTCGTATTGCCTGTGAAAGTGTTCATTTACTACCTCTATACCAACATGTTCAGACTGCGGGCCCGGACATCACTGCTTAGTGCATTTACCTTGTCCAACTACAGCGAGTTTGGCCTGATTGTCTGTGCAGTAGCCGCCAGCAGTGGCATGATCACCGCCGACTGGCTTGCCGTGGTCGCACTGGCTGTGTCAGTCACCTTTGTACTGGCAACACCCTTGAATAAAAAAGCCAATGAAATATACGTTAAGCTTGAACCGCTGCTCGTTAAGTTTGAGAGTGATAAACGGCTTGAAGAAGAGCTGCCAGTTAACCTGACCGACACACGGATCGTGATATTTGGTATGGGTCGAATTGGTACCGGTGCCTATGAGACCATTCATGCTTCCCACCCTGGCGCTGTCGCAGGTGTCGATATCAAACCTGAGGTAGTTGAAAAACACATCAGCCTGGAGCGCCGGGTACTGCTCGCGGATGCAACTGACCCTGATTTCTGGCAAAGGGTCAACCATTCCAATGTCGACATGGTCATGCTGGCAATGCCCAAGCATATGCAGAATATCTATGCCCTGGAGCAGCTCAAGGCATCTGGGTTCTCAGGTCAGGTTACCGCCATTGCAAACTATCCGGATCAACAAAAAGAGCTGGAAGATTTGGGCGTGCATTCTACCTATAACTTCTATTTAGAAGCCGGTAGCGGCTTTGCTGAACACGTTAAAGAAAAAATATTTTCATAGCCTGCAAAATAATTCTCAGTATTAATAGGGGTACTGAGAATTATTTCTAATTCCGCATCATACACTTACATCTAGACGTCTAAATATCAGGCACACAATCGTGGCATCTTTGTAACTATACGATTTACAAAGCTTTACATCATCGTTGGTAATTGCCCCTCAATTCGAAGTAAACTGGCTTCAGTAGGTTAGTTGCACTAATCTATTTTCTCAATTTAAATCTTATACTTATACCCCTCAATCAGGAACATTGAGTGGGCACTCTAATTATTCGAGAGGGCAAGCATGTTAAAAAATAAATCAGCTTCTTACTTTCCTGCAGCGGTGGATGATGCAAATGCAGGCCCGCTCGCAAAATTGCAAGCGCAACTCGATGCTATTCAAGATTCGGGAATGACAGCGTTGACAATTAGGGACATCCTTTTCCAGAAGATGCTAGATATGCACTCAGTGCCTAAAGAGCACTTTTTACGCGATCAGGATACGCCAGACAGACTTGATGACCCGGCGATCATTGAACAACTGAATGCACTGGGTTTTTATCGCACCTCACAAGGTCAGGTGCACTAAGAAACAGTTTTATGGGAGCCTACTCTCCCTCATAGGCTGGCAATGCCCGTCGCCAGCCTATTTCTCTCTCCTGAAAGCAGCACTCATCCGCTTAGGTAACAAGCAGCGAGCGGCCTCTCTGAGTGGCTTAAGGTAAATGGCAACTAGACTGTCATGTCCGGCATCATAACGGCCCACACCTATTTCTATTTTTTCAACTTGCGACGCGCGGATCAGAGAACGACCTAACCTGTCCCATATTGCTAATGCAGAGCCCAAATTGGTATCAAAGTGAGCGGGATCAGCGCTGTGGTGAATTTGGTGTTGTGCTGGGCTGATAAACCAGTTTTCAACCTTATCTCCCCAGCTAAACCAGATATGTGAATGACGTAAGTTTGAACCAAAAATATTAAATAGGAAAACGAAGGCATTAGCCCCGAGGATATCGAACATGCTCAATGCCGTACCAAACAGGAAATATCCTAACCCCACCACTAAACCTTGCGTTAAAGCCATACGACAGGCGTACAAATAGCTTTCTACCGGATGTGAACGATAGATTGTAAACGGCGTCAGTACTTTTGCAGAATGGTGTACTTTGTGAAACTCCCACAAAAATGGAATTTTATGAAGCGCAAGGTGTAACAGATACCGGGTAAAGTCATCAACCAGAAACAGCATCAGCGTAAACAAAAAAATGACCACTGAGTCATCCCAGGCAAGATGCAAGGGCGCGCCAAACAACCATTCCAGACCATCTGAAATTGCGATAGCAACTGGCACCATAGTCAAGACTATGGGAGCAAAAGTGAGTGCTTTAATTAGTTTGTTGGCAACAAATAAGCCGTAATCCAGTTTTGCGCTGTCAGATAGCCAAACGTCACGCGGGAACAAAAATCCCAAAAACCCTTTGAGTGAACGCGGACTGTTCAGTTTGCTGTATACCAGGCCCGCCATAGCAACGGCACTGAGAAGGTACAGCCAATAGATTCGTTTATTCGCATCCAATAAATAACCGGGCAAAGAAGACAGGCTTTGCCAAAGCGTTTCGATCATAAAGTGGACTGACTCCTTTAAAAAAGGCCACTGATTAGCGGCCCTGTAAGTATACTAGATTTCATCAGACGCGCAGCTGATTACGCATCTGTGATTGGATTACACGGTTCAGAACGAATATTTATAGCCCAGAGTAAACTGACGAGGCTTGCCAGGTCGTGCACCATAAGGACGACGACTCACGATCTTAGTCTCATCCAGCAGGTTATCAACCTTAGCATATACCTGACCGTATTTGCCCAGCTCATAGACAGCAGACAGGTCAACGGTTGTAATCGCTGACACTTCTTGACCCTCAAGCACCAGATCATAGCTACCATTTGGTGCATTAGGATCTGTGCTGCTATCCCAGCTGCGACCCGCAGCTTCTGACATAGAGCCGACGTACTTGACCGCCAACGATACACGCCAATCAGGGGCAGACAGACCTATGTTAAAGCTGGCCTGATGCTCAGGTAAATACGGGAGTTCATCACCGCTTTTTACGTGGCCCCATTGCGCAAAGTTAGTGTACCTGTCGTTTTTAAATTCCCCTTTGGTATAGGTGTAAACAAAGCCATAAGGGATGTCAATTTGCAGGTTCAATGGATAACGCTGGCTGAACTGAGCTTCCAGTCCATATACGTGCGCCTCACCACCATTAAACTCTTTGCCCACTTCCAGCGCACCACAGTTAGACTGGCCACAACTTTCTTTCAGGTTGCTGTAGTCATTGAAGAAACTGACCACTTCCAGCTGAGTCACGCCATCGTTAAAGCGACCACCAAATTCATAGTTCGTGCTTTTCTCAATTTCAATATCAACCGATTGCTGCGGCGAAGCGGGCGAAAATCCTTGATGTACACCGAACAGAATGCCTGAGTCTTCAGATAACTGGTAAAAACCACTCATACCTGGCAGCCAGATACGTGTCGTTTTATTCTGCCAGTCATCCGCATCCACAGTGTTCTGGTACGCCATGTCCATAAGTTCACCACGAATACCCAGACCCAGTGTCAGCGCATCAATCGTCACTTTATCCTCGACATACACAGACCAGGCTTTGGTATTTTCGATGTTTTGATCGGTATAGACTTTGTCCAGCCCCAGATCAAACGCACTTCCGTCTTTCATACTGTAGGTTTCAGTGAAGTGTTTACGCTCAATCTCATCTTCGTGAAAGCGCACGCCAAACGACAAGGTATTCTCGTAGCCAGCGAGGTTAAATTTGGCAGAGCCATCAACCTGAATGCCCTGAGAGAAATACTCACGGTCATTGGTACCCATGGTCAAAAAGTTCGGCCGCCCACTAAAGGGAATAGAGTCTTCTGTACCACTAAGAACCTGATACAGGCGCTGATACTTTTCATCTTCCGGATTTGCCAGTATCTCTGGCAAAGTCGCGTCAGTGTTCGTCAGGCCGTTTAGCTTCAGCCAGGCACGCTCATAGTCGTTACGATACACGCGTGAAGTCAGGCTAACGTCTTGATATTTCATATGGTGTGAAAACATCACCTGGCTGTGTTTGGTGTCCATATTGTCAGGCTGAGACGCAGCGTAACGACGATAAGGAGTTGCATCAAAATCCGCATCCGTCAGACCCAGATAGGTTTCGTTCGACAATTCATCCGCGTAACTGAGTTTCAGGCCAAACGTGTGCTCAAACTCACCTTGCTGCATCTTATAGTTAAACTTGGCCAGTAAGTCGTTTTTCTCAAACCCAGTGTCTGCCCCGCCATCCAGGTCCTTAAAGCCATCTGCCTGCAAATTGACACCTTCGAGCAAGAAGCCAACATTGTTGACGACTGAGCCGAAATAAGCGTGTGCTTTGGTATAACCATCACTGCCCATTGCCAGATCAATGGCCCCTTCCGAAAATTCAGGCACAGCACGGGTCACCAGATTCAGTGCCCCCGCAACCGACTGAGGACCATGTTTAATGGCTGCCGGACCTTTGAACACTTCAACGGCCGTCATACGAGTTGTGACTGGAAAATAATAGGCCGCTGGCGCTGAATATGGCGCAGGGCCAATCAACACCCCATCTTCCATAATGGTAATTTTTTTGCTTCGCTCAGGTGTGACACCCCTAAAGCCAATATTCGGACGCAGACCGTAACCATCTTCCTCGCGGATATTCACACCCGGTACCGAAGACAAGATACGGTGAATGTCATCGTATTCAAATTCTGCCAACTGCTCTTCACTTAGTAAAGTAGCAGATCCCGCTTCAGTGCGGAGCTTATCGTAATGACTCAGGATCTGAATGTGTTCCATGTCGTCATTTTTTGCGTCATCATTTGCCAGTACCTGAGGTGCAGCCAGCGCCACAGCCATGGCCAACACAGATCTTTTCATCATGGGTCCTTTAGTCATTGTCACCTGCCGATGTTTTTGGAAGCTCCAGAGCCAGCTTTTGGATAAAATCGTTCTTAAGCTGATCAGTGACATCTTTAACCTTTGCATGTGTGTTCGTCACACCCGCAGTGTCTTCGTTCAACGCTTGCTGTAAGTTATCTTCCAGTGCTGCTGTCGCGGCTTTTGCATTTGCGATGCCCTGAATCATAACGTCTTTGGTTTGACTAGCAGATTGATTGTCCAGGAAGTCATCAAAACCCGTTGTGTCTTCGCTGTCTGTGCCTTGTCCAAGGAAGATCTGCTCAAACGCGGCAATATTTGCCTGAATATTTTCGATGGAGTGCTTAGCATAACGAGACTCAACGGCCTCAGGGCACACCTCTGTGCCACACTGGTTAGCAAACAAGCCCAGCGGAGTCGCCAATTTGTAGTCCTTTAACTCTTCTGTCATGTAGAACAGAGCATCAGAAATACGGTTTACAGCCTGAGTCACAGTATCAAATTCACTACCCGATTCACCGGCATTTTTCAATTTAGCCGCATAACCTTGGTCACCTGCCCACTCAAACATTAAGCGCTCTGAGGTCTCTTTGAGATCTGTTGATACTTCAACGGCATACTGACAACGCATTGAACGACGTTGCTGATCATCCAGAGTATTCCACTGCGCTAAAATATCTCCCGCAGCGGCAGCGGAACAACTGTGGTCTAAATTACTATTAAATAGTAAGTACTCAAGTGCATCTAAGCCACGACGTTTATCGCTTCGTTTGCTGATATCATAGGGCACACCATTAATGTTGCCCTGCGCAAAGTAAGCCACATCCTGATCAACATTACAGTAGTTGGTATCTGGCCACGAATAAATGTCTTTACGAAGGGACTTATCATCAGCCAACAAAGGGCCCACAATCATCAGCTCAGCATGTTGCCAGCTCACCATCGTCTCTTTCCAGCTATTCTGTGCCGTAAGCAATGCTTCATCTCGCGCAGTTTTTGCAGCCTCGTCGCTCAGCGTCGGATCAAACGCAGCTTCCAAATCACAATACGCTTTAACTAAGTCAGGCTGTGTGCTTGCTTTGTTGGCAAACTGCTGGAAAGTTGGGGTAAACACGTTATCAGTCAGGTTAGCAATTAACTTTTTCTGGCTGAAATTGCTCTGGTTGTTATCCTGACCTGAATCAGGTGTATCAGAGCCGCCATTGGAAGAGTCCTGATTATCGTTACCCGTATCTTGGTTATCGTTGCCGGTATTTTGGTTGTCATCCGAATTAGCTTGTTTATAGCCAGGGCCTGCAGAGCTGGACGTACTTTCGCCACACCCGCTTAATGCCAAACCAATGGCCACTGCCAATAAAATAGGTCTGGAGTGTATTCTCATTATGTGCCTCAAATGAATAGTCTAGATACGCAAAAGGCTAGCAAAATTTGCTAACCTTTTGACAGTTCAAAGAATCGTTAAAAACTTACCAGTTGGCAACGTTCTCTGCATCAAAGCCGTATACTTCTTGCAGAATATCACGTGCTTTCAACAAGTCAGCTTTATATGCATCAACCCCATCAACAGCAATCACCGGCTGAGTACCCATCAAGTCGTGCATTTCGGCAAATTTACCTTCGTTACCAGCCTCAAAGAAAGGCGAGTGACGATTGAACTGGAAGTTTAGTGCGAAACCTTTCATTTCTGACCAGTGTTTAGCCAGAGTCGAAAATTGAGCACCGGTATAAACACCACCATTTACGCCTTCGACTAAAGTATCCAAATCTTTGATTGTATCATTGATGTAGTGAACAACTGTTGCTGAGATGGACTTTTCCCACGCCAGTAAAGCGTCTTTTGCATGACCTTTCAGTGTATCCATTTGCGCGTCGGTCAGCGCACCTTCTGTTGAGTTAATCAACTTACGGCCATTATACAGAGCTTCAAACGCGTCTTTGGTCAAATCGGTAGGGTTGGTATTACCTACCGTTCCACGATCGCGTTTTGCTGCATTGGTGGAGTTGCCAAAGTTGTACTCAGCGTTGAAATCAATCTTACCATCGTTATTGGCATCGTTATGTCCAGCGCTGAAACCATCGCGGCCACCTTTGCCCGCAATCTCATCATCTGTGTAACTCATATAGTTACGTGCAGCACCGAAATAGCCATATCCCTCATCCCACTGGTGTTCAAGGTTAGTATACGCTTTTCCATCCACTGCAACGGTATTATCGGTCATCAGACCTTTGCCTTCAGTGTCATAATCTAGATAATCATCAGCAGCTTGTGAGAACGCCACTGCGCCATATAGGAATTTCTGAATCAATTGATTAAGATCAACACCTTGTTCAGTAACATAAATAGTACTAATTTCATCCCCTCCCGGTGCCTCGGCGTTTGCCGCCAAAGCGCGATCAGCAAGCTGACTGAATAGCTCTTCTACAAACAATTGAGGGATGGGCTTTACACCGTCGGCTGGAATGGCTGTCCAACCAACAAAGCTGCCGTCTTCAGTCCAATCTTTATACTGACCTTTTGCATCGTTGCCAGCAACCTTGCCATTCAAATCTTTGTGAGAAGATGAAATATCGCTCAAAGAAGGTTGTAATGCCGCAGGGTCCGTTGAGATAGTCAGCTTACGCTCACTGCCCCATTTACTTGCATATTCTGCGTCAGTTAATGAAAAGTACTCGTTGAGCTTCGCAACTAGTGCGGCTTTGTCTAATGACTTAGCATCATTTTCAAAGTTATATTCATCATTGTTACTACCAATATAATTGAACAACTCTTTAATCAACACATGGCGTGCAATCTGACCCGAGTAAGCAACGCTAGATTGGCCTTCTTCAAAACGGCTAATGAAGTCATAGTCCATTTCATCCAGTACTTTGAATACGATCTCAAAGCTTTGCTCATTATCAGCACTATCTTTTACGGTAACAGTTAATTTTACTTCCTGCTCCAGTTCATAGTTCAGGTGCTCACCGGCTTTTAATTTCAAAACGCCATTCGCAACTTCAAAACGCTCGTCAGACACCGTGAATGTATGGGTGTCATCGTCACCGTCAGTCACAACCAAGTTACCAATCTCTACTGCAACCATGTTTTCAGTCACAGTCACTTCAGTTGCGTCGGAATCCTGGCTTTTTAACGTCAGTGCGGTAGGTGCTTCGTTCGTAGTTGGTGTCGTTGGTGTGGTCGGATCCGGTGTCTGAGTGTTGTTGTCATTGGAGCTTGAACCACCACAGGCAGTTAGACCCAAAGTAGCAACGAGTATAGAAGTAGCAAGCAGAGATTTCTTAAAAATCATTGAGCATTCCTTAATAAAGCAATGTTAAAAATTATTCTTAGTCGCGTTAAGTATACACCGCTTTAAATAGCAATCAATTCTATTTACGTTGCTAAATGCACGATTTAGATCAAGAAACATGCAATTTGTTTCGCCTTTTGAGGCGCCAGGATATCAACCTGGCAAGACAAAAAATAGGTAAGAACTTGATATAAATTCACTTTATTGGTGTTATTGGTAGCTGTCAGTATGACAAGTTATAAGATATGTACAATCGAGAGCGAATGGATAGTTCGAATAATTGGAACTATCCACCATGGAAGTTTCGCCAAAGTATGACTTTAATTTAGGGTGGACCACGCTTCCTTTACAAAAAGGTAACCTTTACGCCAAACCGTCTTAATTTTTTCTGCACCGACGGCAGTGTCCCCCAACTTTCTGCGCAGACATGACACGCGCACATCCACTGTCCGGCTGTTCACCTGATAGTGCTGTCCGACAACCTTTTTGTAGATCTCCTCCCGACTGACCACTTCCGGTGCTCGCGAGGCCAGCAACCACAACAACTCGAATTCATGGCTGGTTAAATTAATCGGCTGTTGTGCCAGTGACACGCTGCGCTCATTAAAGTTTAAATAAAGTGCTCCAAAGTGGAGTTCACGTGGTGTGTCTGTACAAGGCACCGAGATGGCTGGATGTTTACGAACCAGCGCGTCCAGACGAGCGCGCCAAAGCCGGGGTTTAGCCATACAGGGGATAACATCGTCCGCGCCCAATTCCAGCATGAGGCTTTGCAAATCCTCATTGTCTTCATCAAGAGACACCATCAGAGGGGCATCGAAACACGTTTTGAGCGCATTAATGGTGTCGTATTGCGCGCTGGTAGCCAGCGCCTGACCAATCACAATACTGTCTACCTGCTGAGTGGCATAACCTTGCCTGGTTGCGTCATGAATATTGATAAAGCGCATGGTGTAACCATGCTGTTGTAGTGCCTCGAAAGGCGCGATGCTGTGTCCTTTTTCATCTTGTGCGATTAATACCGTTGACACGAAAAAGCCTCGTTCGAACTATGTGTGAGGGTTAGTCTAGTGACGCTAGCTGAACAAACGCTTTACACAGCAAACAAACGCTCTGCAACTCGAAACAAGGCACTCACGACCGGATCCTGCAGGCGTTTCTTCTTGCATACCAGGCCTATTTCAATTTCTTCACTCTGTAAGCCCAATGTCTGCACCTGATTTCTAAACGGGCTTTGTTCCAGCACAACCTCAGGTA
Organism: Pseudoalteromonas rubra; assembly: GCF_005887095.1. Lineage (GTDB taxonomy): Bacteria > Pseudomonadota > Gammaproteobacteria > Enterobacterales > Alteromonadaceae > Pseudoalteromonas > Pseudoalteromonas rubra_E. The sequence continues at coordinate 197,865 of NZ_PNCI01000035.1, read as the reverse complement.
CATAGGCAACGCCAAACCCCAGACTGGTCAACGCCACCATAGCCTCATGCCCTGAAACATGCGCATAAATTTTTGGCTGAAGCACTTTTTTCTTGAAAAACACATCCAGGCGTTCTTTCAATACGCCGTGCTCTGGCACGATGAAAGGCACCTGCTCCCAGGGCAATTCCCCCCGGTGATGCTCTATCAGGTCACTCAACGGGCATTTCATCGTGGGCGCAATAAACAACAGCCTGGAACGACCGATACTCAAATATTCAAGCCCCTGAGGAAGGTTGCGCGGCCTAACAGCGACCGCGACATCCACGACTTCTCCTTGCACCTGAGCAATGGAGTTGGCGGGGTCACCGGTCAGTAAGTTCAGTTCAACCTGGGGAAAATCCTGACGGTAACGCGCGAACAAGTCATAAATAAAGCTGTACGATGCGGTTACCGAGCAAAACAGACTCAGCTCCCCACTCAATGGCTTGTCTTCATCCAGGCATTCACTTTTGAACTGACGCCAACTTGTTAATGTGGCTTGTGCATATTGAATGAATGCTTGCCCCTGCGGGGTCAACGCGACACTGCGATTGTCACGAATAAACAAAGGCGCCCCAACCTCTTCTTCCAACTGCTTTATCTGGCGACTTAGCGTAGGCGGACTAATATAACAACGTTCGCTGGCCCGGGAAAAATGCAAGGTATCCGCCAGTGCCAGAAAGTACTTTAACTGTTTATGATCCATCTTGGTTACACTCAGAGCGTTTCATTATGTGAAATACAATAATTTAAATATATCATTTTACGCAACTCAAACTTGCTACTAGGCTACAACCTATACCTTATTCCCTAAGAATCAAACAGGACAAATCATGGCGAACTATTTCAATTCATTGCCACTACGTGAGCAACTTGCCCAACTGGCTCAGTGCCACTTTATGGACCCTAAAGAGTTTGAGGACGGCGTGAACGTTCTGCTTGGTAAGAAGCTGGTAATTGTGGGTTGCGGCGCTCAGGGTCTCAATCAGGGTCTGAACTTACGTGATTCTGGCCTGGATGTCAGCTACGCACTACGTCAGTCAGCCATTGATGAAAAACGTCAGTCATTCCTAAACGCCAGTGACAATGGCTTTGAGGTTGGTACTTATGAGACCTTGATCCCACAGGCAGATCTGGTACTGAATTTAACACCCGACAAGCAACACTCAGCAGTTGTTGAGGCGGTCATGCCGCTTATGAAACAAGGCGCTACACTGGCGTATTCACATGGCTTTAATATAGTCGAAGAAGGAATACAGGTCCGAGATGACATTACCGTCATCATGGTCGCACCCAAGTGCCCTGGCACCGAGGTCCGTGAAGAATATAAACGCGGTTTTGGCGTGCCAACGCTTATCGCTGTGCACCCTGAAAACGATCCTCAGGGGCACGGTCTGGCTCAGGCAAAAGCCTATGCGGCCGGCACAGGCGGGCATCGCGCAGGGGTGCTGCATTCATCCTTCATCGCTGAAGTGAAGTCAGATTTGATGGGCGAACAGACCATTTTGTGCGGCATGCTGCAAACTGGCTCTTTGCTGTGTTTTGACAAAATGACGGAACAAGGTATTGAGCCCGGTTATGCATCAAAACTCATCCAATACGGCTGGGAAGTGATCACCGAGGCACTCAAACATGGTGGCATTACCAACATGATGGATCGCCTGTCAAATCCTGCCAAAATCAAAGCGTTTGAACTCAGTGAAGAGCTTAAAACCATCATGCGACCGCTGTACAACAAGCATATGGACGACATTATCAGCGGAGAATTCTCGCAGGGGATGATGGCAGACTGGCACGAAGACGATGCCAAACTACTGAGCTGGCGTGCCGAAACCGCCGAAACGGCGTTTGAGAAACAAGCCAATTGTGAGCAAGACATTGCAGAGCAAGAATTTTTTGACAATGGTATTTTGATGGTTGCTATGGTCAAAGCAGGTGTAGAGCTGGCGTTTGAAACCATGACAGCGGCTGGTATTATCGAAGAGTCTGCCTACTATGAGTCTTTGCATGAAACACCTCTAATTGCCAATACCATAGCACGTAAAAAGCTATTCGAAATGAACCGCACCATTTCAGATACAGCGGAATACGGTTGCTATCTGTACAACCATGCCTGCTTACCGTTACTCAAACCGTTTATGGAGAAAATCGGTACAGACGTTATTGGTAAAGGGCTGTCACAAAGCTCAAATGAAGTAGATAATCAGGCACTGATAAGTGTCAATGATGCCATTCGTAATCACCCGGTTGAAGTCGTTGGTAATACCTTGCGTGGCTATATGTCAGCTATGAAAAAGATAATCTAACCAATTAAAAGATAAAGGCTTATTAGCAACTTAAAGCCATTATCCCAAGCCAATTTGCCATTTTAGTTCGCTTGTTAGAAACCAAGGCCCACCTGCTATGCAGTGGGCTTTTTTACCATTTAAAACATGACAGTATTATGACAGCGACTTTATACCTATAGGTGTTAATTATTGACCATGCTAAAATTATGGGTCACGGGATCTAAAAGTAGTAACTTTAATGCATAACACTGGTTTAACAATTACACAACGAATTACTCTGCTGGGCAGTTTAATCGCGGTTGTTGTCGCTTGTCTGATCGGCTTTATTTCTACCTATCAGGCCAAGTCTATGATCGAAACCCGCATGCTGGGATCTGAATTGCCCAGCAAGGTTGAGAGCATCAACAAATCGATTAGCCAACAAATTGGCCAGCTTAAGAGTGCGGCAAAACAACTTTCAAGCAATCAGTTTTTGCTTGATTCGGTCAGCAAAGGCCAGCTAGACGAGCAGGTATTGCTCAGGGAATTGGCTCGCGTACAAAATCAATACGCACTGGTCACCGCTTCCTGGGCCAACAGGGAAACGCGACAATACTGGAATCAGAATGGGTTCTTGCGGGTACTCAATCAGCAACAAGATGGTTGGTTTTTCCAGTTTACCCAAAGTAGCGAGGAATATTCCATCAGCATCTATCAGGAAGCGCCTGGTGATGTGAAAATGTTCGTCAATCATCAGCAAACCAATGGCATTGGCTTGGCTGGACTGGCAAAAAGCATCGACGCGATGCAAACCATGCTGGCGAATATGAAAATTGAGCAAAGCGGGTTTGTGTTTGTTGTTGAAAAATCTCAGGGTATTGTTCAGCTTCACCCGGATGCCAATAAGGTCGCCAAAACAAAACTTGTTGACCTCTACGGAGCGGCAGCCGCCGGGCAGCTGCGCAATAGTCAAGATTTTGTGGTGCTGGATCTAGACGCCGATGGTACCCCTTCTTTAGTCGCCGCCAGCCCTATAGAAGGCACTGCGCTCTTAGTCATTGCACAGGTACCTAAAGCTGAAGTATTTGCTCAGGTGTCTTCATTACAATGGCAAATTATCTTCTGGGCACTGGTTGTGGTGGTAGTGGTATGTATTGCCAGCATGCTTATGGCACGCAATCTCAGTGCCCCACTACTGAAAATGGCCGACGTATTTCGACAACTTGGCAGCGGTGACGCAAAGCTAAATTATCGCGTTCCCAATGCAGAGCAGCCAGAGTTACAAGCGCTGGGTCAGGGCTTTAACCAATTTATTGAAAAGATTGAAGCCGCAATTTGCAACGTTGCAAAAGAAAGTCATGATATACGTGTTGCCAGTGAGCATGTCTTTGCTCAGGCGAAGAAAAATTCGTTGTCACTGGATGAGCAAAAGTCCCAGACTTTGTCTGTGGCTGCAGCTATAAATCAGATGGCTGCCACCGTCCAGGAAATAGCCGGCAGTGCTAACAATACCGCAAAACTGACCGACGAGAGCCGCGAGCATACGAAACACAGCCACAGCTGTGTACAGCAAAGCCAGACGACCCTGCATCAACTGGCACTGGATATTCAGCAAATGGCAGATCAGGTGGCCACATTGGCCAGCAAAACCCAGTCAATCGCCAGTATTTTAGACGTAATACGGGGTATATCAGAGCAAACTAACTTGCTGGCGCTCAACGCTGCAATTGAGTCAGCACGAGCAGGTGAACACGGCCGAGGTTTTGCCGTCGTAGCCGATGAAGTTCGGGCGCTTGCCAGCAGAACTTCTCAATCAACTGATGAAATCCAGGCAACCATCCAGGAGCTCACGGCTGCATCGGACTCTATCGTGACGCAAATTGCCCAGTCTTCGGAGCAGGCACAGCAAAGTGTCGAAAACATGCAAACATCTGTAGAGCTGATGAATACCATCACAGAAACAGCAGATCAGATCAATGATATGACGACCCTGATAGCCACGGCAACAGAGCAGCAAAGTAATGTTGTTGCAGATGTTGGTCGCAGTATCGAGCAGATCAGCGTGATCAGTGATGGCGTTATGAGTGAACAACTCGATACAGAGCAAGCGATTCGGCAATTAGCCAATTCGGCCAAAGCACTCGACAAACTGGTTGCCAGTTTCTAGCACAAACAAGGCGGCTGAGGATGTTCAGCCGCTAATTTCTCCCTAAAGGGAACCTTCCTAACCATCGCTGCTTTAATCCTTTGTGGCGCCCTCCCGCACTCATCAGCAATGACTTGTAACAATTTGCGCTTCCTTAAACGGTCAAAATAGCTACACTGAAAGAAAGCTGTAGAATTTAGGAATGTCCCTATGACCTGTTACACTCACTTCGCACGACGTTATCTTTGCCCCATCCTGACCGTCTCTGCTTTGCTGCTCGGTGGGTGTCAATCAACCCGGGTTCAGCCTGAAGTCGAGATGCTACTGCTCGACAACGCTCCTTTCACTCAGCGAGAGGTTGAATCACAACACGCTATTTTTGAATTGGATGCAAACATTCGGGCGACTTTGGACCGCTACCTAGCTCGCCACAATGGCTCCAATATTAAGGTTGCTGAACAGTTACTTCAGTTTTTAGTAGAAAATGGCGACTCAAGCTTGTCTTATATGCGTGGTGCGAACCTCAGTGCAACAGAAACATTCTACGACCTCAACGCAAACTGTCTGTCACTTTCTATTCTCGCCTACAGCTTGTCAGAGCAACTCGGGCTCAAAGGTCAGTTCCAGCGAGTTCATATTCCTGAGTACTGGGCTCAAACCAAAGGGTATAGCCTGCTGACTGGCCATGTCAATTTGGTGGTTACCCAGGATAACTCGGGCGCTAGAAAGCACAGGGACAACCGCGAAATCTTGTATACCCGACCTGCGAGTGTGGTTATAGATTTCGACCCAAATAGCCGTGCACAGAAGTTTGCCACTTCTAAAATCAGCAAAGATCGTATCACTGCAATGTTCTACAGCAATAAAGGCGCGATGCATATGATCAACAAGGAAATGGACTTGGCATATAGCTATTTTAAGGCCGCCATCGAGATAGATCCGCTCTATTCCGCAGCATGGGGAAATCTAGCCGTACTATTTCGCATCAATGATCACGTAACTCACGCCGAATCACTTTACCAGCAGGCCTTGCAGATCAATGACGAGAATAAAACAGCGCTGGGTAATCTGGCACTATTATACGAAATGACAGACAGGCAGCAGCAAGCAAAGGATATCAGAGCTCAACTCCATGCATTACGTAAAGACAACCCTTACTATCAAATTGCACTTGGCGATGAGGCGTTTGCAAGTGGAGACTATGACAAGGCGCTGAGACATTACCGCGCTGCAAACAAGTTGTCTAGTTCACTACACGAAGGCTACTTTGGCTTAGCTAAGGTCTATTACATTCAGGGGGAGCTGGAGTTGAGCAAGACCTTTTTAAATCGGGCACTGAATCACGCCAGTTTTACTCATGACAAAAAGCGTTATCGGAACAAACTGGAGTGGCTGAGTGCAACTGCTAGGAATTAGCCTGTTATGGCTAAGTAGCGTAATTTCGATTACACAGGCCGCCAGCAAAATTGAAGTCGACTTGAAAACGCTAACAAGTGAGGCACATGCGGGGCGAGGGTCTGGTAATGCTGACATCAACAAAAGCGCACACTACATACACTCACGCTTCGCTGAAAATGGGATCGACGTCTATTACCAGTCGTTCCGTTTTCGACAAGGTCTGGGAAAACTGGCATACGGGCACAATGTTGTCGCAACCTTGCCGTGTAACATGCTGTCTTGTGAACCCGCATTGGTCATCAGTGCCCATTACGATCATTTGGGTAGCCGAGGAACACGTTATTATCCAGGTGCCAATGATAATGCCTCAGGGGTTGTTGTCATGCTAGATTTAGCACGTCAGTTAAAGACGCAAATACGGCACAGAGATATCCTTTTTGTCGCAACCGATGCGGAAGAAAAAGGCTTGTATGGGGCACACTTCTTTGCTGCAACGCTTGACCCCGAACGTGTCGCTTTGAATATCAATCTGGACATGCTTGCAGTTAACAGAAGAAATCGTCTGTATGTTCTGGCTTCAAAACAAGCAAGCGCATACACAAAGGAGATTGCACAGGCATTTAATCAGGAGATCCGTGTTCAGGTCTTTACCTCAACCGCCCGTATGTCACGTCGCCTCGATACACCACGAGTTGACTGGTTGAGAGCCAGTGACCATTACGCTTTTCATAAAGTTGGGATCCCCTTTGCTTACTTTGGAGTTGGCACAGATCCTCTGCATCACACACATAAGGACCAGTTTGATAAAGTGGACATCCCTAAGCTAACTCAGGTTTCGGCGCATATTAACGCTTTTATTTCCGCATTATCTGTGCCAGCGGCCCCCTGAACCAATGCCATTTTACGAGCCTTAGATAACCGCTTAAATCTCCACTCCAACCTGGCAGCGGTGCGCTTATCTTCAACAGCCAGCGTGTAAACTAGTTTAAGCGGACCCTTTCCTCGCAAACTTTTGGCGCCTTTACCGGCTACATGCGCCGAAAAACGCTTTGTGACGTCGTTGGTGATCCCCGTATACCAGTGGCCAAACCTATTCTCAATTACATATAGGTGCCAGGATGGCTGAACATTACTCATGGCCGTGACTACTCATTAGAATGAATGGAACTATTTTAACTGCGAATGGTCGAAACTTACCAATAATTCTACTTTACCTTCTTTATCCATTCTGTATCATTCATACAACCAAAAATAAGGATACACATACATGCAGTTAAAAAAGCGCCTTTTTGTTTGGCTTACTATTATTCTTGCGACGACCATGCTATCCGCCTGTTCCAGCTGGGTATACCGGATAAACATTCCTCAGGGTAACTTTCTGGAGCAGTCCGATGTCGATAAGCTCAGAATCGCTATGACAAAAGAGCAAGTTTTATATGTATTGGGCACTCCGGTGGCTAAAGACGCATTTAACACTGAAATATGGCACTACTCTTATGTGTTCAATCTGGGCCGAGACTCAGAGCAACGTCGTGAGTTAGTCGTTTATTTCAAAGGTGATAACCTGAGCGATATATCTGGAGACTTTGATAAACCTGCAGATTTCAATACACCTCTGTCAGAGTAAACCTGGCCTTCAGCATTGCTGTTAATGCAGAGCCTCGGCTCCGCATTAGCTGCCCATCACTGCAATTAAAACCACTACACTAAAGAGCACCTGTAGCGACATGCTAAGCCAGGCAAGTATGTTTACCCCGACTAAACTCCAGGGCGACGAATCCTGGGGGTAAAGTGGACTGCGTTTTTGCCACCGAGCTAAAGCAAAAAACAGTAACGTCAGACTCGAGATCATAATCGTTGCAGAAAGTTTATTGCTATGAGTGTCGTTAAAAAAGAAATTTAACTGCACGGGCATCAGAATTGCAACCAGTGCATACAAGCTGTAAACACGTGCTACTTTTTCATATTTTGCTGCAAAAGACAGTTCAATGATCCCGCGCTGTTCCAAAAACTTCTTTGCGGCAACCGCTTGTACCTGATTGGCGAGGCGATACGGGGTCATGCCTGTGACATCTGCCAGTCTCGGGTCTACATTCATGGACTCGACCAGCTCAAGCATCGCCGTTGAGTTCGACATAACCGCATAATGCATCAAGTTCCGGCCTAAGTCGTCCAGAGACTGGTGACAATGATAGTCAGTGAGTGTCTGCGCCGCGCTGACAAACCCCTGCTCAACCAGCCACATCATGGCAGATTTCCCTGCCGGATCTTTACTCTGACCAGTCGCGCCCTGCTCAATCAGCTTCAACGCAGTAGACTGTTTGGCATTTTTAGACATTAGATGGGCCAGCAAAGCCTGGTCCAACAGACGCTCGACCTCTTCACCACTGCACAAGTGCTTCAGCAGTCCCACATAGCTATCATCCCCCTGCAACCGCTCAACCGCCAACTGTAAAGTTGCGACAGTATCCTGTAACACAGTTTCAAGCATGCGACTGAGGTCTAATCGCAAGTTTTCATCAGCAAGTTTCCATAAATCACACGCTTCCTCAGCCGTTAACTGTAAGCCGTGCTGCAATAAAACACTCAGGGCGCGAATATAAGATTTGCTCAACAAAAGTGAAGCAGGTGAGGTTTCCATCTGATAAGTGAGCTGTGTCTTAATATCAGCGTACTGAGCAAAAACGCCCAGTAACTTGGCAATCAATTCATCCTGACTGACACCAGCGCCTGCGATATGGAGTAATAACTCATCGCAATATGTCTGATGCGCTTGATCATAATCATCAATATGCTGATAGCGACAAGATTCGAACGGCTCCAGAGGTTTCAGCCAAAGAATATACATCAGCGGTGGTAAGACCGATGAACTTACACCTTGCTGATCCGTCACGGTTTCGCACTCTGGCCAGGCCTCGAGCGCATCCAGAATAAAAGCCCCATTATTTTCAACCAGCCCTTTGAGTAACAAAGGATACTGAGCCGGCCAAATTAAAACATGCTCCATTAAAGAATTAACCACCTTTTTTGTCATATCGCGCACTTTTTGCCATTGATATTGTCGCAGTGCTGTTAGCGGAATGATACCAATTGCATCATGAAAAAGCTGCTGCTGATCTCAAGAATCACATCACTTTACCTAATATAAAAACAAATGAGCAATGAGACATAGTCGATATGCTCACTGTGCACCAATCCAGATTACCATAGCGCGACCCTGAGCCCACGTATTCAAATGTGTCGTCTGGCCTCAACTGCTCTTTTTGCGATAGACAGAGCGGATATTGCAGGCTATGCCCCATTACGGGTCGTCGATCAAGATACTCAGCTCTGGGCTTGAGCTCAGGAATGATAAAGATATACAATAGAAGTGAACGTCCAATGAAGGCCCTGTGATAGGGAGCAAGTCAAGATGGAAAATACCTTACCCACCTGGCACGTAATACTGATTATTGTGATGGTACTTGGGTTCATCATTAGCAACATTATGCTGCTGAAATATATGACCCGCTTTGATGTGAAAGGCAAACTCGACAAACAAACTAAGCCAGATTCAGAGGCCAAGAGCGAAGAAGAGGAAGAAAAGTAGGGCTGGCAGGCACCTGCCCTACTTCAGAGATTAGCCTACCAACCAATGCGCCATCAATGCAATCACAGGTAGCGTGACCAGCGTACGCAGAATAAAGATGCAGAATAGCTCAAACAAATTGACCGGTATTTTGCTGCCCAGCAACAGCGCACCTACCTCAGACATGTAAATTAACTGAGTTACACTCAATGCAGCCACGATAAAGCGTGTCACGTCACTTTCTATGTTTCCTGCAGCCAAAATGGAAGGAATAAACATATCCGCAAACCCTACCACTATCGTTTCAGCCGCTTTCGCTGCCTCAGGTACCTGAAGTAATTCGAGATAAGGTACAAACGGCTTACCCAGGATCTGGAATACTGGCGTATGTTCAGCAATGATGAGCGCAAACGTACCCACGGCCATGACCACAGGTAAGACTGCAAACACCATGTCCAGCGCATTGTGCACGCCTTCTTTCAATGTCCCTTTTACCCCTGGCGCTTTTTCCGCTTTTGCCAGGGCAACATCGAACGCATGGCCAAATAACGTCTTACCGTCAGGCACCAGCTCGGCGCCCGGGTTGGCATCACTGCCGTCAACATAACAGTCTTTTTTCCATCTCAGAGGTGGCAAACGCGGGACAATAATCGCTGCCGCAATCCCCGCCGCACACACGGTTAAGTAAAATGGCGCGAACAAATGCTCCAGTTTAACCTGACCAATGACAACCAGACAAAAGGTAATAGAAACTGCAGAGAAAGTGGTGCCTATGATAGCGGCTTCTCTTTGCGTATAGTGCTTATCTTCGTACTGACGAGACGTCATCAGAATACCTACACTACCATCCCCCAGCCAGGATGCCACACAGTTTACGGCACTTCGACCAGGCACACCGAATAAAGGACGCATCACCTTAGTCAGTAAAGTCCCCACCAGTTCCAGCAAACCAAAATTCAGCAGCAATGGCAGCAACAGACCGGCTAAGACAAAAACAGAAAACAGCACAGGTAATAGGTCATTGAGCACCAGGGAACCCGTATGTGCAGAGTGAATTGCTTCTGGCCCTACTTTAAAGTAGGTCATCAGCATAAAGGCCATACCAGCAAGGCGGGTAACCAACCAGATCGGACTCACGGCAAACAAATGTCTGAATAAATGGTTTTTTAACAGCTGTCTGGGCTTAACCAGCGCAACAAATGCACTCATTAATCCGGTGATACACACTATGGTCACTATCATAGCCTGTGCAAAGGGCGCTATCCAGCCTTGCAGAGTCTTCGCCATCACAGCAATTGGAATGGTCATGACCTCGCCGGATGGAAATGGAGTCATAAACAACAACACCCCAATCAGGGAAGGCACGAAAAACGCAAATAGCGTGCGCCAGTTTGGCGACGCTGAACCCGTAGATTCTGACATCATATGATTACCCACTAAAAAAGAAAAAGAGCGTAAGGCTCTTTTTCATGTTACTTCAACTCATTGTTTTTATTTTAATATTTTGATTTATTTAAAATATTATATTTGCAGACCTCGACTGCGCAAGACCTCTAACAGAGATTGCAACAACAGCTCCATAGTCTGTGCATCCAGCACTTGTTCCTCACCATCCAGCCAGGTTAACGCCGTCTGACCGTCGTCGGTTGTCGACACTTTAACGACATAATCACCGTCGGCAATCGGTAACACGGTGGCTTCTTCACCCCAAATGGAGTCCCAGACACTTTGATCAGGCGCTTCGTAGCGAATTTTCACCTGGTCATTATCTCTGTCTAACCTGATCACCGTAAAGTTGACTCGTTCAAGGAAGTTAGACAAACGGTCCATTACGGCACTCTTTTCAACCAGTGTCAGCATTGCGGCATTACCGTCGCTGTCAAACCCACCTTCCAGAGACAATAAACCCTGCTGTTTACGCAGCTCAACCGCTAATAATCTGTAGCGATAATCAAACTCCGCAATCACCTCATTCAATGCACGTACTTCTAGCTGTTGCTTTAGCATGTCATTCAGAGGTGTAATATCACTTTGATAATCAAGTAATTTAGCGCTCAAAGAAGCCGTTCTCTGGTGCTCTTTTTGTTCAACTGTAAATTCAAAGCGCTGACGCGATACTTCAACTATGTCTTCCCAAAACCAGCCTTCGTCCTTTTTAATTAACGAATACCAGTCAGTTTCTACTGTGCCTTGTTGGCGGGCATCTCTGGCAACCCGAGTATTGTGGTTTGCCATCACACCATCCAGCGACTGCCAGATAAATGCAGACAGATCTTCAATACCGTCGTTTTTATCAAAATAAACACGAGCAACTTTGTCTTTATTTTCCGCCCAGCTCCCCTGAGCCAGAGTCAGAACCTGCTGAGGTGGTCGATATAATTTATTTTCTCCATCCGGGTTGTTGTCATAAACAGCAACTGCCATCTTATATTCCGGATCCTGGTAAGGCTGTTCAAGCCCAGATGGCACGCTAATGGCTTCATTAACGCGATAATTTTTGCTGTCATGTGCATCATTTGGAAATACACTACATCCCGTTAAACCAATTAAAACACCTAAAGTCAGTGCTTTTGGAACCCAATACTGCACGAATAAAACTCCTTAGCAAACCCTGTTATATTTATTTACGGTAAACGAATATCGTCTTTATATGAGTGAGGATTGCCGATTTGGTTCACTGCCGGCACAACTTTTTATATTCGCCCGGCGAGCCTAAACAACTTGCAAAATTTGCCCTATGTTACTTGCCTCGTCCAGTAAACACAAGCCATGAGCTGCCTGACACCACTATCAGGTTAAGACAAAGTAGCAAAGCGACCCTCTGCCGGTATCCCAACTAACTAACTTATGTTAGTATTTACGGCTATACATCTAAAACTTGCCGTCAGGCATTACCATTATTCTCAGCGTATAGGGTGCTCTTGAATGACCACATTTACCAACCAACAATTGGTTTTGACCGCAATCGGAGAAGATCGCTCGGGGATCGTCAGTGAACTGACAAAACTGGTCAGTGAGTGTAATTGCAACATTATTGATAGCCGCATTGCGATACTCGGTAATGAATTTACTTTTATTATGTTGCTATCCGGCGACATGGCAGCCATTAGCCGAGTCGAGCATACTCTACCGACCAAAGGGATGGAGTTGGGCCTGCTTACCATGATGAAACGTACAGCCAGCCATCAGCAGAATGAATTCAGCGCCGGATATACCCTCGAATACAATGGACTCGACGCCCCCGGCACCCTGAGTAAAGTCACACGCTTTTTTGCAGAGCAAAATATCAGCATCTGTTCTCTGAAGTCAGATACGTATGAAGAGAATGACGCATTACATATGCGCTGTGAAATTGAAGTCAATATTCCCATTGAAGTAGATGCCGACGCATTTAAAATACAGTTCGAGCATCTCTCAAACTCACTAAATCTGGATTATATTTTTCGACGCATTCGTTAAGGAGCATCCTATGAATACGCTACAAGCAGGCGCTCAGGCCCCGCAATTTACCTTAGAAAATCAAGATGGTGAAAGCATTTCACTTAGCACACTTCTGGAATCTAACCAGGTGCTGGTGTACTTCTATCCAAAGGCACTGACACCAGGTTGCACCGTACAGGCAGAACAACTCAGAGACCACAAAGAACAGTTGGCGCAGTATAATACGGTGGCGGTGGGTATCAGTCCTGATCCGGTCAAAAAGTTAAAAAACTTCGAAACCAAAAAAGAGCTGAACTTTGATCTGCTATCCGATGAAGACCACGCTATTGCTGACGCATTTGGTGTGTGGGGATTAAAAAAGTTCATGGGTAAAGAATATGACGGGATCCACCGTATCAGCTTCCTGATAGGTCAGGATGGGGCCGTTAAACACGTTTTCAACAAGTTTAAAACCAAAGAACACCACCAGGTCGTTATTGACTATCTGGCAGCACAATAATGCTGGCTCGCATCTGGTATGCGAGTCAACAGAAAAAAGGGGCTCAGTTGAGCCCCTTTTTTATTTTCGCGTATCAACGCCATTAGCCTCGTGCATCCAACATCAAACGCTTCATGTCTCTTACGGCCTTCTCCAGCCCGTCAATGGCTGCTCTGGCAATAATCGCATGGCCAATGTTAAGCTCATAAATTTCCGGCATTTCAGCAATGGGCTTTACGTTATGATAATGCAGACCATGACCTGCATTGACCACGATACCCAGACCATGCGCGTATTTTACACCTGTGCGGATCCGCTCCAGTTCAGCATGCATCTCAGCGTCTGATTCTGCATCAGCGTAGGCACCTGTGTGGATCTCGATATACGGCGCACCAGTGTCTTTAGCAGCGTCGATTTGTTGAGGATCTGCGTCGATAAACAGAGATACTTTAATACCAGCAGTTGCTAACCGAGCCACAGCCTGAGTGACCTTTTCTTTATTCGCAACGACGTCCAAGCCTCCTTCTGTGGTCAGCTCTTCGCGCTTTTCAGGGACCAGACAAACGTATGCAGGCTTAACTTCACAGGCTATATCCAGCATCTCGTCTGTCACCGCAATTTCCAGGTTCATACGTGTCTGAATGGTTTTCGCCATCACATACACATCACGATCCTGAATATGGCGACGATCCTCGCGCAAGTGGATAGTAATACCATCTGCCCCAGCATGTTCAGCAACAGCTGCTGCATGTGCCGGGTCAGGATAACTGGTGCCTCTCGCCTGGCGCAATGTGGCAATATGATCGACGTTTACGCCCAATAATATCTCTTTCATTGTTATTACCTTGATTGAAATAGCTCTCTGCTTTTCAGCGGTTTGTGGCCAAGTAATGGCCTGAATAAATATCTGCTAAGGCCCTTCGCCTGACGCCGTACCTGATCGTCAGTAAAATCGCGTTGGGCAATCTGGTGAAGCACTCGGCCTGAAAAGCCAATATGCCGGTCATCTGTTCTGACAAACCCCAATTCCCGAGTATATTGGTAGTAAGCCCCCTCGACAATCGCCTCACCATCGGCATCACAGTCAAACTCAACACCAAACCCTAACTGCTCCAGTAATTGGAACTCAAAACTGCGCAGCGTGAGCTCAAACACGCTCCTGCGCGCATTTTCAGTCTGCTCGTGCAACTGCTGCAGATGGTGATGATACAAGGAAAATATCTCTTCAAGCGGCTCGTTGACCGGGATAACCCGTGTGCTGAGCTCGTTCAGGTAAAAACCACAATACAAGACTTGTCCTTTCATTGCCAAAGGCTGAGTGTGCAGTTCAATATCATTGAGGTACTTTAGGTCATGGCGACCGCTATAACGAACCAGGAGTTGGCTGAAGGGTTGAAGATGCGCGTTATGCCTGAGTGCCTGACGGCCTTTAATACGGGCCAGCATCATCAGCTGGCCCACTCCTTCGACTAGCATATTAAGCATCACCTGAGAATCACTATGTGGTCGGCGATGCAACAAATAGGCTTGTCGAAAGTCGTTGTTCAATTAGTCTTCCCCGTAGCCAAGACTACGCAGCGCCCTCTCATCATCTGCCCAGCCAGACTTCACTTTTACCCAGCACTCCAGAAATACTTTGTTGTCCAGCATCTCTTCCAAATCACGACGTGCTTCGCGACCGATCACCTTGAGCTTTTCGCCCTTGTTACCGATCACCATACGCTTTTGCGATTCACGCTCTACCAGGATTAGGGCATTGATCTGCCACACACCATTGTCAAGCCATTTGAACTGCTCGATTTCCACAGTCACGGAATACGGTAGTTCATCGCCCATGAAACGCATGAGTTTCTCGCGTACAATTTCAGCAGCCAGAAAGCGCATTGAGCGGTCTGTCACATAGTCATCAGGAAAGAAAAACTCGCATGCCGGCAGATGTTTATGCACTTCTGCTTTGACCATATCGACATTACGATTTTGCTTAGCCGAAATTGGAATGATCCCCACAAACTGCCCCTGCTCAGACAGCCATTGCAGGTGTGGCATCAGGGCTTCACTTTTGTCTTTGACCTGATCACTTTTATTGATCACGACCAAAACCGGACGACCACTGTCCTTTACCTTGTTCAGAACCATTTCATCATCTTTGGTCCACAACGTGCCCTCAACAACGAAAATCACCAATTCAACATCACCAATCGAGCTGGATGCAGCACGGTTCATCAAACGGTTAATGGCCCGCTTTTCCTCACTGTGGAGTCCTGGTGTATCGACGTAAACCGCCTGATAGTTATCCTCTGTGTGGATACCCATAATACGGTGCCGGGTAGTTTGTGGTTTACGTGAAGTAATGCTGACCTTTTGTTCAACCAGCTTATTCAGTAACGTGGATTTACCAACGTTGGGTCGCCCGACAATCGCGACCATGCCACAATGGGTATTAGGAGTCATTCTTTAAAATCTTTAGTGCTTTTTCAGCGGCCTTTTGCTCGGCCTTACGACGAGAGCTGCCTACTGAGATAATACTTTCCATCCCTTCCACAATACACTCAACCGTAAAGGTCTGATTGTGTGCCTGTCCCTTGGTATCTATTACAGTATAACCGGGTAAAGGCAACTTGCGTGCCTGCAAGTACTCTTGCAGCAGGGTTTTTGGGTCTTTCTGGTTGTGGCCAGGAGAAATCGCTGCCAAACGCGTGTCGTACCATTTTAATACCAGCGTCTTACAGGTCTCGATGTCTGAATCTAAAAACACCGCGCCAATAATCGCTTCGACCGCGTCTGCCAGGGTTGACTCACGACGATAACCGCCGCTTTTCAATTCACCCGGACCTAATCTGAGGTAATCACCTAAGCCAAACTCAACCCCGAACTCTGCCAGAGTCTGGCCTCGTACCAGCGTAGAACGCATCCGGCTAAGATCACCTTCACGCGCTTTAGGAAACTGCTTATACAAGGCATTGGCAATGACAAAGCTCAGGATCGAGTCGCCTAAAAACTCCAGACGTTCATTGTGCTGCCCTTTGTGACTACGATGTGTCATTGCCTGCTCAAGCAGGCTTTGATCCGAAAATTCGTAACCAATCTTTTTATATAATTCTGTGACGTTTTTTTTCATGCTACTGAATATTACCTAGGCGTTCAAAACGAACTCCTGTTGGAACCCAACCAGGCAAAATGCTGTTCGGGCCATTTTCAAAATCGAAACTCATCCAAATAAATACCGCTTTACCAACCAGGTTTTCTTTTGGCACAAAGCCCCACATACGACTGTCCTGACTGTTATTACGGTTGTCACCCATAGCAAAGTAACTGCCCTCTGGTACAACCCATTCATCACGTCGAGTGCCTGGTTGCTGATAATAACGTTCAGTCAGTTCAGGTAATTGCGGCGTCACAAGTACATCATGCGTGACACCCGGCAGACTCTCTGTCAGACGTACCATTTGCATTGCGCCATGTTTGAACTCATCGCGATTAACAATATCAAGGTTAATTTTGTTGAATTCGCCACATGCCAGACCATCACGTTGCTGTTCGCCATCATTACAGTGAGGCTTGATATAAAGCTGACGGTCGCGATAAACAATGCGATCTCCAGGTAAGCCGACAATGCGCTTGATGAAGTCTATACGCTCATCCAGTGGAAACTTAAAGACCGCGATATCACCCCGTTGTGGATCATTGACCTCAACCAATTGACTGCGCCAGACCGGATCTTTAATACCGTACGCGTATTTCTGTACCAATATAAAGTCACCGTCCAGCAGTGTTGGCATCATTGAACCTGACGGGATCTGGAAGGGCTCAAAAATAAATGAACGGAACACTGTAATTGCAGCAATCATCGGAAAGATAGATTTTGCGCTTTCAGTGATGGCAGGCACAGGTGCTATCTGCTCGATGACTTCCTGATCAAGCGGCTGCTCAGATGCGCCCTGTGCTAATGCGATACGCTCTTTACGCTTTGGTGCGTAAAGCAAATGATCGATTAACCATATGAGACCTGAGCCAAGCGTCAACAACACCAAAAATACTGAAAAATAACCTGCCATAATAATTCCTGTTACTTACCTACTTTAAGAATCGCAAGGAATGCATCCTGTGGCACTTCAACGTTACCCAGCTGCTTCATACGTTTCTTACCTTCTTTTTGCTTTTGCAGTAGTTTCTTCTTACGACTGACGTCACCACCATAACACTTCGCGATGACGTTTTTACGTAACTGTTTCACGGTTGTACGCGCAATCACGTGGTTACCTATCGCCGCCTGAATAGCAATATCAAACATTTGGCGTGGAATAAGCTCACGCAATGCGTCAGCCAACTGACGTCCGCGACCTTGAGAGTTCTCACGGTGTGCAATAATCGCCAGTGCATCAACCCGATCGCCATTGATCAGAATGTCCACACGCACCATGTCGGAAGTCTGGAAACGCTTAAAGTTGTAGTCCAAAGAGGCAAACCCTCGGCTGGTCGACTTAAGCTTATCAAAGAAGTCCATTACCACTTCTGCCATAGGTAACTCATACGTCACCGCAACTTGCTTACCGTGGTAGCTCATCTTGGTCTGCACGCCGCGCTTTTCAACACACAGAGTAATGACATTGCCCAGGTATTCCTGCGGAACCAGAATATTCGCTTCTACAATCGGTTCACGGATTTCAATGATGTCATTAACAGGCGGTAGATCTGACGGATTATCTATTTGGATCACGCCATCTTTGGTTTCTACTTCGTACACTACCGTTGGTGCTGTCGTGATCAGATCCATATCATATTCACGTTCCAGACGTTCCTGAATAATCTCCATATGGAGCATGCCCAGGAAGCCACAACGGAAACCAAAGCCCAGTGCAGTTGAGTTTTCCGGCTCGAAGAACAAGGACGCATCATTGAGGCTCAGTTTGTTCAATGCATCACGGAAGTTCTCATAATCATCAGAGGAGATTGGGAACATACCCGCGTAAACCTGAGGCTTAACGCGTTTAAAGCCAGGTAAGCGTTCTTTCGCAGGTTCTTTGGTCAGGGTAATAGTGTCACCCACTGGCGCACCATGAATGTCCTTGATACCCGCAATAACGAAGCCTACTTCACCGGTTTTCAGAACCCCGGTTTCTGTTTGTTTTGGTGTGAAAATACCGACTTTATCAGCAATGTGTGTCTGATCTGTCGACATAATCTTAATCTTGTCACCACGGCGCAGCTCACCATGCTTAATACGTACCAGTGAGACAACGCCCTGATATGAATCAAACCAGGAGTCAATGATCAGTGCCTGCAGTGGTTGCTCTGGCTCACCCTCAGGTGGCGGCACGTCGCGCACGATCATTTCCAGTACCTCATCGATACCGATACCGGTTTTAGCACTACACTGCACTGCTTCAAGTGCTTCGATGCCGACGATTTCTTCAATCTCTTCGGCAACACGCAGCGGATCGGCTTGTGGCAAATCGATTTTGTTCAACACTGGCAGTACTTCAAGGTCCATTTCAATCGCGGTATAACAGTTGGCCAGCGTCTGAGCTTCTACGCCCTGACCTGCATCAACAACCAACAAGGCGCCTTCACAAGCGGCCAGTGAACGAGATACTTCGTAGCTGAAGTCTACGTGTCCCGGCGTATCGATAAAGTTCAGTTGATACGTTTCGCCATCATTAGCCTTGTAGTTCAGTGTCACGCTCTGCGCTTTAATGGTGATCCCACGCTCTCGCTCTAGGTCCATCGAATCCAGCACCTGCTGCTGCATCTCGCGATCTGTTAAGCCGCCGCATACCTGGATTAAGCGGTCCGAAAGGGTCGATTTCCCGTGGTCGATGTGGGCAATAATTGAAAAGTTACGGATGTGCTTCATATACTGGATTCTAAACTTCTGTTTTTCACAAATAGAGAATAAACGCCGATTTTACAATTTATTTGGCGCAATCACCATCTATTTGCGTTAGGGGAAGGCTAATTGGATAAATTTTTATCACTTTAATGTCATGACGCAGTGCTTTTGTGCGTTGTTTGGCAAATTTAAAGCCAACCAAACCGCCAATCACTGCGGACAGGATCTGCCAGGGCTCTGACACGCCCAATATAAGGTGTGAGGTAAATATGGCGAAAAACGCCATTACCAGGGGTAACAGGTAAACCCAAAGTGCATTCTCGACCACTTTGCTGTCATCCAGTGCCAGGGTCATTTTTTGGCCTACCTGAACCGATTCATTGCACTCTATCGGCAACGCCTTTTTATTGCTGCCAAATAGTTTACTAAAAATTTGCGAGCCGCATTTGCCATTGCAGCCAGCACAGGCTGGTTTTTCCTCAGCAACCAGCCAGACTGTACCGCGATCAACACGGGAAACGGTGAGTGTTTGTTCTATCATAATGGCCGGGTTACCGACTCAGCGATGGCTTTTGCTGTCATCGTTGGGATTTTGCCAACCACCGACACATCAAATGCACCTGAATTATGTACATATACAGTCGTAGCACCCGAACTCAGTGCACCGCTGGCTCTTTGCCCAGACAGAGGTCTTTGTACAAACACAGAAAACTCTACCAGCCCATCAGAAAATAAAAAGTAGTCTGCCAGCTCATTATTCAAATCTAGTTTGTGTCGGTCTGACTTCAGTAGCTTAAACCCATCAGGCAACCAGCCAATACGCCAATTATTTTGCAGTTTTTGTGCGGTGTCGTTTTGAGCCAGAGAAGCCAGTGGCATCGGGAATTCTTTACTACTTAGCTCAATAAGTGGCTGAGCAGGTTGCTCTGTGACGCTGATGTGTGTCAGCTGAAGCTGTTCAAGTACTTCACCTTGTTGAGTCACGTAGGCAGCTTTTAACAGCAATGCAGATTGAATATCTATCCACAGCCAGTAGTTATATTTGTGCTCATCCTTTGAAACCAGGCGCACCAACTGTGCCGCCCTGTCAGCAATACGCTCTTTGCCACCCAGGACAAAATCATAGCTACTGGCGAGCGTGCCCACTTCACCAAACAGAATTTCCGGAATGGGACCGGCAATCGCATCTGTCTCTATAGAATAGGGTTGGGTTTGAGGCTCAAAGTAAGTGACCTTGTTGTCTACGCGCACCACCTCAAGACCAGCGCCATTCTGTCGACTCAGTATTTCGAGTTCACTGTTGTCGACTTTGCCATGGAGCCAGCGGTACGGTTCCATACCTTTACCTTTAACCACCACAAATGATGCATCAAAGTTACGCTCCTGAATGGCAGAAGACATATCCGTGAGCAGCTGCTTTGCATTAATGATATCGCTGGCAACAACTTGGGCACTCAAGCCCACTCCAAGTAGTAACGCAAGCCACTTCATCTATTTTTCTTGTTCCTCTTCTTCCTGTGCCTGTTGGGTCAGAGCATGTGCCATTCTGGACTGTCGCTGATGCTCAAGTACCAAGGCACCGATGCGTTGCTGTTGCAGTTCTCTCAGGCCTTTTTCTGCACTTTCCAATGCAGGCTCTGATGATAAACTAACTGGCGAAACTGAACCAGTTAATGGCGTTGATTGTAACACAGGAAAGTCACTGTTGGCTTGTTCCTGTGGGCTATAATTACTCACGCCCAGCACGGCAACTAAGGATACACTGGCAGCAATTGCAACTTGTGCCAAAGGTTTACGCCAACTAGACAATGCAACCACTTTGTTCTTAGCATTCGTCTGTTGAGGCTTCTGCTGTTGCGACTGAGCGCCATGGGTGGGCTCGTCTGCAAGTGCATCAGCCAGACTGGCAGTGATATCAATATAAGGTGCCTGATTTTGCTGACTGCGCATGGCGTCGCCTATCAGAGCATAACGGGCAAACTTTTCTGCATCGAACTGCGCCTGACTGGCATTATCCAGTGCCTGTTCGGCATCTAGTATACTGGATGTCACTTGCCCGTCTTTGACATTAAAGTTTGATTGCGTCATCTACTTATTACCTATGAGTGGGTTAATATTATTGTCAATGGCTTCTCGTGCCCTGAAAATCCGCGACCTGACCGTCCCTACCGGACAATCCATCACGACAGCAATTTCTTCATAGCTCATGCCTTCGATCTCTCGTAATGTGATCGCGGTTTTAAGATCATCGGGTAAAGACTCGATGGTTTTAAAAATCACCGCTTTGATCTCATCGCTAAGCAATAAGCTCTCCGGAGAAGCGTTAGACCTGAGCTGTTCCGCTCCGTCGTAAAATTCGGCCTCTTCAGCATCAACATCATTTGCCGGTGGCTTGCGCCCCTGAGCAACTAAATAGTTCTTTGAGCAGTTAACCGCGATCCGATAGAGCCAAGTATAAAACGCACTATCTCCCCGGAAATTAGGCAAAGCACGATATGCCTTAATAAACGCTTCTTGTGCCACATCAGCTACATCGCCAGAATTAGCCACATATCGCGAGATTAATGCGGCTACTTTGTTCTGATATTTGGCAACCAACAAATTGAACGCATTTTTATCTCCTTGCTGAACACGCCGAACTATTTCTAAATCTAAATCCTGCTCGCTCATTCGAGCCGGTACTCCTCTTTGTTATTACTTATTTTTCACACACATTGTCGCGCATTGTTGCCATCTTTTACAGCTACTCTGACTAAGTGCTGAATAAAAAGTTCTGTTTTTTTGATATTTTTTTTAAAATACCCCGTATTGACACGTCATAAACGTATTCAGTGTGGAATATACCAAGTACCTGCGACCCTGCGCTAAGCATAGCAGACTTATCAGATCACGCAGAATAAAAGGTTTAATTAGCTAAGACCCACTAACATGAAAGAACAAGTTCAACACCAAACAGATGTCATTATTGTCGGTAGCGGCGCAGCCGGGCTGAGTCTTGCTCTGTCTCTGGCAAACACCTGCCGCGTCACCGTACTCAGTAAGGGCGACCTGCGTGAAGGCTCAACCTTGTATGCTCAGGGAGGCATAGCTGCGGTATTTGATAAGAAAAACGACAGTATAGAATCTCACGTTGAAGATACCCTGGCTGCGGGCGCTGGCCTGTGTGACAGAGAAGCCGTTCATTACACTGCCTCAAATGCGAAACAGTGCCTGAAGTGGTTGATTGAGCAAGGCGTTCCGTTTGATATGGAGTTCGATAGTAAAGGACGGGAACGTTTCCACCTGACACGCG
Organism: Pseudoalteromonas rubra; assembly: GCF_005887095.1. Taxonomy (GTDB): domain Bacteria; phylum Pseudomonadota; class Gammaproteobacteria; order Enterobacterales; family Alteromonadaceae; genus Pseudoalteromonas; species Pseudoalteromonas rubra_E. The sequence goes on along the minus strand of NZ_PNCI01000035.1, from coordinate 175,424 downwards.
AAGGCGGCCATAGCCATCGCCGCATACTCCATGCCGCTGATGCAACAGGTAAAGCTGTACAGTCGACACTGATCGAGCGCGTTCAGGAACACCCCAATATACTTCTGCTCGAACAATATAATGCTATTGATCTGATCACGCATGGCGCACAACAGCAAAAAGTCGCACATGGACTTTATGTATACAATCGCCGAGCAAATCAGGTCGAGACCGTCACCGCTAAATTTGTCGCGCTTGCGACAGGTGGTGCCAGTAAAGTGTATCTCTATACGTCGAATCCGGACGTTTCCAGTGGCGATGGTATTGCTATGGCCTGGCGAGCGGGTTGCCGGGTTGCGAATATGGAATTCAATCAATTTCACCCAACCAGTCTATATCACCCGGAACTACAGAATTTCCTCATTACGGAAGCCATGCGTGGCGAAGGGGCATTACTGAGGCGCCCGGATGGTACACGTTTTATGCCGGATTTCGATGACAGAGAAGAGCTGGCCCCCCGTGATGTTGTTGCCCGAGCCATCGACTATGAAATGAAACGTCTGGGGGCCAACTGCGTCTACCTGGATATCTCTCATAAAGACAAAGATTTTATCATTGAGCACTTTCCGACCATATACGCCAAGTGCCTCAGTGTAGGGCTGGATATCACCAAAGAGCCGATCCCGGTCGTCCCTGCCGCACATTACACCTGCGGTGGCGTCATGACTGATTTCAACGGTCTAACGGACATTAGCAACCTGTATGCTATCGGGGAGGTGGCTTACACTGGATTACATGGTGCCAATCGAATGGCGAGCAATTCATTACTGGAATGTATTGTATTTGCCCACGCTGCAGCGAAAGACATTCTTGCTAAACTGGATACCCAACCATTACCACCGGCACAGCCTGACTGGGATGAAAGCCAGGTCAGCGATTCAGACGAAGAGGTGGTGATCACGCACAACTGGCACGAATTGAGGCTGTTTATGTGGGATTATGTCGGTATTGTACGCTCGACTAAGAGACTGGAACGTGCACTTCGCAGAGTAGAATTATTGCAGCAGGAAATTCAGGAGTACTACTCCCATTTCAGAGTCAGCAATAACCTGCTTGAACTTCGAAACCTGGTGCAAGTGGCGGAGTTAATCATTCGCAGTGCGCTAGACAGAAAAGAAAGCCGTGGGCTGCATTACACACTGGATTTTCCGCAAAGCGCAGCAACAACCAAGCCAACGATATTGACTCCCAGTAAAATCAAACGTTGATATCGATGCCTGACGCTATCGCCTTGCGCCAATGACTCAGGCCATCTCAAATACATGGCGGCACAAGTGTCGCCAATGCTCTTCTTTCATTGCATGGCGCATAATACCAATATGCCGGGTTCGCTGCTCAGTTTTAACGGTCAATAGTAGCGCGCAATGAAAATAAACCTGTGCTGCTTTTAACTGCCCCTGCCACTGATGCTGGCCTCCAGACACTATCACAGTCATATGCTCGGGTATCAGCCCCAGATGACCTGTGGAGATGAAATATTGGTGTGCCCAGTGTCTGGCGAAGGCATAGCCTAACAAACAAGTCGCGATATGCCACCACCACAGCACTGGCGTGACCACACACAAAGCCAGCGCCAGACAGCAAAAAAAGACCACAAAGACTTTGTGGTCTGGTGTATTGTGTTCGAAATAAAAGCTAAGCGCGGACTCGGTCAAGAACGAACTTCACCATCGCATCAAGCTCGGGATACGGACACGCTTCATGGCCCATAAACCAGGCAAATAAATCGGGGTCTTCGACTTCCAATAACCGTTGAAACACCAGCTTATCCTGCTCGGATAGCTGATCGTATGCCTCATCAACAAAAGGCTCCAACAAAATATCCAGCTCCAGCATGCCACGACGACATGCCCATTTTGTGCGGGCCTTTGAATACAACTCAGCCATAATTTCCACATACCCCTAAATTTTATTATGTCTTTGCAATTATAACGTATCCTGAGATGCCCGTTAACTGTTCGAATAAACAATAATCGTGTCTTTCGCGCCTATCTCGGATGCGATATTTGCGGTAACATTAGGTAATTTCTTCAACAAGGATCAATAAGATGGCACAAGCAAACGCATATCCTCTTTCTTTACAATTGATCTCTGTGAGCGGCGCCGAAAAGTTGAGTTACCTGCACGGTCAGGTCACCCAGGATCTCAATCTGCTGACGGATGATAACTTCCTGTGGGCCGGGCACTGCAGTCCTAAAGGCAAATTATGGGCGACACTCAGGCTCAGTAAGTTAGATGACCAATATCTGCTGTTGGGTTCAAAAGCGGAAACCGAAGCATCCTGCCGGGAGCTAAAAAAATACGGCGTATTCGCGAAAGTCGATATTGCTATTACACACCACCAGGTCATTGGCGTGCTAACTGATGAGATGACCCAAACCTGTGAACTATTAGGACTGACGTTTGCACAGCAGGCGAATGCTTGTACGTTCGGTGGCAAAAATAAGGCACTGAAACTGGACGACCAACGTTTACTCCTGATCGTTGAGCACGGCTATGCACTGCCACAAGGTGTTGCCCTGCACACAGATCCCACTCCATTTGAGGCAGCCTCAATTCTGGCCGGTGAGCCTCAACTGAGCGAGACCAGTATTGATGAATATGTACCGCAAATGGTTAACCTCCAGGCACTGGGCGCAATCAGCTTCAAAAAAGGCTGCTATACTGGGCAGGAGACAGTTGCCCGAATGCGTTATTTGGGCAAAAACAAGCGTGCTTTGTACATTGTCAAAGGCCAGGCTGCAGCTCACCCACAAGAATCTGAGTTGGAAATACAATTAGATGGAGATAACTGGCGCCGTGCAGGCAAAGTGCTTCATCAGGCCTACGACAGTGCAAGCCAGGACTATTATGCACTGGCAGTGATGGCCAATGATTTAACTGAATCCTCAGTTTTACGTGCTAAAACGCACCCGGAAGTCCAGCTGACATTACAGCCACTTCCCTACTCTTTAGAAGACAATTAAGCGGATAGATTATGAAAATTGCCCCAAATACCGTTGTAAAAATGCATTATGCGGTGCTGGACAACGATGACAACAGCATAGACAACACCTTTGATGATGAACCCCTCGAGTTTATCGTTGGCACAGGTTACTTAATCTCAGGGTTGGAAGATGCCCTGATCAACAAACAAGCGGGTGACAAATTAAGTGTTACCGTTGAGCCACAAAATGGTTACGGTGAGCGCCACGACAACCTGATGCAGGCGGTTCCAAAAAGCATGTTTGAGGATATGGAAGTTGAAGTAGGCATGCAGTTTCGCGCCACCACAGACGAAGGCGAGCAAACAGTCATTGTAATTGGTGTTGAAGGTGACGACGTCATCGTTGATGGCAATCATCCGCTTGCAGGTATCACATTGAACTTTGATGTTGAAATTCTGGAAGTACGCGAGGCGACATCAGCAGAGCTGGCCCATGGCCATGTTCACAGCGAGGAAGGCTGCGGCCATCAGCATTAATACCCGTTTTACCTATACTAATGCGTATTAATACTTGTTCAATTTGAAGGAACACCTAATTAAGAGAATTGGGGTATCGCACATGAAAAAAGCGCCTATTTGGCGCTTTTTTCAATTTCCTCCAGGGCTGCAAGTACACCGCTTTGGTCATTGGTACCAATACGGTATTTAGACCCATCGGCAAGTACAAACTCAATGGCTTTGAAACCATGTGCAGCGTATACCCAGCCATCATGGGTGATCTTAACGCCAATCCCGTGACGAAATGAATTGGTTACCGCGCAATATGATTGCAGCTCATCCACTTTGACCGATTTTTTCAGGACCCCAGGACCAAACCACCAACTTACCACCCGCTTATCTTTATCCACTTCAAGCGTTAGTCCATAGAACAAGTAGCCAATCAGGGCCAGTATACCGATGAAACCATACAGCAGTGCGTTATGGCCTAACAAAAATATGGCGAGTGCAACAAAAGTGGCGAACCACGTCAGAAACATCCAAATTATCCAGGACCATTGGGTCTTTTTGTACATCAGTTAAACTACCTTAATTAAAACTATAAACAAGTGTGACACCAATCTCGCTATCAACTTTCTCTTTGTTTTCCTCTGGCTGAGAGTGATATCGATAGGTATAGGCCACCTTAAGAGAAACACCACCCATAACCTGACTGATCAGCGCGGTTTCAGATAAAATACGTGCGCCAAGGCCCGACAGTGATCTTTCATAACTGACATCCTGGTTAAACCGAGTGCGCTTAGATACCGTTCGCTCCCACTGCAATGCAGCGCGCAACAAGTGACCTCTTTCGACCCGCTCTTGACCCGGCTCCAAATCGGTCTCATCTTCACGTCGATACATAGACAATCCCGGTCCAATATCTAAATCGACCGTGTTCTTTCGCCCTTCAAAGACACGATTACCGTAACCAACTGCAAATGTTGTGGTGTATTCTCGGCCATTAAACTTGTCTACCTCGTAATCCCCATAGACAAATAGCGATGTGTTCTTCTGCCCTATTTTATAGTTACCCTGCGCAGACAAAAAGTAGCGAGAAGCCGTTTCATCTTCAACATTGGTATCCGGGTCAACTTCACGGCGATAAGCACCGTCAAACTTAAACTGGTTACGCCAGTATTTAAAGTCCTGATACAGGTTGCTTTTAAGTTTAAACGCGGTATTACTGGTATTACCACGATTGAGCAACACACCAAACTCTACATCACCATATAAAAACTCACCTTCGTGCAGAGCGTGGATCTCTTCATCTGACAGCTCACCATATTTATGAAAATCTTCGAAAGGATCAACAGCAAGTGCCTTCACGCTGAACAAGAGTCCAGCGCAACATAGAAATAAAAGGGTGTACTTCACTGAGCTGAATTCTCTTACTGCTTCCAGACTATGTGGCAAAATGGGGCATCTAAATCACGGCTGATCAGTATTTTGGCAAACATTACATCACCTTGATCCGTTTCCAGGCCTACGGTCACCTGAACAAAATGTTCGGCTTCCGTCTCCTGTTCATACGCCACCAGCGACGCCCAACTCTCGTCAGGAACACTGTCTTCAATATATCCCAGCTCTTCACTGTGAGCATTGAATAGCTCAATGTCCTCGATTGTAAGATTATCAGGGGCAAGCTCTAAGAAAATATCATAGGCTTGCTGGCTTACTTCTTCGATGGAACTTAAACGTGCAGACATTACATCACCTCGTCTGTCAAAATTGAGTGGTATAGTAACAAATTGCAAATTTGCAAAGCTACGGCTTTTAGTTAGTTTTAACAAAAATACCGCTCAGTTACATGAAAATAGCCAATTTGCCAGCCAGTCTGTACACCAATTACTACTGGCACCGTTAAAGTAATTACTCTATGCTTGCCCTGCAAACTATCAGAATAATAATGATGTGCCAAAGAAGGAAAAACACATGGTCCAGTTAGAGACAATTGATGGTATCGCCTGGGTTACCCTCGACAGACCCGAAAAACAAAATGCGTTATCTTACGACATGTTTAGGCAGTTGGATAACGTCATCCACACACTCAAACGCAATCGCCAGTTACGTGCGGTGGTCTTGCAGGGTCAGGGACCGCATTTTTGTTCTGGCCTGGATGTCGGCACAGTCATGAAAAAGCCAGCTAACATCATATCGCTGTTGTTTAAATGGTTACCGGGCAATGCCAATCTTGTGCAACGGGTCGCACTGGGCTGGCGTGCACTGCCTGTGCCTGTGTTTGCGCTGGTACGGGGGAATTGCCTGGGCGGGGGCTTACATATTGCGCTCGGCGCCGATTATCGCATTGCAACACCAGACGCCCAGTTTGCCATTATGGAATCACGCTGGGGGCTGTGTCCTGATATGAGTACCAGCATACTGCTGCCGGGTATATTAAAACATGATCAGGCGCTTTGGCTGGCTTCAAACCCACAACGCATTAATGCTCAACAGGCCTGTGAGCTGGGGTTAATCACACAAGTCAGCGACGACCCGTTGCTCGCCATCCAACAACGTCTCACTGAGGTAACCGCTATTTCTCCGGATGCCCTGGCCGCCATCAAACACTTATATAACACCGCCTATCACCCCCGGCGCCGAAAACTACTGTGGCAGGAGACCTGGTTCCAGATTAAGTTGCTGCTGTCAAAAAACACACGAATTGCTATGCACAACGGTCGCCATATGGAACAACCTAAGCCTTTTGGTCCACGTAAAAAATGGTAAGAAAGTCGCATTGTGGGCAATCCAGTTGCCATCGAGAATAGCATCAGATTTGATCTCTTGAGTGTCCATTATGATGATAACTCTGCGATTTATCGCATCCCTTAGCATTCTTATCGGGTGCCTCTGGGCTGCCAGGCTAATCACTGCGGCCCTGGCTTTGAGCTTGCCTGCCCCACTGTTAGGTATGTTACTGCTATTTGGTTTACTGCAATCAGGTATACTTAAAAGTAAATACTTACTTCCTTCTTGTGGCCCAATATTAAAATACATGGCGCTATTTTTCATACCAGCCGGGGTCGGATTAATCAGCTATCTGGAGGTGTTTAGTCACAATGCCTGGCTGTTGGTGAGTATTCTGCTTCTGGTACCCGTATTGGGCCTCGTAGTGACAGGTAAACTGGCAAGTCTGGGCAGGTACCATGATTAATCTAGTGTTGGGTTGCACCTTCACTCTGGTGTTATTTGCCCTTATGCGACGGGTAAACCAAAGGTGGCATTCGCCCCTGCTTAATCCGGTACTATTATGCATTGTAACGATTAGCACTGCGCTGCTACTTAGCGATATTGACTACATTGACTACCGCAACGCCACAAAGCCTGTCAGCTTCTTTCTCGAAGTCGCAGTGGTTGCACTTGCTCTGCCCCTTTATCAACAGCTCCACGCCATACGGCCATATCTGTTGCTCATTAGTCTCAGTAGCTTTATTGGGATCACCTGTGCAACACTGATTGCCTTTTGGCTCTGTCAGTCATTTAGTGTACCCAGTACACTCACAGCGTCTTTGATGGCCCTGTCAGTGACCACGCCAATCACGCTCATTGTGACTGATTCACTCGGTGGTTTTCCCGGGGTCGCCGCCATCATGGTGATCCTGATAGGTGTACTGGGAGGCGTTTTTGGCTTGTCCTTGCTCACCCTTGCTGGCGTGACTAAACCTCAGGCTAAAGGAGTCGCACTGGGTGTGGCCTGCCATGCAATTGGCACCGCCGCGGCCATGGAACATCACCCGGCAGCAGGCGCCTTTGCTTCTGCCGCGATGATCATCAGTGCGGTCATCACCGCAAGCTGGGTGCCTGTGCTTTTTGCGCTAATGCAAGGCATAATCAGCTAAACTAAAAAGTGATAACAATCATCAACAAATAAGCTGAAATGCTCGCCCCGTTTCAGCAACCCAGGAGCACGGCATGATAGAACAAGAAATAGCACAAATCGAACACTACTACGTGCTGATCCGGGATTATCTGGTGACTTATAGCATGCAATTATTAGGCGCCTTAGTGATCCTAATCCTCGGTTTATGGCTTGCGAAGAAGCTGGCTAAAGGCACAGAGAGCCTGATGCTCAGACATAATATCGACGTTACCCTGACAAATTTCGTCAGCAATGTGGTCAAAGTCCTGATGATCATTATGTTCACAATCATTGCGCTGGGTAAAATTGGCATCAGTGTTACCCCCTTTGTTGCGGCAATCGGTGCCGCTTCACTGGGTGCTGGCTTGGCCGTTCAGGGGATGTTATCTAACTATGGATCTGGATTAGCGATTATTGCTACCCGCCCGTTTGTGGTCGGTGATACCATCGCCGTCAAAGGGGTCTGTGGCCAGGTGAAAAGTATCGAACTGGGCCACACAATCCTGGTCAACGAGGAAAAGGTCGAGATCACCATTCCCAACAAGCATATAATTGGCGAAATTATGCAAAACTCCTTTGCTCACTCGCTGGTTAAGGGAGAAATAGGCATCGCTTACAGCGCCAGCGCAGACAGAGCTATCGCCATCATTAATGAAATTTTGTCGGATAACGACGCTGTGGCCGACACCCCACAAGCTCAGGTTGGCATTGAAGCATTTGGCGACAGCGCCGTCATCATTAGTTACCGCTACTGGGTACCCACTACTCAGATAATCGAACATAAACTGGCCATCAATGGCGCTATCTATGCTGCGATCCAGGCTGCTAACATAGAAATTCCATTCCCACAACGGGTTGTCACGCTCAAAGAGCGACCTGCTTCTGCAGATTGATCCTGGTTGTTTTTCACTCTATGCTGTCAATGTTTTGTTTACAAAACATACAACATGTAAAACGGAGTGATTTATGAACACAAGAAAATTAGTGACACTATGCTGTGCCGCCGGCCTGCAACTCATTGCAGTACATAGCTGGGCTCAGGCCGATACCGCCAACTATGACTGCAGCGCGCTCGCCGACTGGTCCAGTTCAACGGTGTACCGCAAAGGGGATCAGGTGCGTGCTCAGGCTCAAGCTTATGAGGCAAAATGGTTCAACCAAAATGAACTGCCTGCGAATAATTCCGATACCTTTGACGTATGGCGACAACTTGGCCAGTGCATCAGCGGCAACGCCCCGGTGGTTACCCTGGTAAGTCCCCAGGATGGTGCTGTGCTGAACAAAAATGACAGCGCTGTTTTTGCTGCAAATGCCGGTGATCAGGATGGCGATCTCGCCCAGGTTGAGTTTTTTGTCAACGACATCAGCGTCGGTATACTCAGCCAGCCTCCTTATCAGCTTACCTGGTCTGCACAGTTGGGCATGCACACAGTGAGCGCAGTGGCAGTAGACGCCAAAGGCAACCTCAGTACACCTGCAACAGCTGGCATTACGGTACGAGATGACAACGGCAATGTACCACCCGCTCTCACCATTGATACACCGACAAACAACCAAGCATTTAAAGTTGGCGATACCGTTAGCCTTGCTGTGCAGGCCACAGACACCGATGGCCAGGTTGTGCAGGTCGAAATGTGGCGAGATGTTCAGCGTCTGACAACACTCAGTACCCCACCTTTTCGCCATGATTTTGTGACCGTGAGCCCGGGCAGCAAGCAGCTCAGAGTCATTGCACAAGACGACAAAGGCGCAACCGCTGAAGCCAGTGTTAGCATTGAGGTGAGCGCTGCAAGCTCAGGTGGCTGCGCAGGTCTGAGCACTTATCGAGCTGGTCAAAGCTATCAAAGTGGTGAGCTGGTAGCACACAATAATCGCAAATATCGCTGCGACATCGCTGGCTGGTGCAGCTCCAATGCTGCATGGGCCTACGAGCCCGGTACAGGTCAACACTGGCAGGACGCCTGGAGCGATTTGGGGATCTGTGCGATCGCGCCAGTAATTAGCTTTAGTCAGCCTAACGATAATGCCACTTTGCTGCGCAACCAGCCCACACAGATTGCTGTCAGTGCCACCGATGCAGACGGGACTATCTCACAGTTAGAGTTATTTGCTAATCAAACCTTACTTGGCAGTACCGCGCAAAATGCACTGGCGGTTGAGTGGACGCCAGGCAACACCGGGCCAGTTACACTCAGTGCTGTTGCAACCGACAACGAGAGCAATCAGAGCCAACAAACTATCCAGGTCACGGTTACCGATCAGCCACTGGTCGTTGATTTAACCGCCCCAACTTCGGGTACCCAATATGTACTGGGCAATGCGATTACTATCAAAGCCAATGCGCAGGCGCTCAGCGGTCAGATCTCGACGGTCGATTTTTATGCCAACGGGGTAAAAGTTGGCAGTGATACCCTGGCACCTTATGAGTTTAACTACGCGCCAGCAACAGTTGGACAACACAGTATCTATGCAACGGCGACCAGCACATCGGGAGATACCACTAGCAGCCCGGCCGCTACTGTCACTGTTATTGCCCCACCGATTGGGAAGACCCATAAACTCATAGGCTACTGGCATAACTTTGTTAATCCGGCTGGCTGCCCTATTCCACTGGATCAAATCTCCGGCGCCTGGGACATCATTGACATTGCCTTTGCTGAGAACGATCGCTCTTCTAACGGTACAGTGCACTTCAAACCATTTGAAAAAGACATTCGCTCCAACTGCCCCCCTATTGATCCGGTTAAATTTAAAACCGATATGCAAGCATTACAGGCGCAGGGTAAAGTGTTTGTCCTTAGCCTGGGTGGTGCCGAAGGGACTATCACATTAAACACAGACGCCGATGAAGCCAACTTTGTCAGCAGTCTTACTGCAATCATTCAGGAGTGGGGATTTGATGGCCTGGATATTGACCTGGAAAGTGGCTCTAATTTGTTGCATGGCTCACAAATACAAGCCCGCCTGCCCAGAGCAATTAAGCAGATAGAGCAGAATATCGGAGGCGATATGGTGCTAACTATGGCACCTGAGCACCCCTATGTTCATGGCGGGATGATTGCCTACTCTGGGATCTGGGGGGCATATATACCGCTTATCAATGAACTCAGAGACACGCTGGACTTACTGCATGTACAGCTTTACAACAACGGAGGACTTCCAAACCCCTACGAACCTGGCAGCGCGCCGGAAGGATCTGTCAATATGATGGTCGCCCATGCAAAAATGCTGATTGAAGGGTTCGACCTGGCCGATGGTAGCCGCTTTATGCCGCTTAGGGATGATCAGGTTGCCATTGGCCTGCCATCCGGCCCGCAATCCGCCAATTCTGGCCAGGCTCCCATTGCCAATATCATAGCGGCGTTGGACTGTCTGACCAAAGGCACCCAATGCGGTACCATAGTGCCCAGTCATAACTACCCTGCTTTTGGGGGCGTCATGACCTGGTCCATCAACTGGGATAAATTCGATGGCTACAACTTCTCTGTGCCTGTTGGTAACAAGCTCACTGAAATGAATCAGGCTCGATAAGCACCTGACCACGGGGTAACGGCGACCTCCTGCCCGTTACCCTCTTTGTTTTTCTTGACAGTTTGCTGCTGGCAGAGTGGCATAATTAACGCTAAGGTGAGGGTTATCCGATTAGCACCCATTTTAGTCAAGGAGATCACATGAGTAACAACGCCTATACGCCTCCCAAAGTGTGGACACACCAGCCCAGTAGCGATAATAAATGGGCCAATATTAATAGCCCTGAATCAGGTGCCAGATATGAGCAGGCACTGCCTGTCGGCACCCACCCTTTGCAGCTTTACTCACTTGGTACACCAAACGGTCAAAAGGTGACTATTTTGCTGGAAGAATTGCTGGCCCTTGGGGTAGCCGAAGCCGAATACGATGCACACCTGATCAATATTGGAGAGGCTGAACAATTCTCGTCTGGTTTTGTTGCAGTCAATCCAAACTCAAAAATTCCTGCCCTGGTCGATAAATCAGGTGAAACAGAAGTCAAGGTCTTCGAATCTGCCTCTATTCTCGTTTACTTGGCCGAAAAGTTTGGCCAGTTTCTCCCGTCTGCTGGAGTACAAAGAACAGACACCCTGAACTGGTTATTCTGGGCACAAGGCTCAGCCCCATTTTTAGGAGGCGGGTTTGGCCACTTTTATGCCTATGCAGACGACAAACAGGAATACCCCATCAACCGCTTTGCTATGGAAGCTAAGCGCCAGTTGGATGTATTAGACAAACAGCTGGCACACAGCCAATATGTTGCAGGCGAACACTACAGTATTGCCGACATGGCTATCTGGCCCTGGTATGGCAATCTGGCCCTGGGCAAACTCTATGATGCCGGCGAGTTTTTACAGGTTGAGCAGTATACCAATGTAGTACGCTGGGCTAAACAGATTGAATCTCGCCCGGCCGTACAACGTGGCAGGATAGTCAACCGGACCTTTGGCGAACCACAAGAGCAACTCCCCAAGCGCCACAGTGCAGCAGATATTGACGCAGTACTGAACCAGTAAACAAGTATTTTCAGGGTGAGCGCGCGGCCCCGTGCCCTTGCCTTTTTAATGCCTTGTCATCCCGTTTCCGGGCGCTCCAACTCCTCACACTCAGCGCAACAAGTGCAACCTTTCAGCATACATAACAACTTGCCACATCAAATATAAATGACAATCATTATTATTTATGTTTTTATATATAAAATAGAACATCGATGCCTGTGGCCGTACCATACGTTACTGACGAGGAGCCCTTTTTATGCTGCAATCTTATCCAGCATTGAATGACACCACCAGCTTGCTTGAAAATGCACTCGCCCCCTGGCAACAAGCAATCACCAAAGGCAACCAGGCTTTTGACAGCCAGTCATTTTATTTAGCACGAGATCAGTATCACAGTGCCCTCTACCTGGTTAGCAATTTAATCGAGTATTTTGCTCACCAGTACGATAGTCAACTTCAGGAAGAAGCATTTGCACACTGCTGCCCAGCTTTTGTCGTCGCTGCGCATAATCTGGCTGACTGCTATCTCGCCCTCTCAGAACCACACAAAGCTTGTGAACAACTTATCAATGTGCACCTCAGCCTCACCCAGCTGTGTGATCATGCCAATCCTCAGATAGCGCTGACTGCGATGCGTCATAGTCTGAGAACGCGCGCGGAGCTGATGCGATTTATTTCTTCCCATGAGGCACACACCACCTTAGTTAGCCGGGCTACTCAGGTGCTGGATGCACCACATTCAACGACTCATTATCATTAACCAAAAGGAGAGAAGTATGGCGTTTACTCTGCCTGCATTACCTTATGCCTATGAGGCACTCGAACCGCATATAGATAGCAAGACAATGGAGATTCATCATACCTTGCATCACCAGACGTATGTCAACAAAGCCAATGCTGCACTCGCAGGGAGCGAGTTTGAGGGTCAATCAAGCATCGAATTGCTCACCCATATTCGCGATCTGCCCGAAGCCCTGCGCGGCGCCGTGCGTGACCACGTCGGCGGCCACAATAACCACTCTCTATTCTGGGAGATCATGTCTCCACAGGGCGGGCACTTGCATCAGGGCACGCTATCCGAAGCGATTAACCGTGCATTTGGTGACTTTGAGACCTTTAAAGCCCAGTTTACACAAGCCGCTGTAAGCCGCTTTGGCAGTGGCTGGGCCTGGCTGGTGGTAAACGATCAGAAGTGCCTGGAGGTAACCAGTTCATTGAATCAGGATAGTCCGTTCATGGATGGGCTGACGCCTATTTTAGGCTTGGATGTCTGGGAACACGCTTATTATCTGAAATATCAAAACCGCAGACCTGAGTATATTGAAGCATTTTATAACGTGATCCACTGGCAGGAAGTGGAACGCCGTTTCCAGGCTGCTGTCGACTGAGCCGACAGCGATAAGGCCAGCTAACTTGAGCTGGCCTCATAAGAGAGTTAGGAGCGTTGTGCAGGAATAGGCCCGTGTGGCAAATCAACATGCGGGTTCTGCCCGCGCTGCCTGAGCAGATGATCCATTAAGGTGATTGCCATCATAGCTTCTGCAATAGGAATGGCGCGGATCCCGACACACGGATCGTGACGGCCTTTGGTGATCATTTCTACCGACTCATTCTGGGTATTAATACTCTGACCAGGTATAGTAATACTTGAGGTCGGCTTGAGTGCGATAGAGGCTATGATATCCTGCCCGGTTGATATCCCCGCCAGTACCCCCCCAGCGTGATTGCTGGTAAACCCTTCAGGGGTAAGCTCATCACGGTGCTCTGAGCCCTTCTGCTCAACCACATCAAACCCATCACCAATCTCCACGCCTTTTACAGCATTGATACTCATCAGAGAATGTGCAAGCTCCGCATCCAGCCGGTCGAAAACCGGTTCGCCCAGACCGACAGGGACGCCTTTGGCAACCACTTTCACTTTCGCCCCCACAGAGTCTCCTTGCTTTTTAAGATCGCGCATATAGTCATCCAGCGCGTCCAGCTTAGAAGCATCGGGGAAAAAGAACGGGTTTTGCTCAACTTGCTGCCAGTCAAATTGCTCAGCTTTGATTGGCCCCAATTGAGAAAGACAGGCATGGATCTCAACACCATGCACTTGCTTCAGGTATTTTTTGGCAATACCCCCTGCCGCAACGCGGATCGCAGTCTCTCTGGCTGAAGAACGTCCGCCACCGCGATAATCACGATGGCCATATTTATGCCAGTAGCTATAGTCACCATGACCAGGGCGGAAAACATCTTTGATTTTACTGTAATCTTTGGAACGTTGATCGGTATTCTCAATCAACAAACCAATACTGGTTCCGGTTGTTTTCCCTTCAAACACCCCAGAGAGTATTTTGATTTCATCTCCCTCGCGGCGTTGAGTCGTATAACGGCTCTGTCCGGGTTTGCGTCTGTCCAGATCAACCTGTAAGTCCGCTTCGTCCAGTTCAAGCCCTGCCGGGACACCATCCACAACGCCACCCAGTGCGACACCGTGGCTTTCTCCAAAGGTCGTTACCCTGAATAATTGGCCTATGCTATTGCCTGCCATTGATTTTCCTCATTCCAAAAAAACACCATTGCGTTTCCCTGCTCACAGGAAAACGCTTAGTCGTTGAAGTAATCCAGTAACTGTTTTTTACTGATCACAAACACGCCCAGTCCGCCACGTTCGAATTCCAGCCAGGTAAACGGCGCGCCGGGATAGAGCGCTTCCATATGTACCATAGAATTACCCACCTCGACAAATAACAGACCGTCTTCGGTTAGGTGTGCAGCCGCCTCTTGCAACAAGGTACGTGTCACATCCAGACCATCTTCTCCAGATGCCAGACCCAACTCTGGCTCATGATGAAACTCTTCTGGCAGGTCGGCCATATCTTCGGCATCGACATAAGGCGGGTTCGCAACAATCAGGTCATACTGTTGGCCTGGCACACCACTAAACACATCAGACTGGATAGCAAATACCTGCTCCTGAACCTGATGATCATTAATGTTTATTTCTGCAACGGCCAGAGCATCAAAAGAAATGTCCACCGCGTCAACCTGAGCCTGCTCAAATGCTTTTGCAAGTGTAATTGCAATACACCCGGAGCCAGTACACATGTCCAAAATACGCGTGACTTTTTCCGGCGACGCGAGCCAGGGCCGGAACTGAGCTTCGATCAGTTCAGCAAAAGGCGAACGTGGTACCAGTACGCGCTCGTCGACGTAAAAAGGCAGCCCGGAAAACCAAGCCTGATTAGTCAGGTAAGCAACGGGGACCCGCTCATCGATACGCAGTCGAAGGTACTCTACCAGCCTGACTTTTTCGCTGTGCGTGAGCCGTGCACTGGTGAGCTCTTTAGGCGCGTCAACGGGCAAATTGAGCAAAGGTAATACCAAACTCACCGCTTCATCCCACGGGTTGTCGGTACCATGGCCAAAAAATACACCATTGCCAGCAAATTGACTGGCCGTCCAGCGTAACCAATCCTGAATGGTTACTAAATCCTGATAGGCTTCTTCAGCCATCGCCTGAGAAATAACAGAGTCACTCATGAGTTGTTCTCACTACTAATTGCATGGCGGCATTGTAACGGTTTTTACGCTAGGTTTTTACGCTTTTTTTCTTTAAAATGTCGCCATGAACACAGATAAACCAAACTCACAACTGCCAGATGACGATTTCGCTCTGTTTCGAGAAGCGATATCAGGCACCAGTCAGTTCAAGCAAGATACAGTGCAACAGGCACGACGCCAGACACGCTTTAAGGGTGAAGTGATCGCCGAGCAGAAGAAGCAACATCAGGCCGAATTCTACTTTTCGGACGAATATGTCCCAGACATAGACACCCATGGTACGGTTAATTACGTGCGCCTGGGCGCCGACAAGTACCTCGCCAAACAATTGCGTCGCGGTGATTATGCGCCTGAGCTTATTCTTGATATGCATGGCATGAACAAAGAAACGGCGAAAGACGAGCTGGCAGCCTTGATCCATGCCTGTAAAAAACAGCATGTTGCCTGCGCCTGCGTGGTACATGGTATCGGTGAGCGTGTGCTAAAACACAAAGTACCTCAGTACCTGGTCCAGCACCCGGATATACTGGCTATGCATCAGGCCCCGCTTGAGTATGGCGGCAAAGGCGCAGTGCTGATACTGGTGGACCTGCCACAAAGTATGGAGTTTCGCCGTTAATCGCAATAAGGGCAGCAGGCCACAGACACGCCACTGCCCATTACACTAAATCTACCGCTGATAGCGGTATTGGCATTCCCCTGCACCATCCGTGTTCTGAGCGCGCCCTTCCTCCAGCTGCATTACCCATTCGACAAAATGCACTACCGATAGTTTGTTTTAACACCCTGCTCACCAAGCTAGCGACACGGTAACAAATACGTTATATTGCCAGTTAATCTGACTATTTATATTGCAACATTTACTCTCATACCATGAATGAACTTTTAAGCTCAGATTTGAGCATCCTACTCCTGGAGCCGTCCCAGACACAAAGGCGGATCATCAGTAACGAACTTCAGGAAGAAGGGATCCAAAATATCGAGTGTGTTGATACACTTGCAGCCGCCATGGAAAGCCTGAATAACAGTAAACCTGATTTGGTGATCAGTGCTTTGTATCTGCCTGATGGCGAAGCTCTGACGTTATTGCAACATATCCAAACAACCCTGTCTGACCACCATTTGCCCTTTATGCTGGTATCCAGTGAAACCCGCAGGCTGCAATTGGAAGCGTTCAAGCAGTCCGGGGTAGTTGCGATTCTGCCTAAGCCATTTAACAAAACCCACCTGGGTAAAGCCATCAATGCCACTTTGGATATTTTGTCTCCGGAAGAACTTGAGCTGGACTTGTATGACATTCAGGAGTTACGGATCCTGGTCGTGGATGATTCTCGCCTGGCACGTAATCACATTCGCCGGGTACTCAATAATCTGGGCGCTACGCGGATCAGCGAAGCGGAACATGGCGCAGAAGCTCTGTCCATCCTTGAGGATACTATGTTTGACTTGATCATCACGGACTACAATATGCCAGAGGTGAATGGTCAGGAGCTTGCTGAAGCCATTCGAAACTCCAATGAGCATAATCATGTGCCCATCCTGATGGTATCTTCAGAAGCAAACGAAACCCACCTGGCCAATATCGCGCAGTCCGGAGTGAATGCATTATGCGACAAGCCGTTCGAACCCCAGGTCGTGAAACAATTGATCTATCAGTTGCTTGAACAAAATTAACCAAAAGTTAGTTAAGATAACCACAGCACTGGTCAAAATTACAATTTGTATTTTGACCAGTACACCACAGGAAAATAAAAACACTTAATATTCAACACCATAAAATTATTTCCGAAGCTGGCACAACCTTTGTAATAGTTAGAACGACTAACTCATTAAAGTATCGTTACTAACCCAAAAGGAACCAGGCCATGAAAACTGCCACCCAACTTAGCATCCTAGTTTTTACCCTTGGCATGAGCACCAGTTCATTTGCAGCGGGCAACACCAGCGTCACAGCAAGTGTCAACGCCAGTACTGCAGCCAGCCTAAGTTCTATGACGACTGTAAGCACAGACAGTGGCTCAGTCACTCAGGAAGTACTCAGCGACATTAAATCTCATGTCAGCAAAGCGATTAAGGCAAACCTGATTGAGCTTAAAGAAAGCACCAAAGCCACACTGATAAAGTCTTTCACGCCAGAGCACAAAGAAACACGTCAAGAAAAAGATAAGGGACAATAAGATGCTGAATGAAATGACACTGTTGAGCTTGCTGGTTACACCCGTTATTAGTTTAGTACTGGCATATGGTTCGGTTGAATTGATTAGACTGATCAACCACAAGTGGTCGATAGGGCGTGCATCATGATTGAGCGAGATTGGGTATTGTATCAACCTACAGTAACTCATGACCTGGCTTGTGGATTGACACAACCACCAACGATTTTGAAGGTCACTCGCTCAGCACTGTGCAATAGCAAATACTTTGCTTTTCTATCCACGACATTATCTGGCCTCTACACGGGCGGCATGAATAAGCGGAGTGATATAAAAAAACCCGCACAAGGCGGGTTTTTTAACTAAACAACGCTGGACTTACAGGTCGCCTTCGTTTTCAGACAGGAACTTAGCAACACCTTCAGGGCTTGCGTCCATACCTTTTTTACCTTCAGTCCAACCAGCTGGACATACTTCACCGTGCTCTTCGTGGAACGCCAGCGCGTCAACCATGCGCAGCATTTCATCGATGTTACGGCCAAGAGGTAGATCGTTTACTACCTGGTGACGTACGTTACCTTCAGAGTCAATCAGGAAAGAACCACGGAAAGCAACACCTGCTTCTGGGTGCTCAACGTCATATGCCTGACAGATTTCGTGCTTCACGTCAGCAACCAGGTCATACTTAACCGGACCGATACCACCTTCGTTTACTGGTGTGTTACGCCATGCGTTGTGAGAGAACTGAGAATCGATAGATACACCGATCACTTCAACACCACGCTTTTGGAATTCTTCGTAACGCTTGTCAAATGCGATTAGCTCAGAAGGACAAACGAAAGTGAAGTCTAGTGGGTAGAAGAAAATAACCGCTTTCTTACCTTTGATACGCTCATGTAGATTGTAACCATCTACGATTTCACCGTTACCTAAAACTGCAGCTGCTGTAAAGTCAGGTGCCTTGCGGCCTACTAATACACCCATTGTTATCTCCAAATAGTTAGTTTGAGTTCCAAAGTCTCACAATCACACAAAGCCACGTCCCCTGTCAGGTTATGCTTTTCTGTATCACTGCGAATTGTCACTTATTATTGAGGCGTTTTATAAAAAAACAACCCCTATACCAGATGGTATTATTTGGCGCTCAGTGTATGCTGTTCCTTCAAAAGGATACAATCGAATTATCCGATAGCAGCCATCTAATAAATTGATGGCGCAGTAAATAGCCGATATACCGCCCTTGCAGACACAAAAAAAGCACCCTGAGGTGCTTTTTATCATCGGACATTCAAAATTAGTCCATAATATCGTCTGGCATATCACCGCGCAGTTGTTGCCAGATCTCACCAGAGCGATGACCGTAACGGCGCATCAGTGCAATAGCACCATCGTGCTCACCTTTTTCAGCCAGCGCGGTAAGTTCAGCGTAGAATTCACGCGCCAGTTCACGGGTGCGCGGATCTGAGAAATAGTGGCAACCTATCTTAGAGTACAAACCTTTAAATCCATTAAGTATCAAGACATAGATTTTGTTATTGCCGGCACTAGCAAGCTGGTGATGAACCCGATAGTCATATTCAGCAAAAGCTTCTGCCGTATCAGCCACTTCCGCGTGCTTAGACAGAATATCTATCACAGACTGCGGGTTGAACTTAATCGCAGCACGGGTATAGATTGCACTGATGTTAGTACGTGCAGACAGCAACTGGTCCGTTAATTCGGGTACTTTGTCTTCGTCCAGTCGCGCCAGGGTCTCTAGAATATTCAGACCAGACGTTTCCCAAAAGTTATTAACCCGGGTTGGTTTGCCATGCTGGATGGTCAACCAACCATCACGCGCCAGGCGTTGTAAAACTTCTCGCAATGTGGTGCGAGTGACACCAATAAGCTCTGACAGCTCGCGCTCAGCTGGTAAAATGGAGCCCGGAGGAAATTCGCCATTCCAAATCGACTCTACAATGTACTCCTCAGCAAAACCTGCTGGGCTCTTGGCTTTAAAGATTCTCATTTAGCACCACTTTTGACAACATAAGGTACGTCGACAAGCCTGTACTTCAGTGCGTAGCACACCAACAGGCTTCTGCAACTCAATAATCCACTGATTGTACCAGATGATTTGCAACTAACAAGGCATATCTGAAAGCGAGCTAAGTGCTTCCCAATAATAGGCGCAACCCCGGTATTTTAGCCGTCGTAAACACTAAATTCTTCACGACTTTATTAATCCATTAATAATATTATGTAACATATTGACATAACAATCTGTATGGACCAATTATAAATACAAATAATAAAGCGCTAAGGAATAAGCATGACATACAACATCCAAGAGAAAATGTTGCCTGCGGCACTTCTACTCAGTGTACTTTCAGCCCCTCAGGCAAAAGCAAATGATGAAACAACTCTTCTCAAAGAACGCTATCAGCAAGCACTGCCAAATATACAAGAGTTTTCGGAGCTTGTGCATAGGGTACGCTACTTTTACCCAAATGCAGCAAATAGCGAAACACAATGGGACTATTTCTTACGACATAGTATCCGTGAGATGGTTAAACAGCCTGAGGCACTTCAACTCAGTTTTGCCCTGCAACAGCTAAAAACAGTAACACCGCTTTTAACCACCAACCAATCGAGCTTGCCAGTGCCGGGGGTAACAGACTCTGTGAACACCTGGTATAATTTCGGTGCCCGGGATTATCGCTTCTATACCCGTCGCCTAATAAGTGGCGACTATCAGACACTCAGTAATGAGGGCTTTTTCCCCCCTACACCTGTTTATACCGATCGCTATGACGGCATCCCCCTGTACTGGCCGCTATACCTCCCCCGGGAGCAGGCGAACTCTGGCAGTGCTTATACTCAGCAAGAAGAACAAGTATCGCTTGAAGACCCTGCAACATGTATGGCAGCACTCAGTTCAATTTGGGCCGAGCTAACACACTTCTGGCCTTATTTCGAGCAAGTTGATGTTGACTGGGCTAACAGCCATCCACGCCTGCTCGGCGCTTGTCTCAAAGACAGCCAGCGAAGAACCCACATTATGAGACAAACATTCACCAAGCTACAGGACAATCATCTCTGGATTGGACAGCCAAAGCAATATCGCGATGTTCAGGGTTACAGCTTGCCAATTTCACTTGACTATATCGATGACAAAGTCATTGTAACCAACAGAACCCCTTACCTTACACTGCAAGTCAATATCGGGGATGAGTTGCTTGCAATCGAAGGTACAGATGCGCGTCAATTGGTCAATAGCCTCAAGGATATAACATTCACCAGTGAGCACATCGCCAACAGTGCCGCTGCGCGCAGTTTGCCGTTTATGTACGGTGAACCTAAGTTAATCGATCTTACATTCAGAACTACACAAGGAAGGGTAATTAATACTACGACAGCGTCAATTCACAGAGACGTCATGGGCCCATACGATCGTGATGATACATATGGTCCACTGTTGAGGCATTTGGACAATGGTGTCGTCGTTTTTCGAGCCGTGGATGTGACAACCCAGGAACAACTGCAACAAGCACGTGACGTTTTACAAAATGCGCAAGCCATCGTACTGGATATGCGCGGCTATCCGAGTAACCTGTGGTTTACGCGCAGTGCATTGTCTCTATTTACTGACCGTTATACACGTACAGGCCCGTTTGTGATCGAAACACAACGATTACCTAATCGGGCACTGCCTTATCAGGAAGATATCCCCCTAACACTTGAGGACACACCGAAACTAATTGACGCACCTGTCGTGGCACTTTCCGATAGAACCAACATCAGTGCCGGTGAGCATGTACTCCAGTGGATCCAGGCAATGAATATCCCTATTGTAGGGGAAGTTACCATGGGAATTAACGGAGATATCATGACGGGATCAGTTTTTGGTGGCTTTCAGAATGGCGGGATCTCATATAAATACACAGGCCTTCGGGCGGATCAGCTGAATGGCGATAAGCTCATTGGCGTAGGGATCCAACCCGATGTCAAAGTCAGTCAAACACAGGCATCCATTGCGCAAAAAGACGATATCATTCTTCGCAAGGCGCTTGAAGTACTCGAGCAACTGTAACAATGCTCTGTTTGCAGGGTCGTACTTGTATAGTATGCCCCTGCTTAAGCCATGTGAGATTTGTATCAGAAGTTCGGTTTAACTCCCACTCCCTGAACAACAGCGGCCATTCCCGTGTGGTAGCGACCTTCCACTACCGAACGTTCCAGTTGCTCAATGTGAGTCCACTTTACTCCCCTTAACTCTTGGGCCAACTGAGCCGCAGTGAGCATGGTATCAACATCCTTTCCACCACCCGTACCAAATTGAATTTGCTCTGGTGAGTAAGCTTCTGTCAAAAACACCCCACCCGGTACCAGAGCCTGTACTACTCGCTGGTGCAGTTTCGCACGCAATCCCTGACCAAACGGCGCAAAAATAGCGACGATGCTGTCCCATTGTTCGTGACCGAGAGCAAAATGTGCCAGATCAGCGTGAATAAACTCAATAGATACGCCCCAAGCCTGAGCCAATTGTTGCGCTTTTTCTATGCCTTTAATCGAAGCATCCACCGCCGTTACTTCAAACCCCAGTTTTGCCAGATAAACCGCATTGCGACCTTCTCCTTCGGCCAGGCTCAGCACCCGCTTGCCTTTCAGTTGTTTTACCTGTGCCTTTAGAAAGTCGTTTGGCTCTGTGCCATAAGCGTAATCAGATTCAGCAAAACGCGTGTCCCACATAGGATCAAAATTCATCACAGTCTCCTCTCGTCAAGTGATACAAACCATGCTACAACTTAAAGTCGACTTTAGGTCAAGACTCAATATTCAAATGAGTTCACATAAAAGAGAAACACATGGATATCGCAGATGTTGCCAGGGCCTCCGGGCTCAAACCTTCCACCCTCAGATACTATGAACAAAAAGGATTGATCCGCAGTGCCGGACGCCATGGGCTGCGCCGTTACTACGACACCACAGTGCTGGAGAGGTTAGCGCTGATCAACCTTGGACGCTATGTTGGTCTTTCGCTGGATGAAATTAGCCAAATGCTACTGCCAAACGGTGTAGACGTAGACCGGGCGCTGCTGCGCCAAAAAACCGCAGAGCTGGATAAGCAAATCGCGACGATGCAAGCCATCAGAGAAGGTCTTCACCATGCAGCGAATTGCCCGGCCCCTAACCACCTTGCCTGCCCAACCTTTCAGCGCCTGCTTAAGCTGGCAGGTAAACGCCTGAAACCACAACAGAGTAAGCTGTAACACCTTTGCAGAGGAGTCAAAATGCCAAGAAAAAGGTTTTCTCGCATTTACTATCAATAGGTTAGCCTAATAACACGCAGTAAGCTGGCATTAAAAATTGTCAATTCCGGTCAGATTAGGCAGCTGACAAAATATACCATGGTAGCGTTGTGACATTGCTGGCTCATAAAAGATGTCACCATGACACAACCCAGACACACTTTGCTCGACATTATCAGAGGCACCGCCTTGCTCGGCATATTGCTGATGAATATCACACAATGCGCAACGCTGCTCAGACTAAGGAGCTTAGACAAAGCAACCACAGCCTGGGAACAGAGAAAAGCAATAACCAGGCTAGTGATATTTACCATGATTACAGACATAAACCTTTGCGCTGTTGGCCTGCATTCTTACATACTCTATGCACGCTCTAAGCTGTCTGGATTATCACGTAACAGATTCTGCAATGACAAAAACAGCGGCTCAGGCAGTGCATCCGGAGAAAACCAGCGCCACTGAAGGCATTTGTTCGGCTCCAGCAACTGCGGTTCTCCATTCACGCACTCGCCCGTCACAAACAAGGTAATGTAGTGTTTGCCATCAGACTCAAATACATCATTGGTATAGTCAAGCCTGGTCACCTGAGTCAGCGCCAGGCCGGTTTCTTCTAATACTTCGCGGCGCGCACACTGCTCTATGCTTTCGCCCATTTCAAGGTGACCACCCGGTGTTGCCCAGGTATGAGCCCCGTGCGACCCAATACGCTCACCCAGTAAAATTTTTCCGTGGCGCTTAATCACCACGGCGACACCGACACGTACAACTGACTGCATTACTTTCTCTCTCACTTTTCGGTTGGCGTGAAGATACCACACTTTGTGCCCAAAACGCGTTGGTTGCGGAAACTTATATTCTGTTCAGCAGTCAAACCGCACGACTAAACTGAAACCAGTTGCCCGGACGCATCGACACAGCCATAATAGTGGGCAAAAAAAGGAGCACCTATGTTAAATAAACTTGCTGACTTTTCCCGCACCCGCCTTGCCTGGGGTGCACTGTTTTTCTCGGCATTCGTGCTTGAAGTAATCGCTTTGTATTTCCAATATGCGATGGGGCTGGAGCCTTGCATTATGTGTATTTACCAGCGCACTGCGGTACTGGGCATTGTTGCAGCTGGCCTGATCGGTCTGACATCACCGACTAGCCTGCCTGTGAGGCTCCTGGCCATGAGCTGTTGGGGCGTATCGGCCATTTGGGGCTGGCTGTTAGCAAAAGAACATATCGCTATGCAGACCACCACAGATCCGTTTGCGTTTACCTGTGACTTTGTACCTAACTTCCCAAGCTTTATGCCCTTACATGAGTGGCTGCCAGCCTTCTTCGCGGCAACCGGAGATTGTGGTAATATTGACTGGTTTTTTGCGGGTCTGTCGATGCCAGGCTGGATGGAAGTGATTTTTGCACTTTACAGTATCAGCTTTATCGCGTTTGCCGCCGTATTTGTTGTTAAAAGATGAGAAATAAATGGTTTTCAGACTGAGTAAACTAACCGAATTAGATGGCTTTGCACTGCGCGACAAGCAACGTATTAAGGCGTTGGCACTGGCGCAGTTACCCTCTTCGCAAAAGGTCCTGCTCAACATTGCCAAGCTGATGTTGCTCACTCCGCTGTTTATGGCGCTCGCGTTTATACACGGCTGGTTATTGTTACCCGTTTTACTCCTGTGTGGGCTGGCTTATCCACTACTGACCGTGCCGCTGGAGATCCAGTTTGCCAAGCCCTATCTGCGTCAGGCAATTGCAGAGTTTAACAAAGGTCAGGCATAAAAAAAGTGGTGCACAGCACCACTTCTCTACTCGTCAGTCATACAGATTAAGCGCGGCAATCCGGCCCTTTGCTTAACTCTTCACACCAGACCGTCCAGGGTTTAGTTGTATAGCCGCCGCCCACCTGCGGGGTGTTGGCCAGCGCCAGTTGTTGGTGTTGTTCACTAAGGCGTTTTAGTTTGTTGGTTTTTAATTGTAGTTTCATTACTTCGCTTCCTTCTTGGTTATTGTTTCAACACCATAAAATCACAAAGCTTTCGTTTGCTGCAAGCTCAAAAAACAGACAAATGTTACAAGATGATGCTGCTGACATATCCCTTTCACATTATTGCGATTTACTGACCCCCTTGGACCTTGAAGTCAGCAAACAATCAAACGAGCCGGTTTATTACTGCTATAATCAAGTGCAATGACCCACACGTTTGGGTCACCAGAGCTGCTTGTTCCTCCAGGGAGTTGGAATAAACGCCATCGTTTGGGTACTCAATGAAAAACAGACTCCCTTATATCGTAAGCTTCTGTGCACTGATTAGCGCCGCCCCGGGTGCTCACACGGCATCAGACAGTGACAATGATGTATTCGCGCTGTCTATTGACGAGCTAATGGAAGTGACCGTTGAGGCACGTAAAGTTAAAGAAAACGCACTGACCATTCCGGTTTCGATTTCTGTGATGTCGGAGCAATTTTTGCGTGAGCGCAATCTTAATACCCTGCTTGAGGCCGCTTATTTTATTCCTAATATAGATGTCACCACTGTGGGCGAAAACTCCGGCTGCACACACTGCGCGAACATTACAATCCGGGGGATCGGCCAGGTGGACCCTTTACCCACGGTCGACCCCAGTGTCGGCCTCTATCTCGATGGTGTCTATTACGCTCGTTCACCTGGCGGGATATTTGATCTGTATGATGTCCGTCAGATAGAAGTATTAAGAGGACCACAGGGCGCAATTTTCGGCAAAAACACCATAGGTGGTGCCATCACAATTTACACCCACGACCCCGCTCCTGACACATTTGCTGATGGAGAGGTCACTTTTGGCGCGTTTCAGCGCCGGGATGTGCGTTTGCGTGCCAACGTCGCATTGAACGAGTCGCTGACCAGTCGCTTCACCTTTACCCACCTCAACCGGGATGGTTTTGTCAAACGTGCCAATGGCGAATTTGAAGGAGGGCAAGACGAGTGGGCAGCCACCGCCAAGTTTCGCTACCAAATCAGCCCTAAGTTAACCGCCCAGTTGTCTTTGGATCAACGTCGGATCAATTCAGGGTCAGCGCCTTCGATACTCGCTGCCAAAAACGATCAGGCCGACTTGCTGGTGCTATACAATGATTTGGTTACCCAAAGTGGTATCACTGAGCCCTACCCAGCGTTGCAGATATTTGACGGTGCACACCAAAGCGCCTCTTTAGGCACAAACTTTAATACCCTGGATCAATCAGGCGCACAGCTTTCTGTCGAGTGGCAAACACCGCAAAACTGGCAGCTTAAATCTCTGACAGCCTATCGAGAGTTCTATGCGACATATGGTCGAGACTTCGATAACAATCCCGCAGTAATAGGCGATACTCAGGATTTTCAGCGTCAGTTTCAATTTAGTCAGGAGTTGCATATCAGCGGCAGTACCTTAGACGACCGGATGCAATGGTTAGTGGGCTTGTTCCATTTTGATGAATCCATTAAACACCTGACTGATCTGATATTCATCGGAGGTCTTTATCAGGCGCTGGAAAGTGTACCGGGCCCGCTGGATGGCTCACCACTCAGTAACCCCACCAGCATAGGTGGGCGGGGCAATCCACTTAACATTGGACTGGATATTGACAGTGGCTTCGACAACCAGGTCGAGATCCAAAGCACAGCGATTTTTACTCATGCTAAATACGCCTTAACACAACACTGGGCTTTCCACCTTGGTGGCAGACTGACATTTGAAGACAAAATGCAACAGGTCCAAAGTGACGCCGATAATGCCGGTGTAATCTTAATCGACAGAACATACCAAACCCAGGGACAAAAAAATGGCGGTCCCATCACTCGCAGCTGGCGGGTATTTTCGCCACAAGGCGGAGTAGAATATCATTTCGATGACAGACAATTCGTTTATCTGAGTGCCTCCCGGGGATTTAAATCTGGTGGCTTTAACGGCATTCCGAACTCGCCTACCTCAGCTCAGCCCTTTGACCCAGAATACCTCACAGCGTATGAACTGGGATATAAAGCCACACTGTTTGATGACACTTTGCAGCTCAGCCTGGCCGCATTTGATATGCAACATAAAGCCATGCAGCTGCGAGGTGGTCAGTCTACCGACGCTGGGCTTGAGATCTTCATCGACAACGTGGGCGAAACCAGTATTCAGGGCATTGAAGCCAGTTTCGAGGCACTCCCTGCTCGCGACTGGCATTTTTCAGGTAATCTGTCTTACACCGATGCACAATTTGACTCTGTCGGCACCGCCACACAAGTTACCACTGACAGTAAACTCATGCGTTCGCCTCGCTGGACTGCGGCAGTGGGAATGCGTTACCAGTGGTCGAATGCCAGTCTTAGTGCTCCGATTAAAATTGGTCTGGACTGGGCATTTCGTAGTAAAACCTATAACGATGTCTTTAACACAGAGCTTGGTGCACAGGGTAGCTTTGCTTTAGTCAATGCACGTATCAGCCATGCAGTCACTGAGCAGATGGAGGTTGCCCTGTTTGTTCGCAACCTTATGGATAAGCGCATACTCATTGGCGGGAATGACTTCACTGAAGTATTTGGTGTCGCAGAGCATTACCTGGCCCCGCCCAGAGAGTGGGGTCTGTCCCTGAGATACCAGTTTTAAAGACCGAATATGATGACAAATACTAACCCCCTTCTGTTTATCACAGTGATGCTCCTAAACATCAGCCTGTGCTCTACAGCAGCGGCTCAACTTCAGTTGCTCAGTGATGATCCATTAGATATCAAGATGGTGTTTTCTGATCAGCCGCTGGATATATCAACCGACTCCAATAACCTGGTTTTCGATTACATTGCGCAAAATTCACCGGGATTTATTCGTCCGTCTCTGTTGCTGGCACCGGGCACTCGTATTGATCAGTTACTGCAAAGTACCTTGCCTTTTTGTGCACTAAACCGGATCAAAACACAACGCAGAGCAAAACAGTATCTGTTCAGCTTACCGATACACCTATATCCCAGTCATCGGCTATATTTTTTGCCTTTAAACATTGAATTATCCCCTTTTCTCAATGCTCAGGGGCAGCTGACCGACCTCAATGCGTTATTAAAAGCCCACCCGAGAACCACTTTACTGACAGAAGCTCAACGCTCTTATGGAGATTATCTTGATGTGCAACTGGGCTATATAGACAAAGCACAATTGATCCGGCGCCCAGGCGGAGACAGTTACAAAGCCACTGTCACTATGTTCGAAAGAGGCAGAGCCAGTTTTATTCTTACCTATCCAACCACGATGCAACGCTATGCCAGCCAGTTGACACTCAATCAGGTGCATAGTCTGGAAATCGCCAACAACCCGCCGTTTGTACTCGGCCACATTGCATGCTCAGACACCCCAGAGTCCAGGCAGTTCCTTAAAACCGTCAATGAAGCACTGAGTCATTTGTACCAGCAAGAGGACTTTTTAGCGCTGCACCTGCGTTACTTACCAAACGCGGAAAGAGCTTATTTCAGGAAGCAAATCGAACAGCAGATAGCCAAAGCGCTGGGTAATTATCAGATGACACAAAATAATATCGACATTAAAAAAGAGCAGCCTGAGCCGCTCCTGGAGATGAACAAACAATATTGATCCCGTGCTAAAATGCAACCTTTCCTTTTAACTTCGCGAGCATGTTTACACCGATCCCGTTAACCCGTAAAAGCGCGTCCATATCCTGAAAATCACCCGCTTCTTCACGTGAGCGAACAATGGCTTCAGCCTTTTTCTGGCCAATGCCTGGTAAGCGTATCAACTCCTCAACGGTGGCACGGTTGACATTCACCACAGCATCAGCAACTTGCTGCGTCTGTGCAGGTGCTTGCTCTGGTTGAGCAATAACGGGAAGTGCAGCGGACAATGCCAATGTAGCTAAAAGTGTTTTGATATTCATAATTAGATCCCTCAAATTCAGATTCCATTTCTTTGTGCATGCACATCAATGTATATGCACAGTTAAAATAAAGTAAATTTCAGTAATTATGTCAAAATTATGTCTGCATTTTTCAGTTGCTTTTTTTTCATACAGAACCAAAAATAGAAACTCAGTTATTGGACAAACGCGAACCTTTTGCCAGCGGCCTGGTCGTAATATGGCTATAAAAGTTGATCAGCCCACGTTCTTCGAGCTCTGGTATTGATACCGACAGCTAAAGCATGTAATTGAAGAATGCCTAGGTACAGATGGGCAATACTCATGCATAATAGTGCTTTATCAGTTGTAATTATTAACGAGACAAGTTACTGTATATAAAAACAGTGTTCGTGGAGAGTGATCATGGCGGTTATC
Source organism: Pseudoalteromonas rubra (assembly GCF_005887095.1). GTDB lineage: Bacteria > Pseudomonadota > Gammaproteobacteria > Enterobacterales > Alteromonadaceae > Pseudoalteromonas > Pseudoalteromonas rubra_E. Next base: position 146,288 of record NZ_PNCI01000035.1, on the reverse strand, counting down.
GTAAAGTATGTGGTAGAAAGAAATGGAGTAGAGCGTATGACATTTACCAGCAAAAAAGAGGCTGATGCTTATGATAAAATGCTGGATGTTGCAGAAGCGCTTGAAGGCATGTTAGAGAAAGTGGACGTTCCGCTTAGTGAGCAGCAAGTTGAATCGCTGGCACTTGAAATTGCCAAACAAAAAGACGACTTTATGGCTATTCTAAAAGGCACTAAGGTGCCGTCAAAGAAAGACAACGAAGAAAAGCCAGCCAATAAAAAAGGCGACGACGATAAGGTCACGGCAATCAAACAAGCCTGATACCAAATGATTTAATTAGGTCACAAAAAAAGCCAGTACCCTTACGGAATACTGGCTTTTTAAATTCAGTTGAATTTATTTAAGCACGGTCGCCACGGCATCTGCAAAGTAATCGATGTTGTCTTTGCTCACACCAGCAACGTTTACGCGGCTCGAACCGACAATGTAAATTGAATACTCTTCGCGTAGTCTGTCAATTTGTGCTTTATCTATACCAAGGAATGAGAACATACCATTTTGGCGCTCAATGAAAGAGAAATCCTGCGCTGTGCCTTTTGCATTCAGGTTGTCTTTGATCAAGCTGCGCAGACCGTTAATTCGATCACGCATTTCAGCCAGTTCCTGGTGCCATTCCTGAGTCAACTCCTCACTGCCCAGGATGGTATTCACAATGTCTGCACCATGTGCCGGTGGCATAGAGTAAATACTACGTACAACACTCAGTAACACTGAGTTAGACACATCCGCAACCGCAGCATCTTTAGCGATAAACGAACAGGCTCCAATACGCTCACGGTACAATCCAAAGTTCTTAGAACAGGAAGAACAGATCAACAGCTCATCAACGGTTGCAGCCAACAGACGGAGTCCCTGTGCATCTTCTTCCAGGCCGCTACCAAAACCTTGGTAGGCGATATCAATCAGTGGTGTGAAGCCCACTTCTTTGGCCAGCTCTGCAACTGTTTTCCATTGCTCTGCATTTAAATCCATACCACTTGGGTTATGACAACATGCGTGAAGCAGTACTACATCACCTTTCGGTACTTGCTTCAGTGCGTCTATCATTTCATCGAACAATAGCCCTTTGTTCTCATAGTCATAATATGGATACTCTTTAACTTGTAGGCCGGCTGCCTCAAACAAGCTAATATGGTTTGCCCAGGTAGGAGTTGTCACCCATACCGTAGCATTGGTATTACAACGCTTGATAAATTCAGCCGCAACGCGCAAAGCACCTGTGCCGCCCGGCGCCTGTGCTGTTCTGACACGATTTGCCAGCAATGCAGGGTGATCATTACCCAGTAGCAACTTTTCCATTTTGTCGCAGTAATCCAGGTTACCCGCTAAACCAATGTAAGATTTAGTTGTTTCATTTTCCAGACGAAACGCCTCAGCCTTTTTTACCGCCTTCAGAACCGGGGTATGACCCTGCTCATCTTTGTACACCCCAACCCCTAGGTCAATCTTATTTGGGTTAGTATCTTTTTTATAGGCGGCCATCAGGCCCAGGATTGGATCCGTCGGAAGTGGTTTTAGTTCTGAAAACATGGTTCTCTCTTTTCCTAATTAACGTAAACGAGGTTTTCTGGCTCGTTTGTCACGGGGTTAACTCTGGGCTCATATTAACATAAGTTGTAATGAAGACGAGCCTGCTTAACGTGGTAGATACTCAATCGCCCGAAGACAAGCGGCAACTAAAACTGCCAGCTTGTATTCATCAAAGCACTCTTGCTCAAAAGCTTCAGCATCTATGATCCCAAGGCACCGACCTTGCGCGTCTAATAAAGGCAAACACACCTCAGCCTGCACTTTTGGATCACAGGTATAATACTCTCCTCCATTGGCGACATAATCTGGAATGTTATTGATCACTCTCGCTTTTTCAGACAAGAAGGTTTGAATATTATTTGACGTTGCTGCAAAAGCGTCTGTAATCGGAAACAAAGGTCGACTTGGTGCACCATAGTAAGCCAGCTTCAGTAGCTGCTGTAAACCATCGGCCTCCCTGGCTTGATAAATGCCAAACCAGTCGACTCCAGTCGTAGTTTTAACGTACTCAGCAATAGCCTGTAACCGGGATAAATTGTGCTCACTTTCGTTATTTTGGCTGATATATTGCGCAAGTAAAAAGGGCGCTTCCTGTAAATGGCCAAAGAGACTACAACTGCCTCCCTCACCCAGTTCAGGGATCTGATACGACCATATTGCATCACTGTTTTGGTTTTCAATATACGCGTCCAGCTCCGCAAGCTGACCCGCGACAGTGCTTTCACTAATGGATAAATTACTATGAGATAGATAAGCAGAAATCATTTGGCCATCCAAACATCTAAATATCCATTGAATTTAACACGGAAGGCTGTGCTATGCCAGTGTGTTGTCGGAATATTTTATTTTAAGAAAGGCACATCGCAGACGAGTATGTTTTTAACGAAGTGAGTAAACCAGTTCAACCTCGTTACCGACTTGATTATATGTCACACTTTGCGCAATTTCAGACAGGAGTTCAACGCCCCTGCCATGTTCCTGTTGAGACTGGTGCTGTGCGGTCGTATTTTGATCAAATCCATTGCCAGAGTCACAGATATTAAAAATTAGACAATACTCTTCCGGGCTAAAACGCACATTAATAATGATCAAGGCATCTTTTAGGTTTTCCAGTGCATGCGCCCTTTGGTGATAATACTCTATAAAACCATCATCCTGATTCTTTAAATCAGATTCTAGCCCCAGCACACCATGGTCAAGCGAATTGTTATAGGCTTCCGACAACAGTAAAAAAACATTCGATCTGTGGGCATGAAGCCCTTCCACTTTAGACAGGATGTCAACCAACTCCAGTACAGGGTCAGTGTATCGCATTTGCTCTGCATTGAGTGAAATGCTGATATTAAAGGGCAAAGTGGAGTATTCTGGTGGTAATGCTTCTGTTGAGCGGTCAGGCAGACAGTTTATAATAGCAATGCTTAAATCATCTTGTTGCTCTTTATGACCACTGTACTCTCTTACCTGCTGGATAATATCCTTGGTTGAAATATCCACCTTGCAGCTCAATACATCGATCAGCCGTTGCTCACCAAATAACGTCCCATCTGGCGCCTCGCTTTCAATGATGCCATCCGTTGCCATGACAATGCGGGTACCCACATCAACTTCAAAGTGCAAGGTGTTACGCTCAAACTCGTCCTCGTCCAGGATCCCCAGTGACATGTGCTGAGACTCTATGGTCTTGAGCATCTGCCCGTCACTGTCTATCAGATAAATATCCGGAAACCCGCCAAGCCAGGCAGACACGTTTCTGCCTGAACTGCTAATTTCAACGATGGCTGCTGCACAGAACATATGCCCGGGCAATAAGGTGTTCAGTGAGCTGTTAAGTTCGGCTGCAATGTCATTCACCGCCATGCCTTTTTGCACCATAGTGTAAAATATTTTTGATGCGGGTAATGCGCCCACCGCAGCCGCCAAACCATGTCCCGTAAAGTCCCCAAGCAGGCAATAAAAGCCGCCTATGGGGCTTTTGGCCATTAAGAACATGTCGCCGTTAAACATGGACGCGGGTGACAGATGGTAATCACACAGGTCAGCAAAATCCTCCTGACCCGACAACGCATTACGAAATATATGTTCTACAATCTCGTGCTCACGTTCAATCTGGTTGTAATGATACTCAAGCTGTTTTTTTTGTTCATAAGCCTCTTTACTCAACTTTCTTGTTCGAGCGTGCGCCCGGATCTTGGCGGATAATATGATCCGGTCAAAGGGTTTATGAATGAAGTCATCGCCCCCAACATGGAGGCACTTTTCAAAGCTGGCTTGATCTTCTAAAGCGGTAATAAAGATGACGGGTAAGTAGACATCGCCTGCATGTTCTTTGATTTTGGGTGCAGTTTCAAAACCATCCATCACGGGCATCATGACGTCCAACAAAACGATATCAACATCATGGTCTTGCAACAAGTCCAAAGCTTCCTGCCCGTCATTAGCAACTAACACCTCGTAATGCTGGTGTTCGAGCATAGTTTGCAGTAATCGACAGTTGAGTGGCTGATCGTCTACAACCAAAATTAGCATGCACTAATCCCTAGTGGTTCAATCAATATCAAATTTTTTATCGAATCGTGAAATCTGTAAAATCTTTTTCAGCTGAGGTCTGCAATTGCTGATCTGTATGCTCGATACCGAATCACCTAAGGTTTTCTTCATATTGAGCAACATACCTAACGCTGAACTATCCATATAGTCTGTGTCACGCAAATCAACGACGACTTTCTCAGTTTGATTGCCTACTTCTGCATAGGCCTGACGAAAAGATTGGACCAAGTTAAAATCAAACTTTCCTTTGATTTGTATCGTTAAAGTTTTTCCGTCCGCTGAAGCATTTTTGCTCAGGCTCATCGCAAGCTCCTACTTTGGTTGAATTTTGGTATCCATGATGCTGTTTTAAATATAAACCGATAAGTGAAATTAGCCAAAAAATTATCTCTCTTCAAAACGCTTTTTGTTACCATGACGACATTCAGCCTCAAACAGGAGAGTCAAAATGTCAGAGAGTCGTTTAGTGTACTCAACCGAGTCTGGCCGCATAAAGCACACTGAATCCAAGCCAGAACCGCAAGCAAAATTGTTTAAAGATGGCGCGGTACGTATCGAGCGCCAAACCAAAGGTCGCAAGGGTAAGGGCGTCATGTTGGTTGTTGGCATTGACCCGGCAGAGCACGATATGAAAAAACTGGCGAAAACCTTAAAAAGTAAAATGGGCCAGGGCGGCGCACTCAAAGATAATGTAATAGAAATTCAGGGAGATGACAGAAATAAACTCAAAACCCTGCTCGAAGCACAAGGTTTCAAAGTTAAAATCGCTGGAGGCTGATTTCAGCATGGGGGCGAGCCTGACACCTTCTAGCTCGCCAAACTGGCTTAATGTGCCTGATTGCCCTGCCCTATACCGGGGTGTTGGCTTTGCATCAGAATTTCGTGTTCAGTTAAAGGCGCACTGTAATAGTACCCCTGCACGATAAAGCAGTTATTTCTTTGTAAAAACGCCACCTGCTCCTGCGTTTCCACGCCTTCAGCAATCACTTTCATACTTAACTTCTGTGCCATCGCTATGATGGCGGCCGTGATTTCCATGTCATTCGAGTCTTGTGGAATATCTTTGACAAATGAGCGGTCCACTTTTAGCACATCGACTGGAAAACGCTTCAGGTAGCTAAGCGAAGAATAACCCGTGCCAAAGTCATCAATAGACAAAGACACACCTAACTTTTTCATTTCCAGCAGCTGCTCTATTGCCGCCTCAACATCCCCCATCAACATACTTTCTGTGAGCTCAAGATGTAGCATATCGGGAGACAGGCCGGTTTCTTTCAACGTGGTTGAGATATACTCTATCAGCTCTGCATCTTTGAATTGCCGTGCCGACAGGTTGATAGAAATATCCGCAGTACGGCCACTGCGGCGTAATCTTGCAGAGAATTGACAGGCTTCTCGCAATACCCAGGCACCTAGTTCAACGATCATGCCGGTCGCTTCTGCGATAGGAATAAATTTGGTTGGCGCAATAAACCCTTTTTCAGGGTGATACCAGCGAACCAGTGCCTCATATCCCACCACTTGCTCAGTAATGCTGTCGATCTGGGGCTGATAACGTAAACTGAACTGGCCCTCTTTGATTGCCTGGCGGAGCTCATTCTCAATATATAAACGTTCGTTGGCTGCCGCGTCTAACTCCTGAGAATAAAAGTGGAAAGTATTTCTTCCCTTTGCTTTTGCTTCGTACATGGCAAGGTCAGCATGTTTAAGTAGCTGCTCTTCTTCTTTACTGTCGAAAGGGGCCAGTGTGATACCAATACTGGCACTAACAATAACCTCATTGTTGCCAAGTCGGATTGGCTTAGCCAGTGTCCGTTGAATGGTGTGGGCCACATCCATGGCATTTTCTCGACTTTCTATGCCACTGAGGAGCACAGCAAACTCATCACCGCCAAGGCGTGCTATCGTATCTTCAGCACGCAGCCGCTGTTTCAAGCGATCGGCCACCTCAACCAACAATCGGTCCCCGGCATCGTGACCCAAAGTATCATTGATACGCTTAAACTCATCGAGGTCGAAATAAAACAATGCAAAAGCATAGTGCCCGCGCTCAGCCAGTGCCATCGACTTGCGTAATTGCATACGGAAAAAAGTACGGTTTGCCAGCCCAGTCAGGGTGTCAAAATAGGCCAGCTCTTCCATCTTGCGCTGGCTTTCTTTAACAAACGAGATATCTTGCGCCGATGCCACATAGCTGGATATTCTGCCGCTTTCCTCGCGGATAGGAGATATGCTCAGGCTCACCCAGATCTGCGCATCAGAGACACCTTGTAACAGCGTGTCCCCGCGCCAATAATTGCGGCTACGCAGGTCAAAATCGATGTCGTCAACGATAATCGCCATTTCGTTAGAGACTATTCCAAGCAAGGGCGCGCCGATAAAATGCGCTTCATTAAAGCCGGTCATCTCTAGCATTTTGGGATTAACGTACTCTATCTTAAACCTGTCATTGGTGATCAGTACTCCAGTACCAGAAAACTCCACGGCTTTACCCAGGCGATTCGCTTGTTTCTGGGCAGACTCTCGCTCTGATACCCGAGTATTCAGTCCCTGGATAAGCTTGCGGGTTTCGCCGCTCATATCATTAATAGACGCGTTCAGCACGCCTAACTCATCGCTGGCATCCGGCAATTCTGGGTGATCAAGTTGGCCTTTCCCAAACGAAACCAGCGCATTCACTGATTGATTGATACGTTTTAAAATCAGGTGATAGATAACCTGATGGAGCAGTAAGGAAACAAAAAGCCCGTACAGAATAAACAGACCAGAGAATTTCCATTTAAGATTATTGAGTGCAAACAGGACAGTATCACGTTTTTTGTAATAGCCAACATACCAGTCCAGCTCCGTCAGATGGACCACATTGGCGAGATAAGATTCCTGTTTATAGCCAAACTCGCTTTGCAGGCTAGGTAAGTTGACCCGTAGCGTGCTGTCTATCATCTCCTGAAACGCTGGCGGTAATGACGATTTATCAGCTAGTTCATTATTATGCGCAACAATCCCCATATTAGGTGCGGATAAAACTCTTCCCTGCTTATCAAACACAATATAACTGAGGGTGTCAGATGCCTCAGGAAGGCGTCTTAGCAGCACATCTAGCTCCAAATCGCTGCCAGTATAGCCCTGATATATGTCATCCACATACAGAGGAACGAGCACGCTGACCACCCACTTGCTCCAGACTTCATCGAAGTGGATCCCAGACCAAAGTGCCTGACGAGTCGGGTTCAGCTCTTCTCTCAACAGTGGTAAAGCATGGATGCTAAAATGATTGCCTCCTTTACCATCAACCAACAAAGAGTTTGGCGGCGATATCCGAACAAAGTCGTCGGTGGTATAGAGGTAAAAGTTAAAAAAGTCCTGCAGGAGTAAAGGAGATAGTGAATTCCAGACATACTCAGATTCGCTGAGCAATGCCTGACTTTGTGCGTTCAAATTTTTCGCTGGCAGGTAAGCCGCCGAAATACCGTTAGCTGCAATACTGTTAATCCGATCGTCAGTTCGATTTACTTGAACCTGAGGATTTGATTCGTGCTGTTCATGCTGACCCGAAAAGAGTGTTCTGCCGACAACCATATTGGCTTGCTGGGCCAATTTTTTCTTCAGCGTTAAGAATTCGGAAAAATGTGTTAGCGTTTGCTCACTTTTTTGCTTTAACTCATGAAATTCTTCATACACAAGTTGCTTTTCTTCGGTTTTCAACATCAAAGCGGCGGCGATGACGCCGGCAATCAAACAAACGGCTGCCGTTAACACCGGGAGTTTGACACTGAGTGAGTTAAAACCAAAGCGAGACACAGGTCGTCGATAGCCCACGATAAACCTTTTAGCGAGTTGTCGTTTTTCAAGAGTATATGGGCAGAATATACCAGATCACGGAGAACCTCGCCAAACACTTTGCCAGATATGTCTTAATTCAGGCTTGTATAGTTAAAATGATCTGTGCTAATAATAGGGGTAATTAGATTAAGAACCACATTTTAGACAGATTTATGACATTAACGACACGCAACTACTTTTTCTTTTTTAGCTTCTTTAGGTGAAGAGGCTTAACTGTTTGCGTGTAAAAATCAGATAGCTAAGCCTCCCACACCGGGAGGTTTTTTTTTGGCAAAATGGGAGTGAGGACCTATGACACAAGATACTTTGGATGCGCTGCGTAAGGACATCAACGAAATTGATTCTGAGCTATTGATCCTGCTGGCAAAACGTCGCAGACTGAGCCACAGCGTACTGGAATACAAGATCACCAACAACAAACCTATCAGGGATGAAGCCCGCGAGCTGGCACTGCTGGAAAAACTCATCAGTTACGGCAAATCGCTGGGGCTGGACCCATTTTATATCAACAATGTTTTTCAGGTGATCCTGGAAGACTCTGTATTGAATCAGCAAGCACTCCTTCAGAAGAGCCTGAACCCGGAGTCTCTGAGTGATACTCATAAAGTTGCTTATCTGGGTGGACAAGGCTCTTATAGTCAGCTTGCCTGTCACAAGTATTTCAGCCGTCGCCCCGGTACACTGGTTGAGCTGGGATGTCAGACGTTCTCGGACATTACCCAGTCTGTTGAAAAAGGCCAGGCTGACTACGGTATACTGCCGATTGAAAATACCAGCTCAGGAAGTATCAATGAAGTCTTTGATTTACTTCAGCATGCCCAGGTTTCAATTATTGGTGAGGTAACACACAGTGTTGAACACTGTTTGCTGGCACAAGAAGGCACCACTCTCAAAGACATCAATAAAATTTTCGCCCATCACCAACCCTTCGCACAGTGCAGCCGCTTCCTGGAAGGACTGGGCGACCTGATACAAGAAACTTGCGACTCTACGTCCAGCGCACTGAAACTGGCCGCAGACACGCCAAACAGTGCCGCAATTGGCTCCGCACAAGCTGGCAAAGGGTTCGGCCTGGAAGTACTTAAAAATGGTCTGGCTAATCAAGCAGAAAATCACAGTCGCTTTATTGTCGTTGCGCGCCAGCCACTGCAAGTGTCGACCCAGATCCCAACCAAAACCAGCCTGATCATGGCAACGAAGCAAAAGGTCGGATCTCTTGCCGACGCCCTGATGGTGTTCAAAGAGCACAATATTAATATGACCAAACTGGAATCGCGCCCGGTGCCAGGTAACCCCTGGGAAGAAGTGTTTTATGTTGACCTGCAGGCTAATGTCGCGGATAAACAAGTACAAAGCGCCCTCGAATCCCTGAAGGAGCATACCCAGTATGTGCGTATCCTGGGCTGCTACCAAAGTGAATCTCTGCAGGCAGTAGAAGTCGTGTAAGCACAGGGAGCGAGGATAACCTCGCTCAGCTTCAGTATAAACTAGGAAATGACCTTAGCGTCGTTGGCCTTATTGAGCAGACCCCGGCTTTGACGTAAAAAGGTTTGTGCACTGTCCGAGAAGTAATTCTTTGCTTCATCAAAGGCGGCCATCAGTGCCGCTTTGTCGCCCGACTGCAAACGACCCAGCGTCTGTTCAAAGGTATCCTGGTAGCTTGCCAGCAACCCTTCCACTTCTTCAAACTGTGCCAGCATAATATCAGTGTAAAGCTCACCAGACTGCGCAAACAGACGACCAACCATCATTAGCTCAAGCTGATAAATCGGTGATGAACACCCTTTTAGCTCTTCCAGCGTGTGGCACTGACGGGCCAGAAACTGGCCATAAACAAATGTCGTGAGGTGGCGCATAACCTGAATGATCTGCATAGCCTGGTCGTGCTTTTTAGCAGCCATATTGGCCAAATGACACCCCCAGATCTTGAGCTGCTCAAGCAACCCCTGATACGCCTCACTGTTGCGCCCGTCACACACCACCACAGTCTGCTTTACCCAATGCGAAATATCTGGCCCAAACATTGGGTGCAACCCCACCACAGGTCCGGGATGCTTTTTCATCATCGCTTGCAGGGGCGCTTGTTTAACGGAGGTAATATCTGCCAGTACGCAATCGTCAGGAAGGGGTGGTAACTCACTGATCACTTGCTCCAGCGCATTAATGGGCACACTCAACAGCACCAATTTTGCATCCGAGAGGATCGCGGCCTGATCTGCTTGCTGTGCTTTATCCAAAATACGCACTTCATACCCTGAGCGCTCCAACTGGCGGGTAAACAATTGGCCCATGGCGCCTGCGCCACCAACAATCACCACGGGTGACAACTGAGGAGCCGCGCAAGCCAGCTCACTTTGCTGATTCTCATAGGCTTCGCGCATCATTCGGCGTAATATATCTTCAACGAGGTCCGGGTTGACTCCCTTTCGATCTGCTTGCGCTCGCCTTGCCTCAATCAGGTCCGCCTCCCTTTGCGGTACGTGCAGCGGTGCCCCGGTGACTTGCTTGATTTTTCCAACCTGCTCAGTGAGATCTCGACGTTGTGCCAGCAGGTCAACCAACGCACTGTCGCAGGCGTCAATTTTCTCCCGGAGCAAAGTTAGTTCAGATGTTTGACTCATTCCCATACTGTAAACTATCATTTACTTTAGTAAACCAAAAGGTACACCAGTCTAATGCCAACTCGCTTAGATTAGCAAGCTCTTTTACCGCGATTAAATCTCATCATAGTTCACACAAAAGCAGGTTCATCATTGAATTAAAGCGGATCAATATTAAAAGCCGTAGACATCTAGGTAGGCAATTGAAGAAGTCAGGTAATTGTGGCCTAAAACCAAAACGGGCCACTCAAAGAGTGGCCCGTTTTTAAGCATTGGTAAATACGACGTATTAGTTAAGTTTTTCTTTAATACGTGCAGACTTACCAGAACGCTCACGCAGATAGTAAAGTTTCGCGCGGCGAACTGCACCACGACGCTTCACTGCAATGCTGCTAACAAGAGGGCTGTGCGTTTGGAATACACGCTCTACACCTTCACCGTTCGAGATTTTACGAACTGTGAATGCAGAGTGAAGACCACGATTACGCTTAGCGATTACAACACCTTCAAAGGCCTGTAGACGCTCTTTCTCGCCTTCTTTAACGCGAACCTGAACAACTACTGTGTCACCAGCGCCGAAAGCAGGTACGTCTTGCTTAAGCTGTTCAGCTTCAAGCTCTTTAATAATATTTTGGTTTACTTTTGCCATTTTATTTCTCACATTCCTAGGAGTAACTGTCTTCTAGCCACAAGCTTCATGTTCTTGCTGAAATTCAGCAAGCAAACGTGCTTGCTCCTCAGTCAGAGCTAGGTTACGCAACAAGTCTGGACGGCGTAACCAAGTTCTTCCCAGTGACTGCTTTAAGCGCCACTCGGCTATCGCTTGGTGGTTTCCGCTGAGTAATACAGCAGGCACCTGTTTTCCATCCAACGTTTCTGGCCGAGTATAGTGTGGACAATCTAACAAGCCGTCTGAGAACGAATCTTGCTCTGCAGACTGGTTGTGTCCTAACACACCAGGCACCAATCGCGCGACTGCGTCGATCAATGTCATGGCGGGCAGTTCACCCCCACTTAAAATAAAATCCCCGATGGACCACTCTTCGTCGACATACGACTCGATGATCCGCTCGTCTATACCTTCGTAGCGACCAGCGACTAAAATCAACTTTTCGGATTGAGCCAGTTCGGCTGCACCTTGTTGATCTAACTTCCGCCCTTGTGGAGACATGTAAATTACTTTAGCGCCTTCACCTGCTGCCTGTTTGGCATCAAGGATGGCTTGTTTAAGAGGCTCGACCATCATCAGCATGCCCGGACCACCGCCATAAGGACGATCATCAACGGTTCTGTGCTTATCCAGTGCATAGTCTCTCGGATTCCAGCAGTGAAAGTCGATCAAACCGTTTTTCACGGCCCGACCGGTCACACCTTGCTGAGTTACCGCGTCAAACATTTCAGGAAAGAGTGAGATCACCCCAACCCATAGTTTTTGCTGTTCACTCATTAAAACGCCGGATCCCAGTCTACAGTAATTTCTCGTTCTTCGTGTTTAACCTCAATCACAACAGAGTCTGTCAGGAAGGGGATTAAACGTTCAGACTGGCCAAATGCATCTTTTTTGTTTGCTTTCACAACCAAAACGTCATTTGATCCTGTCTCCATCAAGTCATCAACATGACCCAGGTTATACCCTTTTGTCGTAACGACTGTCATACCGATGAGATCTCGCCAATAAAACTCCCCTTCTGGTAATTCAGGGAGCTGCTCTACATCTACCGAGATTTCCGCGTTGGTCAGTGCCATTGCTTCGTCTCTGTCGTTGATGTTCGCAAACTTAGCGATAAAGCCTTTGCTGTGACGACGCCAGTCGCTCACTTCAAAGGTTTGCCATTTACCTTGTTGACCTATCAACCATGGGCTGAAATCGAAGATCCCTTGGGGATCATCAGTAAATGAATGCACCTTAAGCCAACCTTTGATGCCATAAGGAGCACCAAGTTTACCAACAACGATTGTCGAGGTTTTTTCTTGACTCATGGTTACACTTACGCCTATTAAGCCGCTTTACGAGCGTCTTTAACCAGTTTAGCTACGCGATCAGAAAGACCAGCGCCTTGACCTACCCAGTGATCAACACGGGCAAGGTCCAGACGAAGCTTTTCTTCTTGACCAGCAGCGATTGGGTTAAAGAAACCTACTTTCTCGATGAAACGACCGTCACGCGAGAAACGGCTATCCGCAACCACGATTTGATAGAATGGACGCTTTTTAGCGCCGCCACGTTGCAAACGAATAGTTACCATACCGTCCTCTACATAGATTGACTGTTTTCATTAATAAGATTTGCTTCCCACTTTGGGAAGCTGGGGAATTGTACGTCTTTTTTCACGCATTGCAAGTGGGAAATCCATTTTATTACCAAATGATGAAGACGCAGGGTAATTGCCGGTGGTGACACCTGAATTGAGTGAGTGCCATAGCTGATTTGGGTCAGATCCCTCTGACCACCAAGTTTATATATAGAAGGGCCTCAAAACAGACCCCCTTCTATATGAATACCGAAGCCTAAACAATACTCACTAAAAGGTGAACTTTACCTTGGCTGCCAGGTAGCGCCCGGGCATCGTATACTGAGATAAGCTGATATCGGCAGCGTTGCCCGCAACCCGTTCATAGTTGACGTATTCCTTATCCAGCAGGTTGAAGATACCCATATTGAGTTGCCAGTCTTGCCACTGATAATCCGCGAATACATCGACCGTGGCCCACCCCGCGGTTTCTATCGCTGTCTCAGCAGGCACTTTGTCCATTCTACTGGCTGCGCGTAAAGCCGTTGTGACCGACCAATGCTCAGACTCATAGCGCGCTTTGATAAAGCCATTGAGCGGGCTCAGCGACTCTATGTAGTCATCGGTCTGTGAATTCTTACCATGCAGGTAGGTCAGGCCACTATCTAAGGCAATCTGATCGTTGAACCACAGGGTCATATTGGCTTCAACCCCTTTGATCTTGACTTCCTCAAGGTTGTGATATTGATAGACCTGTTTACTGACATTGGGTATGAAGGTCGGTTCAGTGCGAACCAGTTGATTAGCAATAAAGTCATCAAAGGTCGAATGGAATACGGCAAGGGAGAACTGACTACTATCAAAACTGCCTTTTAAGCCGAGCTCAATGCTGTCACTGTATTCCGGATCAAGATCTGAATTGGGGATGATCTGGTAGAAAGGCTCAACACCGTGGCTCTGATAAGCCTGATCGTGGGGCGGGATCTTAAAACCACGCGCATACTGACCAACCAGGCTCAGGCCATCCGAAATTCTGTACACCACACCCAGTTTAGGTGACAGCGCTGTTTCATCAATTTTCTCAATTGCATCACTGGTATACAGTGCATCCCGCTTCGGGTCCATCTGATAGCTGTCCAGTCGCAAACCCGCATTCACAGTCAAAATATTGGGCAGCAGCGTTACATTATCCTGGACAAATAGTCCGATCAGCGTTGTATCCGCCCCGGGGAACGCTTTTTGTGCCTCATTGTCTTTGACCAAACTGCCCTGCAGGTCACGTCGTGATTTATAACGTGGCCGCTCGGTGTCATACATGTCGAAATCAACCCCATACACGAGTTGGTGTGCGACATCTCCGACATTTAACTGCTTGTCGAGTACCAAACGAGTACCGACAATTTGCTGCTCAAAGCGATAATCATTGTTGTCTACGTAGGATCCTGAGCGGTCAGCCCCCGTGCGGATCTGATTGCTTTGCTGCTCGTAATCACTGAAGTATACCTGTGCTTCCAGGCTATCGTATAGCGCGGTTACTGCACTGCTTTTATATAGAACAGATACAGACAAGCTATCGTTCACTTCATCAGTCTCGTGACTCTGAGCGACCAGCACCTGATCTGTTTTTTGGGTATAATAATCCAAACTGGCTACCAGGCTGGACTGCGCATCCAGAGTCAGCTCACCTTTAAGCACTGCAGCTGTGGAGGTATAGTCATATTCTGGTAAAGTTTCGTCGAAATTCTGTGTCTGGCTCCCCTCTCGGCGAGTTAACTGGATCGACGCAGCATGTTCGCCAAGACGCTTTGCAAACACGCCACTGAGACTTTGCTCGTCACTGGCACCATGATAACCAGCACTGAGATGTGCATAGCTGGGGGCATCCGCCAGGTAATCAGAAGGTGATTTTGTGGATATCACGACGATACCGCCGAGCGCATCAGAGCCATAGAGTGAAGAAGCGGCACCTTTGGCTATTTCAATTTGCCTGATGCCTTCAATATCCAAATAGCCACGGCCAATTAACAGGCCCTGTCCACCTTCATAGGCATCGTTTAAACGTTTACCATCTTTGATATAGACCACCCGGTTACCACCAATTCCGCGCACTGTGATGGCCTGCGCATTTCCTGCACTGCCCTGTGCGGTAATACCCGTTTGATAGCGAAACGCCGAAGCCAGGTCGATACTGACTTCCTCCTCCAGCGCTTGCTCAGTCACAACACTGACGCTCCCAGTCACATCCGACAACTTTTGTTCAACCCGCGAACCACTGACCACAAGGACCTCTGCCGACTTTTCGAATTCATCGGCCTTTAAATCGGTCGTACCAAGGAGTGCCGTCACTACGCCAAGCGCAATACTGCTGTGCTTAAGAGTCATTTGAAACCTCATTCAGGAATTAAACAGAACTATTTTGCTGTGCACTATAATGTCCCTTAAACGTATTTGCAAATGATAATGGTTTTCATTTTTATATTTATGTAGATTTAAGTGGTTTTATTCAGTAGAATCGGCATCTGACAAGGCAATCCCCCTCTATTTCTGCGTGGCAGATGAATTAAAAAATTGTGACGAAAGGTACAGGGGAACTAAAAACCATTGTGTTAAACGAGATAAATCATGCGTAAACTTATATTTCTGATGTTGATATCAATGCTCAGTCTCCAGGGGGTCGCCGCACAGCGGATAGTTGTCGCGGGAGGTTCTATAACTGACATAGTATTTGCTATGGGGGCAGGAGAAAAAGTCGTGGCAGTAGATACCTCCAGCACTTCTCCTGCGGCTGCAACTAAATTGCCCAAGGTGGGCTACTATCGAGATCTGGCCGCTGAAGGTGTGCTATCGCAACAGCCTGAACTGATCCTGGCATTAGAAGGCAGCGGCAGGCCCGAAGTCTTAACTCAGCTGCGCAGCACCGGGGTACAACTTAACCTGTATGATAAGCCGACTAATATCAATGAGCTATTTACCCTCATCGCTCAGCTTGGCAGGGATCTGAGCCAGCCAAGTCAGGCACAGCGGCTTATAAACAGATTGAAGCAAGCCTTACCACTTAAAGCACCACCGTCATCCCTCAGCGCGCTGTTTATTCTGTCTGCCGGCGATCGAGGTGTCACCGTAGCTGGCCCTGAAACCGTGCCTGATCTGCTCTTCGGCTACACAGGTGTGCGCAATCTGGCAACAGAGCCCGGCTATAAGCCCTTCAATCGCGAAGCTATGCTAGTCAGCTCACCCGACTTTCTGGTTGCCCCAAGTCATGTCGTGTACAGCCTCGGTGGCCCGGAGCAGTTTTGCCAGCAAAGTGCCCTCGCTTTGCTACCTGCTGCTCAGCAATGCAGACTATTGGTGATGGATTCTTTAATGTCGATGGGGATGACAACCCGATTACCTGAAGCTATAGCTCAGCTTGCCGCGTACCGGGAACAGTCCGCACTATGACACCGACACACTCCATTTTAACAGCACGTCATCACACAATCTGGTTATGGTTAAGCAGTACTGTACTGCTTGCACTGGCCTGGTTGTCTCTAAGTAGCGGCCCGGTAGGCTGGGACTCGCGTATGCCTCTGGTAGCCCTGCTCCCAGATCAGCTAACACAAGATATTACCGAACTGCATATAACCGTGGTCACTCAGATCCGTCTGCCAAGACTGTTACTGGCCCTGTTGGTTGGGTGTGTGCTTGCCTGCAGTGGCGCTGCCAGTCAGGCACTGTGTCGCAACCCATTGGCCGATCCCAGCCTGATGGGGGTCACCGGTGGTGCGGCCGTCGCAGCCATTGCGGTGATAGCACTTTCCCCGAAAGTGGCCTTTATTAACGAAGCTATGGTAGCGCCAGCTGCCTTTTTAGGCGCGCTGGCCATCACTTCCTTGCTGTATCGTATTGCCAGCCACAATGGTCAGATCCAGATCACTATATTGCTGCTTGCCGGAGTGGCGATCAATGCCGTGGCCATGGCGCTGATCGGACTGTTCAGCTTTTTCGCCGATGATACTTCTTTGCGCCTGATGACCTACTGGCAGATGGGCGCACTGGCCGGCGCCAGCTGGTCAGCTATGCAATATGGCGCGCCCCTCATTCTCATTTGTGTCGTGATGCTGGTTATGCGTCGTAAACAGATCAACGCTTTGATGCTCGGAGAGCGCGATGCCAGACATTTGGGTGTTAATGTCAGGCGACTGAAAAATGAAGTCATATTTTTGATAGCGCTGGGCGTAGGTGGCGCCGTTGCCATGTCGGGTATGATTGGCTTTGTCGGCCTGCTGGTCCCTCATCTGGCAAGGTTGTTGGTGGGGCCCGACCTTCGGCGCATGCTGCCTTTGAGCATGCTACTTGGTTGTGTGGTACTTCTAAGCGCAGATTGGCTGGCGCGCCTCGTGGTCGCGCCATCAGAGCTACCTATTGGCGTGATCACCGCATTATTTGGCAGTCCCTTTTTCGTTTATTTACTGATACAACAAAAGCGAGGCGCACATGCTTGAATGTCACAACCTGACTGTCTTCCGGGCAGGCAAGCAGGTACTGAACAAAGTGTCACTCACGCTAGAAGCAGGTCAGTTTATTGTCCTGCTGGGTGAGAATGGCGCCGGAAAGTCGACCCTGCTGAGCGCGATTTGTGATGATATCCCCTACAGTGGCCAGATCCTGTGGCACGGACATGCATTAGATACACTCGATCCGCTGACTCTGGCAACTCAACGGGCTGTGCTTTTACAGCACAACCGGGTCAATTTTGCTTTCAATACCGCCGAGTTAATCGCTATGGGTCGCTACCCATACCAGGAAAGCAGCGCAGAACAGGCGGTAGTGGTTGATAAACTCATCACACTACTGGCACTTGAAAAACTCGCAAGGCGGGAAGTTACCCAGTTGTCGGGGGGGGAATTTCAGCGCGCTCAGTTTGCCCGTTGTCTTGCTCAGCTTAACGCCCATGACCCCGACACCCAAAACAAGCTGATGTTGCTGGATGAACCTACCTCAGCACTTGATTTGCACCACCAGCATCGTGTGCTCAGTGCCGCGCAACGCTTTGCCCGTCAGGGTAATACGGTTGTCGCCGTATTGCATGATTTAAATCTCGCGTCGCTTTATGCCGACCGGATCCTCTTGCTGGATCAGGGCCAGATCCGCAGCGATGGCCCGCCGCAGGATGTCCTCAGGCGCGATGTATTGCAACCCATTTACCAAACAGGCATGCAGATTAATCTGCATCCCGGATATAATATACCTATGATATTCTCAGAACCGCTAACAGGAGCTCCCCATGCGTGAACAAGCTGTTTTTGAAGCGCGCCAGCTACTCAGACATTCGACTGTCTGTGTGATGTCCACACTGTCTAAAAATCTGGCAGGCTACCCGTTTGGCTCAGTCACGCCATTTATGAGTGACGATCAGGGTCGGCTGATTTTTTACATTGCTGGCATTGCGCAGCATTCTCGAAATCTGACGGAAGACAGCAGAGTGTGCGCAACCATATTTGATGCTGCACAAAGCGGAGATCAGAACGAGCATGCCCGCGTCACCATCGTCGGCGACGCCACCCCGGTGCCAGAACAAGAAGCAAGCGACCTGTTATTACGCTACGAGCGCCACTTTCCAGAAGCAGTGAGCTATCGGCAAGCCCATGACTTCAAACTATGGCGTATGGAAATTAAGCGGGTACGCTATATTGCTGGTTTTGGACAGATTTTCTGGCTGGAAGCAGAAGAATGGGCACAGCCCGGTGCAAATTGGGACCTGGCCAGTGAAGCGCACATGGTGGCACATATGAATGACGATCACCAGGATGCCAATCAGTTGATCCTCAAGCTAGTGCATAATGTTGATGCCGCAGAGGTGACTATGACCACGCTACTCAATGAAGGCTGCTATTTCAGAGCCAGTGACAAGTCATACTACGTGCCATTTGATAAGCGCTGTGAAGACGCAACGGCAGTGCGCAAAGAACTGGTGCGCCTTACTAAAGCGGCCCGCGCACAATTTGATGAAGCCGTAGAAAGCTAACCATTAAAAAAGGACAAAGTGATTTGCATCAGTTTGTCCTTTTTTAGTCTGGCCTGGCCCTGAATTAAAACTTAGGACCGCCACCACCGAACATGCCCGGTGGCATCATGCCTTTCATGTTCTTCATCATTTTCATCATGCCGCCTTTACCCTTCATCTTTTTCATCATTTTCTGCATCTGGGTAAACTGCTTGAGCAGCTTATTGATATCCTGAACCTGAGTACCGGAACCGGCTGCAATCCGCTTCTTACGCGAGCCTTTAATGACTTCCGGACGCGCGCGCTCATGCGGTGTCATAGAGTTAATGATGGCTTCCATCTGGTTAAAGGTCTTGTCGTTTACCTGACCTTTAACGGCATCCGGCAGATTCGACATACCAGGCAACTTATCCAGCATTGACATCATACCGCCCATGTTTTTCATCTGGCGCAGTTGTTCAGCAAAATCTTCCAACGTAAAGCCATCGCCTTTAAAGACTTTCTCTGCCACTTTAGCCGCTTTGTCTTTATCAACCTTAGACTCTACTTCTTCGATCAAGGACAGTACGTCACCCATGCCAAGAATACGTGACGCGACACGATCCGGGTGGAATGGTTCCAGCGCATCAGTGCGTTCACCCACACCGATGAACTTAATGGGTTTACCAGTAATGTGACGAATAGATAACGCCGCACCACCACGTGCATCACCGTCAGTCTTGGTCAGGATCACACCTGTTAGCGGCAAAGCTTCGTCGAATGCCTTCGCCGTATTTGCCGCATCCTGACCCGTCATAGAGTCCACCACAAACAGGGTTTCAATCGGTGAGATGGCCGCATGGAGATCTTTTATCTCGCCCATCATCTCATTATCGACGTGCAAACGACCGGCAGTATCCACCAGCACTACATCAATGAACTTTTTCTTCGCGTGTGAAATCGCATTGGTAGCAATGTCCACCGGCTTTTGCGAAATATCACTGGGGAAAAATTCAACGTCTACTTCTGTGGCCAACGTTTCCAGCTGTTTAATTGCCGCAGGACGGTATACGTCGGCACTGACTACCAGCACTGATTTTTTCTTGCGCTCTTTTAAGAACTTGGCCAGTTTACCCACACTGGTGGTTTTACCCGCACCTTGCAGACCTGCCATCATTACAACCGCAGGGGGCTGCGCAGCCAGGTTGAGCTCCTCGTTGGCCTCACCCATGGCTTTTTCGAGTTCTTCACGTACGATCTTGATGAAAACCTGACCTGGGCTCAGGCTCTTAGTCACTTCAACACCAACCGCCCGCTCTTTAACCTGCTTCACAAAGTCTCTGACGACAGGTAAAGCCACATCCGCTTCGAGCAGCGCCATACGCACTTCACGGAGCGTTTCTTTAATATTGTCTTCGGTTAGTCGGCCGCGGCCGCTGATGTTTTTAAGCGTTTTTCCTAAGCGTTCTTGGAGGTTCTCAAACATTTATCGCTTCCAGTATGTCGTAATTGCCCAGCATTATACTGATATGCGCGTCACTAATACAGTATTCAAGTCAGTTAAGAAACTTTTTCCCTGCCCCTATGCAAGAACCCGTGCTTAAAATACAATAGCCTACAAAAGGAGCATGTAAGTAGAAAGCCATTCATGTTGATCATCAGTTTATCTTTGTTTGCCAGTCTGTTTTATGTACTTGCCACCGGGCACGTACTATCGCGCCTATTCCATAAGGAAGGCCCTAGTCAAAAGCTGACCATTATTTTCAGCACCGTGGCGATACTCAGCCATATGCTGGTACTGGTAAACTCCGTGTTTACGCAGGATGGCCAAGATCTCAGTACCATTAATGTGGCGTTGCTTACCTGTTGGGTCATTGTGGTGTCGGTGACCACGGTTTCTTTAAAGTTTCCGGCCACTTTGTTATTGCCGGTTGTCTATGGCTTCGCCTCGATACTTCTGGTCGCCAGCCTGTTTGTCCCTCACCACATAGTGATGAAATCGCTGGACGTAGATATTGGCTTGGTGGTACATATTTCCCTGTCTTTACTGGCTTACTGCGTGCTTATCATTGCCACGCTTTACGCGGTACAGTTTTATTTTATTGATCGCAGGTTAAAAGAAAAAGATTTGGCCATCATGCACAGTCACCTTCCGCCATTGATGCAGGTTGAGTCCCAGTTGTATCAGTTATTGACCGTCGGCACCGGACTGTTAACTCTGGCGCTGTTGTCTGGTTTTGTGTTCCTCGAGGGCATGTTTGCCAAAGAGTTCTTACACAAGACAGTACTGTCGCTGCTTGCCTGGTGTATCTTTACCGCAGTGACCATTGGCCACCACCAGTTTGGCTGGCGCGGTAAATCTGTGGTATTCGCGGTATTGGGCGCCTCAGGCATTGTGACATTGGCTTATTTCGGCAGTCGATTTGTTCAAGAAGTGATCTTAGGAAAGTTTTAATCTAAGTTTTAACTTAAGTTCATGCTTTTTGACTTGACTCTGAATTCTGGCTAACGCTTAATACTCCTTCGTAAGCAAAAAAGGGATCCTCTGTTGGACGACATATCAACCAGCGCCTTGTTTATTATTCTTGGCGTGCTTGTTCTGCTCTCGGGCTATTTTTCCAGTTCGGAAACCGGGATCATGTCTATCAATCGCTACCGATTGCGCCACTTGGTTAAAGAAAAACACAAGTCGGCACAGCGCGTAGACGAACTTTTAAAACGCCCGGACCGTTTAATTGGTCTGATCTTAATCGGAAATAACCTGGTTAACATTGCCGCTTCAGCGGTTGCTACCGTTTTGGGTATGCGCTTACTGGGTGATGCAGGTATTGTGGTTGCCACCTTTGCTCTGACCTTGGTCATCTTGATCTTTGCAGAAGTTACACCGAAAACACTGGCGGCACTGTACCCCGAAAAAATCGCGTTTCCCAGCTCTGTGATTCTGAAACTCCTGCTAAAAATACTCTTCCCTGTGGTTGTGACCGTAAACTGGATCACCAACGGCATGTTGAAACTGATTGGCGTATCACCGGAGCAGATAGAAGAGCACAGCCTGAGTAAAGAAGAGCTCAAAACTGTCCTCAATGAATCAGGCGCTATGTTGCCAACCAACCACCAGGACATGATGACCTCCATTTTGGATTTGGATCATGTGACGGTTGAAGACATTATGATCCCACGCAGTGAGATCAATGCGATAGATATCAACGACGACTGGAAAGTGATCTCTAAACAGCTCACCAATGCTCAGCACACCCGGGTACTGCTATATCGTGACCAGATAGATGACGCCGTTGGCTTTATCCATTCACGCGATGCTTTGCGTCTGTTGACCAAAGAACAGTTTGACAAGCCTTCACTGCTGCGAGCAGTGCGAGAAATTTACTATATTCCGGAAAGCACTTCACTGAACACGCAACTTTTAAAGTTCCAGCAAAACAAAGAGCGTATCGGTCTGGTGGTCGACGAATATGGGGATATCCAGGGCCTGGTGACACTGGAAGACATCCTTGAAGAAGTCGTCGGCGACTTTACCACAACCAAAACACCAGCCCCGAGCGACGAGGTAGACATTCAAAATGATGGCTCAGTTATGGTTGATGGTGGCGCGAACGTACGCGACCTGAACAAAGAAATGCGTTGGCACCTGCCTACAGAAGGTCCAAAAACCCTCAGCGGACTGATTGTGGAATATCTTGAGGATATTCCACAGACACAGTTGGGCCTGAAAATAGCGGGCTACCCCATGGAAGTGGTCGAAATAAAGGAAAACATGATCAAGGTGGTCAAAGTTTACCCCAACAAAAAGAAAAAGCCTGCCAAATCACACTAGTAAAAAAGCCGCGTACCGCGGCTTTTTATTTTTAGTTACAAAAAACTCACCAATTCCCCCTTAAAATTCTGACCACATTCTGTACAAGTTGGTTTCATTATTGTTAACTGATTCAGCCCACCTTTTGGGCATATTCAAATAAACAAGGAAATACAAATGAAGTTAAAATTGAACAAGAAAAACGTGAAAGCCTTGTCTACTGACAGCGCAGTGCTACCCGGGAAAATGACACCTCAGGTTGCCGGAGGTTTAGTGACACTAGAATGTCCAAGTGACTGGGATCGCTGGACCAGCGGCGGCTGTATATCAACTAAATGCGAAACCTACACTTGTCCACCACCGCACACTGTTGTCGGTGATTGCCCTGTGTCTTGGGATTGCCGTTTCTCCAAAAACGGATGCTAATATCAATAAAGGAATTACTATGAAACTTAAGCTCAATAAGAAAAAAGTAAAAACACTCTCAGCCGACAACTCAGTATTACCAGTCAAAATGACTGGTAAAATCGCAGGCGGTGTACCACCCACTTCAAATTGTCCAAGTGACTGGGATACACGTACCAGCTACACCTGTACAACACTGAACTGCGCCCAATCCTACAACTGCCTGCCCTCTATTCATAATGAGTGTGACACCTGGGATTGTCGATTCTCACGCAACACCACCTGCTGATTCGACAGGGAAATAACAGGTATTGCAATTGTGCCCAATGCTATTGCTAAACATTGAGCACGGTGCAGCAGGTGAGTTATCTGCTGCACATTTTTAAGGAAGGGGCTTAAATAGCGTAACGTTAGGAGAATAATCGCTCAAACCAGTTCTTATCCAGATCGGCCTCACATCGCTTAAGCTGAGCACCATAACGCGAGGCGCGATGCTTCACTTTATTGGCCACTTTCATCAGCCACTGCTTCTTCTTATAGGTACCCCGCCGATAGCCACCCCAACCTTCGTGATAGTTGAGGTATTGTGCATAGGCATCCCATTTGGAGACACCGTTAATTTTATGGGTCTTGTAGACAAACCACCCCATAAAATCTATGGCATCTTCGAAATCATCTCTGTCTGCACCAGAGTTACCCGTTTCGCGGATGTAATCGCTCCACGTTGGTGTTTTTGCCTGTGAGTAGCCATAGGCACTGCTGGCACGACCAATGGGGATGACCCATAAAAAGTACTCCATGGGAGGCGCGGCATCATGCCTGAACGAACTTTCCTGATACATCATGCTCATTAATACGTGCTTAGGTGAACCCCACTTTTCTTGAGCATCTTTTGCATCAAAATACCAATCGTCTTTTTCTTCAAAAATCTTACAAATATCATTAGGTTGCTTCGGAGGTGCAGTAGCACAGCCAGTCAATGCAGCCAACAAAGGTAATAAAATTATTTTTTTTCTCATTTTTTTATGAACTCGTTGAACTTTTCTAAATTGTGCCGGTCTTACTCTCTGAATGCAGCAGTTTAGCATTGTTTCATCCCTGATATTTATTTGCGCAGCCAACTGGCTGCGCTTTTTTTATGCCCGAGAAAAGTAGTCCCGCAAAAACTCGTTAAACGTAGCACTGTCTTTAGCAACCACGTCTTGTTCGTCCGAAAATGACCGCTCACTCATGGTGTCCAGATCGGCTTGCTGAAATACATGATAGTCATCTGACACATGATGCTGCTTGTACTGCTGTGCCAGCGACAAAGCCAGTTTACCGCTGTCCTGGGCCTTGATGGTTAGTTGTTCAATAATACGTCCGGATATAGTTAATTCAGGCCGACTTACCCACTCACTGAGCTTAGTTATCACAGGCATATAGCGCTCAGCACCATACGCTTCATCCAGTACAGCTGCAACGTGATGCAATTGCTCAAAAATGTCCTGGCCCCAATGTTGTAAAGAGCAAGCTTCTGTTTCTCGTTGCAGAGTCACATCAGGATTGCGCCCCTCGTTGATGACTTGTTGTAAATTTAGGTCGCAGACTTTTTGCTCTTCCCAGCTTAGCGCTGGAGACTCTTTCAATAAGCAGTAAGTAAGGAATACATCCAAGAACAGGATTTGTTCAAGATCAATCCCTGTCTCACTGAATGGATTAACATCAAGAGCCCGGATCTCAACATATTCGATGCCACCTCGGCTTAGGGCCTGAGTTGGGGTTTCTCCCGAGCGACCATTTCGCTTAGGCCGGATAGGCGAATAGAATTCGTTTTCTATCTGCAGAATGTTCTTATTGAGCTGTTTTGGCACATCGTGCTGATAGTCCGGAATATGTTGATACAGATCAGATTGACTACGAATAGCCTTTTGCAGCCCCGCGACATACTCGTCCAGGCTGTTGTACGTGACACGCAGTGATGACTGAGCACTGTTGGTATAACCCAGATCTCCCAGTCGTAATGCGGTGCCATACTCCAGGTAGAGTGTCCCCTGTCCCAGCTGTTTGAACGGTAATTCACTGCTCTTGCCTTGCAAAAAAGAATGACACAGAGCAGGAGAAGCGCCAAACAGGTAACTGATCAGCCACAATTCACGTTTAAAGTTTCTGATGAGACCCAAATACTGGTCCGAAATAAAGGCTTGTGAAGGTTGTGTATTCTCAGTCAGTGCCTGCAGGCTCTGCCATAAAGAATCAGGGAAGGAAATGTTAAAGTGTACCCCCGCAATGGCCTGCATCATACTGCCATAGCGGTTTTTTAAGCCTTCCCGATATAAGGTTTTCATTTGGCCAATATTTGACTGACCAAACTGCGCCAGCGTAATGTCGTCTTCATGTTGAATAAAACACGGCATACTCATTGGCCACAATAGTTCATCGCCCATATGGCTCAGGGTATATTTTTGTAGGTCCCTCAGCTGAGAGAGCGTTTCCTCAGGTGATTCGCTGACTGGGGTAATAAACTCCAGGAGAGATTCGGAGAAATCAGTTGTGATTGCACCATGTGTCAACGCATGACCAGCCCCTTGAGGATGAGGGGTTTTTGCTATCTCTCCGGATGACTTAATTCTCAGCGCTTCTCGTTCAATCCCGCGTTTAATACCACGCAAGGCGCTACGATGTGCCGATGTTGCAAGCGCTTCTAACTTGCCTTGTAAATTTAACTGTTTCAAAAACTAATACCTCGAGGCCCGGTGCTCAGTAATACACAATGCTACTGTCAATTGGGGCAAATTACGAATACTCAAGCGGTAATGATCACTTTGCCAAAATGCGCACCTTGTTCAACATACTCGTGCGCCCGCTGAATGTCGCTTAATTTAAATTGCTGATCAACCAATACCTGCAATTGGCCTGCACATACGGCTTCATACAAACATGCCAAATGTGCCTGGTTTGCTTCAACCAATAGTCCACGTCCCGTCACACCTTGTTGGTGAGCAACTGCTAATACCTGATCTTTTGTTACCGTGGGAACAGTGACAATCTCAGAGCCAGCAAGCAGGTTTTGCGTCATACTTTGCCCAAGCTTTCCTCCGACTAAATCAATCAAGAGGCCCTTACGAGGCTGTGACAAATACGCGTCCAATGTGATGGCCTCAAAGTCCAATGTGCTGAATACCTGATGCTCAGTGCGCCGACTGACAGGGATCACATCAAAACCACGTAACCTGGCGATTTGCAGTAACAAGTGACCAACCCCTCCGGTTGCTGCATTGACATACACGGGCGCGTGCTCAGGGTCAAAATCGGCCAGCGCCTGCCATGCAGTCAACCCTGCCAGACACAGACCGGCCAAACAGGCTTCTGCATTCTGCTCGACTTTAATAAATTCATCAGCGTTGCCATAAACATGGCTGGCATAACTCCCGGGGTGACTGGCAAAGCCAGCCATGCCAATCACCTTATCTCCCGGTTCAAACCCGGTAACATGGTTACCGGTTTGTACGACTTCGCCCAATACGTCATAGCCCAGAGGTAAAAACGCATCGGGCGCTTTACCTTGAGCGACATAGCCAAGGCCGCTGCGTGTTTTAATATCGATGGGATTGACTGACGTTGAAATAACTTTGATCAGCACCTGCTGATCGCTAGGTGATGTCAGTGGCAAGTCCTGAGCACACAGTTCAGTGCTGCCACCAAATCGAAAAATGCCATACTGGCGAAAGAGCTTTTCCATGGAAGATGCGTGTTTATGTGGCGATAAGGAACTTTAACATATCACAACAAAACCCCCAACCTCAGCACATTGAATTTAAATAGGTCCGGGCGGCATATTACCGCCCGCGATGGGGAAGCTAACGCGTGAAAACGATGTCGTCCTCAGCCACATCCACCTTAATCACGTCCCCAACATCAAAATCCCCTTGCAGCAGCTGCTGTGCCAGCGGGTTCTCAATATGGTGCTGGACAGCACGTTTGAGTGGTCGCGCACCATAGACAGGATCGAAACCACTGGCCGCAATCTTATCCAGCGCTCTTTCAGTAAGTTCAAAGCCAAATCCTTTGTCATGCAAACGCTGGCGCAGCTTAGACAGCTGAATGCCCGCAATTTGCTTAATGTGCTCATTGATCAGCGGATGGAAGACAACCGTTTCGTCGATACGGTTGATAAACTCAGGTCTGAATTGCGTCACCAATACATCCATGACACGTTGCTTCAGGACAGCATAATCATTGCTGCCTGCCTGCTCCTGAATAACATCTGAGCCCAGATTCGAGGTCATAATGATCACCGCATTTTTAAAGTCTACGGTACGACCCTGACCGTCGGTCAAACGGCCATCATCAAGCACCTGAAGTAAAATATTAAACACATCCGGGTGTGCCTTCTCTACTTCATCGAGCAAAATCACGGAGTAAGGACGGCGGCGGACCGCTTCGGTCAGGTAGCCGCCCTCTTCATATCCGACATACCCTGGGGGTGCACCAACCAGACGCGCCACCGAGTGCTTTTCCATAAACTCCGACATATCAATGCGCACCATGGCATCTTCCGTGTCAAACATAAATCCAGCCAGCGCTTTGGTCAGCTCGGTTTTACCTACCCCAGTTGGACCTAAAAACAAGAATGAGCCAATCGGCCGGTTAGGATCGGCCAGGCCAGCGCGCGAGCGACGAATGGCATTGGCCACCGCACTGACGGCCTCATCCTGACCAATGACCTTTCTGTGCAACTCTTCTTCCATCTGTAACAGTTTGTCTCGCTCGCCCTGCAGCATTTTTGCTACCGGGATACCTGTCCAGCGCGACAAAATCTCAGCGATTTCATCTTCACCAACCTGGTTTTTCAGTAAGCTCATTTCCTGCATCTCAGCCTGAGAGGCCAAATCCAGTTTGCGCTCCAACTCCGGGATGCGGCCATATTGCAGCTCTGACATACGCTGCAAGTCGCTTGCCCGGCGCGCCACATCCAGATCCAGACGGGCCTGTTCCAGCTCCGCCTTGATGACCTGTGTGCCCTGCAATGAGGCCTTCTCTGCATTCCACACCTCATCGAGTTCACGATACTCTGTTTCCAGCTGCTGGATCAGAGTCTGCATTTCAGTGCGGCGCTTCTGACTGGCTTCATCTTTTTCCTTCGCCAGTGCATTATCTTCCAGTTTTAGCTGAATGATACGACGTTCCAGCTTGTCCAGTTGTTCCGGCTTAGAGTCTATCTGTAAACGAATGGACGAGCCGGCCTCATCAATTAGGTCAATGGCCTTATCCGGCAACTGCCTGTCGCTGATATAACGATGTGACAAGTGTGCCGCAGCCACAATGGCCGGATCGGTAATATCAACAGAGTGATGTAATTCATAGCGCTCTTTTAGTCCTCGCAAAATCGCAATGGTGTCTTCGACACTCGGCTCTGCCACAAAGACTTTCTGAAAACGTCGCTCTAACGCAGCGTCTTTTTCAATGTACTGGCGATACTCATCCAGGGTTGTTGCCCCCACACAATGCAACTCGCCGCGTGCCAGCGCCGGCTTGAGCATGTTGCCCGCATCCATGGCGCCATCGGTCTTGCCAGCGCCCACCATGGTATGGATCTCATCAATAAAGAGGATCACCCGGCCTTCTTCTTTAGCCAATTCATTCAGTACAGACTTGAGGCGTTCCTCAAATTCTCCGCGATATTTTGCACCCGCTACGAGCGCACCAAGGTCAAGCGATAGTACACGCTTATCTTTAAGACCCTCAGGCACTTCACCATTGATGATACGCTGTGCCAGGCCCTCTACAATGGCCGTTTTACCAACGCCAGGCTCACCAATCAGCACCGGGTTATTCTTGGTTCGACGCTGCAAAACCTGCACGGTTCGGCGAATTTCATCGTCACGACCAATCACCGGATCCAGCTTGCCCTGCTCGGCACGCTCAGTCAGATCTATCGTGTATTTCTCCAGTGCCTGACGGGTATCTTCAGCATTCGGGTCATCCACCTTTTGGCCACCGCGAATGGCTTTAATGGCTTTTTCAATTTTGTCCTGAGTGATATTTAATGAGCGGAAGATATCGCCCAGCGGGCCTTTATCTTCGCATGCCGCAAACACAAACAGCTCACTGGAGATGTATTTGTCTTTGCGTTTCTGAGCATACTTGTCACATAAATTGATTAGTGAGATGAGGTTATTTGACAGTTGTACATCACCGCCGACCCCTTCAACCTTGAACAGCTTTTCTATGGCCTGAGAGAGTTTCGTGTTCAGCTCATCGGCACTGACCCCGGCCTGAGCGAACAAAGCACGGACGCTGGAGCCACTTTGCTGCAACAAAGAGTACATTAAATGCACAGGTTCAATAAACTGGTGATCCCGCCCTAATGCGAGTGACTGCGCATCGGACAACGCAGCTTGAAATTTACTGGTAAACCTATCTATTCGCATACCCTAAATAACCTTATAAATAACTTAGTTACCTATAAAATGGGTATCAGAGCGAGTTTGATCAAGGTGTGTAAAGCAAAAGAGCGAGATTTATTTGCGCCAAATCAAACTGGCCATTCGACCGCAGCGGCCATCGCGACGATAAGAGAAGAAATGCTCAGGGTTGGACACAGTACACTGCGCGTGTTCAGACACAGCTGTGACACCCAACTCACTCAGTTGCTGTCTGGCAAGAAGGTAAATATCAGCCAGATACTGACCGTTTTCCTGCCGCACAAACGCTTGGCTGTGTACCCGGCTGAGTGCGACAAATTGATCAACGACCTCTTTGCCTACTTCAAAAGCCTGAGGGCCAATTGCAGGACCTAACCAGGCATGTAATTGACTTGCAGGCGTTTTAAAATGCGCCAGGGTCTTAGCGAGAATACCTGCCACCAATGGCCGCCAGCCACAATGAACCGCCGCTATTTCCTGACCGTCTTGACTGGCAATCAGCACAGGTAAACAGTCGGCAGTCATGATTGCTAAAGCAAATTGAGAAGAGCGGGTAAAGATTGCATCGGCCGGAGGCGTATGAGTGATATCGTACTGATCTTCTGCCAGGATCACGGTATTGCCGTGTACCTGCTCAAGCCAAACGATAGGGACCGGGACCTGAGCCTGCAACTGAGCCCTGTTGTCAGCAACGGCTTGCGGATTGTCTCCAACATGACAGGCCAGATTGAAACCATCAAAAGGGGCTGCCGAAACGCCGCCCTGTCTTGTTGTAGACAGGGTGCCAACGACCCCCTGTAACGGCCAATCTGGATAGATCATATTAGTAATCTATCTGTGGATTAAGCTTAAAGTCTTCACGCAATGCGGCTGTCAGTTGCTGCATGTCTTCCGGGATCGGTGCTTCCCAGGTCATGATTTCGCCGCTCACCGGGTGTGCTATACGCAACTTGACGGCGTGAAGTGCCTGACGCTTAAAGCCACGCAAGGTATCGAGAAACTCTGGCGATGCATTACGCGGCGGGCAAGGACGACCACCATAAAGCTGATCCCCCACCAAAGGGTGCTTGAGATAAGCCATATGCACACGGATCTGGTGGGTACGGCCCGTTTCAAGACGCAAACGCAGGCGTGTGTGTGCGCGGAATTTTTCCGCAACCCGGTAATGCGTAATCGCCGGTTTACCCATTTCATGGATTGCCATGTGGGTACGTTTAGTGGCATGGCGACCAATGGGCTTTTCAACCACACCACCCGCAGTCATGGTGCCATTACAGATGGCTTCATACTCACGGGTAAAGTTTTCACGTGCCTGAAGGTTTTTCACTAGATGTGTTTGCGCAACTATGGTCTTGGCCACCACCATCAATCCCGTGGTGTCTTTGTCAAGGCGGTGCACTATGCCCGCACGTGGGACATTGATGATTTCAGGGTGGTGGTGTAACAATGCATTCAGCACGGTGCCATTGGGGTTGCCAGCTCCGGGATGTACAACCAGACCCATTGGCTTATTGATCACCAGGATGTCATCATCCTCATAAACAATATCTAACGCGATGTCCTGCGCTTCGTATTCCCGCTCCGCCTCAATTTGCGTTTCCACCGCAACCACTTCACCACCCAGCAACTTTTCCTTAGGGATCGCCAGTACATCACCGTTGACGGTGACTTTTTCGTCAAGGATCCAAGTTTTTATTCTGGAACGTGAAAAATCGGGGAACAATTGCGCCAAAATCTGGTCTAGACGTTTACCGCCCAGTTCCACTGGCACATCGGCTTGTAGAGAAATTTGCTCAGACATGTGTAACTTTACCTAAAATACCAGTGCAAGCCATGCTCGACTGGGTTAGAATCGCATAAATGCATAGTTTACTCGGTTTTGCCGACTTGGCCTAGCCTGATAACGAAGGTAGTAAAATAAAATGATAAAGACGTTGGGAAAACGCGCTTTTGCAATCGTATTGAGCGCATCTGTATTGGGATTAGCAGCCTGCTCATCCGCCCCAGAACAAGAAGAAATCGAACGCGTACCAAATAAATCTGTGCAGGCATTGTACGAAGACGCCAAACAAACACTCGACTCTGGCCTGTATGCCCGTGCGATTGAACTATTGAGTGCCATCAACTCACGTTATCCATTTGGTCCTTACTCTCATCAGGTACAAATGGACTTGGTATATGCCTTTTATCAAACTGGGAACACAGAACAGGCTTTAGCGACGGTAGATCGCTTTTTACGCCTTAACCCCAACCATAAAAACCTCGACTACATGTACTACATGCGGGGCCTGATCAACATTAAGGCCGATGAAAACGGCTTCCAGGAGTACTTTGGTATTGACCGCGCAGACCGCGACCCAAGCCGGACACGCGTTGCTTTTCAGGATTTGTCGACTCTGGTAAAGAATTATCCTGACAGCGCTTATGTGCCGGAAGCCAAAAAGCGCCTTGCCTGGTTGCTAAATAAAATGGCACGTTATGAGCTGAAGGTCGCCAACTACTACTTTGAGCGTGAAGCCTATCTTGCCGCAGCCAATCGGGGTAAGTATGTTGTAGAACACTTCTCACAAAGCAGCTATCTGGTGCCTGCCCTTGAGATGATGGAAAAGAGCTACGCAATGTTGGGCCTTGAAGAGCTTAGCGACAACGCCCGTAAAGCCAAAGAGCAAAACCAACAGCGTTAGCAATAACAGTACTTCAATGAGCAAATAAAAACGCCGGGACTGTAAACAGTACCCGGCATTTTTATATCTTTTCTTGATAACTCAGTGGCCAGCTATACCAATTGCTTAATTAATCGCAATTGATATTAGATTGCTTCTTCATCCTCTTCACCCGTACGGATACGAACAACACGCTCCACCTCTGTGACAAAGATTTTACCATCGCCAATTTTGCCGGTTTGTGCTGTTTTTAAAATGACATCAATAGCCCGATCCACATCTTCTTCGGCCAGCACGATATCCAGTTTCACCTTTGGCAGAAAGTCGACCATATATTCTGCGCCACGATATAACTCGGTGTGTCCTTTTTGTCGGCCAAAGCCTTTTACTTCACATACGGTCATACCGGTAATACCGATGTCAGACAAGGCTTCACGCACGTCATCTAGCTTAAATGGTTTTATGATGGCTTCTATCTTTTTCATGATTGATTTTTATCCCTTTGGTAATGCGTCGATTTTAGACAATCCAACAAAACAAGGCAAACAAAGCGATTGAATTAATAAACGAAAAGACGCACTATAATAATCAGTAGTTATTCCTATTTTTGGTTGTGTACGATGAAAAAACTCGCTGGATTTACACTTATTGAACTCATTGTCACAATTGCTATTTTGGGCTTGTTGTCTGCCATAGTGTTGTCGTTTGGGGCAAATATTTCGAGTTCCACCCGTTCTGAAGCCTACCTGCAGGAACTCAAACGTACTGTGACATTTGCCAGAGCCCATGCTACCGCAACAGATGAAATCATTGTCATTTGCCCGGCAAGCCAAACGCTGGTTGAAACCAATAGCGATTTTATCTGCCTGACTGACTGGCAAAGCAACCGAATCACCGTATTTTTAGACCGCAACAACAACGGTTCGTATAACGCCGATGCCGATGATCTATTGCGTGTGATGGAGCGAGTACCAGAAAACGACGCCCTTACATTCCCAAGCGCCAGTTTACGCTTCGATTCAAGTGGCCGTACAGCAATGCAACAAGCCAGCAGCTTTATCTATTGTCCTTCAGCAACCAATTTCGCTAATCAACAGTTAGAGATCAGCGTTGTAGGTTCTGCGCTCTATCGCGGCGATACCCAGCTCACCTGCAATCAATAGCTTCGCTCTGGTTTTTATTAGAATTGTCATGAGCAAACTCGATGCATGATCGTGGAATTGGTTTAAAAGCCATTATTCAATAGCTCCCTCCGTGATAATTCTTCATACCCCTTGTGATATGGCGCGCTCCATCTAAGCTGAAAAGATGACTCATGCACGGATGCATACTCATGACTTTAAGGAACTGCTTAGGGTTTACCCTGTTTGAATTGATCATTTGCATGGCGCTGTTTGGCGTGATGGTACTACTCTCTGTCCCTGCCATCCATACGCTGACGGAACTGGACAGACCCAAAAATGCGCTGCTGAATATTGACCGACACCTGACCTTGTCGCGACTGCTGGCTATCACACACAATGCGCCTGTCACTATTTGCCCGCTGGTTAATGGTCAATGTACCACCCAGTGGCAAAAGGAGCTCACTGTATTCACCGATTATCAGGATCGCGCTCGGTTCGATAGTGGAGATATCAAGCTACTGGTACTGTCGGGGATCACGGCCAGCGACACGTTAGACTATCCCAGAAAAGCGATTACGTTTAAACATACAGGTACTTTGAGGGGGTTTGGTAATGGTACCTTTGTGTACTGTGCCAGACGCCTTCGCGGAGAGCCTATCGGACTCGCTTTATCTGTCAGTGTGGTTGGCCGAAGCAGACTCAGAGAAACGACAAAATGCCGTTAACCATGAGCACCCAGCTTGCAGCATAGGTGCCCTTGATGTGCCCAGTTAGGGGAAGTCGGTAGTGGCGCGGTTTAACAATCCAGTTACGCACCCCCTCGTTGGCCAGTGATTAGAAATGGTTAGTAATGTGTACCTTTGCACAAAACGGTTCATTCAGGCGCAGTGAACGCAGTGTTGAACGGCGTCACTGTTGAAGTAAAAACAGGACTCTCACCTTATCTGCATCGCTGTAATGATCATCGCCCCCAGCATTGATCGGCGGTGAAATTACCTGTACTCCCGCGAATATTTAAGTTATCGATGGTTAGGGTGGTACAATCAGGATCGTCCTCAAGCGGCCCCCCCGATGCCGTGGCTGTAATTGTAAAGGTATTCAGATTGGCACCCAGTGCTATGGTCAGAGTAAAGTAACCGTTCTCCGTTGTGGTTTGCAGTCCCAGCTCAGCTAATGTGCTGGCATATTGTCGGTTATCCACAAAATACTGCTCTTGTTTATTGACTGCATCAAGTAAAGTGGATGCCGCTTCAGCCCTGGCTGCACGCTTTACATACTGTGAGTAACTGGGGTAGGCAATGCTGGCTAAAATACCCAGGATTGCGATGGTGATCATCAGCTCAATCAGGGTGAATCCCAATACTGTACGATTAGTTCTTTTCATCATGCTCTTCTTTTTTGTAAATGTACAATAACCGCGTTTGCATTTCGATTTGTACGTCATTTATGCCGATTGGACCGCCAACGGTTCCGTCTGATTTTCGGTATGGTGCGGCAGCTTCAGGTTCGACCAGCCGGATCTTGCCATCTATAACATCGTCACTGCTTTCAGTCACAATAGGACTGATCAACTGTGCTTTTATGGTGGTACTGCCATCCTCATTGGTATGTTCACTAAAGTGTACTCTGGGTGTGTCCGGCACTTCTGCGGTAGTCTGAAAACTCCTCAGATCCAGCATCTGCATACCATAGTTCAAATGTAACGCATATAACCTTCCCCTGCCCGCTGTAATTGAGCACTCATTTATCTCAACACTGGCCGGGGTAAAGGTTGTGTAATAGGCTACGCCTGCAACAATGGTCGCTGCCGCCATCGCTTTTTCGCCTTCAGCAAGTTTCAGTTTCCAGCCGCTTGCCAAACCCAGTTCAACCTCTTTTTCTACAAACTGGTCAAAGTCGTCTAGCCGAGAGTAGAAGGGATCATTAGTGACATTCAAAAGATTTGATGATTTGATGGTTGCCGGTACATTGTCCCCTATGAATGATTGTGTTTTGGTGTTTTCATCCCGGACCATATAGAGAAAGTCCTGCACAGCGGTAGACGTCGGCTTGGCTCGGTTACCACTGCCAATCAGCAGTCCTTCATAGGGAATATCTCTGCGGATCGTGATCGTCTGACCATTTACCGTTTCAGTTGATACCTTAGAAAAGTAGGTACGAGCCACAACCGGGCGGTAAAAAAAGCGACGCTTATTATTATCTGTTCCACCACTTAAACTCGCCAGTTTAAAATGAGTCCAGGGGGTTTCACTGTCCGATGGATTGGTCCCGGGCATATCAAAACGCCAAATGCCCCCACCAGTATCCGTTGCATAGATACGATCAGTATAGCCATCATAGTCAGAGTCTACGGTACTGAGATCTGCGGCAATACTGTGCTGACCGGTAAAACCATTGGCCGCAGTCAGGCTCCAGTATGGCTTACCCGTTTCTATGTCAACAATATAAATACCCCGGCCGATGCTATCGTTAGAAAAAAGCGCATTGTCTTTATTGGTATCATACCCGGCGCCAAAGATAACAACCGGCGTATCAGGTTTAGATTTAATAAAGGTGACCAGAGGTTTAGACCAGGTTTGTGCCAGTTGTTCATAGGGTGCAGACCCGCCTTTGATAGGGCCTCCCCACAACAACCTTGGGTTATCAGGAGACGTAATATCGAATCCATAGTATTCGTTACCACCGCGGCGCATGCCAGCAATGAGCCAAACGCGCTCTCCGCTGCCGACCTTACCATCGTCATTCTTGTCCCAGAAGTAAACCGTAATCGGACCGTCCATGCCGTACAGCTTGGTATCATCCTGACGCACCATTTGAGGTCTGAGTATGTCTAGTAAGGACCCGGGAACAAATGCCCAGCTTTCCTTCACAGTCTCACCGTTATCCTTGAACATATGAAGGAACCCGGCATTGGTACCCACAATCACTCGCAAATCGCCATTACCATAATCCAGCGTCACGGGCCTTGAGTGCAAGGGGTCACCAAAAATGGTGTCGCGTCGGTCATTGGTTGAGCCGTTATTGTTTTCATCATTAACGTCAATCCCTCTGGACCAGTTAATCACATCAGGTACCTGAGCGGCGTTATCTACCGAAAACATGGTACTCAATTTTGACAAGTTACCGCCCGCAGCGATCAGTGCGGTGGCGTAGTCGAAAGACATTAAGGTGCCTTTTCCATAATCTGAATACAGTTTACGCGTTGTTTGTCGTGATAGCTGGTAGTTAACGCCACCGACCCCAACTTTGGAACCATCTTTAGAGCCGGCCTGAGACCAGTAAGTGGTCACGTTATCCGCAATAACCCCCTCTTCATTAATGGCGTGGCTATTGCTGCCCATACCATGGATTACGGCCCCTTTCACCTTGAGCTTTTTCAGGTTGCCCCGCCACCGGGTATGGGTTTCAGGATAAAACATAGTGTAATAGATAGAGTCTCCACTACGACTCAAATCAGAGCTACTGGTTGATACAGAAGGCGATGAAAAGCTGTCACTCTTTTCGCGAATGTTGGTGATTGTCGCCTTTAATGCTTCGGACAGCTCAGACGCCGTATTCGCATGTTTATATTCTCCGCCGCCATCAAGTGCAGTTTGCTCAAGTAACGTTTTGCCCGCATTAGACATCCCAGTACCAAAACCTATGGTATAGGTACGGGCAAAGTCCAGCTCTTCCGGCGTACTGGGGTACAGATCGACCTGAGTTTCAGGCGTTCCTCTCATTACTTTGGCAAGTGAATTCAGGTAGTTATTGGATACTCTGCTAGGCACTGAACCAAATGTAGACACATATTTATTGTAAATGTCCGTATTGCGTGCTGAGTCGCTGGTCGGATCGCCATCTGTCATCAGAATGATATTGGTGGACGTGTCGCAACGTTTCGGCGCCAGCGGATCTGGCTTAAAGGGCGAAATATAATAACCATTACTTTCAACGCTGCGATCACGGTCACTTTTATTCTGCCCGTAAAGCACACGTTTACCTGTCAGGTAAAGATACGCTTCCCAGAGGGTTTCTGACAAAGGTGTACTGCCACTGGCAGGCAAGTTGGCTATTTTGTTTTTTAGTGTTGTTGTACTGGCACCCAGGCCATTCAGTACATACCCGCCTGAACTGGAATAAAGTCGCATTAAGCCAATATCAAAATCCGGGTTATCATCTACCAATGTCGTAATCGCATCCTGCGCCACCTTTAAGCGGCTGTCGCCACAATTTGACTGCTGATACCAGCCATTGCGTACCTTATAACAACGTTTGCTGGTTTGAGAAGAATCAAAGCAATCAATGCTGCGAAACCGCCCACTACGATATTCATAGCATCGCTGACCGTCCTTCACGTCCCACGCCATACTCCCCGAGGTATCAAAGACAACCAGCACACGTGACTTTTCAGAGTTTGAGATGTCATGTTTAACAAATAACTCGATATCCTCGGCCTGGACGCTGAACATACA
This sequence comes from Pseudoalteromonas rubra, assembly GCF_005887095.1. Lineage (GTDB taxonomy): Bacteria > Pseudomonadota > Gammaproteobacteria > Enterobacterales > Alteromonadaceae > Pseudoalteromonas > Pseudoalteromonas rubra_E. Next base: position 108,669 of record NZ_PNCI01000035.1, on the reverse strand, counting down.
AATACAACTCAGCAATCCCAACAATCTATGCCACATCATTGATTCCCCTTTATGTTGAGCGCTTCCTGCGCTATGCCGATCACAACAGTCACCTGATGCTGAGCTTGGTCACCATATTGCACTGTGCTTTCTACTTCAGTAATGACGCATCCGACAGCTGCTGTAAAATTAAAGACACGCGGGCATTCCAGCAGCAGCTGACCGCTGTTGAGGTTGGCTTGCAGGCTTTTCAGCTCCATTTCTTCATCATTGCGGATCACCCGTTCAACCATCTCTCCTGCCTCGTTTTCAAACTGACCGTTACGAGCATGAAAAACACTGGCGTCAAACAGTACTTTTTCTTGTGAGATAATGCGTTGTACTTCTCCCATCAACAGCGCTTCAGCGGCTTCGCGCTCCTGCGCAGCATTGGTTACCTTAATATCTATAGTGCTACTACTCATCAGGGTCACAGCGACACTCAATACGGCCACAATAAGGACCATAGAAACAATCAGCACCATGCCCTGCTGTTTATGCGCCATTACCATGTTGAAATTCCCATATTATAGAGTTGAATTGTGGTCGAAAATACCGTCCGACGATAACTGTCATTAAAGGTCAGAGTCCGTCTGTCTGGATCATTGCCCAGGGTATAAGTCTGGCTTTTCAATTCCAGACCCACATCAGCCTCAAGTACTCTGACTAATGCGATGATCTGCACGGTTAAAATCCCTCCTGAGCGCTCCCAGTCTCCAGCGGTCATATCTTGTGTACTGCGATAGGTATCTACCCGGCTGTCTCCATTGGTGTCCAATCCAAACAGGTAGCGAATGTCTTCGACCCCTTCAATCACGGCTTCTGTGGTCATGCCGCCACTCACGGTCAGTCTTCTGCGCATCAGGATGGGTGTGGTGATGGTTTTACTGTTGATCTGAATTTGCTGCTCTGCGATATAGTAAACATGGTGACTGTAGGGCCACAACGTAGAGTTGTTAGTCGGCATGCCTGCAAAGCTATCCCCGGCAACAAAAGTGCCCTGTTCTTGCTGTGCAATGAAATAGTAACGATTGTTTTCAACATCGCTGATATTTGTGATTTGCCTGCCTTCCAGAAACTTAAGCTGTAACACCTCTGTATTGTTACGGGCCCCTGAGATGCAATCTAACGCCGCACCGCTTGTTTGCTCCGCGTAGATTGAGCGGAAGTTAGTCTGTACCGCATTAGGAAAACTACCATTATTAAGACCGCCAAAACAATCGTTAGTCGGATTCGCAGGGCTGGTTGAATTAACCGTCGTCAGGCCTTTGTCATAAAAGGTACCCCAGAAACCAACCTGTTCGAGGTCTCGGCGTAACAAGGTCAGCGTCAGCCTGCCAACCTCCTGAAGCTCGCCAATCGCCATCGTATCTCGTGTTGTTACTTTCATACTGACGTAAGCTGTGACTACGCCACCCAATAACAAAGCGCCAATAAACATGGAGATCAGTAACTCTACCAGCGTAAACCCTGAGCGTCCCATTTCAGTCCCTCACCAGTAAATAACTATTAATGCTCACTACTCGTCGATAGTCATTGTCGTCGCCACAGTTAATCGCCTGATTGGCAGCATTCATGACAAATGCCTGACGACCTGCCCATGCAACACTGACGGTCACGTTGAAGCCCCGCCCCTGAGTATTGGCCACCGGCGTTGTACTAATACATACCGTAGTATCGTCAAGCGAGCCGGTATTCTCTTTGGCTTGAATGGCCATAACCCATTGCTCCAGATCCATGGCTGCAATTTCGGCATTGGTACAAGTGTTACTGAAGCAGCTATTATTACCGTTTATAGTCGCCGTACTGCTGAATACTTGCTGATACTGTGTATCAATATTGAGGGTGTCGTTACTGCGGATCCGCTGCATAATATCACCGGCCAGTGCGACTGCTGCTGCACGTTGCATAGAGTCAAAACTGGCTTGCTTTGCCTTCGCTTGCAGTGCCACAGCACCAAGCAAGCCAAAGCTTAACACCATAAAAGCGATCAGCGTTTCTAAGAGGGTAAATCCGCGATTTGCGTTACTACACACAGTTTTTGCCATCATTTTTCAAAGTCAGTTTGCTCCACTACATAATATAATGAATCACTTCGTCATGAACCTGATCGTGGGCTCAACGGTCAATCAGTCGGGTTTAATGGTCAGAATAGCGACTTGAAATTAGCCGCCGCCCGGCGACTCACTGTAATGGGCTCGGCAAAGCCATCCAACCGCACTCGGTGATTCCCTTCCACGGACTCCAGGCTCAACACAGCCTGCTTTTTTACCAGTGTATTTCTGTGTACCTGCACAAAGTGTCGTGGATAGGTTGCCAGCAACTTTTTTAAGGGAATATCTACCAGTGCCTCACCACCGGTAAAATAAATGTGGGTATATCGCTCGTCACTTCTGGCTACCAGAATATCGGATACCGCAACCCAGCGTGTATCATGGCCTACCTGGTATTGCAGACGTTGCATTTTTTCGCCATAGATATGTTCAAGTAAGGCACCGAGGCGGTCCTTATCTATGGGTTTGACTAAGTACCCTTCTGCCAGCAGGTCGAATGCGCGCAGGGCATGTTCGGCAAATGCTGTCACAAAAACTATTTTGCATTCCGGCATTTTTTGCCTGAGCATTTCCGCCACTTCGAGTCCATCAATGCCAGGCATAGCAATATCGAGAAACACCAGCTCAGGTGAATTGTCCTCACACAATTGCAGCGCCAGCTCGCCGTCTGATGCTTCAGCCACACAAGTGAAATGCTCAAACTCCGACATCAAGCGCCGTAACCGCCGTCTGGCGATAGGCTCATCATCTAAAATCAGATAATTCATAAGCTCCAGTGTCAGGTAAAGTGATGGTAGCTAAGAATTTATCACTATCTCGCTCAATCCTCAAACTAGCCCGGCGCTGGTAATAGAGGGACAACCGTTTATCGATGTTTTTTGTCGCAATCCCATTGCCACCGGAGTGATGCATTACATGTGGCACGGGGTTGGTCACACTCAGCGTGATTGTATTGTCACGTTTTTCAATATGAATGGTGATGGTGCCGCCCTGAGCACGCTTTTCTATGCCGTGTAATACAGCATTCTCGACCAGAGGTTGCAGCGTCAGTGTCGGGATAGGTACACTCAGCAGAGCCTCGTCTATTTGCCACTGTACTTGTAACCTTTGCTCAAAGCGAAAACGTTCCAGGCAAAGGTAGTCTTTTGTCAACGCCACTTCGTCTGCTATGGTATGCCATTTTTTTTCAGCAAAAGACACCCGCATTAAGCGCGCCAACAATAAAGCCGCTTGTTCCGCATCAGCCGCATTCTCATGCGTCAGTTCAGCCAGTGTGTTTAACGTATTGTGTAAAAAATGCGGCCGTATTCGTGCCTGCAAGGCATCAATTTCCGCTCGGGCAGCCAACTCAAGGGCATTCACATTGTCAATGTAGATCGACATAAAATATAGCAGGATCACCACGACAAAACAGCATATGGCGCTATTGCTAAATACGGGACCCCAATCAACCGGCACATGAGAAGACAAAGGCGTAAACTGGATCCCAATACTCAGGCCAATACACACACTAATAAAAACAACGAATACGATGCTCAGTTCCAGCACACCATTGTGAGCCGATTTGGACACTTTAAAGATGCTGACCAGTGCAATCACACCTAAAGACAATAGAGCATTGCCGTGGGTGAATAAACTCACCAGCCCTAAAGTCAGCCAGAAGTCGTCATAATCAGCGAGCGTATAAATAAAGGAGAGAGATTGCGAGGCGATCAGCATAGCCAGTACGCCCCGCTCAGATACCATGGCTTTTAGCAGTCCCAGGCCTATCGCCTCTGACTTGTCCATGGTCTATCGCACCTACCGGAGTTCGACAGGCACAGCAAAAACCACATTTTCTTCCTGACCTGGGTTTTCTACAACGGTTTGTCCACCAAGCGCTTTGAGTCGGGCAATCACTTGCTGCACCAACACCTCAGGTGCTGAAGCACCGGCTGTTACACCCACTTTGTTTACGCCTTCAAACCAGCTTGCATTCAGGCACTGATCATCATCAATTAGAAATGCACGAGTGCCCATTTTATCTGCAAGCTCACGCAGCCGATTTGAATTAGAACTATTCTTCGCGCCAACCACTAACAGTAAGTCTACCTTATTAGCCAGATCTCTAACCGCGTCCTGACGGTTTTGCGTCGCGTAACAGATATCATCCTTACGTGGACCATGGATCTGTGGAAACTTTTCCCGCAGCGCTTCTATCACATCCGAAGTATCATCTACCGACAAAGTCGTCTGGCTGCAATAGAAGAGGTTGCTAGGATCTTTCACTTCCAGCGTGCTGACATCCTCAGGTGTTTCAACCAGATAAATACCACCCGCTGGATTATTATATTGGCCCATGGTGCCTTCTACTTCCGGATGTCCATGGTGCCCAATCAGGATACACTCCGTGCCTTTTCGACTGGCACGTGTAACTTCCATATGTACTTTGGTGACCAAAGGGCAAGTCGCATCGAAAACTTTCAGCTCTCGACGTTTTGCTTCCTGACGCACTTGCTGTGATACCCCGTGCGCACTGAATATTACAATGCTATCGTCTGGCACCTGATCCAGCTCTTCAACAAACACCGCACCACGGGCGCGCAGGCCATCTACCACATATTTGTTGTGTACCACTTCATGGCGCACATAAATGGGCTTTTCGAAGATATCAAGAGCACGCTCTACAATACTGATTGCTCGGTCTACCCCGGCACAAAAACCACGTGGATTTGCAAGCAAGATTTCCATTAGTTTTTCACCTCTAAAATATCCACTTCAAAGGTCACCTTTTGTCCGGCCAGAGGGTGATTAAAATCTACGGTCACAGAATCTCCGGCAACCTCACGGATCAGACCAGGCAGCTCAGTTCCGTCAGGCTGAGTAAAGGCAATAATGCTGCCGACTTCCGCAGGCGTCTCTGAACCAAACTTACTACGGTCAACATAATAAATGTTGTCCGGGTTTGGCATGCCAAAAGCATCCTGCGGCTCAAGCTCAAACGATTTACTGTCGCCAGACTTTAGCCCAAGCAGACATTTTTCAAAATTTTCTGTCAGACTACCGTCACCCATAAAGAGCTTTGCCGGCTTATCATGTACTTTCGTTGAGTCCGCTGCAGAACCGTCAGCCAGTTTTATCGAAAAGTGAAATAAAACTTCAGATTGTGGGCCTATTATCTGCTCACTCATGCCTTATTCTCCTGCGTATCCGCGTTATCACCAAAAATGGCGTCAAATAACAATAAGCCTGCGCCACCAACGATAGCCATATCCGCGACATTAAATGCTGGATAATGCCAGTCCTGGTAGTAAAAATGCAAAAAGTCGACGACATAGCCTAAGGTAACCCGATCATATAAGTTGCCTAATGCGCCAGACAGTACCAAAGCGTAAGCACTGCACAACAACCAGTTTTTGGCAGGTAACTTTTTAAGCCAATAAACCAATAAGGCACTGATAGCCACGGCTATGCCACTTAAGAACCAGCGTTGCCAGCCTCCGGCTTCGCTGAGAAAACTAAACGCAGCGCCATAGTTATGCATATAAGTAAAATTAAAAAAGGGTAGCAACTCAATCGACTCATACAGCCGCATATTTTCTACCACCAGTGCTTTCGTGCCGAAGTCTACTGCAAACAGCAGTAGACTCAGCCACAACCACACCAGACCACTACGTTCGGTCGATTTGGTCATGTAATACTCCTAATTAAGCAAACTGACGCTGTTCACCAGCGCCATCGACATTCGTCACACAGCGACCACATAACTCAGGATGCTCTGCGTGCTGACCAACATCTTCGCTGTGGTGCCAGCAACGATCACATTTCGGAGCTTGCGTGGCTTTAACGGCGATAAACAGCCCGTCAATTTCTGTCGCAACGGCAGCTTCTGGTTTCGTATTAACCACTTCGACTTGCGCTTTCGATGTCAATAATACGAACCGTAGCTCGTCTTTGAGCGTCATCAGCTTCTCTGCTAAATCACCGCCTGTGTACAACGTGACTTCGGCCTGCAAAGTTGCACCAATAACTTCTTCTTTACGTGCGCTTTCCAGTACTTTGTTTACTTCATCACGCACTGACAGCAACTCTTGCCAGAAGTCATTACTCAGTTGTCCTTCGCTCACTTGAGTCAGGCCATCGTACCAAACGTCTGTGAATACGAATTCACCACGCTCACCTGGTAACACTTCCCAGATTTCCTGAGCAGTGAAGCTCATGATAGGCGCCATCCAGCGAGTCATCGCTTCCGCAATATGGTAAAGCGCGCTTTGACATGAGCGACGCGCATGACTGTCGCTCTTCGCGGTATACTGGCGGTCTTTGATCACGTCCAGATAGAAAGAACCCAGCTCTCCGGTACAGAAGTTCATTAGCTTTTGCGTTACTACCAGCATCTGGTAATTATCATAAGCTTCAACAATTTCCTGCTGTAGCTGAGCTGCTCGGCTAACAATCCAGCGATCCAGCTCGATCATATCTTCCACCGCGACCAGATCCGTTGCGGGGTTAAAACCACTCAGGTTCGACAGCAGGTAGCGGCTGGTGTTGCGGATCCGACGGTAGCGGTCTGCCGCACGCTTAAAGATCTGATCTGACACAGTCATTTCAGCCGTGTAATCAGTTGAAGCGACCCACAGACGTAAAATATCCGCACCCAGCTTATTCATAATGTCCTGAGGCGAAATAACATTGCCCAGAGATTTAGACATCTTGTGGCCTTTTTCATCCACAGTGAAGCCGTGAGTCAGAACCTGGCGATAAGGGGCATGACCATTGATTGCCACAGACGTCATCATAGAAGACATAAACCAGCCACGGTGCTGATCCGAGCCTTCCAGATACAGATCCGCAGGTCCTGTCAGCTCTTCACGCGCATCCACCACACATGCGTGGGTCACACCTGAATCGAACCAAACATCCAGCGTATCTTGCACTTTCACATACTGCTGTGCATCTGCCTCATCAAGCAAAGTTGCGGGCTCAAGGTCATACCAAGCCTGAATGCCTTTTTGTTCAACCAGCTTAGCAACTTCTTCAATCAAGGTTTCCGTTTTCGGATGCAATGCGCCGGTATCTTTGTCAACAAACAAAGCAATTGGCACACCCCAGGTACGCTGGCGAGAAATACACCAGTCCGGGCGACCTTCAACCATGTTCGCAATGCGGTTTTCACCCCACTCTGGGATCCACTGGGTTTTGCCAATCTCTGCCATTGAGTCTTGACGCAAGTTGGCCTGATCCATGCTCACAAACCACTGCGGTGTGGCGCGGAAGATAATAGGCGTCTTGTGTCGCCAACAGTGCGGGTAACTGTGAGTCATGGCATGATGATGTACCAACGCGCCATTCTCTTTTAGTTTCTCAATGATGGCTTCATTGGCTTTAAATACATGCTGCCCGGCAAAAAGTGGTGTGTCCGGTAAAAAGACACCATTTGCACCAACAGGGTTTGCCACTTCCAGACCATATGCTTGACCTGCCGCGAAATCCTCAGGACCATGGCCGGGAGCGGTATGAACAATACCAGTACCAGAGTCCGTTGTTACGTGGTCGCCCAGGATAACTGGCACATCGTAGTCATAGATAGGGTGCGCAACACGGAGGTTTTCCAGCGCAGCACCTTTGCTGTAACCCAGCACGTGATAACGATGGAAGCCAAATCTGTCCATTGCATCTTTTACTAGCTCAGAACCCAGCACCATACGCTGCTCTTTGCCTTCATCTTCAACCTGCACCAGGGCGTATTCCAGCGCACCATGTACAGCGACAGCACGGTTGGCGGGCATAGTCCAGGGAGTAGTTGTCCAGATCACAGTGCTTGCCGGGCCTGTACCCTGATGTCCGTCTGCGAGTTCAAACGCGCCAAGCAGTGCCTGCTCGTCAACAAAATCGAATTTAACATCAATCGCCGGTGACTGCTTATCCTGATACTCAACTTCCGCTTCTGCCAAAGCTGAACCACAGTCTGTACACCAGTGAACAGGCTTGGCTCCTTTGTGCAGGTGGCCATTTTTAATAATGCGCCCTAACACGCGCAACGCATTGGCTTCAAAGTCGAAATTCATTGTCAGGTATGGACGATCCCAATCGCCTAATACACCCAGGCGTTTAAAATCAGTCTTTTGCCCTTCGACCTGCTTGCGAGCGTACTCTCGGCATTTCTCACGGAATTCAGCAACTGATACTTTTTTGCCAGGTTTACCAACTTTCTTCTCAACCTGCAGTTCAATTGGCAGGCCATGACAATCCCAGCCCGGCACATAAGGCGCGTCAAAGTCGGAAAGTGTCTTTGATTTAATAATAATATCTTTAAGGATCTTATTAACTGAGTGACCTAAGTGAATATTGCCATTGGCGTAGGGAGGACCATCGTGCAAAATGAACGGCTTTTTACCTTTTTTGGCATTACGGATCTGACCATACAGATCCTGCTCGTACCATGTTTTAAGCATTTTGGGCTCGCGTTGTGCCAAATTGCCACGCATTGGAAACTCGGTTTCCGGTAGATTTAACGTATGCTTGTAGTCGCTCATTTACTTTACTTTCCGTATCGGCTACTTAAAATTATTGAAAAAAGTGTTTTGCAGCAGTGACATCTTGAGCAATCTGCTCAGTCAGGTGCTGCAATGACTCAAATTTTTGTTCATCACGAAGCTTATGAAGAAGCTCCACCTTTATAAACTGACCATATATTTCCTGGTCAAATTCAAATATATGTACCTCGAGCAAGGCCCGCTTGCCATTTAGGGTTGGCTTAGTGCCCACATTAGCAACACCTTTGTACAGTGTATTGCCGACTTTTACGCGCACTGCAAATACCCCCTGTACCGGGCTAACCTGACGCTTAAGTGCAACATTGGCGGTCTTAAAGCCTAGCTCACGCCCTTTTTTCCAGCCATGAATGACTCTGCCCGAAATCGCATAGGTGTGACCCAGCATTGCGTGTGCGCGCGCAACATCGCCCTCGGCCAGTGCCACACGGATCAATGTGCTGCTGACGCGGCTATTTTGCTGCCTAAAACTCTGCGTATCTTTGACATCCATATTGAGTTCAGGGCCAAGCCGCTGCAGCATTGCGAAATCGCCGACGCGCCCTTTACCAAAGCGAAAATCGTCACCCACAGTCAAAGCACGGACACCAAGTTTGGTGTACAGTACATCACGTACAAAGTCTTCTGCCTGGAAATTAGCAAATCGTGCATTAAAACTCACACAAATAACACGATCAATGCCAATATCTGCCAGTAACGCCAGTTTGTCTCTTAGCCGGGTCAACCTGGCAGGCGCCTGCTGTCTGGCAAAAAACTCCTGCGGCTGCGGCTCAAATAGCATGACAGTGCTTGGCAATTTGTGTGCGTGTGCATCTGCAACTAACCCTTTCAGTACCTCAGTATGTCCCAAGTGTACGCCATCAAAGTTTCCTATCGTCAACACGCAGCCATAGTGGTGGGGTCGAATATTGTGGATCCCTCGGATCAATTGCATACAACTAACACCTGTGATTACTAAAGCAGTATAAAAGCCCGATTATACCCAAGTTGCCAGCAAATGCGAATAAAGCCTACGCAGTCTTTACAGGCGCTGCTGAACTGTCTTTAAGTGTACTCAAACGAACCCCCATCAGGTACATCATACTAAAATAAACCAGTATCGCAGCGACCAGCTGGAGGCTCAGTATGCCAATTTGTGTTATCAGTTCACTGCCCTGCCACGACAACTGACAATTCAACCATATTAATACACCCGACATAACGACACTGGAGAGGACACATTTGGCGGTAAATGCCAGGGTAAATCCGGATACACGGTAGACACCTTGTTGATTGAGCTGCTTGTATAGTAAGGCTGCATTGCAGGTTGCAGATAATGCAGTTGCCAACGCGAGTCCCAGATAACCAATAAATGGGGCAAGCATCAGGTTAAATAGCATGTTCAATGACATGGCAATAATGCCAATTTTCACTGGGGTCTTTGTGTCCTGCCGGGCAAAAAAGCCAGGAGCCAACACTTTTATTAGCATAAAGCTCACCAAACCGACCGAATACGCGGTAACAGCACCACTCACGGCAGCAACATTGTCATGCTCTCCCTGGTTAAATTCACCATGTCCGAACAAAACAGAGATAATTAACGGACTAACCAGCACCAACCCGGCCATCGCAGGGATCCCCAAAAATAAAACAAACCGCACGCCCCAGTCGAGCGTTTGCTGAAATTCCTCGATACTGTCCTTGGCGTGCAATTTAGACAGAGCAGGCAGAATCACCGTCGCAATCCCAATCCCAAACAAGCCCAATGGAAATTCAATCAGCCTGTCAGCATAATATAACCAGGCAATTGAACTGGTTGCCAATGCAGCTGCAATTATCGTATCCAGTAACAGGTTAATCTGGCTAACAGATACACCAAACATGGCGGGCAACATCAGCTTGCGCACCTTCGTCACTTCAGGTGATCGCCAGGCAAACCTTGGCCGTGACAGCATGCCCAAGTGGGCCAAAAACGGCAATTGAAACAGGAATTGGATCAGGCCACCGAGAAATACGCCTATTGCTAGCGCATAAGCGCCCTGCTCAAATCGGTCATGCAGCAACAGCGCACAGCTGATAATACTGATATTTAGCAATACCGGTGTAAACGCCGCGACAGAAAAGCGATTATACACATTAAGCACAGCCCCACTGAGTGCGACCAATGAGATAAAGAACAGATAAGGAAAGGTAAATTTAAGCAGAGCGCTCGCCAGTACAAACTTCTCAGCATTTTCACCGCCCTGCCACCAATCAATGAACCAACTGGTGCCAAACAAACCAGCAATCACCGGCGATCCTACGACGCCAATTAAGGTGACCAGCATTAGGATAGTACCTAAAGTACCTGCGGCCTGCGCAACAAAGACCCTGACATTGTCATCTCCATGCTGCTCCTTGATTTCGGCCAGAACCGGAACAAATGCCTGTGCAAACGCCCCTTCTGCAAATAAGCGGCGCATAAAATTCGGAATACGGTTTGCAAACAGGAAAACATCAGCGGCAAGGCCTGCTCCCAGCAGATTTGCCACCACAGCGTCTCGGACTAGTCCCATTACTCTGGATATCATAGTCATGGCACTTACAATCATGCCTGATTTAAACAGCCCCTTTGCCAACTGTATTTCCTCTGATAAATTTTTGCGCGGAATTATGCCACAACCAGATCAAGATAAATACTCGCTAAAGCGAGGGCTTTTGTGATAATCCGCCTGACAAATTGGCGGTCACTTGGCGTGAGAACGCTCCGCATACCTGCCCTCGTTTTTGAGGATCATCATAAACACTCTAGTAGAGCGATTATGGATTTGTTACAATGCGCCCAGACTGCCAAGCCGTGTGCTGTTACAGGTGCTAACTTGGTATATGATCTGAGAATTTGATTGCACCCAATCGTTTCAGACAAGCTATCGTGCAACCCAACTAGCCACTTATGGCTGCGAGGGGCTAGGGACAAGCACGATAAGCAAACAAATTGACCAGCCGAGGGGAATTTTTATTGACTTTAAAGAATAAAAAGGGCATATTCCTCGGCCTTTAAACTAAGCTTATTTTAAGATTGTTAGGAGCATACCTTGGCTAACATCAAGTCTGCAAAAAAACGCGCTATCACTAGCGAAAAACGTCGTCAGCACAACGCAAGCCGTCGTTCAATGATGCGTACTTACTTCAAAAAAGTAGTAGCTGCTATTGAAGCTGGTGACAAAGAAGCTGCACAGCAAGCTTTCGCTGTTGCTACACCTATCCTGGACCGTTACGCAACTAAAGGTCTTATCCACAAAAACAAAGCTGCTCGTCATAAGAGCCGCCTAGCTGCTAAGATCAAAGCGCTATAATTGTGGTATTGGATATGAAAAAGCCGACGTAAGTCGGTTTTTTTATGCCTGAAAAAAGCCATTGCGCTGCTAACTCAGGCAGTAGACACAAGTCCGTGTGTGAAAGTGTGCCGGCAGTATATGGAAAAGCCGAACATGGCTCTCCCCCTCCACTGCGAGTCAGTACTCAGGCCAACTCTAGCTTTGGATAAAACTTCTTTAGCATCGCCGCAATTTTCTTTGGTGAAAAAGGCTTAACAACGAACCCTTTCGCCCCCCGCTCAATCGCATCTTTCACATTGTCAACCGTTGAGTGCGCCGACACCATCACGACATTGATGTCCGGATTTATCTCGGCAAGCTCCGCAATAAGCTCTTTTCCATTCCCATCGGGCAGCTCGATGTCCAGAAAAACGATATCGAAGTGACGCTCCTCACAGGCGGTAATGCATTGTTTCGCTGTCGATGCTTCTTTAACATTATCGATCCCAAGATGCATCAGGGTTTGATGCAAGAAACTGCGAACAGTGCCTACGTCATCAACAATTAGTATAGAGATTTGTTGTTCCATATCCTTTCCCGTGGGCTAGTCAATTGAAATGCGCTATTATTAGCATAGAACTATTATAGAGTCCTGCAAACAAAAGGCTATAGCAAAGCATGGCACAAAGACCAAAAAAACAGACACTACTCAATCAGGTAGATGCCAGGTCCAAGAAAAAACGACCGACACAAAAAAAACGCTTATCTCCTCAACAACAACGAGCATTACAACAGCAGCAACAGGCACAACTTGCAGCTGCACAACAAGCAGAAGTAAAACCAAATAAAAACCGTTGGATTGCCGCAGCCATTTTACTGCTTCTGATTATCATTTTTCCCAAGCCTAAGCTCATCACCTACGAAAAACTCGGTCTGGTCGCACAAAGTGTGTATTGGCCAGGGTTACCCGGGGTTCAGCCCATTTTGTTCGATTCAAATTTGCATATCAGGCCAGCTTTGGAGCGAAATACACTCTATCTGTGCCAGGATGAACGCGATCCTGACTCCTGCCAGAAGTATCAAATTATCGAGCAACAAGGGTTTATTTCCGCGCTCATAAAACTAATATTAGATTAGAAAAACTAATCTGAAAATTATAAAAATACTCGTTTGAAGAGACTGAGGTTGGGGCGCATAATGGCGCCCCTTTATTGAACAACCTGGAGTACTTTGACGATCATGCCGAACGAATTTGACTGGCTACTTAATTTATTACTGCTAGTGCTAGGATTTGGTGCCTTTTTTATTAATCACAAAACCCTGCTGCGCGGCGCAGCATTGGCAACCTGCAGCATCCTGTTTCTCTTGTTCAGCCTGGATCTGATGAATACTTCAGTGATCTCGAACTTAGGTTTAATTCTGATTAATTCATTTTATCTGTTCAAGCTTTTTACCCACGAGCAGTACAATACACCTTAGTTTTAACTAACCTGCGTAATCACATACTTTGCATCGCAGGCCATAAAAGCTCTTTAGGGCCCTTAAAGATATTTTCTAATGTCTTAGCCTGCGCTACAATCTGGCCACACCCATTGGTTTTGGAGACGCAGTATGGCCATGACAGATGAAGAACTTTTTCTCGCCTCAATGGGGGACGTTGTCCCCCTGGCACAAGACAATCAAGCTCAACTAAAACGTCAACAAAACGAACCGACTCTGGCACAACTTGCACGCAGAGAAGCCGCTGAGCAAGAGCAGGACTTCGATCCCAATTTTCTTTCAACCGAGTATGTCGACTTACTCGATCCTCATGATTTGCTCAGCTATAAAAAGGATGGTGTGCAGCAAGGGGTATTTAAAAATCTCAGGCTTGGTAAATATCAGATTGATGCAACGCTGGACTTACATGGTAAACCTTTCCGCGAAGCCAGAAAATCACTCTTTGATTTTATAACTGACTGCCACCAACGCAGCATCCGAGTATTGCTAATACGCCATGGTATTGGTTTAAAGAGTAAGCCTTTCCCAGCCATTCTGAAAAGCTACTGTAATAAGTGGTTGCAAGAGATGCCGCAGACATTGGCCTTTCATTCCGCCTTGAGTTGCCATGGCGGAAACGGCTCAACCTATGTTTTGCTCAAGAAAAGCGAAGAGAAAAAAGTAGAAAATCGAGAACGGCATGCAAAAAGATGATAGCAGCGTGAGCAGCTATCACTTATTCAACCTCAACGATTAGGTTACCTTCCTCTTCGGTCACCTGGGCCGCAGGCACTGCTTCAGCATTGGCTTGGTTAAACCAAGCCATGACACCCAATACAATGACCGACAAGAGCACGACGGATAGCTTCACGCCACCTTGGTTACTATTCATAACGAGCGACTCATTTATTATTGTTTTTTTGATAACTTACTGAATGTAATAAGATGTCACAAGATGTTTTTTTATACAGTGTTTTGTACCAGGAATTTCCCTGGGCCGTCAGCCTTCTTAGAGAGTAACCATAGTTACTCTCCAGCCACTTAAGCCCCTTGTTGGTGCTGGCTGTGTTTCCTGTTTGCTGACTTCAGCAAGTATCCGTGCCGACTAATAACCTAAGACGGTATCAACACAATGAGACAAAGGTTCGTTCCTTTGCATCGCTTGCATATTCGCAACAATCTGTGCGGTTGCCGTTTTCAGACTTGTCAGCGCCGCTACATGAGGTGTCATTGTGATTTTTGGATGGCACCAGAACGGATGGTCGGCTGCAACCGGCTCCTGAGCAAAAACATCCAGCGTAGCAGCAGCAAGCTGCTCTGTGTTCAATGCATGAAGCAGGTCCGCTTCATTAACATGCGCGCCTCGGGCTACGTTAATGATGACGCCATGCGATGGCATAGACCGAAATAACGTGTTATCCAAAATCCCTCTGGTTTGGGATGTTAATGGCAATAGGCACACAAGGTAATCACACTGTGCCGCAAACAAATGAAGCTGTTCTGATCCCCAAAACTGTGAAATGCCTGATAATGCTTTTTCACTTCTGGACCAGCCTATGACTTCAAAGTTGTTTTGCTGCATCTTTTTGGCAACCACCTGACCAAGCTGCCCCAGTCCCATAATGCCTACCCGGTTACCACCACTTGCCCGCTTAGGGCGCCAAAGCTGTTGTTGCTGTTGTTGATAATACAATGGTATCCGGAGTTTATGCGCCAACACATGTCCCAGCACATATTCCGCCATATCATCTGCAAGCGCCGGATCCACAATCCGACACACCTTGACCTCTGTCGGCAACTCAGACAATGGAATACCGTCGATACCAGCCCCAAAGGACTGAACCACTTTGAGATTAGGCAACTGTTGCCATAAAGATTCAGGTGCATTCCAGGCCAAAACAAATTCAATCTCAGCCAGGTTGCCCCCCTCGGGCCACTCTCTGATGTCTACCCCAGGCAGGTGCTCCCGCAGTCCCGCCATCAGTTTGCTGTTGTCTCTGCCTGTTACACAGACTAATAATGCCATGCTCTTTCCTTTGTTCTTTTTCAATCGTCACTACTGTATCAAAAAATCCAACCTGAAGTTGTACTTACACGACGGCCATCAAACTGACATACAGCTGCAACTTGTTTGTCATGGAGAGTTCTTAATCTTGACGAAAAGCGGTTATAGAACATGAGAATTGAAATATGATCAGTGTAGATAAGGTCATTGAAGCAAACCTGCCTCAATTGGAAAATTCACCTAAAGTAAAAGGGTTAGTCAAAAAGGGTCTGGGTTACTTACTTCATGAACAGGAGTTTGTCGCCTTTGCTGATACCTACCCTCACCTGCAGGGGCTTGAATTCGTAGAACAAGTCTTAGAAGAGCTGGACTTTGATGCACGCTTTAAACCCAAACAAATCGAGCATATACCCAGTGAAGGGAGCGTGGTGATTGTCGCCAATCACCCTATTGGTTCATTAGATGCACTGGCACTGATCAAAGTGCTGGCTCAGGTACGCCCTGATTTGAAAGTCGTGGCCAACAGAATGCTCATGTCCATTACTCCAATGCATTCGCTGTTGTTGCCGGTGGACAATCTATCCGGTGCAAGCCGTAAGCAGGAGCTGGCCAATATTCAGCACCACCTAAAACAAGATGGTGCGTTACTTATTTTTCCAGCCGGAGAAGTGTCTCGCCTCGGACCGACAGGCATTAAAGATTGCAAGTGGAACTCCGGTTTTTTGCGTATGGCTAAAAAAGCCAACTGTCCTATTTTGCCCATCTATATCAAAGCCAAAAATAGCCCTTTATTTTACGGCACTTCAATGATTTACAAACCTTTAGCCAGCTTGCTTCTGGTCAAGGAAATGTTTAAACAGCGCCAAAAATCTCTGGAGTTCGAGATTGGCGCCAGTATTCCACCCGCCTCGTATCTGCTGGAAAACCTTAAAGACAAAGAAGTTGTCGCCCTGATCCGCAAGCAGCTTTACCGACTAACCTCCAAAAAGTCTTTGCCTCTTAAGACCCAGTCTCCAATCGCGGTTCCGGAGTGTAAAAAGGAGCTCAAACAGGCCATTGAAACTTGTGAACGTTTGGGAGAAACCCAGGATGGTATGCAGATATATCTGTATCAGTATCAAGGTAGTTCGCCGATTTTCCGTGAGCTGGGTCGGTTAAGAGAAATTGCCTTTCGCGCGGTCGGAGAAGGCAGCGGCAAACGCCGTGATATCGACAAATACGACATGTATTATCAGCACCTGGTATTGTGGGATGCTAAACAATTGGAGCTGGTTGGCGCGTATCGGCTGGCCAGCGCGCAAACCGTCATCAATGAACAGGGTACGGAAGGTCTGTACACGACCAGCTTGTTTAATTACTCTGAGCATATGCAACCCTTTTTTGAGCAAGGCCTTGAATTGGGCAGAAGCTTTGTACAGCCAAAATACTGGGGACGCAAAAGCCTGGATTATCTCTGGTATGGTATAGGTGCCTTTGTCAAACGTTATCCGCACCACCGTTATCTGTTTGGCGCAGTCAGTTTATCTAACGCGCTGCCAGATAAAGCCAAAGCTATGCTGATTTACCACTACCAGCATTATTTCTCAAATCTGGCTTCCCTCGCGACTCCGAAAAACGAGTTTAAATTTACGCCTTCCCAGCAGCAAGCCTTTGCGCAGTTATTTTGTGGTCATGATATTAAAGAGGATTTTGCTGAACTCAAACACATCATGGCGAACATGGGTGCGCAGGTCCCGACCCTGTTTAAGCAATATACCGAATTATGCGAGCCCGATGGTGTCAATTTCCTGAGTTTCAGCATAGACCCAGATTTTAATAACTGTATCGACGGCTTAGTTTTGGTTGATCTGACTCGGATCAAACCCCAAAAGGCCAAGCGGTATCTGGGAGAAAATATTTACGACTGATTTGTGTTGTTGCGGTTTTTTTATTTATACTCGCGCTCGGAAGCCCTTATTTGCGAGCGCGAATGTTAAAAACAGTTTTACAACTCATTATTTTTGCTATTGTTTTTCTGGCGGTGACTGCCTATCAGGAACTTGGGATGCTGGCAGACGATGGCAAAGCCTCGGCCCCCTATTTTTCTCTGCCGGTCCTCGAGCAACCCACACAACGAGTGTCCATTAAGTCTCTGCAAGGGCAAAAGTCTGTGGTTTACTTCTTCGCCCCCTGGTGCAGCATTTGCCGGTACAGCATGCCAAATCTTAACAAGCTGCATGAGGCGGGCAAAGTGAATGCCGTTGCCATTGCGCTGGACTTTGACAACACAGAGGCTGTCAGCGCCTTTGTAGACGATTTATCACTGAGCATGCCTGTATTACTCGGCAATAGCAGTACCGCCTCCGATTATAAAGTCAAAGCCTATCCCACATATTATGTATTATCCGATGACCTGAAAGTGGTCGAGCGCTCAGTTGGCTACTCCAGCGAACTGGGGATACGCGCCAGACTCTGACTCACCAAAGAAGCTAAGTGTAAGAAAGTGTTCGAGTAATCGACAATTTCTTACCCTAAGGTAAAACAAAGGTACGATTTATTCTCATACACTAGTCCCCATTCTTATTCAGCTTAGATTCAACAAGGGACTACCATGACACTCTGCTCGCTCAATAAACCCTTTGCTCTGTCGCCCATCATGTTATGTATGGTGCTACAGGCTCAGGCAAATACCACCGCAGATATAGAACACATCGAAGTGCATTATAAGCGCAGCTCAATCACCTCAGAAATCACCGAAGATACAGAAAAGCTCATCGAAATGCCGGGAGCTATGGGCGACCCGCTGCGGGCTGTGTATGCCTTACCCGGTGTGGTTGCTGCCGGTGGCTCAATGAGTGAACCCGCCGTACGTGGCTCAAGTCCCAGTGATAACATGTTCGAAGTGGACTTTATGCCTGCGGGCTATATTTTCCATGATTTTGGCAGCTCGATATTTAACCGCTATATCATTCAGGATTTTCAGCTTTACTCAGCAGGCTACGGCAGCAATTACAGTAACGCAACGGGCGCAGTGTTTGACGTCACCTTGCGCAACCCCAAATATCAGCCAGTCACCACCACACTCGATCTAACCATGTTCAATGCCGGTGTGTTTGTGGAAGGTCAGCTTAGCGACAGCACGGCTTTCTATGTCTCGGGCCGAAAAAGTACCCTCCCCTTGTTCTTTGAAGAGGGTGAAGAGCTCGAAGATGACGACGGAGAGCCAACCGGTGTGATCATCAATGACGCGCCGGACGATCATGACTATCAGGGTAAGTTCTTGTGGGATATTAACGCCAACAACACCCTGACCTTCAACTTTACCGGCGCAGAAGACTCCGCAGCAGCCGGGTTTAACGAACGCTCCGAGTTGGCGCAAAAAACCCCGGAGTTTCAGGGGGACGCGCGGTTTATCAGGGAGTTTAATAGCCAAAACGTGTTGTGGGACCATTATAATGATAAGTTACATCTGCGTGTAGGGATTGGTGCGCTGGACCATTCAGGGCGACTGGAATATGGCCGCCGCGCCACAGTTTCTGCCGGCTATTTTGAAGAAGAGTCGGAAAAACAGTATACCTACAAGGCACGCCTGAACTACCGTATCAACCCAGCTCATCAGCTGGTTTTAGATGCTGCTTACTTTGATAACGAAACAGAATATAGCTACGACACCTTTCAGTACTTGTGTACTGAACTGGACCCAGACTGCGATCTGAAAAAAGGTGAGCGGATCAACGGCAAGCGCAGCATAGATATCGACAGTGGCTTTGCTGGCCTGGCGCATATCTGGCAACTGAGCGATGACTGGCAGAGCGAGCTGGGAGTACAAAGTCAGCACAACAAATATACGGATGAAACCTTTACCTCACCACGTTTAGCAGTCAGCTACTACGTAACAGAAAACAGTACCCTTACTGCCAAAGCAGGCCGTTACAATCGTATGCAGAATGTCGAACACATACTGCCAGAGATAGGAAACCCAAAACTAAAATCTCAGGTGTCGGATCACTATACGCTGGGCTTCAGTCAGCAACTTGAGAATGAGTGGAGCTGGTCAATTGAGGGATATTATAAAACTATGGATGATCTGCCGCTTGCCATCGATGACGGCCCCAATGCGGCTGACCTGTATAGCAACGACGTTGAAGGACGCGCCTATGGTATAGACCTGCTGATCAACAAAAACAAGACAGATAACTGGTATGGCTGGGTCGCATTGAGTTATTCAAAGAGTGAACGTACTGATGTGAGCCGCAATGTGACCCGCGATTATTACGCCGATACGCCACTGGTGTTTAATGCCGTATTCCACTACGAGATCAATGAAAAGTGGCAAGGTGGTTTTAACTTTACCGCGCGCAGCGGTCAGGCTTATACCCCCATTGTCGGCGTCAGAGAAAACCCCGACCACGATGGTCGCTTTTTACCTGTTTATGGCGAGCCCTTCTCAGAACGATTCAAAGTGTATCACCGTCTGGATATTCGCTTTGAGCGTAAAACCGAACTATTCGGTAACGATGGCAAACTAATTTTCGAGCTAATGAACGCTTATGGCCAGGAAAATATTGCCTATATTGATTTGGACTACGACAGAGTTAAATCAGTTAACGACCTGTATATTGAAGAAGAGGAAGATGATTTCTCTATCCGCCCGTCGATTGGGTTTAGCGTCACCTTCTAACACTTCCCTTGAAAAGGCCGAACGCAGGCAATTGAGACTTGCGTTTTCGGCCTTCTCCTTGCATGATCGGCGCCTTTGATAGTCCGGAGATCTGAATCATGCCAAAAGCCTGTGCCTACCACATTCTAGTTAAAACCGAAAAAGAGTGCCTTGCCATTAAAGCCAAGCTTACCAAGGGCGGCGACTTCAACAAACTGGCCAAACAGCATTCTTTGTGTCCGTCGAAAAAGCGTGGCGGCGATCTTGGCGAGTTTAATAAAGGTGATATGGTTAAAGCATTCGATGATGTGGTGTTCAAAAAGCCACTATATGAAGTCCACGGTCCGGTCAAAACCAAGTTTGGTTACCACCTTATCAAAACCGTGTATCGCTCATAAGGTATCATCGGTTTTCTCAATCATGACCATCGATTTTTGGCGGTTTCATTTTGTCTGTAGGCCGATATACTGAGTATCAAGCGCAATGATTTGGAGAACCCTATGTTTACTGTGATTTTTGGCCGTGAAGGCTGCCCTTACTGTGTCCGTGCAAAAGACCTGGCTGAGCGCCTCACCAATGAACGCGACGATTTTAAATTTCGCTACATTGATATCAATAAAGAAGGTGTCAGCAAAGCCGATTTGGAAAAATCCGCCGGTAAGCCCTGTCCAACTGTACCGCAAATTTTCGTCGACCAGGACCACATTGGCGGCTTTACCGAGTTTGAAGCCTACGCCAAAGAAAATCTGGGCCTGTATCAGTAACACAGTGCTTCATCCTCCTTGCCTGAGTCGCCATTAAGCTGCAATTCAGGCATGATTTTCCCTTTAAAATAGCCACTTATCCGCAAATCTAACAATCAAGAAAAATAAATAAGTTTATTTTTTGACCAATATCAAATACCTACAAAATTAGTGCCAATTTATGCAAGCAATTGTTTTTTCTTTGCTGTACAATGCCGCCTCTTTTAACTTGTTGAGGCGCATTAATGTCAGAACCAGTCACGTTTGAATCTTTAGATCTTTCTCCTGCAATTTTGAAGGCAGTCGAAGAGCTGGGATATCAATCACCTTCTGAGATCCAGGCTCAATGTATACCGTTATTGCTAGAAAGAAAGGACGTGCTGGGACTAGCGCAGACGGGTACGGGCAAAACGGCGGCGTTCGCGTTGCCGCTATTAAACAATGTTGACGCATCCGTTAAGCAACCACAGATATTAGTATTGACTCCAACACGCGAACTGGCTTTACAGGTCGCGGAAGCCTTCAACCAATACGCTAAATACACCAAAGGTGTTGAAGTATTGGCTCTGTACGGCGGACAAAGCTATGGCGTGCAGCTAAGTGCACTGCGCCGTGGCGCACAGATCATTGTGGCAACACCGGGTCGTTTGATTGACCATATTAACCGTAAGACCATTGATTTGTCGGATCTGAAAGCCTTAGTGCTGGACGAAGCCGATGAGATGCTACGTATGGGCTTTATCGATGATGTTGAAAGCATCATGGAAAAAACACCGGTAGAGAAGCAAACCTGTTTGTTCTCTGCAACCATGCCAAAGCAGATCCAATCTATTTGTTCTAAGTATTTAGATAACGCTGAGCAAGTAAAAATCACACCACGTAACTCGACTGTTGACACAATTGAGCAAGTTTACTGGCGTGCAACGACGCATAAAAACAAAGCCATCGTGCGCTTCTTAGAAGCGGAAGATTACGATGCGTCTATCGTGTTTGTGCGTACTCGTAACGATACTGTTCAGCTGGCTGAGCTACTTGAGCGTGAAGGCTTCTCTGCGGCACCACTTAATGGTGACATGAACCAGCAAGCCCGTGAGCGCACGGTAGAACGTCTGAAGAGCGGTCTGTTAGACATCGTTATCGCAACTGACGTTGCGGCGCGTGGTCTGGACGTAGATCGTCTGAGCCTGGTTATCAACTATGATATCCCGCAAGACAGCGAAGCCTATGTACACCGTATCGGCCGTACAGGTCGTGCTGGTCGTAAAGGTAAAGCTATCCTGTTCGTGAAAGGTAATGAACGTTACCTGCTACGTAACATCATGCGTCATACCCGCTCTGACATCGAGCAGGTTGAGCTGCCTAACGCGAAAGTGGTTGAGCAGAAACGTATTGAAGCACTACAAAGCAAACTAAGCCTGGCGCTGGATCACAAAGACATTGAGTTCTTTAGTGAAGTCGCACAAGGCATGGCTGAAAAGCTGGAACTAAGCCAAACTGAGCTGGCCGCTGCACTTCTGTGCATGGCACAGCAACAGTCGCCGCTGAAGGTTCAGGAAATTCAGGTGCAACGTGAACGTCGCGAACGCGATGGTAACCGCGAGCGTCGTGGTGAACGTGGCGAGCGTGGTGAACGCAAAGGCAATGCACGTCGCAACACGGGCCCTATGGATACCTACCGTATCGAAGTGGGTCGTGAGCACGGCGTACAGGTCAAGAACATCGTTGGTGCAATTGCAAACGAAGCTGATATCTCCAGCAAGTTTATCGGTGAAATCCGTTTATTTGATGAGCACAGCACCGTTCAGCTGCCTCAGGATATGCCAGCAGATACGCTGTCACACTTCCAGAGCGTTTACATTTGTCAGCGCCCAATGAAGATGACCAAGAGCACGCACCCTGCCGATCAAGGCAATGGTGGTGAGCGTCGCGGCGGTGAACGTCGTTCAGGCGGCCGTGATGAGCGTCGCTTTGAAGGTCGTGGCGAAGGCCGTGGTGACCGCAAGCGCAGCTTCAAAGATCCACGCGGTGACAAGCGTGACGGCAGACGCAAAGAGCGCGGCGAGATCAGCTTTTCATAATCTGATTTAAACGAAAAAACCGCTTCACATGAAGCGGTTTTTTTACGCCTGCCTTAACCGCAGGCTAAATCCTAAATGCAACGTCAAGCACTCATCGCAATGGCTACTTTATCCAGTCGCGCGGATCGAATCGATAGTATTCACTCAACAGATTAAATAATTCGGGGTTTTCCTGTTTCAGTTGCAGTGGCTTTTCAATAAAGGTTTCGGTGATCACCGCAAAAAACTCTGCTTCATTGGTCGCGCCATATTCATGCACCACGTGCGGCATATGATACGCCAGCTGAGTTTTTAACTGCTGATAGGCCCGAGACAACACCTCCCCCCATTTTTTGTAACTCATGCCTTTTGGCAACTGAGGCGTGCCATTGGTTTGCCCGGTTTGCTGATCCAGTTGATGGGCAAATTCGTGAAATACCAGATTATGTCCGTCTTCTGGTAGCCGGTTGCCCTCCAGCACATCATGCCAGCTCAGCACCAGCGTGCCGCCGGGCCAGGACTCGCCCTGACGCACCACAGTATGAAAGCTCACCAGCCCTGCACTGTCAAGGCTATTTTGCCCGGCATAATAGCTGCTGGGGTAGAGTAAGATCTCTTTGACATTGGGATACAGTGGCCACTGCTGATTGAGTACCAGCAGGCAGGCATCTGCCGCGATGATCAGTGCCATAGCCCGATTGGTTTTCAGGCCGTCACGGCCAAGTAACCGCTTCTCACCCAAAAACCACAGAATATGGCGCTCAAGGCGCGCTCTGTCTGCATCCGTCATATTACGATAGATGGGCATATAACGCAGCAAAACCTGCCTGTCTAACTCACTGAGTGATTGCGTTTTATATTTATATTGCCAGTAAGCGCGCTTGATATCATCAAGCCGCCAGTAGATGGCACAGAACACCACCAGGGCAAGGAGTAAACTGATTTCTGTCATTAGGTTTTACACGTTGATATTTTACTTTGAGATGCGCCTTGCAGGCAGCCTTTTCAAGCAGGATTTGTTAAAATCATCAATACTTAAAAAAATTTCTAACAGTATCAAGTCCCTATGTCTCTGCCCATCGAACAGATCAAAGCCGATTTTTGTCACCTGTTATCCTCTGGTAACGTCATTGTGGCCGCCGCCACCGGCTCAGGAAAATCCACGCAACTTCCTGTCTGGGCTGCGCAACAAGGTCGGGTCCTGGTGATCCAGCCCCGGCGGATCGCCTGTACCTCGTTGGCAGAATATGTCGCGCAACAGCAAGGCAGCCCACTTGGAGAGCAAGTAGGCTATGCTATCCGTTTTGAAGGTCAGTTTAGAGACAACACTGAGATAGTATTCGTAACGCCCGGCGTGGCGCTGCGCTGGTACTTTGAAAGTCGCCTGAGTGATTTTGCTGTTGTCATGTTGGATGAATTCCATGAACGACGTTGGGATATGGACTTGCTACTGGCGATGTTAAAGCAGCAAGCAACTCATCGGCTTATTGTCACCTCTGCAACTTTGTCAGCCGACAGACTCGTGAGTTATCTGGGTGCCCCTTTACTGACCTCTGAAGGAAAAATGTTTGCCGTTGAAGAACGTTTCCTGGCCAAAGACATGCGCGCCATGCCAAGCCGGGATAACCTAAGCGAACGCGTAAAGGCTGCCTGTGACTATGCACTGCAACACACTTCGGGAGATATTCTGGTATTCCTGCCCGGTAAGGGCGAAATCATGCAATGTGCCGCTCAGGTAAAAACGCTTAAAGCATTAGTGGTCCCCTTGTTTAGTGGCTGTGCATCGATAGATCAGCAAAAAGCACTGCAACAACAAGCACAACAACGGATTATTCTGGCTACCAATGTCGCAGAAACCTCGCTGACCATCCCCAATATTACCTGTGTTATTGACTCGGGCCTGGAGCGGCGCACACACTTAAGAAATGGCAAAACGGTACTGGGCCTGGATGCAATCGGCAGAGATTCGGCAAAGCAACGTCTGGGTCGGGCTGGACGGACTCAGAAAGGGCTCTGTTTACGCCTGTATGGACAATACGCACCACTGATAGAGAGAACCCCACCCGAAGTACAAAGAGAGGCGCTCACCGAGCTGGTGTTGGCTGCCGGCTGTGCCACGGATGGTATTGACTCGCTGAGCTTTATCGACCCCTTGCCAGCGAGCTCAGGACAAAAAGCACTTGATCTGCTCAAAAGGATCGGTGCCCTTGATGCGCAAAGTCGTGCCACTGAGCTTGGCAAGCAGCTCTACCCATTGCCTGTCGATGTCGAACTGGGTCACCTGATCACTCGTATGCCCGACAACCGTCTGCGCCAAGCGATGATAGATGCTGTGGCCGTGATGTCGGTCCCTGCCCGCGTCTACCAGCTGCCGAATGATGCAGAACACATGGAGCAACTCTGCAAAGCGCTGCCAAACAACTGTGATCTGGAGCTGGTGATTGCACTGATACGCGGCAAGGCCCCTTCCCTGCGTATCGAGGAAGAAGCCATCCGTGAAGCCCGACAATTCAGCGCGCAACTGAGAGAGACCTTTTCCCTGCCACCTCTCGATAAAGCCGCCAGTTATGATCGTGATGCACTACTCACAGCAATCGCCTCTGTTCGCCCGGACTGGTTATATATTAAAAGACATAATCGTCGCGGCGCATTTGGCAATGGCGTCAGCGAAGTCGTACCGGCCAAAGAATCGCGGGTCGCCGATGACTGTGACGCTATGATAGTACTGGACACATACGCTCTGGCGGGGAAAGGTGTCAAACAGGCAACGACATTAGCTACCTTGTCTGCTCCCGTGGCTCTGTCCTTGCTGGCTCAATATGCACGCACAGAAACCGTTCTGGAGCGCGCTTATATACTCGAACACGAAGTGTGGGTTGAACAGGTAAAAACCTACGCCGGCACATCTGTGCAAAAGCAGACCCTACGTGCTGAAGGTGCCATGCTCATTCCAGCCTGTGTTAGCCTGATTGAACAAAACCTTCTTTTCCAGGGAGTTCATAAGCAAGTAAGCACCATGCTGGCGTATGAGGCCCTCTATCATCAGCATGAGCAAGCAGATCCACCGCAACAACCGAAAGCGACCGAATGGATTGCACAGACTTTGACAGATCTCGGCGTAGAGACACCAGAGGACCTTACGCTGATAGATATTGAGGATCTGTCATATCAACCCATTGAGGACTGGGTCATCACTCCTTTTATGGAAAAGTATCCGCTACAGGTCGAATTACCTGAACTGGCCATGCTGGTTACTTACAGCTTTAGTGCCAAGCGTGTTTTATTAGAATACATCGGTGGAAACCGAAAAGATGCGCCGAAACGCTGGGAATTGCCTGCCTGGCCGGGATTTAAAATACGATATAAAAAGGCAAGTAAAGTGGTCTGTATTAAATAGTTAACATTAATCATTTAGCTCCCTATTGCAAGGGGAAAAACTATAGATAAAAAGAAATAACTCGCAACTTTATATCTAAAAGAAAAGTTCTAAACTAAAAAATTTAACACAGTTAGCGTCAGTCCCACATATTAAATTAAGCCGATATCAATTAGCACTTTTATCTGCTAGGCCTTGTCATAAATAATACTTCGCAAGTAGTATAAGATTTAGTTATAAGCTTAGCAGGTACGACAACAAACTGTGAGCTTTAACTTTCTCAGTAAGACAAACTTCGACTATGAATGAAGAGAAATTAAAGAGAGTTATGTGATTGCGAGCATGCTCGCAATCACAGTTAAATTTTATCAGCTATCATCACCAGATAGTACACCTGAACGCTGAGAGTTTCTTAACGATTCCTGACCATTTCGACGGATTTCATCCCTTTGCCTTTTTGTAGTACAACGCTTTTTAGGAATATTTGAACCCAATGTTCTAATTTGCTCGCACTTGTAGCCCTCTGTACGCGCGGTCTGTCCCGAGTCTGTTGATTTACATCCCACTAATACAGTAAGAGCAAGAGAAGCAACTGTTAAGCCAATATTTTTTTTCATCTTTCTTCCTTTATTTATTGCTATATTCCAATGTCTACAATACACCTACAAAAATGATAAAACAACCTCAGATATTACTGTCGATAATTAATTAAGCCAGTCAATATAGCTATAGTTGATAACCTATGATGTATCACAGAGAAATCAGATACCAAAAGCGCTTTATGCCACTAGCTAGCTATTACCAAGCTCAAAGAAAAGCAATCTATGTATTAAATTAGAATCAGACTCTTTTAACTTATGGCAAAAACGTTTCCTTACTTCAAAATAAAATATTTAATTAAAAATACTAGCATTAGAAAGGCGCAACTGCTGGGCGGCATTATTCAACTTCATGTCACATAAGCTCAATCGAGATTTTAGAGCCTGCGAAGCGTAGTATAATTGCCTTGATAGATAGCGACTATTTAAACTCAAATGACGGCTATCATATTATACATGGTAAACAACACTAGCCTGTTGTACTCAATAAAAAAGGGCTGGTTCAATATCCAGCCCTTTCAAAATAATTTAAAGAGCCTGTAACGGCTCTTTTTTAACAATAGCTAAAATTAGAAGCTATAGTCAACACTCAGGTAGTAAGTGCGAAGGAACTGATCATAGTAACGACCTTCGTAGCCAACTAAGTGACCTTCTGCGTCACCGAGCGACATTGGAGGCGCTTTATCAAAAATGTTCTTAACACCCGCTGAGATAACTGTGTTCTCGAAACCAAGATAATCGAATTTATAGCTAAACGTAGCGTGTGATGGAACCTTCAATTGAACCAAGTCGCTCTGAACAGCTGTAGTAGGATTTCCTTCACTATCTAAAACATACTCTGGATTTTCGATGGTACCGCGCTGAGCAGTTACCGGAGCATCTCTCCAACCTGAACGGTAGTTCATGCGCAGAGTATGTGAGAAGTCACCATGTGTCAGTGTAGACTGAGCATTGATGACATTACGGAATACAATTTCTTCGTCAGCACCGTAACGACCTAAACTTGAACGCCATACATCGTCAGTACCTGCCAGTGTGTAGTCACTTTTCTGGAAGTATGTGCCCTGAACTGATGTCTTCAATGTGCCAAAGCTTAGTTCATTCAATAGGTTAACTTTCCAGTCAACACCCGCGTTACGGCTAACACCGATGTTTACAGGCTCAGAGACCATGTGGATCAGGTCACGATTTGGGTTATTCGGATCCGGATGCAGAATGAAGCTGTCGTTAAACTTCGAAGCATTTGCGAATAGGTAAGGCTGAGAAGGACTCTGTACCATATCGTTGATGTATACTTGCCAGAAGTCCATTTCGAACGAGAACTCATTACTAGGCGCATATACGAAACCTACAGATAGCTGATCTGAAGTTTCTGGTGACAGAGTAACGTTACCTTGACGCAGGATATTGTACTGAATATCGGTTGGGCGACAACCCGCTGAACGAGGATCACTTGGGTCTGTGATTGGACAAGGGTAAGCCGCACCAGTTACACCAAAGCGTACTCGAGGTTCAGCAATCTGACGCATAGTCGCAGCACGGAAGCCCGTACCTACGGAACCACGGATTACCAAATCATCGTTCACAGTGTAACGTACACTTACCTTATAAGTTGTATCGTTCTCATTGTCATTTACTTTCTGTGTAGAAACGTTACCGTTCTCGTCCTCATATAGAGAATCTTCTACACCACCAATCATATCGTAACGAATAGCTGCAGATAGAGTCAGGTTTTCAAGTACAGGTACCTGGAATTCGGTGAAAGCACCATAAGTTTCACGCTCTAGTTTATAATCGCGGTCACCACCACCATCTAACCAACGCGTATCCTTTTTGTTTTCTTCAGAACGGATGTTCTCGTAGGAATTGATGCGGTAGTCAACACCGTAACCAATGTATACTTCACCAGCAGGCAATTCAAACAAAGGTTGTGATGCACGAATATCCCAAGAAATTGACTCCGTGGTAGTTGTATCGTTAAGGCCACGCCACTTAACGGCTTCCAACGCATCTAGGCTTTCTTGAGTGAACTCGCTAGGTAGTGCGAATACATCGATTTTACCCGCAGCGATATCGTTACGCCAAGTTTTGAAGAAGTGACCATCTGTGAAAGTTTCAGTACGCTCCGAAGTTGAATATACTAGAGCAGTATTGAAATCAATATTGTCAAAAACAACGCCTTCCAAACCAACAATTGAGTTGATTGTTTCGGTATCCCATACGTTGGTACGGTTGCCGCCTGGTAGTGCACGCCATGTCGCATATACTTCAGTCACTGCGTCTTGCTCATCCTGAGTCAAGTGCTCACGAACATACTTGTCGTATAGAACACTATCCTTACCGAGAGCAATACCACCAGTTGGATTTGGTGCAATACGAGGTGTCATAGAAAAGTCAGTGTAGGCTAATGTTGCGAACGCTTCGATATCTTCAGTTACTGTGAAACCAGCTTGAAGCATTGCAGAGGTACGCTCACTTTCTGGAACGATTTCTAACGTGCTGGTGTAGTCGAACATACAGTTCTGTGAACCAGGGTCCTTAGCGTTATTATCAGCACATCCTTTGTGTTTAAGTAGGTACGGGTTAAAGTTCTTGTATTCAACATCATCACCTTCACCCATTTCAACTTCTACGTTCGCTGGGATTGCGTTTGGTGAGCCATTGATAGAGAAGTAAGGTTGGTAATTGTGTTCAAACTCAAGCAGACCCGTTTTAGCAAATTCACGATCTTGAGATTTTAGCGCGTCTTGAGAATCATGGGATACTGAGAACATCACATTGTAGCCATCACTTGAGATGTCACCAAAACCAGTAGTGAAACTAATGTTGAGTGATTCTCCACCGTCAGATGGACGATCTGTACGTACAGAAACTGTAGACATATCAACTGAATCTTTCAATATAAAGTTGATAACACCAGCGATTGCATCAGAACCGTATAGTGCTGATGCACCATCAGTTAATACTTCAACACGCTGAACTGCTGCCAAAGGGATACTGTTCAAGTCGATAGAACCACCTGAACCAGAAGGAGCCAGTCGGCGACCATTCAGTAGTACCAGGGTGTATTGGTCACCGAGACCACGTAAAGACGCTGTAGCTGTACCGCCACCACCGCCACCTACTGATGACGTAGGCGTAGTAAAGCCTTGCATTGAAGGAATTTGAGTGATCAGATCTGGTACTGACGTTACACCTGTATTTTTAATGTCTTCTGCAGAAATAATATCAACAGGAAGTGCACCAGCAAGGTCTGTACCCTTGATGCTTGAACCTGTTACTTCGATTTTCTCGATATTCTCTTCTGCTTCTTCAGCGTTTACTGCAAAAGCTGTAGCAGAAGCCGCGCCGTACATTAGCGCTAAGCGGACCGCTTTCGTGATCTTGCTATTTAACATTTGTTTTCTCCCTGGCTTTAAATATTTCTTTAAAGCTTTGTTTTTATGTATTTTCTTACTTTTATATGGGTAACAAGTGACAACACTTTTAGCCATATTGGTGAAACATACTAATCGCATGAAAAACAAAAGGTCAACAACCTTTTTCAAAATCGGAATAAAAACGCCTCAACAAAAGCAAAAAAAACCTTTAATAACATAGAGATAAGAGAGAAAAATTATCTTGCACTTTATTTTACACAAAAGCTGTCTTTTTTTTGAGCTAAAATCAGCCAAATACCGTCTGGCAGGATGTCAATATTGCCTGCCTTTTGACGTATTCAGGATGAGGTTTTACGCCATTTGCCAAGTTAGCGTTCGGCAACCTTGCGTGAAGGACAATTGACCGCTCACTCACATCTTTTTGACGGTTAAATTATTGTTATAAACACAACACACCACCTACCTAATTCTGCGCTTTCACCTGCTATCAAAATACGAGCAGACTGCTTTTCAAACACAACGGATAACCCTGTTCACCTCACATGAATACAATTTAGGTACACATTCATCAGATGCGCTCTCTGTTTGCTCTGTACGCATGAATAAAACAGTCTCTGATTGTCAGTCTTTATGACTCTTGCAAACAGGAAAATGATTGTCGCTTTAATAGACGCTGGCATCTTGCCTTAATCATGTTTTCCGCTCTGTCACAGACTAACAAACCCGAGTTTTTTGATTTTAATCAAGAAAAACTATTCCAAAACACAAAACCAGCTATACCCAGAGCCCCACTCAGAACCAACCGGGAGAAACTTGACGGCCACCTTTGACAAGGCTTTTACATGTTAATGATATGTGAGATCTTTAGTTCACAGCAAGGCCGCGCTACTTAAGCCAAGCAAATGTAGCTCTGATTTCGAGCCATTCGTCTGTTGCTGCATTTCTGACAGCTGTAGATATCTGCCAACGGGCAGTAACACGTCACCATGTAGGTGCATCACATGATACGACCATGGGTGTTTAGGTTATCCAGCGAAGGATTAGTTAGAGGGATTACGTTGATAACAAAAAATCCGACCTCATTTCTGAAGTCGGATTTTTATATTTTAAGGCGCGCTTAAAACGCGCTCAGATTCAACTTGCCAGTCAGCAAATTAGAAGCTGATGTTATATCCTGCAAAGATTTCGCGACCAATGTGGCCTGCGTTGTAAATTGCATAGTCTTCGTAGAAGCCTTTGCTGTTAAATACTACACCTTTATCAAACAGATTACGTGCGCCCAGTGTGAACGTGCCGTATCCATCGCTGTAATACTTCATGTTCAAGTTGTGCGTTACATAAGTCGGAAGCGAGCCTTCGTAAACATTGTAAGGCTGCTTACCCTTCTCTTGAACGACTCTCTTTGTCTCATAAGTATCGGCAATAATATCCGTTGTCCAGTTAATAGTGTAATTGTCTACTGCGTAGTTAATCGTAAACTGAGAACGCCACTCTGGAGATTCTGGTGCCCCCTTCTCGTCTGCGGTTGGGCCGCCAAAGTAAACATCTTCGCCAGCTTCTGTCAGCAATGTAGTTACATTTCTGAATTTGAAATCACCAAACGAGGTTTCCAGCTTGTATGACAGATCAATATCGAATCCTTTACGAGACATAAAGGCGCCATTGGCATATTGTGTATACCCCTTATCGATTGAAACGTCTGCATTTCGGATCAAACTGACTGCTGGGTTCTGTGCTACCAGCTCATCATATTGGCCTGAGGATTGTGCATAGACAAGATCCTGAACTGTAATTAACGCAATCACGTTCTCAACTTCAAGCTCGAAGTAATCAACCTTAATCGATACATCTTCAAATCCAGAGTAAACAACTCCCAAGTTCAGGTAACTAGACTCTTCAGGGCCCAAGTCCTTATTACCCTGGCGCAGCTCTTCATAGGCAGCTGCAGTACATTTAGCATCAGGCTTAATTTTCTTTTCGGCTTTCAGCTTTTCACAGAGTACATAGTCAATCGCACTTGGGTAACCAACAGAGTCTGCTGCGTTGATCTCTTTCAAAGAAGGGGCACGGAAGCCTTCTGAGTAAGAAGCTCGAAGTAAAAGATCATCAATTGGACGGTAGTCCAGCTTCACACTTGGGTTACCCTCGCCGCCAAAATCGCTGTAATCATCGTAGCGATATGCTGCGCTCAGGGTTAAGTTATCCAAGATTGGAAATGCCACTTCATAGAAAACCGCTGCAACGTCTCGCTCACCGGCACCTGAGCCACCAGCACTAC
Source organism: Pseudoalteromonas rubra (assembly GCF_005887095.1). GTDB lineage: Bacteria > Pseudomonadota > Gammaproteobacteria > Enterobacterales > Alteromonadaceae > Pseudoalteromonas > Pseudoalteromonas rubra_E. The sequence goes on along the minus strand of NZ_PNCI01000035.1, from coordinate 76,233 downwards.
CACCGATAAGACCAGCTTCGTTTTGTGCATCGTAACGAGAATTCAACGTCATATCGAAGAACTCACCACCAAAATAGTGAGCAATTGCGCCGCCTTCCAGCTCACCAAATTCGAAACCGATACCGGCAAACAGGTGGTCCAGCTCACTTTGGTTCTCTGTGTAAGTAGTGGCACGCATATTTGCAATGCCTTCCTCAGAATCAAGTGGAATATTGTTTAACGTGTTATGAGACAAACCTGATTTACTCAGGTAGTAACGACCGACATCACGATAGTCAAGCTTAGCCTTGTGATAAGACACTTCCCACTCAGCAGTGTCACCGAAAGAACCTTTCAGGCCCAACGTGTAATCTTGCTGATAATCAGTGACTTCACCGTCACGGTTACCCAGCTGATACCAACGGAAGTAACCTTTTGTAACTTCGCCAGTCGGATTGTGCTCATTGTCAGCAGCCATGTCATTCCAGTTTGCAGCAGCTGGTGCATAGCGGCCAAATGAATCATTACGGCTGAACATAGCACGACCAAAAAGCTCAAGGTCATCAGTTAGTTCATATGTAATGCTCGCCATCGCAGAATCACGCTTTGTCGATGCCATGTTGGCAGAAACGTTAGCAAATGCATAACCACAAACCTGGCCGCCGCCAACACCACCTAATGCGCTACCTTGGTCAAGTACACCGACAAACCCATCGACATTTTTAGTCAGCTCATCACACTTAGGTGATGCAAGCATGCCATTAGGGCCTTTAATAGTGGCACCAGAATAGCTAATTCCCACTGTCTCATCATAAATGGAGATCAGGCCATCACCATTTTTGTCTTCCATAGACGCTGCCGTGTAGCTACGGTCACGGTCAAAAATTGGGTTACGCTGCTGGTGATCGTATACAAAAGTTATATTACCTTTGTCAGAGCTTACGCCAAATGCCATTGACATTTGCTTAGTGTCTGCGCCTTCAGCTTCAGGACGGCCAACCTGGATATCGAAAGACACACCTTCGAAATCTTTTTTCAGGATAACGTTGATAACGCCGGCAATCGCATCAGAGCCATAGATTGCAGAAGCGCCATCTTTAAGAATTTCAATGCGCTCTACCGCCGCCATTGGGATTGAGCTTAGGTTAGCACCGCCGCCGTTTAGTGAAGGAGAGCTACCCATACGCTTACCGTCGATCAGCACTAATGTACGACCTGCACCGGCACCCAGCAGGCTTACTGTTGACTGTGACTGACCGCTGCTACCAGAACTTGGGATAACAGAACCAAAGCTGTTAGAAGTCACGCTTTGCAGTGCTTCGGCAACAGAGACTCGGCCCTGACCTTCGAATTCAGCGGTAGAGATAACTTCAACCGGGCTTGCACCTTCCATGTCGACACGCTTGATACGCGAGCCTGTGATTTCAATGCGTTCTACTTTTTCGACACCGTCTTGTGCAGTGGCTGACTGTGCAATCACAGCCGTAGACGCAGCACCAAATGCCAGTGCTAAACGCACGGCCTTAGTTACTTTAGTGTTCAACATGTGTTTTCTCCCTGGGCTTACTCGTGGCGGTAAGCATGAGTATTGTTGGTATTTATAACGAGCTTGCTGAGTCTAATTTCAGCAGGCTCTGAATTTTCGCGACGGATACTAATCGCGACCTGTGTTAAGCGTCAAACCACCACGACTTAACAGACAGGCACACCAAAAACACAATCAAAACCCAAGGATTTAACAGCCCTTTAAAGTTAATTACCACTCACTTCAAAATAAATGCATTTTTTAATTGAATTCACAAAAGGGTTGTTCACAAAAAATGCAAGGAGCAATATCAGGAAATAAATGCAAGTCGCATTTTGGTTAATAAAAATATTTTAAAATTCAGTCTGTTCGCTGTTTTTTTATGCAAAAAAAATTCAACCAAACAATCCATTTTCAAAAAAGTTAGTATGTATTTACATTCAAATAAAGCTTTACCGATGGTGGGATTCTAACGGTGAGTGGCAAATAGACTGAAAAAAAGATTTGCTTACAAGCGGCTAAAGAACCGCTTGCACGCAATTACAAATCTGAGGACAGATCCAGCGTCCGCTGGCCATGTAACGTGATGGCCTCCAGATCGATATCCGGTAGCATTTGATAAATAGGCAAGATCTGTTTTTCTATATAATGACTGTAATCCGGATTGACTAACGCTCCGCTTACCAGTTTAGGGCCAGACCTACTAATATAGTAAGCAACCTGGCTTCCTTTTGAGAGTGCCCTGTTGATACCCTGACTATGTGCCTCTTTTGCCGCCCTGACATGTGGCGGAATATTCTTAACGTAGGCATTAAGAGGCTTACCCAGACGTTTCTTATAGATGAGCTTGTTATCTGCCTGGCCACTGTTGATCAAGGCAATATACTGCTCCGTCACTGAAACCACATCCAGGCCATCAAACAGGGCTCTGATGACCGCCTGTTGGTACTCTTTCGCAATTTCAGTCCAGTCACTGCGCACCGTTTCCAGTCCTTTAAACACCAGCTCACTGCCCTGTTCTGTTTGGATTTGACCAACATAGCGTTTTTTAGACCCTGTTTCCTGACCCCGGATAGTAGGCATAAAGAAGGGGCTATAATGTGTTTCAAACTCAATTTCCAGATAATTTGGCAAATTGAAATGACACTCAATGTGTTTAGCCCAGCGCAGATTGATTTCCCTCATCAGACTTTTACCTAGTTGCTGACATTGAGCGGCAGACAAAGAGTCAGGCACGCATACAAAGGTGGAATCCGTATCACCATAAATGACCTCATATCCCATCTCTTCAATCCAGCCCCGTGTAGTTTGCATAATCTCGTGCCCACGCAGGGTAATAGAACTGGACAATCGGGGATCATAAAACCGGCAGCCCCGTGACCCCAGAACACCATACAGGCTATTCATAATAATCTTGATGGCCTGCTGCAGCATTTTCTCACCCCGGTCTTTAGCCTCCTGCCGTGCCTGCGCCAGCTGCGCGACTAGCTTAGGTAGATGGTGTCGAGTACGGGAAAAAGCCCCCTTATTAAAACCGGGGATAGCATCCTGAGGCGACTTGAGTCCTTCTATCAAACCCATAGGGTCGATATGAAAGGTGCGTATAATGGAGGGATAGAGGCTTTTGAAATCGAGTACCAGTACATTTTGATACAACCCGGGCCTCGAATCCATCACATAGCCCCCAGGGCTGTCAAATGTCAGGCCATGCTCGCCCAGATTAGGCGCAATATAGCCACTACGGTGCAACAAGGGCAGATATAAATTGGTGAATGCAGCCACTGATCCACCCATACGCTCCAGCTCCAAGCCCGTTAATTGTGTCCGGGCGATAGCAAATTCCAGCAAAGACAGCTTAGTAAATATATCCCAGACCAGCACACAGTCCTGCAAGTTATAACTCGCCAGTGCTGGCTTATCTTTATGAAACAGGCGTATGATCGCGTCGAGCCTGTCGTCCTGTTCAATTAATTTACTTGTCCCCAGCACTTGCTGAGCGACATAAGCCAGCTTAAAGGTTTCAAAATGGTAGGTGGCATTTTTCATGGTATCTATACCATCCAGTACGACCCGACCCGCTATGAGTACCCGGGTAAAGTTCCCTTTCGACACTTGCATGGGGGTACCATCTCGCCCAATACTCAGCGAAACACCCAACGCTTCTGCTCTTTCATTTAATACCGCACAGTCAAACTCAATCACGTTCCAACCGATGATCACATCCGGATCCATGCGGTTAACTTCCTCAACCAGAGCCTGTAATAATGACAATTCATCGGCTACCCAGCGCACATTGACTTCGGCGGCTTCCGGCTCGCCTATCATAATTACAAGTCGTTGTGACTCCGTGACCAGCCCAACAGAGAACAACACACCTTCCCCACTACACTCGATGTCCAGCGACAACATAGACAACTTAGGGACAAATTGCGGCGATGGTTTTAGCCGTGTTTGTCGGATTTCTGTGTATCCTGCTTTTTTTACAGCATGACCGGATATCCAGGCTCCTCCGCGAATAAACCGCTCCATCAGGTACCTGTCGGCATGACGAATATCCGCCTCATAGAGAGTAACGTGATCAGTCAGACTCTCTTTACAGTGATAGAAATCACTCAAAGTAGAGCAGTACAAACCGGTAACCGGTGACTGGTCAAGGTGTTTGAGCGTTAGCGGCTTAAATTCAACACCTGAGGTGACTCCGGCCAAACGGGAACGGGCTTTTTCAGCATCTGCAGTACGGATAAACAAGACCGCCTGCTGCGACTCAGTAATCACTTTTAGCAAGCCTTGCGCAGATTTCAACCAGTAACATAGGTGCAATCTGTTGTTTAGATGGATCTGTTGCCGTGAAAGGATAAAGCCCTGATATACCGCTTGTGCCAAAGGGGATCCCCGCCTAGAATAGAATACCTGTAATTATATCCATACTTTTTTGCTTAAGCGATCCTACATGCTGTCAGATTCTCTAAAAAAAACCATACGTCAGGCGCACACTAACATTGCCGAACAACTCGAAGGCTTCCGCCCTCGTGCCGGACAAAACTATCTGGTTGCAGAAATCGCCAAAACACTCGGTGGTGACTATCACAAATCTCAACGTATCTGTGTGATTGAGGCAGGGACCGGTACGGGTAAGTCGCTGGCATACTGCCTGGGTGCTCTGCCCATGGCGCTGGCAAAAAAGAAAAAACTGATCATCTCAACTGCCACCGTTGCGCTACAGGAACAATTACTCAATAAAGAACTGCCCTTTTTTAAAGAGCACTCTGGCCTCGATTTTAAATTTGATCTCGTGAAAGGTCGCCAGCGTTATATCTGTGTGCAAAAGCTAATGGCTGCAGTGAGCGGTGAAGAAACGCAAATGTCTTTGATGCCGACAACCAGCTCACCTTTGTCGGCAATGGAGCAGCGCTGCTTACAGGAACTAGCAAAAGCCTATCAGGATAAGCGCTGGCAAGGTGACAGAGACAGTTGGGCCGATACCATCCCAGACAAAGTCTGGAACCTCATCGCCTGCGATAAACATGCTTGCCAACGACAGCTGAAATCTCACAACTTATGTCCTTTTCACCTGGCCAGGCAGAAAATCGCACAAATGGATGTACTGGTGATCAACCATGCCCTTTTACTTGCCGATCTGGAACTCGGTGGCGGCACCATTTTAAGTGACCCGGAAGAGACCTTTTACGTTATCGACGAGGCCCACCATTTGCCACACATTACCCGGGACTTCTCATCCGCAGCAGCAACGATCAAAGGCACGATAGAGTGGCTGGACAAACTACTCAAGTTCAGCGGTAAAATGGCCAATGTTGTGGTGTCACAAAAAGCCATCGGGCAAAATTTCAAGCTCAATGACGCAGCCAATGATGCGGGCAAAGTACTCCGACAGGTCAGAGACATGCTGGATCAATCTGACTATAACTACAACGAGGATGATACCCATCGTTTTTTGCACGGTGAAGTGCCGGAACAGCTTAAAGAGCGCGCCAAAGACATCGCCGATGCCACTCAGGATGCGCTGCGTGCACTGAGCAAAATGCATGATGCGTTGACCCTGGATGTCAACGATGGTGACGTCCAGGGCTTTATTGCCGACCCCATACTGGCAGAAAGCGGTCAGTATATTAATCGCCTCGAGCAGCTCAATAAATTATGGTTCAGTTACGCCACAAAAGGGGAAGGCACGCCGCATGCACGCTGGATAAAACGTCTGGACTACAAGCACCATCATGACTACCTATTGTGTGACTGTCCCATTGAAGTGGGGTTTTATCTAAAAGATAACCTTTGGCGCGAATGTGCCGGTGCCGTGTTATGTTCAGCCACGCTAAGTGCCATGGGCAACTTCGACCACTTTGCGCGAGAAAGCGGACTCAGCAACGAACCGGGTGTCAAATATATCAAAGCCGACTCTCCTTTTGATTATGCCAAGCAAGCCAAGCTGCATATTCCACAAACCAAAACGGAACCTACAGACAAGGCATTCAGTGACTACCTGGCAAACGCGTTGCCCGACTATCTGGACAAGAAAAAGGCCAACCTGGTGCTGTTTGCCTCCTACTGGCAAATGGACCACGTGGTTGCCAAACTGCGCAAACAAAACTGGCAGATCCTGGTGCAGGGCGAACTGTCCCGAGAAGAGTTACTTAAGCGTCACCGCGCCGCCATTGATTTGGGCGCCGGTAGTATCTTATTTGGTACACAGAGTTTGTCTGAGGGGTTAGACTTGCCAGGCAAGTACCTGGAAAACCTGGTGATCACTAAGATCCCCTTTGCGGTTCCTACGTCACCAGTTGAAGAGGCACAGGCTGAATTCATTCAGTCTAAAGGAGGAAATCCATTTTTATCGATTACGGTGCCAGATGCTGCGAAGAAATTAGTCCAAAGCTGTGGTAGACTGCTGCGCAAAGAAACGGATTCTGGCCGCATCACCATACTCGACAGACGCCTGGTCACCAAACGATATGGCAAGGCGATGCTGGACACGCTGCCACCCTTTGCGAAACAAATAGACTGATCCATGCTCGAATTTGCTTTAGACCCAGCCACCTTGGCGTTGTTATGTACAGTTGCACTTGCCGCAGGATTCATTGATGCGATCGCCGGTGGAGGTGGTATGCTCACTGTACCCGCCCTGCTCACTGCGGGCCTGCCTCCACACATGGCACTGGGCACCAATAAGCTTGCAGCCAGCTTTGGTTCTTTAACAGCCAGTTTTACTTATTACAAAAAAAACCTCTTTAACCCGAGGTTTTGGGCAGCTTCCGTGCTTGCCACCGCCATAGGAGCGGCACTGGGCACTTTATTGGTCGACTCACTCAGTATTGAGTTTCTGAATAAGCTTATTCCTGTCATTATTTTGCTGGTTGCTCTGTATAGCCTGTTTGGCAGAATGAGCCACAGTGATTCCATAGACTTGCCCAAAAAAAACGCTGCACTCAAGGTCAAACAGTGGCTGCAAGGCCTGGCTCTGGGATTTTTCGATGGCCTCGCAGGCCCAGGGACCGGTACTTTCTGGACCGCATCCAATGATATGCTTTATAAGATGAGCCTGCTGCTTAATTGCGGTCTTGCACGCTCGATGAATTTTGTTTCGAACTTTATTTCCCTGATCACTTTCGTTGCACTGGGTCATGTAAATTATCTGCTGGGCCTGGCTATGGGCGCGTTTTTGATGCTGGGAGCTTGGCTTGGGGCGCATTCAGCGATAAAGTTTGGTAGTCGGCTGATCAAACCCCTGTTTAATACTGTGGTGATTATCCTGACAGCAAAACTTATTTTTGAGGCCTATATGGTATGAGTCAGCCACTGGATAAACTCAGGCAGCGCGTTGAAGAGTTGCAACATCACGCCCAGCAGTTTGATAACGCAAAATGGTTTGATAAAAACCGCTATATTCAGTCACAACCCAGCCTGTTTGACAGTCATGTGTTTCGTAGTAAAAGTCTCAAACTCAGCGACTATGTAGATGAAGTCAAAGAGGCGCTGGCACATTTACCTCCGCAGTCACAACGTCATGCGCTGCAATATGCCGTAGAACACATCGGTGAACAGATTGAAGCCATCATTAAAGTGCTGAAATCAACCCCAGTGTGGGCGAAAGAAAACCGTTTTCAGCCCCACAAAAAGGCAAAGGTTTATCGTCAGGCCGTCAAAAAGATCATGCAGCCTTCCCATGAACTTTATCAGGAATTGTCCCAAAACCATGAGTTTGAAAGGCGCCTGCAAGAAATGATCTCGCTGCGCCAGGATCAACTGATAAAAGCGACGCCAGAGCAGGCCAGTCAGCTTAATAAAGAAATCCTCGCGCTACATGGTCGGCTCGGGCGCTGCCGCAAAGCCATCAGTGCAACCGAGGACAAAATCCAGCAAAAAGAAAAGCAAACCCGCTTCTGACGTGGAGAATAGCCTCCTTTATGTTGTTTTATCACCCCTGCTATAGTGACCTCTCTTTACCACCAAGGCACAGGTTTCCGATTAATAAATATCGTCTGCTTTATCAGCAGCTAACACATTCATCGTGTGCACAATGGCTCACGCAATCACAACGTATTGCCACACCTGAGCAACTCACTGTGTGTCATGATGCGCATTATGTTGCACAGTTTCTCGATGGTACTTTATCGGCTGGAGCTATTAAACGCATGGGTTTTCCCTGGTCGCCGCAATTGGTCGAACGAACACTGCGCTCCATCGGTTCGACACTCGAAGCCACGGAACTTGCGCTGAATAACGGCTTTGCAGCCAACCTCAGTGGTGGCTATCATCATGCCTTCAGCGACAGAGCTGCTGGCTTTTGCATTTTCAACGATCTCGCCATTGCCGCCAGAACCCTTATCAAAAACGGACAGGCCGACACAGTATTACTACTGGACTGTGACGTACACCAGGGTGATGGTAGTGCTGAGATCCTAAAATCAGACACGCAGATAATCACCTGCTCACTCCATTGTGAGCAAAACTTTCCCAAGTTGAAGCAAACGTCCGACTACGACTTTGCCTTACCCACAGGCTGTTCAGATGACACTTACCTCGCGACACTAGATGACGCCCTGAATCTGTGTACTCGTCTTCATCAGCCCGACATCATACTGTACAACGCAGGCGCGGACATTTATCACCGTGACGAGCTCGGACATTTAGACATTAGTTTGGAAGGCGTGCTGGCACGGGATATTCAAGTGTTGCACCATGCAAAGCAGCATCAAATTCCCCTGATGGCCGCACTTGGGGGTGGTTATCAGCGTAATATCAGTCGACTGGTAGAAGTACACCAACAACTCTTTGTCGCTCTGCAGCATGTCTGGCCCGAGCGCTTTAATACACCCAGGCCACAGTAATCAATCCACATAAAGTGACACTTTGCTGGTTTTAAATTGCTGGTAGCATTAACCACTGAGGTGGTTTATGTTGTACAATTACAATAACTTCAAAATGGAGCACCACAATGAAACTTCATGATGATTTGCACAATTATTACGAGAAAATTGTGCTCGAAAACATTGAAGAACGGGGTCTTGACCATAGATACGACGAAGATGTTATGGCAGACCTGTGTTGTACCGCATTAAACCGTTTGCCAGCTCGTTACATTCGTTATGACGTAGACATGGAGTTTTACCTGCCCACCGACGAAAGAACTGAGATGGAAGCCAAAGTCAAAGAAGCCGTGGATTACGCACTGGCACAAATTGCGAAAAAGAAACAATTTCAACCATGACCCAAAAAACACTCGAAAGCGCACCTGAACACATCAAGCTCGCCGTAGACCTGATCATGTTACTCGAGCAAAACGAAGTACCCGCAGAGCAAGTGCTGGCGGCACTTGAGATAGTTCAGGCCGATTTCACAAAAAAACTGGATACGGAAGTAAGTTAACTTTAAAAGAACAAAAAACTTCACATATCATTTACCCCTATGTCATATTGTCGCCTCACAATGACAACCCCCTATGATGTAAGGAACAATTATGACAACAAATCATCCACGTGCTATTACCTTCTCATTCGTCGCCACCACCCTGCTAAGCGGTGGTGCTTTGGCTAATGATTTTGCTGCACTCGATCAAGCTGTGCCTGGTGGGTATGTGATCAATGGTACAGAGCCCGTATTCGACTTTGACGGAGATGGCTGCCTGCCGAGCGCTGGGATCAGCCGGAGCGGGCAACAAAATGCAGGGCTTAAAACGTCGGGTAGTTTAGGTGGCAGTTGCAGAGACAGCCAGTTTTTAGCTACCTCGAATACCGTGCACCGTTATGCCTGCGCAGAAACAGGACAGGGCCGTTACTGTGGCCACTTTTATGCAATGTATTTCAAAAAGGATCAGGTGTTCCCTTATTTTGGAGGTGGACATCGTCATGACTGGGAATATGCCGCAGTATGGACCAAGGACGGCCAGGTCACTCATGGCAGTTACAGTGCCCATGGTGATTTGTATACCAAACCAGCTAATGAATTACCTTTTGAAAATGGTCACCTGAAAATTGTCTACCACAAAGACGGTATTCTCACCCACGCATTTCGTTTTGCAAAATCGAATGAAGCGGCAGAAAATGGATATAATCGCTTTGTCACACCTGCAATTATCAGCTGGTACGAAATGTCCGGAGATGGCATAGATAATCAAGGGTTGCGCGACAAGCTAAATCAATATGATTATGGCTCCGCGACCTTACCAGTAAAAGACAGTCGCTTTTTGACTAATCTCAATCGCTTCAAGCCAGCGGGTTACCCCACTTTCACTACTGCAGACGTGTTAGCGGCTCAGTAACCCTTCCTGTGAGCCCGCTATAGTGCGGGCCTACTCAGCTCAACCTTAAGCAGACTTCGAGAATGCCTCAGTGGATGTGTACAACTTATACTGAGCAAAAAATCGGCTATCCGATTCGGAGTCTCTCGGGCAGGCGAAATAAGCGACATCGTCGCGCACCGGCTCAGGCCGCTGATGTTGACCATCTTCCCAATACAACACGGCGTGCTTCACCAGCTCTTCCAGATAAGTATGGTCCCAGCTATAGTGGCAAAACCCATGGTGATCAGACAAATAAGGGGCATAATCTGCACAACTCTCAATGCTGGCAATACCATTTTTATAATCAGCAAAGGCTTTTGCGTCTTCCTCAGCAGTGGCTGGATCAACAAAATAGGCGACATCACGTCGTGGAGGTAAGGCCTGCGGCAGACCAAACTTTTCTCTTACGGCCGAACATTCAACCACAATCCAGGAAACAAAATGGGCACCAATCTGATGATCCCACTTCAACGCAACAAACATCTCAACTCTCCTTCTAAGCTCAATTTATCTCGGTTAGATCGAAACCCTGCATGGCAAATGCGGGCATCCTCCAGAATGCGCGCGCAGCTTACCGGAAATTGTTGTCAAAAAGTAGTCAATTAATGAATTTTTTCATGACATTTTTTGATGTAAATTGAGAAAAGAATGACCCATACACCTTGAGCCCGGTTTACAGCTAGCTCGGTAATCAAATCACGGTCAATGATCAGCTTGATGCCTAAAAACAGCCAGACAGTGACTTCAATTAGGCATTCTAACTGTGTCTGACTCTGCAAAATCGTTACAAGGTATTACAGCATGGTAAATCACCGCTAATATGTTGCTATTTGTCGTGATTTTCAAAAACACAGACTTACCTGCCGCTAGCAGTTTTTTGTCATTTCATTAAACTGCACAGTGAAGCTCAACACTTGGACGTTGTTATGAACCTGACACGCAATTCATTGAAAAACCCTGCTGCTGTCGTGGTGATCCTGGTGCTGATAATACTGTTTGGCATTCTCAGTATTTTTAAGTTACCAATCCAGCTGACACCAGATATAGAACAACCACAAATAACCATATTTTCTGGCTGGCGGGAAGCGGCACCCGAAGAGATAGAGTCGGTGATCATTGAACCACTCGAAAACGCAGTTAAAAATACCCCAGGCGCGCTGGAAGTTAACACCACCATAAATCGAGGCAATGGCTTTATTTCGTTAACTTTTGCCGTCGGAACCGATATGCAGCAAGCCATGCTGGATGTCCTGACCAACCTGAACCAGGCGCCTCCGCTACCGCTGGATGCCATTGACCCAGTTGTCAGTGCAGGCGGCAATGGTGGTCCAGCCGGCCCCAATGCCGCCTCCTTGCTGGTAACCCCACTTAACGTTGAGGGAAATGACTTAGATCTGGACATGGCTCAGTTTCAAAAAACCATAGAGGAGCTGATTGAACCTCGTCTGGCCAGTATTCCCGGCGTGGCCCGAGTCAATTTGGCCAGTGAGAGACCAAAAGAATTACGGATAACCTTTGACCCTCATAAAGCCGCCGCATTAGGTATTTCGCTGGGGCAGATCAGACAAACGCTTGCCAGCTCCAGAGATACCTCAGGAGGTCTTGCGGACGTTGGCCGACGCCAGTATACCGTGCGTTTTACCGGCCAATATGACCTGCAAGATATGCTACAAATGCGCATTGGCTATTCCCAGGAGAGACCAATCTACCTGGGCGATGTCGCTACGGTTGCCGAAACCTACTCAGATCGACGAGCAATGAGCGGCCGAAATGGCAAACCGGCCTATTACATTACTGTGTCCAGAGCAAACGGGGCGAATACGGTTGCGCTGCTCGACGGCATCAACCAGGCCATCAATGACTTAAATGCTGGACCACTGCCAGAAGCAGGCATTTCGATTGAACTGAGCTACGATGCGTCCGTCCATATCCGCAATGCATTACTACTGGTCAAAAGTAACCTCGGACTCGGCGTACTGCTGTCGCTGGCCATTTTGTGGTTATTCTTCAGGGGCATAAAAACCACGCTGATTATTGCTGCGACTATCCCCGTCTCTCTGATGGTCGCGTTTTTGGCACTGAGCGCCTTCGATCGCAGTCTTAACGTAATTTCACTGGCCGGCCTGGCATTCGCCGTTGGCCTGGTATTAGATGCCGCAATCATAGTGCAGGAAAACATTACCCGATTAAAATCCAATGGGTTTGACGATTACAAAGCGGCGTTACGTGGTGCGGGGCAAGTAGCTGGCGCCTTGTTTGCCTCTACTGCGACCAGTGTTGCTATCTTCCTGCCCATTCTCTTTATGGCAGGCATTGAGGGACAATTGTTTTCTGATCTGGCTCTGACGCTCTCCATAGCGGTTGTCGCTTCCATGATCTGTGCCTTAACCATTATCCCGGTTGCTAATCGTTTCCTGCCGGATAGCAAAACACAAGCCGACCCGTATAAACATTACTGGCACAAGCTGACAACCCTGATCATGCGCCTGACTAACAGCAAGATCAAACAACTGGGCTGGATCTGCGCGCTGCTGGGTGGATCTGCATTGGTAACCCTCACTATGTTACCAAAAACCGATTTCATGCCTCGCGCGCCTACCGACGGCTTCTTCTTCAACCTGATCACGCCGCCAGGTGGGAACATGGCCTATATGGAGGATGAATTACTCAAACGAGTCCGTGCACGCCTGATGCCCTATTATCACGGCGAAAAGCAACCGAGCATTAAGGACTTCAATTTTTATATTTTTGGTGCGAACGCTGGTGGCTTTATTTACTCAGCCGATCCACAACGCGTTGAAGAACTTATGCAGGTTGCCAGAGAAGAGATTTTTGTCGACCTGCCTGATACTCAGGTGTTCTTTTTCCGCGGGTCGATGATCAACATTGCCAATGGCGGTGACGGTCGCGACATCAATATCGAGCTTACCGGGCCGAATATGGACGACCTAATTGCTGGCGCTGAGGTGGCACTGCAGGCAGTGCAAACTGCCATGCCTGAGGCCACAGCCCGCCCACAGCCACGTCTGGATATGGCGGAGCCCGAACTCAGGTTGCAGCCCAACGACCGGCGAATTACCCAAGCAGGGCTGACCCGTCAGGATGTCTCACAGGCTGTTCAGGCCTTTACCGGAGGCCTGTTTATTAACGAATATTTTAACGGCAACGAGCGGATGAACGTGATTCTGCGTGCACAAGCCTGGCAGACACCTGAAGAGCTCAAAGCATTACCTTTATTCACACCAGATGCCGGGATCCAGACTTTAGGAGAGCTTGCAGAGGTAACGCGCACAGTCGGACCCAGTCAGTTACAAAGGATCAATGGCCGTCGTACAGTTAGCATCATAGTGACCCCGCCTGCCGAAATGAGCCTGCAACAGGCGCAGGCAATTCTCGCTGAGCAGGTAATGCCCAAGATCAAAGGTCAGCTGCCCGAAACAGCTGGCGTCATTCTTGGCGGCAATGCTCAGAAAATGAATAGTGCTATCGAGGAAATGACTCTCAACTTCTTCCTCGCACTGTTTATCTTGTTCTTACTGATGACGGCATTATTTAAATCGGTCCGCGACAGTGCTTTGGTATTGCTGGTTATGCCATTGGCCATTGCCGGTGGTGTGCTGGCGCTCTATGTCCTGAACCTGTTTACCTTTCAGTCGTTAGATCTACTGACCATGATAGGCTTTATCATCTTGCTGGGCCTGGTCGTTAATAATGCCATTTTGCTTGTCGACCAGACGCGTCATGCTCAGGCTCAGGGAATGGACCGTCGCGACGCCGTTGAACAGGCAGTGTTGATGCGTGCGCGTCCAGTTTATTTGAGTACGCTGACCAGCCTCTTTGGCATGCTGCCGCTGATGCTGATGCCTGGCGTGGGATCTGAAATCTATCGTGGTCTGGCGACCGTTATCGTCGGCGGCATGGCGATCAGTGCCTTGTTTACATTGGTGCTCATGCCCAGTCTGCTGCAGCTTGGCAGTGATAAAAAGCCAACCCCTAAAGCTAATAACAATACTAAACCTCAGTTAAATCTGGTCGCGAATCAATAGGAGACCCTTATGTTTGCAAATCAATTTAAGTGCGCACTGGTCACCCTTATTGTCGCCAGTGCAGCAACCTTCAGCCAGCCGGCTGATGCAGCACAACCCGTCGCTGTGGAACCTGTCTCTCAGGGTCAACTCACCAGTGAACTGGCGGTAAATGGTACCTTACATGGCAAACGCGATATGGTGATCACCGCAGGGGTAACAGGCAGATTGCACTATGTTGCCGAGCCTGGCCTTGAAGTTGCTGAGGGCGATGTACTCGTGCGCATAGATACGCTGCCTCTGGAACTTGAAAAAGCGCGCCAGCAAGAAATGCTCCAGCGTGCTCGAATCAATTTGCGCTTTCAGCAACAGGAACTGGCACGCCTCAAAGAACTGGCCAAAACCAGTAGTGCGGCGGCCAGTCAGGTGGACAAGGTTCAAAATGCACACGACCTGGTGCGCTCTGACATTGCACTGGCACAGGTTGAGCTCAGAGTGATAGAAGACAAACTCGACCGAGCCACTGTTAAAGCCCCGTTTGCAGGGACGGTTAGCAAACGCTACCACCGTGCAGGTCGCGATGTGAGCCGGGCTGATGAATTACTTAATCTGGTGGATATACATCAGCTCGAAGCCCGCCTTTATGTGCCGGTCAAGTACCTCCGTTATCTGAGTGTTGGGCAGACGCTTCCCGTCAGCGCAGGCAACCTGGATGCCCCGCAGACCACATCTGCGCGTATCAGTGCCGTGATCCCAGCAACCGACCCTCGTTCCCAGACCTTTGAAGTGCGTGCCATGCTAGAGCAACAACATATCCCAGCTAACAAGCACCACTGGGCCGTCGGACAACTTGTCGATGTCAAAGTACCACTCGCCGCCAGTGAGCAAGCATTATTGGTAAATCGCGATGCCCTGATCCTGCGTAAGCAGGGAGTTCATGTAGTCAAAATTGAAGACAATAACACCGCCACTCAGGTGCCTGTGACGGTTGGTAAAGGTCAGGGCAAACTGGTGGCTATTGCACCTAAACCCGACCACCAGTTGCTGGCAGGAGATAGAGTCGCGGTACGCGGCGCTGAGCGATTGACCAATGGCCAGGAAGTCGACGTGCAAAATTAAAAAGCTTACTAGCCCAATGAGCCTGCTTAAGGAAGAGCTAAGGCTCATTTTTTATAATCAATTCATTAAAATCAACAATTTAATATTTTTTAATAAGCCAGATCGGTCAATTTAAGCATTTTTAACTGGTTTATTTTCTCCCTGCAGTCAACGCTGTTCCTGTCCAATAACAATAAGGAATACGCGATGAAAAACCCTGTCTTTTTTTCTATGGCCACCTTAGGTGCCAGTATGTTAATCGCCTGTACCAGTCAACCGCTGGGCGCGCAACCTACCCAGATCATGTTTGATGACTTCAGTTATACACGCTTTGCTGAGGCACAAAAGCATGGCTGGCAGCTTCGCTCTGACATCGGCCACCCGGGGATCAAAAACGCCATCTGGTGGCACGAAGGTGTGAGCTTTCATGTCGACCCACACAACCCAGACAATCGGGTCATGCGCTTAACATCTAAAACGGATGGTAGCGCAGCAAATACCCGTCATGTACAAGTGTGCCACCAGCGGAAATATCTGGAAGGCACCTATGCTGCCCGGGTGTATTTTACTGACAAGCCACAGTACGGGCCCGATGGAGATGGTGTGATCCAGACTTTTTATGCTATCAGTCCTTTGGCCGCACCTATGGATAAAAACTACAGTGAAATGGACTTTGAATACTTGCCCAATGGTGGCTGGGGTACCGACAGACACGCCCTGTTTGCTACCTCCTGGGAAACCTTTCAGCTTACGCCCTGGACCAAAGTGAATGCATACGATTACGACATATCTCCACTGGAGGGGTGGAATACGCTGGTTCTGCAAGTGGGTAATGAGACCTTAAAATACTATATCAACGGTAAGTTGTATGCTGAACATGGTAGCGATGTTTATCCGGAAGTCGCAATGTCGATTAACTTTAATCAGTGGTTTGACCCGAATAAAATCATTAACTCCAGCGAGATGCGTCAGTACTATCAAGATGTTGACTGGGTCTATTTTGTTAAAGACAGCATTGTTGCGGTCAATGAAGTCAGCAAACAGGTTCAACAATTACGAAGCCAGAATATCACACAAAAAGACACCGTAGCCCCGTCTGAGTATGAAAACTATTGCAGCCTGTGAGCACGTTATCTGAGGCATAAGCTATCAATTAACTGTGTATATAGGCGCCCGGGCAAACCAGGCTTCAACCCGCTCGATCAACACAGGGTCATCGGCATCACGTGCCAATGCTCTGGCACGTGATGCCAGCCGATGCGCCTGCTCAACCTGCTGTGACTGACGTAGCAGATCAGCCTGGGCCAGCCAAATCCAGATTTGATTGGGGATGGCATTACTCGCCTTTGCCACCTGATGCGCCTGTTCAAACAGCCGTGCAGCCTCTTTCTGTTCTCCCTGCTCAGTTGCAATTCGAGCTAACTCTATGAGTGCATTAGTCTGACCATAGATAGCATCGAAACGCTGATGGTAGCCTAACGCCGAATGCAGCAAGCGAGACGCCTCGCTATATCGGCCCTGAATACGCTTGATCTTACCGAGCTCTTCAAGTGCATACGCGATAAACAACTGGTCTGCAATATCCGTGGCCTGCTCGTGAGCGGTTGCAATGTATTGCTGCGCACGTTCAAGCTCTTGGGCACGCTCGTCTGCCTGTGGCCAGTTTACCAACAAATAACCGGTCATCAGATTGGCTCGCATACGTTCACGGCGTGTGACTGGATCGGTGCCTTTTTCAACGATATTTTGCCGTAACAACGCCAGAGCCGCCGAAACGTCTCCCTGATTTGCCAGACTTGCTGCAAGGTAACGCCTGACGGTTAAAGGGTCATCAGTATGATTGAGCGCAGAGCGCAACAAAGCAATCGCCTCCTGGTAGTTGCGCGACAGATATAACTGCACCCCTCTGGCGAATGCCTCATTGCTAAAATCCAGATTTCGCTGCGTATGTAGTGTCTGTGTGTGTTCACCATAACGAGCCGTCAATCGTGTTATCAGGGTCTGATAAGCAAGCTCCGGGCTGGCAGCAAACACCACTCCCTGCTCTTCACTGTGCATGAAATGCAAGGTATATTGCAATTGCATGTCTTGCGGAAAGCCACTCAGGCGTGTTTCGACCAGTAAATCAGCGCCCAGTCGTTCCAGTAGTTGCAGAACGTCTTGTCGCCGCGATAGTCTGATCTGTACCGTATCGTCAGAATACCAGGGACTATGAGATATAGTGGTCAGTACATGCTCCGCTGTAACAACAGGCAACGCAGACTCTTGCCGGGTATGCTCACTCAGGTATGTCAGCCCTGTGAGGGGGACCGCAACATGAACATCGTCAAGTATCGCGTTATCGACGGGCAAAAATGCCACGGTAGGGTAACGTTCAGGTGATAAATCCGCTTCCCGCCATTGACTCAGCAGTACCCCGGCCATCGTCAATACCAAGACACTCAATAACCCCGTGACAGAGTATTTTTGAGCTTGTTTTGAAATACTTATCGGCACAGGTTGTAAGGTCAGCTGATAACCAATACGTGGATGTGTTTTAATGGCGTCTGCCCCGAGGATCTCCCGCAGCTCGCGAACAGACTGCACCAGTACCTGCTCCTGAACAACAACACCTCGCCACACCGTATCCAGCAGCAGTGTCTTGGTCACAACCTCACCGGAATATTGGATCAGTACCTGCAAGACCGCCAGCGTCTTGGCTCTGATATCTTGTGGCCCGTCTAGGGTCGTGGCAGTGCCTTTCACCAGGTCTACCTCGACATTGTTGAGCAGATAACGCATAGATCCATCTCTCAGATTCACTGTACACACACCGTGCAGGCCGGTGCTCCCGCCATGAGTGTGCAATATTTCCTCGCCTGGCTCAAGTCCCTGAAAAACAGACTTACGACAGAAGACGAGGTTAAAGAATAAATTTAACCTCTAATGATTCAATGATATAGCGTATTTAATGTGATTTATTGAATACAAACCGCATAAAAATTAACTCTTGTGCTACATTTGATATGGGTTGTGTCTTTTTGGTGTCTGCATTGTAATAAGGCTGGAATATTTTTCGCCCGCCTCATGCTTTCACCCCTACTCAGTGAAAGGCAAATAAAACAAGTCCGCACAATTGAACAGAAGTCGTCGTACAGATTGTTGCCGTCGTTTGTGACAAAAACGGTAAATAACAAACTAAGGAACTACTATGACGCATTATTCTTTTGGCAATGAAATCGATGATAAAAGCCTCCCAAAACACCTTGAGGTCGCCATTGTCGGTGCTGGTATGGCTGGGCTATACAGTGCGTGGCGCCTGCAAAATGAGTCTGACTGTAAGAAACTTGCTATCTTTGAGCGTTCCAATCGTACCGGCGGCCGGCTTGACTCCGATTTAATTCAATTCAAAAATCAGCACAGTAATACCCCTCCCACCATCACGGTAAAAGAAGAGCAAGGGGGTATGCGCTTTTTATTTGATGGTATGGACGATTTAATGGCGCTATTTCTGAATCTGGACCTACAGGATCAGATAGTTCCTTTTCCGATGAACAGTGGCGGTGACAATCGTCTGTTTTTCCGCGGCAAGAGCTTCAGTGTGAATACCGCGGCACAAGACAATTACAAGATTTGGTCAGAACTCTACAACCTGGCTCCGTCTGAGCAAGGGGTTAACCCAAAAGACATTGTCAATGTTGTGTTCAATCGGATTTTACAAGCCAATCCACAATTTAAGGCACGTCCCGAAGTCAGAGGCCCAGAGTTCTGGCAAGCATTCCGCCTGGAATGTCAGTGGCAAGGAAAAACCCTCAATGAGTGGACCTTGTGGGATCTGTACACTGCGATGGGCTATTCTCAGGAATGTATTAACATGCTGTACCGGGTACTTGGCTTTAATGGTACCTTTTTGTCCCAAATGAATGCAGGGGTGGCCTATCAGTTATTGGAGGATTTCCCGGCTGGTGTCCAATTCAAAACGTTCAAAGACGGATTCAGCACCCTACCGAATGCGCTTGTAGATAAAGTCGGCACTGACAACATTCACCTGCAAACCAGTATTGAGGAAATTTCTTATCTCGAGGCAGACAACCGCTATGAACTACATTATCTGCACACCGACGACAGCGGACGCAGCCACAAGGGCAAAGTAACGGCCGACAAAGTTATTTTAGCACTCCCTCGCCTGGCACTGGAAAAACTGTTTGTTCGCTCAAATGCGTTTAACACCCTGGATAAGGAACGGTCTGAACACCTATGGAACACCCTGCAAACCACCTCGAATCAGCCTCTGCTCAAGATTAACCTCTATTACGACAATGCCTGGTGGGGACGCGGCACCACAGGACGTCCGGCGGTTGAATTTGGTCCGAATTTTGCGGATCTGCCCACCGGCTCTGTTTACCCCTTTTATGCAGTCAACGAGGAGCTGGTCGCAGCTCTGATGTATCAGGAGCGCAAGACCGACCCAAGTGAAAGTACGCAGGCAAAGTTGGAACATATTAGCAACGAAAAGTACGAGCGCCCTGCGGCTCTGACTATCTATTGCGACTATCTGAACATTAACTTCTGGAGTGCGCTGCAAAACATTGGCGAAACCTATCATCACCCACACCAGGACAAATATGTTACCGATATCCCGGGTGATATCTACCCGGCCTCAACCGCAGTGGTCGAGCAAGCGACCCGCTTTTTCAAAGATATTTTCAACACACACTATGTGCCAGAGCCAATTCTGACCAGCGCCCGAATTTGGCAAGGTGGTGTCCGCTTTGATGTGCCGCCCAGCCAGCAGTTTGGATTCGGTGTGCACCAATGGGCAGTCGGTGCTGATGATAAAAAAGTAATGGAAGAACTGGCAGAGCCGTTACCGAATCTGTTTACCTGTGGTGAAGCTTTCTCTGACTACCAGGGGTGGGTAGAAGGCGCATTGCGCTCAACCGATCTGGCGCTCAACAAAGGGTTTGGGCTACAACCACTGAGCGAGGTCTATGAGCAGACAACGCACATCAGTTCGTCAGAAGCCATAAAAGTTGCCTATGAAGAAAATGCCTCCAAGCTGATCAACCAGTATATTGAACCCAATTTCTCAACGAGCAGCGCCCCTGTGGAAAAACACTCGGAAGTTGAAAACGTTCTGGGTGTTAATCTCAGTTACTTTGATCTTAAGTAACTCAGCTCCGGGCACCAACCCCGGTGCCTTACCTTCCAACGGCGGGGAAACCCGCCCAGCTTGTTCAGGAGAAAATTGATGACTCAAGCTACCCCAACCTTTAGTGTTGCCGATTATTTTAAAGCGCGACTGGAAGAAATTGGTGTTGAACAAATGTTTGGTGTTGCAGGTAACTACACCGCGGCTCTGCTGGACACCATACTGGCTGATCAGCATTCCCCTATAACAATTAGCGGTAATGCCAATGAAATTTGCGCCGGTTTTGCTGCGGATGCCTATGCCCGACTCAAAGGCCCAAGCGCCCTGTACGTCACTTACAGTGTTGGTGCATTCAGCCTGCTCAATACCATTGCCGGTTCTTTCGTTGAACAAGTGCCGGTGATCCTGATAAATGGCGCACCCACCAACAAAGAAGATCAAATCTCAAAAAATGCCGGACTACTATACTCACACACCACAGGGTATGAGTTTGTCGACATTCACATGTTTCGACCGATCACAGTTGCCGCTGAGCGTATTGTGAATGCGAATCAAGCGCCTCACCAAATTGATTCGGCACTGGCAGCCTTATTGACGGAACGTCGTCCTGTGTACTTTGAGGTGAGTGAAGATGTCTGGCGAGCAGAGTGCACTAAACCGGCCCAGTCTCTGAAGCTTAACAATCCCGCCAGCGTCACGGTCAGTGAAGCGCAGCAGGCAGCCAAAGCAACCGTCGAGCTGATGCTCAGTCAGCCCAAAAGTATCTTCTGGGCTGGCGTCGAGCTGCAGCGTTTTGGACTGCAGGATACCTTTTTAGAATTACTCGAGGTCATCAACCGTAACCACACGGTGCCAGAAGGGCATATTCATTTTGTCACCTCCGCACTGAGTAAGTCGGTGATTGCCGAGACCCACCCTTGGTTTGAAGGCTGTGTCACCTTGACGCCAGCAGAAGTTGAGTCGCTGGTTGGGGACGATGGTGTTTTGGTAGGAGTTGGCGCCTGGACGACAGGCAAAGACACTGGCAATCAGGACATTCGCAGCAGCCATACCGTGCTCGCCGCTCAGGGTGGTGTATACGTCGGTGCAACCTATTATGCGTCGGCCACATTAGCGGATTATCTGCAATGTCTGATCTGTGAGTTTACTGCTCTGGCACAGCAGCAAAGCGCTAACTTTAAAGGCTTGCGTATGCACAAGCCTGTGCTAAAAAACCAATCTGCTGAGTCACAGCTTGGCTACGACAGCTTTTTTGCCACCCTAAGTCAGTGGCTAGATGAAGATGATGTCCTGGCAGTGGATGCCGGGTTTCCACTGATCGGCGCACAAAGCGTTAAAATACCGACGCAGGATGGCTTTGTCGCTCAGGCGGCGTGGTTATCCATAGGTTATTCGGTGCCTGCTGGTACTGGTATTAAGTGTGCTTTCCCAGATAAACGGGCTATCGTGGTAGTAGGTGATGGCGCCTTTCATGAAACCTGTCAGGCCGTTGCGGACCAACATGCTTATGGGCAAAACACGGTGGTATTTGTGTTAGCGAACGGCATCTATGGCATAGAGCAATATCTGGTTAATCCAAACCCTTTCAGAACGCCTCCCGTCGACTATCAGGACAAGTTGCTCGACAAGGTCTATAGCTACAACGACCTGCCCTCCTGGAAAATCGCCAATATTACCCAGGCATTTGGCGGTGAAGGTCGCCTGGTCTCTACAGTGAGTGAGTTAATGGCGGTCATGGAAGAGATCAGAACCAACCCTGGTAGTAACTACGTGGTTGAAGTGACCATACCAAAAGAAGACACACCTCACTCCATCACCATAGAAGCGAACACCGCTGTTGGTGAAGATGAAATCGCCAATCCACACTGGCCACCGGCCAATAAATTCTGATCTTTATCAGCTATGTCAGCCTCCGTTAGTGAGGCTGACTGCACAATGGATGAATTTGATGGCTCTGCCGATAATCCCCAGAGAGGGGCTTCAGGTATCCTGCTCACTCACTTTCCAAAACTGAACCAGAGACAGGCTGTGCCCCGTAACCTGCTCACCTTGTGCAATTACCTGAGTAAATTTTTCCACAATACTCATAATTTGAACAATACTAATATTAGGCAAAATCAGGCAGGGAAATGACATGGATATCCACTTACTGGATCTTCCACTACTGACCGTAAATGACCAGTGGCAGGTACTGGATTGCAATCAGGCAGCGGACGCTTTGCTTAACCTGACTGGCAAAACCGACAAACATCGCAACTTTTTTGACTATTGTCAGCTCACTGACACAGACGAACAAAACAGTACATTTTTGAGTCAGGCATCTGGGAGTTCAGCACAAGCGCTATTAGCCTGTGGCACACGGCTCAGTTTGGTGATCAGTGGCAACCTGACCTGCGAAACTTGTTTAGTACTCAATCCGATTAGCCACCCACACCAGTCATATCTGAATGAACTGGCTGAATTAGCGCTGCAATGCGGTAGCATTGGAGTGTGGCAGGTCAGCGCTGACTTGAAACAGCCCTACTTTTCGCGCACTTTCTGTGAACTCCTTCACTGCCACTCTTTATCCAGTTGGCAGGAGTTCATCAATCTGATTTACGAAGACGACAGACCACTGGCACTGAGCTTCATTGAAGAACACATTCAGTCAAACGTACGGCTGAAATTTGAATTCAGAGTCATGCTCGATTCGGTGCCTCACTGGTTTGAGCTCAGCGGCGACCAGCGCCGCAACAGTGACACCCAGCTGAGTTTGTTTGGTATTTTGCGTGAGTGCACACAAGAAAAACAAATGCTGATCCACCTCAATAACGCCCATGAAAGTCGCCGTATCGCACTGGAAGCGGGCAAAGTCGGTACCTGGCGAGTCAGCAGGCAAAATACCCGTTGGCACTGGGACTGGGACCCTCAGACCAGCGCGATATTTGATCTGGCTGCCCAGGATACCGGCAGTTATGAAAAGTGGCTTGAGCGAATTCACCCCCAGGACAGAGAAAGAGTATCAAATGGACTAAAAGAAGCCCTTGAAACAGGGGAAGATTTCGAACATGTATTTCGAGCCGTACTGCCCAATCAAGATGAATTACATATCTTTGCTAAAGGGGTTGTCACAGATGACGGTTATGGTAATCATTGTCGCCTTGACGGTGTATGTGTAGATCAGTCGGAGGTTTATCGCGCTTATTCGAAACTATACCAACTGAATGCAGAATTAGAAACACGAGTGAAGAGCCGTACCTCCGATCTGAAATGTGCCGTCACTAAAGCAGAGCAAGCCAGCCGTGCCAAATCCGATTTTCTCGCCATGATCAGTCATGAACTGAGAACACCAATGAACGCCATCATAGGGTCGCTCGAACTACTTTCGTTACAAAAGCACAACCCGGAAGAGATGGAGCTGCTTGAAACCGCTTCTGTCTCTGCTAAAAATCTGGTTGATATACTTAATGATATTCTGGATATCAATAAGATTGAAGCCGGTAAACTGGAGCTGGAGTTCAGAGAATTCGATATTTCAAAAACGCTACATAATGTGCTTCTGACTTTTGCGTCTAACGCGGAGAAACGCCGTGTAAACCTGAAAGTCATCGAGTCTGAGCAACTTCCGACTATGCTCTATTGTGACGAAAACCGTATTCGTCAGGTACTGTTCAATCTGTTAAGTAACGCCATTAAATTCAGTGGTCCTCCAGCTAAAGCCAGTGGCAACGTGATAATCGAAGTCGACTGGCAAGTACAAAGTCACAGCCAGGGAGAACTCAGTATACTGGTGAAAGACAATGGGATAGGCATTGACGAAAAGACACAGAAAAAACTCTTTCATCCATTCACCCAGGCAGACAAGTCTACCACTCGGGTGTACGGTGGAACGGGTCTGGGGCTTGCCATTTCAAGGAAAATTGTTGACCTGATGGGGGGACGTATCGGACTGAAAAGCAAACTGGGCCGCGGCAGCATTTTCCGCGTATGTATTCCGTTACACAGATTCTCACATCAGGCTGCGCCGTCTTTATTCCAACATGTTTATGTCATTCCGGCCCACAGTGCACAGGCTCAGCCACATTTGCTGTCAGTACTTAATACACTCACCGATGAACTGCACCTGACAGAGCTGGAGGAGCTGGCTTCCCCTTCTGGTTCAGGCATTTTGGTGTGCTGTTGTGTACAATCAGAGCAGGATTTGGCACGTTTGAACGAGTTCAAAGAGATACTTACCGAGTATAAGGTACTTATATGTCATCAAACAGGTGTGACTGAGAAGCTCAGAACAATACTCCCAGATGCAGCCCCGCTAAATATTGGCCTGGCAACGCGTTATGGCATTACCAGGCAAGTTATGCACTTACTGACTCACCCCGCAGACAAATCGGCCAACTCAGATAATACCGAGGAAAACCCTTTGGGTGAAAGCCAGACAAAACCAGAGGAAGTACAGGCCAATATCTCAGGTTTACGCCCTGGCATTTTATTGGTCGAAGATAATACCTTTAATCAGAACCTGATGGTTAAACAGCTCGCAAAACTGGGATACACCTGTACGCTGGCAGAAAATGGCGAACAAGGATATGAAAGCTGGCAGCGGGATGAATACAAACTCATACTCACCGATTGTCACATGCCCGTTGTGGATGGCTACGAAATGGCCAAGCGCATCCGCCAGACTGAAAAGCAGTTGGCGCGCAAGGCCATTCCGATAGTGGCAGTCACTGGGGCCGCGGTAAAAAATGAACTGGAAAACTGCCATCTGTATGGCATTAACGACTGTATAGGCAAGCCTGTTCAGCTCGAACGCTTCAAATCAGTGATAGAGAAATGGTATGGCAAGTGATCACTCCCAACTGGCAAGGCTGAATGCACAAACCCTTGTTGACTTAATTGGCGAAGACATGGACACCATTGCCCGATTTCAGCGAGATTTTGTGACTCAGGCAGAATCCAGCTGTAAACTTTTTTTAAGCGCGTACAGCAATGCGGCTTATGCTGAGCTGAAAGAGCATGCACACTTTTTAAAAACATCAGCGCGGGCCATTGGTGCTGAGCGTTGCAGTGAGTATCTGGCTGAGTTAGAAGACGCTGCATTGTCTGGCGACCGTCGGGATTGCCGCTCTGTGCTAATTAACATAGCACAGGAGATCAAAGCACTTAACGCGCTAATCAACCACGGCGAATAATCGCTATCTCACTTGCTCCTGGAATTTTGCTCAAACACACTCAGTGCCCAACAACTTGTTTACGGCGTCCAAAATACTGCGCTTAGTAGAAGGCTTAACAATATAGCCCCCAAGCCCCAGGGTAGCCCATTTTCGGATGAGATCTTTATTTCGATTGCTGGTAAGGGCGACAATGGGAATTCCGCGACAATGCTCAATGGCACGTACATTTTTAGTGGTATTGTAACCGTCCAGACCCGGCATAAAAAGGTCCATAAATATCATATCGTAGCGGTGCTTGCGCAGCTCCTTGATAGCAGCCAGCCCGTTTTCCATACCGTCTACAGAAAACCCCTGTTCCCGCAGTATCCCTGAAATCATCTCACGATAGATTTCATTGTCCTCAACTATCATTATCCGTTTGTCTCTGGCCAAAACTGGCTCAGGAACATCGTTGCTGTCAAAGGCGTGCGTCGACTCATCACTATGCGCGTGATCAGTATGCGACTCTTCATGAGCGTGAAAGTCAGCGTGCTGGGTTGGCGCATCATGTTCGCGTACATCGTGCTCGGGCTCATCATGATGTACCTCTTCCTTGTGTTCACCTGCGTGTTCAAGTACGGAGGTAAAAGCAGACGCCTGTGAGTTACTGAACAGATCGGCCAATTCATTCAGGGTAAAATGGCTGTCATTGAGTTGTTTGGTGATCTGTTGAATATCTTTCACCAATTGCTGCTGCAATTTATCCAGTAAAGGTAAAACATGCTTTTCTTTAAGTTGTTGTAATAACTGCGCGTTTACTTCATCTTCTTCCTGAGCTTCACTCAGTGACTCTCTGACTTGTTGGAAAGATTGCTCAGTGTTAACCCGGTAGCTGGCAGCCTGATCAATCAGCTGTTTTAGCCCGTTATCGATACGCCCAAAATGCTCTTCTTTTAGCTCGGTGATTTGCTGGGTATCCTCGGCCTGCTGCAAGATATTATGCAAGATCATCCTGAGCCGATAATTTTCATACATGGGCTTAAAAACAAAATAATCGTTAAAGATGCCTTTGATACAGCAACGAAAAGCAACTCCGGATTCTTTGTTTTCACATAACAAGATACTCTTGTGGGGATAGCCCAGCAACCCACGCTGCGCAAGTGAATTATAGGTCTCTATGCTCGCCTTAACATGCAACATAGCAAAAATCAGCACGGGGGGTTTTCCCTCGCGGATCACCTTGTGTGCATCCCGGGCTCCCTCTTGTGTTCTAAAGGCAGTAACCTGAGAACTGATCACTTTACATACGCCCACCATTTCATGTGCGTCATCACAGATCATCAATACCTTCGGATGTCGTTCTCCGTAATCCACTTCACCTTTATGCATACCTTTCTCCTGCGCCTTAGGTGGTAATCAACTCACTGACTCCCCCTTAAGAATAGCGCAAGCGCACGTTTTTGTAGCAACACCACCATCACTTTTCAGAGTTAGTCCACCCTGTTTAGCTGCGAACAGGAGAGGGTATTGGCGCTTCACTGCTATGCACCAGCTTTTTATTCATCTCACGGCGCAGCAACACATAACTGATCATTGCCTGACAATAGACAGTGGCAACAGAAAACCCCCAGATCTGCTCGATTTCAAAGTCACTTTGTCCCGCTAACCAGATAACAGGAACTGCAAACAATACTACCCGGCTGGCCGTGCTGTATAAGGCAGGCCAGGTATTCCCCAATGCCTGAAACATGCCAGAAGCAGCGAATGTAAAACCTGCAGGTACAAAATTCAGGCAAACATACCCCAAAAACGTTGCCGCAACCAAAATGACGTGTGGCTCATCGCTAAAAGGCGCAAAAAACCAGCTGGAATTTACCAGACATACCAGGGTCAGCAAGGTCATCAATATACAGGTCAGTAAATTCGTATATCGGTAGGTTTCGTGCACCCTGTCGTATCTCCCCGCAGCATAGTTCTGAGCCGCAATTGCAGGCGCAACAAACGCGACCGCCATCACAGGCAGAAAAAGCACTTGCATGATCCTGATCCCTAACCCAAATCCAGCCTGAGCACTTGCGGCAAACTGGCTGAGCGCCCAGTAAATTATCGACATGTACATAAACGTAAGTAAAAACTCTCCACCTGATGGCAAGCCCAGGTTAATCACTTTCAGCATAACTTTGCGTTCAGGTACCAACGCCTTTGTGGGCATGGTCAGATAATCCACTTTGCGAACAAAATACCAAACCGTCATCACCATAGCGCATATTGCGGACAAAGAACTGGCAAGACCAGCCCCTGACACACCAAGCGCAATTCCACTCCCCCATCCAGAGATCAAAACAGGTGACAGAATAATATTCAGGACCACTGCCAGAACAGAAATCAACATGACAGGTTTGACAACACCCGCTCCACGCAGCGCTGCGGCCATGACAGTCAGCCCAAACTGCAACACTAATGCAGGCAGAAACCAGTAAAAGTACTCCACCGCAGCTTGGCGAGTCATGGGATCAGGCGCCATAAATTCGAAAAAAAGATGACCAAACGCATAACCCAGTACAACCAGCAAGACGGAGCAAATCGCGGCAATCAGCATACTTTGATGAAATAGTATGTTGGCCTGCACGCGATCTTTCCTGCCAACAGCATGGGCAACCAAAGTGCCACAACCAATATTTAGCACCTGAGTGAGCGCCATCACAAAAAAGAACACACTACCCGCATTACTAACCCCCGCAAGCGCATACGCTCCCAGTGCTCCGACAAAATACAGGTCGACCAGAAAATACAAGGTCTGAATAAACATCCCAACCGCCATTGGGGCAGCCATAGTAATAAGGTGAGTGAGGATTTTTCCCCGAGTAAGGTCCTTCATTAATAATTGTCCTGAATGAATAATTTCTCTATTGTACCTTTTATCCTTAACACGTCATGGAGTATTTTCTCGAGGAAGGAGACCTTGAGCCTGGATCAGATTTTATCTCTGTGACTGGATACGTGTACGTGCCAATGGGTATAATGCGTACAAAGGCTGAACAAATGTGGCAGATGTCACAGCCTTCTGCTTCGGGTAAACGGATATGGTTACAAAGAAAACGAACACTCAGACTGCGCCGGATACCACGCAGGCAGTCACAGATATGATCCAGGCGATACACAGTCATAGCCTGACACGCATATTAACCTGTTTTGAACAAGCAACACCGACAGAGCGCTCTGCACAGCTCAGACATTGCTTTGAAGCAGCCAGTAATCACGCGGCAAATTACGAACATTATCAAAATATCACTGCCCACTGCGTCACGCATCATGGCTTGCCACCGGGTGTCATTGCGGGGATCAATAATAGCGAACGGTTGGACTTTTTTATGCCAGCACTGCAGGCCGCCAATGCGTTTAATGTCACCAACCATCAGGGTAATACATTTTTACACTGTCTGTTTGCCAACCCGCAAAACCCGCTTCCTCCATTTAACTACATTCGTTCCTTGTTGTTGTTTGAACGTAACGAGTCACTGGCCGACGCGCTCGTTGTACGTAATCATCAGGGGTTAAGCGCGCTGGAAGTGTATCTGGGTTTTAACCCGCATTATTGTGAACTTCCCCAACATGAACTTGCGGCCTGGCTTGCCTTGTGTGAAGCACAAAGAAAGCTGTCCGGTGTAAACATGGATAATCTTGAGAAAGTAATGTCGCAACTGAGTGTCACACCCCGGCACAGTGAACGCCTCACTCTGGTCGCCAGCTATTACCAGGTGCCCGTCAGTTCACTCTCATAGCGGCATCTTCGTACAGCGGTGTGCACAGCCAAAGCGCCCTTTCGTCGTGCCTGTAGGTCATAACAGAGCCACCACTGGATTTGTCCCGCAGGCATGCATACTCAACGGCCTCAAATGCAGAACGACCGAAATCCATCGCAGCAATGGCCCAGTTCGCGCCACTGCCAATGGCCCAGTTTAGCGACAGCGGTTCTAAAAAGCGTCGGCCATGACGAATTTCACCAAAGAAAACACTGCCTCCGTCATCCACAAAAAAGAATGAACAAGTAATGTCACCAAATTGATTGTCACGCCACTGCTTTATCAGGTGATGGATCTCGGCACAGTTACCCGAAGCAAACACATATCCGTCTTCAACACGTTGGCATTTACGCGTTGCCCAGGACACAATAGTCTGGTTGGTCGAGGTCAGGCTATCTGTACAGATAGTTCTGGAGTTGTGATGGTAGGCAATAGTAGTCAAAAGCACTCCTTGGTGATGATCCCTTCTGTTGCAAGTTAACCCAAATTAATTGGAAATATCGGACCATTTTGACCTGAAATTCACAATAAAGGGTTTACCTTGCGCTTCGAACACCAGTATACGGAGTAAAAATTAATATAAAGTTAACAACGCTGTCAACAAACCTCCCTTGAGGTAAGACCAATAAAGAGTCTGAAAATCGACATCAAGGGAAGTATGTCGTGCTGGTCATCAGGATGTCAGGGAGGTGCAAGTCACGCTGGCAGAAGTCCGTACTTTTCCGTACGATAGCCGTGGTTTTCCACCGCTTTTACACTACCAAGGCAACAACACCTGCACCAATGACCAAAGCCGCCAGTGGCGCTAACCATTTCCAGGGTACACGCTGCAGTGGCTCTTTTTCTTGCCCTGAGCTCTGTTGCTCCGGTGCGGAAACTGACTGCTCAACAGTTTCGCCAGGCTGTGGCAATTCCTCGGCAGGCTCAGCAGGCTGAACAGGCAGTTGCCATTGATAGCCCTTTTTAGAAAAGGTCTTTATTGCGTCATCACCAAACAGCGCACGTAAGTGACCAATATTCTGAAACACAACTTGCTCTGTCACCGTTCTGCCAGGCCAGACATGCTCCAGAATCTCTGCCTTGCTATAAATCTTTTGAGGGTTAGACAAGAACAAGCCCAACAGCGTAGCAGGCTTCTCTTTTATACTGATTTTTCTACCTTGTTTTGACAAAGCCAGGTTTTGGCAGTCAAACTCGAAATCTTGGAATGTTAACTTCATCGTCCTTCAGCTTTATAGTTATAATAATTGTTTAATGATAAGAGCACGCCTTGCACTGACTGCTGATTACGCACTCTCTACCGGTCAGTTCGATAAGCTTAACATGTTCCCAACCTCGGATCAGTAGCCCAATGTAACGATTTATAACAATCGCCTTTTCATTCTGTTTGCCACAGCTGACCAGCCGCTTTCGCCAAACTGGAACACAGCAAGGCTTACCACAATAATGGATGCACCAGCCAATAAAGTCAGCGTGATCTTTTCATTGTTGATCCAGGCCCCCAGTAGCATAGCAAATCCAGGGGTGATCAAGGTCGTTAATGCAACCGTACTCGCTTTGAGTTTTTGTAGTACATGGAAATAAGCGATAAACCCGATCAAAGAGCCAAACACACCTAAGTACACCGTAGCCAGCACAAAGCTTTGCTGCCAGCTCTGCATGTTAAGCTGCCCATCACTCACCCACCACACCAGGCCAAACATTGGTGTCACCAGCAAGAGCGAGCCAAAAGTGGTGGCTAACGGGTGAATAACCAAACGAACACGCTTAACCATCACGCCACAAAGGCTGAAGCAAGTGACTGCGCCAAGCACATAAATCAACCCACGGGGTGCAAGGTCCAGCTCTGTGAGTTGTGACATCACAACCAAATACAAGCCCACTAAAGACAAAGCCAAAGCCAGCCATTTGATTACGCTAAAGCGAGCCTCACGCAACAAGTGCTGAGCAAACAGGCCCGACAGCACTGGGGCAAGACCAAATACCAATGATATCACCCCGGAAGGCACAGTCTGAGCAGCCAGGTAACTGAGCAACATACCACCAAAAATCCCTAAACCTGAGTAGCAATACAAGGTCCAGGCCCGGCGGGATACAGGAACCCGATAACGGCCAATCAGTATGATAAAAAAGCACAGCACTAGCGCAATGGCCATACGCAAAAACACACTTAATGTTGGTGACATACCCGCACTGCTGATGACGATCCCCAGCGGGGTGGTTGACCAAATCATGATAACCAAAATGTAAGATGCCTGGACTGGCATAATAAGCTCCCGAAAGCGGGGCAGTATGAGAGGCTAAAGTAAAGAAACATCACTAACCGCTGATACTGCCGCGGTTAGTAATTGACGTTTACAAACCGCTGACAATACGCCACACACAGGCCGAATTGAGCAGCCAGGTATTATGCATTGTAAGGGCGGTTGAAAAAGTCATGAATTTCTTCTTGTTTTTTATTGAATGTCCGTTTTATCACGCCAGGCTTCAATGTCAATGGCTTATATCCAGAATCCATGAGCATGATGCGCTCTTTGCTGAGCCTGACAGCGACAAACTCATTCATTTTTGCCAGCACGATTGAGAAGGCTTCTACCCAATTCGGGCGTACACATCATGATAAAAAAATACAAAGTTAATAATAATTTAACAATAAAAATCCAAAACCTGTTCACTCCCTGTCATAAAAAAGCCACAATAGGAAATAGAAAAGCCCTTTAAAAACATATTATTGAATCAATTACCATAAAATAGTGTAGAGAATGTGAATCACAAAAATAAAACCCAAATAAAACATTTAAAAAACACAGGTTAACAGGATTGACAGGCACGTTAACAAGTCTCCATAATAGCAATTAATGCAAAAGCAGTATTTCAACCAACTCAAAGTGCAATATTATGGATTTTCAACTTTCCGACTATCAGACCGAGTTATACGATTCCGCGCTTCGCTTTGCTTCTGAAGTGTTGAACAAGGATGCACACCAGCGTCAACGAGATCATCACTTTTCCCCGGAGCTTTGGCGCCAGGCTGCTCAGTTTGGCTTTACCGGACTGGCTGTGGAAGAAGCCTATGGCGGTGCTAACCTAGGGGCACTCAACACCATGTTAATGGTAGAAGCCCTGGGCAAAGGCAGCCAGGATCTGGGCTTGTCATTCTCTTTATGTGCGCACCTGTTCGCCTGCGTGATGCCGGTTACACGGTTTGCGAGCGAAGCGCTCAAACGAGATTTTCTGGAGCCTTTAGTCGCTGGCAAATTGATTGCTGCCAACGCGGCAACTGAGCCGGGCGCAGGATCAGATATCTATAGCATGAAGACAACAGCCAGCAAAGAAGCGGGTGGTTATCGTCTTAATGGCCAGAAAACTTACATCACCAATGCACCGGTCGCGGATGTGTTCGTCGCCTACGCACGGACCAACCCGAACCATGGGTTTATGGGCGTTTCAGCTTTCATCGTTGCAAAAGACACTCCAGGTCTGTCAACCGGCGCGAGCCAATCCAAGGATTGCCTGGCCAGCTGCCCAATGGGCGACGTGTTTTTTGACAATGTATTTGTTCCCGAGTCACAACGTATTGGGTTTGAGGGCGCCGGTGGGGCCATTTTCCATGACTCAATGATTTGGGAAAAAGGCTGTCTGTTTGCCCTGTTTGTTGGTGCTCTGGACCGGCTGCTTGAAAACACGCTGGCCTACGCGCAGGAGCGTAAGCAGTTTGGCAAGAAAATAGGACATTTCCAATCAGTATCAAACCGTATTATCGAGATAAAATTGCGCCTGGAACAGTGCCGCCTGATGCTATATCGCGCAGGCTGGAAATACGATCAGGGACAGGATGCTGAAATTGACATTGCGATGAGCAAGCTGCTGATTTCAGAGTACGCAGTACAGTCCGCTTTGGATGCCATTGCCACTTTTGGTGGCGCAGCAATCGATGCTGACATGGGGATTGTACAGGTTCTGCTGGATACCTTGCCTAGCCGCATTTTCTCAGGCACCAACGATATTCAACGTGAAATCATTGCCCGAAAACTTGGCTTAAGAGGAGCCTGAATATGCTAGTTCAACGGATCTTTGCTGTACTTTATATGCTGGCCGGGTTGGCCAAAGCATTTCCACAGTTAGAAAATGTGCCTGATATTCTGCGCCAGGCTGCCGCTGCTAATCAGGGTACCTGGTATAGTGGGCTCAGTGAACTATTGGCCAATAGCGGAGAGATTGCGAATATTCTGGTCGCTGTCGCACTATTCGGCTCGGGCCTGGTACTGTGGCTGAATCCACGCTGGACCCGTTTTGTTATTTACGGCCAGCTGGCAATGATGGCGGTGTTTATCACCATTTTGCATCGCTCTCAGCCGCAGGTTATCCCATTAGATGCCATTTTTATTGTCGCAGCGCTCTATATGTTGCGTCAGCAATTCCGTCGCACCGGCGCAAAACGCGTCTTTGCCAGCCAGGATTTTGCCAAGCCAAAGGCGCTGGCGAAATCTCCTGACAAGCCCAAGCTGGCTGAGGAATATGACGTGATCATTATCGGTGGTGGCGTATCGGGACTGACAGCGGCCAGCGAATTCGATACAGAGCGCGTACTGGTACTGGAAAAAAGCCCAACGTTTGGCGGTAATGCACGCTGCAACAGTCACCGCTCGTTGCCCCACCCCATTGCCGGCGTGTGTTTTCAACAACCCGTTGCAGGCTCAGACATGGATCAGTTACTGACCAAACTGGAACTGCAAGATAAATTTAAAACCAACGCACAAGACACATTGGTTTTCTTCAATACGATTCTACTGCTCAAGTGCCTGAATGAGATCACTTTAGGCTTTATAAAATTTCCCAGTTACTTGCTCAAACCTGCGGTATGGGGATTAACGGGCCAATTGTTGCTCAACGCGTTAATTGGTAAACCCTATGTTGTCGCAGCAAAACAACTGGGCGACCCGATATTTGCCGATCTGTACCACTTTCTGGATGGTTTTGCGCCGGGGACCAAGCGCTTTCCTCAGGTGCCCTGGCACGAGCAAAGTGGCTGGAGCAAAGAAGCAATGGCCCAGCTGGACAACATCTCTCTCTACAGTTACCTGTTTGAGCCTGAAAAAACCGCGTCGCTCCCGGACGATTTGCAACCGCCTCGCAACCTGGGCAAGCTGGTTGAAAATGCAGTCACTACCACGCTCAGAGTAGAATGTCTTGATATTCATGAGGTCTCTGCCTATGTCGGTCTGCACTTTTTGGTCGGCTACCTCAGGGGCAATTTAGTGACGCTTCCGGGAGGCAACGGGCATATCAGTGAAGCCTTAGTCGCACACCTTAATCAGCAAACCAATGTCACACTGCAAAGCGACGTTAACCTGGTCAATCTGAACAACGCTGAGGCTGGCGTTCAGTTAACAGCAAAAGTACAGCATCACAATATTTCAGTAAAAGGTAAAAAGCTCATCTGGGCAGCCCCTAAGCACCAGCTTTCACAGTGGCTACCGTCACTGCCTGAAGCCCAGCTTAATGCCATTAAAGAAATCCGCCATGAGGATTACTATCTGGCCAATGCACTGTTATCACGCCCTGTGCTCAGCCACTCTTTTGGTGGCTATATGATTGAACCAGACCGCCCTGAGCAACCCTACGCCTGGTGTAAAGCCGGAACCTGCTTAGTAGCCAACTGGATGGACAGCACTAACCAAAGCGAAGGCGGTGTACTTACCCTGTTAAAACCAACGACACGTCCGGAGCGCCAGGGACGTACCGCAGAGCATGATTTCACAGGCTTGCAACAGCAAACCTATCGGGAAATTTCGCTGATGCTTAATAACTTAGGGATAGATCCACGCATTGTCGAAGACATTCAGATCTGGTATTGGCCCGGGGCACTGATCACCTCGGTCATCGGCCAGCAGGCCAACGGGATATTCCAGCAGGCCTCACAACCATATATCAGCGTTTATTTTGCCAATCAGGACAGTGTTGGAATAGGCAACCTGGAAAGTGCCATTTTTGCAGGTAAACAGGCTTCAGCACAGGTTAAAGACGCATTACTACACACGGATAAAACTGCCATACCGCGCAGCAAGGAGACGGTATCATGAGCCAATCACTCGTCGTCGCCCTCAGTGGCAACGAACAACTGGAACTCGATCATTTGGGTGGCAAAGGACACTCACTGAATCATCTGATCCGTGCGGGCTTGCCCGTACCACCCGCCTTTTGCATTACCGCAGAGGCCTATCAGACCTTTGTTAACACGGCACTGCCAGACGACTTACTTAGCGCATCAGAGCTGGACAAAGTACGTGAAACGATTCTCAGTGCTGATATCCCTGAGCAGTTACGCACAGCTATTGCGTCTGCTTATCAGGGCTTAGGTGATAATGCACAAATCGCTGTGCGCTCTTCCGCACTGGACGAAGACGGTCAAAGCCAGAGCTTTGCGGGTCAATATGAGACGTACCTGCATGTTCAGGGCAGTGACAGCGTGATGGAAAAAGTACGCGCATGCTGGGCCTCATTATGGGCCGAACGGGCCGCAGGGTATCGTAACAGCAGTGCGGCTGATACTGCCATTGCCGTTGTATTGCAAACTATGGTCGATGCCGATGCAGCTGGGGTAATGTTCACTCAGGACCCTCTCAGCGGCGATACCAACAAAGTGGTTATTGACAGCTGTTGGGGTCTGGGCGAAGGCGTCGTATCGGGTCAGGTCAGTACCGACAGCTTTGTTCTGGACAAGGAAAACGGTGCTCTGTTGCAACAGGAAATCCGAGTAAAGCCTCAGTATTGCCAGCGCAATGCTCAGGGTCAGGTCACTTTACTGAATACCCCACCAGCGCAACAACAAACCGCCAGTCTGAATGAAGCGCAACTAGCGCAATTACTGACACTGGCAAAGCAGGCTCAGGCCCTGTATCAGACTGAGTTGGATATCGAGTGGGCACTAAAAGACAACAAAATCTGGCTGCTACAGGCTCGTCCGGTCACCACCCAGGCCAGTAAAGCCGAGCCCATTTACGCCAACCCCTGGGAGCAGGATCAGAGCATTAAAGACGGTGCCTTCTTTTCTCGTATGGATACCGGAGAGATAGTCACCGGACTAATGACGCCGCTTGGTCTGTCATTTTGTGAATTCTATCAAAAGCATATTCATGGTCCTGCTATCAAAACCATGGGCTTGGCAGACATCAGTGACTGGCAAGTTTACATGGGTTATATCCAGGGCCAGGTGTATCTGAATATCTCCGGCTCCGCACACATGTTGCGCCAGTGTCCGCCCACCCGGGACGAGATGAAGTTCACCACCCGCTATGCGACCTCAGACATAGATTTCAGCAACTACCGCAACCCCTATGGTCGTGGCGTTGAAGGCTGGGACTACGCCAAAAGTGCCTGGCACTGGCTAAAACAGCAAGTGCACAATATGCGCAATGCAGGCAAAATTGTTGAGGACATGATTGCCCTGCGAGAAAACGAGACTAAACGGTTTCTGGCACTGGACTTGCCCAGTATGTCACTCAGTGAACTAGATGCAGAGCTGACACGCATCGACCAGTACTTCCTTGAATCCTGTGCGGCCTATATGCCGTTTTTCCTGCAGTCATTTGCTTTATACGATGCTCTGGCGGAAACCTGTGAGGAACATTTTAAAGAGCGCGGTGAAGGGCTGCAAAATCGCATCAAGGCCTCTATGAACAACCTGCGTACGATTGAAGTCACACGTGGGATCCTGGATCTGGTTGAACATGTACAGAAGAACAATGAACTAAAAGCCGTATTTGAGCGCTTTGAAGCCGAAGAGCTGGTTAAAATACTCCCTGCTCACCCGCTTGGACAGCCATTCTGGCAGGGTCCGTTTGAAGCCTTCTTACTTGAATTTGGCGCCCGTGGCCGTCAGGAGTTTGAGCTGAGTATCCCGCGCTGGCGTGACGACCCAAGTTACCTGCTGCAGGTCATGAAAATGTACCTTAAGCACCCGGTTGATCTGGAGAAAAAGCTCAAAGAAACCGAGAGCCTGCGCGAAGCCGACAGCGAGCAGCTGTTTAAAGCCTTGCCAGCCGGGGCACGATTTAAACTCAAAACCATCATTAAATTGTATGGTGTGATGGCAGAGCGCCGCGAAGCAACACGTCCGACGTTTATCACAGAAACCTGGTTCTATCGCTGTATCATTCTGGAGGTGCTGTCACGCCTGGAGCGAGATAACCTGGCTAAAGTTGAAGACTTGCCCTACATCGACTTCAACCGACTACGTGACTATGTCGCCGGACGTATGGGCGCCGCCGAAGCATTCAGCGAGACGCTACTCAATGCCAATCGTCACAGTCATTTATTTAACCTCCATGCCGAAGAGCCTCCAATGGCCATCATTGGGCCTTATACGCCTAAGATGAAAACCACCACGCAGGAGCACAGCGACTCGATGAGCGGCCTGGCAGCCAGCCCCGGCAAGATAGTTGCCAAAGCCCGTGTCATCACCGACCTGCAGACCCAGGCTGGTGAACTGGAGCCGGGAGAAATTCTGGTCGCGCGCTTTACCGATGCCAGCTGGACCCCCTTGTTTGCGCTTGCCAGTGGCGTTGTCACGGACATCGGCTCAACCCTGTCGCATAGCTGCATCGTGGCCCGAGAGTTCGGCATTCCAGCGGTGGTGAATCTGCACAGTGCCACTGCGGCCATCAAAAGTGGCGACACGCTGATCTTAGATGGTGACCAGGGCACAGTGATCATCCAAAGAGAATAGCGAAATCCATAGCGGGTCACTGACCCGCACACCCACATTCAACTTAAAAGTACAACGGCAAGTGGCGTGCTG
Organism: Pseudoalteromonas rubra; assembly: GCF_005887095.1. GTDB lineage: Bacteria > Pseudomonadota > Gammaproteobacteria > Enterobacterales > Alteromonadaceae > Pseudoalteromonas > Pseudoalteromonas rubra_E. The sequence goes on along the minus strand of NZ_PNCI01000035.1, from coordinate 37,946 downwards.
CCGCCGTTGCGGGTCGCTGCGTGCAATTTTCCAGCGAACCGAGTTATTAACAGGCAGCAGAAGGAATAAATTATGACAAGCATTACAGGATTAAGCACTCAGTCGAGCGCATCCGGCTTTGAACATATATGGCAAGCCGAGACGCAGCGCAGTGGTGCAAAGCAAGACACCATCACCGTTGGGGTAATCGTAGTCACCCGTGACGAGCAGTTTTTCCACACCGGATTGAGCGTTCTGAGCGACATCCGCGATTATGTGTTCAACCGGGTACATATTCAATCGGAGTTGGCGTTGAAAAACCCTTCGCTGGTGCCCTGCTCGCTATACGACGAAGTAAGAAGCAAAGCGATCCAGTTCTTGAAGGGACAGAAAAAAGCGATCAATATTCAGGTCATTCAGTGCGCCAGTCTGGCTGAAGCAACCGGTAAGATCATTCACAGCAATGCCCTGAACGATCAGCCGGATTTTCAGGTTGGCATGCTGTTTTATGATCAAACCTCAATGGGATTTCAGGACGACAGCATAGATCAGGTTGACCGCGACCTGGATGCCTTTTACCGGGCGATGCAGAAAATCGGTATTCCCGCTTTCTACACCAGCTTCTCGACCGTAACCTTTATTCGCGCACTGCGTACGCCCTACAGCTATTTACCGCAGCAATATCGTGAAATCGTGCGCAGCACCGATCCGGCCACTTTCCAGACCGAGCTATTGCGACTGTGGATGGACTTTTTCGAAATGAATTATGCCAACCGCCGGGTCAAACCTGTTGGCTCTTTAGAGCTGCACAATACTCTGGGCGATCAGCTGATCAACTTCTTTGCCAGAACTGCGCCCGAGCACTGGCTGGTGTCGTACTACACCGGCTCTGTGGTTTCCAACCTCATCGGTCATCTCGACCGTCACGCCGAAAAGCAAGGCGCCTTGGTACTAAGGGGCCCGAATGAGCACGCCATTGCCTGTGGCGCGATTGCCAACTGGCAGCTCTACCGCATGCCGTTTTTAGCGGTGGTTACCTCAGGCATGATGGATGAATTTAAAGGTACCCTGGCCAACCTGAAAGAAACGGCAGCGCAGGGGATCATCGTTGTTGCCGAAAACCGCCTGAGTCAGTGGTACAGCTTCCAGGGCACCATCACTGCCAGTGAAGACATGCGTGATGTACTGGCAGCTAAGCGCATTCCCTATGTATACATGGATGAAATTGAACAAATAGGTGAAAACCTGGCAGAAGTTTACCGACTCTATCATCAGGGTCAGGGACCGGTTGTGGTATTGGCCACTCAGAATGTGCTGGAGTCTTCTTTAGAACTGGATTTACCTGCGCTCGAAGCCCTGCCTGCGAATCCAAGTGATGAGCCCGTTGAGATCATGACCGACGAGCTCCGTCAGGCCATCGAGCTTATCAATAACGGACCAGAAAAGCTGGTCTGGCAGCTTGGTCCGGTCAGTGAAGACGAGTATGCCCTGATCCATGACATAGCCCAGCAGGCAGGTATTGCACTGGTAGACAGCCTCGCCCACCCTGGCACTGCGCCAAAGTACTATCAGGGCCAACGCAACGACAATTACCTGGGTACACTGGCCATTTACGGTTATACGCCGCGGGTTTACAACTATTTTCATACCAAAGACAAGCTCAACAGTACTGATGAGCAGTGTCTGTTTATGATTAAAAGCCGGGTTGCTCAGATTGCCACGCCATTTTCCGATGGCCGCCTGGAGCGCAAGGTCCACCTGGTGCAACTGACCCAGGAAGAAACCCATCTGTCGCCGTTTGCCGATCTGCATTTACATATGCGCTGTCGTGATTTCCTGCAGGCCGTTAAAAAGCACCTCAATGTCAGCGAGTCGTTGCGTGCCAAGCGTATGGCGCGGATCATGGCTTACCCGGATACCCAGTCTGACGTGCTCAGCAAGCTACCCAGTCTGCCAATGTCACCGAACTATTTCTTCTGCCAGCTCAATCGTGTCATTGAAGATTTAATTGAGCAAGAGAACTTTGACTATACCGGTGTCTACGATGTTGGTCGCTGTGGCATTTCCGCCGTGCGCAACGTAGCCAAAACACGTCGCGGTTTTTCTGGCTGGTATGGCCGCGCCCTGATGGGCGACGCCCTGCTGGCCAGTGGCTATCTGGCCTATACCAGCCCTACCAATGTTATCGCCTTTATTGGCGATGGGGCCAAAGGCATTGTGCCCGATATTTTACCGGCATTTATCGACAATATTCTGACTCACCCTCAGCTGCTCGATAAGAGCATCAGCGTGTTCTATTTTTGCAACGGCGGTCTGTCGGTGATCAACACCTATCAGGAACGGATCTTATTCAACCGCACATCACGTCAGATGCGTCTGGTCAACATAGATCAGCCTCAATTTGAGCAACAAATCGGTGATTTTGACATTTCCGCCCAGACCCTGACTCAGTTTGATGAAACGGCAGTTCGCACAGCACTGACAGCGAACAAACGTTTGACGCTGTTCTCCGTGGTACTGGGCCACAACAATGAAGGGGATGGCATTTCACTGGCCACCGCCAAAGGCTGGCAGCGCGACAGCGCAGAGCCCGTTACCCCCGACACCGATTCAGATACGCCACCAGCACAGGAAGTTAACTCATGAAGTTTGGATTTATCGCCCACCCGACCTCAGTCGGCCTGAAACGCTACGTTAAAATGCTCGATCTGCTGCAACGCAACACTCAGGATCAGCATACCGGCTACAACCGTGAACTGTGGGGCAAAGCCAACCTGGTTCCGTTTATGAACTTTGCCAAAATCACCTCAGCCAGCGGCGCGACCTGTGAAGGCATGATCAAATACATGCCACTGATAGCCGAGGAGATGATTGCCGATCCCAGAGGCATTGCCGAGCGCGTGGTCGCTGGCGTGGAAGAGTTTGTGGCTGACGGCGCAGAGCTGGTTGGCCTGGGTGGCTTTACCTCTATTGTCGGTCGCCGCGGCGAAGCCACCGCCGCCAAATCCCCGATCCCGATTACCTCGGGCAACTCGCTGACCACTTATGCCGGCTACAAAGCCCTGATGCAAATCAAAGAGTGGCTGGACATCAACCCGGAAAAAGAAACCGTGGCCATCGTCGGCTATCCGGGCTCTATCTGCCTGGCACTGAGCCGCTTGTTGCTGGCGGAAGGGTTTAATCTGAAGCTGCTGCACCGCGCCGGTCACAAAGACAAAGCAGAAATGCTCAGCCACCTGCCGGAGCAATACCACAATCGGGTGAGCCTGACTGGCAACCCGGACGACTTGTATGGCGAATGCAAGCTATTTGCCGGGGCCACCTCAGCCGGTGACGTGATTGATGTAGCGAAACTGCAACCCGGTTCCATCTTTATTGATGTAGCGCTGCCGCGGGACGTCAATGTCGATGCCCGCCCGGCCCGCGATGACATTTTAATCATCGATGGCGGCTGCGTCACGGCAACCGACGCCGTCAAACTCGGGGGGGAATCACTGAATGTCACCATCAAGCAACAGCTCAATGGCTGTATGGCCGAAACGATAGTGCTGGCCCTGGAGCAGCGCCGTGAGAACTACTCACTGGGTCGTTACCTGGAGCCGGTCAAGGTGTTGGAAATCGGAGAGCTGGCCGAAAAACATGGCTTTTATGCCTATCCGCTGGCCTCATTTGGTGAGCGTATTGACCGCCAGCATGTCACCAACCTGAAGCGCTATTATCACCAGGACATTTATGCCATCGACAAAGGCGACACCAGTCAGAGACTGACCTTTATCGATAACATCCTGGCCCAGGACCCAGCCAAAGAAGACACCCTGGACCGTCACCATCAGTTTATTAACCCCATGATGGTGGAGTTTTTAAAACAACAGCGCTGCGACAATGTGTTCCGTAAAGCCGAAGGCACTATGTTGTATGACAATGAAGGCACCGGTTATCTCGATATGGTGGCAGGCTATGGCTGTCTGAACCTGGGTCACAACCCAACCGCCGTCAGCGAAGCTGTGAAGACCTTTCTGGATGAGCAAGGCCCTAACTTTATTCAGTATATTTCTGTGCCTGAGCATACCGCCAAGCTGGCGGAAGTGCTGTGTCATTTAGCCCCGGGCGATATGGGCCGGGTGTTTTTCAGTAACTCAGGCACCGAAGCCGTTGAGGCGGCCATTAAACTGGCCAAGGCTGCGACCGGTAAGCCAGGCATTGCCTATCTGAAAAACAGCTACCACGGTAAAACCCTGGGTGCCCTGTCTATTACCGGGCGGGAAAAACACCGTAAATACTTCCAGCCGCTGATCCAGGCCATGGTTGAAGTGCCTTTTGCTGACTTAGATGCACTGCGTGACGCCCTGCAACGTGATGATGTGGGTGCTCTGATGATAGAGCCCATTCAGGGTGAAGGTGGCGTCCATGTGCCACCAGCCGGATATCTGAGTGCCGTTCAGCAAATCTGTCGCGACACAGGCACTTTACTGATGGTCGATGAGATCCAGACCGGTCTGGCACGTACCGGTAAACTGTTTGCCTGTGAGTGGGAAGGCATCGAACCCGATGTGCTGATGCTCTCTAAGTCTCTGTCCGGCGGACTTATGCCCATCGGGGCGACTTTGTGTCGCAGCGATGTCTGGCAACGTGCTTATGGCACCTCAGATCGCTTCTTAGTACATACTTCCACCTTTGGCGGCGGCAACCTCGCATCAGTGGCTGCACTGACCGCACTGCGTGAAATCGTTGCGCAGGATCTGGCCTCTCGCTCTGACGAGCTGGGGAGCTATTTTAAAGCTGAGCTACAGGCCATTGCCGATAAATACCCCTTTGTGGCCGAAATTCGCGGTAAAGGCCTGATGCTGGGGATCCAGTTCGAACAAACCTTTGACGGAGCGGTTGCCGCCTCCGCAAGAGAGTTTGCCACGCGTCTGCCCGGCGACTGGCACAGCACCTGGAAATTCCTGCCCGATCCGGTCCGGGAGCACCTGCAAGCTGCAATGGAACGCATGGAGCAGACACTGGGTGAAATGTTCTGCCTCAAATTTGTCACCAAGTTCTGTCTGGACCACCAAATCCTGACCTTTGTCACCGCCAACAGTTCGACGGTGATCCGGATCCAGCCGCCTCTGGTGATCACAAAAGCTGAGATTGATCGCTTTGTCAGCGCTTTCTCTTGTGTCTGTGAAGAACTCTCGACCTTTTTAGACTAATGAAATCTGGGTCGCACTGCCACACACAGTTGCGACCCACACCGTAACAAATGACTGATTGATAAGGATTACTTATGACTCTCAACAAACAAGACGTTGTCAACCATATGATGGGCTTTTTCCAGGCCAAAGCCGTGACCGCTGCATTATCGCTGAAGCTGTTTGACCATTTTCGCGACACGGATCTAAGCGCCCAGCAACTGGCGGACAAAATCGACGCACCGCTGCGCTCTACTGAGCAAATGCTTATCGCGCTGCATGCAATGGGTTATCTGACCAAGCAAGATAACCAGTATCAGCTACCCACAGAGCATCACGCGTTTTTATTAAGTGATGAACCTATGTGGCTGGGCTGGCTGGGCCGCCATATCGATACTTTCTTATATCCTTTGTGGGGAGAGCTAAGCAGCGCGGTAAAAAGCGATACTAACCAGCGTGAAGCGGTATTTGGTGACAACCGCAGCTGGTTCGACATTCTGTATCAAAACCCAGATGACGTAGCAGATTTTCAGGAGTTCCTGGGCAAATTTGCCGCCCCCTTCATCGAAGGCTTCGTCAAAGATTATGATTTCTCACAGCACCACGCCTTTTTGGATATCGGCAGCGGCATTGGCACCTTACCAATAGCCGTGGCCAATGCCCACCCCGGTGTGTCGCTGGCCATCTGTGAATTGCCTCAGGCGTCGGCATTTTTGCGCGACAAGCTGGGTGAGCAAGGCTATGGCGATCGCATCGAAGTCGTGGAAGGCGATGTCATCGCAGGTAACCTGCCCATTGGTGACTATGACCTGATCCACCTGGGCTGGATGCTGCACGACTATGCACCAGAAACCCAGGTCACCATCTTAAAAAATATCTACAACGCCATGCCAGCCGGTGGCCGCTTTATTGCCTCAGAAACGCCGCTTAATGATGACAAGTCTGGTCCTGAGTTCACCGCCCTGTTGTCACTGAATATGTTGGTATCCACAGACGGCGGTATTGAAAGTAGCAGCGAAGAATATCTGGCACGCTTCCACGAAGCCGGATTCAACAACGCCCGTATCCTTGAGATCCCTGGGCCACGGACCCTGATCGTCGGCGAAAAAGCGTGATCAGGCAATAACAGAAGGAGTAGCAGGATGTTAGCCACTAAATTACTAAACCATATCGCCGAGCAGTTTCTGGACGGCGAAAAAGACGGCCTTGAGCCGCAAACCCCCTTGTTTGAATTAAATATCGTTGACTCGGCGGCCATTTTTGACCTAGTCGATTACCTCAAACAAGAAACCCAGTTAAACATAGGTATGCAGGAGATCCACCCAGGCAACTTTGCATCAGTCGATGCCATGGTAACCCTGGTTGAACGCCTTCAGACAGAGCAAGCATAAGGAGGCTTGAAATGAGTGCAACGAATCCAAAAGTAAACCCGGATATTATGGAAACCCTGCAACAGCAAGTCCTGAAAACATTTGCTGAACTGACTGAGTATCCTGCTAATACTCTGGACCTGACCAGTCATCTTGAAAACGACTTTGGCATAGACTCAATTGCGCTGGCCGAAGTAACCGCAGCACTGACTAAGCAACTACAGCTTAAAAACCCGCTGTCTATCCAGAATATTCATTGCATTGCCGATGCGGTTGAGCAAATCGCGGCACAGGAATTCCACCTCAGTGAGGCAAAGGCGACAGTGAATACCGATGGCGCACAAGATGCATACAGTTGGCTGCGCGAGCAGGTGATCTCTGTATTTGCAAGCTTCAGTGGCTATAACGCCAATGAACTGAGTATGGATGCCGAAATTGAGAGCGATCTGGGTATAGACTCAGTCACTGTGGTTTCAGCACAGGGCGAGCTACTGAAAGCCCTGGGACTCAGAGACAATTTAAAAATTCCTGCCTGTAAAACCCTGGCTGAGCTGGAGCAGGCACTTGCCAGCTTACTGACGGAAGAAAAAGGCGCACAATGGGCCGCTGAGCTGGTTACTAAAAACCCGCTGATTGATGAGCTGCTCAATCCGGCTGCGAAAAGTGACGAAGTACAGCACCAGATAGACAGCGACGATGGTGATAACCGGACAATGCGTGACTTTGTGGGGATCCAGCATCCGGATCTGTTCCACAAAGCCAGCGAGTTTAAAGCCTTTTACGACAAGAAAAAGGCGCAGCAACTTTACTGGTACGGTATGCCACTGGAAACCCCCTGTAAAAACCGTGCGGTCATGTTTGATGAAGTCACCGGGACAAGTCGTGAGTTTCTGATGTTTGGTTCCAACAGCTATCTGGGCCTGTCGAATCACCCTGAGGTGATCCAGGCAATACAGGATGCCGCTGGCAAATATGGCGCAACCAACACGGGTTGCCGGATTATTGCGGGCAGTAACGTCTTGCACCTGGAGTTGGAACGTAAACTGGCTAAACTGAAAGGCCGCGAAGCCTGTATTGTTTACCCGTCCGGCTACTCGGCGAATCTGGGCTGTATTTCCGCCCTGACGTCTAAACACGACCTGATCTTTACCGATGCCATTAACCATATGAGTATCACAGACGGCTGTAAGCTGGCGGGTGCCCAGCGCAAGATCTACAACCACTCTCTGAACAGCCTGGAAAAATCTCTGGCCAAATACGCCGACCACCCGGGTGGCAAACTGATTGTGACCGATGGCGTGTTCAGCATGCATGGGGATATTGTCGACCTGCCACGCCTGATGAAACTGGCGAAGCGCTACGGCGCCCGTGTACTGGTTGATGATGCCCACTCTACCGGCGTTTTGGGTAAAACCGGCTCAGGGACTACCGAGCACTTTAATATGAAAGGCGAAGTCGACCTGGAGCTGGGTACTATGAGTAAAGCACTCTCTGGCCTGGGCGGGTTTGTCTGTGGCGATGGCGACGTAGTGGAGTTCCTGCGTTTCTACTCCAATTCATATGTATTCGCCGCCACAATTCCGGCCCACGTTGCAGCGGGTGTCATTGCGTCGATTGATGTGATGCTGCGCGAGCCTGAACGTCTGACCAAGCTGTGGGATAATATTTATTACTTCCGCAACTTGTTATTGCAGGCTGGCTTTGATCTGGAAAACTCCGACTCGGCCATAGTCCCTGTCGTAGTTGGCGATGATGCAAAAACACTGGCACTGGGACGCGCAGTGCGTGCCCGTGGCCTGTATTGCCAGACCGTGGTCTTCCCCGGTGTAGCGGTTGGTGACGCACGTCTGCGCCTGAGTATCACCAGTGAGCACACCCAGGCAGATTTGGATGAAGCCTATCGTATTCTGGTAGAAGGTGCACTGGAAGTGGGCGTGCCCCTCAATCAAGATGTTAAAGCGGGACTGGCGGAGGCCTGAGTATGACGAAAATTCCGTCATCGGCCCGTTTTGCGCTGAATCTGCTGAGCCATGCTCAGCAGACACCGCATAAAACGGCGCTGATTTGTGCCGATCAACAGTGGGATTATGCTCAGCTCGCGGCTCGCGCCTGCCAGATAGCCAATGCGCTTTGCGCTTTAGGTTTAACTCAGGCGCCGGTGCTGCTCAACTTGCCAAAACAGCCAGATACGGTAGCAGCCATCTATGCCTGCTGGCTCAGTGGCAACCATTACATCCCCATAGATTACAGTCAGCCTGATGCCCGGGTTGAGCGGATCATCACAGCGGCAAAGCCAGCACTGGTACTGGATCAGGACTGGCTGAATACACTCGACAGCCTGGCGCATCACAGCGACTATGAGCAAGACCTCGCAGCCTATATGTCACGATTACGCCAGCATCGGGGTGTCACCATTGCCGCCATCCTCTACACCTCAGGTTCAACCGGCACACCTAAAGGCGTGCAAATAAGCCATGATATGCTGGATTTTTTCATTGACTGGGCCGTGCAAACCACCGCAGCTGACGGCGAGGATACATTTGCCAATCACGCCAGCTTTGCGTTTGATTTAAGCACCTTTGATCTTTTTGCTGCTGTGCGCACGGGCGCCTGTGTGTGGCTTATCACAGAGCAGGAACAAAAAGATCCACTGGCGCTGATCAGGGGAATTAAAAAGCATCAGGTCAGTATCTGGTACAGCGTGCCATCGATCCTCTCAATGATGGTTCGCAGTGGTGAGCTCAATAGCAGCCATACAGCGACATTAAAACAAGTGATTTTTGCCGGGGAGCCATACCCTGTCGCAGCATTACAACGTTTGATCAGCTGCCTGAGCGCTGATACCCAATTACAAAACTGGTATGGTCCGACCGAAACCAATGTCTGCGTCGCCTGGCAGGTTGATAAAACACAACTGAGCCACCTTCGCCACCTGCCAATAGGTAAATTATTGCCTGAACTGGACGGTTGGCTGGAAGATGAGTCTGGCACACGTTGGCCTCTCTCACAGTGCCTTGGCCACAGCGGTGAACTGCTGATTGGCGGTCGCTGCGTCACGCCTGGGTATGCCAATGTGGATTTGCCCCGTGCCACCGAGCTACATCAACAGCACTGCCATGCAACTGGCGATCTGGTTGAGCTGACCGAGGACGGACTGGTTTATCGCGGTCGTATCGACGATATGGTTAAGCTCAACGGTTACCGGGTTGAATTGGGAGAGATAGAGTCATTGCTGCATCAGCATGAGGCCATCGAGCAGGCCGCGTTGCACCTTGCTCTGGGCGAACAACAGCATAAGCTGATTGCCGTGATCACCCTCAAGGACGGTGCTGCAAAACCCTCTTTACTGGCGCTGAAACAGTTCTTACAACAACACCTGCCCGCCTACATGTTGCCACACAAGGTAGTTGTAGCAGCGCAGCTGCCGCATAACGCCAACGGCAAAGTGGATCGTAAACGACTGGCGGAGTTGGTGGTATGAGCAAAGATACAACGACTCCCTTAGCCATCGTCGGGATTGGCTGCGCGCTGCCTGAGGGCATTAACTTTGCGGCCTTAAAGCAGCGGGGCACACTGAACCCGAGTCAGTTTACTCGCCCCTTTGGCTGGTCGGTCGCATCTGAGCCGCTCAAAGGCGGACAGGTAAACACAGATGACTTTGATTACAAGAAATTTTCTATTCCGCCATTGTTTCGTAAGGCCGTCAGCCGTGAGACCCGCATGGCGATGCTCGCTGCCGAAGAGGCACTGAGCCAGCTCACCCTCGATGAATCACTGCGCGATCATTGCGATCAGCTGTGTGCAACCCATATGGCAAGTGACTCCGCCTACCGCAATGCGACTAAAGTAGCCGCGCTGCGCGCGCTGGCTGAGCAGCTGGGTGATCAGGATAATGCACAGGCATGCATAGATGAGTACAAACAAACACTGGCGAGCACTTTTGGGGCCACATCCCACGATCGGGTCGGTGAAATGGCCTCGACGATCCCGGCCCGGATAGCACATTTTGCACACACCCGGGGAAAGTGTCAGACACTCGATGGCGGTGATTTAGGTGGACTGAGACTGCTTCAGGCAGCACAGGATAACTTTCGCTATCAGGACAGTCAGCTTGCTGTACTCACCAGCATTCAGTGTTTTCATCATCAGCCTCAAAGCGAAATTCTGCATCAACAGGGGATCTCAATACAGCAGCCCTGGCTCGAAGGCGCGATAAGCCTGGTTATCTGCCCGGTAGCATTGGCCCAGCAACAAAACTGGCCAATACTTATGGAGCTCAGCACCTTTGTTACCTGCGACTCACAGCAGCCGCAGGCAGGCTATTTTGCTGGTGCAAGTCAAGTGTTTTATCAGATACTCGAGATGCATCTGAATGGTCAGGCTGAGTGCAGCGGTGCGCCGGCCCTCGGACAGAACTGGCAAATCTCTGCTGCAGGCCAACACAGTTATGTCCCGGCCAGCGACGATCAAATCGCGATCACAGATTATCGGCCCATTACCGCGCTGGGTAATGACAAAGACCGTTTCTGGCAAACTCTGGCTGACGGACAGGATGTATTACGTCCGCAGTCTGCACAGCAGCTCAATACGCAGGCCTTCGTACGGGAAACACCGCAAAAGCTCAGCACCTATATCGACAAAGCCATGAGTTTTGACAGTCATAATGCGCTTGATGTCGCCCTGAGTAAGCCTATGATGCCCGCTAAAAGAACTCGTCTGGATGTCTCACAATTGCAGTTGCTCAAAGGCGCTGAGTCTCTGACGCTGGGTGAATTTAAACGACCTGCCGTGATCCTGGCCTGTAACCTGGCACTCAGCGCAGACAGACAGTCAGGCGCACAAGCACTGTGGGCACAACTGCCTGACGCACCCTGCTATCTGCCACAACCCGATGCACCTGAAATTAACCGCTGGAGCTGGTACGGTGCGACAGGTCTGGGTGGCGCAAAGTTATTGGCACAACAACTGGGACTCCCTCACGCCGACTGCATCGCCGTCGAGGCTGCCTGTGCCAGTTCAATGGCCGCACTGCATAACGCAGTCAGGGGACTGCAGTCTGGACGCTACGATGGCATAGTTGTGGGCGGCATTGAGACCGCAACACTGGAGCGGGATCTGGTGTTATGTGGTGCACAAATGATGCTCTCAGCAACCCGTATTCGGCCCTTTGCCAAAGGTGCCGATGGCTTTACCCCGGGTGATGGTGGCGGCCTGTTTGTGCTGCAGACAAAATCCGCCGCACCACATGCTATCGCCCACATAGATGCCATTTCCGGGTCCTGCGACAGCCGCTCTATGACGGCGCCAGACCCTCAGGGTCAGGCACTGGCAATGTACAAGACTCTTCAGCTGGCGTCGGTTAATCCCGAGCAGGTGCAGTATCTCGAAACCCATGGCACTGGCACTACACTGGGTGATCAGGCTGAACTGGAGTCACTCTGTGCGGCGTACAGCCGCGAGCACAATCAGCCGCTCTATCTGGGGTCAGGCAAATACAACTTTGGTCACTGTTTTGCGGGAGCCGGTGCCATCAGTTTGGCAAAAATGCTGGCGGCACTGGAGCAATGCTGTATACCGCCTACCCCGATCCTGGGTGAACTCAATGATGCATTGCCATTTGACAGTATTCCGGCGCAAATTCCGCAAACAGCCTTGCCCTGGCCGGCACTGTCAAACCAACAACGGATAGGTGCAATTAACGCCTTTGGCACCGGTGGCATCAATTATCACCTGACTTTATTACACTCTCATTCACAGGAATCAGTATGAAACTTATCGTTCACAAAATTCGCCTTAAAGACATCAAACACCTGGGAGCCTTTCGCGACTGGGTAGAGACGACGGACTATAAAGCATGCGAAAAACTGGATTCAGTTAAAGCGTTCGCTGTTTTTGAAGCTTCCAGTCAGGCCGATGCAGCGTTTCACTTTGTTGAAACTATCTATCTGGAGTCTGAGCAAGCCTTTGAACAGGACATGACGACGCCTTTATTTCAAAGTCTGGTTAGCCGCTTTGATGAAATGGCCGAAGTGGTTGAAGAGTTTAAGGGTGAACGGATTGCACAAGGCTATCAACAGTGATCTCCCAGCACACCTGTACACCAGTGGGAGAGACTCATGTCTCACCCACTGTGTATATCGGTCGCAGCGTCGATAATGCGATACGCTCGGCACCACGCCTGGCTCAGGGACTTATCGTCAAACAGCTCAGCAGAACTCTGGCAAGCTTGGCCTTACAAGATGCCAGTCACACCTCATCAATCCGGCTTGCTCATACTGCAAGCGGTCAGCCATATGGTGAGCCAGGCAAGGGTCAGCCTAAGGTGCCTTTGTCCATCAGCCATAGCGGCCCCTGGGCTGCTGTTGCATGTGCAGCACACCCTGTTGGTATCGACCTTCAGGTTTATCGCGGTTTCTCTGCTGGTGCTCAGCAACATATCTTTTGTGATAAAGCCAAGCCAGCAAGCGTGGTCACGCAAACAGCTCGGTGGTCGGTGTGCGAAGCCTATCTAAAATCCTTCGGCCGCGGCCTGCCTTTTGATTTGTCTGATATCGCAATCCAAAAATACAACACCAGTGGGACAACAGAATATGGCCGCGTGTATACCCACAGCGCGTCCCTAGCCCCGGCCAGCTACTGGCTCTGGCACACGCTGTATTTCTGCTGCGCAGTCTGTATTGCAGGCGACTGGGACATCACCCCAACACTCTCTCTTCACATCGGGAAATGACAATGACACATACAGCATTTGAACAGACACTGACAGAAGCGGTGAAGCTGGCGAGGCTTGCGCCTTCATCGCACAACTGTCAGCCCTGGGCGATTCATTTTGACCCCGTCATACACTGCGGTTATCTGGCCATAGATAACCGCCGCAAACTCACAGGTCTGCCTTCATTGGAGCGAGAAATGTTGCTCAGCTGCGGGATCTTTTTTTACATTCTGGAAGCGCTGATCCGCAGCCGAGGCTACGAGCTGCACTGGCGCTGGTGTGATGAACAGGAACAACAAAAGTTAGCGGGCAACGACCGGGCGCTGATACGTTTTATGCCGGGGCCTGAACAAGACTATCAGAGCGATGCGTTTGCCAGCCTGTCTGAACAGCTCGAGCAGCGCCATACCGTACGCTCGCCCTATCTCAGGACCAACCTGAGCGAGCAACAGCGCGATGAGCTAAAGGCCTTGCTCAAACCCTACCCTGTCTCACTTGGGATTTTTTATCAACAGACCCATGGGGAGGCTCTGGCCGGGCTGACTCAAACCTATGCAGGACAGGACTTTGCCAACAAAGCAGCCTGGCGCGAAACCTATAGCTATATCCGCTTCGACGAGCGTCGCCAATATGAAGATGGCTTTTATCTGCACAACCTGTTTGGTCCGGTTTCAGCCAGGTTTAAGCACTTTTTTAAGGTGGCTTTCCATCCCAGCCTCAACGGCCTGACGAACTTACTCCGCCTACCAAACAAGATGGCAAAAGGTCTGGCTGAATTAGTCGCTTGCGGACCTCACTATCTGTCGTTGAATGTCAGCAAAGAAGGGGATGAAGCGATGTTTCGTGCCGGGATTGGCTTAGGCGCATTGTGGTTAAGACTACAACAATGGGGGTGGGCAATGCACCCAATTAGCGTACTGGTTCAACATGACAATGCCAGGCAGGCACTGGCAGAGTGTCTCAGTCAGGCAGAACTTCCGGTGTTTTTCGCGCGATTCGGAGAGCCGGAAATAGCAGGCAGCCCGGCACCACGAAGGCATTGGCAAAGTATTCTGCTCAGTGATACCCAAAGTTTCGCCGAGCCCAAACCCACTCAGCGAGAGTAAAAGCGCCGGTAAGAACAAAAAACAAACGATTGATTAGTTGTAAATTATAAGATAAAACAAAAAGGTAAACATTGAGATAATTTATACAATAAGGAAAATAAAATGAAACTAGCACTTAAGAAAAAACAACTAAAACAACTAGACAACACTATGCTGCTGGACAACCAGGCCACGCCTCAGGTTGGCGGTGCCGGCGAGAGCTCACCACCACGAGCTTGCCTGCCAACCGGCCACATTTGTGATCGTCTGAGCGGCAAAAGTGACCACACCTGCTGGTGCTAATTAAATTGCGGCAGCACTGCTGCCGCACTCAAACCACTTAGTCTGATTCAAATTACGTAAAACACAGCTTCCACTCACACTGAAACTTTCTGTTCTTATTTTTCATTTCTGTTGCCCTGGAAATAAAAAATTTCGCTTTCCGGCGCTTTGTCCTGTCTTTTTCTCCATGCTTCCCTACAATACCCGCCATAAGGAGACAGCATGCAGCAAAAAACCAGCAAACTATTGATTTTTATACTCGCTCTACTGGTGGTGTTTTGTCCACTGGGGATCGATCTGTATTTACCCGCATTCGTCAATATGCAACAAGACTTAGCCGTCAGCGAAGCACAAATCCAGCAAACCGTCGGGATTTATATGCTGGCTGTTGGTCTTGGACAGTTACTTGCCGGCCCTCTGGCCGATAAGTATGGCCGACGCCCGGTTGCCCTGTCCGGGATCTTACTTTTTGGCAGTGGCGCACTACTTGCCACTTTGCTGGACGAATGGCACTGGATCATGGTTGCCCGCGTGTTGCAGGGCTTAGGCGCTTGTGCCACC
Source organism: Pseudoalteromonas rubra (assembly GCF_005887095.1). Taxonomy (GTDB): domain Bacteria; phylum Pseudomonadota; class Gammaproteobacteria; order Enterobacterales; family Alteromonadaceae; genus Pseudoalteromonas; species Pseudoalteromonas rubra_E. The sequence goes on along the minus strand of NZ_PNCI01000035.1, from coordinate 22,783 downwards.
TTCGTCAGTGCCTTTGCCATCGTTCGGGATAGCTTTGGTCACAAAGGCAGTGGCCAGATGATCACCTATCTCAACGGTATAGTCTGCTTTATTCCGGCCCTTGCGCCGATTTTGGGCGCCTGGCTGACCATAGAGTTTGGCTGGCGCAGTAATTTTACTTTTCTGAGCGGGTTTGCTGCCATCGGCCTCATCCTCGTGCTGGCACTGTATCGGGAAACCAAACCAGACAGCACTGTATACTCAGGCCACCTGCTGGATTTACGTCGTTTCCGGCCCATGCTGAGCAGTCCTCAGTTTATGTTCAACGCGTGTATTACTATGGTTGGTATGGCCGCCATGTTGGTGTTTGTGGTTGGTGCACCGGGTTGGCTTATGACCGAGCTGAATCGGCCCGTCGAAGAATTTACCATGTGGTTTACTATCAATGCTGCCATCAGCATTGCTGCCAGCTTTATTGCACCACATTTCATCAAGCGTAACTCACAACAGGCACTACGGTTTGGCCTGAGCTTGTTTACCCTCGGCGGTGTGTTACTGATGATGGCGCCGCAAAACCATCCGCTTGCCTATCTGTTACCTATGTATCTGGCATCCGTGGGCTTTGCTTTTACACTTGGCGCCGCCGCAGGCAATGCCCTGGCTCCATTTGCCAATCAGGCAGGCACGGCATCAGCGCTGATTGGGGTGATGCAAATGAGTGGCGCCGGGCTACTGGCTATGCTCAGCCAGCCACTGGCATTACCTGCCCCGCAACAATTAGCTGTGCACCTGCTGCTCGGGCTGCCTTTCCTGTGTCTGCTATTTAGCCGCTGCAAAGACAACCTGCATAGTCCAGCGTGATAACACATCAGGTGGCACAGGCGTATTGAGCTCCGCAGATAAAAGTATATGACACTTTAATGACAGTCGTACGATTGTCACAATCAGATATGATACTACCTATAGATAGCAACAATGGATTTAGCGTGAAGCACAAGTTTCGCGCTAGCTTATTGTAAAGCAAGATATTTGCTGCGCCATAGAACCCAACGTGTTGTGCTCTAACCCAACCAATTTTATATGCGGGCTTATGCCCGCATTTTTTATAGGCTTTTTGTTTCAAGCTGGGTAAACTAAACGCAATCTTGTCTACCAGAGCACATCATGCTGAACCCAGAATTACTCGCCTCTTTTTTATTTGCCAGCTTTATCATTGCCATTGCACCAGGTCCTTCAAATGCTTTTTTAATGGCTCAGACCTTTACCAATGGCCGAGCAGCTGGCATGCAAAGTGCTTTTGGCTTTGCCCTCGGCGGTGTGGTCCACACTTTGTTTGCTGTGATTGGTTTATCGGCCATTCTCAAAGCCTCAGAAACCGCCTACACCACAGTGCAATATATAGGTGCTGCTTATCTTGCCTATCTGGGTATACGTACTTTTAAAGACACGCTCTCCAAGTCGAATGAGTGCGATGATGAAAAACCCCATGTGAGTAATAAAAAACAGCAAAATGTCATGTTTCAGGCAATGATGACCGAGGTACTTAACCCTAAGGTGGCGCTATTTTTTATTGCCTTTATTCCCCAGTTTGTTGATCAGAGCCTCACCACATCAACCACAGTGCAGCTGGCCATGTTCGGTTTACTTTACCCGATCCTAGCCTTTCCCCTTGATTGTGTGTATGTTTACAGCGGCGACAAAATCGCCGGTTATTTTCGCGCTCACCCCAGTGCGCCAATTTGGATAGACAGGATCTCTGCATTTATCTTCATCGCACTGGCAATTAACTTATTATTATGAGGTAAGTATGGACACCAAGTCGCAGGTTATTCCGGCTAAAAAACGCATCGCACTGGTTGCACATGATGGTAAAAAACAAGCTATGGTAAACTGGTGCCAGTCACACCTTGATAAGCTCGCTATGCATCAACTGTATGCCACGGGAACGACCGGTAACCTTATTGAAAAGACATCAGGCCTGCCTGTTCATAAACTCCTCAGCGGCCCAATGGGTGGAGATCAACAGCTTGGTGCAAAGATTGCCGAAAATGAAATTCATATGCTTATTTTTTTCTGGGATCCCATGGCCTCACAGCCCCATGATCCAGATGTAAAAGCCCTGCTCAGGCTAGCAGCTGTATGGAATATTCCGGTCGCCTGTAATGAGACCACCGCAGATATGTTGCTCTCCTCCATGATGATGACTACACCGATAGAGCGCCAGTTACCTGACTATGAGCAGTATCTGGCAGAGCGCCTGGAGCACTAATGCTTGACTGAGTTAAATCGACTCCAGCCAGATTATACCTCACCTCTGTAAAGCAGATAAGCCGCGCAACTTTGCTGTGGTTATCGCGCAGCTTTTGCCCCGTGGGTAGGGAGTGACATTAGCCAGTTTGGTAAAGCCTGTTCGCCCATTTAGTCAGGCCGGCTGTGACACTCCCAAAGTTGTCACCATTGACCATAGGAATATCACCCAGGCGCTGCTGTAATGCCAACTTTAACAAAGGAGATTGGGCGCTGCCTCCGGTCAGATAAATCACATCAGGCTGTGTTTCGGCTTCAACGATCGCCTGCTCGGCGAGTGCCGCAGCCTGTTCCAGACAGCTAGCTACCGATTCAGCCATAGTCTGCGCACTCACCTTGACACTCAACGCTTTGTCCAGAAAATCCAGCGGCACAGCATGTTCCTCTAGCTCCGACAGGGCGATTTTAGCCAACTCCCCCTGACGTACAAACTGGTGGGTCATTTTGTTTTCTTGTATTTTTAACAGACGCTGCAATTTTTCAGGCTCGCATACATCTCTTAACATGCCGGTCAACTCGCGTTGCATCTGCTCGCTGTAGAAGTCACTTTGCATCTGAATATCGTTAATTTTACACGCCTGCCAGAACAGCGGATTTGGCAAAGGTAACCCTGAAGTGAACTGACCGCCCAAGCCGCACACCGGCATAAGGGTATGGAAGGCCAGTGCAATATCAAGATCATTGCCTCCGATCCGCTTACCACTGTGAGCTAAAAAGTCGGCACTACGGTCGGCTTTATCACGAAAGCCCGGGCCCATTTGCACAAAGGAGCAATCACTGGTACCGCCCCCAATATCAACCACCAGTACTTTCTGATCTTCAGTCAGACGTGACTCGTAATCAATGCCAGCCGCCAGCGGCTCATACAGAAACTCCACGTCCTTAAAGCCTGCTCTCTTTGCGGCAACAGTCAGGATATCGATTGCCTGACGATTGCTTTGCTCTCCACCAATTGCCTGAAAGTTCACCGGACGACCGATGACTGTATGGCTCAGGGAGTATCCCAGATGATGTTCCGCACGACTTTTTATTTCCATAATCATGGCCGTGGCAATATCTTCAAAAAACGCAAGCTGCGCTGGTTTCAGACCAACAGCACCAAAAAAGGACTTTGGAGATTTCACAAAGTATCCTTCTTCCGGGAACGCAATATACTCCTCTATTGCCTGCTGACCAACAAACAAGCCCTGCTCTGTCGGCTGTAAGTCCAGTTCGCGTCTCGCCATTGCAGCACTACTGAGCAGAGGTTTACGTGCACTTTGGTAGTCAGTAGCAAGCGCAGAGCCTGCCAGTTTGTGCGCCACAAATTCACTCACCAGGCTATTGTGTAAAGCGTAAAGTGTCGATGGCAGATAGTGCTTACCCTGCTCCAGCGGAACCAGTGTCACGTCACCTTCACGCATCACACCAATTGCACAATTGGAACTCCCGTAATCAAATCCTGCTATCATTTTTCACCTCACGACCATAAAAAAGGTCGCGAACTGTATCACAGCAAGGTGGCAAGTAAAAGCCTCAACCCATTGGGGCCCACCCCTTACAGCGGCTGCCTTGTTCGCAAAAAGCGGGCGAATCGCGGTTTACCGAACTTGGTGACCCCCTGGAATCTGTATGTCACAACACTACCAATCGGGGGCGGGTTTCGTCGCTGCTCATCAGTAAATCCGCTGCCAATCTTAAACACCTTTCCTTCGGGGGTTTTCACCCTAATCGCCCCCATCATCCCCTGATACTTCCCTTTGCCTGGTAAATGGGCAATCACCTCGGCTTCGGCATCAAAATAGGGTTTATACTTCAGAATTGCCGATGTCCTTCCCTGCTGATGGAGTGCCTGGCGCTCGTGCAGCATTACCCCTTCCCCACCACGGGACAACACCTGTGCAAAGAAGTCATCGAGCTCGGCCTTAGTTGAAAAGTGATGCTGTGGTACCGCACGAATATGCGGCTGTGCGAGTCGATTGATCAGCTGACTATATGCCTGAAAGCGTTGCGTAAAGGGGGAAGCTAAATCCGGTGCATCAAAGATCAGGTATTGAACCTGCCGCCAGTCTTGATCCGAAGTCTGATGGCGACGTACCACCGCACTGACAAACTCAAAGTTCTCATATCCAGCCCACAGCTCCCCGTCGAGTGCCATATCTGGTAACGCAGAGGTAAACCAATGCGGAGCATGGATCTGCTGGCCACTGCGGGTTAACAGTTGCCTGCCATTCCAGATGGCCCTGACACCATCAAACTTCTCGCTCACCAGATAGTGCATAACCGGGCGTTGTGCCTGGTATACTTTGGCGAGTTGTACAGCAGGTGTGGGATTACAATAGGCGGGCTGCAATTGGCACAGACAGGCCAGCAGCAACAACCCAAACAGTTTGGTGTGCATGCTACGCTCCTTGTAGAGTTAGAATCCTATTCCTTTCACTATCAGAGCATAGCGTGAGTTAACAGAAATGCCAGCCGCAAGCTTTAAGGCAACGCGCAAAAAGACAACAGCAAAACTGCCACCTAATCTTGCCCGATAAGGCGCTCAATTAAGGACTGAGCCGACCGCAACGAGCTTTCCTGCCAGGCTGCGCGCGAAAAATCCTGTTTAGCTGAATGCTGATTAGGGATCACCAACACCTGAAGACCCGCAGTACAACCCGAGGTGAGCCCGGTTGTTGTATCCTCAATCGCGATGGCTTGCTCGGGTGAAATTTGTAATGACACCAAAGCTTGAATATAAGGTTCAGGGTGCGGTTTTGGATGTTTTACATCGTCTTTGGTAACGATACACTCAAAGAAGTGCAACAGGTCATAATGTTCCAGTACAGGAATGGCCTCAGCTCGGGTGCTGCCAGTCACCAGCGCCAGTTTGCAATGTTGTGCCGTATAGCTCAGGATCTCTCGCGCATAGGGCGTGAGCCTGGGCCTGATGGTAGCCGAGGTGTCGACAAACAGACGGTTTTTTTCTTCACACAATGCCTGTGCATCACGGGGCAACTGGTGCCGCGCGCGCAGTATCTCTGCCGTTTTCAGGGTAGGAACACCAGAAAACTCATCACAAAAAGCCAGCTCGCTGTAAGTGACATCAAATGGTGCCAGTACGCGCTGCCAGCTGTGATAATGGAGCGCTTCAGAATCCGCCAGCGTCCCATCAAAATCAAACAAGATTGCTTTTAAACTCATAGTCGCTCCTTCATTATGGGTTATTGGTATTACTCTGCCTTGGCAGGTGGCTCTGCGTGTGCAACATCACCCGTATCTTTTTCTACCAGCTCGTAACCGCGAGGCTTGCGGATTACTTTCAGTACCGGTTTGTCGAATGCCGTTTGCAATCGAGTAAAATCGGCTTTCAGGTCATCAATGCTCTGGCCATAAGGTGATTCACCCGTTTCCGACCAGTTGACCGCCTTACCATTTTCATTGTACTCAACCGCATGTACCTGATACTGCTCTGGCGCATCTTTGCTAGCTTCACAATAGATAACGCGGTAATTCCAAAATGCGGACATCTTCTCTTCCTCTAAAATTCTGTCTAAACCAGCTGTACTTTACCAGTACTGGGGCCGGGTTGCATGACAGTATTAATAAAAAAACCCGTGAATGCCAAGCATTCACGGGTTTTCACTTCAAATTAGCGTGAAATTAAAAGAATTTCACTTTGAACTCAGCACCTAAAAAGCGCTCTTCGTTCAGCATACCTGTGTTGTTGTTGAAATCTACACCACCGATAACCACCTGCTCATCGAACAGGTTACGTACGAACGCTGATACTTCGTAGTCGTTGTCGCCCGAGTTCCACGCGTAGCCCGCACGTACACCGGCTTCAAACAGCGCTTCGCCTTTAAACTCAACTGACTCATACAAGAAGAAGTCAATTTCGCTGCGGTAAGACAAGTCGGTGTAGACAAAGAACTCACCGTCTTCCAGCTCTTTGGTGTAACGCAAAGTCGCGTTTGAAATCCACTCTGGCGCATGTGGCAGGCTGTTGCCGTCTAACAAGTAACGACCTTGATCGTTTTGTGGATCAAGTACCGTACATTGTGCACATCCTTCTACAGCCAAGGTTGGATCGTCAATCTCGGTTTTGTTATAGCTCACATTGAAGGTTGCATTCAACTCGTCTGTCAGTACCCATTCACTGTCTACTTCGAAACCATAACCTGTGGTTGTATCAGCATTGATCAAACGGTTAAAGTTAGCGCCGCCACCTACTGCGGTAAGTTGTTGGTCGTCCATCTGGAAATAGAATACGGTTGCATTCACGCGACCCTGGCCATCCAGTACGTCTGACTTCACACCAAACTCAATTGAGTTCACAGTCTCAGATTCTGCCACTGTCACATCATTACCGAACAAGATACGGCCCTGTACACTCGGTGCACGGAAACCATTTGCAATACGACCAAATAGATTGACGTCATCCGTCAACTTATAGGTTGCACTCAAATCCCAGCTGACATGGCTGTCGCTTGGATTAGCAGCCACTTCAAGAGTACCCGGAATACCAAACGGGCTTTGTGTACGTTTAGCAGAAAAATCTTTTTCGTCGTCTGAGTAACGAAGACCTAAGGTCACTTCCAGATCGTCAGATACTGTGTAATCAAATGAACCGAACAAAGCCCAAGCTGACGTGTCCTGATACTGAACCGCATAACCATTTTGCAGACCATAGTTTTGCGCAGCGGCATCATAAGCAGATGTATCGAAGCTGAAACTTTCAATGGTCAAGTCTTCCTCAAACAGGAATAAACCAACCTGGTAATTGAAGTCACCTGAGAAGTTGCTGGATAAACGCAGCTCCTGCGTGTACTGGTCGTGATCAGGGATAGCATCTGCCGTTTCGGAGGCGAAGAAGATCACACCTGGGCCCTGGGCAACAGGTACATCGTTTGCATCAGCCCAGCCACCGTAACCGCCATCAACGTCTGCACGCGAATAAATTTCAGCGCTTTCCCAGGCAGTGATTGAAGTAATGGTGTGCTCTTTTAGATCCCATTCCAGTTTCAGGCTCAGACCTTGAGTGTCAACTTTCTGAGTCGCACGAGACGCCGCATCCTGGTAAACCACATCGTTATCATACAATGGGTTAATGTTGTTAGAGCCTTTTTCGATCAGGTTAGCACGGAACGCGATAGGACGGCCTTCCAGATCACGCACGTGGTAGTTCAACAAACCGGTAAAGTCATCGCCTTCGTACAAGAACTGTACGCGCGCAGCCTTCTCGTTGTAACCACCCAGAGAATCTTCTTTTTCGAAACCCGGTGCTTTCACATCGATATAGTCAGGCTTGTCCTGAACCAATACAGAGACACGGGTAGAGATTTTATCAGTCAAACCAGTACCGGCGGCACCTTCAAAGTCAATTGAGCTGTTGCTGCCATAAGAAACCGCAGCATAGCCGTCGAATTCCTGACTTGGTTTAACGCTGTCGAATTTAACCAGACCTGCTGGCGTGTTACGACCAAACAGTGTTCCCTGTGGACCACGCAATACTTCGATGCGGGCAATATCGAATACAGGGAAGCCTTTTAGGATTGGGTTTTCCTGAACAACTTCGTCAACCACCAAAGAAACAGGTTGCGAGGCATTCAGATCGAAGTCGGTGTTACCCAGACCACGAACATAAAAGCGTGGGAATGTACGTCCGAATGAAGATTCAACCGACAGACTCGGGATCTTCGCATTCATAAAGCGGATATCCATACCAGCTGAGCTGTATGCATCTAAGTTGTCGCCTTGTAAAGCAGACACAGAAACTGGCACTTCTTGTGCGTTCTCAACACGCTTACGCGCGGTGATTTGGATCACTTCCAGTTGATTGCTTTTGGCTTGCGCTTCTTCTGCAAGCGTAGAGAATGAAGTACCTGCTACAGCAGAGAACAACGTCGCATTGATTAAAGTTGCTAACGTAGATCTTTTCATTGCTTTCATGTTGGGATTTAACCTTTTATATGCACTCTTAAGTTCAACGGTTTTGATTTGGGCGCCGTATCACAATGGCAGGTTCGCTCAATTTTACGCGCAAATGACGAGCAGCGCGGACCTCACTAGCGAGAGTGCAAAACAACTATATGAGGCTGAACGAGACGGCCGTAATTATAGCAGCAAATTTTCAAATTGCTGCAATTATGCATATAAATTTTCCACATTTTTGTAAATATCGTGAAAGTTAGCTAAGAGTTAACAACTTTTCGCAACAAAAAGCCTAAATATAAGGACATTTGTCCTTACCAAACCCTTGCTTATATGGTGGCAGGAAACGGATTTACCGAATTGAAATACAGATGTCACTGTCTCGCTCTACTCAACAACGTTTTACAGGATACCGCTAACGGAAACGCGCAAGGTCAAAGAAACCTGCTGCGCACACCTGTCCGTTTAATTACAACACAGCAGTGTTTTTTAACGGCTTATTCAGTGCGAAATATAATACAACCTGGCACCATCCGCCCAAAGATGGTAACCGGTGTCATGAAAGCGACGCCATTGTAATAAAGCGCCGTAACGAAAAGGAGGACATTAGACCGCACAGAGTCAACTTATTTAAACTCTGTGCTTGTCTAGTTTGGTGGTGTGGCCAGCTGGAGTAACTCGCTTTTCAGCGTGTCGGGGTTATATTGGATCACGGCAACCGCAGCGGTTGGAAATATTGGCATTTCACCCGGTACCAATTGATCAACCAGATAACTGACGATAGGCATATGTGCCACCACCAGCCAGGTATCCAGCGTGTCATGCATACTGATCAAAGTTTCCAGATAATCGACAGCCACCGCAGCATTACCACTGGGCACAATATCATGACACGTTTGTTCAAAAGACACAGAATTGTGCTGTAACACCCCCTGTGCTGTTTGCTGTGCCCTGACGTAAGGGCTGGCCAGGACAGCCTGGGGAGGAAAGTGCTCATTTAGCCACTGCCCCATCGCCGCAGACTGAGTCATTCCGCGTGGAGTCAGTGTTCTGGCTGCATCGTTGGCCTGCATAGGGCCTGCTTCGCCATGGCGCATGATCAGAATTGTTTTCATAGCACTCCGAAAAGTTGGCAAGAAAATTAAAGACAACCTGTAGCTATTGCCCCAAATTGTCCGCTATATTAAAACAAAAGCACCCAAACCTTAAGTTTAAAATACAGGCTAATTCAGAGGTGACCGGCTATCGCAACGACCCTGAGTGTCTGTTGCCAGCATTAAGCCCGGAAACAGCAGCCACGTCTCTAACCACTATATCGGCGGCACACAATTGAAACTGAGCAATAATGATAAAAGAAATTATCGTCACCTGACACTGGACAATGGTCTTAAAATACTCCTGGTAGAAGATACATCAAGCACCAAAGCCGCTGCATCATTGGCCATTAATGTTGGTCACTTTGACGATCCCCAAAGCCGTCAGGGCATGGCGCACTTTGTTGAGCACATGTTATTTCTGGGAACCCAGACCTTTCCGGCCAGGGGAGAATTCTCTCAGTTTGTTAGTCAGGCAGGTGGACAGAGTAATGCATGGACAGGCACAGAGCACAGTTGTTATTTTTTCGATTGCCGCTCTGCCCTGTATGAACAGGCGTTACATCGATTTAGTGAGTTCTTCTACGCTCCACTGTTCGCTGAAGATGCCTTGCAAGATGAACGCAATGCCATCGACTCTGAGTTCAACCTGAAAGTCAAAGACGACAACCGCCGGATCATTCAGGTACACAAGGAAACAGTCAACCCGGCTCACCCATTTGCAAAGTTCTCTGTGGGGAATCACAACACGTTGGCTGATCACAGTGGTGAGTTCAAACAAGAGATTGAATCCTTTTTCACTGCACATTATCAGGCCCAATGGATGACTCTGGTCCTGGCTGGCCCTCAATCTCTGGATGAGCTGGCGCGACTGGCCAAACTCTACTTTAATCCGTTAAAGGGTCAAGACGCACCGAAACCAGCCATTGACGTGCCACTGTATCGTCAGCAAGATCTTGGCCTGTTACTCCACATCGAGCCACGTAAGCACATGCAAAAACTGATTGTCAGTTTTGCGATGCCAGATGTAGAAAGGCTGTATAAATTTAAGAGCCTGAGCTTCCTGGCTTACTTACTGGGCTACGAAGGGGATGGCTCGCTGTACGCCATTTTAAAGAAAAATGGTTGGATCAACGCTTTGTCCGCCGGTGGTGGCGTGGATGGCAGCAACTTCAAAGATTTTAATATCAGCTTTGCACTGACGGATAATGGCATTGAATACTATGAAGACATCGTTGAGATGTTGTTTGAGTATATCAGTCTAATCCGCGAACAAATCGCTCTACTTCCGGCGCTATACGAAGACAAAAAACGCCTGCTTGAACTGGCTTTTGAAAACCAGGAACAAAGTAAACTCCTTGACTGGGTGAGTGCACTCAGTATCAACATGCATCATTATAAAGAAGATGACATTCTGTACGGTGATTACTGCATGAGTGCATTCAATCATGCGCTGCATGAAGAACTCATGGATTTACTCTCCCCTTATAATATGCGCTTGATCCTGATCCACCCCGATATTACCTGTGAGAATGATGTCACCCGCAAGGTTGCCCAGTGGTACAATACGCCCTATCAGGTCGAGCGGATTAACATTGAGTGGCTCCAAACGCTTGAGCAAATTACCACCCCGCTACCCGAAATGCGCTTACCTGCTGCAAATCCCTATCTGGCTTTTGAGAACCGCCTGTATGATATTGAGCCCGGCCGGAAAACTCCGACACTGTTAACGGACAGGCCAGGATTTGCATTTTGGTTTAAGCAGGACACGCGCTTTCGTGTGACGAAAGGGCATTTTTATCTAGAAATTGATTCCCAGTGTTCGGTTGAAAGCCACAAGAGTATGGCGATGACCCGACTATTCGCCGATTTGTTTATGGACAGTGTGGCAGAGCAGTTTTATGCCGCCGAATTAGCGGGTCTGAGCTATCACCTGAGTTCTCATCAGGGTGGTCTGACACTGCAAACGGCAGGCTTGTCAGCCAGTCAGCTCAAGCTTGTGCTACAACTGGTCGAGGCACTACTCAAACAGCCAATCAGTGCCACTCGTTTTGCAGAGTACAAAAAGCAACTGATCCGGCACTGGAAAAACCACAACAAGAGTAAACCTGTCAGCGAGCTATTTAGCCTGCTCGGTGCCCAACTAATGCCCTGGAATCCAACGCCAGAGCAGTTAGCCAAAGCCCTGAAAAATATCAGCTTCAATGAGTTTTGCCTGTTTCGAGATAATTTTTTCAAGGCAATTCACATCAAAGCCTTTATGCATGGTAACTGGCAACTGGATCATGCACTGGATATGCAGAAGCAACTTCATGCCCTGTTTGCCTACAGTGAAATTCTGGACGACCTGAAAAAACCACTCAATCTGATCTCGTCTCATCAGCAAGTAGAAATCGAGAAGTCTGGCACTGAGCACGCATTTGTTGAATATATTCAGGCACCCACCAGCAGTGTCGACGACAAGGTCAAAATTATGGCCTTCAATCAACTGGTCAGCCAGGATTACTTTGAGTCTCTACGCACACAGCAACAGCTAGGTTACTTGGTGGGTGCGGGTTATGCGCCATTTAATACCCGTGCAGGGATCGCGTTTTATGTGCAATCCTCCAATTATAACAGCGAAACACTGCTGCAGCGTCATCATCACTACCTGACTGATCTGGTGACACAACTGGATAACTATCAAGACACGCAATGGATCCAAGTAAAAGCGGCATTACATGCCCAAATCGCTGAGAAAGATAAAAATCTGAGGTTAAGGTCACAACGATTATGGATAGCCATTGGCACTGATGATCATACCTTCTCCATGCAGGACAAACTCATCGAAGCACTTGATAACCTGACCTTTGAGGCACTGAAACAATACATAGTAAAATTGGTGTCCAGCGATTTTGCAAAAATCACGCTCAGATGTAACTAACAGATAGCGGCGTCCATCGTTAAGGTGGCGCCCCTGAAACACAGGCCAATCCAGACCTTTACTGCTATCAAATAACCGGCCTATACACTGCGCCTAAAACACATATTCCCGCATAGATTTTAAACAAGCAGAAACAATAGGTCCCAAATTAGGGATTTTTTCTGACATTCTTTTTGACTCTACTCAGGGCTTAGATTAGATTAGCAATTGTAATTGACTCTTTAAGCCTTATGAAAAAAACAACAATTATAAAAACAATTACATCTATTTTGTTGCTTCAGACCTGGCCGACTGTGAGTGCGCCCGTGTCTTTAGAGGTAATGCAAAATTCACAGATGACACTAACGATTGTGGTGGGACTCATCACCGCGGTCACCTTGTGCTATCTGGTGATTGCAAATCGTAAAGCAAAACGCTCCCTCAGTGCGCTTAAGCATTCAGAGCAACGCCTGAAAAGTACCGTTGAAGGCAGCGGTGACACGCTATGGGACTGGAACATCAATAGCGGTGAAATTGTGCGTATCAATGACAAATTCATGATGGATACCGCAACAGGTAAAAACTTCATTCCAAACGCCAGCCTGATCCACCCTCTCGACCTGCCTTTGGTAGAAAAACAACTTAAGCTGCATTTTGCTGAAAAAACGGCGTTTTTTGAAGCCACTTACCGAGTCAGAAACAGCCTGGATCAGTATCACTGGGTACTGGATAAAGGCAAGATCATTGAAAAAGATGATAACTTAAACCCGCTGCGTATGACTGGCACAATTCGCGACATCAACCACTTAAAGAGCACAGAAGAGCGGCTAAACCTGTTTGCCAAATGCGTCGAGTCTCTGACCGATGCGATTGCCATCTACGATCATCACTTTCGTCTGGTCGATTTGAACCCAAGCTACATTCGAGTGTTTGGCGGTGTTCGTGAACAATACATAAATACCGAGTTTAAACTGCCCGGCTACGATGGCCAGTTTATCAGCCAGATAAAAGCGGCATTAAAAAAGAGCGAACACTGGCAGGAAGAACTTAAGCTCTACGACCAGACTGGCACTATGCTGCCGATTGAAATATCGATTGACGAGATTAAAAATAATCACGGCCACATTACCAATTACGTTGTTGTATTCTCAGACTTAACTGAACGAAAAAAAGCAGAATCACAGCTGCATAATCTGTCTAACCGGGATCGCACCACTGGCCTGCCAAACAGAAACTTATTTTTTACCAACCTTAAGAAACTGGTTGATCAGAAACGCGACCACGCCCTGCTGGTGTTTGACCTGGATAACTTTAAGAAAATAAACGACTCTCTTGGCCATCAGCTGGGAGACAGCTTGCTTGCTAAGCTTGCCATGCGGCTCAATAAGCTATGCCGTCAGCAAGACACGTTTTACCGTCTTGGCGGCGATGAGTTTGCCCTGGTGATGTCGGGTACTAACGACATTCATACCATTACCAAAGCCGCGAAGCAGTTTCTGGCAGTGATTGCAACGCCATTCAAAATGGCGAACCATGAGCTGGTGATCACCTCCTCGGTTGGCATTGTGTTGTTTCCAGAAGATGGCAGCACACCAGAAATCTTGCTGAAAAACGCCGATACAGCCATGTATCATGCAAAACAAAAAGGCAATCACTACCTGTTTTTTAACGACTCTATGAATGAGCAGGCCGTTAAGCGGCTGCAAATAGAGAACCTGATGCGATTTGGGTTAAAAGAGGACCATTTTGTGGTGTATTATCAGCCCAAAATGGACATTGCAACCGGCGCACTCGTAGGTATGGAGGCATTGGTGCGCTTCATTACCCCCAAAAAAGGGGTGATCAGCCCTGGGTTATTCATTCCTATTGCTGAGGAAACCGGCCAGATTGTCGAGATTGGTGAAGTGGTGTTGGACAAAGCCTGTAAGGATGTCAAACGCTGGGTGGATCAGGGGCTGTTTAATGGCCGGGTTGCGGTCAATTTATCCGCCAGGCAGTTTAGTCTGCCGGATCTGACAGCTCGCATAGATCTTATCTTGCAAAAGAATCAACTTCCTTCTTATTTTCTTGAGCTAGAAATTACGGAAGGTACGGTTATGGACGATCCACAAGAAGCAATTTCAATTATGCGTTCATTGAGTTCTCGTGGCATCCACCTGGCAATGGACGACTTTGGCACCGGCTATTCCTCTTTGGCCTATCTGAAGCAATTTCCACTCAATACCCTGAAAGTCGACAAAGCCTTTGTAGATGATATGAACACAGAGCGTGGCTGCAATATGGTCGATTCGATTGTCACCATTGCCCACAACCTGGGTCTGCATGTGGTCGCCGAAGGTGTTGAGCATGAACAACAGCTCCAGCAGCTGCAGCGCCTCAATTGTCAGACTATTCAGGGCTACTATTATGCTAAGCCTTTGTCAGCAGTTGAGTTCGAACAATTTCTTAAGTCCCAGCTTACCGATAAACCTACTCTACAATTGGTCAACTAACACGAAAGAATAAGTTGTGTTGCACACTTCGCAGGGTCAGGCTCTCAATACCGCGTACATCCTTCCCACTTTTCTGAGCCATGCAAGACGATAATGCGTACGAAACAGGATCCATACCACAGGCCCAGCAAATGCTGCCAGAAATACCCAGGAACGCCTTGTAATCCCAGTACAACGCAGTTCATTGAACATCAGCAGTGCCCCAAGACACATCATTATAGGATACAGCTCCAGCACACAGCCTCCCGACACAGTGATCCATAAGAAATTCGTGAAACACAGCGCTTCACGTTAAGTAAATGGGTAACTTTTTTCCCGCGCAGTGTACCCTAAGTTTAAAAAACACGCAAAAACACTGAAATTGTTGCAAAATATCGCATTATTTAATTTAATACGTCCCCAGAAGCCAGTGGTTTCTATCTTAGGTGCATGTTTCAACACGTCCCTAAACTCACAAATAATTACTAACTTATTATTTTAAAAAGGTATTATTTGTGTCGACACGGATATGAGTCGTTTCAAGTGGCGCATCAGGTGATAGACAGACCTGATGACCTGTCACTTTCGCTGGCGATCCGGTTTGATTTTCCTACACTTAGGTTAAGCCGAACGGGATTGGAAGCTTAAGCGTGCCAATTTGATTGCACTTTCACTGTGTTTTGAAGAGGGTTTCTCTCATGTTAACCGAGTGAATGTTTAATGAAGTGGGCATTTGTCATTTTGGTCATGGTGTGGTTAGCAGTCAAAGAGCGGGAGAAAACTTCTCCTTGAGCAGATTTGAAATTGGAACTGTAAAGATAAATGGACTGGTTAACCTCTGTGCGGTTTAAGACGTATTTTTTTCGTTAGAGTGAAATATACTGATATTGTTGCGCAGCTTAGATAAGGTTATTCAGGTATATTCTTATTTGGTCTTAACTGACTGATAGTTTTTACTTATTCCTAATTACAGAAATCTCACAAAAGCTGCTAAAATCAGCCCCATGTTGTGTTAATTTAATTTGTTATTTCAAGGACACGGGCTATGGATCAGAAATTCGTACATGAGTATTTACAGGCTAAGCCTGGGACCTTTATCACAAAACCGTTTGCACAGGACGTAGACGTTTACAAGGTGCAGCACAAGATGTTTGCTACCTTATATGAAGGGAAAGAAGGTCAAATGGGTGAGAATGGTGAGCCAGTGTGGTGGCTTAACCTAAAGTGTGATCCAGATGAAGCGTTGTTGTTGCGAGACAAGTACGCATCAATCGTACCTGGCTATCACATGAATAAACGATTATGGAACACCATCGTACTTGATGGCAGCATCCCGGAAGAAGAAATCAAACGCATGATTGATGATTCATATCAGATTGTGGTTGATAACTTACCCAGCGCACAACGCGCAGAGCTAGACCGTCTCACAAACTCCTAACGAGACTGTCTTGATTGGCTTCCCTCGTACTTAGTGCGAGGGCCATTTTGTTTCCCTTCCCCAAAATCACACCATTGTCATTCTGATGTCAATAATCCCTGATTTAATTACAGTGATTTTCTCAACTCAGAATAAAGACAATGAAAAAAACACTGATCTCTTTAACGCTGCTTGGCTTGCTAAGCGGGTGTAGCCTGGATGGCGATGACGGACAAGCAGGAAAGCAAGGCGAACAAGGTATACAGGGCGAGGCCGGTCAATCAGGAGAGACCGGAGAAAAAGGTCCACAAGGCGAAACCGGTACTCAGGGTCAGCAAGGAGAAGCTGGTGTTACAATGACTGGTACGCTGTCTGCCCAATTAGTGGGTCGCGCTGTACTCAATGTAGAAAGCCCTGAGGGTGCAGCTGAAATTGTTGCTTATCATGCCCCAAGCCAGCGTATCTTTGCTCTCGACAGCTCTGGCGATAGCCCACAAATCGCGGTGATCCCGACCACACAAATTGATGCTGCAAAGCTGATTAAGAACAATGAAGGTGTTGTCACAAACACCAATTTGGATGTCGCTCAAACCATCGCTGTTAGTGATGTTGTCGCCGCGGATGCAAACAGCCTGGCAATTCATGGGAATATGCTCGCCGTCGCGATGGCTCGCGCCACCGGACAAACCGGGTTTGTGCTGGTCTATAATATCGCTGCTGAGCAACCAAAGCTGCTGAAAACCGTTGAAGTAGGTTACCTGCCAGATATGGTTACCTTCAATCAGGATGGCAGTAAAATACTCGTCGCAAACGAAGGTGAACCTGCCGGAGACTACAGTGTGGACCCGCAAGGCAGTATCGCCATTATTGACATTAATGATGGACAGGTTGCCGATCAGGCCACACTAGTGGGTTTCGAAGCGTTTAATGACAAACAAGCTCAGTTACAGACGCAAGGCGTGGTCTTCGCCAACCCAACCGGACGTACCATCAAAGGACAAGCAATCAATACCAGTGTTGCGATGGATCTGGAGCCAGAGTACGTTACCGTCAGCAAAGACAACCGCTATGCCTATGTCTCGCTACAAGAAAACAATGCGCTCGCCATTGTTGACCTGAGTGATAACTCACTAACTATAAAGGGTTTGGGTTACAAAGATTGGGGCAACTGGAGCATGGATGCATCGGATAAAGACGGAGGCATTAATCTGCGTAAATACCCGGGGCTATACGGCATGTACCAGCCTGACTCCATCGCCGCCTACGAATGGCTGGGTGCCAACTTCATCGTGACTGCAAACGAAGGTGACGGGCGAGAGTACTTCTTCCCGGCTGCCAGTGAAGCTGAGTGTACAGCTAACGGTGGACTAGACTTTGATGAGGACGATGGTTGTCTGGCGTATACGGATGAAATTCGCGCCAAAGATCTCACCTTGGCTGGGAACTTTACCGGTGTAAACAACGACAACGATGACTTGGGTCGCCTCAAAGTCACTACAGTGATGGGCGACGAGGACAATGATGGTCAGTATGAGCGTCTGTATACCTACGGCGCTCGTTCTTTCTCAATCTGGGATCATCGCGGTACTCGCGTATTCGATTCAGGAGACGAGATAGTACGGATCACCACCGCATTACATGGTGAGCAGTTCAATAACGACGAAGATACCAATGAAGGTGACACACGCTCAGATGCGAAGGGCGCAGAGCCAGAAGCACTGGCTCTGGGACAGATTGGCGAGCGCACTTATGCTTTCGTTGGGTTGGAGCGTATGGGTAGCATTTTAATCTATGACATCACCAACCCGTTTAATGTCACTTTTACTACCTACCTGATCAACCGGGGACTGGAAGAAGGCGCTGACATTACAGGTGATCTGGCACCAGAAGGCATGACCTTTGTCAGTGCTGAGCATAGCCCGACCAATACGCCTTTGCTGATTGTTGGTAATGAAATCTCAGGCAGCATTGCCATCTGGTCACTCACCCAGAAATAAGTGCCTTATCTTGTACTGTGACTGTACAGTGCTGTACATTAATCACTGTGTATAGTTCAGTCACAGTACAAGGATCTCAATGACCAAAATTGCGTTACTCACCAGCGGGGGCGATGCGCCCGGTATGAACGCCGCTATCCGCGCCATAGTGCATAGTTGTCAGCACCATCAATATGAATGCATCGGTTTTTTCCACGGCTACAATGGCTTGCTAAATGATAAATGGCAAACCCTGATACATCAGGATGTTAGCAACGTTCTGCAGTTTGGCGGCACTTTGTTAAAAAGCGCGCGCTGCCCCGCTATGTGCACCCCTGACGGCCCAAAACAAGCGGCCAATACACTCAGAAAACACCAGATCGATGCGCTGATAGTCATTGGTGGCGATGGCTCGTTCCATGGACTCGAAGCAATTAAAGCGCATTGGCAAGGACAAGTGATCGGGCTACCCGGCACCATAGATAATGATCTGGCAGGCTCAGATAATACGATTGGCTTTGCCACAGCTGTAACAACGGCCACTCATGCAATCGACAAGATCCGCGATACCGCAAACGCGTTTGAACGCGTGTTTATTGTTGAAGTAATGGGCAGACACAGCGGACATATTGCTTTCAATGTCGGGCTGGCGACGGGCGCTGAAGCCATTTTGTCGTTCGAGAATTGTGATCCTACCAATACCGCACCACAACTGGCACAACTGATTGCTCAAATCCAGATTCAAAAACAACACAACCACGAAAGCTTTGTCATAGTGTTGGCTGAAAACCTCTGGCCGGGCGGACCTGAAGCCCTTAAAACGCAACTAGCCGAGCAAGCGGGTATTGATAGCGCAGTCTGTGTGCTCGGTCATATCCAGCGGGGTGGCAGCCCCGCTCCTGAAGACAGACTACTTGCCACTGAATTAGGGTTAGCGGCAGTCAATGCCGTCGCCAGTCACCGAGATCAGGTCATGATCGGAAAGCAAGGGAACCAGATCCAGGAAGTCCCCCTGTCGTATGCAATCAGCGCCGCCAAACCGGTTGACGGCCGCTGGGTTGAGGCACACAGTGATATCTTAACGGAGTATCTAATCAAACACCGTGAATAGCTCAGCATTGAGCCACAAGTGAACTAAAATACTCGCAGCGTATCCCAGTGCAATGACAGGCGTCCATTTCAGATGGCCAAAAAAGGTATAGTAGCCTCGCGCCTGTCCCATTAACGCGACACCCGCTGCGGAGCCAATGGAGAGTAAACTGCCACCAACCCCGGCGGTTAGCGTGATGAGTAACCATTGACCATGTGACATGTCAGGTTGCATGGATAACACAGCAAACATCACCGGGATATTATCAACGACCGCAGACACAACACCTAAGAAGACATTGGCTGCTGTGGCAGACCAACCACCATAGAGCAGCTCCGACATCAGGCTCAGGTAGCCCAGAAAACCTAGTCCGCCAACACACATCACAATGCCATAGAAAAACAGCAAGGTATCCCATTCAGCCCGTGACACCTTAGCGAACACATCAAATGGCACCACATTGCCCAACGCCTTGAGACGCTCCTGATCACCGGCCTGCTCTGCTTCTGCCCGCTTACGGTCAAGCGAGTTAGGCAAAGTCGTCCGCAAAAAGTAGCCAAAAAACTGCAGATACCCCAGACCCATCATCATGCCCAGCACGGGTGGCAAGTGTAGCAGGCTATGACAGGAGACCGCGGTGGCGATGGTGATCAGGAAAAGTACCATGATGCGACGAGCCCCGCGCTTGAGCTCTACCACTTCATCACTGGCCGCTGGTTTTTTGTTTTTTACAAACAAACTCATAATGACGGCCGGCACCAGATAGTTGGCCAACGCAGGGAAGAACAAAGAGAAGAATTCAGCAAAATGGACAATACCAGCCTGCCAGACCATCAAGGTGGTAATATCTCCAAACGGGCTGAAAGCACCCCCTGCATTTGCCGCCACCACGATATTAATACAGCTGAGGTTAATAAATTCTTTATCACCCTGACCCACTTTCATCGCCACTGCACACATTAACAACGCCGTTGTCAGGTTGTCTGCAATCGGTGATATCACAAAGGCTAGAAATCCACTGAGCCAGAATAATGTGCGAAAGTTAAAACCCCGACGTACCATCCACACGCGCAAAGCATCGAACAGTCGCCGCTCTTCCATCGCATTAATGTAAGTCATCGCAACCAACAAAAACAACATGAGCTCAGAGAACTCTAGTAGATTATGCCGAAAGGCATGCTCAGTCAGTTCGGGGATATCATTCATGACGTAGTAACCGCCAATCATCATCCAGATCAACCCGGCCGCCACCAGCACAGGCTTAGACTTACGCATGTGGAGCTTTTCTTCCAGCATGACCAGAATATACGCCAATACAAAAATGGCGATGCAGAGCCAACCCAGAGGGGCTGAGGTAAGATCAACAGGTGTTGCAACGTGATTCGCCGCAGCCGCCATGGCTGCAGGATGGCAGAGCAGAGTAGCTAAGGCGAGCAGAACATAAAGCGAGTTTTTCATTAGTTATCAGGTCCGAAACGAGGTTAAAACGTGGTTAATTTTAGCGCGGCTACTTAATAGCATAATTTTCACACAACCTACATTCGACACAAGTCTAGACCCCACGCCTGATTGAGTTAATTAACGCCCGGCAGACAACAAAAAACGGGTGTGTGAACAGCGTCACACACCCGTATGATACAATGATGAAATTTTATCAGTTGACCAAAAGAACTGGTCGATTAAGCGTCTCGGTTACTGATCCACTCGATGCCAAGGATCAGCACTAAACCGGCAACGGCGAGCAACACACACCCCAGCACGTAAGGATCCTGGCCTGATATTTGGGCGAACTCAGCTGGCATTACATTTTGCTGAGTGAGAGGTTTTTCAAGCCCTTTAGAATTGGTATACGTCGTTAGTACCTGCTTCCAGGGCCAAAGTAGATTCAAAGATCCCAGTAAAAAGCCACACAACAGCGCAAACGTCACTTGCTCAAAACGGCTTAGCAGCCATGATAATAAACGCGAAAACGCCATTAATCCAACCACACATCCTCCCAGGAACAAGGCAATCAACATTACCTCAATCTCATTGACCGCACTCAGTACATGACCATACATGCCCAACAGCAACAGAATAAAACTCCCTGAAATGCCTGGCAAAATCATCGCACAAATGGCTATAGCACCCGCCGCAAAATAGTACCAGGTTTGTGGCACCGCTTCCGCGGGCGCCATAGAAGTTATGACATACGCAATGACTGCACCGGCGAGGCAGGCTGTCACCGTGCGCCAGTCCCAACAGGAAACCTGCTTACCAACATGAATAAAAGACGCGATGATAAGGCCAAAGAAGAAAGACCAGACAAATAATTGGTGATGCTCGAGCAAGTAAGTAATGAGCTTAGCCAAAGAAGCGGCACTGGTTAGCAGGCCCGCAAATAGCACCAGTAAAAAGGTACCGTCGATATGTCGCCACGCTGCCTGCACCCCGTTCGAGCGAAGCGTTTTGACAGCATCCAGGTTGACACTTTTGATGGCGCCAAGCAAACGTGCATAAATACCGGTTATAAATGCGATGGTTCCGCCAGACACACCCGGCACCACATCGGCAGCCCCCATGCCAGCCCCTTTAAAAAACAACCAAATAAAATCACGTTTGGTATCAGTTTTATTGCTCAAAGCCTTCTCCATTGTTTTCTTCCGGCACGAGTTTACCTAAATTTTAGGACGCTGCACATAGCAGCAAACAGATTAAACTCAAGCTTTACAACAAATAGCCGATACAAATGCAATAGAGTCTTAAAGTGCGTGAGCTATGTTTAAATATTCCCTGTTGTCACTCATAATCAGCCTCATAGCAGGCATTTGTTTTAGCGCTTTCAGCACGTTTTCACTGGCTGCAGAGCACCAGCTACCTCCCAGCAAATCGTCCTTATTTGACAGCGACTTGCGCTACTGGCTGAGCAGCGAAAAGCTGCTGACTATCAAAGATGAAGAACAAGAAATAGCCGTGTTATTTTCGGAATATATGGCGGCGCCAAAACGCGGTATTATCGTGTTACTGCCGGGACTCGAACAAAGCCCTTTATACAATAACGGCTTAAGCTACTTACACCAGACACTCACGGACGATGGATACGATACTTACACCTTGCCAGTTCCGGATCTTACCGAGGGCAATGATATTACGCAGGGTTTGATGGACGGTGAACCCAATGAAGTGAAAAGCACCGCAATCCCTGTACTCAGTGAATTCGCTCTAGACAATTACAAAGCCGCGTTAGTCGCCCGCTTTGAAGCACTCTATAAAACACTGGCGCTGCGTCAACAAGAGCATATTGCGATTGTGGCATTTGGTAACAGTGCAGGACTTTTTGCAGAGTACCTGGCGACCCTGCCCAATATTCGTGTCGATGCCCTGATCACGGTCAGCGCGCAATTAGCCAATGCACAGCGCAACAGCCATTTACCTGCCAGTTTATCTTTGGTTGCTCCAGCACTGCTGGATGTGTTCTATACCTTTGACAGTCCACTGGTGCTGGATACCATTGACGAGCGGAAACGCTGGGCCAGACGTAACAGTAAACTCGACTACCGCCAGCGAGAGCTGTTCGGTGAGCAGCACCAGCCAATGCAACATCAGCGACTGCGCAAAGAACTTACGGGCTTTTTGCGCCGTCTATAATCCGATTCAGCTGCTGCGTTTTTGT
>NZ_PNCI01000034.1 GCF_005887095.1 Pseudoalteromonas rubra | reverse complement strand
GTGACTGCGTACCTTTTGTATAATGGGTCAGCGACTTATATTCTGTAGCAAGGTTAACCATTTAGGGGAGCCGTAGCGAAAGCGAGTCTTAACTGGGCGCTTAAGTTGCAGGGTATAGACCCGAAACCCGGTGATCTAGCCATGGGCAGGTTGAAGGTCAGGTAACACTGACTGGAGGACCGAACCCACTAACGTTGAAAAGTTAGGGGATGACCTGTGGCTAGGAGTGAAAGGCTAATCAAACCGGGAGATAGCTGGTTCTCCCCGAAATCTATTTAGGTAGAGCCTCGGACGAATACTTACGGGGGTAGAGCACTGTTAAGGCTAGGGGGTCATCCCGACTTACCAACCCTTTGCAAACTCCGAATACCGTAAAGTACTATCCGGGAGACACACGGTGGGTGCTAACGTCCATCGTGGAGAGGGAAACAACCCAGACCGTCAGCTAAGGTCCCAAAGTGTATGTTAAGTGGGAAACGATGTGGGAAGGCTAAAACAGCTAGGAGGTTGGCTTAGAAGCAGCCATCCTTTAAAGAAAGCGTAATAGCTCACTAGTCGAGTCGGCCTGCGCGGAAGATGTAACGGGGCTAAACATACCACCGAAGCTACGGCTGCGAACTTAGTTCGCGGGGTAGGGGAGCGTTCTGTAAGCGGCTGAAGGTGAACTGTAAGGTTTGCTGGACGTATCAGAAGTGCGAATGCTGACATGAGTAACGATAATGCGGGTGAAAAACCCGCACGCCGGAAGACCAAGGGTTCCTATCCCATGTTAATCAGGGTAGGGTGAGTCGACCCCTAAGGCGAGGCTGAAGAGCGTAGTCGATGGGAAACGGGTTAATATTCCCGTACTTGGTATAAATGCGATGGGGGGACGGAGCAGGCTAGGCAAGCATGGCGTTGGTTGTCCATGTGAAAGGCTGTAGGCTGGTGACTTAGGAAAATCCGGGTCGCTAAGGCTGAGAGTCGAGACGAGCCACCACGGTGGTGAAGTTGTTGATGCCCTACTTCCAGGAAAAGCCTCTAAGCTTCAGTTTATATCGAATCGTACCCTAAACCGACACAGGTGGTCAGGTAGAGAATACTAAGGCGCTTGAGAGAACTCGGGTGAAGGAACTAGGCAAAATTGTACCGTAACTTCGGGAGAAGGTACGCTCTTGTTTGTGAAGGATTTACTCCGTAAGCAGACGAGAGCCGCAGTGACCAGGTGGCTGGGACTGTTTATTAAAAACACAGCACTGTGCAAAATCGTAAGATGACGTATACGGTGTGACACCTGCCCGGTGCCGGAAGGTTAATTGATGGGGTTAGCTTAGGCGAAGCTCTTGATCGAAGCCCCGGTAAACGGCGGCCGTAACTATAACGGTCCTAAGGTAGCGAAATTCCTTGTCGGGTAAGTTCCGACCTGCACGAATGGTGTAACCATGGCCACGCTGTCTCCACCCGAGACTCAGTGAAATTGAAATCGCAGTGAAGATGCTGTGTACCCGCGGCTAGACGGAAAGACCCCGTGAACCTTTACTACAGCTTGGCACTGAACATTGACCCTACATGTGTAGGATAGGTGGGAGGCTTTGAAGCGCGCACGCTAGTGCACGTGGAGCCGACCTTGAAATACCACCCTTGTAGTGTTGATGTTCTAACTTAGGCCCCTAATCGGGGTTGAGGACAGTGCCTGGTGGGTAGTTTGACTGGGGCGGTCTCCTCCCAAAGAGTAACGGAGGAGCACGAAGGTTGGCTAAGTACGGTCGGACATCGTACGGTTAGTGTAATGGTAGAAGCCAGCTTAACTGCGAGACAGACACGTCGAGCAGGTACGAAAGTAGGTCATAGTGATCCGGTGGTTCTGAATGGAAGGGCCATCGCTCAACGGATAAAAGGTACTCCGGGGATAACAGGCTGATACCGCCCAAGAGTTCATATCGACGGCGGTGTTTGGCACCTCGATGTCGGCTCATCACATCCTGGGGCTGAAGTCGGTCCCAAGGGTATGGCTGTTCGCCATTTAAAGTGGTACGCGAGCTGGGTTTAGAACGTCGTGAGACAGTTCGGTCCCTATCTGCCGTGGGCGTTTGAGAATTGAGAGGGGCTGCTCCTAGTACGAGAGGACCGGAGTGGACGAACCGCTGGTGTTCGGGTTGTCATGCCAATGGCATTGCCCGGTAGCTACGTTCGGAATCGATAACCGCTGAAAGCATCTAAGCGGGAAGCGAGCCTCGAGATGAGTTCTCACTTGGACTTAGAGTCCACTAAAGGGCCGTTGAAGACTACAACGTTGATAGGCGAGATGTGGAAGTGGTGTGAGCCATTGAGCTAACTCGTACTAATTACCCGTGAGGCTTAACCATACAACGCCAAAGTGGTTTTGT
>NZ_PNCI01000033.1 GCF_005887095.1 Pseudoalteromonas rubra | reverse complement strand
TATAGCTCAGCTGGATGAATGAAAAGACGCAACCTTGCCTCTTACATTTAGCAGCTAAGTTAAAAAGCAATATGGAACGCGAGTATAGCTCAGCTGGTAGAGCGCAACCTTGCCAAGGTTGAGGTCACGAGTTCGAACCTCGTTACTCGCTCCAATCTCTCTGATACATTAAGTATCAACACAATGTGGCGGAATGGCAGAGTGGCCATGCAGCGGATTGCAAATCCGTCTACCTCGGTTCGACTCCGGGTTCCGCCTCCATTTTCTTCCCGATTTACCTGTTTCTAAATTCTTTTCCCAGTTGTTTCCAATAACCACACGTAAATCACGGGTATATCGTTTTTATATTGAATTCTCAGATCGACCAGCTCACCGCTGACACTTTCATTAATGGTAAATTCGCTGCTGGTGAGCAGGTATTGCCCCTGGTGGTGTTTTACTTCTACCTGCGCATCTATGGTGATCCCTTTGTTCTTGGCAAGCTCTGTCAGGGCATCCTGAATGGCAAGTTTGATAGCGGTGCTGAGCAGATTATCTGAGGTCATGGTGCCATCTTCACCAAACGCGCCTAAAACCAGGTGTCCACTGCGCTTCATGTCAGCCAGGGCGCTTGTTGTCGGTATACTTATAGCCTCCAGAGCATTTGGCCTATACAGACCGATTAGCGTGGAGCCATACTGACAGCTTTGGTGCAGTGCCAGCCGAGTGGGTACACCTTGTGCCGTTACTTTACCATTGCGATTAAAGTTTATTTCATGCCGCAAAGTACCATCACGATTGATTGCGCGCTCTTGCAGGTATTCCGTCGCATTTACCCGGGCCTGCAACAAAAAGCTCGCCACTGCTTTGGCATTGCGCTCACTGACTGAGATCTGCTGATGGGGCGATACCGTGTAGTAACTCACCCCCAGCACCTGATTGCGCTGTTCATTTTCACAAAGCCAGGCAGGCTGGCAAAGCGTAAAGTCACAGGGACGTACAGGGCAGTTGGCACTTTCTTTAAGTGGCATGAAGCTGACATAGCTGTATTGGGTATCCTGGGTATTGAAGGGCGCTGAGTAATAGACGGTATGACCGGAAGATAACACCTGTGTGGGTTCATCCGGTGTCACACCTTGTAGGTCGCTGCGCTGCAACTGAATGGCATGATAGGCCGCCAGCTTTTTGAGGGCGCGGGTCCTACTGGCCAGCTCTGAACCATTCGGAATGGCGCTGAACGGGGCCGCGGTGCCAATGAAGCCAAGTTGTTCGGCTTGTTTTGGCGACTGAATCCAGCAGGGCAGGTGTGTCTCCCGGTGCTTTTCGGGTGGCTGTGGAAGCGTTTTACAGCCGGTAAAGATTAGGGTGCCAGATAGCATGGCCCAAAGCAAAGGTGAATGCACAGTCGATCCTTGTGAATGTAGGTTACTGTCCATTCTCTCCCAAAGGTAAGTCGAATTCTACCATCAGGCCACCCTTTTCGCGGTTACGCAGTCTTAACTGTCCCTGATGTGCTGTGATGATGTCATGACACAGGCTCAATCCGAGCCCAGTACCCTGAGATTTAGTCGAGTAAAATGGCTGTAGTGCTTGATGTAAATTACCCGGCTGGATCCCACATCCGCGGTCAACGATGGCAAAGCGAAGCCGGCTTTGATCCCGAACCACCTGCACGGATATCTCGCTTTTATCACTGCCTGATTCGTGGGCATTTTTGAGCAAATTAAGCAACACCTGCTCTACCTGAGCAAGATCGAAGTCGCCGCTGTAATCGGGGATTGTGCCCAGTAGTGTAAAAGGGTAAAAGGTCTGCAATCTATCCAGAAGCGGTGCGATAGCGTGCGTTGCGCTGCTGGGGGCCGGTAAACGTGCATACTCTGCATAGCGCTGGATAAACTCGCTCAGGTTATGCGCTCGCTGTGAAATGGTGTCCAGCATGTCTGGCAGCAGCTCAAGGTGTTTTTGCTGGTTCAGCATAGTCTGTGCCGAGCTGGTCAGTGACTGAATGGGTGCCAAAGAATTGTTTAGCTCGTGGCTTATCAGACGAATGGCATTTTTCCACAGCATGATCTCTTCACGATTTTGCTCTGCTGAGACGTTTTTACAGATCACCAGTGTATGGGGCTGATAATTTAGAGTAACCTGTTCGATGCCAAGATAAAAAGTGTGCTTTTGCTCTTGTTGCTCGAAGCTCAACATACCTGTGTAACCCAGACTGAGTGCCTGGGCTAGTGGTGCGGGTAAAGCATCACAGGCCGTTTCGAGTTTACTGCCTGTGAGTGCACCGGCTTGTTTACTTAGTAACTGACGTGCAGCGGCATTGTGGTAAACAATGTGGTGGTGTTTATCGAGTAGCAGGGTCGCCATTGGTGAGGCCTGGACTATGCTATCCAGTACCAACTCTTTTTGATTGAGCTTTTGTTTTTGCTGCTTCAGGTTGGTTGTCAGCTGGTTGTAGAGCTCAATCAGGCTGGTTAGCTCAGGATCGGATGTTGGCGAGATCCGCAGTGACAGGTCGCCATCTTTGATACTCTTAATGCCATCTTCTAAAGTCGCCAGTACCCGCTGACGGTGGGCAGTTAAACGGCTCAGCAGGACGAGTAAAGTCAGTAAGGAGATGAGCAGAATCGAACAGCAGGCAATGATCACGGGGATTTGATGGTGCAAAGCCATCGTCAGCGCCATCAGTGCGCAAGTAAGCACTACAGTGCAGCTTAACAGGATCTGGCCCGCGAAAGACCAATGCAGGCGCACGTTCATCGCTTAATTCCAAATTTGTCCATACGACGGTACATCGCCTGGCGACTTAAACCAAGACTCTTAGCCGCATGCGTTACATTACCCTGGTGATTATCCAGGGCCTGGGTAATGTCCTCAATAGTAAATTCATGGCTTGCCAGCGTAGACGCCGATGCATTCAGGCCCAGGTCTGTCGCTTCAATGCGCTCTCCAGCCGCGAGCAGCTCGGCCCGTCCTATCACATTTTGCAGCTCTCGCACATTGCCAGGCCAGGTATATCGCTTCAACAAGCGTTGCGCGCCTTCACTCAGCGATTTGTGGCTGCTGAGGAAATGCATAGCGAGCGGAACAATATCGTCAGGTCGCTCAGCGAGGGGAGGAAGCCGCAGTTCAATCATATTCAGGCGGTAGTAAAGATCTTGTCTGAATTCTCCACGGGCGATGGCCTCATTCAGATCCGCATTGGTCGCACTGATCACCCTGACGTTGACTTTTTGCGTCTTGCTACTGCCAACGGCTTCAAACTCGCCGGTTTGCAGCACCCTGAGTAATTTTTGTTGTCCACAAAGGGGCAGGTTACCAATCTCATCCAGGAATAAGGTTCCGCCATCTGCCGCACTAAAGCGGCCTTCACGGCTTTTTGTTGCGCCAGTGTATGCACCGCTGACCACGCCAAACAGCTCGGCTTCGATCAGATCTGCGGGCAGGGCACCGGCATTGACGCGAATAAATGGTCTGTCCCTGTAGGCGCTGTTGGCCACCAGGAGCTCAGCGATTTTTTCCTTGCCAGCCCCATTGGGACCTGTGATCAAAACCTGGGCATCGGAATGTGCCACATGTGTTGCTGTTTCAAGCAAAGACAGCATATTCTGATCGGCGAAGACCAGTCCACAGAGGTCGTAATCCTGGCGAAGCTGCTCCTGTCTGACCTTAAACTGTTTTTTACTGCGGGTTTGAGCTTGCTGAAGCTGATACATTTCCAGCAAGTTGTTCACCGAGCTGAGGAGCTTGTCATCCTGCCAGGGTTTAGCAATATAATCAGCAGCCCCATGTTTAATGAGTTTTACGGCCATTTCCAGCTGGGCCCAGGCGGTTAGCAGGATAATTGGCAGATCCGGATTGAATGCCCGGATCTGATGATAAAGGGTTTTACCTTCTTCACCTGAAGTCGTGTCATGGGTGAAGTTCATATCCTGGATCACCAGATCGTAATCCTGTGACTGCAGCATGGCTAATCCCTGCTCTGGCGAACTCGCACCTTCGCAGTCGATATCGTTAATTAAAAAAAGAATTTTAAGCGCTTTGATAACATCAGTATTATCATCAATCACCAGAATTTTGTGCTGCATGGCGTTATTTATCGTTATTATTTTATCAGTATCAAGGGCTTTGCAGCCCTTGGTTCATGTTTTTGTGACTCTTGCAGGCGCTATCTTAGCGGCTTTACGAACAGGAATATAGACTGCCACTGCACTGAGCAACCAGACAGAGATGGCAACCATGACAGCCAGCCAGGGTTCTACCAGGCCTTGTGCTCGTAAATGAGTCACAAAATAATTGTTCAGCCATAAGGCTGCAAAACTGCCAAGCAGGATACCCGCCATGGCCAGCAATGCGTTTTCGATCAACAGCGTTTTAAGCACTGTGCTCTGGCTGGCACCCAGAGCGCGCAAAATACCAATGTCTTTTTTGCGAATAGAGACGGAAAATGAGACCAGGCCAATGATCCCAAATGTGGTGACCGCCACAGCGATCACACTGATCCCAATCATGATAAAGGCGAAGGTACTGCGGCCATCCCATAACCGCTTTTTTGCACGGGCAGCAAATTCTACTCGTTCTACTATGCGCCCACCTTGTTGGTACAGTGCGTCTTCAACGTCTTTTAAAATGGCTTCTGAGGTGCCTTTTTTGACTCTCAATAAATAGTTGACATCTGTGCTGCCAAATTGCGCCTGAGGGACAATCGTCGAGTGATACCAGTGTTGCTCATAGACGGCACTTTCGCCGAGCATTTTATTCGCATAGACCCCGACAACTCGATAAGGCAGACGCGCGCGTTGTAAATACACGGTTTGTCCCAGCGCACTTTGTTCTCCAAAAAGTGACTTCGCAAGGGCTTCGCTGATCAAAGCGACACTGGCAAACCGGCCCTGATCTGAACCCGCAAAGACAAACTCATTAGGATAGAAGTCCCGTCCTTGTGTGATAGTCAGGCCCAGAGTAGCAACGCCTTCAGAGGTGATGTCAAACTGCGCATTTTCAATACCAGCTTCTTCCTGGTCGGTAGTTTTATAAACCTGATTACTGCCCGAGACTGTGGCCAGCACCAGTTCATTGCTGGCATAAGTTACCTGAGTCACCTCTGGCAATGCACTGAGGTTGCTTAAATCCCGCTGGATCAGGGCTGATTTATCAACCTGGTTGTCAAACACCTTAGTGTAGACGTTGAGTATCTCATACTCGTCCAGGTGAGAGGGTATCAGCCAGTTTTTGAGCGTCCCATAGCTGATGAAGCTGGCATTGCCAACTATGGTCACGGCAATGGCTATCTGGATCAGGATCATCAGCGAGATATTACGGTGCTTAACAATAATTTTAAGTATATGCTTTAGTGACATCGTCTTATCCTCTTAGCTGAGCTGCGGGTGCTGTGCGACTGGCTTTGATAATGGGGTAGAGCCCGGCGGTAAATATTGCTATAAAAATACCCATGGCGGCTTGCAACGCAAATGGAATATCCATGCTGTACATGCGGCGTACCTGCTCGGCGTCGGCCAGGTAGTCCGCCTGATACAGGGCCAGGTGAAACATGGCAACCAGTCCAAATTGTGCCAGCAGTAATCCCAGCACAATGGCGGCACCACTGAGCATGCTGAGCTCCAGAAGCTGGATCTTCAGAATATATAGTTTGTTGGCCCCAAGTGCCCGATACAAAGAGACCAGCCTGGCGCGACTTTGGTTTTTTGCCAGCAAGATCCCTATGGTGTTGATAAGACAAATCGCAAACAGCAAATAGGCAAACTTAAGGTAGATCTGCTCCCAGTAAAGGTTGTCACTCATCCTGTCGTTCAGAGTCGCAAGTTGACTCAGGTAGAAGGGCTCGGCGTGACCAAAGCGGCCCAGAGTAACCTGTTGTTCTGCATAGTTACGTAGCCAAAGGGTGAGCTCTGCGTGGCTTTGTTCCTGGTTGTGAGGGACAAATTCTGCCCAGGCATGCAGATATCCACACTCGGCACTTTTTAATCCCTGTACATCGTCACGACGATAGCGACTTCGCAGTGGCTCGTCTTTGGTGCGGCATGGCATATAGCCGGTGCGGGCGATATTATTTGCATGTGCATACCCTAACGGTACAACAGCCATATCATTGATCCGGCCGCGAAAACGCATGTTCTGAAAACGACGCAAATAGGCAGACATATCCATTACACCCACTACCTCAAGCTGGCGATTGTTGATAACAACTTGCTGACCGACCGAGTTTTCACCGCCGAACAATAGATCGTTGGCTTTTTTATCCAATACAATGACGGCTGTGTTATCCATGTCTGCGCGCCAGGGTTCACCATAGATAAACGGAACCTGAAGTAAGTCAAAATATCCAGTATCTGCCGCCGAAGCTTCGGCTGTGACGGGTCTGACGCTGCGATCAGGCAAGTCGATGACGAACGACGTCGTATAATTCAATGACAATCTTACGCTGTTGTGATTTGCCCAGTCGGTATAAAGTGACTGTGCATCTGTGTAGGTAAGTGGTGGCACACTAAAAGGCGAGCGATTCTCATAATCGGGATCCATAAAGTTTAAGCTTACGTGGTAAATGCGATCGGCACGTTCGTCTATGGGGGAATGCCCACTGCGAGTTACTATGGTGCCCATAGTTAACAGCAGCGTAATGCCAATGGCCAGGTTGAGGACCATCAGCAAGGTCAGTTTGCGTTTTTGTTTCAGACCACGCCAGGCCAGTTGTACTAAATCCTTCATTGCAGTCACCTAAGAGATCAGTTCAACCAGTTCATTTTTATTGATGTCGCGCAGCTGACCATCGAGGATCTGAATATTTCGATGGGCACGCTGTGCCAGCTCATTATCATGGGTCACCATGAGTAAGGTGGTGCCTTGACGATTAATCTCCTCCAGCAGATCCATAACCTGTCTTGCCATCATAGTATCCAGGTTGCCGGTGGGTTCATCGGCGAGCAGAAAACGCGGCTGGCCCGCCAGTGCCCGAGCAATGGCGACCCGTTGTTGCTGACCACCACTTAACTGTGCGGGAAAGTGGCTGGCGCGGCCGCCCAGGCCGACTAGTTCAAGGCTGTCTTCAATACGCTTTTTACGCGCCTGAGCGGACAAGCCGCGGAAAATTAGCGGCACTTCGATGTTATCGTAAAGGTTCAGGTCGCTGATCAGATTAAATCCCTGAAAAATAAAGCCGATCTTTTCATTGCGCAAACGAGACAGCTGTTTATCACCTAATGTACTGACATCTTCTCCGTCCAGTTCGTAGCTGCCTTGTTCGAAGCTTTCAAGCAGCCCGGTAATATTCAAAAAGGTCGTTTTACCTGAGCCAGAAGGACCTGTCACGGCAATAAATTCGCCTTCTTCTACTGTGAAATTAACGTCTGACAGTGCGTGTGTCTCGACCAGCTCGGTGCGATATATTTTACTGATGTTCTTCATGCGTAACATGGGTATGTTCCTTTATTATTATTCGCTGAGGATCACTTGCTGTGATTGTCCGAAAGCAGCCAGACTTGAGATAATGATTGTATCACCAGGTTGTAGCCCCTGGGTAATCTCTACTTCTCTGACACTTTTGACACCCAGTGAAATAGGGGTTCTGAATGCGGAGTCTTGTTCAATTTTGTAGGCGGTGCGTGATGCGCCGGTTTCGACAAAGGCACCGCGCTCAACCTTAAGTACATTCTGTTTTTGCGCGATAATGATCTGAGCATTGACGCGTTGATTCTGACGTAAATTTCCGGGCTGCTCGGTAAAGCGGATCCGACCACGAACCTGGCCCTGCTCAACTTCGGGAGAAATAGCCACTAAAGTCGCACCGTAGTGTTCATTGTTAATTTGTACATTGGCTCGCAAACCAATGCCTAGCTCATCTGCGAGGTTTTCAGGGATATAGGCTTCGACCTCCAGCTCGTTGAGGTTAACCAGTGACATCAATTGCGTATCTCGCTGCACATGTTGCTTTTGCTGCACATTCAGTGTGCCGACAATGCCGGACAAAGGTGAATGCAAGGTCAGCGCTTCGACCTGGCGGCGTAATTCCTGTGTCAGGTGGCGCTGACGAGTGAGATTAAGTTCGCTACTTTTTAGCTCAAAGCTGAGTCGCTCTTGCGCCAGTTGCAGGCTGGCAATGGCATGGCGCTCATTCAGCTCTGCGCGTTTCAGAGCAACCTGAGTTTGTTCCAGTTCTTCTTTGGAGATGATCTGTTTTTCGATACTGGTGCGGGCTCTGGCCATTTCACTTTGTGCGGCCTCGAGCTCTACTTTGGCTAGTTCCATTTGTTGCGTGTTGTCCAGTTGCTGTTGTTTGATGGCGATTTTCTGGCGGCTCACTTCCATCTCCAGGCGTGCCAGGGTGGCTTCTTCCTGAAGTAGTTGGTTACGTAGTTCCGGACTGTCGATGGTCAGCAATGCTTGCCCGGCCTTAATTTCATCGCCAGCTTTGACAAACAAAGTAACAGTGCCGGCCGCAATGGCGTACATAGAGGGACTATCTGCCGCCATGGTACGCCCTTCCACACGCAGATCCTGGACCATATCGCCTCTCACTACGGTGGCTGTTCGTAAGGTTTGTAACGACACCACCTGATCAGCGCTGAGCAGTTGGTCGAAACTGTTGTAGGAAGCAGTTGCTGCCCCTATTAGCCCGATGGCCGTTGCCATCGCTAGCCACCAGCGGGGTAGTCTGCGTGTTTGCTGGATCACTTTGTCTTGTTGTCTGGTATCTCGGATCATGCCGGGTACGGCTCCTTGTTTTCTGGATTACACTTCCTATAACAAAATCAATGCCAAATCTTAAGTTTATGAAAATAAAGGTTTATTTTGTTTTTCTCTGTTGTGTTGTTATAGCAGCGGACGGACAGCGGACAGTACGCGGACAGTGGATGGGTGTCCGGACAGGTGCAAAGTGGTGAGCCGACAGAATACACTAGCATAGCTGGGTTGTTTCTGTACCATAGAGACATAAGCTAAGCTGCTGTTAATTAAGTGGTAATGGAGATACGATGATCCAACTTGATGAAGTCACCTTTAAGCGCCCGGATGGTATCGGGTACAGACATGTGTTGGATGGCTTGAGCTGGTCGGTGGCAGCCGGTGAGCAAGTCGCGTTAACGGGTGAGAGTGGTTCTGGTAAAACAACACTCCTCAATATTCTGGCAGGCTTGTTGACACCAGATGCCGGTTCTGTGTTGATCAATGAGCGGAAGATCAGTCATTACAACACCACTGAGTTGGCATTATACCGTCGTACAATTGGCATGATCTTTCAGCACTATCAGTTACTCAGCCCGCTCACGGTTGCTGATAATATGGCTTTCCAGGCACGTTTGAATGGTCGTTCAGTCAGCCATGGCGACATTGCGGCTATGGCAGAAAGACTGGGGATGGCAGCTAAGCTCGATGCATATCCATCGCAATTAAGTGGCGGGGAGCAACAGCGCGTAGGGATAGCCAGAGCACTGCTCAATCAACCTCGCATGCTACTGGCGGATGAACCCACCGGCAACCTGGATAGTGTGCGAAGTCAGGAAGTACTGGAGTTGCTGATGGCGCTGTGTAAGGAGCAGCATGTCAACCTGATCATGGTGACGCACAGTCGCGCACTTGCAGCGCAATTACCACGGCTGGTGGAGTTACGCGATGGGCGTATACATGAATGAGCTACGCCTGATCTTAGTCACCTATGGCCAGTTCTATCGGCGCCATAAAGGTCTGCTGGTATTGTTTCTGGTGGGTTTGAGTTTGGGCAGCGCCTTGCTCAGTGCAACACTGGGCTTAAATCAGGAAGCATCGCAGCGTTACACCACCAGCACAGCGCTGTTGTCACAACCGGTAAGTCATTTTATCCGCCCACCATTAGGGGAGAATGGTCTGGCTTTTTCGTTATGGCAGCGACTTACGGCAGCCGGGTTTAAGCAGGTCCAGCCGGTGCTCGAAGGGCGGCTAAGAACTGATGAAGGCCAGACACTGGCTGTACGGGGTGTCAATCTGCTGCAATGGCAAACCGCAGGTCCTTCAAAACCAGCAACAGATGAGTCGGTTGCGCAAGCAACACGAACTAAGCTGTTTGATACTGTGTTTTTGTCACCTCAGTTAAGTGCCCGGATGAAACTGGATGGAGCTGTGCTGCACATTGATGGAACGAGCTACCCGATCAGCCTGTTAGATGGGACGGGCCATTATGCCCTGATGGACATCAGTTTGGCGGATAGACTGTTGCAGGCGGGTGGACAGAGTAGCTACTTTGAAGTATCCGGTTTGAGTGAGTCTCAGTCACAACGCCTGATTACGCTACTTGGCACTGAAGCCAGACTGGAGTCTGCCCAGGCACAAACCTTCGATGCACTATCGGGGGCCTTTTTCTTTAATCTTCAGGCACTGGCCTTACTGGGTTATGTGGTGGGGGCCTTTTTAAGCCTCAATGCCATCAAACTTGCCTATCAGAGCCGTTTATCACTACAACAACAGATGGCTACGCTGGGCTGCCGTCAGGGTCAATTACTCAAGGCACTGTGTCTGGAAGTTTCTGTATTAAGCATTGTGGCGGCAACGCTGGGCAACCTGATTGGTGTCGTGATGGCCAATGCGATGATGGGTGACATCAGCACTGTGCTGGGGAGCTTTTATCAACTGGACCGCGCACTGACGGTGCAGTTCAATGCCTGGCTGGTGCTCGTGGGGAGTTTACTCAACCTGGCTATTTTGGCCGGATTTGTTATGTTACAAAGCCCGCTGGCACACCAGCTTTCCAGGTGGCTGGCACCTGGCCTGTTTTTCATGGCGTGTCTTGGCGGTCTGCTATTGTTGCATTTTGCACAGACTAAATGGCAAGCGCTACTTTTGTGTGTTTGCGTACTGCTGTTATTTTTTGCGCTCACTCCAGTGCTGGCAGGCCAGGTGTTTCGTGTTCGCTGGCCAACTCGCTCCCCTTTACTCGGCTGGCTCAGAGCTGACAGCCTGACCCAGTTACCCGCTTTATTGAGCTCTGTACTCGCGATTTTGATGGCGATGGGTGCAGCCATAGGTATGCAGGTGATGGTAGGGAGTTTTAGCAGTGCACTGGATGCACATTTGCAAACTCGCCTCAATGCCGATCTGTATGTCCGGCCCGATGAACCGACTTCCCAAATGCGTCAGGCACTGGCTGAAATGAGCGAAGTTGAGCAGGTCGGTGTGTACTGGTCAGCACAAAGCGAAATTACACTGGGAAATGACGTAATCCCCGCAACTATCATGAGCTTTGGTGAAGATCATACTTATCACCAGCATCTGACCCTGTTAAACAAACGGCCACTAGAAGCGGCACATCTGGCCAATACAAGCCAGCATATATCCTGCCTTATCAATGAACCCGGTCTGAGACGGCATGCTTTGAAAGTGGGCAGTATATTGGAGGTAAAGCAGGGCCCACGCGCATTTCATTGCAAGGTTAAAGGTGTGTTTTATGATTATGGTGAGCCCGGTATCAATCTGGTTGTAAGCTCGTCGGTCATAGTACAACAGGCTTTTTTGTATGAAGCGGTTGGCTTTATGTTGACGCTGCAAGATGGAGTTAACTCAGAGCGGATTGCTGATGTCATTAGTCAGCGTTGGTCACTGGCCGGACACCAGTTAATTCACAACCAGGTGTTTAAGCGCTTCGCAAAACAATTATTTAGCCAAACTTTTCTGGTTACCCATGCGCTGAACTTGTGCATTATGCTCATTGCTTTATTCGGTGTCTGGGTGAGCTTTCTCACTCTTGGGCGGCAGCAATTACACCCTATGGCCGTGTTACAAACGTTGGGCGTGACCCAGTGGCAATTATTTGCGCTTAAATTATGTCAGGCTGCGCTGATTCTGGGTATGACGTTGTTTCTGGCCGTGCCTCTGGGCATTCTGTTGGGCTGGGTATTGTTAGAATATGTGATGCCCATCGCCTTTGGCTGGAGTATGGCCATGGTGCTCAGTTGGGGCGACATTTTGGGATTCTGTGCTGTGATACTGTTACTGGCGCTGGTGGTGAGTGCCATCCCGTTGTTGAAACTGATCAGACGCAATGTGGCCGACAATGTGGCGCAGTTATAAGGAGTAACGAATGCAGTTTACCGGGTTAATTTTACTCATTATATTCGTTTTAACGGGATGCCAGCCCGATGCACCTGAAGCTAAAAAGAATAATGCAGCGATGGCTGTCCTTGGCCAGGAACTCGGTGAGCCGGTAAGCGCTGCGCACTCTCTGGTGTTTCCCCGCGATCATGGTGCGCACCCTGAACAGGGGGTGGAATGGTGGTACGTGACGGGAAATTTGAGCGCACAGGATGGCACACAGTTTGGTATGCAGTGGACCTTGTTCCGGGTGCTTGACCCAGGGTTTTCTGCTTTTCAGGGGTCGCCCTGGTGGGACGGCCAGCTGTACTTTGCGCATTTTGCCCTGCAGGACGGCCGTACCCATCATGCCTTTGAGCGTTATGGCAGAGCAGGGCAGGTCGAGATCCAGGCCAGTCCTTTTATTGCCCGGCTGGATAACTGGCAACTGGCAAGTCGGGAGAGTTCATTCTTACCTTTGCGATTACAAACCCGGGAATCAGGTTATGGCCTGGATATTACACTGGCAAACAGCCCGCAGGTGTTGCATGGCGAGCAGGGATACAGCCAGAAAACACAACAGGGTCATGCCTCCTTTTACTACAGTTACCCCTTTTTACAGGTGACGGGTACACTGACCTATGCGGACACACATTATGAGGTCACAGGTCAGGCCTGGCTGGACAGAGAATGGTCTTCGGGCCTGATTCACAGTCAGCACGGAGGCTGGGACTGGTTTAGTTTACAAAGCACGGAGCCTGGTCAAGGTGCGCTGATGGCATTCTGTACTCGAGATGAAGAACACGCTTATGCTTACTGCAGTGCCTCAGAGATATCATCGTCCGGAGAGGTTACTGCTTATCCCGACGAACAAGTCACTCTGACAGTGCTGGACAGAGCGAAAACGCACGACGTGACACATCCTGTTAGCTGGCAATTGCAGTTACCGGGCAAAGAAGCGGTGATCATTGATGCGCTGCAATCAGACTCTTTGAATACTTTGAGCGTGCCTTACTGGGAAGGCCGAATACGCAGCCGGGGTGGGTTTTCCGGGCGAGGGTATGGTGAGCTGTTCGGTTATTGAACATTCCCCGTGCAAAGTAAGCGGAATTGCTTAGATCTTCTCATAAGTTATTGTTATTAATGATAATGCATTGGTATAATACCCTTTTGTTAGATAGATAAGGACATTATGCCTGTTATGAATAAAGTTGTGTGTAACACGGCTGACGTTACTTTGTTTGCTCTGTGTATTGGCGGCGGTTCATTACTCCCTGACGGGCTCATCCCCGGGATGGCTGGGTTTATACTGATCAAGGTGATTTTACCTGTCCTGCTGTGTGTGGTGCTGCGTTACCTGTTTTTTAAAAGTGTGTCGGTTTCATGCGACAAGCCGACATGTAATGGTAAAGGGGTATTGGAATCAGAGACTGAGTTGGTGGATAACCCAGTTATCAGGGCTGTAATGATAAAGGGGCACAGGTGTACCAAGTGCCAGCATTTAATTCAAACAACCCTGGTGGGGCCTGCCACAAAAAATAATCAGTAATGGGTTATGCGGGCAGGCATACACTGTCGGTGCTTAGGTGTTACTCCCGATTATACAGGGGCATGGCGACCCCTGAGACGTCAGGGAACTCCACAACAGCGACTGGCGTGAAATCACTTTCGGCCAGGAAGAAAGTTGTCAGGCTGGCTCGTGAATGAATCGTAAACTCCCCCACAAATGGCATCATCCAGCCACTGTCACTTGATAGTACACCACTCAATTGCGGTACTTTACTGTAATCGGGTAACAGGTAGTCAGGAAGCACGTTATCACCAACAGAATGCAGTGGCAGGTTGACGCCAATCTGACGGGTGTAGGACACATCCAGCATGGACTGTCCTGTATACTGGTTGTTCAGGGTTAACGTATGCTGACGTGGCGTGATGGTAATCGACACATCGGCTGCTTGTTTGGGGTAGCCCCAGATCTCGCGGCCAGCTCTGATTGCTACTGGGTTATCAAGCATCAGGTGCTGGTTATAAAGTGCATAATTATGTGGTTTTCCAGCAGCTTGCTGTGCGGCGTTTGCCGCTGCCAGTGCTGCCAGCACTTTGCCGGTAAAATCCAGTTGAGCACTTGGCTCGGTCATATCACCCGGACAGGGCAAAATGGGGTCGACACTGCCACGACGCTTAACATAAAAGCTTGAGATGGTTTCGTTATAGGCACCCGCCGGGCTGGCGGTAATTTTTTGCGTATACAGCGCGCCAATGCCTTTCGATGCGGTGCCTTCGCAATGCAGCCGGACCGGCTCCCATTGCCAGTTCCATAAAAAGAACTGTGCAACATTCGCATCAATCAATCCAACGACAGCACTGGTGGCTTCACCTTGCACATGAAAGGGCATATCGACGGGTGTGCCATCCGAGAGGTAAGTGGTACTGGTTATTGGATAAGATTCGCTAAGATCCGCGGCATAGCTTGCAGTGCTCAGCGATATTATAGTGCCGAGCAAGAGGGATTTGATCTTCATCATAGATCCTTTTTAGTTATGGTTTTCCTTTAAAGTATTTTGCCGGATACACACTGATTTAGGTACGAAGTGTGTAAAAGCGGGACTAGGTTAGCATGGCGCAATGAAAAGTAAATGAAATGAGCTGACCAGAGAAGATCAGGGACGGCTGACTCAAATGTATACGAGTGTAAACCAACTATTCTTTCCATATCCGCAATGCTGTAAACTGCAGCCCCATTTCTGTGGGCAGGCTGATTATTAAATCGCAATGTGCGTAATTAAGAGGGGTGTACGCCTGAATTAAACATCTTTCAAGTGCAATTGGGCTCCTATCCGGGCCAAGAGATAACAAGGTATTTGTAACTTATGATCCCATTTGTGGTGTTGATCACGGTTTTGGTATGTTTTATCAACTACGGGCTTTGGCCTTTAGCAATCTCTGTGCTGGGTTATCTGGTATCAGAGCAACCATCGGAGGCGATGGTCCTGATGTTGTTTTGGTTAACCATGGTATTTATCCAGTTTGTAGCAATGTGGCACATTGCGAAAAGAAAGCCCAGAGGGCGTAATTTCTTTTTTTATACCGTGTGGGTCTGTGTTTTTGTGCAGAGTGCTGACTTATTATTGGGTACAGAGGACGCCTTACCTGTCTGGGATTTAGTCGATTTGTTTATCTATCCGGCAGCAGCAATGTGGATACTGTATGCCAGCGACGTCAAAGAGTATTTTGACAAGTAAAACGTAACACAATGAGTAATAATATGAGTAAATGTGGTAAATGTGACAGCGATATCTCTTTTATGTCGGTATTAAATACGCCGAATCCATTCAAGCTAAAATGCAGCAGCTGTAAAGCTCCGATTTCTCTGAGTCTGGTGAGTGCTGGTATTGTTGCGAGCATCATACTGGCGGTGATAAGCACCATCCTGATATATTTTTATGGTTCTGAAGGGTACTGGATTAAGGTGGTGTTACCTACTGTTTTAGCTGCAGAAGGTCTTTATTTCGCCGCTATCCGAATGGGGCTTGTAAAAGTCAAGCCAGAAAAAGCAGCATAAAAAATGGGAGCCGGCAGCTCCCATTTTTTTATGTGGAATTAGTTCAATTCGATCTTGTAAGTTGGCACGGCACTGACTCGCTGGCTCAGGCGCCCGAGCAGGATCCACCAGGCAAATAAGGCGCCAAGCATCAGCGCAATCCACATTACGGCCGAGGCCGGTGCCGTGCTCAGCTGTCCTATCTGGTAGACCAGGGTCGCCAGTATATAGGCAATTGAGGTTGTCCAGCCAATGACTACCCACATCCACTGACTGCCAGACTCGCGTTTAATGGCGCCCAGTACTGCAACACAGGGGGTATAAAGCAGGATCAATACCAGGTAGGCAAACGCACCGAGCTGGCCATTGAACTGAGCAGCCATGACAGTCAATAGCTCATTGCCAGCGTCACCGCCTTCTTCAACGGCCCCCAGACCTAATGGGTCACCAAGGTTGTAAAGCAAATCTACCGAGTTGTCCCATAGTGTCATAGCCGCTTGGTATGCAGAGTTGCTAAGAGACCATGTTTGTGGTTCTTCCGGTGCACCGACATACAAGGCGTCCATCGTGCCGACAATGGCCTCTTTGGCGAACAGACCTGTCACGATCCCAACGGTTGCAGGCCAGTTGTCTTCTTCTATACCCAAAGGTGCAAACACAGGTGTCACCACTTGTGCGGCCTTAGACAG
The DNA here is from genome assembly GCF_005887095.1 of Pseudoalteromonas rubra. Classification (GTDB taxonomy): domain Bacteria; phylum Pseudomonadota; class Gammaproteobacteria; order Enterobacterales; family Alteromonadaceae; genus Pseudoalteromonas; species Pseudoalteromonas rubra_E. The sequence continues at coordinate 32,344 of NZ_PNCI01000033.1, read as the reverse complement.
CATAGAAGCTTCGCTGTTTTCATGGCCAAAGCTGCCGTCCGTACCGATAGAATTGATCATACTCAGCAGCGCAACGACAAATACTATGGTTTTGCCGGCACGGGTAATAAAGCTCCGTAAACGCTGCCAGGTGGTCATCATCAGGTTACGCCACACCGGTAGGTGGTAGGCGGGCATCTCAATAAAAGAGGGCACTTTTTCCTGTTTGAACACCCGTTTTCTGAACAGATAGCCAGAACCCACAGCAACCACAATGCCAAACAAGTACAGTGCAAAGACAATATTGGCCCCATTGACCGGGAAAAATGCCGCGGCAAACAAGGCATATACCGTCAAGCGAGCGCCACAGGACATAAAAGGGGCCATAATTACCGTAAGGAGGCGATCCGACTCTCGGCTCATTGTGCGCGCGCTCATCACGGCAGGGACGTTACAACCAAAGCCCACAATCAGCGGCACAAACGCATTGCCCGGCAAACCAATGGATGACATCAGACGGTCAATAACAAAAGCAGCACGCGACAGATAGCCACTGTCTTCAAGAATGGACAAACAGAAATATAGCACTGCAATGACAGGAATAAAGGTCGCGACCAGTTGTAAACCGGCGCCAAAGCCGTCACCCAGGATCACTCCAAGCCATTCAGGCGCCCCCAGGCTGGTCAGTAGCAGTTTCGTCCCGTCGATAAAGATGGCACCAATCAGAATATCGAAAAAATCGATAAAGACGGCCCCGAAATTGACGGCAATGGTGAACATCAGGTACATCATAAACAAGAAAATAGGCACGCCCAGCCAACGATTTAGTACCAGTTTGTCGAGCCGGGTGGTGAAATCAGAGCGCGTCTGCGACATGATACTGACGCCGTTACTGAGCTTTTTGACGCTTTGATACCGTTTTACAGTGTCTTCGCGGTTGCTGTCTGAGTTCGCGACTGGCTGCCTGCTTTTTGCCGGTTTATCTGATGCAAGGTGGTGAGTCAAGGCATCGGTCAGTGCCTGCATTCCCTCGCCTGTTGAGCCCACCATAGCGATAACGGGTACACCCAGGCGTTGTGACAACAACGCGAAGTCAAGCTCTTTACCTTGCTGGCGAGCGACATCAGTCATGTTAGCAACCACAATCACAGGCGTTCCTGTTTCCTGCATTTGGGTGGTCAGGACGAGGTTGCGTTCGAGGTTGGCACAGTCGACAACATTGACTATCAGGTCGGCGTCCCGGGAGCGGATATAGTCAATGGCAATCTGCTCATCCTGGCCCGGATCAATCTGAGCCATACTGTACAGGCCCGGTAAGTCAATTAGCTCAACCTGCTGACTTTGTAATGTCAGCTCGCCACTTTTGCGTTCAACCGTGACGCCTGGCCAGTTCCCCACTTTTTGCCTGGCGCCGGTAAGGCGGTTAAATAGGGTGGTTTTACCACAGTTGGGGTTACCAACGAGGGCGATTCTCACGTGACCTTACTCCTTTAAATTAGCGGTTCAGTTGGATAAAGCGTGCATCCGTTTTGCGGATACTGATATAGGTGTTACCTACTTTGGTCTGAATAGGACAACCCAGTGGAGCGACATTGAGCACTGTGATTTCTTCACCCGGGATCAGGCCCAGCGCCATCACTCGGCTGATCAGGGCTGCATCCGGATGATCAATATCCGCAATGGTTGCTTTGTCATTTGGTTTTAAATCTGCAAGTGTCATAGAGATAATGCAAACCTTGATAAGAATTATTTATTATTAGAGCGCTATGGTACCGCAACTTAATTGTCATAAACAAGCTAACGAGGAGAAAGTTCGACACTATCAAGTAATTAATAAAGCTAAATTTTTTAAATAGTTACGTGTTTTAAAATGATGTCATCTGGGGGGGTTGAGTGCTACACACTATTTGCACATTGTTTGCCATCTCTTTGCACATTGTTTCGCTAGTGTGTAAATCAGGCCGAACAGCAACGGAGACAGGCAATGAAGTTAACGAACGAATTCAGCTACCCAGGCACACTTAAAATACTGGCACTTATGATGAGTGCCACCGTGCTCAGTGCCTGTGGCTCAGGAGAAAGTCAGAATACGCAGTCAGCGGCTACTGATCAGAGCACAACGAACCAAAGTAATGACAGTACTGAATCAAATGGCGATGATAGCGGGTCTGATCCGAGTGATACCAGTGACGAGGGTGATCAAGTATCAAACAACCCAGATGAAACAAACACGCTACCTGGCTGGATCTTGAGCTCAGAGGCAGAATCAGCCGCAGTTATGCTGGATGGTTCGGGACAGCCTGCGCAGGTTAACGTGCAGGCTGTCAGCACCATTGAGCAGTCGGGCCAAGGTTATACCGTGGTTACGGCGTCTGGTATGCCGGATTACCAGGTTGTCATCGACGAGGCGGTATTGACAAGCTTGTCTTCACGGCCCAGAGCCAATTCCGATTTTGCCACAGGTTCGCCCGCTGTGGCGATTGGCGATGTGGTAGAGTTTGGTCAGGATATAGGGTACAACAGCAACACCAGTTGTGCACTAGATGCGGGACAGGGTTACTGGCCGCCGGGTCCGGTATGCCCTGAAGTGATGGACAAAACGGGTACCTTTCCAAACCAGCCAACACAGACTAGCGAAACCTGCGAGACGGGCTTAGGGTCGGTAGGTTTTTGGGTTAACGGGACCTCTGTGTATAACTGGGGGGATGGACAGAGCTATAACAACGAAGGAGCTTGGCAGACACTGGCACCGGTTGCAGAGCAATATGATGTTGATGTGTGCGGCGGCCATGCTGCACAGGGTGACTATCATCACCACTATTACTCGTCGTGCCTGGCCGATATGGTAGGGGACACTGGTATAGGTCACTCTCCTATTTATGGTTATGCCGCGGATGGGTATGCGATTTATGGCCCCTGGGAGGCGCAAGGGCAACTGGCAATCAGTAGTTGGGAAGTCCGGGACTATAGCGCCAGTGAAGCGACGATGCCCGAAGCTGTGTGCTGAATGACCAATATGATGTCAGCCAGGGCACCCGTACTGTTTCCAGCGGACCCGGTTTTTCTGCTGTGGTGAGCACGCTGTCCAACAATGAGCTGGTTGCTGAAAACGGCTACTTTAAAGAAGATTTCTATTGGAATACAGCGTTGACCGTTCAGGGCGGTAATTATCTGGACCAATATAATGGTCACAGTGATGCTGAGCGTGGCTATCACTATCACGTCACAGCCCGCGAAGAGAATGGCAAACTGATACCGGCATTTCCTTATACGGTAGGCGATAGATTTGCCGGAGAGCTGCAAAGTAATGCGCTAACCAGTTGCGGTGGCAGACTACCTGGTGGTCCGGGTCGGGGATAGGGGCAAATCAATGAAAATATTCGCACTGATCATTGCTGCATGCCTGTGTGTTAGCAGCACGGTGGCGTTAGCTGATACCGCCATTCATCAACATAAAAGCCTGGAAATTAAGCAGCAAAGCCAGTTACCCAGGGTATCTCTGACGGTTGTGCGTGACCAAACAGATGGTCTGAATCTGACAATTGGCATTGCCAACTATGTGCTAAATTCGCCTGCCGAGGCGGAGCGTAAACAGCAAACTCTGACCGGTCATGCTCATCTGTTTATCAATGGGGAGAAAAAAATGCGTGTCTATGGTCAAGATGTACACTTGCCGGCCAGCTGGTTTCAGGAAGGGGTCAATCAGATTGCGGTATCGCTAAACAGCCATCAGCACGAGAACTGGACCTGGAAAGGCAATACCGTCATGGGGTCGGTGTTTGTTAATTTGGCTGAGCCTGATCTGGTATTGCACCAGTTTTCTTCTCAGCCATTGCTCAGCCATCACCACCATTAATACGCAGCGCTGGCCACTGTGTTGTGGCCAGCCTTTAAAAGGCCTCTTTGAGTAAGTTAAGCATATCCTCGACCGACAGCTTGCCAGCCTGCTCGTTGCCTGCCAGCAATTGATCCGCCAGGTCTCGTTTGTGCTGGTGCAGCGCGACTATTTTCTCTTCTATGGTGTTCTTGGCGATGAGGCGATAGATAGTCACCGGACGTTGCTGACCCATGCGATGAGCCCTGTCAGATGCCTGTGCTTCGACAGCCGGGTTCCACCAGGGATCCATATGGATCACATAGTCGGCAGCGGTGAGGTTCAAGCCTGAGCCTCCGGCTTTTAGGCTGATCAAAAACACTTCGCCATTACCACGCTGAAACGCATTAACGCGCTCCTGACGTTGTGTGGCAGGTGTACTACCATCCAGGTACTGATAAGCTATTGCACGTTCTTCAAGGAGTGTTTTAATGATCTGAAGGTGACCCACAAACTGGCTGAAAATGAGCGCCTTATGGTTATTTTGCCGTAATTCATCGAGCAGCTCACCCAGTGCATCCAGCTTACTGCTGGGCAGCGTGCTTTCTGCCATGACCAGTTTAGGGTGACAGCAGGCCTGGCGGAGCTTAGTCAGCTCTGCCAGCATTTTTATTCGCTGTTCCGCTGTTGAGCTGGTGCTGGCAGATTCGGTGATCTGATCGATGGCATGCTGTCGTAGCGCTTCATAAAAATTCATCTCATCATCGCTGAGCGAGACAGTCAGATTGATTTCGGTTTTTTCTGGCAGCTCAGTGAGAACCTGGCTTTTCAGGCGCCGCAGAATAAAGGGCTTTACCAACTGCTTTAGGCTTTGACGCGCTTTATGTGCCGCGAGCTTGTCTTGTTCGGCATTTTCCATGGGCTGTGAAAAACGGGCATTAAAGCGCTTCAGATTGCCGAGTAATCCGGGGTTTATGAAACGAAACAGTGACCACAATTCGGTCAGGTTGTTTTCTATTGGGGTGCCTGTGGTGATCATCTTAAATTCGCCCTTGAGAGCACAAGCTGCCACAGTGCGTTTGGCCAGCGGGTTTTTCAGCGCCTGCGCCTCATCGGCGATGATGGTATGCCATTGCTTGGCTTTTAACAGTTCAGCCTGACGCTGCAACAGACCATAACTGATCACTACGCAATCAAATGGGCCTGCCTGAGTTAACAACTGCTCGCGCTCTTGCGCACTGTTATGATCGCTAAACAGCATCATGTTTAAAGCAGGTGCAAACTTACTCGCTTCCTGTTGCCAGTTAAAACACACAGAAGTTGGCGCGATGATCAGGGTTGGCCCTTCACTGGCGCGTGCCAGGATCACGGCCAGAGCTTGTAAGGTTTTGCCCAGTCCCATGTCATCGGCCAGGCAGGCTCCGGCCCCCCAGTGAGCCAGGCGCATCGCCCAATCGAATCCCGCCAGCTGGTAATCGCGCAGTTGCGCCTGCAAGGTGGGAGGAACGGTGAGTGTCAGTGCATTGGCTTGGTACATTTTTTTGCTTTGTTCTTCCCAGGCTGGCAGAGTTTTCATGCGCATGCCTGCGGTGGCTTCGGCCACCTGACCACTGGCAAGCGGGTGGAATTGACCCTCATCGGTTACCGTATCAAGCTGGGCGAGTTGATTACGCAAGTCTTGAGACAGTGCCAAAATTTGTTCACCGTCCAGGCTGACAAAGCGGCCATGGCTGGTGGCCATCAAACTTAACAGTTTTTTCAGCTCAATGACCTGTGCATCATCGACCTTAAGCTCTCCGGTCACGTCAAACCACTGATTCTGTTTGCTCATGGCCAGGGCTAGATGTTGGGACTCAAGTGGTTTGCTGAGACGGAATTTCTTCCCTCTTGGCCAGCGCAGTCTTAATGTCAATTCATTCACAGGCTTTGCAACACATTGCTCGAGCTGTTCCAAGGCTTCCAGCGCCATTTCCAGGTCGTCCAGTTGCAGTCGATTGTCGGACATAGCCAGGAATGCCGGGCAGTGTTCATCCAGCAACTCCAGCCAGCATTGCTCCTGGGCTAAGTTGCGCTGAGTGGCTACCCGTTTGTTATCAATTTCTGTTGTCAAATTGGGACTGCCAATGCCTGGATGCAACATCGGACCCTGATCGCCAAATGGCATACTGACACAATGAAACTCCAAACCGCCCTGGTAGGGGGTGATGTTGACCACCAGCTCTTCGGCTGGCTCCACTGTGCTTAGTCCGGTTTCTACCCCTTCGAGATCGGATTGAATATTCAGTAAAGGGGCAATAGCTGTGATACTTTCGAGCAGCTTGGGTTTGGCGGCTTTGGGTACCACCAACCCGCTCTCACCGATGATCTCTGCCACTTGCAAGTGCTGACGTGTGAACAGGGTAAACCCATAGCGATGCCCCTGAAGTGAATAGAAGGCGTATTCGTCCTGTCTGGCATGTTCATCCAGCTGCATCCGGTAGTCTATACCTTGAGGCAGGTTAGGGATCGACATCATCAGCTCATCGCCGTTATCGCTGATCTGAAGCTCAGCCGGATATTCGGTCAGTTCAATTTCTGTATTTAAATCCTCGCCCAGATACAGGTTTTGAGCGCCCGCCGCTGCGCTTAGCGCACTTGCGCCTTCGAGCTCAAATGTGCGTCCACCATAGTAGCTGTGGTTTTCATATACCCGAATGGCCGCAATGATCTCTTTATCCTTGTCGCTCAGGTATTCAAAGCTTTCGGGCTCGTCGATTAACCTCTTCAGCGCGACATTGCGGCCCTTGCTCCAGCCTTGTTTCCCCAGTTTTTGCTCCCGAGGCTTCAGGGTGAGGTCAAATCGTGATTGCTCAAGCTGCCAGATGAGTCGATGGCTCTGTGGTGATTTATCCTCAGTGGCTGCGTGATTTGGTGCCAGGTTTTGCAGCTTTTCCAGTGCCAGTTCCCAGCCGCTTTTTTGTTCTATCAGATTGGCGAAGTTGAGCACCAATCGCTGAGGTAGGCTGGGGACCGGAGACTGATGGAGCAGCAAAAGATCCGCCCCCATACTGGCAAACAAAGGTTGCTGCATTGTGCTGAAAGTCGTACAAGCCTCGCTGAGGCGATTAAGCCTGGCTGCTTGTGCGCGGGCACCCGTCCACTGTGTAGCAAGGGCAATCAGTAACTGTAGCAGGGCAAAATCAAAGGGCTGCGTATTCCTGAGTACTTCATAATCTTGATATTGCTCGCTGAATGTCTGAGCGTCATCGAGGCACGCGGCAAGATACTCCAGTAAGTTCAGGATGGCGTAGTTAAATGTGGGTGCTTTTTTATCCGCAGCTTCGGCCCGAGCCAACTGGCGCACTGTTTTAAACAGCTGGGGCTGACCCTGGCAGGCCTCGACCAGAACGGTCAGTTTATGAAACAGACCTGGCAGGCCACCCAGATATTGCTGTTTGCGTCGGGCCAGTTTGTTTTTGGCCACGATGGCTTGTTCAAATAATGCATGTGCGGTTTGCTGCTCGCCAGAGCACATGGCCACAATGGCACGTAACTGCAATGCATAGCAGCTGGTGTCGTTGCCAAGACTGGCGATACATTGATCCAACTGTGCACGATACAGATATTGCTCGGCCAGTAAGCAGTGCAGCAGTTGATTGTCAGGCTGACGCTGACAAAGCTGCTCTATCAGCTTGAGCGCGGCAAAATTATTCTGACAGTCACTTTGTAAGGAATGAACTAATGTGGCACACGCCTGATATAGTAGCAGCGGCGGTAGCTCAGCCAGACGGTCGGCGTCTGCCGGAAAAAACAGCGTATCGACTAACACCTGGTTGGTGTAATGATCCAAGTATTGCGGATTCTTGTGAAACGACAGCAGGTCCGCGGCTTTGTCATATTGGCCAAGCATGAGCAGGTCGCGGATAAATCGCTGTTCGTCCGAAAAATCACGTTCCCATTCATACAGATTAATTATAGGCACGACTTGTTCGGCGTAATTCAAAGTGCTCATAAAGCGATCTTCACGCAACGCGTTGTGACACAAAGAGGCTTCAATGAGCGGCTGCACCCTGAGGCCCTTTTGATTGCTGATCAACAACCCGGCTTCTGCCAGAGTGGTTCTTTGTTCTGGTAGCATACCCTGACTGAGCGCGGCTAAGTCGTGAACCTGTGCTTCAACCAATAACTTTAGCAAACGTTTTAGTTTACTTATTGCGACTGGTTTGCCGATCAATGCCAGGACCTCCAGCATGATCTGTTGTTCTTTAGGCAGCTGCGCGTAGCGTGTCAGGAGTTCTGTTATTTGTGTCTGACTGAAAGGGGTATAGTGCATGCTCATGGACCTTACCAGGTCGTGCTCCGCAAGTTATTGTTAATTGCGAAGCAAAGTAGCAGATGCGAGGTACGCGCTCAAGTCAAACCAGCCAAAGATAAAGTATAATACAGCTGCGAGCTGCTATTTGGCGACTGAGTCTGGCAAAGTACAAAGCCCGCTTTTTCCAGCACTTTTATTGAAGCGGGGTTATCGGCTGCAACGCCGGCGTTGAGTCTGGCATCAGGCTGGATTTCTCGCAGGTGAGTCACCAGCCCCTGTAGTAGCTCACTGGCATAACCCTGACCCCAGTGTGCTTCGCCTATCAAATAGCCAAGTTGTATCGTATTGGTTGAAAAGTACAACATTGTCAGGCCGAGGCACTGTGCTTGTTTATCTCGCACCAGCAACAGGTCACAGTGTGTGAGTTTGTCCTTTATCCAATCAATAAGCTGAGCCGAAGTTTGTGGGCAGTGTTGCCAGTCTTCGGGTAAAAAGTGCACCGTATTCGGTGTCAGCAAGTGTATTAACTGATTTGACTGTGCCGGGCTGAGCTCGTTGACCAGTAAGGATGCGGGGATGACCTCTAACCTGGCCGTACTGAATTCAAGCTTTGTCATGAACTTGCTCCTTTGTGTTGACTTGCGCTTCTGACATGCCTGCTTTAAATGCCTGAGTGAGCTCGTGCCCTTTTATTGCCGGTAATGCGAGTGCTTTCAGAGCCAGGCTGCCAATCATGATCAGTAACGCCGTGACCAGCGCATCCAGACCCATACCGATCATTGTACCAGCCAGACCAAATGACTCGGTTAAAGTGGTCAGCTCAGGCAAAGTATAGACTCCAGTGAGCAGTTGTAAGATTAAGGCAGCCCAGAAACCAAAGCAGTACGGGCAATGCCAGACTGAATACAAATAGGCCAGTGGTGCCGGCAAACGCTTCACCAAAGCGTTGAACCAGGTACCCCAGTCGGGTAACTTTTCCCACACAAGTACATGAATAGACAGCCCCATCAAAACGAGTGATAAAGTCATGCGTGCCTCCTTAAAATCGGTGTATTGTTTTATCTGTGTCTATTATTCTCAATAAAGCTAACTGGTGTTATTGTTGGGTTTTTGATTTAATCGGCTTATTTTAAGATTGCGGGTGAAATTAAGATGACTAATCATGTTGCAGCCTGTGGTCAGATGAAAGTGGCCAGGCTGGCACAAGAGCCGCATGGCACACACAGCGAGAGTGTTTTAAGTTTTATTCGTTCAGGCTCACTGGATATGTTACATGGGGAGACTTTTACCGCCACGCAGGGCATGTTTGTGCTGGTGCCCGGCGGGATGCCACATACTTTATTGTCGGGGTCCGACTTACATGTTCACTGGATGAGCTTTTGCCCTGATTGCCTGGGGCTTGAACCCGATGCCACTTTATTGCAACCTTTTCAGCAGGTGCGCCTGGGTGCTTTACCTGCATTGACCTTGTCAGGTGAGCGCGTCGAATTTGTTCAGACTTTATATCAGGAGTTTGAACTGGCGTTGCAGCAGGCATTGCCACTGGAGGTCATGAAGAGCTTTGTATTTTTGCTGCTGCACGAAGTGTCACTGGCGCAACAACCCGTTAGCTGGCGTGCGGGCATGCATCCTAAAGTGGTCGCGGCACTGTCCTACATAGAGAGTCAGGGGTTGCAGCCGGTTTCTTTGCAGGGGGTGGCCGACGCGGTGTTCGTGAGTGCCCCTTATCTGGCCACTCTATTTAAACGAGAAACGGGTTATTCAGTCGGACAATGGCTCACAAAAAAGCGGCTTGGTGAAGCCTGTAATCGCCTCATGCATACGCATACCCCGATTGCGACCTTGGTTGAAGAGCTTGGTTGGTCAGACACCACTCATTTTATTCGTCAGTTTAAGGCTGCCTATGGGGTGACGCCTGCGCTGTGGCGCAGACAGCACAGTCTGAAACAAGCGCGTTAATGATATGTACTGTTTGTGTGTAAAAAACATACAGACTTGAGAGGGTTAAATTACTGATCTTAAGCTTCAAATCCATTTCATAAAGCACAGACGCATGATAAGTTAGTCATAACATGTTAACGGGTATTTATTTGTGCGCCTGCTATAATTGCAATCGGGACCGAAAAAAACCGGTCTAGGTTGAGCCGAAGAATCACAGTAATAGGTAAATGCACTTTGTTTAAGGAAATTGAAGACCTGAGCGAGAGTCTGGTGTTGATTGTTGAAGACTCAATGCTGACGCAAAAAGTCATCTCGTGCTTTTTAGAGGGGATTTGTTCGGTACATATGGTGACATCTGGCGAAAAGGCAATTGAGTTTTGCCGTGCTACACCGCCAGACCTGATCCTGATGGATTGGGTATTGGAAGGTATGTCTGGAGTCGAAGCCTGCAAACAGCTACAGGAAATGGAAGGGCTGTCTGATATTCCCATTATTTTTGTGACCTCCAATATCAGTGAGCAACAGCAAGACTTGTGCTGGGATGCTGGCGCGGTTGACTTCATTCCTAAACCCATCGTAGCCAAGACTCTGATTAACAGGGTTAAAACTCATTTAAAATACAAACAGCAGGCCGATACGCTCAAGCGCTATTCGTATTACGATGGCCTGACAAAAGTATTCAACCGGCGCTTTTTTGATATGGAAGGAGCGCGTCAGTTCAAACAGAGCGTTCGTCAGCAACACACTTGCTCTGTGGTGATGCTGGATATCGATCACTTTAAGAAGTTTAATGATCGATATGGTCACCTTAATGGGGATGATGCCCTCAAAGCCGTTGCCAGTGCGATTGATGGCCAGATACGCAGACCAATGGATGGGGTATATCGCTACGGTGGCGAGGAGTTTGCCATCTTACTACCAGACACAGAGCCTGACGGGGCGAAACAGCTTGCCGATCAATTTGTTGATGCCGTCAAAGCGCTGGACATTGTCCATGAAGATTCGGAGTTTGGGGTGGTTACTATCAGTGCGGGTGTTGCGAGCAATAATCGGGGTGAGCACTATCAGGATTTAGCGCAGCTGATTGCTGCGGCGGATGAAGCGCTCTACAACGCAAAACACCAGGGCCGGAATCAGGCCTGTGTGGCGGAAAAAAAGGGCGCTTAGGCCCTTTTCAATTGACTGCCAGTACTACGGCTTAACCCGCCATGTTATACAGCAGTGCAGAGACAGCTAAGAGGCCGACTATCAGGATAAAATAGGTGCCAAGATGGTGACGGTACTTTTGTAGCGTCGGTACCTTAAAAATAGCAATGGTTGGCATGATAAAGAGGATCATGGCAATAATGGGTCCTGAGATGGCACCCATCATATCCAGAATACTGGGGTTCATCACCGCACATACCCAAATGGCGATAAACATCAGGCCCACACCCAGTTTATCTATCAAACCCACAGATAAAGATGACTGCTTGCTCAGCAGACCGTTAAAGCTCTCGCGTGCCCCCAGAAAGTGGCCAAGGAAGGATGAGGTAATGGCAATAAAGGCGACCAGTGGACCCAGCATGGCAATAAACGGATTGTCATACACATTGGCAAGATAAGATAAAACAGACACGTTGGCTTCTTTGGCTTCGCGCATTTGCTCGGGGCTCAGTGACAATACACACGAAAAGACAAAGAGCAGCACGAAGACAATCAGCATGAGCGAAGTATTACGCAGAATGGCTTCAGCTTTGTGTGTGGCACTGTGTGCATAATGACGGCGCTGGGCATTGGCAAAGCTTGAAATGGCCGCAGCATGGCTGAATGAAAAGACAATAATTGGCACAGACAACCACAGCGTTTCACTCAGGGTGGCGATGTCCGGCGTTGCCACAACGGGTGCTTGCCAGTGTGGGATCAGATACAGTGACAGCAAAAGCAGGATGGCAACCAGTGGGTAGACCAGTAACGCAAATGCACGTAGTAACAGCTTTTCACCACCCAGCATAATGGCAATCGTGCCCGCAACCAGCAGGCCGGAAAGTAACACTCTGGGAGGCGATGCCATCTCCAGCTGATTCACCATGAAGCTGTCTACGGTGTTGGTCAGACCAACACCGTAAATCAACAGAATTGGGAAGATTGAAAAGAAGTACAGCAGTGAGATTAAGCGGCCAGATGCTGCGCCAAAATGCTCTTCAACGACGTCGGTAAAATCACTATCTTTATGCCCGGAAGACAGAACGAACCGTGCCAGTCCTCGGTGAGCCAGGTAGGTCATGGGAAAGGCCAGTATTGCCATGATCATTAGTGGCCAGAACCCACCGATACCAATATTGATAGGCAGAAATAAAATACCGGCGCCGACAGCGGTACCAAACAGGCTCAGAACCCAGTTGGTGTCATGTTGTGTCCAGCGACCCCGACTACTTTGGCTTTCCCTATCAGCGAGTGCTGCTGCAGAGAGCCCTTCTGGGGTATTACTCATACTTGTTGTCCTATGATTAGAATTATATGCGCGCGGATGATATAAAAAATACGGCAGATATGCATGTTTTCATCGGTACTCAGTCTGTACGTGAGCAAATACTTAGCAAGGCTGGTTGAATACTAGCCATATGGCCAGGGGCAATGATACGTAGCACCACGATATTTGACTTTGTAACTTTAAAAGGTACGAACGGGGTCGGAAAATAAGCTAGTATCATAATACAGAACATAGTATTTTAGTCTCTATATCATGCCCAGTTATCAAATACCGTCATGCGTCGTGCAGTTAATCTGATTGGGCTAGCAAGGTAAATCACGCTATGGAAATAATTAATCTTGATCCGCATCACCCGGAAGTGTCGCAGTTACTGAGAGACATAGATGCGTTGATGAATACATTGTACCCACCAAGCAGTAACCAGCTGATCCCTGCGGATGAGCTAGCTGCACCGGATGTCTATTTTGTTGGGGCCAGAACAGAACAAGCGCTGATGGGTTGTGGGGCATTGGTGCCAAAAACCGATGAGGCTGGCGAGCTGGCGTGTTATGGGGAGCTCAAACGCGTGTATGTGCAGCCGCCATATCGAGGTTTAGGTGTATCCAAACAGATTATGCAGTCACTCATTGGGTATGCCAGACAATGCGGATTCAAGGTACTCAGGCTTGAAACAGGGATCCGGCAAACCGAAGCTATTGGGCTTTATACGTCATTGGGATTTATTGAACGAGAGGCGTTTGGCTGTTACGAGCCCGATCCGCTGAGCGTTTATATGGAGCTAAACCTTTCATAAGTGCATATTTCTTTGCGGTGTTGAGTGACATTTTTGCTATACTCCCGCGACGAATTTTTTGAGCTTTACACAATTATGTCCTTTGAATCTCTCGCCATTGCGCCGACCCTTTTAGACGGGCTTGCGGCGCTCGACTTTATCGAGCCGACGCCTGTTCAGGCACAAAGTATTCCCTTAGTTTTGGCAGGTCATGATCTACTGGCATGTGCACAAACGGGTACAGGTAAAACCGCGGCGTTTATGTTGCCAATAATGACACAGCTGATAAGCAAACCGGCTAAAGGTGTCCGCGCTTTGGTACTGGCCCCTACTCGTGAACTCGCTCAGCAGGTGGCGCAGCATGCCAATGCTTATGCAGCTCACAACGAGTTGGTGACTGTTTGTCTGCATGGTGGAGCCAACATTGGGCCTCAGGAGAAAGCACTGAGAGAGGGTGCTGATATTGTGGTTGCCACACCCGGACGGCTGTTGGATCATTTGATCAAAGGCACATTAACGCTATCAGCGATAGAGTATCTGGTATTCGACGAAGCGGATCGAATGCTTGATATGGGATTTATGGGTGAAATACGTCGTATTATGCGCAAGATGCCATCTGAGCGGCAAACTTTACTGTTTTCAGCGACGGTTGATGAGGCCATTTTTAATCAGGTCAAAGACTGGTTGAAAGAACCCAAACGAATAGGCATAGAAGCTCAGAACCAAACCGCAGCTAAGGTCGAGCAAATCTTCTATGCGGTGGATGAAGAACGCAAACGTGAGCTGATCGCTCATCTGATTGGCAAGCAAAACTGGCATCAGGTGCTCATTTTTACACGCACCAAAAAGCAAGCTGATGACTACGCGAAAGAGTTAAATAAGGATGGTCTGAAGACGCAGTCTATCCACGGCGATAAGTCTCAGGGGGCCCGGAATAAAGCGCTTGCACAATTTAAAGACGGCGAAATTAGAGTACTGGTTGCAACCGATGTGGCGGCGCGTGGTATTGATATTCAGCAACTGAATTACGTTATCAATGCGGAGCTACCCTATGTGGCTGAAGACTATGTACACCGTATAGGTCGTACTGGCAGGGCAGGAGAAGCGGGGACAGCGATTTCATTGGTCAGCATTGATGAGCAATGGTTACTGGAAGAGATCGAAGTGCTGCTGGATGAGCGCCTTACGCCTCAGTGGTTAAGCGGTTATGAACCTGATCTGACCCGTGAGCCTAAAAATGAGCGACAAAACTCAGCCAAATCTCGCCGTCAACGTGATAAAAAGCGCGTACTGGGTCAGCGTGGTAAGCGTCGACGTTAATTTATAACGATAACGTATACGGAACTCTTATAAAGGTAAGGTAATGACACAAGCGCAGTGGCATATTCATCAGGGGAGCATTGAAGACATGCTGGTGGTTGAGCAGCAGATCCCTGAGTTTTCAAACCCCAAGACTCGGGAGGACATCCTTCAGAGGCTGGCTGGGCGCAAATATCTGGCGTTAGTCGCCAGCTGTGATGGTCAGCCGGTTGCCTATAAACTCGGTTATGAGCAGGCTGCGCAACAGTTTTATAGCTGGCTTGGGGCTGTGATACCAGCTTGTCGTGGCAAGGGAGTGGCACGCGCACTATTGCTTGAGCAGGAGCACTGGTGCCGTGAACAGGGCTTCAGTCACATTGAAGTTAAGACGATGAACCGCTTTAAAACCATGATGCAGATGCTGGTAAGCCATGACTATCATATAGCGGAGCTGACTCATCCAGCAACGCCGACAGACACATTGCTGGATGTTCAGATCCGATTTCGCAAGGCGCTTTAACGCACGCGCGTATCAAAGTATTGATTGAGCCCTAAGGCTGCAAAAATAATTGCACTGCCCAGTCCCAAAGTGACCAGATCCGCAGTGCGATTCCAGATCAGGATATTTACCAGGATCCCCGCGGGGATCAATACATTGTTCATTACCGCCAGCGCCCCGACCGATACCAAAGTGACACCTTTGTTCCAAACAAAATAGCCCAGTGCAGATGCAATAACGCCCAGGTAAATCAGGATCCCCCATTGCTGTGGGGTTGCTGGCAGCCGGCTCAGATCGCCAAACAAAGCAAAACTCAGCAAAGAGACGAGTAACGCGCCAAGAAAGAAAAAACCAAAACTTTGATGATGCACCAACGTGTGTTGCTCAGCAAGGCGCTTGTAAAGGACCTGACCCAGTGCAAAACACAGGTTGGCGCCCTGAACGATGATAAAGCCCAGCCAGAAGTCAGGGTTAGGCGTAGTGAGGCGGATCACGACAGCGCCAAGTGTGGCCAGCAGTGCAACCATTAGGTAGCGGGCATTGAAACGCCGTGCAAACAAATCATTGAGTAAAGTGATGTACACCGGCGTCATAACGGTAAATAAAAGTACTTCGGGCACGGACAGGAATAAAAAAGCATGGTAATAGAAACCATACATAGCACCTATCTGGATAGCGCCGATTGCCATTAATCTGAATATCACAGGGCGGGCGGTTTGCTGCCAGCTAATAAACGGCAAGAAAACCAGAGTCGCCAGTGCAATACGACTGAGTGCCGCAAACCACAAGTCAACGGAACCTGCCAGATAGACGCCGATCAGGCTGAATGAAAATGCCCACACCAGGGTGATAAAAATCAAGTGATACATATCAGGTAAGTTACTCAGTGTAGCAAGGATGTGCGGGATCATACCGCAGCAGGAGTTGATTAATCTAATGAAAACAGCGAATAACAGAAACTAGGTGACTGTTGGCCAGCCGCTTAACGCAACTTTGATTAAGTTCGGTGCAACTTGTTTGAGCAAGTAAAGATTGAATCATCGAAAATAGCGAACTAAAAGCGCGTTATAATATGATTTTATTTTATAAGTATCGAGTTACAATGATTTTGTTTTCACATTTATCCCTTCATGATTACCCATGATGTGTATTAAGGCCGCTTTATGCGGCCTTTTTTTTGTCAGCATTTTCTGCTGCGTTGCATCTGAAACCCTAAAAATAGTTTTTATGCTGCAGGTGTCCCACTGTTTTCTTCCAGCAGGAAAAGGTGCCTCTACAGTTCCATTAAAAGTAATACGGCTTCGTTGCTTAAGGCGCTGTCATTGCAGCAACCTTGTTTAGTGAGCAAGGATCAACAAGACAAATAAAATCAATCGAAAATTACGAACTAACAAAACGTAATAATATGATTTTATTTTATAACGGGCGAGCTACAATGATCTTGTTTTCACATTTATCCCTTCATGATTACCCATGATGTGTGTTAAGGCCGCTTTATGCGGCCTTTTTTTTGCCTGTCTATTCTGTTCAGCTGCGCCTAACCTGCCTACCTTTAAGATGACACTTTTCAACAGACAGTGCTTTTATTGTCTGTACCACTGTAAAAGGAAAAAGGTATGCGTACAATTCCATTGTTGATGTCGGTTGTTTTATCTGTGTTGCTGAGTGCCTGTGCGTCGATGGGACCGGGCGACGCCGCACAAAAGCGCGCCGAAATCCATAAAATGAAACGAGAAACTCTGACTAAACTGTATAGTAAAAAACCGGATATCCGTGCGCAGTTGAGTAATGCGCCGGGTTATGCGGTGTTTTCCAATGCGAATCTGAATATCATTTTTGTCGCCGCCGGTACAGGTTATGGCGTAGTGGAGGATAATACCGCAGGCAAGTCAACCTACATGAATATGGCTGAAGGAGGAGTCGGGCTTGGTCTGGGTGCCAAGGATTATCGCATCGTGATGGTGTTTCACACTAAAGCGGCCATGAAACAATTCGTCGAGTCGGGGTGGACGTTTGGCGGGAACGCTGATGCGGCGGCCAGGGCTGCTGAAAAAGGGGCATCCATTGAAGGTGAAGTTTATTATGGGGATGTCACTGTTTATACGTTTACCGAAAGTGGTTTGGCGTTACAGGCGACCATCAAAGGCACCAAGTTCTGGAAAGATAAAGAACTGAACTGATTTATCTGCACTTGGCCGGCTTATCAGGTCGGCTGACAACTTTGCTTACCAATTGTCACAATTGCACCTGTTTTTATCCGTCTCCCTCACGGTACACTGATGACAGTTTAAAAACCAAGGAAGCAATATGATCTTAGTGCTTGGCGCAAGTGGCGCGACGAGTAAGCTGGTTGTTGAGCAGTTGCTGTCGGCGCAGGAACCAGTCAGAGTGCTGGTACGAAAGTGCAGTACTCAACTGGCATGGTTGAAAGCTAACCCTCAACTGGATGTCAGAGTCGGTGATATCGCTGAGCTCAGTACTAATGAGCTTAATGCCTTGGTATCGGGCGTACAGACGGTGATTTGTTGTCTGGGACATAGAGCAACGTTTCAGGGCATTTATGGCCCGCCGCGCCGTTTGGTGTGTGATGCTGTGCGTAATGTGTGTGAGGCAATCGATAAGAATCATGCCCACACTCAGGTAAAATTCATCTTGATGAACAGTACCGGATGTCGCAATGAGCTGCTGAATGAACGCCCATCTTTGGCACATCGAGCGGTAGTCGCATCACTCAGATTATGTCTGCCACCTCATCCGGACAACGAAGCGGCCGCACGCACCCTGCGGGCGTACTCGACCGTCGACACAGGCGTTGACTGGGTGGTCGTTCGTCCAGATTCACTGATTGATGAGCCTGAGATGAGTGCCTACGACGTTCACCCATCGCCAATAAGAGATGCCATTTTTAATGCCGGGCAAACCAGTCGTATTAATGTTGCCCACTTTATGTGTCAGCTGGCACTGGACTCAGGCTTATGGCGGCAATGGCAGGGTCAGTCTCCCGTACTCTACAACCAAAGCCAGCCTTAGTACTCAATCGTGGTTTTATAATCGTACCTAAAACCGATTGAAATGGAGTCGAAGTCATCACCGTTGACAAACGACTTGTTAAGGTACTCCAGGTGTACCCTGAGTACCTTGATTGGGCTCCATTCCAGGGTGACGTTAAACCCATCAAAGCTGCCAGCTGCCGGATCTGAATCCTGAAAACCGTCATCAAAATCAAAATACCCAGCTTTCAACTTGTAGGCTTTGGCCAGTTGATAGGCGAATGACAGATCAAAGGTGTGGCCGCTGCGATCGGCGCCCGGAGCGCGTCTGTCATAATTTTTGTCCTGATAGGCAACCGCAGCATAGAAGCGGGGAGTAAACTGATAAGCAACAGAAGTCGCCCAGAGATTATTGTCTCCAAGCTGAACATCGTCTGCATAAACATCGTTTTGCTGATAGGTGAGCGCAGCGTGTAAGTCGTTAGCATCGTAGCTTACGCCGACATTGACCAAATCGTCAGAGTTGCTGCCTGATTCTCCATTAAATTGTGCAACGGCAACAAAAGTAAAGGGCCCAGGGGTAAGTCGGTAGCTTATTAGGTTGTCAACAAAGAACAAGCTCTCAGGATCATAAGCGAACGGACTGTTAGCATGATTGAAGATATCAACGTATTCGGCGATGAATAAATACTGTGCGGGTCTTTGCTTGCCAATACCAAAGCGGCCTATGGGTGTATTTAAGGCAGTGTAGGCTCGCCGAGAGCGACCAAAATTGCCTTCATTTGCAACGTCAATACTCCATTCACCATGCAGCTCAGCACTCCAGTCTTCGTCGAATTCGTGCGTTACTTTGAGTCCCGCGTGAGACAGTGCATCGCGTACGTCCCAATTGTCCTCGCCATTAGTTTCAAGGCGGCCGTAAGTCGGGCGCATAGTGGCATAGACGTCTAATTTACGCTTTTCTTCCTGGGCTGTTTCCTTGGATGTATGAGCAGGCTTTTGTTTGTCCGCTGTCGGTTGTGAGGTTTTGGCAGCAGGCTCTGATACGTGCGTTGCTGTTGTAGGTGGGTGTTGTTTCTCAAAGCGTGCTTTTAATGCCCGCAGTTGCGCTTCCAGAGCTTCGATGTCTGCCATTGTGACAGGGCGCTCTGAGCTTGCATGGCTGCTGGTCAATGGGATACACAGCGCTAGCAGGATAGCTTTAGCTACAGAAGAGATCGCGATTTTCATAGCAAATTACCAAATTCGTTGCGTTAGTTGCGATAAACCGAATTATAGACAACACTTTGGCAAAGGGTGATTTTAATTGGCCTAAATTATATGAAAATCCGCAGCAAATTCTCTTTGGCATCGGCGCTTCTCATCTTTGTGATCATCTTAGTGATTAGCACAACCACGTACTGGTTGGTGAATACTTCTATGAATAAGAAAACCACCGCCTATGTGAGTGATTCCGCGCAGTTACTGGCGCTGGGAATTGATAACTGGCTGGCCGAGAAAGCCGCTTTGATTAGATTATTGCGAAGTCAGATTGAAGCTGATTTTAGTCCGGATCAATTTCAAAAGGGGCTTGAATCACCCTATTTTAAAGAGGCATTTTTGCTGGCATTTGGTACTTTAAGCAACGAGCCCATTTTAAGGTCGAACAATCCTAATCGGCAAAATCCGCCGGATGTCGACTTTCGGGAGCGGGGCTGGTACAAACTGGCCAGAGACAAAGGCAAGACGGTGTTTACCAGCCCGTATACGGATGCCGCGACGGGAGAGTTATTGCTCTCAGTGGTGGCACCTATCAATTCGGGTGGCCAGTTTCGCGGTGCCATTGGCGGCGATCTTAGTCTGGATACCATTGCCAAAAGTGTCAATGCAGTGAACTTTGATGGCACAGGGTATGCCTTTTTAGTAGACAGCAAAGGGACCATTGTCTCTCACCAAAATGCCAAGCTCAATGGCAAGCCGCTAAGTGCTTTATCGCCTCAATTGCATAAATCAGCAGAGCAGACCCTATTGGAAGTGACAGTAAAAGGGGAGGCGAAGCTACTCTACTTTTATCCATTGTCTCAGCAATACGGTACGGATTGGTATCTGGCAGTCTTGCTTGATAAAGCGCTGGTGTTTCGTGATCTGAGAGAGTTGTCTATGAGCACTCTGATGCTGGCTGTCGTGGCGATCCTGCTAGGGGCATTTCTGAGTCGTGCGTTAGCAATTCAGCTACTTAGACCATTGAAAGACCTCAACGATGCGATCACCAACATTGCGTCGGGTAGTGGCGATCTGACGCAGCGTGTACGCATAAAACACCAGGATGAATGCGGTAAGGTGGCGCAGGAGTTTAACCAGTTTCTGGGGTCGTTACATAGCTTGGTAACTGACGTGAAACAGCGGGCTGATATGGTGGTTGCCAGTTGTGACGAGGCACGAACTTTGGCTAATCAGTCCAGCTCTCAGCTCACTGAGCAAGTACAGTTAATCGAGGGGCTGGCAACGGCAATGCACGAAATGAGCACCACCTCCAGTGAGATAGCTGGCAGCGCGCAGAATGCGGCAACATCTATTACTTCCGTTAATGAAAAAGCGGCGCAGGGTCAGCAGGTATTCCAGAAAACCCGTGGAGAAATTAGCGCGTTAGCAGATGAAATTAATACATCACACGAAATGAGTACGCAACTGGCCGAATATAGCCAAAGTATTGAAAACATCTTGTCTGTCATCAACGGTATTGCAGAACAAACAAACCTGTTGGCATTGAATGCCGCCATTGAAGCAGCCAGGGCTGGTGAGCAAGGGCGGGGCTTTGCCGTGGTCGCTGATGAAGTACGCTCACTGGCGACCAAAACGCAAGAATCGACTACCGAAATTAAGTCCATGATAGAGCAGATCCAAGCCTCGTCGATACAAGTCCAAAGTGCGATGGGCAGCAGTCGCGATAAAACTTTGCTTTGTGTGGAGCAAACAGAGCAGGCCACGGGTATGCTTAATGAGATATCCGAAGCCGTCAAAGACATCATGGATCGCAATATTCAGATTGCAACTGCCATAGAAGAACAAAGCGTGGTGATTGAGGAAATTAATAAAAATACCTCTAATATCAATGATATTAGCGTAGAGGTAGGGAGTTTTGCGATTCGTCAGTACGAGTCCAGCAAGGTGCTGGCACAACATGCTCATGAACAAGAGGGGCTGCTGTCGAAATTCACGCTTTAGCTTGGCTGCGGCAAGTTGTACACTTGTCGCATAACCAATAGAGTAAATGAGCCAACTTTGGACAACAAGAAAAACATATGGGTGGATGCAGATGCGTGTCCTGTGGTGATCCGCGAGATTTTATTTCGTGCCGCAGCAAGAACCCAGATGCCCGTCACATTCGTCGCCAATCAGTATATAAAAACACCGCCGTCACCCTACATTCACAAGCTACAGGTAAGCAGTGGTTTTGACGTCGCTGACAACGAAATTGTACGTCGCATGAACGCGGGGGATTTAGTGATCACCAGTGATATTCCGCTGGCGGCAGAGGCCATAGAGAAAGGGGGACTAGCTCTGAGCACGCGTGGCGAAGAATTTACCCGGGAAAATATCCGCTCCCGGCTGAATATTCGTGATTTTATGGATACCATGCGCAGCAGTGGTATGGTCAGTGGCGGTCCACCTCCGCTGGGGCAGGCAGAAAAACAACAGTTTGCCAACAGCCTGGACCGCTGGTTGCAACAAAACAAAGGCTAGCCTGAAACACCGACTCATCCCGGGTCGGTGCCTTGTTCGTCTGACCGTTATGCCATATCGGCGTGCATCACTTTTGCCCAAACCTCAACAAAATCTTGTACAAATTTGGCACGGTTATCGTCCTGTGCATAAAATTCGGCATAACTGCGTAATACTGAGTTAGAGCCGAAAACCAGATCGACGCGGGTTGCCGTCCACGCCACTTCCCCGCTCTGACGGTCAATCAATAGATAAGTGTGTTCATCCTTCGGCTGCCACTGGTATTGCATGTCGGTCAGCGTAATAAAAAAGTCGTTGCTTAATACTTCAGGCTGAGCTGTAAATACACCATGTTGCGTGGCACCATGATTGGTGTTGAGTACACGCATGCCACCCAGCAGTGCCGTCATCTGCGGGGCTGTGAGCCCCAGCAACTGGGCCTTGTCCAGCATGAGCTCTTCCGGGCTCACCTGATAGGGGGCTTTTAACCAGTTACGAAACGCATCATGCAATGGCTCCAGGACGGCAAACGCCTCGACATCCGTCATCTCATCGGTGGCGTCGCCCCGTCCGGGTGTAAACGGCACTTGAATGTCGAAACCTGCTGCTTGCGCGGCCTGCTCAACAGCAAGATTGCCAGCCAGCACCAGCGTATCAGCCAGGCTGGCATTGTGTTGCTTTGCGATGGGAGTGAGGGTAGCCAGTACTTTACTCAGTCGTGCAGGTTCGTTACCTAGCAAATCCTTTTGTGGTGCCAGACGAATACGCGCGCCGTTAGCACCGCCACGCCGATCTGAACCGCGAAACGTTCTTGCACTGTCCCAGGCCGTCGCAACACGTTCTGCAATACTCAGTCCGCAGGTCGCGATGGCTTGTCTGAGCGCCTGAAGGTCGTAGCTGGTATTACCGACCGGAACCGGATCTTGCCATAGACTGGTTTCCTTTGGCACATCAGGCCCTATATAACGCGACACGGGGCCCAAATCGCGGTGCGTAAGTTTAAACCAGGCCTGTGCAAACACCTTTGAAAAATAGTCCGGATCATCGTAAAAACGCTGAGAAATTTTACGATAGACGGGGTCAATTTTCATCGCCATATCGGCGTCCGTCATAATTGGGCTATGGCGCTTTTGAGGGTCGGCGACATCCGGATATTTGTCTTCTTCTTTCACATTAATGGGCTGCCACTGCCAGGCGCCTGCCGGGCTCTTTTTTAGTTCCCATTCATAGTTAAGCAACAAATGAAAGTAGCCGTTGTCCCAGCGAGTCGGCTCGCTTGTCCAGGCACCTTCCAGTCCGCTGGTTACGGCATGTTTACCAGTGGCGCCGTCTTTGAGCCAGCCAAATCCCTGGGCTTCCAGGTCGGCTGCTTCGGGCTCGGGGCCAAGTGCTTGTGCATCGCCATTGCCATGGCATTTGCCTACCGTATGTCCACCTGCGGTCAGTGCAACCGTCTCTTCGTCGTTCATGGCCATACGGGCAAATGTCGTGCGCACATCTTCGGCCGTTTTTTGTGGATCCGGCTTTCCGTCGACCCCCTCCGGGTTGACATAAATAAGACCCATCATCACGGCGGCAAGAGGATTATGTAGTTCCCGCTCACTGTGATAGCGACTGTTGTCGCTGTCGCTGGTGGCGAGCCATTCAGATTCCGGGCCCCAGTAAATGTCTTTCTCAGGATGCCAAATGTCTTCGCGGCCAAATGCAAACCCGTAAGTTGCCAAGCCCATAGATTCATATGCGATGGTCCCGGCATAGGCGATTAGGTCAGCCCAGCTCAGTCGGTTTCCATATTTTTGTTTAATTGGCCAAAGCAGGCGGCGGGCCTTATCCAGATTAGTATTATCGGGCCAGGAATTAAGCGGCGCAAACCTGAGGTTCCCGGTGCTGGCACCACCACGGCCATCGGCAATTCGATACGTCCCTGCGGCATGCCAGGTCATACGTATCATTAGTCCACCGTAATGCCCCCAGTCTGCCGGCCACCAGGATTGACTGTTGGTCATCAGCGCATGCAGATCTTGTTTAAGGGCGTCAAAATCGAGTTGTTTGACGGCTTCGCGATAGCAAAATTCCTCACCCATTGGGTTAGTTTTACTGTCGTGTTGGTGCAGTATGTCGAGATTCAATGTTTTGGGCCACCATTTTGGCTGCGCCAATTGCTCTGTTGTGGGGCTGTTATGTAATATCGGACAGGTGCCAGGGCGGTCATTTGCTTGCATTGCTGTGTCTCCTTTCAAGTCACGGCGTGTTGGACTGCGCTGATTAAATACGGCTGTTATCAGGCGACGGGCTATAAATTATAGTCAAAACATGGTGTAGTTGAATGAAATTCATACGCTATAAAAGCGGATTGAGATCACCAGTGCGGTTTTACGCAGGCATGTATTCGAATAAGACTAAACGTGAAGCAGGAGAGAAAATGATAAGAATAATGACACAAAGCGACTTTCAACGTTTCTGGCCAACCTTTAAAGCGGTGATTGAACAACAAGAGACCTATGCTTTTGACCCCGACATGTCGCAGCAGGCGGCCTATGCACTGTGGTGCGAAAAAGTAGACTGTGCCTATGTCATGGTCGAAGAAGACGAGATCCTCGGAAGCTATTATTTAAAAGCCAATGCGATGGGCCCGAGCGATCATATTTGCAATTGTGGCTATATGGTCACAACTCAGGCTAGGGGTAAAGGAGTTGCGCGCGTCTTGTGTGAGCATTCCCAAAATGAGGCAAAAGCAAGAGGCTACCTGGCTATGCAGTTTAACTCAGTGGTTGCCAGTAATCAGGTGGCGGTGCAGCTGTGGCAAAGATTGGGGTATCAAATAATCGGAACAATTCCAAAGGCTTATCGTCATCCTCGTTTGGGCTTTACTGATAGCCATATCATGTATAAATGGCTCGACTAAAAAATAATGTTATTTCATATCAATACCATAGGCTATAAAGAGGCATTGACATCGCCTCCTGGCCCGCCTATATTGCTGGCAACTTAATCAATCGTGAGAAGGTAAGTTGCGTTTACTACAGGGTCTGCTCAGCATAATTATGATGTTACTGATTGGCGTTCAATCGGTGACTGCTGCTGTCGATCCCGGCAACTTTCATCAACCTGATCAAGCACACCTGCAAACTAAGCACGTTCATGATGACAACTATTCTGCCTCGGACAGGCTTATTTTTGATGAGCAGGGACATGTGATCTCCGACTGTCACCATTGTGGTCATTGTAGTGGTAGTCATACTATCTGGATGTCAGCCAGGCTCTCACTGGTATCTGGATTAATAAAACCTGAAACCTCGTTTTTACCAGGCGACACTCAGGTTCGCCGACGTATTGAATCTCAGTTTAAACCTCCCATCGCCTAATTCTGCGCCTCCTGATCTTGTTTAGGTCAGCGTTTGTTTTTTCCGTTTGACGGATCGCCGCCGTTTGCCTGTTGTCATATGACAATGGGCGGTGCGATTGGTCGTCCCATTTTTGCCTGAAACAGACAGGCTGAAGCTTGTGAGCATACCTGATGCACGACAAGCTACGAATTAGAGATTTACACAACCATGAACAAAGGTATTTTTAGTTACGCTACAGGGTTAGTGCTGATATCACTGCAGGTCAGTGCCGGTTTGAGCACCGATCCAGACCATAGCCATAAAGAACAACATGCGCCAGTTGAGGCTTCTCACGTTACCCAGCCTCATGCACAAAGTGTGATGCTTAGCGAAGCTCAACAGGCAAAGATCAACCTAAAATTGATGGCAGTCCAGCCAGTATATGAACGCATTCCACTTTATGCACCAGGTGAACTCAAAGCCAATAGTTTTACCAGCTATGTCGTTACGCCACGCATTGACTCCGTAATTGAGCGCCGTCATGCCGTTTTGGGCCAGATGGTTAAACAAGGCGATATGCTTGTTACCTTATTTAGTCAGGATATGGCACAGGCGCAGGCAGACTATCTTATTGCTGCCAGTGAATGGCAGCGAGTCGCGCGCCTAACCGATTCGAGCGTGAGTGTAAACCAGCAGGTTGTCGCGAAGGCCCAGTTCAAGGCGGCGCAGGGCAAACTGCTGGCGATGGGGATGAGTCTGTCTGATATCGGCCGTTTACAAGAGACTGAGGCTCAGTCGTTGGGTATCTATACCTTGTCCGCACAGCGCAGCGGGATTGTCCTGGCGGATAACTTTGAGCAGGGCCAACGCTTTGAGCCGGGTGAGGCCATCATGCAGCTCGCCGATGAATCAACTTTATGGGTTGAAGTCAGGCTAGCTGCCACACAGCAGGACCCGATCAATACCCATACGCGTGTTGAGATTGAACACAATCTTCGTCGCTACCCGGCAGAGGTGATCCAGCAGGGGCACACACTGGACCCTCTCACACGTACCCGAGTGGTTCGCCTGCAAGTAGACAATCCAGACGATACGTTACATGCCGGGATGTTTGTCAGTGCGTATTTTATGTTCAACACAACAAGCCCTGTTATTGCAGTGCCTGAATCAGCTCTGGTGCGCGATACTGAGGGCAAGTGGCAGGTGTTTGTAGAACATGACACGGGTGAGTTTGTCGCTATACCTGTTATACGCGGCAAGCTGATCGGGGAT
Organism: Pseudoalteromonas rubra; assembly: GCF_005887095.1. Lineage (GTDB taxonomy): Bacteria > Pseudomonadota > Gammaproteobacteria > Enterobacterales > Alteromonadaceae > Pseudoalteromonas > Pseudoalteromonas rubra_E. The sequence continues at coordinate 5,983 of NZ_PNCI01000033.1, read as the reverse complement.
AGGGTGACAATTGAATCTGCGTCGCCCTCGCAAGTGATTGAGGCGGGCACCCGAGTGGTTATTCAAGGCGCATTCTTTGTTGCCTCCGAATTAGCAAAAAGTGGCTTTGATCCACATAACCACTGAGGGCGCATAAGATGTTAGACAAGATAATAAAAGGTGCAATTACACACCGTGCCCTGGTGCTATTTGTGGCACTCATTATTCTGACTTGGGCGCTTTGGCAAATACCTCGCCTGAATCTGGATGCTTTTCCGGATGTGACCAATGTTCAGGTAACCGTAAACACTGAAGCGCCTGGGTTAGCGGCACAGGAAGTTGAGCAGTTGATCACTTACCCGATTGAAGCCGTAATGTATGCGCTGCCGGATGTTGAGCAGGTACGTTCAGTGTCGAAGACAGGGTTGTCCGGGGTGACAGTCGTGTTTAAGGAAGGGACAGATATTTACTTTGCCAGGCAGTTGGTGTTTGAGCGGCTGCAGGCCGCCCGCTCACTGATCCCTGATTCCGTGGGAACCCCAGATATGGGCCCGAATACCTCTGGACTGGGTCAGGTTTATCAATATCTGCTGGTGGCCGAGCCCGGTTCAGGCTTTGATGAAATGGCGCTGCGTGGCATCAACGATTGGGTGGTTAAACTCTTGCTGATGCCGGTAGAAGGGGTGACTGACGTGCTGTCATTCGGGGGGCAGGTTAAACAATACCAGGTGGATCTGGATCCTGCGCGCTTGTTGGCTTATAAGCTCACCCAGGCTCAGGTGCAGCAAGCCTTGACAGACAATAATCGTAATGTAGGTGGTTGGTATCTTGACCGGGGTCAGGAACAGCTTGTGATCCGTGGAGTTGGTTGGTTCGCAAGTGGTGAGCCAGGCTTAGCACAAATTCGTCAGGTCCCCGTCAAGACAGAGAATGGAACTGTGGTTCGAGTGAGTGACATTGCACAGGTCAAATTGGGGGGGGAGATCCGTCAGGGAGCGGTGACCATGACCCAGCGTGATCATACAGGCAAGCAGCAGCCCCTGGGTGAGGTGGTGAGTGGTATTGTTCTTAAACGTATGGGGGCTAATACCAAAGCGACAATTGACGGGATAAACGAAAAAGTGGCGCAGATCAACCGAGCGCTGCCGCCGGGTGTGAAATTTGTACCTTTCTATGATCAGAGTATGTTGATAGACAAGGCTGTGAGCACAGTAACCCAGGCGCTTTTGCTGGCATTTGTGTTTATTGCCGTGGTGTTAATCTTGTTTCTACTTAATCTGCGCGCGGCAATCCTGGTTATACTCTCGGTGCCTGCGGCAATTATTCTGGCTCTGGGGCTGATGTCTGTGGTGGGAATGTCGGCAAATTTGATGTCGCTGGGTGGGCTGGCGGTAGCTATTGGTATGCTGGTGGATGGCTCGGTTGTTATGGTCGAGCGCATATTGCAACGACAGTCCTGTCAGTTGGCGCCTTCCGGCGAGGAGAGCTGGCGCTTTCATGAACTGGTTACCACAGCTGCAATGGATGTCGCCAGACCTATCTTTTTTGCTTCCACGATTATCCTGTTGGTTTTTTTGCCTTTGTTTTCCTTCGAGGGCGTTGAAGCCAAGCTCTTCGTACCCATGGCTATCAGCATTATGCTGGCCATGGTGTGTGCCGTTGTGATTGCTTTACTGGTGGTGCCGCCTTTAGCCTGCTATTTGCTGAAAAGCCGCAAACCGGGGCAGCGTAATGCGATGTTAGCAAAAGTGGAAGAGTACTATCGACAGTTACTGACACAAGCGCAGCGATACGGCAAAGCATTGCTTATGGTCATCTCGGTTTTGTTTGTATTTTCGATATACACACTGGGACAAATTGGCACTGAGTTTGTCCCTGAGCTGGAAGAAGGGACCTTGAATTTACGTGTAACACTGGCACCGTCTGCCAGTCTGGAAACGGCTTTGTCTGTTGCGCCTAAACTGGAGCAAACGTTATTGGAATTTGAAGAAGTCACTTATGCACTGAGCCGCATTGGCCGCCCAGAGGTCGGTGGCGATCCCGAGCCGGTCAACAACATTGAAATCTATATTGGACTCAGGCCTGTTGACCAGTGGAAAAATGCGGACACAAGGGGAGCGCTGCAAGAGAAAATGGCGGTGGCACTTGCCGTTCACCCGGGTTTGCTTTTTAACTTCTCTCAGCCAATAGCGACTCGCGTTGATGAGTTGCTATCGGGCGTTAAAGCTCAGCTAGCGATTAAACTGCTCGGTCCGGATTTAACTGTATTGATGGAAAAAGGAGAGGAGCTTGAGCACTTAGTCCAGAGCGTCACCGGTACAGTGGATGTCGCATTGGAGCAGCTGAGTGGGGAGGCGCAATTGGTGATCACACCAGACAGGGAAGCTTTATCGCGTTTTGGACTCTCTGTCAGTGATGTAATGGAGCTGGTCAGCAGTGGTTTAGGGGGCAATACGGCGGGTCAGGTTGTAAAGGGGAATGAAAGGTATGATATTTACGTCAGACTGACTGAACCTGCCAGGCGCAACTCCGCTGTAATAGAATCTCTGAGACTTCTGTCCCCCTCAGGTGCCTGGGTCAGTTTAAAAGAAGTGGCAAATGTAGAGTTTGCGTCAGGCCCGGTACAGATCCGCCGCGATGACGTGCAGCGCAGAATAGTTGTGCAGGCCAATGTGTCTGGCAGGGATATGGGCAGCGTTGTAGAAGATATCAGAGCAAAGATTGACGGCGCGTTATCACTTCCTCCTGGTTACAGTGTTGAGCTTGGTGGCCAGTTTGAAAGCCAGCAACGTGCCTACAAGAGATTGGCGCTCGTTATTCCCTGTGCTCTGCTGCTAATGACTCTGTTGCTGTTCGTGACCTTTAATTCCGCAGGTCAGGCTGCTCTTGTAATGATGAGCATTCCGCTGGGCGTTATTGGCGGTGTCTTTTCTTTATATTGGTCTGGGCAATACTTATCTGTTCCGGCTTCTGTAGGGTTTATTACGTTGTTTGGTGTAGCAGTATTGAACGCGGTGGTCCTCGTGGAGAGCATTAATCGTCGCATTGCCTCAGGAGAAGAGCTATCGACTGCAATACAAGAAGGTGCCGCGTCCCGATTACGCCCGGTATTGATGACTGCGCTCACCTCCGCATTGGGATTAATGCCTATTCTGTTGTCCTCGGGGGTAGGCTCAGAAGTTCAGAAACCTTTAGCCAGTGTGGTTATCGGTGGCTTGTTCACTTCAACCTTGCTCACGTTGTTTGTATTGCCCATCTTATTTGAACGATTCGGTACCAAATCTGTAACGAGGGAGGCTGGCTAAGGTTGGTCGTGGTCAGAAAGCCGATACTATGGACCGGCTTTCTTTATTGCGTTCTAGCTTGACGCTTTCTTATTGAGCAAATAAACAGCACACAAAGCACACGCACCGCCCACTGCAACGCCTACGCTGAGCCGTTCACCAAAGTACCAGGCGGACAGTCCCATTGCCGTGACGGGTACCACGAAGACGAAAGAGCTTGAACGGTTGGGACCAAGCTTTTGTGTTGCCAGGAAGAATACACTGGTTGCGATGCTTACCACGACAATCGATAAAAACAGCAAGTGATGCCAGTAATACGCCGGAAACTTTGCTGCACCGATGAAAGGGTCATGTTGATAAGCAAATGCATAGCTTAATAACGAAGCCCAAAAATACATGAGCGTACTAAATGTAATGAAGTCAGCATAACGGGTCCCGCGTTGGCTGATGAGGGTCAAAAAGGCCCAGGTGAGTGATGCGAGGATAAAGTACAGATTACCTGCAGCCAGTATCTGATCAAGGTCGAAATGCCACACTTCAATCATCATTAGTCCACCGCCCAGACCCATCGCCAGCCCAACCCCCTGACGCCGGTTGATGGCTTGCCCCAATAATATGGCACTCAAAATAAAGGTAAACACGGGATTGGAGGTGGTGACCAGCATACCACCCTTACCTGGCAACCCATCGGCCAGGCCAAGAAAAAACAACTGATTGTAAAAAGCGAGAAAAAAGCCTGCTGGTAGTGACCATGCTAAAGCGCGTTTATTGAACCTGAGGTTCAGCAAGTTGAATTTTTGCATTACCCACATAATAGGAAGCATGCTGATTGCAGCCAGAAAAAGTCGGTAGAATACGGTGACCTGAGCGGGTGCAACCTCTGCGATAATTTTTCCTGAAATCCAACTCATTCCCCAAAATAGCATGGCTGACACTAAGGCAAATACAATCGGTGATTCGTTGGGTTGGTCGTGGCACGTTGTGGTCGACATGAGAGTCCTTTCTGGCTTAATTGCTTTTTGAAGTCGCTAGAGTAGCAAATCTAGCCAATAGTGAGGAGAGTGTCGATTTAATATTAAACTACCTTTTTGAAATTAAGAGTTTTATTTATTCAAACGGCGGGATCAGAAAACCTTAAGTTGTATGGCTGAGCGATACCTTTAACCTTGTTGACACGGAAGCCGTGTCTGGCTGCCGGAATGACAACAGTTTTTGCGAAGGAGCCAACGATGGCGATATATATTCAACTTATTTTAACTTGCTGTGTTTTGGTATCGGGATATAGCTATGCAACAACAGAAGCTGATAAGCAAGCGATAGAGTTCGCAGCTAAGGGCTATTTGATTGCACAGATAGAAGTTCGCCCTGAGTTGATGGCAAAAGTAACAGATGATGAGCTGATAAAGCGGACTTATTGGCGCGATCAGCAAGGCGAGGAATTCGTCATGGCTATGGGTAAACAAGGAATGATCGAACTTGCCGCAGAATACAACCGTGTGGGTACTCGTTTTGCAGCCCAACCTAAAATGGAACTGAGAATTTTAGATATTGATAAACGTGTGGCTACTGTAAAACTGATCACTGACGAGTGGATAGACTATATGCATTTATATAAAACGGCCTCCGGCGAATGGCAGATCCTAAATGTGCTGTGGCAGTTACATCAGATACATAAGCATAAGAGCGTGAGGTAATGTGTAAGGAACAAAACTGTAATGGCCCGTAATTGCTTTTATCTGTCAGAAATCTATAGTTTGCACATAGATTATTCAGTCAGAGAATGCCACTGTGATTACAAATATTGCTGTTACTTATGAGAACAAAACATCAAAGCCAATTTTCGCATTTCTATGTCAAAAAGGAGATATCAAAGCGCTTACCCTGACGCAGATATTTCCTGGCTCTTGTTATAGGCTGTCAGCCGAGTTTGAGGATTTACAAGATCTGGAGGTTGGTTTTGGTGACTCTTGGTCTAACCCTAAGTTAGTGATGCCTTTGAGTGCGTCTACAGGGCACAGTGAATTCCACGTATGCCTGGATGACAACAATATGATGGAAGTTGAGCAGTCGGGTACATCGGTAAAAAAGCACAAGCGATACTTTTATGATGCGGTTTGCGTCTAGATAAATAGGTATTCTTTTTATAGCAATCTGGGTAATCATTTATAGTGTCTACACTTGGCGTTCTCTAGATGACACAGGTTATTACTTCCAGGCTAAAATATATTATAAGAATAATAAAAAGGTTTCTAAGCTCAGCTGGAAACCTTTTTTATTTGAATGAATTTCAGGCTTAAATTGAAGCTAAGCGGTTTTTTTTGTGTGTTATTTGTTCGAATGAGTCGGGTTGGGTATTTTTCTTCAAAAAAGGGGTTGCGCTGAGGTTCGATTTCCCTATAATGCGCATCCACCAACACGGGGCACAACGCTGAAAAGCAACAAGCCAACGAGTTGGAAGTCAGATAAAACTTGATTCTGAAACTTTTCAAAATTAAGTGTTGACATAAAATGGGAAGTGATTAGAATGCACAACCCTCAGCGCTAACAGCGCAGCGATGACAAGTTATCGCACTGTTCTTTAAAAATATGAAGCAATCATCTGTGTGGGCACTCGTACAGATTGAGTTCTAACAGCGAAATTCAGTTTACTGAATGACGCACGAAAATTTAGAGTCTCAACTGAACTGAGTGACTATAACAGTCAATTCGATTTCTCTTTA
>NZ_PNCI01000032.1 GCF_005887095.1 Pseudoalteromonas rubra | reverse complement strand
TCCAGCAACTGGCACCATGACGCATCTGTGCATGCTGCAGATTTTTACCAAAACGGCGTTGCCCAGTTATTGCTACCGACAACGGAATTATATTCCACAAGCCTGGCTGTGATGGACATCAAAACTGAAACAGTATCCTACCAACTAAATATCGATTCAGACGCAACGCTGAAGCGCGTTACAGGCGCAGATGCTAATGGCGATAACATCCCGGATGCCATTTATAGTACTTCTCGTGGCGTGGAGTTTGTTGATGTATACAACGAGTCATTAATTGCAAGTTACAACACATCATCATACAACCTGTCTGACTTTAGCGCACATTATGATGAATCGCTTAATCTGGCAGTCGCTGAGGATACGCTCAAACTGCTTAAATCAAATGGCAACAACTTTGAACAGTTAAGCTTCGTCGATCAAAGTTGCAACCGTATTGCATTTTTTAACTATGACCAGGACCCTGAGCAAGAGCTGCTGTGCCTGCAAGTGTCTGAACACTATTATCAAGTGCATACTGCAACGATCTACATATATGAGATTGTTAACAATGTTCTGCAGCAGGTTCATCAGCGGAGCCTCAATATGCAGGTCAAAGATATTGTTGTATCTCCAACCCGGACAACCTCACAAGAACTCATTCTGGTAACACAAAACGGCAACAGCCATTGGGATTCTGAAGTCTCATCACGGATCTTCTACACTGATTCCAAAGGTAATCCTTTGTGGGCAAGTCCGGCGTTACCGGGGGTAGTGTCAGACAATGCGATTAAAGCCCGACAAGATAGTAAAGGGAAGCTGAACCTGCTCCTGTCTACGTCAGCGGCCATGTACCAGATACACTAGACTGTTTACAGTGCCTCCGGTTCCCGGAGGCACTTCCTAACGTCCTTCTCTCAGTTGTACAATGAAGTGCACATAATACCAATCCGTATTAAAACCAATTTGCACCAAACCCTGTGATCCAGATCTGACGCTGAAGAAGTCATACCAATTGGTTTAATTAAGTATTCTATTTTGAGGCAAGAAAATAGGGTCGATAGCACCGCTGTCGCGTCCTGCTATCGCTGAGGCACCTACATCCATGTAGGCGAGGCAAGAATTTGCAAGCTTATACCTTAGGTAAAGGTTCTAAATAAGATATTTTTAACGCCGTTAGCGTCATATTTGCTCCTTCAGATTGAACAGATGTTAAGTGAAATTGGTATCACTAGTAACTTGATTTTTGCCACTTCGAAAATAGCCGCATTGCCCCTTTCTCCAGGCTCAGGCTCAATCCTACACCCAGCTTTTCTGCCAGTGGCTTCTTAAGCTTGAAACGTACCTGATAAAGCTGATGCGCTTTATTCAGATCCAGCAACAAATCATCACTGGTACGCAGTTCATCTACCAGCGCAAACTCATGGGCGTGGCTGGCCAGCCAGTGCTCACCTGTCGCTACTTTATCTATATCCATATCGGGACGGTTGTCACTGACGAAGCGCTTGAACAAGCCATGGGTATGTTCAACTTCCTCACGAAACTTCTCGCGCCCTTTGTCCGTGTTCTCGCCAAACAGAGTCAGGGTCCGCTTGAACTCACCAGCCGTGATTTGCTCGAAATCGATATCGTTCTTTCTCAGCAACTTATTGAAGTTTGGCATCTGGGCAATAACGCCAATAGAGCCAACAATCGCAAACGGCGCTGCGATAATTTTGTCTGCCACACAGGCCATCATGTAGCCACCGCTGGCGGCAATTTTATCTACGCACACCGTCAGTGGCAGGCCAGCATCTTTTACACGTTGCAGCTGAGAAGCTGCCAGTCCATACCCATGTACAACCCCGCCTCCACTTTCCAGGTTCACCACTACCTGATCCTGTTTAGCATCAGCTATGGTCAGAATCGCAGTGATTTCCTCTCTGAGGTTTTCTACTTCATGGGCATCCATGCTGCCGCAAAATTCAACCACAAACACCCGCTTTTGGGTATCACCGGACTGCTCCGACTCAGCCTTCTTTTGCTGCTTCACATGAGTTTTGAGCGCTTTTTTGTCCAGAGTTTGCGCCAGAAATTGCTCTTTCGCTTCGTCCAGACGCTTTGACAGATCCGTCAGCTCGATTTCACCTGATTGAGACTTTGGTTTATGGCTTGCAGCAACAATCATTGCGATGATTGCGCCAAGCGCTGCGACCAGTGTCACGGCCTTTGCCAAAAATAATCCATACTCGTATAAAAATGCCAACTTTCTACTCCTGAAATTTAAGTAAAAAAAAGCCGCTGAAACAGCGGCTTCTCCATAATCTCTTAAATGCGATTATTTTGCAATAACAGCATCGTTAGTGATTGGTAGCATCAGACCTTGAGATGCCAGGAAAGTGGCTAGCTGTTGCTGGATTTCCATCGTTGCAGCCGCATGACCTTCAGCAGTACCACCCGAGCGCTCATCAAAGCTAGTTGTGAGTAATGAACTGTGGTGGCCCTGGCTAAAGCTCACAACATAGCTGCCCGGAGTGCCATCGGTCGACATCTGGGATTCGCTCACCGGTGTCAGTCCCATCAGTGCTGCCATTGGCAAGCTGCCCGACAGCGGGTTACTTTCCGTTGACGGTGGAATCACCTGGTCTTTCTTGTTGCCGTTTTCACCACCCACAACCACGCCCATATACATAGGTGTGCCTAGTGCTTTCACCGCGCCAGCAAAGTTGGCTGCATCAGCACTGCCCAGTACACTTTGTGCAGCGTAGGCAAACTGCGTAACAGTTGCATTAATCGCGCCAAGTGCAACCGCATCACCGTTTGCTTCAAGCTGAGCGGTAAAGGTCGAGTAAGCACAGTTGGTGAACGCGCCAGCATCTGTTGCAAACTGGCCACAGTCGGTAATCGCACCTTCTGTCATGTAAGCGTTAAATTGCTTAGATACCGCCAGGTCGGTAGCAGCAGAAAGCACCGCGCTTTTCACGACTGGGCCAAATGAAGCTGACTCAACCAGGAAGTTGGCAATACCTGAGCCACCACTTGACAAGGCGCCTGCTTTTACGCTGAACAAAGCATCAACTTGTTCATCCAACGGGGTGTTTGCCATAGCGATAAAGCCTGGACCTACTACAGAACCAAGAGAGTGGCCAATGAAGCTTACATCCTGAGTATTGAACAATAATGGGACCGTTGTTGCCTGGTTGATAAAGTTCAACCCCAAACGCAAACCTAATAAATCAGCGGTCGACTGACGCAGGTTATCGCGCGCAACCAGCAATGATTGCAGGTTCATATAATGCAATACACTCTTAGTCGACGCATTGAAATCATCTTCACCATCGCCGTCCACATCGATACCACGCTCACCATGTAGCGGGTGGTCAATTGCAACTGTTGCAAAACCAGCCTGAGTTAACGCCAGCGTCAGACCCAGCATATCTTCTTTTTTACTGGTGATACCATGCTGCATAATAACAACCGGCCAGCCTGTTTCAGGGCGATTAGTTTCATCTGCTGGCATAGTGATTTGGACCGGGATATTATTCGCTCCCTGAGACTTAGGAAGCGGGTTGTATCTGCTGACAAATCTCTGCTGATCCAGCCCAAAGTCTCTCAGCTTATCTTCGGACAAGGTTTGACACAACTCATCGTTCGTACCTGGCTCTGCGTCTGGATCTGTCCCTGTTGCTGTTTTGTACGCAATGACAGCCAATGCATTGTCACACTGAGCCTGCCAGTAGGTATCCGCCAGCGCTGTATCTGCTGCTGCTTGTGGCTCTCCCAGGTAGCGAGGCAATAAAATGCTGCCTTTAAGGTATCGGACCGAGCGATATAAAGGACGCACCTGCTCTGGCAAAGCATCACCCAGTATATCGGCGACTGTTAAGCCGTCCGCAGGTTGTTCACCCACACTCAAAACAGGCTTTTTCTCAGTTGTCAAAGAACCAGCCAACAACTGCTTAACCGCTCCCATCACTTCAAAAGTTGAGTGAGTGGTCATCGCTGCAGAGTATATGATTTCTTCCTTCGTCACCGTTCCCAGCGCCACTACAGCATTTTCATAACTGTTGATCACACCCTGTAAGCTCTTTTGCGTAGGTGTAACCAGCGGCGCTTCTTGCTTAAGCAGCGTGTAGGTTGATGAAGGCGCAATACTGCCCGAGCTGTCTTTTAAGCCCGTTGTTAACACCGTAATATAAGTTGTTGCCGACTTGAGCGGTTTCATTGGGATAACATTGATGCTCTTACCATCAGCCCCCAACTGAGTAACGAAGTCACCGGTTGGGCCGAAGGTTAGTTCAGCGACAGCTTTACAGGCAGCGCCTGCTGGCACCTGAGCACACTCTTCAACGGTTTGGCTTGCGCCCATCACCACTTCAAAAATACGTACGGAGCCAGGTGTTGCAACACTGGCAGCATCAATTTCAACACCAGCAGGAACGGTCAAGTCAATAGCAAAAGGCATTTGCGTTGACCAGCCATCCAGAGCTCCCAGAGCAAAAGATGGGTCGGCATACTGAGCGCGCTGGAGATTAGGAGCTCCGTCGCCATTGAGCTCTCCTGGAATATTGAGTGTTCCGTCTTTTGTACCGTTAAACAGCAAATCGTTCGGCACTGAGATCACGCCATTTGAAGGGTCGAACTTAATCGAGGCGCTGGGCGTTACAGCTGTGCTTTCTTGTTTTACGTCATCAAGGGTTTCACCGCCACCACAACCAGCTAAGGCTGCAGAAACCGCGAGTGAGAGTAGCATTTTTTTCATTTATTTGGCTCCGACATAATCTTATTATTATTCTTAGCCCTGAATCCAACTTAACTGCTTAATTTAGCTGATAAATTGAGCGATCAGAGAATTTTTAGTTAAAACCTTTGCAAAAAGGTACTTAAAGGTAAATCTGCTTTTAATAAGACATTAGACCAGTTTAAGTTAACGCAAAGTGTAGCGTTTCGCCAGCCATATTTACAATAAATTCGATAACTTGGCTGTGGTATGTGGTAAAATATGCTGAAAATTTAGCTCAGAGGTTCACAATGCATACTTATCAAGCAGCTGAGAATGCTTTAGAAAACAAAGTGATTTTGGTCACAGGTGCAGGCGATGGCATAGGCCGCGTTGCCGCACTGACCTATGCCAGACATGGGGCCACGGTAATTTTATTGGGTAAAACTACCAAGAAACTGGAATGTGTTTACGATGAAATCGTTGCCGCAGGGTACCCACAGCCTGCCATCGTTCCTTTAGATCTGAAAGGTGCCACAAAACAACACTACCGCGACCTTGCCGCCACAATCGAACAACAATTTGGCAAGCTTGACGGGTTGTTAAATAACGCCTCTATCTTGGGCTCACTGGGCCCGCTTGAGCACTTTTGTGTTTCTACATTCGAAAATATCATGAAGGTGAACGTGACCGCACAGGCAATGATCACTAAATACCTGTTTCCGGTGATGCGCAAAGCACCCAGTGCGTCTATTGTGTTCACCTCATCAGGCGTCGGTCGTCAGGGCCGCGAATTTTGGGGCGCTTACGCGATTTCTAAGTTCGCCACCGAAGGCATGATGCAAACCTGGGCAGCGGAAGTGGGTAAAACCAACATTCGCATAAACTGCATCAACCCAGGAGCTACGCGCACAGGCATGCGCGCCACAGCCTACCCGGGTGAAGATAAAGATAAATTAAAAACACCTGAAGATTTGATGCCAACTTATCTTTATCTGATGTCCGATGACTCGGCAGAGGTAAATGGCCAGTCGCTGGACGCCCAGCCTAAATAATCTTCCCAATTATGAGCCGCAAAAGCGGCTCATCGCGTTCAGTATCAATGCCTGAATCAATGATTTGCATAGCCTGCCAAGCTAAAAGGGGTTAATTCCCTGCTGTCCACTTAACGCCAATTCAGAAGAATCTAACTTAAATGTGACCTAAAGCGCCCTTTTTCAGTGTCCAGCTCCGAAGCTTATAAAAAATGAGATATGAACCTAGCAAAGATACCAGGGCAGAGGCAAAATAAATGCCATCGAGTAACACTGCAATCGGAGGGCTTCCTGATTTCACATACGCATAGGCTGACAACCCAATTAATGCATTTCCTAATACAACGAAAACTTCGGCTCTTTTGAACGCAATAATGAGCCCACACGACACGAGTGCAAAAGAATAGACAAATGGCACGACATACAGATACAAAACAACAACATCACCAAGTACATCAAAAAAAGTAACACTCGGCTTAAAAGCAACAAAAATAAGCAGTAACGTTAGCAACATGACTGAGAAATCATAGGGTGCCCTGGCAACAGACTTAATAAATAGGATTTTGCTGTATGACATGGGAAATGTGTGCATAACCTCTAAAACTTTATTCGTAACATCTGTTTTAGCTATCATAACAAGAGACGTAAAAAGCCCAGCTGACACAACCCATGTCATATGTGCCACCAGGTTTGTCTTATTGGACAAACCATCTGAGGATGCCATCCAATATATCCCAAGCATCAATAATAAGTAAAATAGCAGACTGCTCACAGTCTCAAACCAGTAAGAGCGAAGCTCATTGATGTACAACAAGCACTCCAGCATCAACTTATTCAGCGCAAACATCTTTTAAAAACTCCAATGCTTTATTTAGATCACTTGCCCTATCATCACTATCAACAATTTTCCCATTATCAATTAAATAGTAATCATCACAAATTTCCTTAATAAAATTACTATCATGAGAAGTTATAACAATAGACTGCGCATGACGAGAGTACTCTTTTAAGAATCTAGATACCTTGTGTACAGACTCTAAATCCAGCCCCAAAGTAGGCTCATCGAGAAATACATACTTGGGCCTCGAGCAAAATAAGGCTGTTAAGTACGCTTTTCTCTTGTTGCCTGTTGAAAGTCTTTGAATAGAGGTGTTCCTATGATCATAAATACCGAAATTCTCTGCTATTTCTTTAAAACGCTTTTCATCAAACACCTGGTTCCTATGAACAGAATAAAGCTTTGAGCTGTCTCTGACGCTTAAGCGCGAGTAAAGTGAGTCCGTACCTTCAATCATTACACCCAGACTTTCTTTTTGCGCTACTTTTTCAAATGAAGGCTTAATCATTGCTCTTTCCGTGCCTGTCAGACCAAGGATCCCTTTTATTAAACTAGATTTACCACTTCCATTCTTACCTAGTACAACGGTAATCTTTGCGCTTTTAAAAACTAAGTCTTCAACACAAAGATGAAATTTGTTTGGATAGGATACTTCAAGGGAATCAACACAGATCATAAACAAAAGTCCTTATTTAACCTTCCAGTTATAGCTTGGTAACACTTCAGCCTTGCCTCATCACTCACATTCTTAGCTTTTTTCAAGGTATCGTCAAGGATATCGATTGTATTCTCATCACCAAAATAGCTTGCAACTTTGAGCAAAGATGGAATAACCTCTTCATCAACGACTCTAGCTATCTCTCTCTTTTTTAAATCAAAAATATACTGTCCCCGAGACATATTCGAGGTTTTCAATATGTTTAGAGATATGCTAAGGCTCTTAGGTGGGATTTGAGTATGAATATCTTTATTGGCATGCATAAACAAAACACTCCCTTCTTCTAAGCAATATGTTTTTTTGTTGTAAAAATCAACTTTCTCTCCAGCAATTCCTTCAACAACAGAATTATCGTACTGATAGATATCTGTTTGGTAACCTGGGCCTAAGTAGTCGATTCTGAATAACCCA
>NZ_PNCI01000031.1 GCF_005887095.1 Pseudoalteromonas rubra | reverse complement strand
ACGAAGGCGAAGCTGGGATGATGGATATGTGGGTAAAGTTGAGTGCAAATATGAATGTGCCAAAGGGTTAATAAAGCCTTACTTAAGATACAACCGCCATTTATCGCGCATGGGGATTAAGCGAGTAACGCACAAACTAGCATACGCAACCCGTCATCCCGCACTTGATGCGGGATCTACTTGAATACACTGTCATACCAGCAGGTGGACCATGAAGTGTGCGTCGCTTGGCAGTATATGACTCAGGCACAGAGCCGGATAAGGCAACAAAGTGGCACTGATGCGACCTGATCTCGCAAAAGTGCCTCTTGTGCTGCAATTAAACCAGTTTGGCTTTGCCAGCCTTCACGGTAAAGCGCTTGCCAATGTGTGACTGATCATTCTTAAAGCCGACGAACGGCACATGGTGCCAGCTGGCGTTTAGTTCATCCTGAGTGATGTCCAGGGTCACAAAGCCGCGGTTGGCCAGGTCGATATAACGGATATGAGGATTCTCCGGGATCAGGATTTTACCAACATCGCCTACCAACTGTTGCAGGCCCGGCACCGGAATTGATGGTGACGTGACCGACGAGGTGACGATTTCTACTGCAATGGCTCCTTCGTGGGTAAAGCGGTTGTATTCGTGCCAGTCATAGGGGTTTTTACAGATGTTCGCGGCCCATGACGAGTGTACATCACCGGTTAAGAACACCACGTTATCTATCTGGTTTTGTTCAATAAAATCAAGGAGACGATGGCGCGCAGCCGGGTAACCGTCCCAGGCATCGCCATTAACGGGTTTGCCCAGCATCTGAATTTGCATCATCTGCACCTGCTGGCCCAGCAGTTTCCATTGTACGCCGTTTTGTTTGGCCTCAAACAGGTTGTCGTACAGCCATTGTTCCTGCGCGTAGCCCAGTAAAGTGCGTGATTCATCCAGGCGCGCCGGATCTTTGATCTCAACTTGCTGATCGCGGCCGATCAAACGGGTGTCGAGCATATTCAGATCCAGCAAAGATCCAAACTGGAAGCGGCGATAAGATCGCTCCCGGTTGTTGTCACTCGGCTCACGGATCGGCATCCACTCATAATAGGCTTTAATGGCCGCAGCCTTACGGGTTTGCCAGTCGCCCTCGCCGTCATTGTGGTTCTCTGCCCCGCCCGACCAGGTGTCGTTGGTAAATTCGTGGTCATCCCAGATACAGATCATCGGATGGGTCTGATGCAGGGTTTGCAGATCTTCGTCGGTTTTATAGCAGGCATGACGCACCCGGTAGTCGTCCAGTGTCACCATTTCGTGAGCTGGTTGCACTTTACGGTTCCACAAGAACGGATTGCGGTAGACATCTTTATTACCGTATTCGTACAGGTAGTCTCCCAGGTGTAGCACGGCATCCAGGTCGTCAATTTCCGCGATACGGGCATACACATTAAAGTAGCCATAGCTAAAGTGCGAGCACGACGTCATGGCCAGCTTAACCTGGCTAACATCATAGGCTGGCAGAGTTTTGGTACGCCCTGTCGGCGAGGTGATGGGCTTATCCAGCTCATCGATGATAAAGCGATAATAATAGCGGGTATCGGGGGCAAGCCCCATTGCATCTACCTTAACGGTGAAGTCGCGTTGTCCATCGGTTATCTCATACCCCTCTGTCACCAGCACAGAAAACTGCGGATCTTCCGATACCTGCCAGAGCACTTTAACACTGAGCGTGGCCATATCAACCCGCTCCTGCACCTCGGGTGGAATGGTAATGCGGGTCCATAAGATGACCCGATCATCTAACGGGTCGCCACTGGCAACACCATGGCTGAATGGGCTTTGAGAAAAGGTACAGCCACTCAACCCCAGAGTGAGGGGAACGGTGGACAGCATCATACTGGTTTTAAAGAATTCGCGACGGGATAGGCTCATAAGTAAATACTCTAATTATCATTTTTGGGCGGTATTTAAACGCGTTTATGTTAATTTTATATAACAAAATTATTACATTGAACACGCTTTGCGGCCAAACTAGCCGCTTTGATTTAAAACTGACGCGATAATGGCTATAACTAAAGGAATCAGGTCAGTGAATAAGCAGGTGAGAGTGATTAGTATCAGGTTGTATCTCAGAGTGTGTTGCTTTTTTGTTTTGGGGATGTTTTTTGGGTCGCAGGCTCATGCCCAGCAGCCGTGTGTCGGCGAGGTAAAAATTGGTGTCGTGGCAGACTGGCCGCCACTGACGGCCGTTGATGAGCACGGTGCTTATGGGCTGGATGTCGAGATTGCCCGCAAGGTGTTTGCCGAGCTGAATATCTGTCCGCGCTTTTTGCGTCTGCCCACGTCTGCCCGTAGTTTAGATCAACTGGGTAAAGGAACCGTCGATGTCTTGCTGATGGTTAGCTACGTGCAGGAACGTGCCGAGTTAGGAGTATTTTCTGCCCCCTACCGGTGGGAAAAAATGCGCCTCTTTTCTCTTCGCCAGCCACGTATGGCCATAGATTTAAAAGCGTTGTTGCGTCTGGGGTACCGGATAGGTTTAAGTATTGGCTCTTACTATGGCGAAGAGCTTAAAAACCTCGCTGAAAGCCCCAACTTTGGGCATTTGCTGGTCGGGATCTCTGGCAGCACTCAGCGCGTGGAGATGCTGGCTAAAAAGCGTGTCGACTTTATTATTGAAGACGAGATACTTGGCCGGTTTATGGCGCGTAAACTCGGCATAAAGAACGTCTATATATGGGACTATCCGGTCCACAACAATCAGGTGCACTTTCTATTGCGTAAGGGGTTGTTTGATGCGGCACAACTGGCACGTTTTAATGGGGTAATAGAAAGATTGCGCCCAGATATCGACAAACTGGTGGAGCGCTACACTCACCATAATGTACCTCGCTGAACTAACTGAAACAGGCGGTAATATAATTACCGCTTTAATGTGGTCTACACTAAGGGAGCCAATGGAGCCGCAATAAAGGAAAAAACAATGCGCAAACACATTCTCCCTTTGTTTGTTTTACTCTCTGGGTGTATGGGCACTGCAGACAGTGCCGCCAATAACCCGCAAGTCTACGCCGCTTATACTATGCTGGCACCCACGCAAAAAGGTGGCGTGCAAATCTATGCCAGAGCGATAGTCGATGGTGCACACATCACAGATCAGCAATGCCCACAATTGCTGCTCTCAGGTGGTGAAGCGATAAAAACTCAGGCCAGACGGTTAAATCCGGATCCAAATAATTTTCCGGTGACGGTTTGTGAGGCTGTGATCAGCCCGAATACTCAGTATCGCTTGTCTTATGGTGGCATTGAACTGGCGCCAGTTACCCTGGCACCTGAGCAAATTCAGGTGTTTGGTGATTCGGGTTGTAAAAGCTCTGTGTGCGCAGGCGTAAGTGCAGCGCAGCCCTTTGCACAGCTGGCGGATCTGGGAGCACAGCAAACCAAGCAGCTGATCCTGCATATGGGCGATTTCAACTACCGCGGCACGTCGGGCAGTATCAGCAAAGACATTTATGCTTATGATGCGGGAGATGGTGGCTATGGTGGGCCGTCCTGTGGATTAACTGAAACCTATTACTCGCAAAATGCCACTGGCAGTCCAAAACCTGATACCTGGCAGAGCTGGCAGGCCGACTTATTTGCACCGGCTAAGTCTTTGCTGGCCAGCGCCCCCTGGGTGTTTGCCCGAGGCAATCATGAACTATGCAGCCGCGCAGGCCCAGGCTGGTTTTATTTTCTGGGACCAGGGTCAGACTTACCCGACGGTATTGCACAGCAGTCTTGCCCTTATCAGGGGGAGTTCAGCCAGCCGCCCAGCGAGGCAAGTGAGCATATTGTGATGATAGACCCCTATCTGCTTGAGCTGGACTCACTGGCGTTGTGGGTGATGGATTCGGCCAATGCCTGCGATTCTCGCTCGCCACAAACCCTTACGCGCCAGTATCGCGACCAGTATTCGCAATTACAACACCTCGCGTCGCGGGTCAAAACCCCGTTATGGATGATGACGCACAGACCGCTGTGGGGACAAAGCGGGCCGGTTGGCACACCCTCGATTACGGATATGCTGCAAACAGCATTGAAAACCACCCTGTCACAGCAGTTGCCGCCCGAGGTCAGCTTGTCCCTGTCGGGGCATATGCATATTTACCAGTCACTGGCTTTTGGTAAGGATAGCGGTCGTCCGCCTCAGTTGGTGGTGGGGAACAGTGGCGTCAGCCTGAGTTCAACCGGTGCTAACAGTGGGTTTAGTACTCAGATTGATGGTAAACGCGCGCAGGGCAATACTCAGGGAGAATTTGGTTACATCACGATTCAGCTGGAAAAAGACAATCAATGGCAGGGGCAGTTTTACAACACTCAGGGTCAGGTTTTCCTTGAGTGCGGCAGCAAGCAGGCTGAGCAAGGTAAAGCCCTTTGTCAGATTGCACGCTAAGACAACAGGTCGCCACCGAATGAAAGCGTGGCGACAATCCCCTTGTTTGGGTTGATGTGATCCAATGTGGTGATCACTGATCATGTCTGCTCAATTAAGCCCGCTCTGGTGCCAGGTTGACCGGGTCTAGCATGATACGCCTGTTATTTAGATGAAAAAACAGCCTCTACGTTAGTGCTGTTGGTGCTAAAAATTGGATGGTTACTTAGAGAAATTCACCCACAGCCAGCCATCAGCGCCGTTAAAGTGCAGAGTGTGGACTGTGTCATGTGTTTTGAAGTTGACCATGTTGACCTGTTCTGACCAGACGTCTCTGAGCGCGTCATGACGCATTTGCAGGCGATTCAGTACATCGGGCATGGGAGCACGCTGGGTGACCCAGAAAAACTGACCATCAATGCTACCGCTGTATAAGGTAAGTGGTATAGTTTTACCGGTTTCATCTTTCAGCTTCACGGTATCATGGACATACTCAGCAAAGCGGGCTCTGTCTGATGCGTTTTGAAATAGGTCAGCCTCTTCACCAAACAGTTTCTCAACGGCATGCTCGGTGTCGTGCAGATAAAATCGATGCATGAGCTCGAGCTGCTCACTACCGGGGTCAATCAGCACTGTTGTCATAGCGGCTTTTATCTGGTGCGCTGCTGCGGTGTTTGCCCAAATTAACGCCAGTGCGGCGATCAGCCGATCTTTCATGTGGTCCCCCTTGGTTGCTTTCGGGTTCTATCATAACGCGAATTGGCACTGATTATTGTTATTTTACTGCTGACCTTGTTATCCAGATTAAAATAATCAGTGCGTAGTGAGCGCATTTGTTTTTTTCATTGTTTGCACTGGTTAAGAGTGTGATGCACCTGTGCCCCGGTATTGGCGACTGTATAGGGCCTGCATTCTTGGTATGTAAAAGTGACATGGCTTGTGTGTCAAAATGACAATAAATTTCCGTGCCAAGTCCCCATTTTGCAAATTTATTGTCTCTATTTTACAAATAAATTAAAAAAGCCAAATTCAACGGTTGAAATCGGAACTAAATTCCCAGTAAAATCGCGGACTTTTCAATCGGCGAGTAAAACTGGCGTTGGTTTTGCTCTGTACTAAGTACCCGTTTAGCTTAAAATGTGGTGAGCAGTATGGATTTCTACATACTAAAGAAACATGAGAAACTCGTTGCCATACCGGCGGACGAACAGAACTGTAAAGAGTATCTAGAGAACGGCTATTTTTACGTTGATAAAGTGGCCGCGTGTAACGAAAAATCGGCACTGAAACGATTACATGGCAAACAAAGCCGTTATCTCAGAGCACTTTGGTTACTGGTGATACCTGTCGTGATTTACGCCTGGCGTCAACTCAGCCATTAACCTCTTCGCCTAAGCAGTGTATATTAACCGTCATTAAGGTTAAGGAACGCTGCATGAAGGTTTTACACACATCCGACTGGCATCTGGGTCAACAGTTTTATGAGCACAGCCGTCACGCTGAACATCAGTTTTTTCTCGACTGGCTGTGCGACACACTCACCTCTCATCAAATCAATGTTTTAATTGTCAGTGGCGACATCTATCACAGTGCTACGCCCTCTGCTTTGGCTGAGCAGCAACTGTATACGTTCATAAAACGTGCAAAAATGAACAACCCTGGCCTGCATATTGTGATCACGGCAGGCAATCATGATTCTGCTAATAGAATAGAAACAGCCAAGCCGTTACTGAGCCAGTTTGATACCCATGTGGTGGGTCGCTTTGATAAGCATAACCCTCAGGATGTGGTTAAAATACTTGTAACCGAAAAGGGCACGTTGCAGGTGGTGGCTATGCCTTTTTTGCGTAGTGCCGACCTGGACAGTCAACCTGACGACCCGCTGGCGTATCAGCAAGGCGTCGAGCGTGCTTATCATGCTGCATATCAAAGCCTGGATGAACAGCTCCCGGTTCTGGCTATGGGCCATTTGCATGCTAAAGGGGGCAGCATTTCAGGTGACTCTGAGCGCAACATCACGATAGGTGGATTCGATGCCATTACCGCAGCGGTGTTTGGTGAGCGCCCTGATTATGTAGCGCTGGGACATTTGCATAAAGCACAAAAAGTCGCAGGCAGTGAATCCATTCGATACTGTGGGACGCCCTTACCCATGTCATTTTCCGAGCGCAACTATCGGCATCAGGTGTTGCTGGTGGAGTTTTCCGACAATGCCTTCTGTGGTGTAAAGCCCCTTGACGTTCCCCGCCTAAAGCCGGTTATTTTGCTCCCTGAACGTGGCGGCGCTACGTTGGATGAATTGCTTGAGTTACTGAGTGATTTGGACCTCTCTGACTATCAAGACAAGCCTGAAGCGACGCCTTACCTGAGGCTGCGACTCAATGCCAGTGACACGGATAGCCAGTTCCGCGTTAAGATTGAGCAGGCGCTGACTGATAAACGTGTCCACTTTTGTGGTATTGAGCGGATCAGTACAACACAACAATCTTCAGACTCGCCTTACTTCGAAGACTTGGGTCAGGTAGAGAAACTGGAGCCTATGCGTCTATTGGAGTTGGCGTATGAGGCACAAATTGACAATGAGCAACCGGTTCCCGATGCGTTGCAAAATTGCCTGATGCAGGTGCTGGCCAATGTACAGGAGCAGGAAGCATGAAATTATTAGGGATCCAAGTACAGAATCTGGCATCGCTGGCGGATGCTGAAATCGATTTTACTCAACCCCCGCTCAAAGATACTGGCCTGTTTGCCATCACGGGAGACACTGGCGCAGGTAAAAGCACCCTGCTGGATGCCATTTGCCTGGCGCTCTATGGTAAGACAGCGCGCTTAAAAGCAGATGCCAAAAACAAAGTGCTACTCAATGGCGATGAGCTTAAGCTCAATGATCCGCGTAATCTATTGCGCCGTGGTTGTGTCAGTGCCCTGGCTGAAGTGACTTTTTGTGGTCAGGATGGTGAGCAATACCGTGCCAGCTGGCGTGTCAGCCGTGCTCGCAATAAGCTCAACGGGCGAGTGAAAGAGGCTGAACATCAGGTTGTACGAGTAAATGATGACACCATACTTGCCACCAAAACCACTGAAGCCAAACAGCTGCTGGAGCAACTACTGGGATTGAACTTTGAGCAGTTTTCCCGGGCAGTTTTACTTGCACAGCATGAATTTGCCGCCTTTTTAAAAGCGAACAGTGATGAGCGGGCACAGCTGCTGGAGACCCTGACCGGAACGGCCAAGTTCAGTGTCATAGGTAAGGCGATTTTTGAACATCATAAAGCCAAACAGGACGCGCTGGAGCAGCGTAAACAGGCGCTGAATCACGTAACGCTACTCAGTGATGAGGTGCTTGCTGAGCACCAGGCCAAAGCTGCCGGATTGACGACATCTATTGCGGATGCCCGACAGGAAGAAAAAAACCTTGAGCAAGGGGTTACCTGGTATCAAACCTGCGAAAAGCTGACTCAACAGTGTCATCAGGCCGAGCAGGAGCAGGTACAGTATCAGCAGCGTCTGGCGGAGCAACAGGATGACTACAATAAAGCCAGGCGTGCGCAGTCGGTAGAAGTGATTGCGGACAACCGGACTCAGGCCAGAGAAATTGCCGCCCGGTTAACACAGTTAGATGTGGATATCAGTACACTGCAACAGCAAGATTACACCCCGCAGATCCGCTCTGCACAGAGTGCCCAGCAAGATGCTCAGACGCGGCTTACACAGGCGAAACAACAGTTACAGGCAGCTGCGCCTGCCCTGCATGCATTGCGTGAGCTAGATCAACAGCGCGAAGCCAACAAACAGCTGCTGGCACAGAGCACTGCGGCGCTCAATGAACTGCAAGCGCAGTACGATACCTTGACTCAACGCGGTGAAAAATTAAGTACGCAACTGAAGACTGACCGACAGGAAATGACGCAATTACAGCTTCGCTGTGAAGCCGAACCTGAGCTTACCCATTTGAGTGCGCATTGGTCGCAGGCCAGTAATGCGTTGACGCACTGGCAGAGCTGTCAGCAGCAACGCCTTAAACTGATGGCTGAACAACAGCAAACTCAGGTCAGTGTTGATAAAGACAGAGCGGCACAGCAAGGGCTAAAACCCAAACTGGCTGAGTTAAAGCAACAACTGACAGATGTTCAGGCCAGCCTGAGTGCCACTCAATCTGAGCTAAGCGGACTCGATTATGAGACGTTGCAATTTCAGCGGACTCAATTATTACAGGCGCAACAAAGTCAGCAACAGCGCAAAGAACTGGAGCAGGAACAGGGGGAACACCGTGTTCATATTGACCGCCTGAGGCACCAGCATCATAGTCTGCAGCAGCAGCTCAAAGATACAGAGCAGCAGGACGAACTGACCAGACAACGCGTGTTACTGACCCAGGAGAATCTCCAGCAGGTGCGCTTTCGGGCCAGTGACAGTGTCAGCAGCTTAAGAGCTCAGCTGGTTGCTGGTCAGGAATGTATGGTATGTGGCTCTACAGAGCATCCCTATGGTGTGGATCATATCGACAGTCACTGGCAGACACTGATAGCCGATTTTGAATCGCAATATCAGGCCGCAGAAAAGGCCCGTGAGCAGACACAGCAGCGGTATCATGACTTGGTAGGCCAGGCTGAAAAGTGCAATGGTCAGCTACAGGCCGCGCTTCAGCATGAAGCGCAACTCAGCAGAAAGCTCGCTCAGGTTGCAGATATTTTAGCGCAACTGCCAGCAGAGTTGCGTGATACAGGCGACCCTCAGACATATCTGGCCCGGCTGGACCAAAAGTTACACACCTATAGTCAGCTGAGCAAGAAACAGCAACAGCTATGGCAACAACAACAGATATGCCAGCGAGAATTACAGCAACAGGAAGAACAGCTGCGATTGTTGCAAAACCAGATCGAACGCGCCGAGCAGTCGCTGGCTTATGCGCAGAGCAGGCTGACAGACATTCAAACTGAACAGCACGATGCCTTAGCAGAGGTAAAACAGTTATATCCAGTGTCGCTATGGTGGCAGCAGTTTGAACAAGCACCTGATGATGCTATAGCAACGCTGGCTGAGCAGGTGCAACAGCGGCTGCGCCAGCAAGCATTACTGGCAGAGCTACAACAAAAAGTCAGTAACGATGAACAACAAGCGAAGCTACTAGAGCAACAGCGTGATGATAAACAGGGGCAACTCGAAAAAGCGGTGCGCTCAGGTCAGCAACTGGCTGAGCAGGGTGATGCTCTGACGCGTGAGCGTACTGCGATACAACCTCTTGAGATCAGTGCAGACAACTGGCACCAGTCATTGCTGGACGCGCAGCAAAGCGCTGAAGCGGCGCTCAATCAGGCTACACAACATGCAGCCGAGTTGCGTCAGGCACAGGAATCTCAGGCACTGACACTGGCACACAAACAACAGTCGCAACAACAGCAGCACGAAGCGCTCGAAAAAATTCAGGCACGTTATCAAACTTGGTTTACTGAGGTAAAAGCGCAATTTGAGACACTGACTGAGGACGAAGTCGAGGCACTGCTGCAATGGGATAAAACGCAGTGGCAAACCCTGTTGCATACGTATGAAGAGCTGCATAAGGCCTTTCAGAGTGCTCAAAGCAAGCATGCGCACCTGAATGAAGA
The DNA here is from genome assembly GCF_005887095.1 of Pseudoalteromonas rubra. GTDB lineage: Bacteria > Pseudomonadota > Gammaproteobacteria > Enterobacterales > Alteromonadaceae > Pseudoalteromonas > Pseudoalteromonas rubra_E. The sequence continues at coordinate 82,942 of NZ_PNCI01000031.1, read as the reverse complement.
GCTTCTGCTACTGCGCGCTCACCCCGCAACTGAGCAAAGTCTGGAGCAGCTTAATGCAAGGCTGGCACAGTTGCAGCAGGAACGAGACGAAAGCCAGGCCCAGCTGGTCAGCGTTAATACCTTGCTAAAACAGCACGAAGATAATAAAACGTATCTGGCCGAACAGTATGAGCAACTTCAGGCTCAGCAAGCTGAGTATGAACACTGGCATTTGCTAAATCGCTTGCTCGGCGATGCCACGGGTAAAACCATGCGTAATCTGGCTCAGGCGCAGACGCTGCGGATCTTATTGCAGTATGCAAACCACCATCTTTGCAGCCTGAGTAATCGCTATCGTCTGACGGTGATAGGTCAGTCTCTGGAGATTGCCATTATTGATCGGGATATGGCTGATGAACAGCGCAGTGTAAACACGCTCTCCGGTGGGGAGTCGTTTTTAGTGTCACTGGCACTGGCGCTGGGCCTGGCTTCCCTGTCATCAAATCAGGTTCAGATCAATTCATTGTTTATCGATGAAGGGTTTGGCACTTTGGATCCACACACCCTCAGTGTGGCGCTGGATGCGCTCGATGCTTTGCAGTCGCAGGGACGTAAAGTGGGTGTGATCTCCCATGTGGCCGAAATGACCGAACGAGTTGCGACACAGATCAAAGTACAAAAACAGGCCGGCGGTTATTCGTCAGTCACCATCAGCGAACGATAAGGAGACCTCATGCCCAGTTTTACACAGGATGAAGCAACTCATTACGACAGTCGTATTGAGCGCCTGGTGCCAGGCTATCAGCTGCTACATGAGCTGGTTCAGGCACAGTTACAGACAGTATTACCCGAGCAGGCTGAGATCCTGATTGTGGGCGCCGGGACCGGAAAAGAAGTACTGCAGCTGGCAGAGAGTAATCCGAGCTGGACATTCATTGTCCAGGATGTATCTGACGATATGCTGGCCATCGCAGATCAAAATTTTACTAACTGCGGATTGTCATCACGTGTGACCATACATTCGGGGCCGCTGGTGCCAGGCCAGTATCAGGCTGATGTTGCACTGTGTCTGCTGGTGATGCATTTTGTGGCAGACGATGGTGGTAAGCTGGCACTACTGGAATCGATTCATAGTAACCTCAAGCCGGGAAAACAGCTGTTACTGGCGGATCTGATGAGGTCCGAGACCCAGTTCGAACGCGAGTCTCAGCTGAAACACTGCCGCGCGATGGGCCTGACTCACATCGGCGAAGAACGTATGCGTCATAACCTGGAGCACGAATTTTACCCACTCGATAGGATCAGGTTGGCTGAGTTGCTGGATGAAAGCGGTTTTTCTTCCGCTCATATGTTCTTTAAAGCACTAGGATTCAGTGGCTTAAGCTGTGTCAGACAATAACTCTGGCATGCTCCGTCAGGATCAGCTCTGCCAGCTTTGAGAGCTTAATATTACTAAGCTGGCGATAATCCAAATACGGGCAGATCAGTAACTTATTAACGGGGTCGATGGCAAATTCCTCATCTATCCAGTGCAAAGAGTTAGTAAAAATATGATCTCGGAATAAGGCTTTTGCATAAGTGCGCCCCGCTATGATGTGCCAGTCATAGCGATTGGCAGCCAAATCTGGCACAGAAAACAGTAAAGCCTCCTGACATCCCTGCTGTAACAGCCGTTTATCCCGATACTTTTGCCAGCTTGGATAGTGTTTTGGTTGGTTAGTAAAATCGTGATCTGGGTGGCTGAGTTCTGCTATAAACTTGGCATACACATTAAACACTTTGCGCCAGCCATTACCACATTGCTGGTTGATGTAGTCGATTTCCCCTGCCTGTAAGGCTATGACTTTATTTAATTTTTGAAACTCAGAAAGTACTGGCGGATGTTCGATGTAAATGGCCAGTAACCCCTGCTCTGCGCCAAATCCGTAAGTTGGTAAATTCATGATCTCACTAAAAGGTGTTTGCTAATCTCTGAGTATTATATCTGTTTTTGTTCTGCTCTTTCGAGTTATCAGCTGTAAACCCCCTTTACACTGAGCTTTCGCTCTAACTTTCCAGTGTGTCTTTTCTTTGACTCATAACTGACTGAAAACCTTAATATTTAAGCAATGTATCTGTAACCGGTTCGGCTCAACCTATTGTGCGCTTTATAACAATAACTGTAGCAATCGTAGCAACTAACTCGGAGTAACTAATGAAGCGCATAGCATATTCGTTGATCGCCGCTGCCGTCACAGTGGCATTATCCGCCTGTGATGGTGATGATGGTAAACAAGGCCCTCAGGGCGAGCAAGGTGTTCAGGGTGAGCAAGGTGTTCAGGGAGAGCAAGGCACTAACGGTACTAATGGCACGAACGGCACTGATGGTGTTGCAGGTAAAGATGGTCAAAACAGTGGTTCAGGCCTGATCCGTATCGCCACTGTGCCAGCAGGCGCCGAAGTCACAGGTTTGTTCCTGACTGAGCAAGGTGATTTGTTCTTCAATGTGCAACACCCAAGCGATGCGAACACATCGGAAGATGGAAATGGACGTCCATACAATGGCGGTACTGTGGGCGTATTAACCGGTGTTAATTTCAACGAGTTGCCACGTAATATAGTGAGCTCACCTGTTCCAGTGACAGAGTTTGAGATGCAAACGGTTGTAACTGCGATTGGTCAATATCAGATCCTGGGTCAGACCGGTGATGTGTATGCCGACCTGGGTGAAAAAGGCCTGGCGGGTGGTTTAGGTGTGCACTATGGTATCACTTCAGGTGACAAAATCCTTGAAAACGACAATCCGGATTTCAATGGTTTTGTTCCAAGTGCTGACGAAGAAAATACAGGTTATTTGTTTACTAACTGGGAAGCTTACCCCGGTGGTATGAGCCGCCTTAAAATGAGCAAGAGCGACGCAGGTACATGGAACATTGAAGAAGCCATGATGCTGGACTTTGATGCAGTTAAAGGCACCGCAGCAAACTGTTTTGGTTCTGTATCTCCCTGGGGCACGCCGCTGACGTCTGAAGAATGGATCGTACGATCTGACGTTGAAACTACTCAAAATCCAGAGTGGAATGATCCGGCCTTTATGAAAATCGACAGAATGAAAGAGCTGGTTGCACCTGAATTCCCTAATCCTTATCGCTACGGTTACATTGCAGAAGTGCAAAATCCGCTTTCTGATACGCCAGATATTGTGAAGCATTTTACCATTGGTCGTTACGAGCACGAAAACTCCGTCGTTATGCCTGACGAGCGCACTGTCTATTCTTCTCAGGATGATACCGGTGGCGTACTGTTTAAGTTCATTGCAGATCAACCTAAAGACCTAAGCTCAGGTACGCTTTATGGCGCGAAATTGACGCAGGACAAAGGCCTGAACGATCCGGCTGTGACTGGCTTTGATGTTACTTGGGTTGAAATTGCATCGGGCACCAATGCTGAAATTGAAGCCTGGATTGCTGAGTACGATGAAATCAGCACCGCAGATTTTGTTGAAGGTCAAACAAGTTATCTGTCTGTGGCTGACGTAAAAGCATGGGCAGACGGTGCCGAAACTTACCCAACGCTGGCGCAAGGTGGTGGTTTGGTTACTGCGGGTAAACCTATGGATAACCGTGCAGCATTCCTGGAGTCTCGCCAGGCGGCTAAGCAATTGGGTGCAACGGCTGAATGGCGCAAGCTGGAAGGGATCAGCATCAACTACGACCGTGTAGTCGAAGCAGTCACTGGTCAGGACAGGGTACCGGGCGAAGTGGTTGAGCAGGCTTACATGTATATCGGTGTTGCTGACATTGACGAGACGATGACTAATGGAAAGGGTGATATTCGGTTGTCTAATCGTGTTAAAGATTGTGGTGGTGTTTACCGTGCACACATCGATAACAACTATAATCTGACTCGCATTGAGCCGGTGGTAATGGGGGGGACATTCCGCTCCAGCCTGACTGGCGCGCAAGAGTGTGATGTCAATCAGCTTTCTCAGCCTGATAACGTGATTGTTATGCAGGACGGCCGCATCATCATTGGTGAAGACGGTATCCAGGAAAACAACACCCTGTGGTTGTACGATCCTAACGCTAAGTAATTGTAAGACTCGCGGTGCCTGTTCGTGGCACCGCATTTTTTTATCCAAAAATGGGCGTCATAAAAATGAAATACCAAGTAATCGGCCTGGCGGTACTCACTGGCCTGGCACTGACCGGCTGCGAAGAATCACAACATCATACTCAAGCTGCCGAACTAATCGCCTCGCAGTCAGCGCATAAAGCTGCACCGTACAAACCGGGTGATGATATTCCGGCAACCGCTTACATGGAGCACGATGAGGTCTATAACCCCGAGTCTGTGATCCCACCTCAGTGTTACACTAAAACCGATGGTGTAAATAACCCCTGTTATGCCTGCCATCAGTCTTATCAGCAAGAGCCTGAAAGGCCGAATGCGATGCGCGATGGCCACTTGCAGGGCGTGTATGAATTCTCTGATCTGGGCCTGAAAAACCACTGGAAAAACCTCTTTGTTGACAGGACAGATTTGATCGCAGGTATGCCAGACAAAGAGATCATGGCGTGGATCAATCAGGATAATTACACCCCGTTTATCGAAAAGCTGAAACAAGACAAGCAATGGCGCGGTGAAATAACGCCGCTGGAAAATCTGGCCTATCCGGAAAAAGCCTTTGATGAGATGGGCTTTGCCAGAGATGGCAGCGGCTGGGTGGCGTTTAACTACAAGCCCTTCCCGTCGACGTTTTGGCCCACCAACGGCTCCACAGGTGATGTGATGATCCGTTTGCCCGAAGCGTTTCGCTCAAAAGGCGGCGTGTACAATCAGGACGTGTACCTGGCAAATCTGAGCCTGGTTGAGCTGACGCTAAAAGGGCTGGATAAGATCTCTACTCCTTCAATCTCTGAGCAGCGCATTGGCCAGGATTTAAACGGCGACAATCAGCTTAGTGAAGTCAGCGAGATAATCAGGCAATCACATTATGTGGGGGATGCCACCGATGCGCTGGCGCATATGCTCTACCCCCAGGAAACCGAGTTTCTGCACACCGTACGTTACATTGGTGTGGATGATAATAGCGGCATTTACAATGCACCGCGCATGAAAGAAGTGCGCTACATGAAAAAGCACAGATTTAAGACCCGCCAGTCACTGAACTCTTCATATCACCGTGAAGAAAAAGAAAAAGAATTCGGAAACCTGCCGCAAACCCTGTATCTGGGCGATCAGGGTATCAACAACACCTTTGGCTGGACCATCAATGGGTATATTGAAGACAAACAAGGTAACCTGAGGCCACAGCATAAGCAGGAGCTGGCATTTTGTAATGGCTGTCACAAAACCATCGGCTCAACCTACGACCAGACCTTCTCATTTGCCCGCAAAGTAGAAGGTGCACGTGGCTGGGGCTATATCAACCTCAAAGAAATGAAAGATGTCCCCAACAAAGGCGAAACACTCGGCGAGTTCCTGACATACATGAACCGCGTTGGCGGTGGCGACGAATTCCGCCAGAACCGCGAAATGCTGCAAAAGTGGTTTAAAGCAGATGGCACGGTTGATAAAGAAAAAGTGGAGTCGGCAGAGAACCTGTACGAGTTGATCACCCCGTCAAAAGAGCGCGCACTGGCACTGAATAAAGCATACAGAACCATAGTGGAAGAGCAAAGCTACCTGTTCGGCCGCGACGCAACGCTGGTTGAAGCAAGCAACGTATTGCAACAAGTAGACGACTCCCAGGCCCCGTTGAAAAAGGAAAACCAACACCAATGGGACATGCAACTTGATTGGGTGAGCAGCGACCGATGATTAAGAATCATCGCAGCGCTGCGAACGCTTTTCATGGATGAAAAGCCGGAAGCCCTTCACATGGATGATGAGATGAACACCTCAAGTGCAAACGGCGTCGCAATGCGCCAATATTGATTTGACGATTCAATATAAATCACAAGAGGTGTTCAAATGAAAGTATGTCTAATTGGAATTGATTTGGCAAAAAATACGCTTCAAGTCTGTGGTGTTAACCAGGCAGGAAAGCCTATTTTTAATAAAGCACTAAAAAGAAACAAGCTGTTGCCATTCCTGCTGAACTATCCAGACGCTATTGTCGCTATGGAAGCTTGTTCAGGCTCAAACTACTGGGGACGTGAATTAGAAAAGCAAGGCATCAGAGTAAGGCTGATCCCACCAATTCACGTAAAGCCCTTTGTGAAGGGTAATAAAAACGATAGAAATGATGCATTTGCTATCACAGAAGCTGCCGTAAGGCCGAGCATGTATTTCGTAAAACCGAGACGCCTGGAACAAACAGAATCTTCCATGCTGCATAAAGTGAGAAGCCGCTGGGTGAGCCAAAAAACAAGGCTGACAAACCAACTACGCGGATTATTGAACGAGTATGGAATTATTATAGCTCCAGGGGACAAGGCACTAAAGCAGACGTTACCAGAAGTCTTAGAGGATGGAGAAAATGACCTAAGTTCAGGCATCAGACATCTAATAGACAATATCAGGCAAGAGTGGCTAGAAATGGAAGCAAGATTAAGTGAGGTAGACTCTTTAATGCGCTCACAAGTAAAGTCAGATGAAGATTGTCGGCGATTGATGAAGATAAAAGGTGTATCGACCATCACGGCCACAGCAATTAAAGCCTTTGCCGGCGATGGTAAGCACTTTAAAAATGGCAGGCACTTCTCTTCAAACTTGGGGTTAATCCCTAGAGAGCACTCCAGTGGAGGTAAACAAAAATTAAGTGGCATAACCAAACGAGGCAATCAATATATCAGGCGCTTGCTCATTCAAGGAGCATGGAGTGTCTTACGTTATGCTAAACAAAGTGATGATGACTTATCGAATTGGGCAGAGAAAGTAATGGAGCGCCGGGGCAAACACAAAGCAGTAGTTGCGGTGGCAAATAAACTAGCTCGAATAATCTGGTCAATGTTGGTAAATAAAACAGAGTACAAAACAACATAATCCCACCTACTAAGCAAGTGAGGTAATGATTTAACAGGTTAAACCGACCTCTGTGAACGCTGATGAACATATAGAAACATCAAATTCGAAAGGACGATTAGCAGCAGAGGGGCGGTTCTCATTAGGGCCAAAGGTCGACGAACCTTACAAACAGGCCGGATATACGTAAGCAGCTTAACCAGTTGATCAAAGAATGAAAAATTAGTTGTCTAGACCTTAAAAAAGTCTGGACAGAGTCGAGGTGTACATATATGTGTCGTGCAAAGTCGTGCTTTAGCGCGGCCTTTGCGCAAGGTGAAATGAGCAGTTTTAGCTGAGTTTATACTCCGTCGCAATCAGGACTTCCACTCGTATCTTATGCGACCGAATCGTTTTTAAGTAGTTCCCGGCTCGTTGGCCGGGATGATGGCAGCAGATGGTGGCCGTGAACACGTTTATGTCACCTTCAGCGCGGTCGTTGCGCAAGGTAAAATGAGCAGTTTTATCTAGAATTACATTTACCCTCTAAAGTTGAAAAAATAATCCGGGAAGCCTCCAATCAAGTTGCCTCCCAGACTATTCACCAATGGATGTACGCGGCACTATGTACCATTGTGATTAAATTTGGATCTCTTTATCACACTACTTCAAAAAGTTAAAAGTCATACCAGACTTCAACTGTTTCTGTAGCCGTAGGGCCGCATCCATTGACATTACATGCGGTAATGGATACTTGATACATTCCTTCAGGTGCCTTTTTGCCTGGAAGGCCCTGATAGCCGCCGTCTGTGTCTTGGTATGGGGTATAGACACTCCCTGTGTATACAAGACCTTGCCCTGATATATGGAAGCGATACTCAGTTGCGCGAGCAACTGTATAAAACCCAAATTCAGCAATGTGTCCCCACCCAGAGTCAATAAAGTCATCGATTTTTGGCGCTTTAGTTGGTGCATCTCCAACCGTAATTAAATGCGTATGTGTTAGCGTTGCATTATCGCTGCAACCTCGAGCATTACACGCTTGAATTTCATACTTGTAGGTGCCAGAAGACAGAGACTGTTTGAGAGAAGTGCCGGTGACTTCTCCCAAGTACCTGCCATTGCGATATACTTTGAAGTATTGCACTTGTAGCTGGCCGTTCCAGCGCACATAAAACTCAGTGTCAGTCGACGTATTGTCCTCGATGTATGGCTCTGGTTTACGTGTATGTTGTAACACAGAGAATGTTTGAGTTGCGGATTCGCTTGAACATGTGCCGCTATCCCAGCATGCCTCCACCGTGAAACGGTAATTGTATCCATTCATTTTTTCGGGAACTAGCTCCCCAAAGTAAACCTCAAACGTATCTCTCCAGTAGTCCCAAGCACTGATACGGTACGTCATAGGCGTACCCACATCCAATTTACCGTTTCGGTTGATATCAATGAACTCTTCAGATGTTTCATTCACTCTGTAATAGTCAGGAAAATCGTGAACTTGAGGCCAAATCACTGAAAAGCGTAAGCTTGTTTTCTCTTGATGGCTCGGGCCCATAAATACAGGCGTTTGCGACCGGTCACGACCATACCCATCACGTAGCGACTGCAGGTCACCATTTGATAAGCGAAAATTTCCCAGGGTGTTTATTGCTGCCCCACTATCGAGGTTTTGATAGCTGAAGGCCTTGCCTGTGGCTCCTGAGGTACAGCCTGTTCTGTCGTGGTTGCTGTAATGCATAATTGACAGATGGTCATATGGCCGCGAGCGTGATACCAGGGATGATGTTTTGAATGCACTTTGCAAAGTACAAGGTACGTAGCGGTCATTCACTGTAAGGGAGTAGCGCTGACCATCTCGAGCGTGATAATCGCGGTCGGTACGCTGGTGCTCATGGCGATAACCCAGAATATGCAATAACTCGTGAATGGCAGTGCCTACACTACAGTAGTTGGGGATCCATGCCTGACGGCGCCCGCCATTCGCATAACCAATATTCGCAGAGCAGATCTTGTTTTTTTCACTCTCATCATCAAGTGCATGGCCATAAATCGTAAGGTAGTTAGAATGACTTGACGTTTTATGGACAAAATTCACCCGAGAAGCGCGTTCTATCATCTCCATTGCCTCAAGAATGTTCTTTTCATTCTGACTGCCGCTGGCGATACCCACTAGATGGAATGGGACGACGCCGTTTGGCCAGCCCACAGCGCTGTCTAAACCGGACGTATTAGCCGCGCGATTGGCTGAAAAGGTGTGAAATTCACTTACATTGTCCAATACTATATCGCCATCTATCAGGTATTCTGGTGTACCGGTATTTTCAGGCTGAATATTGTTGAGAGGGGCTGTAGAGGCCAACGAGAGTGTGGGTATGAATATGGCACCGAGTAAAAAAAGTTTTGTATTTGTAATCATTTTTGTAGTGAACCTTTTTTGTTAATGAAAGCTAAGTGTTTGGTCAGAAATTAGGACAGGTTAACGCAACGTTATAGACCGAATTGATGGCTGCATTTCAAGTCAATTTCCCTTTTTCTATTCCTTTTTTAAGTCTGTTTTAATCCTTTATTCCCCTTGTTTCTTTAAATAATTAAGTAACTATCACCGAACAAGTTTTGCTTAGTCTTTTATTATTTTTGCTCCTTTTTTATACTGATTTGAGACGTCACTACCTTACTTGGGTAATATGAAACATTGACTACGAGATAGAGTTTTTCTTGATAGTCGGCGCCTTCAGGAATTGTTTAGCATTGTGCACGCAAGTATTTGTCGTCAAAGACATAGCTCAGCTGCTATGGTGGGGTAGTCTTTTTCCCATTGAGCCCGGCTTAAAGGAAATAATGGACTCATTTAACTACTTTCATCACAGGAAAATAAAATGAAAAATATAATAAATGTGTTGGTGTGGGGAGGTTTATTCTCATTGTCATCATCAGTATTCGCAGAAGCCAAATGTGACTCACACTGTCAGCTGAGCAAAGTAAACCAGTACTTTGATGCGCTGGATACTGTCTCATATAAAGGCTCTACGGTTGCGGATATTGATGCCCTGATTGGCCTGATGCATGACGAGGTTAAATACGAGCATATTGAATATCAGGCTAATTTTGATAAACCCGCCTGGCGACGCGCATTCTTACGTAATCATGAAAGTGGCCGGTACGATAGTGAAACCAACCGCGAGATCCGGGTACTACGAACTATCCCGGGTAAAAACCACATTGCTGTAGAGTATGCTTATGGTTTTAACCAGGCTGATGGCAGCTGGCAACAACAAGAGCCTATGCTGGCCGTATTTGGTTTTAAAGAAGGCAAAATTAGCCTGATCAGGGAGCTGTGGTAGCAAGGCTACGGATTTAATTGATTACCGGGCAATTATTGACGGTGAGCACTTGATTAAAATGCCGAATGATTTTGTCATATCTAGCTGGTGCAAGGTGACTATGACCTGCACTTTTTTTAGTGATGTTGGCGATCTGAATATCAAGGGTGAATATATTGCCACCCTTGAGCCTCTCGCTAAAGTAATCGGGTTGCCAGCTCTGAATATCCAGGGTTTTGAAAAAGGCCAATGTGTGACTGAGTGTTTCAGCGGAAATGCCTTGTTCACACACAGAGATGGTTTTGCCTGAGTCGACTTTACTCAGGCTCAACGTTTGGTGATCGTAATACAGTACAGATTTGTTTCTGTATGAACCTGCCTCAAATGTGACGTGCTCTGCCGCGAGCGGCCCTGATGTGAGTAACATCAGGGTGCAAGCGGGTGCCGCGTATCTGAGACTAGAAGTCATAGCTGATCCCGACATACGCCGTGCGCGGCATGCCAGGTTGAATACGGGTTCGGCCAAAGCGCTCCTCGTTTTGCAGCGCATAGGTTTTGTCGGTGAGGTTGGCTATCCGGGCGTGGAGTTTCACGCGCTTGTTGAGCCGGTAGTTAGCTTTGAGGTTAAACACCGTATAACCCGAGTAAGTATCGGTATTTTCAACGCTCAGGTAGTAATCACCGATGCTTTTGGCTTCAGCAGTTAGCCTGAGTCCCTTAATGGTCTGACTGGTGTAGTTAAGCCTGAAATTAGCGACATATTCCGGTGCCATGTGCAGGCTGTTACCCGACAAATCCTGTTCCATCGACTCGCCCGTCTCGCGGTGAACCCGTCCTTCATCACGAATGTAATGACGGAACTCATGGTCAGACTGGCTGTAGGCCAGCGCGGCAGAAAATGCGCGGTTAAACTGGTAGTTCAGTCCAAGCTCAAAGCCTTTATGTCTGACACTGGATGCATTGACCCGGTATGAGGCGCCCAGATCGCTGAATGCCGTAACAATGGCATCGTCCACATCCATTAAATAATATGCCAGTTCAATCGACAGCGCATCCAGGTTGGCCTTGTAGCCCAGTTCATAAGTATCGGACGTTTCTTCTTTCAGGCTGCCCAGCTGTGCACTGCTTTGGCGACTTTTGAGGTGGTACATTTCAGGTGCTGTGGGTAATCGCATCGCATTGGCAAAGCGCACGTAAACACTCGACTGCTCATTAAGCAAATAGTTCAGGCTCAGCTTAGGGCTGAGGTGGCTAAAAGTGTCTTTGCGTGAGGCAATGGAGCGATTGCCAAAGCCATCGTCTTTGTATTTAGGCAGAGCATTGTCAAACACGTATTGGCTGTGGTCAAAGCGCACTCCCAGAGTATAGCTGAGCGCGTCGGTAAGATAGCCGAGGTGCTGGATATAAGGGGATACACTTTTAAAAGTGGTGGTGTCGTCGTAGAACACATGTCCTTGTGGGTATGTCGCTGCTCCTCGTCCAGTGGTGATTCTGGTGGTGGGCTGAAATGAGTAGGTATCTCCGGAAGTATGTTCTAAGTCAATGCCGAGTGTCGTCAGAGCACTGTTTTGATGAGACCAGCTTGCCAGCGCCAGCAGACCGAATGTGGTGACTTCCGTTTCTTCTACCGGCATATTGGGCTGCCAGGTGGCAAGGTGTTCTAATGTGCGGTGACGCGCATAAGGAATAAGGGATACGCTCAGGTTTTTATCCTCATACAGATATTCAGTGCTGAGGCGCATATAATCCGTGGTTCTGCGCGGATCCAGGTCGACCACTTCGTCAGGCAGACCTGACTGAGAGGGATCTTGTTCAAACTGCTCTATGCTGAGTGTGGTCAGGATCTGCTGATCAAGCGACGAAGCTATCAGCGAGGTTGTCAGACTTTGTTTGTCGTCCAGTTGATATTCATGACGTACGTCCAGCTCGGCTTTTTCAACGGCGTTATGATCTCGCCAGCCGTCATTTTCCAGATAGGCTGCCGATACACGCAACCCTCCCTGATTGTCATCTAACAAGGTGGTACTGCCATTTATGCGTGAATAGCCATGCTCCCCAAGTGTCAGGCCCACAGAGTTTTTGTCTGCTGAAACCGGCTTCGACAGTACATTGACAGTGGCTGCTACCGCGCCTGCGCCATGCAAGCTAGTTCCTGCACCACGAAGTACTTCGAGACGTGACAGACCTATGTTACTGCTGGTCCACCATAGCGCGTTATGAGTATAAAAGGCTGCTGATTGCAGCGGAATATTATCCTGCAAATATAAGGTGTAGCCATCAAAATTAATCGGCATGCGCACGGCTGCGTTGTGCCCTTGTCCACCCGACAGCTGATTGATCAAAACCCCCGGTATGGTTTGCAATGACTCGGAGATATGCTGCGCATTGTCGTCAGCAATGGTTTGCTCGGATACCTGACCTACACTCAGTGCCAGATCGGTATTGGCTTTGGCTGTACGTGTTGATGTAACCGTGATTTTTTCTATCTGGTCGATACCTGCTGTGTCAGCAGCAACCTGCGCTGAATACGCCTGTAGCAAGGCTAACGTTAACGCAGAAACAGTCAAACCGGGTTTCATGAAGACCTCATTTTTCGTTCAAGGAGCTGGATGATAATCCTGCCATGCAAAAATGTACAAATTATGCGGTCAGTATACGGTGATGTCTTTATTATCGATCTTTGCCTGGCGGAGTAAACCAAGTGCTGCCACATGGTATTCACTTGTATGGTTTAATGATCTTATTCGCGATGCTGTAACTCACTAGCCAGTTGCTGCGCCTGAGTAATTTCATCGAGTGTCATACGCTGCTCCAGATATTGCCTGGTCCACTCGACGCGACCATATACCTCACTGTCCTGGCGGGTTTGCAAAAAATAATGACTGTAGGCCAGTGCCTGAATATAATTTTGTCCCCCTGTGTCAGGGTCCAGATATTGATAGCCACGGATTAACTGGAGGGCCGCTTTCTCTCCACCTTGCAATGCGACTTGCTCAGTCACCTGATATTTTTGCGCGGTGAATGCTTTCACCTGAGCGACTTGTTCATCTCTGGTGAGTGTACTGAAATTCAGTGCCTGATGTACTTCGGCCGGGGCAAGTAGCCAGAGTGTATCGGCCGCTTTATCTGAGCCCATTTGGGCTGCGTTTATTAGCTTCTCTACATAGTTTTCATCACGATTGGTGTTGCTCAGGCAGCCTTGATATCTGGTTTTCATGGTATCAATTATCTCGTGCACTTCGTCGCGAGATAATGCCTGTTCGAGCCATTGATTGAACGCTTCATCGCTACGCGGTACGTTGCGACACTGGCGTATTTGTATGGCTTGTTTAAATAGTGCCTCGGCTGACTCGGCCTGCACCTGCTCGGGTTGTTGGCGTGTCGTGCTGACAATTGTATTCGTCAGATCCGTGTGCTGAACGTGATCTATAATGGGGGCTGCAACTTTGATATTCTCGGCTTTATTCTGTTCTTTTGGGTAAAGGTACAGCGTACAAATAAAAAGACAGAGGCCTGCCAGCAGGCCAATATATAGACGGTGCATTAAAAGGGTACCTGTTGATGAAAGATGCCGCTTTATGAAGGCGGCACCTGAGATTAAAATCCGTTTTTCAGCGCCTGGTCTCGGTCAACCACTCTACCCTGATGGATCACGGTGTGAATTTTTTGGGTGTTCTGAATATCCTCTATCGGCGAGGCATCCAGGATCACAAAGCTTGCCTGAGCACCGGTTTGCAGTGTGTTATCAATGCCCAAAAAGGAACCCGAGCGAGTGGTGGCTGCGGCCAGTGCTTGCCAGTTTGTCATACCTGCCTGAGTGAATTTCAGCATTTCTCTGTGCACAGAGTAACCCTGAATAGTGCCGTAGTTACCGGCGTCAGTGCCTGCTAAAACGGTAACACCGGCTTTGACCAGTGCGGTCAGGTTAGCGGTTCTTTGTGCATCCTGTTTACGCCATTTGGCCTCCCGGTCGCCCCACTTCTTCATGGTTTCTTCACTTTGGTAACCTGCAATGATGGCTGGGGTTGTCATGGCTTGCAGCAGCTCTGAGGCGATCACCGTCTTGTCGAACAGAAAATCTGTCAGATCTGTGTGAACTGTCATGGTGGGGATCACCACCATGTTTGCCTTGGCTATTTTGTCTGCCAGCCCTGTCGGGATGGGTGTACCGGGAATGTGTGTAAAAGCCGTGGCGCCTACCTCGATGGCATCGATGACCTCTTGCCAGGTTTTAAGGTGAACTATGGTTTTGATCCCGAGTTTATTGCTTTGCTGGACGATAGCTGCAAAGGTGGCTTTATCAATCGAGGGCTGGTCGTCACTGGGTTGATATACCACTTTAATTACGTCGGGTTTGGCTTTGGCTAAACTCTGCACCTGAGCGATAGCCTCTTCTGGGGTCGACATAGTGCGTGTTTCCAGGCCGTATTCTGTGCAATGACCTTTCGGGGCAGTCAGACAAGATAAACTGCTGTAGATATCAGCACCAACAAAGGCGCCTGCTCTTTGCTTTTCCCGTGCGGCTATCTGGCCTAGCTCATGGCCAAATAAGTCTACAAATCCGGTCACTCCGGCATACAGCACTCGTTGGGAGATCTTTTCAGTGCCGGCAAAATCTGATTTAGCATGGGGAGCTCGGTTGCCAAACGCATGAACATGCATGTCGATCAGTCCAGGAATTAGCCAACGATTATTTAGATTTAGAATCTGACCTTTAAAATTGGCTGGAGGCACAGGGTATTCAGCGGCTATCTTGCCTTGTTCAATCAGTACGGCACCACGGCGGATCTCCTGCTGATCGACATCGACAATCTGAACCTGAGTCAGTAGTAATGCATCGGATGACATGACCTGCGATTCAGCTGCATAGCTAAATCGTGCACTTAGGCACATGATCATGGCACCACCGAGTACGCCTGTGAGTTTGGGTATTATTGTTTTCATTATCAGGATCCTTGAGCAGAAAAAGTGTTTATTATTAGTGTTATATCCAACGTCATAGTGTGCCTATTTAGAAGATACCGCGCAATGCTAAATATGCTGGACTATGCAATGTAAAGGGGGTTGACGCCGCTAAAGAAGGCGCCAGAGCGCGTTCAATATGACTTATTTTGATATTGTAAGATTTATTTCCGTTGCCCGGCTCTTATGTCTCTATGATTGCTGATGAGCCGGTGTTTTACGAAAAATTGGGGTATCGACTGGTTGCACCGAAGAGCCAGGGTATGACCAAGAAATTCCAGCCGCACAATTAAACTCAAGGGTCACTATGAAACAGAATATTGCGCACATCGCACTGGTGGTAAACGACTACGACGAAGCGCTCAACTTTTATGTCGGTAAACTCAAGTTTGAGCTTATAGAGGATAGCTATCAGGCGGAGCAAGATAAACGTTGGGTGGTGGTCGCCCCCCCTAATTCTCATGGTGTTGCTTTATTGTTGGCGAAAGCCTCTAAACCCGAACAAAAACGCTTTGTTGGTGATCAGGCTGGCGGTCGCGTGTTTTTGTTTTTAAGCACTGACAACTTTTGGCGCGACTATGAAGCGATGCAAGCTGAGGGGGTTCAGTTTGTTCGTGAGCCCGCTGTGCAGGACTATGGCACAGTCGCTGTATTTGAAGACTTGTATGGGAACTTGTGGGATCTAATTGAATATACCTACGGGCATCCTATGTCGAAACGGTGCAGATAATATCTGCACACTTAGCTGCTGAGTTTGAATAAATAAGGTACACTCGCGCGACCTTATTTTTATTTTTTCAGTTGAACCATACGGTAAATGAGATGCTCAAAGAATGAGTGTATGCCGTCTCGTTTGACTCAGATGAGTATTCAGCGTTTATGCAAAGCCCAAATCAATATCAGACTACACCTAAGACCAGTCCCAAGCTTCAGTTTATTAAGGAGCGAGTTAAGGTAGTGGGTTATGTGCAGTTACTGGCAGCACTGGTTATGACCATAGTATTGGTGGTCGGTTTTTTTTCTGAGGGAGAGACCGCACCTGTAACGCTCACTGGACTACCTTTGATCTTCCTGAATGCCATTGCTGGTTACACCGCGATCACGTCGCAGGTAAAGTGGTACTTTTTGTCTATTCTGAATCAGGCCTTGCAGGTTGTCAGTGTTCAGCTTGGTGCATTTGCATATGCCTACACCGGAATGGGGGCAATCAATCTGGGTATCAACCGGGATTTGATTGGTGAAACCCAGGTAGGTTTTGGTTTGCTGTTGTCTTCTACATTTGAGCTTGAGATGAAAGCCAACACAATGAAGTTGACTGTGGTCGAGGTAGATTTGGTGGCGGTGTCATTTGTGATTGCTATTTTTACAGCGATGAGGCGTCGTTAATATTCTTATTCCAAAAAGCTATTTAATATCCCCAATTAGAATATGTTATTGTATAACTGTTTTTTCTGGCGGAGATCTTTCTGTCAGTGTCACAGAAAAAGAGTAAATACATGTTATTTGAGTTAGAAACCTATACCCGCCATGCGAAGTGGCTGGGTCTCGCTGCCATCGGGGTATCCGTTCTTGCCTGGACGGTTGAGTTAATGGGAGCCGTTTATGTATGTCCGTACTGCCGTGTGCAACGCACAGTCATTGGTCTGCTTGGCATTATTTTGTTTACAGGGGCTGCGCGTCACTGGGTAGGTAAGTATGCCGCGCTGGTATTTGGTTTCTTTGGGGCGGTTGTTGCCGCGAATCAGCATTTTATGGGCTGGAAAACGATTTCAGCTGGTAAGTTTGAATTTAACGATACCCTGATTATTGATCCCTTCTTGCTTTCGGGGTTGGCAATGACGGCAATCATAGGGTTAGTCTGGCTGGCCACCACACAGAAAAAGTAAGTGGCCATTTAGGCTATACGCAAAACCTGACAACCCAGCCCGAAGCATTTTGCTCCGGGCTGGGTTGTTTTTTAAGCCGGTTTTTCATCCTTAATAACAGCAACCAGCAGTGCTGGTAAAAAAGTCAGGCTGAGCAGCGTTGAAACCAAAATACCACTGAGTACGATAATTCCCACACCGCGATACAACTCGGTTCCTTCACCTGGGATCAGTACCAGAGGAGCCAGGCCGAAAATGGTGGTGGTTGTTGACATCAGTATTGGTCTGAGGCGTTTTGCCACGGCCTGCTGGACCGCTTCTTTAACCTTCATTCCCTGCTCCATCACATAACGACGAGTCTGGTCGACAATCAGGATTGGGTTATTCACCACAGTGCCCAGTAAGATTAAAAAGCCCAGCATAGTGATCATATCAAACGGCTGATGGAAGGCACTGAGCCCTATGGCCGACAAGGTGCTGTTAATGCCATTCACGGTCACCAGCCCTAACAGGCCACCGGCCATACCCAGCGGCACGGTTGCCAGAATAAACAGTGGGTAACGCCAGTGGGTAAAAATCGCCACCAACAGCAGGTAGCTCAGCACCAGTGCTATGACAAAGTTACCAGACAGAGATGCTTTGGTGGCTTCTAACTGATCCGCGGCACCACTGATGTTGACCTTAATACCCTGAGCAATCTTGCCCTGTTGCCAGAGGTTAGGTAACAGCTGCTGACGGACTATTTGCTCAGCCGTTTCCAGCGCGACGTCTCTGGGCGGGATAATATACACGGTGACGGTCCGGTTACCATCAACACGACGCACGGAATTACTGTTCTTACTTTCAACCAGATCGGCCAGCGCATTGAGCGGTAGCACCTGTCCGTTGGGGGTAATGATAGGTGTTGTCGAGAGCTGCTCTATGGTCTGGCGATTGCCCGAGCCACTGAACAGGAACATGTCGACTTTATCATCATTAAGGATGAACTCATCTACATAAGCACCATCACTCATCGCAGCCACGGCATACCCAAAATCTCGATTATCCAGCCCCAGCTCTGCCAGTCGTGCCCAGCGAGGCTGGATCTCGATGAGTGGCTGGTCGAGTGTCAGTGATCTGGGGTCGGAGTTGATCTGCGGCTTATCAAACAATTTATCCGCCTCGGCATAGACAGCTTCTGCCGCACTATAGAGGTCCGTGATATTCGCACCGGCGATATCGACCGCCACAGCGCGTGTTCCGCCGTCATTGCTGGAAATAATCGAACCTCGGGCAGAGAACGCACGCATGCCCTCGTAACTTCTGAATTTATCCGTAATGGCGTTCATCATCTGATTAATATGTTCTGGTTCAACGGGGGCACTTAAGAACCAGATCCGTCCAACTGACACTGACATGGAGTAGTACTCCAGTGGCGGCATATCAGTCTTCCCCGCCAGAAAATCTGCGTTATCTGCCTGCACAAAGCCATCAAAGTAGGCGCGCAGTTCCGTCCCAATTTTTTCCATTTCGGTCAGGTTGTAGTTCGGGGGCGCAATCATCATAGAGAATGCCTTGGGCTCTTCACCTTCAGGCAAATATTCGGCAGCTGGCATCAAGGTTGTGGCCAGACCCATAATAACCACGATAAATGCAGCGCTGGCAATGCGTGCCTGGGTGGTCGTGCGGGTAAATAGCTGCGACAACTTCAGCCAGTAGGTACCCAGTTCAACCTGGCGTTTTTCTTCCAGATCTTGCTGCTTACCAAAGTTTGCCAGTGCGACGGGTACGACAAAAATGGCCACAAGCATGGAGGCAATGATGGCGCCAGAAATGGCAATCGCAATGTCTGAGTAGAGTTGACCAGCTTCCTGTTGCACAAATAAAATCGGTGCGAAAACCAATACTGTGGTGGCGGTTGATGCCAGTACTGCAGGCCAGACTTCCTTCACGCCATTGATGGCAGCTAAGCGTCGGCTGATCCCTTCACGTTTGGCCTGAACGATTGATTCTAACACCACTATGGTGTTGTCCACCGTCATGCCGATGGCAAAGGCGACCCCGGCCAGAGAGATTACATTGATGGTACGGCCAAAACTCATTAGGGCAAAAAAAGCAGCGATGGTACATAATGGGATCCCCATCACACCAACCAGTGTCGCGCGCCCGGAACGCAGGAAGAAGTACATCACCAGGGTGGCCAGCAGCGCACCTAACGCCAGGTTAGTCCAGACGTTCTCCAGTGAGCTTTTTACATAGCGGACATCGTCGCTCAGTAATTTCAATTCCAGGCCATTTTGCGCGAGCAATTGTTGGTTAATTTCCTCAACCACTGGCAGCATCTGCTCTTTGATATCTAATACATTAGAGCCGCTTTCGCGCCGTACCGACAGGCGTAAAGTGCGCTCGCCGTTTGAATAGCTCACACCGCGGGTTTCGAAGTGATCCAGAGTGACATTGGCAACATCTTTGAGCAATACATTGGCATTGCCATCACGTTTGATGATCAGGTTTTCCAGTTCATTGAGTTGCTCAAAGCGGCCAATCACACGCAACAGGTAACGGCTTTCGCCACTTTCGATATCACCGCCAGAGGTATCGCGGTTCCTGTCGCGGATCACGGTTCTGACATCGCTCAGGCTAATGCCGCGCTGAGCCAGGCGCGCTGCATCGACTTTAATCTGGATTTGTCGTTGTGCACCGCCGCCAATGCGAACTTCTGAGACGCCTGTGACGCTTTCCATACGTGGTCGAATGTAGTCTTCGGCGTAATCCCGCAGCAGATCCACGTCCAGTTGTAATGGGTTGCCGGCTTGTGGTTTAAGCAGGAAAAACATAAAGGCGTTGCTGGAAAAGGAGCTGGAAAACAGCCTCGGTTGGTCGACATTTTCCGGATAAGCGGGTACCTGGCTGAGGGCATTGTTTACCCGGATCAGGGCATCGTTGACCTCAACTCCAAAAGGGAATTCCAGCTCTATGGTGGCTTCACCCATCTCGGCAAATGAGATCATGCGTTGCAGATTCGGTAAGCTGCGCAGATAGCGCTCCTGTTCTATCAGGATCTCTTTTTCCACATCTTGCGGGGTTGCACCGGGCCAGCCCGTTTGTACTGTAATGGTTCTTACTTCCAGGTCTGGGATCATTTGTACAGGAATGTTCAAAGCTGATACCAGGCCTAAAATGGTGGTGATCAGCACCACCACGGCCACTAGGGTGCCGCGTTTTACCGCTGATTCAATCATTGTAGATTCCCTGCCCTGGCGCTGATTTGCAGTTGTGTGCCTTCTTTTAACAGCTCGATACCAGTGGTGATCACCGACTCATTACCTGTCAGGCCTGTTACCGCAACATAGTCTGGTCGTGAAGCCGTGATGGTCACCATTTTTCGTTTGGCTGTGTTGTTGTCGGCAATAAACACGCTGCTGCCGCCATCCGGGTGCTGCTTAACCGCCTTTTTGGGGATCCATACGGCACTGTCTTGTGCACTCAGGAGCAGATCCGCCTGGGCCGACATGCCTGGCGTAAACTGAGCATGGACCATCATGGTATCGGTCAAATCTATGTGTGCCGTAAAGGTCCGGCTGGATGGATCTGTGACGGCAACGATGCGGCTGATCTCAGCCTTGATGGGCTTAGCAGCCTTGATATCAGGCGTAACCATAACCGGCAGTCTGGCGGTTGAACGTAACAGAGGAAAGTACTCCTGCGGGACATTGACCACAATGCGCAAGTCTGATTCTGCGACCAGAGTAAAGAGCTGGTTGCCCGGTGTGACCCACTCGCCCATATCCACAGAACGTTGCCCAATTACACCTGTAAAGGGGGCATACAGCGTATGACGGTGTAGTCTTTCCTGTGCCAGGGCAACCAGTGCTTGTTGTTTTACCTGTTCAGCCTTCGCATTGGCCAGTGCTGCGGTGCGCTCGCCAATCAGCGTTTGTGCCACACTTTGCTTTTTTGATAGGGCTGCAACTTCATCAAGCAGACGCTGTGCCTCATTGACCGAAACCTCGGCAGCCTGCGCACCGGCCCTGGCTTGTGCCAGATTTAACTCTGCCAGTGTGGCATCCAGCTTTAGCAATGGATCGCCTTTGCTGACGGTGTCTCCCGCATCAACAAGCAAAGCTTCCACTAGTCCAGATTCCTGACTGGCCAGTTGTGCGTTATGTCTGGCTTCGACTGAGCCGCTCAGGGTCATTACCTTGGGTTGCTTTGTGGCACTGGGTGTGTAAACCTCAACCTGTGTGGTTTGCGCTAATCCCGAGTGTGAGTAAAGCAACATTGCGGTGATTAGCATGACGCTTGCGATTACGCGTGCGGAAATATGCATATAAGCCTCTAATGATAATAGTTTTCATTTAATTCTATGGGTCTTTTGACCAACAAGCATGCGATTTGCGACTAAACATGAGATTTTTGCTATTTATGGGATTACCAGGTAATCGCTGAACCATCATAGCTATAAAAGCCGCCACTGTCTGATGCCTGCTTACTGTGTATCAGATCTATCAAACTTTCTGCCACGAAATCAGCGCTAAACAACTTGTCGGCTGGTACATTTTTTTGGAAAGGGACTGACAAGGCGGTATCGGTTGTACCAGGATGGAATGACAGCACACAGCAGTTTGCTAGTTTATAACGCCATTCTATACTGATGGTTTTCAGTGCCATGTTCAGAGCGGCCTTAGCACTTCGATAGCTGATCCAGCCACCCAAACGGTTGTCGGAAATACTGCCAATACGAGCTGACAGTGCGACAAAATAAGTCGGGTGTTTTGCTTTGAGCGCTTTGGCAAAGTGTTTGGCTAACAGCAAAGTCGGCACTGTGTTTGCCTGCAGGTTTTCATTAAAAAAGTGAGGGTCAAATTCCTGTATAGACTTCTCAGGCAATTTGTCGGGAGTATGCAACAGCCCTGTGGCATTGATGAGTATATCTAGCTGTTGAACCTGCGCTGCTAAGTCGCTGACATCGCACTCCTGACTCGCATCGACCTGAATCCATCTTACATTGTCCAAGGTGACAACTGGCTGTGTGGTTCTATATGTTGCATAAACCTCGACATTGGGCTGCATATTGGCAAAACGTTTAACCAGAGCCTGCCCTATTCCACCTGAACCGCCAACAATTAAGACTTTCACCTGTACTCCATTTTAACCGTTTGTTTTATTCTATGAGGGTATTAAACGGATCGCAGAACGGATTGGATCTGTCAATGGAGATCGGGTTTTTACTAACTCAATGAGTGAAGGGGTGTAAAACCCTGCCAGGTAGTCAAGAGATCACAATTTTACTAACTTGCGATTCCATGTGGATCAAGGTTTAACTAACTTAACCACTGTCCAGATCAGCAAATAACTAACTCAGTCGAATTCAGATCACGAATTTACTAACTTATGATGCTCATTGGCTGATTTTGGTTAAGGATTAGGGGGTTGTCTGCTTTTGTTGGCGGTATTTGGTCTATAAATGACTGATAAAACATGAGGCTGCTAGTTTGAGATCGTATTTTTACTAACTTATGAGGTAGCAGGATCGCGCTAGGGATCACATATTTACTAACTCAGCTTTCCTCAGATCGTATTTTTACCAACTAAAAAAGCACTCATAAGGCTGAGATCATGATTTTACCAAGTGATGGACTCAGGCAGTGTGCAGAGATTAGCATTTTTACTAAGTACGGGGCTCTAGCTGGCTGGAGTTGGCTCTGATGTATGCGTTTTTTCAAGCAACTTGGTAATTATTTGCTCTGAATGATGTGCTCTGGTTTAGAGGAGTCTTGTATATCTATATGATATATAATAAATATTAAGGGGCTGGGTAAACCTCAGCCCCTTAACCTTCTATGCAACGTGCGATACAGTGATCAGGAGTGTTGCGGCCGGAAGTAGGTAAAATAGTGATCTCATCCAGCTTGGCCGAAAAGAGAGTAAGATGGCCAGAAGCAGCACAGAGAGAGCCATCTGGCCACAAAATATCAGACTGCCATATCCAATAGCCTGACTGACATCTATCACCAATGTTAGTAAAAGCATGATCCAGGCTGCAATCAGATAGCGCTGACTTAATGCATGCTCTGGTCGGGTGCCAAATACGGCTTTGTAGTGTGGTGTTTTAGCCAGCGCGAAAGCCGTAAAGCTTGAGAGGCACAGTAAGGTCGCGATCAGATACATCATGCTGTGCGCTCCCTGCGAGTACGCTGTGGTTGCTGTGTAGACTGAAGCTGTTTGCTTTGCCAGAAAAATACCGCAGCGGCTAGCAGGGCCATAGTATCGAACATGGCCAGTGCCCACTGTCCATTACTCACGTAACTAATTAAACTGCCTTGAGTTGTTAGCGCATTGCACAGTGGCAGTACTAGCCATGCCAGGGCGTTGACGAGTGCCAGAGTGCGCCAGCCTTGCGTATTACGCCACTTCGCGGCAAACAGAGCTGTGGCCGCCCAGGTAAGGAAAAACACCAGTACTTCCTGATCGGCACGAGCGCTGTTAGTTACCGGGATCAGGCGATTGGCATAGAAGAATGCGGCGGTTGCCAGCGGTAGTCCCATAATTGCTGCGAGATTGAGTGATTCCACCAACTTAAGACCAAAGCCGACGGGTTGCGTCGGTTTTTGACGTTCCCTTAACCGCTTTGCCCACATCACACAGCCACTGGCAATCATGGCACAACCTGCGAGGCCACATAAAAAGTAGAGCCAACGTAAACCCGGCGAAGCAAGGCGACCTGTATGCATGGCTATCATACCGCCATACAATTTGGCTGCTGCACTGTCTTCCAGATGAGCGGTGTTGAGCAGTTCGCCTGTTTTACCAGAGTACAGCCACACCGCTTGTTCGTCTTTTATCTCACTGCGATTTGCGCCGTAAATTTTCATGACAGCTGCCGCATCCCGGGGATGATCTATGATAATGCGTGAAATGGGTTGTTCTGGCCAGTTAGTAAAAAAGTGATCTATAGACTGGGCAAATGCTGGACTGGTCAGAGGTTGGTGGCTCAGCTCTGGGCGTTGCCGCTCCGGATAGAATTCTTTTCTGAATTCCTTTACCCCACCTTCATAGACGGTTTGTGCCGGATAGGGAAATAACGTGAATATGAGTGTGATCAGACCTGTGTAGGTGATCATCAAGTGAAATGGTAAGGCCAGCACAGAGCTCAGGTTGTGGCCGTCCAGCCAGCTTCGGCTGCCTTTGCCTGCTCTGAACTGGAACATATCCTTAAAAATACGTTTGTGGATCACTATTCCAGAGATCAGTGCGACCAGCATAAATAAGCTAGCCAGACACACTATCCAGCGTGCTGTGGTGCGATCCATATAATGTAAGTCAAAGTGCAGTCTATAAAAGAAACTGCCTCCTTTGGATTCTCTGGGTGTCACAGGTACCTTGCTGTCGGCCGCCAGGTTATGGTTTATCCAGCTGGCTTTTTCACCGGGCTCTGGGTAGGGCAAGTGAGAAACGCGTAACAGAGCGTTGCGCTCAGAAGGCAGACTGATCCACCAACGCGCTGCGTCAGGTGCCTCTGTATTTAGGCGCTCGAAGCCATAATCCAGCAGCGCTTGCTGCGAACTTTGCACCTCACTGCTGTATGAGTGCAATTCAGGTTTGCTCCACAAAGTAATTTCCTGGCGGAAAAAACTCAGTGTGCCGGCAAAAAATACCAACCACAGCAGCCAGCAAAAAAGTAGCCCAACCCAGGTATGTAACCAGGTCATAGAGCGGAAAAAACTGTCTTTCATAGTTACCCTTTTAATATCAGGATCAGCATCCATTGCAATGTGGCAAGCAGCAGCAATCCACCGCAAAGGAGGTGTAGCGACTTTATTGCAAATACAGCGATAAAAATAAGGCAGTGAATGAGCACACTCAGGCACACACTGAATAATACGGCGTCAACTTTAGAAACAGGCAACAACAAGCTCATCAGGCTGATGGACAGCGCTGTGAGTAGGTAGCCGCCGACAATAGCCGTTGCAAAGCGGGCAACGACGTTCAGTCGATAGGCAGTAAAATAAGCGAAGTAAGACGATATCGGCATACTTGTTCTTTGATCAAAAATAGGGAGGCGGATTATCACTGAATCGCGCTATAAATGACAGTAATTATCATTAGCAAATGCGTTAAATGTACAAATATTAATGTCAGATGGAATATCAAATTCCAAAAATCCGATGCCGTATATTTTATGAGCAAGCTGGCGGGTATTCTTTAAATGGATAGACCCTTGATATACTGACCAGGTAATAAGATGCGATAAGGGGAACCAGATTTGAATATCATTGAGCGTGTCCGGCAGTGTACTTTATGTCGGGGTGAGTTGCCCTTTGAGCCAAGACCTGTGATCCAGGGACTGCCCACTGCCAAAATAATGATTGCTGGTCAGGCTCCGAGTATGACTGTGCACAAAACGGGTAAGCCTTTTAACGATGCCAGCGGAAAACGCCTCAGAGACTGGCTGGGTGTCACTGAAACTCAGTTTTATGACCCCGCTTTATTTGCGATTGTGCCCATGGCATTTTGCTACCCTGGCAAGGGAAAATCTGGTGATTTACCTCCTCCTAAAATTTGTGCACAAACTTGGCGCGCCCCTTTGCTTGAGGTATTCGAGCAAATTGAATTTACTGTATTAATTGGCCAATATGCACAAGGCTATCATTTAACAGATTTTGTTAATGTGTCACAGGCTGTTGCTGGCTGGCAATCGAGTTTACCTAAGCTGATTGCATTACCTCATCCAAGCCCTCGTAATCAATTATGGTTGCGAAAACGGCCCTGGTTTGAGGCTGATGTGATACCGGCATTGAGAGGTCGTATCCAGGAGGTTTTGGGTGATTTTTAAACGTTTTAAGCCCAGGTATAAAAGAAATTTGGCACTATAATGTAAACTTTTAGAAAATGAATTAACTCATATGGGTTGCTATTTGGTACTGTATAGCTCATAATTTGGGGTGAGTTAGGATTACAAATTTTAACAAATTATATTCAAAGGATTTGAACATGTTATATCGAATTTCGGGTTGGTCAGCCATCGTTCTCTCCCTGTTGGCGTTGTACCCTAGTTACCAAACTGGTGCACTGTCGGTCATTGGATTTTACCTGGGCTTATTTGCTCTGCTCCTTTCTTCTTTCGCAAGCCACACTGGCAACCTAATCTATTATCGCAGCGTATTTGTATTTTCTGTGCTGAATGTTTTCTTTGTAAATGACGGCACTTGTGTGATGTTATTGGCTGAAAATAATGATTGGGTTTACATAGGCTCTATGTATGGAATTTTTATTGTAATCAGCAGCATTTGTGGCTTTTTGGTCAACAAAGACAGCTTTTTACTTAATATTGCGCCTAAAGTTAAGCGCGCCCGATAGCCTTTCGCTCAGGGTAAACATCGAACAAGAGCGTTTACAAAATGCTTGTGTACTTATACACTTGTGGTGGTTTTTAACACAACCAAACTGATAATGTACGCAAGGAGCGGTGTTGAGTGTTTATCGTCAATATTACGTACACGGTTGAATTAGAACAAATTGATGCGCATTTACCCGCACATATTCAGTTTTTACAACAGTATTATCAGCAAGGTGTGTTTTTAGCGTCTGGCAGAAAAGTGCCCAGAACCGGGGGCATGATTTTCGCTAAGGCAAAGAACTAAACTGAGTTAGAAGCAATTCTATATAACGACCCTTTTTTACCTCGCCGGGCTGGCGAATTACGAGATCACAGAAATTGAAGTAAGCAAGACTGCCAGTGGTTTATCACAACTGCTAACGCTATAAATCAGCAAATAATATACAAAGCTGAACAGAGCACTATGAATGACGTTCAAGATGTGAGCGCAATACGTGGTGTATTAGCAGGGTGTCCACACGCCAGTTTTGGTACTTCGATATCATTTCAAGTTACCCCACTTTTGTGCGTTGCACGATATCCCTGCTGCGGCTTTCTCTGTCCGGCTGACTACGACTGTGCGTTGGTTACTCTGCCTTACCTTTTTATACCAATTTCACTTAATACCTGTTCAATTTGAAGGAGCAAATAGGACGCTAACGGCGTTAAAAATTTCTCATTTAGAACAACTAAATAGCAAAATTTTTGCCTTGTTATCGACCCTATTTTCTCGCCTCAAAATAGAACACTTAATTAAGCAAATTGGTATTAGTTCACAAGGAATCAACTAACGGAGAATATTATGGCCAGACTAGACAATAAAATAGCCCTTGTAACAGGTGCTGCCCGGGGGATTGGTGCGGCGATCGCAACATGCTTTATTGAACAAGGAGCAATCGTCATTGTTACAGATAGAAACGCCGATGAGGCAATAAAACTTTGTGAGAAGTTGGGTGAAAATGCGTATTTCCAGCCGCTGGATGTGTCCGAAGAAGCACAGTGGCAAAGTGTTGAGCGCTTTGTGCAAGACCAGTTTGGTCGACTCGATATTCTGGTCAACAACGCTGGGATCACGGGCTTTTTAGAAACGCATGGGCCACATGATCCCGAACATCTGGATTTGAACAGTTGGCATACCGTACAGCAAACCAACAGCGATGGTGTTGCATTAGGTTGTAAGTATGGTATTCGTTTGATGAAAGCGTCCGGTGCGGCCAGTATCGTGAATATTTCTTCGCGTTCTGGACTTGTGGGGATCCCAGCCGCCGCAGCCTATGCTGCAAGCAAAGCCGCGGTGCGCAATCATAGTAAATCGGTTGCGTTGTACTGTGCTCAGCAAAATTACCCTATTCGCTGTAATTCGGTGCATCCGGGCGCCATTTTAACACCTATGTGGGATGCTATGTTGGGAGAAGGAGCAGCCCGCGATGCGGCTATTGCAGGCATTGCTGCCGATATCCCGCTTGGTCATATGGGGCGTGCCATTGATGTTGCTTATGCCGTGTTGTATCTCGCATCAGATGAATCCGCTTATGTGGCCGGGATTGAACTGAACGTAGATGGCGGGATCCTGGCTGGTAGCAGCGCCTCTCCTAAATCGAGCTAAATGATACGACTCTCCTTTCCTGGTGGATCGGGCATAAAACCTGGCCGGTATATTCCCAATACCGGCTTTTGTCCTGCGTATTGTTTTGCTAAGCTCAAATTAACAGATGTCGCAATTACAAGGAGCCGGGCTTATGTACTGGGGTTTGATTGTTGTTTTTATTGTGCTGGCTTTTTGGCTGCATAACCGCTATAGCTCTAGCTCAGAGGATTATCCAGCGCTGGAAACAGATCCGAACGATCCCTTGTTACTTCAGGCTGTGGCAGATGCTAAAGCGTCATTGGAAGACTTTAAAAAACTGTACCGTCAGTTTCCTAAGGATGCCTTTGTCAAATTAGATTTTGAAAGCGACTGTGGCGTTTCGGAGCATCTTGGCGCGCATGTTGAAGGCATAAAAGGCGATGAACTCAGCGTGTTTTTGGTTACACCACCAGTAACACACCAGGGGAAGGTCGCGCACAACTACACCTGTCACTTTGATGACATTGAAGACTGGCAGATCACAGACAAAGACGGCAACATCTACGGCGGCTTCACGCAGCGGGCGATGTTTGCCATCGCCGAGCGTGAAGGCGTAGAGTTGCCTCCTGAACTTCAGGAAATGCAAGCCAAGTATGTTTAAAGCGATAACTTCTCTGTGGCTGTACTTGATAAAGCGTACAGGGTATGGATTGGGGATAAAGAGGTGAGTCGCTTGGCTAATAAGCTGGAACGACCCTATTTTTCATTGTACGAACGCGATCTATATGGTATTTCCCCTGACAGAAAGCTGTGGCGATACAATTTGGATGATGATGTGCTGCACTATATCGCACAGCTTCCTGTTCGCGCCCGTTGTGTCAGTGACGTCAATGGCGAACAGGCGCTGTTGACTTATATGATGCAGCTAAACCGAGAACTGGTTTCTTTTTCCGTTCAGTAAATCACTCCTGCTCGGCAAACGCTCTGAGTTCATCACCTGTCAGGCGATAGATGATCCATTCGTCCTGTGGTTTTGCGCCAATACTGTTATAAAAGTCGATGGCGGGTTTGTTCCAGTCGAGTACGACCCATTCAAAGCGGCCACAGTCTTTTTCCAGAGCCAGCTGGGCCAAAAACTTCATCAGGGCTTTGCCCGCGCCCTGCCCACGCTGATCCTGAGATACATAGAGGTCTTCCAGGTAAAGGCCATACTTACCCAGCCAGGTCGAATAATTGAAAAAATATACCGCAAAGCCAATCGCCTCGCCATCTTGCTCACAGATCAGCGCATGGGCACGTACATCGTCACCAAACAGTTTTTGTTCAATATCAGCGACAGTATTGAGCACAGCATCAGGCTCCTTTTCGTAGACGGCTAGTTCATTGATAAAGTGTAAAATGGTTGCGGCGTCGCTTTTCTGTGCGTGGCGAATGGTGATACTCATTGGTAAATGATTTCCAAAGTTGACATGATTGGTGCCCAGTGTAAGCTCAAATTTCAAATGAATAAAGTGCTGCTGACGATGCCACAGCGTTATGCTTTGCAGGTATGTGACAGGTTGCAGCTCTAACTAGAACCTCCACCATTGTCGGTACCTAACTATCAACTTAAGTTATATTGGCATCGCACTCGTAAAAGCGACCCAAAAATTGAATGGTTTGTGTCGCAGTTTTGCGACTTCCATGATTTGGCGCACACTTAGGTATAGTTAGTAAAATATTGATCTGTTGATATCGCTGATATACACCACCTTATTTTTCTAAAAGACGAAACCAATCTATATAAATCAATTTGTTAGTTTGGATCAGGTTTTTACCATATCGGCCTTGTGTGCGTGCATATACTCGCAAAAAAAGTCGACACTGAGCTTTATATTAGGGAGCTGGTACACTAAGTTGATTTCCACTGCCGGTTTATGACAATCAGATCCTCAATAGCTTTTATGGTGATCAGGATGCGTTAACAGCTGAACAAGCCGCAGTGCCACAGCCGTCATTACTCTATATTGAAGAGCTGAAACAGGCAGACATCATTGTCTTTGCGTCTCCGATGCATAACTTTAGTGTCACTAGTCTGATGAAAAACTATATTGATCAGATCTGTCGTTTTGGTCTGACATTTTCTTATTCAGAGCAGGGACCATCGGGGCTGTTGCAAGGAAAACAAGCCGTGATAATCGCCAGTGCGGGTGCGGATATGGCAACGCCTGAGATGCAAGCTGTCGACTTTCAGGTACCTTATCTTAAGCAGGTGCTGGGCTTTATTGGCATCGCCAATATTAAGGTGATCACCGCATATGGGATCAGTATGCCGCATATTGGCGGTGAATTAGCGACTGAGCGGGCAAAAGCACAGGTTGATCAATGGCTGGGTAGCGCCGCCTGAACCGGTCTTAGCCAGCATTTATGTTAAATTAAACATTACTGGCTAATATCTGGACAAGAGCCCCTGTCTGTTTAGGCGTTTTGCTTACTTTGAGCCTTAACGTATTTCTTTACCTTTTTCATGGCCATTTGACGTTTTAGCGGAGACAGGTAATCAATGAACAGGTTGCCTGACAAATGATCTATTTCATGTTGCATAACAATGGCCAGAAATTCATCGCTTTGCACTGTGATGGGCTGTCCTGTACGGTCCAGTCCCTTGACAGTAACCTCTGTGTAGCGCTCCACTTTGGCAAAGTAGTCCGGCACTGACAGACACCCTTCTTCACCCATGGCTTTATTACTGCCACTGACCACCTCCGGATTTATTAGGATCAATGGATCATTACGTGCTTCCGATAAGTCGATGATCACAATCGCTTCATCCCGGCCAACCTGAGTTGCTGCCAGGCCAATTCCATCTCTGGTTGCATATAAGGTATCGAGCATGTCGTCGATGAGCGGTTGTACTGATGTGATATCACTGACTGGTTTTGCTTTCACCTGCAATCTTGGATCAGGTGCGGTTAGGATGTCTAAAACGGGCATGTTGTTATTTTTAGTTATCTGAAAACTCGGAGTTTAAAGTGTAAAGGGCACTTAGGCCAGTGTAATTCTCACTGTTGGTGAGCCTGACGGTATTGCGAAGGAGACTGGGGTTCATATTGATTCCAGATCCGCCGAAAGTGACGAGCACTGCTGTAACCGCAGGCCTCAGCAATGGCTTCTATCTGAATACTGCTTCCGGATAATAACGCTTTGGCGTGTGCTACTTTAATACTGCTGACATACTCACCCGGCGTGATCCCGAGGGTTTGTTTAAAAAGCCGACTAAGCTGGCGAACTGAGAGATGGACCGAACTTGCCAGAGTTTGTAGGCTATGTGAGCACCCCACCTGACTGCAGATCAAGTCCTGGACCTGGTGTAAAGCTCGATGCATATGGTTGCGATGTCGCAGCCAGGGGCTGAGCTGGGGATCCTGCCCATTACGACGAAAGTACACTAACATTTCTCTGGCAACCCGGGCGGCAATGTATTCACCAAACTGCAATGAGACAAAGTGCAGTGTCATGTCTATGCCTGAACTAATACCTGCACTACTAAATAGCTTACCGTCTTGCACAAAGATACGATTGTCGGCCACCTTACTGGCTCGGAACGTCCGGCGGAAGCGTTCAATCAGCGCAAAGTGTGTAGTGCAGGCTTTATTATTGATTAGCCCTGCTTTTGCTGCGAGTACTGCGCCTGAGCAGATAGTCAAAATGTAGGGGTCATATCTGGCCTGCTCATTCAACCATTGCTGAGTAACCCGACCTGCCGAGCTGTCATAGGTGGCAAAAGCGTCATTACAGCCGGGTAAGATCACCACATCGTTGGCATCCAGTTGGCTGGGTAAAGGGTCGAGCTGATGTAGCATCAGCCCGCCATCTATTATCTGTTCGCGTTCGGCACTGACATAATGTATATCAATAAATTGCCCTGCACGCCTGGCTTCCAGTAGCACCTGCAATGGCCCTGCCAAATCGAGTGGTAAGGTGTTTTTTAGCAGAACAAAGTAAAACTGTTGCGGTGCTGACATTTTCCCTTTTCCTGAGTTAGAGCACAAAATCTTGTAGCGTACAGATCTTGGCAAAACGCTCAGCCAATACCAGTTCGGTACGGACCTTGATTTCGTCGGCCTTAAAGCGTTGACCACTCGGCTGATGTTGCATATCAAACGTTAGGGTCGCATCGGTGACAAATTCGACCTGGAAGCCCAGATCGCTGGCAACACGGGCAGTGGTCTCGCAGCACTGTTCAGTGCGAATGCCCGAGATAGCGACACAGTCTATGTTATTTCTTTTCAACCACATAGCAAGCCCTGTATCGGTAAAGGCGTTGTGTACTGATTTATGGAAAGTTTTATCAAATGGCGTATCCAAAAATGCCATAGGCTTCACAAACCCAGAGGCTGGATTGAAAGGACTGTCTGGCACGTCGTCACGACTATGAAGAATTTTGATCACTTTGTGTTGATTACGCTGAAATGCAGCTATCAGCTGAGTCAGGTTGTGCTGGAAGTCTGCGACATCGCGAACGGACCAATAAGGAGTGTGGTAGAACGAGTCCTGGGTATCTATTACAAGTAGTGCTTTATTCATGGTTTACTGTCCTGTTTGTTTGGTTATTGAGGTGTGTTCTGTGTGCAGTGTGCAGTGTAGTGATTTTTATGGCACTGAAAGAGGCCGGTTTGAGACATATAGAGGATGTATATGGCCGTTAATGTTAGTTGCTCTGCGGAGGTGTAATGACAAAATGTGCTTAAGCGGGTTGACACGCATTCATAATGTATATACGTTGTATATACACAGGGGTGAGAGATACACCTCCGATGCAGGAAGCAGAGCATGGCTAACAACAAAGATGCACAATTAATTGTGCGCATAAATAAAGCGCAAAGAGATGAGTTTGTCGCCTTGTGCAACGAACTCGATACCTCCTCTTCCCGCGAGATTAGAAAGTTTATTAAGCGGTTTGTGAAAAAGCACAAGCCAGAGCAAGAGAAACCGGTCAAAGGAGATCAGGATGGCTAAGAAAGTTGATGTTAAAAAGCTAAAGAAAGAAGTACAGAAACGTACTGGTAAGATCGCAAAACATGAAGCGAAAATCAAAAAGCTGAAAAAAGCGATCAAGAAAGCGAATTAATCGCGAAAAAAGGCAGCCAATGGCTGCCTTTTTCTTAATCTCTAAGACTTTATCTCAATTACAAAGAGCGTAAAGCCCCTTTACACACTTCACTAAATTAAGCACTCTACTGGACAATATTTACTGCTACTACATAAATTCCAACTTATTTTACGGAGACATAATAATTGAATTTAAAAAGGAATTCTTATTTAGAGGCTTACTTGAAAGCTCACCCTGAGAACGAACGCTTGATAAGCGTTTTCAACTTTTTTGCTGAATACTCGGATAGTGATTCAGATTTAGAAGCAATTGTTGGAGGGATATTAAGAAATGCGCTTGATGAAGTGATTGATATGCCAAGAACAAACCGGTACAGCATTGATGAGCTAGAAAAAACGGAGAAAACTTATATTGGGACTAAGGTTGAGATAGTTTTTCGTGACACCTTTGGGTTAGGTAAAGGTAGAAAACTAGATCTGTTAATTGGCGAGAAAGAGGTTGATGTAAAAAATACTATTGGATCTAACTGGACAATACCAAGCGAGGCAGTGGATGAAATTTGTATTTTGTTACTGTCAAACGATAGTAAATCGTTTTTTCAGTTTGGCCTGATAATATGCAGAGATAGAGTTCTGAATAAAGGGAAAAACAGAGA
The DNA here is from genome assembly GCF_005887095.1 of Pseudoalteromonas rubra. GTDB lineage: Bacteria > Pseudomonadota > Gammaproteobacteria > Enterobacterales > Alteromonadaceae > Pseudoalteromonas > Pseudoalteromonas rubra_E. The sequence continues at coordinate 49,217 of NZ_PNCI01000031.1, read as the reverse complement.
TGGAAAACGCACTATTTCGAAAGAAGGTAAGAATGAAATCTTGTGGCTTGTAAAAGATGGACAACTGCCTAGAAACTTCTTTTTACATTTGAGTGACAGTGCCCGGCGAGAAATTTTAGAACCAAGGGGTGGAAGTACTCGATTAGCAAACTTATTCAGGCGTTTTCAGAACGAATTGATTGGGCGCAGGCTCGTTGAATGTGTTGCACAGCAAAAAGATTATATGAAAAGAATTCGAGGAAATGGTGGGGCAAGGGATATATTAGCCCTTGAAGGGCTAACCGTATTATGGGGAGGTAATCGAGAGGATAAAGCTAAGCTTGAAAATTTGGGTTTCACAGGTGTAACGACAGAGCATTTTGTTTGCGTATCAGATAGCTAGTTATGCAACTTTTTGGCAAGATGCTTTATTTAACGCATCTAGAATAGCTAAACCAATAGACTTAGCTACAGGGGGAGGAAACGCATTCCCAACCTGCCTATAAGCGGGAGTTTTTTTCCCATAAAACTCCCACCAGTCTGGAAAGCCCTGTATTCTTGCTGCCATTCTAACCGTAATTAATGGCATGCCTTGGTATTCTACTTTGTCTTTGTAGCCAGTGAACCCTTTTTCAGGAGGTTCATTCCCAATAAGGCAACCATTTACATGAAGTTCCTTCCATGCTTTTCTAGCCCGAGATGGTCCTAAATCTGGACCCCCATGTTTTTTTGATCCACCTACCAATGTGGGGGCAATTTTATTTGCTTTTAATTTCCATTCGTTTGCACCTTCCCAGCCGTTTGAAGCCATTAAATCGTAAAGAGCTTCGCCTACTGTTGGTGGCTTGATAACTTCAGTTGGCCAAGAAAAAAACTTCGCAAATTCAGGTTTGAGAGCCACCAATGTGACTCTAGGCCTAAGCTGAGGAACTCCGAAGTCGCATGCATTGTGTAATTTCCAAAAAGTAGAGTAGCCTAGCTGCTTCAAATGTGAATTTATTTCTGCTCTGTAAGCTTCAAACTTGGGCTCCAGTAAGCCAGCTACATTCTCAATTAATACTGCTTTGGGGTTCACTTTCTCAACTATTTCCAATGCTGCTGGAAATAGATCTCGCTCATCGTCTTTTCCTAGTTGTTTTCCTGCTTTAGAAAATGGTGGGCAAGGTACACCTCCAGCTACTAAATCTGTTCCTTTGTAATTATGGGATTCACTACGAGCGAATTCTTCTACGCATCCCTCTAGAATTTTTTCCCACCCTAACTTGAGCTTATCGTTATTTAATTCCAAGGTTTTACAAGCTGGCTTATCTATTTCAATCAATAGCTTATGCTTGAATCCTGCTTGGTGTAGCCCCAAAGCCTGTCCACCGGCACCAGCACAGATCTCTATTGATGTGTAGGAGTTGTTCATATAATCCAGCCCTGAAGTGAAGCACTGTTTAAGTATACAGTGCTTGTTGGGTTTATCAAACAAAAGAGGCCAATTTTACTCATTTAGCGTTACTTCACAAGTATTGAAAATGAGGGGGACCCACATGTCAGCTTTTTTGATTCCTAGTCAATATCTTAAGTATTTTTGAATAAAGTTACCATGATACTGCCAGAGAGAAGCACCCTATCAACCAGTTACTGATATGAATTGATGAAGCTGTTTAGTTGATGAGCGAGCCCACTCAGGTTCTGGTTTATATCGAATCGACCCCTCAGTGTTGCGGTCGGATCAAGTAAAAAGATCATGGTAGAGTGCGCAACCTGATAGTTGTCGGGGGCTGTAATTACCTGAAATTGTGCACCAGTGCTTTGAGCGAGTGACTTAAGTTGGTCGGGGTGACCGGTAATGCCAATAAATGAAGGGCTGAAATGGCGTACATACGTCTCGAGTGCTGTGATGGAGTCTCTTCCCGGGTCGACGGACACAAACACATATATGGGCTGCCGGCGGATGGAAAGCGCTGTTAACTGTGTTTCCAGCGCGGCTAAGCGGGACAATGCGGTTGGGCAAATATCCGGACAATGTGTGAATCCAAACATCACGATTGTCCACTGCCCTTGCAGCAGGTGTTGATCAAACTGGCCGTATGCACTTTGCAGCTCAAATGGTGCCAGGGGGCGTTCGGCTTTTTGTATCATGGCCTGTACGGTGTCTGGTTGCACTGGTTGCACTGGTTGCACTGGTTGCACTGGTTGCGTAATCGGGAGCAGTACACCGAGCCCGCAACCGATAAGCAGGGTGAGTAATAGTGCGTATTTGTTATGCACCTTTTTCAGCCTTCTTTACTTGCCAGCACAACCCCTGCGCCAATAATGCAGGTAAGGTAACGCCAGCGAAATCAATTAACAGAAAAATTGGCCCGCAGATCCCGACCAGCACCTCCCAAAAATGAAATAGCGCATGGCTGCTCAACCATAAAGCGGGAAACAGCCATAGCTGAAAACGGTAGCGGACATAAAAAGCGCCATAGCTAAACGCGCCGCCAATCAGCATATATAACATACCGATATCACGTATAAAGTGCTGGTTGTAAAACCCCCTGTCAGGTACACCGGGCACACTCCAGTACCACTGTTGCGGATAAAGCAGCATCAACACGCCATTGGCCAGCGCCGCTAGTCCAAGCAAAACGGCGACGGATGTGATGACTTGATTGCGCATAACATTACCCTGTTACTGAACGGCTTTTGTCAGACGGCGTCAGCGTTTGCTCATTCACGACCACACGGCTGCATGCTTTGCCGTACCCTAAGGTATATTTAAGGGCCGGATAGACACGACAAGAGCTGATACTAAACGCGATCGCAATCAGTCCCTGATCTCCCCACATGGCACGGATATGCGGGCGAATGTCATCGGCACTGGGATCATGGGCTAACACCAGATCAGTAAATTCCACTATCTGAGCGAGTTCATCAGGTAATGCAGCCAGTTCTTTGTTGACGATTGCACTGACCTGCGCCGCAGGCACTGCCGCTTCCAGTGCCATATTGACCAGCAGCTGAGTGCAGGGACCACAGTCGTCCCATAAGATGGCGCGTAACCTGGCGGCATATAAAGGTGCCGGAGGCAGGCCCCCGCGATAACCCGCCATGGACTGAAATTTTAGGTATTTAAAAAAGGCGCTCAGATCCGCGCACAGGATGTCCTGCATATACGCGACGTCGTAGTCATACTTTTTTTGCATCGATATGAGCATTTTGTTCAGTAGGTATTTGATCATCGGATACTCCTGGTTGTTTGGTAAGCCTGGTCAGAGGGTGCACTTAGCTGTGAGTGACGCTGCGCGGGGCTTTTTAACGGGCGTTGTAGCAAGAGCAGACAAAGGGTAAACAGAGCTGCAAAGGTGCACAGCATAGTGGTGTAGATATCGTTACTTAGTAGCGCCGCACCGAGGAGTGGGCCAGATGCCACGCCTATGCTGGATACCACGGCTACGACGGATGAAAGCTGTCCTGAACTATCCTGCTCTGCGATGAGGGCGAGCAGGTAGGCATGTACGGCGGGCCAGGTAAAAAATAACAGCGCCAACGCCAGCATGTAGACAAGGTTAAAATGCGCATAAATGAGCAGTAAGGCAGCCATAACAGAGAGTAAAATGCTGCTACATAAACACAGTGTGCGGTGTGTCTGACCTGATTTCAGAATGGGGAGTACTGCGCCTGCCAGTCCCAGTAAACCGGTCAGTGCAATGATCTGGCTGATCTGGACTTGAGAGCGGCCTGCACTTAGGCCCATTTGGCCCGCAAACGCCCAAATCCCGCTGGCTGCAACCAGATAGAGCTGCATCGCCAGCAGCAACCGGGCGCTTTTGGCGGTTAAGCGCAGACGTTTTGAATGCTGTTTGGGGTTATGCACTGCCGGCAAGGCTGGCAGCAAGGGTAAAAAGAACAAAGCAATAAAAATCAGTGCTGCCATGACATAAAACACGGCGTAGCCACCGAGCAGGCGCTCAAGTGCCGGTAAGGCATAGATCACCACAGAGCCGATACTGAACTGAATAAACAGCAAGGTGCCGAAGGCTCTGTCCGGGTTCGTTAAACGCGCGAGGATGGCAAATGATATACCAACACTAAAGCCACCCAGTATCCCGGCGATAAATCTCCAAGCCAGCAAACCTGTGTAAGTGCTCCATGCTGAAGTACTGAGCTCCATAGCGCCTAATGCGATGAAGATGAACAGTAAAGCGGGTTTCCAGGCAATATGTCGAACCACAAAGATAGCGCAGATGCTGCCCAGTAATGCGCCATACCCATTGCTGGCCACCAAAGTACCGGCCTGCTGTGCGGAAAAACCAATCCCCCCTGCCAGCGCATCCATAACGGCGGGTAAAAAGTTGAGATAGGCCAGTCCGGCCATGGCAACGAATGCCAGGCAAAAATAACGGATCCCTGAGTTTTCTGCATGGTTTGCAGTGTGCTGTAACATAGTGTGTCGTCTCCTGAGTCACTTTGTCATCACTCTAAGAGGTTCCGAGAGACAGAAAAACCAGCGATTTTGCCATTGAGTCGTGAATACTATTCATGAATAATTGCTGATATAGTGCAAATATCGACGATGTTTACCCAATTCACAGGACTGACTATCATGGATAAACTGAGATCACTGACACTGTTTCTGGCAACCTGTGAGGAACAAAGCTTTGCGGCTGCGGCGCGTGTCTGTAATACAGACCCTTCTACCATCAGCAAAGCCGTGAGTCGCCTCGAAGCGGAGCTGGGGGTAACTTTATTTCAGCGCTCCACCCGGCAATTGAAGATCACCGCTGCCGGGCGGCATTATGCACACACCGTACGTTCGAGCATTCAGGCTCTGTCCAGCTGTGAAGATGAACTCAGACAACTCAATGACGCACCCAGAGGAAGGCTACGGGTGAATTCCGCTGTGTGCTATGGCCATCTTTACGTGCGCCCGTTACTTAAAGCGTTTTGTCAGCGTTATCCCGAGATCACACTGGAGTTATCTCTAGACGATATGCATGTGGATATTATCGAGCAAGACATTGATGTGGCGTTGCGTACAGGGTTTATCAAAGACAGTCGTCTGGTGGCTCGCTGTCTGAGTCCGATGGATTTTTTAGTATGTGCTTCACCGGATTATCTTGAACAGCATGGCACGCCAGGCAGTCGGGGCGACTTTGACAATCATGCCTGGATAGGCTTTAAGATCAAAGAAACACAGCAGCTACAACCGATTTTTCTGCCAGATGAGCAGGGAAATTATCAGCTTTGCGACCTGCATCGTACCCATATTACCGATGATGGTGAGGCCATGGCACAATTATGTGCCGATGGTCTGGGATTTGCTCAGTTACCGCACTTTTTGGCTAAAGCAGGTTTGGAAACTGGGGCATTGGTGTCACTCTACCCTGCGTTCAGAGCGCCTTTGCCAGAGGGCGGGGTATTTGCGATTTACCCCAAACGTGAATACCTGCCTGCCAGAGTACGGGTTTTTCTGGATTTTTTGGTTGCGGCTTTAGCAGTGCAACAAGAAACGCCAACCCATACCTGGGCCGAGCATTGGCCGGCGCGTATCCGCTTTGACAGATCAGCTGAACAAGGGCGCACAGTTGCCCTGTAAGCGGATCTGTTCAAGCGCTGTGTTAAGGTGAGTGTGCATGCCCTCAAAGGCGAAGTTGCCCATACTGATCCGTTTAACGCCTAACCCGGCTAGGGTATTGATGTCGGGTAAATCAGGCATCGCCATCACATTTAGCGGCAGTGCACACGCATGTGTGATGGCCTGAATATCCGCGGGCTTGACAATGCAGGGCAAGAACAAACCATCAGCCCCAGCCTGCTGGTATTGTTGAGCCCTATGTAATGCTTCCTCGCGCGCGTTTTCCAGACCCAGCAAAAAGGCATCACAGCGCACATTGATAAAAATGTCTGTCTGCTGTGTGATTAAATGGCTGCGTACAGACGCCAAACACTCAGCAAACTCACCAGCATGGGTTAACGTACGTGTTGAGCCAACCAGGCTATCTTCAAGGTTAACCCCGACTACCCCCAGTTGTGCAAGTTGCTGAATATGTTTTGCAATTTGTAGTGGGTCACGGCTGTAGCCCGCTTCAATATCAACACTCAGTGGTAAGCTGGTGACACTGGCGATACGGCTGACCATAAAGTGAAGCTCGTCGAAAGGGAGCTGTTCACCGTCCTCGTAGCCCAACACACTGGCGACGGCGGCACTGGAGGTACCTATGGCCTGATATCCGGCTTGTTGTGCCGCTTTGGCACTGGCAGCATCCCAGACGTTCGCCAGTAAAAGAGGGGTTGTTTGTTGATGTAGTTGTGTGAAGTGTTGCATATCGTCTCGCTTTTCCAGATGTTTGTTTTTGTTGGCGACATAGTGCGTTTGCGAGAAATAAAAGACCAACGATAAAAATCGACATGTATTATAAGCAGAGCTTATAATACGGCTTTCCAGAAGCTCGGAAGCATCCCTATCGTGTTTAAAAATATGAATTTGCTTGTGACCTTTGAGTGTGCGGCAAGACATCAAAGCTACAGTCTGGCAGCCGCTGAATTGTGCATCTCTCAGGCGGCGGTCAGCCAGCAAATGCGTCTGCTGGAGCAGCAGTTGGCGCAGCGGCTATTTGTCAGGACCGGCCGACACATGCAGCTCACTCAGGCGGGTGAAACTTTGCACGAACATATTGCACCTGCCTTAACGATGATCGGTCAGGGTATAAATCGTTTACGTCAGGAAGAGCTGGCGGGCGAGCTTTGCATCAGTTCTACCCAGGCATTTAATACCCTGTGGCTGATGCCCAGATTGCAGGAATTCGCGAGTTTGTATCCGCAGATCCGCATTCGTCTGCACTCATCCGCCAGCTTTGAAGATTTACAACACGCCCGCATTGATCTGGCGATCCGGTTTGGCACTGAAGTAGAAAAGCACACGCCGACGACGTTAGCGTGTGAATACTTTGGCACATCGCCTGTTTTGCCTGTGTGCTCCGCTCAGCTTGCTGAATCATTGCCACTAGCGGCGCCTGCCGATTTGCTGTCGACCTGGCTGGTCGCCTTAGAGCAATCTGGTGCTTATGACTGGCCCCAGTGGTTTGAGGCACATAGAGTACCTGGCTATGCTAAACACTCGCACTGGACCTATGTGAACTCTACAGATATGGCACTCAGTGCCGTCGCTAATGGCCACGGTGTCACGCTGGCAGTGCCTTATCTGTTTCAGCGTCAACTCGATAGTGGCGAGCTGGTGATCCCATTTAAACTGCCCCACCCCAACTCGGTAAAACGTTATCTGGTTTATGATCCCAACTCGGCTCGGATAACCCGCCTGAAGGTATTTATGGCCTGGTTAAAAGCGCTGGAGATATGACGCGCATAGGGCAAGACTGGTTTTAAATCCCATATTTCTATACTTATGGAAATAACTATTGATCTAAACCTATATTTCTATAATACTAGAAATGTAGTTTTAGATCGGGAGAGACGTATGTCACCAGAAATGCAGGTCATGCTTGAAGAAGCGGCCGATATGTTTGTGTTCCTCGCTGCGGAATTAACTGTATTGTTTCTTGTAGTGAGTTATTTAGTGGGTGTGCTGCAGGAATACATCACACCAGAAAAGGTCCGGGAAAACCTGAGTGCACGTAAAGGCAAGGGTTATATGATTGCTGCGCTGCTGGGCGCCATCACGCCGTTTTGTTCCTGTTCAACGATACCCTTTCTCAAAGGCCTGTTGCAGGCACGCGCCGGGTTTGGGCCGGTTACCGTGTTCTTATTTTCCAGCCCGTTGTTAAACCCCATTGTTATCGGGTTATTGATAGTGACATTCGGCCTCGATGTGGCGCTATTTTATTTTGTCGTTGCACTTGTCACGTCTGTGGTGTCTGGCTATGCACTGGAGCGGCTGGGGTTTGAACGTTATGTGCGGGACGAAGCCTATCAGGCTGCGGTCAGCCAATCTGCTTGTAGTGCTAATCAGGCAGACAAACCGGGCTGTGCAGACGTCCCTGCTGACTCACAAACGTCCGTTAACCAGAAGCGCGGTTGTGCAGTGCAAAACTCGAATGAGGCAGCTATGCCTGCAGAAAATCGCTGGTTGCGGATCTGGCACGCCACCTGGAAAGACTTTCGCACTACCCTGCCTTATCTGTTGCTTGGTATCACCATAGGGTCATTCATTTACGGTTTTGTGCCGACGGAGCTCATCGTTGAGTATGCCGGTGAGAATAAATGGTACGCAATCCCCCTTGCGGCCGTGATTGGTATCCCCCTTTACATTCGTGCTTCGGCAGTGATCCCCCTGAGTGCCGGTTTAGTGCAAAAAGGCATGGCACTGGGCTCGGTTATGGCACTGATCATTGGCAGTGCGGGTGCCAGCCTGACCGAAGTCATTTTGCTTAAATCCATCTTCAGAACACAGATGATCCTGGCTTTTCTGAGTGTCGTGCTTGGGATGGCGATCACTGCGGGATATCTGTACACGCTTATTTTTTAAATTATGGCACGTCCTTTTTGCGCTGTGAGCCTGAACGACAGCGAGACTTGGACACATTCAATCAAGAGGTAATCTGATATGAAACCAATCAAAGACGTCATTATTATTGGTGCCGGACCTGTCGGGTTGGCCGCTGCAGCGAGACTGGTAGAAAAAGGCATACGCCCCACCATCATTGAAAAAGGTAACTCTGCCGGAGCGGCAATACGCCAGTGGGGTCATGTGAGTTTGTTTACGCCCTGGTCCTATATGATTGACGACGCCGTTGTAAGCTTGCTTAATCGACATGGCTGGCCAGGCGTCGATCTTAATGCCATCCCAACTGGTCAGGAGGTGGTTGAGCAGTACTTGCAACCTGCGTCGCAGCTGCCTGAGCTTGCTGAAGGGATCCTCTATAACACAGAGGTATTCGGAGTGTCGAAAGAGGGGAGCAGTAAGCACACAACGCAAGGTCGCGACCGTGCTCGTTTCGCGGTGCATAGTCGCAATGAACAGCGAATTCAGGTGTTGTATAGCGACGCTGTGATTGATGCTTCCGGCACCTGGTCAACACCTAATCCATTGGGGTTAGATGGCCTGCCTGTGCCGGGTGAGCTGGCAAATCTGGACAGAGTGCATTATGGCATTCCGGATATTCTGGGTGCGCAACGAGGCGATTTTATGAATAAGCGAACATTGGTCGTAGGTGCGGGTCACTCTGCAATGAATATTGCGCTGGACTTACTGAAACTGCAAACCGCTGAACCGGACACTGAGGTGATCTGGGGAATGCGAAAAAACAACATAGATAAACTACTGGGCAGAGGTATTAACGATAAAGTGCCGGCTCGTAAGCAGCTGGGGCTGGCAGCAAAACAAGCGATTGAGCGCGGTGCACTAAAACTGCTTCCTCAGTTAGAGATCAGACAAATCACGCGTTCTGACCATGGGCTGGACATCGATTATTTGGTGGCTGGCACCCAGGCTGAGATACAGGCAGATCACATCATCGTTGCCACTGGCTTCAGGCCTGATCTGGATATGTTGCGAGAGTTAAGGCTGGATCTGGATCAGGTTGTCGAAGCGCCGTCACAGCTTGCGCCTTTGATTGACCCAAACCTGCACAGCTGCGGATCGGTGCGTGCCCATGGTGTCGATGAACTGTCCCATAATGATGCGCACTTTTACATTGCAGGTATGAAGTCTTACGGACGTGCTCCTACCTTCCTGATGCTGACCGGTTATGAGCAGGTCCGCTCGATTGTTGAATCTTTGGCTGGTAATGAAGCCGCGGCCAGACGCGTTCAGGTGAGATTTCCCGGCGCACCCGCAGCTCAATCAGGCGCTTGTTGCTCCTAATTGACGTTGATTTGTGTGTTATCGCAGGCAGTATCACAGTCGTGCGATAACACATCATCACAGCCGGGTTCATCGGCTTGATTGACACAGCACTCCTCCTGTAAAAATCCGATTAACCCAATCAGAGCGTCATATTGAGGCACGCAATAAAGTGTCCGGCTTTCTCGGCGTTGTTTAACCAGCCCTACTTTAACCAGGCGATTTATATGGTGCGACAAGGTAGAGCCAGGTACATTCAATGCTGCCTGTATTTCTCCAACAGGGACGCCCTGCATGCCACCTTTCACCAAATATCGGAAAATGCTCAATCGGGTTGTGTGCCCCAGTTCGGCAAGTTTATCTGCCGCTGATGCCAGATCCATAGTGTTGTACTCCTCAGTTATATAATTCCATAGTACTGGAAATATATAACTGAGGCAAAGCAAGCCAGTGAATTTCAGGTCTGTCACCTTTTTCAATCTGGCCTGTTTGATGGAGTTATGCTCAGGGTTGCGTGCTTATATGCACTTCCTGTGCATTGCTGTCTCCGGCTATCTCTGGCTGATACATCATTTCAACGCTGGCGGGCGGCGCCAGATAGTTGCCACCGGCCTGTGCCTGTGCCAGATATTCAAACGTTGTCGTCCCGGCGCTGAGATATGCCTGATGCCAGAGCACTTGTTGTGCCCCTTGTGATGTCTGTTGCATAAGCAGACTGGTATCCGGGGAGTCCGCCTTTAACCCGTTTTTATACTGAGTATGGCTGTGTTGCGGGTTGAGCAATCGCAGCCCGCCCGGCAGTGTATCGGTTAACAGCACATGCGCTCGTGTATCAGCCGAAAAGACCTCTAATGTGACTTTGATCAGATCGCCAGGCTTAATTGCCTGACCTGTAAAGGGCCGCCATTTGTCATTGCTGTATATATGATAACGTCGAGTCACATCCAGGCCATTACTCTGCGTCTTGGACAATGAAAGAGGCTGACGGGTTTGTACTGTTAACCAGTAGGGCTCTGCCAAAGGTGTCTTTATTTTATATTCGTTGCTCCGAGCATCAGGTGATGCTGTCAATGATACGGGGGCCGCTGCATTATGCTGGTGGTCTTGCAGGGCTAGCGCACAGATCCCATCATTCAGCGTATTGCCAAAATGTCCCTGGCGGTGTTGACGACTGATGGCCAGTTTGCTGAGTTGTGCTTTCAATGCTTCGCGCTCAGTGAGCAGCAGAGCAAGACATTGCTCCAACGGACCTGACAGCGCACTGAGGGTTTGATCCTCAAAGCCGGTGTCGAGAACCCTGGTGAGTGCACGCTCCAGTTCAGGCTGCTCGTGTCCGAGCGCTTTCATTGCCAATAGTTGTAACAGATTACTGCGAGTGCCCGTTACACCGAAGGTGTGTCGCCAGGAGAGTACCTGCTCAAGTGTCACCTGTCGGCTTTGCGCTAGCGCCCACCACTGCCAGTCGGCACTGTCATCGTCAAATGCTCGCCGCTGGTGCTCTGCTATATGTAATGCCTCAAGCAAGTCCTGGCTTATGGCTTCTGGTATTGTTTTATCGATAGTCAGATTCAGGGGACTGTTATTGAGCCAATGACTGACGAGCAGCGTATAGGCGCTCAACATTGGGTCTGGGTAGGCGTGCGGGTAGTAAGCGTATCCCGTACCAAATTGCCAGCTTGAGTTCTCAGTTGCGCCCTTGGTAAGCATTTGTTGCAGGGCCTGCTTTCCCTCTGGCCAAAGTTCACTGGCAAGGGGGTTTACACTGTAGCTCAATGCTCTGGAAAGCGTTTGCTCCCAACATTGATGAGGATAATGCTGATGGTGTTGCTGTAGTGCAGACCAATTGGGGGCGAGCTGCTCAATGGAGTGCGCTTCAGCTGATTCGACCTGTACACCCTCCGCCAGTGTCACTGTGTTTTGGCGGGCTGGGTCTAACAGCCATGACTGCTGCACAACACGGCTACTATCGCTGATCCTAAACTCTGAAAGTCGCGGGAATGCCATTCGTTCGCTGTGCAGCTGCAATATGTATTCACCCGGTGGCAGCTCAGGGAGTGTGACATCAAGCAACTGTGGCTCCTGTTCTTGCACCTCAATGGCGTGCTCTGCGAGCGTCTTACCGTTGAGTGTGAGCCGCACTTTATCCTCTAATGGTTTACCCAGTCGGTTTTCTGCCCGAATGGTGACTATGGCTTTGTCACCCTGGATAAAATGTGCTGCATGAGAGAGGTGATATTCCAGCCCCGCATGACTGGTGATGGTGTTTGTATAAGTCTGTGTGCTCTGTGTATTCAGGGCCACGACAAACACACGCCAGCGCCCAAGTAACTGGGGCAGTTGCAGTGAGACTGTTTTTGTCTGGTTAGCTTTAAGGGAGATGACCGGTTGCCAGATGGTATTTGCCAGAGCCTGAGACAATGTATCGGGTGGGGCGAGTCTTGATCTGGTTACCATCATTGCTTCAAATTGAGCTTTAAAAGATTGCTCATCCAACTGTTGGATAAATTGCGATGCGACCAGTCTGTCACTCAGGTTATAGTCACTGATAAGGCTTTGCTGATACTCTTCACGGTTAAACAATCGATTGAGATGCGTCTCGCCTGCCTGTGCATTGGCAATATTAAACAATGCATCATTGACCAGCCAGAGCTGAATATCCGCGTCCTGATCGCTGGATACCTTGATATCCAGCTGATCACTGGCTGACACTGTTTCTGGGTGCTCTACCCTGATTGACAAAGCGTTAGCGGGGCGCACCTCGACGGAAAGGATGGCAAACTGGCCGCGCATGTCGGGTTTGGTTGGTAAAGTCGGTGCAGAAACCGCCCGTGTAAAACGAGGCAGGGCTTGCCATTCGAGCTGTGCAGCGCTGGCGTCACTCAGCCACTGTTGATGTAGCGCTTCTCTGTGTTGGTCCGAGTAAGGCATCACGGCTGTTATCCGAAAGCCGGGTAGCCAGCTGAGAGGCACCTGCAAAGTTAAGTCGTTGCTTCCCTTTTTTACTGTAAAGGTGCGTAGTGACTGATGCTCACCGGCAGTGATAAATGCCAGTATTTCGCCGTTTCTGAGGGCGTTTACAGAGAAAGTATATTCCGCTTGGGCCGTTATGTGTTTTTTACCCGTTAAGCCGAATTGTGCAACCGATTCGCTTTCATCTGGTGAAGAGTCACTGCGAGAAACGCTGCGTCTCCACAAGTAACCCTGCTTCCCGCTGTGAATATCCAGATAAAAAAAGCTTGACTCGTTGTCGGGCAGAGCACACGTTGAGGGTGTCTGGATCTCACAAAGTAACACCTGTTCTTTGCGTTGTTGGCCCTGTTCCTTGGTTGAAACTTCCATATGAACAGAGGCCGGCACAGACACCGGATTACCAGAGTGGTCGACGGCTATGATATGTACTTGTCCGTCTTGTTCCCGGACACCAATATAGTGCTCACGGGATAAGTAGGTCAGTTGCTGATTGAAAAATTGCACTTCGCCTTGCTCCGAGGCCACTCTGCCAGACAAAGCCAGTTTCACCAGTGGCAAAGTCTCAGTTGGCGTGAAAGTAGCTGAAGACAGCTTGCCGTTTGTGTTCAGAGGAATGGCGTTATTGCGCTGATTCGCAGGCTTTTCTCTTCTGCTGCTAAAGTCATACTCTTGTGGCCAGCCACTGGGCAGATCTGAATAACCAAAGCGAATAAACTGGTATTTCAGCTCACCACTGAGGTTGCCAGCATCAAATCCATTCATGGTTTTGCCACTCACAGAGACGTTCAGTGGCCGATCTTTATATGCTGTGTCAGGGTGTTGCCAGGTAAATTCTATCTCAGGTGGAATAAACTCAGAGACATAAATTGAACCCAAAAAGTGAGATGTATCCGCTACCTTGGCGTGCACATGGTATCTGCCCTGCTTATCAACGCCTTCGGGGAGGTGAAATTGTCTTAGCCCAAACTCAGACACTGACTGTTGTGCCAGGCGAGCTTTGTGTTCGGAGCCTCTTCTTTGCAGTGTGAGCTCGATATTGTCGAGCACAGGTTGCAGGCCGTCGCTGGTGTGACGATACAAAACGACACTTAAGTCGATGGCTGAATTGGGCTGGTAAATGGGCTGGCTTTTTAGCAGCTCGCCACTGATTGCCACAGTAGATTGGGGTGTGAGCGCCATCATGGCGTGTGTGGTGTCTTTGCTGGCCCATAACCAGCAGTCAGCATTGTTTTGTGGCTGTAAAGACTGCCACTGTTCAGGAGGCAGCGTAAGCAGCCCCTGCTGATCACTTTGCCCAAGATATTTGGGCGCGCTAAAAGACGCACAGGCAAGGTAAATATCGGCATCAGCAATGGCCTTACCAGTATCAAATTCGGTGTTGTACAGGGTAATACCGGAGCCATGATGGACAGACAGGCTAAAGTCTGACGCAGTCAGTGTTTGCTGCTGCTTACGTACTGCTATCTGACTATCATAAACAGAGGACGAACCCGGGCCTTGGAGATCGTAAAACAGTATGCCACTTCGGTCTTTCAGATGGCCACTGACAGGTAAGTTAGTTTGATGTATTTGGTTATCCATATGGTGCGGCATATCCGGCAATGGCATAAGGAGTTCTGATTTATCTTTTGTCTTTAGCCAGTGATGCAGCTGCGCCAGCTCGAATACGGGATAAAATTGAATTGAGAGATCTGCTGTATTGCGTGTGTTCAGAGACAGTGTCGCGGGGGTACGTGCCCGATAAGCACTGCCTGATTGCTCGCTGATATGCCAGTAAGGGCTACTGGGCCCTGTACTCAGTGTCAGCATACCTGCTTTTTTAAATGGATGCCCTGTTGAGTCTGAACGCAGTGCGCTGAGATCCAGTTGGTAGTCCGTTTCCCCTTTGAGTGCGATGGGATAATAGTACAGGTCACTTTCGTGGCTTTCACGTGCGTTGCCTTTGATTATCACAGGTTGCGTGGCAACCGATGCTGACAGGACAGACTCCATTAACCAAAACTTCTCTACCCTGTGGGTAAAGCCCAGTGCCAGTGCTTCTGGGGCGCAGGTGCCTGCCTCTTCAGTAGGGAGCGCTTTAAAAGCGTTTTGCCAGAATGACGCTCGCGGGAAAGGCTTTACACAAAAGAGCCCCTTAAACTCGGCCTCAACCTCTGGCTCTGGGCGTTGCTCCGGTGAGAGAATAGGTTGCGAGCCCGGTAATGCAATGTGCGTTTCTGTTGGCTGAAAACCGGCAGGCAATGCAACCTCCAGCTTGCCGTTTTCTATCGATTCAGCAAAGTCAAATGTGAGCTGATAGCTTTGTCTTGAATCGGGTATCTCATAATGTTGCGCTGTTGGAACAATAGACTGACCATTGAGTTTAAAGGTCAGCGAGTGCGTGATATCCCATACAACGCGTTTGTCTGTTTCTGTGTCAGCAGAGTAAACCAGCTGAAGCTGCTTTTCTTCACGCTCTTCTATGTAAATGGGCCAGTTGGCACTGTGCCACTTTGCTGCACGGTCATTTTGTAACTGAGAGTGCAGGCCAGGAAATCCGGCATCAACACGTACTCTTACTGGTTTATAGGCACTTGTTTTTGTGTGTATATCACAACTGAGCTTATTGAATGCCACATAGCGCCAGCGGCACTGCTGCTTGTATTGATCAGTGAGTGTGATATGCGTCAGTTGTGCGTGGCTCGGTACTTGTCCCGGCTGAGCAATATCCTGGTCAAACTGGATCAGAATTTGTTTGAGGGTGTTTTTTTGAGTATGAAAGCGAATATCCTCGACCTCTAAAGCCTGAGTAGCCCAGGTTAAGCAGGTGAGCAGTAACAGCACGCCTCTGAGTAACATATTGAGTCCTTGTAATGGTGTATCTGGTGACTTTAGCAAATTTATAACGTTGACCAGTAGATAAAGGGGTTAAAAGCACATTTTTTAGCAAGATTATCATTTTTTTATTGATAATCTTTCAATCTTTAGCCAATTTATCGTCAGGTCAATAGGGGCTACCATGACACGCGTTGCTTATTCAATCTTTGCTTGCTTTGGGAGGCCGATAACCGTGGTAAAACTCAATACACTCAACAGCCTGTTGGCTGGGACCCTGTTTATTCCAGTTGCTGTGTTGGCTACTGATGCACACACTACTGCAAACAAGATTAAGGTGGTCAGCACAGAGCAAATAGAGTGGGGTTACCTGAATCCTGCACGGGGTGACAAAAGCCCAAGAGCGGCAAACCTGTGGGGCGACAGAACTGGCTCTGGTGCTACCGGAATGCTGGTCAGATTTGAGCCCGGCTTCTCATCGCCACCACATATTCATAATGTGTCTTACCGTGGGATTGTGATAGAAGGTTCACTACATAACGACGACCCCACTGCCAAAGCCATGTGGATGCCATCGGGCTCTTTCTGGACCCAGCCCGCGGGTGAAGACCACATTACGTCAGCCAATGCGCCAGCGAATATGATTTATCTGGAGATAGACAGCGGTCCCTATCTGGTGAAGCCATCTGCTCAACAGTTCGACAATGGTGAGCGCCCCGTTAACCTTCACTATAGCAACCTGACCTGGCTGGATCAGAGCACCTCGACTCAGCTGGTCGGTAACGGAATAGAAATGGCTAATCTGTGGCAAAAAGACAGCTTGTCAGGTGTGCTGTTGCGCTTACCTGCCAATATAAAAATGACGTTGTCGAGCGAAGGCACTGAGTTTAAGGCGGTGATGATCCAGGGGCAGCTTAATTTCGAGCGGGAAAATGCTCGGCAGATGCTGCACGCTGGCAGTTTTGTGACAGCTCACCAGCCTGTAGACATGTCTTTTTCAGCGGACCAGCAAGTGTTGTTATATGTACGTACCAACGCTGCGTTTAAGGCCATGGCAGAATAGGAATAGGCTCACAAAAGCAAGTTGAGTCATGCCCGCCTAATGCATTTTCAGGGTAAACACACCTGTAGCGGTATTATACACTTACGTTTCGGAGCTATGCCTGATGGTCGGTTAAAAAGCTTAGCCAGACTAAGCTTTTTAGTGGCCAGTAAACCAACGCTGCGTTAGCTGGGGTTGATCTCGGCCGCAATCACCGAAATTTCTACTAACAGAGCGTCCCGCGCCATTGCGGCTTCCACACAGGCGCGTGCAGGTGCGTGGCCTTCAGGAACCCAGGCGTCCCACACTTCGTTCATATCACTAAAGTATTTCATATCTTTAATGTAAATTGTTGCCGAAAGAATATGCTGACGATCACTGCCAGCCTGTTGCAACAGCTCATCAACTTTCTCAAGCAT
The DNA here is from genome assembly GCF_005887095.1 of Pseudoalteromonas rubra. Lineage (GTDB taxonomy): Bacteria > Pseudomonadota > Gammaproteobacteria > Enterobacterales > Alteromonadaceae > Pseudoalteromonas > Pseudoalteromonas rubra_E. The sequence goes on along the minus strand of NZ_PNCI01000031.1, from coordinate 32,218 downwards.
GGTGGCGGTTTGCTCTTTAATGCCCTGCTCTGCGTCTTTGCACACCTGGCCACATAAATAAATAGTGCCGTTGTGTTTTACGATGCGACTCATGCGTTGTTTGGTATCAATTCTCTGTATCACGGGTGGCCCCTTGTTGAATGAATAGTGGAACAAAAGAGGTGCACATAGTACCACTGCTTAATTCACAGAGTAACCATTTTGGCCCTGGCTGCAACTTGCGGATTTGTTGATAACAGCCAAGCCGATAAGGTGATTGGAAATAAACCTTACCGGCCGACTTGTGAGCAACTTACAGTCAGGTTAAGACTGGACTGCCGGGTATGTATTATGCGCCCGGGCCACACTCCATACAGTGTTGGACAATATCCGGACCAAACTTAAGTTTGGCGTTAAGGTTGCGCAATGCTGTGCGCAAGCCTTCCTCTATGACAGGGTGGTAAAAAGGCATGTCCAGCATTTGAGGTACCGTCATCTTGTTTTGTACAGCCCAGGCGAGCAGGTGCGCCATGTGCTCGGCGGCAGGACCGATGAACTCGGCGCCCAAAAACAGACCGCTGCCCTGCTCTGCATACAGATGCATGTAGCCTTTATTCTTGAGCATAACCCGGCTACGACCCTGGTTTTCAAAACTCACTTCACCGATTGCGAAGCAGCCACATTTACCATAGCGTTCGTTCAGTTGTTTAAAGCTCTCTCCGACCATGGCGATTTGCGGATCACTAAATACGGCTGCAATCGGTGCACGTCGCAGGCCATTGCGCACATCCGGAAAACGTCCGGCATTTTGACCGGCAATGGTGCCCTGATCGGCGGCCTCATGCAGTAATGGGATCTGGTTACTGGCATCACCGGCAATGAAGATATGGCTTTCACCGCATTGCATTGTATGAGAATCTGCCAGCGGCACACCGCGCTCATCCAATTCTATCCCGGTATTCTCAAGGCCCAGTTTGTCGACATTCGGTACCCTGCCCGTTGCTGCCAGCACATAATCAAACTGCTCTGTCTGCGGTTTGCCATCACGGTCAATATAGGTGAGCTGAGCTTTGTCGCCGACCTGCTTCATATCAGACACTTTGGCGTCGCTGTCGACATAAAACTCTTCTGCAAAGACGGTATTGGCATAATCCTGAATTTGCGGATCTGTGAGTGGTCCAATGTTACCCCCTACTCCAAAGAGTTTCACATTAACGCCCAGGCGATGTAATGCCTGACCCAGCTCAAGACCAATGACGCCTGGGCCGAATACCGCAACTGATTCAGGTAAGTCCTGCCAGTCGAACACATCGTCGTTAATGATAAGGCGATCGCCAAATGCTTGAAAAAACCCTGGCACATTCGGCCTTGAGCCTGTTGCAATCACAAATCGCTTTGCTGTTATAACGGTATGGTCGTCGATCTGAACTCGATTCGCATCCAAAAAGCGTGCGTACCCTTTGATTCTGTCTTGCTCGGGGAGTTCATCCACAGCTTCCAGTACAAAGCCAACAAACCGATCTCGTTCGCTGCGTACCCTTGCCATCACGGATTTACCATCGATGTCGGGGGGCGTGGTATTGACCCCGAATTTTGGTGCTTCAGTGACGCTGTGCGCTGCTTCTGCTGCTGCAATCAACAACTTGCTGGGCATACAGCCGACACGTGCGCAAGTAGTGCCATATGCACCGGCTTCGATCATTAACACATTATCAGTAGATTGTTTGGCATTACGATAGGCGCTGAGCCCAGCTGTACCCGCACCAATGACGACGACGTCAGTTTCAAGTTGTTTCATGTTTTACCTCTGAGCAAGGGGGAGTATTGAGGGGCTGTAACGCCCCTTTACAGATGTGTTGTTTGGCTTGTAATTAAGCCTGCACAGACATTAAGCGAAGTGCGCCGCCAGGTCGTCAGAGCCACCAATGTGCTTGCCGCCAATAAATACCTGAGGGACAGTTTCGCGGCCAGACAGCGCTTTCAGGCTAGTCAATGTCGCTTGCTGACCTAATACCAGCTCTTCATACACCAAGCCTTTTTCATCCAGCAGTGCTTTTGCTTTGGCACAGAAAGGACATCCAGGCTTTGTGATAATAGAGACAGGCTCAGGTTTTACTTGCTCAGGGTTTATGTATTCAAGCATAGTATCCGCATCTGATACTTCAAACGGGTCGCCCGGTACGTCTGGCTCGATGAACATTTTTGCAATCACACCGTCTTTGACCAGCATAGAATAACGCCAGCTACGTTTGCCAAAGCCTAACTCTTTTTTGTCAACCAGCATGCCCATACCTTCAGAAAACTCGCCGTTTCCGTCAGGGATAAGGGTGACGTTTTCGGCTTCCTGATCTTTGGCCCAGGCGTTCATCACAAAGGTATCGTTAACCGAGATACAGACGACCTCATCAACCCCGTTTTGTTTAAACACGCCAGCCAGCTCGTTGTAACGTGGTAAGTGAGTTGAAGAACAGGTCGGTGTAAACGCACCAGGTAATGAGAAAACTACAACAGTTTTACCTTTGAACAGGTCGTCTGTGCTGATGTTCTTCCATTCGTCATTTTCACGTACCGGAAAAGTAACCTGAGGAACTGTCTGACCTTCGATATTGTTTAGCATAATGTGTGTCTCCTTTGATTTCGATGGAGCCATTATCAGCCACACCGATTCATTTGTATAATGGGTTAAATTAATTGGTTCGATTGAAAAAATGGAACGAATACCTTGTCAGGTGCGTATTGCACTCTGACGATGATGTTTTTCAAGGTAGTATGAATTACTCAAAAGTAAAACTGTACGAAAGGGAAGTTGACCAGCTGCTGATGAGCGAGGCGTTGTACCAATCAACTTAATTAAGTATTCAGGGGAAGGGTGAGTGTTACCCTAAGTCCGCCCAGTTCACTGTGCGATAAGGACAGTGTGCCCTGATGTAATTCGGTGAGTTTCTGACAGATGGAGAGTCCGAGTCCTGACCCTCCAAGATCACGACTGCGAGATTTATCGCACCGATAAAGGCGCTCGGTAAGGCGAGGCAGGTCCTCATCACTGACACCGGGACTGGAGTCGTCAAAGTGGCACACCAACAGGCTCTCTTGTCGGGCTATTGTCACGCTGACGCGTCCCGGCTTGTTGCTGTAATGACAGCTGTTGCGTGCCAGATTATTGAAAATCTGATGCATCCGGTTGCTGTCGCAGACAATGAGGTCGGTGTCTGCCAGACGGTTGTCTGTTGTCAGAGTTAAGTCATCTTGTTCTATTAAGGGTTTGATACCGCTGAGTAATTCATCAAATAGCACGCGCGCCGGCCTGGTCTGCAAGTCGAGTTGTAAACTATGGGTATCTGCCTGCGCCAGCTCATAAATATCGGCGATAAGTGTGTTGAGCATTGAGAGGCGACTTTGCATCAACTGATAGGTGGCGTCCGGATCGGTAATCAAATTGTGTTGCAGCGCCTCAATATTGAGCTTAAGCACGGTCAGGGGCGTTCGCAGCTCATGTGATACATCCGCAAGCAGCTGCTGTTTGAGCGTCAATGCCTGATTCAGTACAGTGGCTTCTTTCTCCATCACTTTGCGCTTTTTCAGGTGATACAGGTAAAACATCAGGAAAAAGTTCAGCAATACGATGATGGCTGCTGCGAGCACAACACTCTGCATTCTGCTCTGACGCTTTTGTTCATCCAGTCCACTTTGCAGCTGGTTGACTTTGAGCGTTTCTAAATTGAGCTCAGCATCGCGTTTTTTCGCTGCCAGCCGGGTCAGTCTGGATTGTTCAGTTTGTTGCTTGAGCAGTGCAGTGGCATGTGTCTGATAGGTCAGGGCGGCTTTAAAATTCTGCTGTTGTTGATGTGCAAACGCCAGCACTTTGGCTGCCTCAATCATAGTATCAGTTGCACTAGCGGTGAAATAAGGTGTCAGTTGTTCAATGGCCTGGTCAGGGTTTTGATGGCTCAAGGCGCTGGCATACCAGACGAGATTGTTCAGGTACAGGGCTCGGCTAGTGTCTGGGTTGATTAATGCCAGTCCTTGGCCAATGAAATTGGCCGCCTGTGGATAATCTGCTTTGGCTAATTGCACACGACCTAAGCCGGCAATGGCCCAGCCGAGGTTGCGCTTATGGTTAATTTCCTCGTTAAGTGCTTTGGCTCGCTCAAACGCTTTTTCCGCGGCATCCAGGTCATTCAGTTGCAAATATTGTTCTGCGATCCGGATCTGATTCTGCCCCATATAGAGGCGATCGTTAACTTGTGCATCAAAGCGATAGGATTGCGAAAATCCATCCAGTGCCGCCTGATGATCGCCAAAATCAACGAATATATCAGCAAGGCCATAATACGTGGCTGACAACATGGCCGGGTCTGGGGTTGCTTGCTTCTTAAGCCAGGTGAGCTGGTCCTGACGACTCTCCAGCGCTCTGTCTAACTGGCCAAAGAGCTTATATATGCGGGCTTCGGTATCAAATGCAGCATTGTGCAGTGGAATGTTGTTGTCTAATTCTGCATAGTGCTTGGCGAGTGTGATATGTTCAATTGCATTTAGGTCCGGGCTGCCTTTTGCTACGGCATTGGCAACCATGCGATGGGCATGACTGAGCATGCGCCAGTCTTGAGTGCGCGAAAAGAACTCGCTGGCTTTCAGAAAGTGCGTTTGAGCAGTTTGGCTGTCGCTCAGGCGATATGCCAGGTCACCACGTACCCAATGATATTTCCCCAGCATAGAGTCATCAGGGTGGGCGTTTAAATGCGACTCTAATGCATCCAACCTGATCTGAGCGCGGTCATAATCGTCGAGCCGCACCAGATGCAAAGCGGTTCTGTGCAGGACAAAGGTGCGTTGCTCTGGGGTCAGAGTGGATTCTGCGAGGAGCGCTTCGCCTTCTTCAAGTGCTGTGCGGAAGTCTTTTTTCCCTTTTAATGGAAACTGTTGCGCATAGGATGCAAAATCCGCGCTGTGTGAGACCGAGGGCCAGAGTGCACAAAGTTGAGCAGCAAAGGTTAAGGCGAATAAGTTCTTCAAAGTTAACGTCCGATAGTGTGACGTTAAATTTTATGTGTTATCGGAATAAACGCCTATCCAACTTTTCTATTAAATTGAATAATCCTTCTTAGCACCTGCTTCATTCTGATGCCTAAACTGACCTGGGGGCATGCCATGCCACTGACCAAATGCCCGAATAAACGTATTGGCGTCACTAAAGCCGAGTAAAAAGGCGATCTCTTGCAACGACATACTGGAGCGGCGCAGATATTGGCGGGCCAGATCAGAGCGCAATGTGCTTAACAAAGACTGAAAGTTGGCAGACTCACCATCCAGTTTGCGCTGTAAAGTACGCTTACTAATCGCCAGTTTTCCGGCTACCTGCTCGGCACTCACCTGCCCTGATGGCAATAGCTCCATCAGCAGGGCTTTGACTTTCTGCGTCATACTGGCAGAGGCATCGAGCTCAGCCAGTCGACGAGCAAGATCATTTTCAAAGAACGACCACATGGCGGCGTTTTCGGTCAGAAATGGACGCTGTGCATCCTCCGCGCTGAAGCGCAGTGCAACCTGGTGGCTGAGTGTAAGTTTGATGCCAAAATACTCATTAAATTCTGTGGCGTTGTCGGGAAGCTGTGTAACGTATAACGCACTGGGTATGATTTGAGTGCGGGTTGCAAGGCGAGCGAGCTGGGTGAAAAATGCCAGCTCACACAGTTCAACCGATTTAGGTAAAGGCTTATCATAGCCATAACAATCGAGGCTGAGTAATAAGCCCTGAGCGTCTTCGTGAACATCCAGGGTAAGTGGTCCGATAAGCGGTTTGTAACTGCTGAGACGACGCATCGCTGCACTCAGGTTGGCACTACAAAGACAAGCGAAAATGGCCGGGTCGAAGGCCTCAACGTTGAGATGTTGTGCCAGTTTAAGTGGCAGTGTTTCACCAATTTGCCCTTCCATGGCGTGCCACAGGTCAAAATACTGCGCGGCGCTCAATGACGTGGGCAAGCTCTGCCACAAGTCGGCTGGTAATTGTGCCTGTTTTAACAGTTGCTCCTGATCCAGACCAAGATCTTTAAACAAGATCAGGCAATGGGGCGACAGGGTAAATTTGGAGGTACGCTTCATTACTTTTCCATTGTGCGGCGAGACATAGACAATACCAGAGAGCGAGGTAACAGAGGTACTATCCAGTTTAGCAAGAAGTTTAACACAGGCTCATTAAACGCCAATAGTTTGCCTTTTTGCATGGCCTGATACCCACATTTGGCCACGGAGGTAGCGCTTTTACCTTGCTTGAATACTGCCAGCTCTTCCAGGTTGCCTGTCTTGGCAAACTCCGTGGCTACGGCACCCGGACACAGCGCTGTGACGCTGATCCCCTGCTCTTTCAGCTCTTCTGCCAGGGCTTGAGAAAACGAGGTAACAAAAGCTTTGGTTGCATAATAAGTGGCTTGTAGCGGGCCCGGGATAAACGATGCGGTGGAAGACACGTTAAGGATTTTGCCGCTTTTACGCGCCGTCATGTCCTGAACAAACAAGTGAGTTAGCGCAATCAGGCTACTGATGTTCACCTGGATCATTTCGAGGTCCGTTTGCAGTTCACGTTCATGAAAAAAGCCATGGCCACCGAAGCCGGCATTGTTGATCAGGATATCGACTTCAATCCCCTGCTGCCTGGTTGCTGTGTAAATCTGTTGTGCTGAGTCAGGATCAGTCAGGTCGGCAGTAATAACACAGGCGTTGACACCATAAGCTTGCTCCAGTTCATTTTTCAGCATATTAAGTTTACCTTCTGAGCGGGCAACCAGAACCAGATCGCCTCCTTGCTGAGCATGTAAGCGAGCGAGTTCTAAACCAATACCTGAAGACGCGCCTGTAATGAGTGCTGTGTTTGTGTAAGTCATGATGTCACCTTGTTACCTGAGTTGATGATGCCATTGTAGAAGCTGACATCAAGAAGTGCACTGGCAAAAGGTGACGCTTTACTTGCAAAAGGTGTCGTTCTTTTTCTAATAATGTGGACTGGTATTATATCGAACTAGTCGCGAATGTTGACCTCGCCCCGGACTTTTTCAATGCGCTGGCCACCTGAAGTATCACCTGTGATGGTGAGACCACCGGCCTCAATGACTTCGATGTCACCAGAGTCATCATCTATGGTTACGTGGCCTTTGATGTTTTGCACTACCAGGTTACCACTGCCGTCGTTTATGTTGGCACTACCCTGTAAGTTCTGAACTCTGATAAAGCCGGAGTCATCGCGTAAGTCCAGCGAGTTGCCGCCACGGATCTCGAGATTACCGGAACCATCGACTATGGTCAGGTCGCCACTCAGGTCAGTCAGGCTGATGTTGCCTGATTCATCGTCCAGATTAAGTGAGCGCCCACCAATGATTTGCAGGTCGCCGGAGCCATCTTCGATGTCCATATCGCCACTAATATCTGTGATGTAAACCTGCCCTGACGCATCGTCGAGCTTAAGCTGACTGCCACCCTGAATACTGATGTCTCCAGAGCCATCTTCAATATCCAGCATGCCGCTGACACCCCGGATAAGCATTTGTCCTGAACCATCATCAATTTTGACATTGGCAGCGCCATTTATGTTGATGTCCCCGGAACCGTCTTCCAGCTTGATATCACCTGTCATCCCTGCAATGGCAATGTCACCAGAGCTATCATCAATATCCAACGCCAGGTGTTTAGGCACGCGCACAGTGAGATCGATTCTGGGGCTATTGCCGCTGTACCAGACTATGCCAACCCGCGCGTGTTGTTTTGCGACAAGTCGTGCGTTACTCCCGTCCTGCTCAAGACTAAGCTGATAGCTATGCTCTTTGTCGGTCAGAATTTTGGCATCGACTTCAATGTGTGTGAGGTTAGCGTCACCAATGATATCCAGTGAACCGGCACTGGTATCTGCGACCAGGCTGGAGAGATGTGTGGCGTCCAGTGTCAGGCTTTTTTGCAGCTCTACATCCGCTTCTGTTTTGCTGTGGCCATCAATATGGATCACACAACCACTGAGTGCTAATGCTGCGAATAAGGGAGAGAGTGTTTTTATCATGGTGAGTTTCCATTTTGTTCTTTTTTGATATGTACTGGAATTTGCAAAACAAGTGCCAAAAATATATTTATAATAATATCAATTAGATAACATATTTTTAAGCCTTGATGCTGAACGCATAGTGACTGAATTTAGTGAATTTAACCAAATATTAGTGTAACTAATTATGTGTATGACGTGAGTATGTCACTGAATTGTCAATTATTGCATCTAGCATTGGACGTGTACCGAGTGGCTTACTTTGACGAGCAGACAGATGTTACATTCGATAGTAACCCGGCCATCACAGGACAATACGAGTGATACACAGGCGCTGGCAAGAACTCCGGATTGCGCTATGTTTCTCGGAGTCGGGGCGGCCAGTGCAGCGGAACTTGGGAATTCAGCGTGTGTTATCTGCAGTAACGACTCACCCTGGTTACTGATCGACTGCGGTCACGATACCCTGTTGCGATTTAAGCGGGCGTTTGGTGGTCAGTCTCTGCCTCAGGCAGTATTTATTACTCACCTGCATTACGATCATATTGGCGGGCTGGAACAGCTCTACTTCAAAGCGGCATTGAGTGGTCAGAAAGTGCGGCTGTATGTGCCTGTGCAGCTTATCCAGTCGCTGTGCGCTATGCTGGCTTATACAGGGTTGGCAGAGCAACGTGCAGATATCTGGCACACCTTTGAATTACACCCGGTTGGTGAGCATTTTTTTCATCAGCAGGTTCGGCTAAACTGTTATCCGGTTCGCCATCAGGCGCCAGGTAGTGCTTTTTCTCTGCATCTGCCCGGGCGGTTTTTCTACAGCGGCGATACCCGGCCCATCCCTGAACTATTGATCCACCAGATAGGTCAGGGAGAGATCATTTTTCACGACTGTGTGGCGTCGGGTAACCCCAGCCATGCTGGTTTGGATGAACTACTAAGAGAATACCCGCCAGCCATACTGGCCAGGATATGCGCTTACCACTATCACGGGGAGGACGACATACGAGCGTTTGAAGAGGCTGGTATTGGGTATGCCAAACCACAGCAGATTATTCCTTTTTGTTAAGCCCCTTTACAGTGCGCACCCAGGTCAGTTCGACTGATACGGATCTCAGCCAGCATTTCCTCTTCCTCCTCATCAAAGCCGGTTTCAACAAACCCAAAACTGGCATAAAAGTTCTTTGCGACCGGGTTATCTGGTACGTAACAGATTGCGATTTCTGTGACTTCCGGGAGGCTACGGATCTCCTCCAGTGCTGCACTAAGTGCTTGTCTGCCGATGCTCTGCTGCTGATATGTTTTGTCCACCATTAATCGCCAGATTGAGACCCTGTGGGGCTTTTCAAACACCCACATGATGAGGCCGATCTGTTCACCCCGATAATTGATTGCACGTATCTCATAGTGCAAATACGTCACTGTAGTTGTCTTTAGTGACTGATTTTAGTGTGATCATGGTGACTCCTTTTTTCCTTATATAGGTCCGTGCTGGCTAAATCCAAGCCATTTGTGTGTCTTTTAATGCTCTCAGCAGGTGATTTGTAAGTGTTTGGTTTGTAATAACATCTTTTACTATTACGAGATTTAGTGACATTTGTAGGATAATAATTGCACTATTTTCTGGTCTTTTGGGTAATTTTTTGCTATCAATGATACTACTTTTGGTTGTATTGCTTATTCTCTTATTAATACTTTTGTGGTTTTTAAGAGTCAGAGAAAGAAGCGGGGGAGTTAATCATGTTGTTTTCTCAGTCAGGTCGCACAAGTCATAATCAGTGTTCTTTATTTTTCATCACGATCGCCACTGTCATTCTGTTAGCTATTACCCTGTTACTCGCCTAGCTGGTCGACATCCATGGATGGCCAACACGGCTTGGCTTAACGACTCAAACATATAAAGCATTGTGCTCGTTAATCATATGCTGCAACTTGTTTCATCACTACAATATCTGAATATATTTAGTTATATTTCCCGCAAAATACGTTAAAATACTCCTTTACGATGTTGTGCAGGTCCTGTCCCTTAGTCTGGCATGCCATAATGAAAAAGGGCGCAGAACTGTGCTCGGAATGTAACCGCTCTGTTCAAAGGAAAATTATGCAACTAGTTGATTTAAAAAACGATGATCCCAGTGTGAGAGAACTATTTGCAGAAATTGACCGACTTATGAATACCCTCTATCCCATTGCCAGTGACCAATCTCTGGCGCTGGAAGAACTCAATCAGCCCAATGTTCGTGCTGTCGGTCTTCGCAACGAGGAAGGGATTGTGGCGTGTGGCGCCATCGTGAAGCAATTCGACAAAACCTTGTACGGTGAAATTAAGCGTCTGTATGTTAAACCTCAGTATCGCGGTAAGGGATTGTCCAAACGTATCATGCAAATTCTGCTGCACTATGCCGGCGATGCGCAAATTCCTCTGATCCGCCTTGAAACCGGGGTTAAACAAGAAAAAGCCATTAACCTTTATGAAACCTTGGGGTTTGAGCGATGCGAACGCTTTGGTTTGTACCGTGATAACCCGCTCAGTGTGTTTATGTCCCTGTCGCTAAACAAAGAATCAAACGAGTAGTGTTGAAATCCCGGGCCCTGAAGTCGACTTTGCTGCTATCTTAGTCTAATTTTAATCTGACTATCGCGAAGTTAAGGAGGAGCGGGTGAAAATTCTGGTTGTCGATGACATGACCTCAATGCGCCACGTGATGATAGGTATGCTGCGTCGACTTGGTTTTACAGACATAGATGAAGCCACTGATGGAAAGCGTGCACTGGAATTGCTCGGGATAAAATCCTACCAACTGGTTATCTCTGATCTAAATATGCCCCATGTCGACGGGTTGGCACTGTTACATGAGATCCGCTCCAGGCCGGCACTCAAAGACCTTAAGCTGCTCATGGTAACCTGCGAAAATGGTCGGGACCGGGTGCAACAGGTGTTGCTGCAGAAAGTCGATGGGTTTGTCATTAAGCCATTCAGCCTGGCAACGCTGGAAAAGCAATTTAAAAAGATGAAGCTGTTGGACACCATTGAATAGGTAGCGGAAAATATCAGAAAAAGCCCCGTTATTTCGGGGCTTTTTGGCTTTGAAAATTACTGCTGTGAAGTAACCGGGAAGCCTCGGTCCAGCATCAGGGCTTCTACCGCAGCATCGCGACCGCGGAACTTGCGATAGGCTTCTGCCGGGTCCATAGCGTTACGAACAGAGAACAGGTAGTTCACCAGGCGCTGTGCAACCTCTTCATCGTAAAATCCACCAGGCGCACTGGCAAATGCTTGTGCTGCATCTGATGTCAGTACTTCTGCCCACAGGTAACCATAATAACCGGCTGAATAACCTTCACCGGAGAAAACGTGGCCAAAATGGGTGGTACGGTGGCGCATCACAATTTCGGATGGCATGCCAATCGCCGCCAGCTGAGTTTTTTCGAATTCAACCGGATCGCCAATTTTAGCAGGATCTGTGGTGTGGAACTTCATATCCATAATGGCTGATGCCAGGTATTCAGTGGTGGCGAAGCCCTGGTTGAAGTTAGCTGCCTGTTTGATTTTGTTTACCAAAGATTTTGGCATTGGTTTGCCTGTCTCATGGTGAACCAGGAAGCGGTCAATGACCTCATCGGTCACCAACCAGCGCTCTAACAGCTGAGACTGGAATTCAGTGTAATCACGCACGCCAGAGTTTGAACCAGGATATTTCACTTTAGAAGACAAAGAGTGTAGCGCATGACCAAATTCGTGGAAGTAGGTTTCAGCATCATTCCAGGAGATCAGGCTGGCCTGGCCCTCAGGTGCTTTCACAAAGTTAGAGTTGTTTGAGCTAAGTACATTGGTTTTACCATCAAAGGTGGTGTGGCCGCGGTAGGACGTTGCCCATGCGCCAGAGCGCTTACCCTGACGTGCAAACGGGTCGAGATACCATAAGCCGATATGTTCGCCGCTGGTCTTGTCGGTTACTTCCCATACACGTACGTCTTCATGGAAGACAGGGACTGAGCCCTCTGGCACTTCGGTAAACTCGAAGTTGAACAGGCGCCCGGCAACATAGAACATGGCTTCACGAAGCTTGTCCAGTTGCAGGTATTGTTTTACTTCATTGGAGTCCAGATCGTACTTGGCCTTACGTACTTTCTCTGAGTAGAAACGATAGTCCCATGGCTCAATCTTGATGTTTGCGCCTTCTTTGTCCGCCAGTGCCTGCATATCGGCAACTTCTTCTTTGACGCGGGCAATGGCTGCTGGCCAGACATTATTCATCAGCTCCATGGCGTTTTTGGGGTCTTTAGCCATGCGATCTTCCAGGCGCCATTGTGCGTAATTCTCGTAACCGAGTAGCTGCACGCGCTCATGACGTAAAGTCAGGATCTCATTGATGATGGCTTTGTTATTGTGCTCACCTGCATTATTACCGCGACTATAATAGTTCTGCCATACCTGTTTGCGTAACTCACGTTCTGTGGAGTACATCAGGAAAGGGTCCATAGAGGAACGCGTGTTGGTGACGGCGTACATGCCCGGCTTACCGCGTTCTTCAGCCGCTGCAGCCGCAGAGGTAATATACGACTCAGGCAGGCCCGAAAGTTGATCTTTTGTCAGGTAAACCACATAGCCTTCTTCATCGGCCAATACATTGTTAGCGAAGTCTGCATGCAGCTTTGACAATGTCAGGTTAATCTCGGCGTAACGTTTTGCCGCTTCCCCTTCGAGCGTTGCACCATTGCGGGCAAAATTGTTGTACTGAAGCCAGGTAATACGCTGCTCTTCAGCAGTGAGCTTTTTGAACTCTGCACTTTCGTACACTGTTTTTACGCGCTCAAACAGGGCTTTGTTTTGGGTGATTTGAGAACGGTATTTGGCATATTTTGCCATCAGGCCGCCCTGCATCTGACGAAACTCTGGCGACGAGTTATTTGCGCTCCAGATACCGAAGTAGGTAAAAAGGCGATCCAATGCAGCACCTGAACGCTCCATCGCAACAATGGTGTTCTCAAATGTTGCGGGGGCAGTGTTGTTTGCGATCTGAGCAATTTCACTCAGGTGATCCGCCAGCGCGATATCCAGTGCCGGTTCCAGGTCTTTCAGCTGGACTTTATCAAACTGAGGTACACCCTGATAAGGACCCGAAAAAGGTTGTAGTAGTGGGTTTTGATATTGTTTTTCAGCGATTGTAGGTGCTGCTGAGCTGCTTGGTTGTGTGCTGCTGCATCCTGCCAGTCCGATAATTACGGCTGCGCTGAGTAGTGTTAGTTTCATTTTCAACATAGTTGGATTTCGCTTGTTGGTATTTTAGTGTCAGCATACTAAAAGACTCTTTCATGAAAGTGCAATCAGGATTCGATTAATCGCCAAAATCAAAGTGTAAAAAGATATGAATGGCTAAGATCTGCGCTACACTATGAGGGCTCAAAAACTTCCTTATTCTGGATCATTCAATGGAAATCGGTATTTTTATTTACGATGGCGTTGAAGTGCTAGACTTTAGCGGCCCATTTGAAGTGTTCAGTACGGCTGCGCGTTTTATCGACGAACCCGTAAACATTAGCCTTATTGCACCGAGTCATGCGCCGGTCAGCTGCCGTGGTGGTCTGTCTGTAAACCCGCATTACAGTATTCATGGTCACCCTCGATTTGATTTATTGATTGTTGCCGGTGGGCAACATCAGCATGTTATCAACAACACGTCTGTATTGGCCTGGCTGGCTGAAACTGCGACTCATACACGACGATGTGCGTCGATTTGTACCGGGGTGTTCTTGTTTGCCGAAGCTGGGCTGATTGATGGTAAGTCTGTGACCACGCATTGGGATGATGTGGAGCTGTTGCAAACACAGTACCCACACCTGAAAGTGCTGAAGGATACGCGGTTTGTTATGGATCAGAATTTTACCAGCTCAGCTGGGATCTCGGCCGGGATAGATATGAGCCTTGAGCTGGTCAAGCTGCATTTTGGCAAGAAACTGGCGGAGAACACCGCCCGTCAGATGGATTACAACTGGCTTTAGGACATCATTGACAGCGTTGTGTCGTAAAGCCAGTGAATAACCGGGCCTTTGGCTTTGTCTCTGCGCCTGACCAGGCCCATATCTACTGTCAAGGAGCCGGGAATATTGCGCGTTGACAAAGTGATGACGGCTTCATTAAACCAGTGTGATTTAACCACATGCTCAGGCACCATCGCCCAGCCAACGCCTCTTAGCACCAAGCCTACTATGTAGTAATAACTGTCGATGTGCCAGTGATGCGAGGAGATTGCCTGAGACTGGTTGTTGCCAATGCGGTCGCGGATCACCAACTGTCGGTGCTGATTAAGTTGTTCTACTGTCGGGCATGGGCATGGGCAGGAGGCCAGAGGGTGAGTGGGTGCCACGATCAATTTCTGCTCAAAGCTTCCTAACGGAGTAAAGTCCAGGTTTTGTGAGAGGGGCTTTTGATGAAATAAAATCCCCAGATCGGCTTTTTGTTCTTCGACCCATCCGGCAATATCATCCTGAGAGCCGTTTAATATCGAGAGTTTTAGCAGAGGAAACTGATGTGACAACCGCTCAAACATGGTTTCAAATGCATTGACAGGTACGGCTTCATCCATGGCGACGGTCAGAGAGACTTCTTCTCCGCAGCTCATTGACAATGCCCTGGACTGCAACCTTTGACATTGCATCAGTACGGCTTCCGCTTCTGCAAACAAGTCATGTCCGGCGGCGTTTAATACCGGTAGTCTCGAAGAGCGGTCGAACAACTCAAAGCCCAGGTCGGTTTCGAGATTGGCAATGGCGGTGCTGATGCGTGATTGTGCTTTGCCCAGTTTCCGGGCCGCAGCAGAAAAAGAGCCGGTTCTGACGGCAGTGACAAAGGCTTCCAGCTGGTCGAGGGTCCAGTGCATAAGGGGCTCCAAAGTATCCGAAAAGCGGATAGTTACTAACTTTAAATCATCCGGTAAGCAAGCATAATAGCGGGTATTCGCAGTAAGTGGGGAATTTTATGCAAACACACGATGCTGAGCTGTCAGTGCTCGATCAAGATCAAAAAGGGTCCACTGAACCACATAATGAGTCGGTTGCCAAAACATTCTGGCGTTACACGATCCCAGCCGTGGCGGCCATGATGGTAAATGGCTTATATCAGGTTGTGGATGGCGTTTTTGTGGGCCATTTTATCGGGTCTGATGGACTTGCAGCCGTTAATATCGCCTGGCCTGTGGTGGGGCTGATTGCGGGACTGGGCACACTGGTCGGGATTGGTGCGGGGAGCTTGTTGTCGTTGTTTCGCGGTGCGAAAGACGCTGTACAGGCGCAAGCTGTGCTGACGACCAGTGTTTGGTTACTGCTGATACTGGCTGCAACCACGAGTCTGGCGCTGTATGCCAGCGGTACCTTATTGTTGGATTTACAGGGCGCCAGTGGTGATGTGCTCAGGTTTGGGCACAGTTATCTGTCGGTATTTGGCTGGGGGGCTTTGGCAACCATGGCAGCGGGCGCTCTGCCTATGCTCATTCGCAATGATGGCAGTCCCGGGGTCGCCACGCGCCTACTGATCTTCGGCGCACTCACTAATATTGTTCTGGACTACGTTTTTATCGTGCTGTTGCAGTGGCAGCTTGCCGGTGCCGCCTGGGCAAGTGTGGTATCACAGTCTCTGGTTGCTGTGCTGGCTCTGAGTTATTTCTGTTCAGCAAAAGCGGGTATTAAGTTGACGGCAGCCAGTCTGAGGTTTTCTCTTAACCTGGCGGGGCGGACTCTGGTGCAGGGGGCCTCCGGGCTTGTGATGTTCCTTTACTTTGCCTTTATCACCGCGCTGCACAATAAGCAGTTACTGATGTATGGTGAGCCTCTGCACGTCGCGGCATTCGCGCTGATTGGCTACATTGGTGTGATTTATTACTTTTTTGCAGAGGGAGTTGCCAGTGGGATGCAACCGCCGATCAGTTACTATTATGGGGCAAAACAGATAGAGAAGATCAGTGCAACATTGAAACTGGCTTGTCAGGTTAGTCTGTCGGTTGGGCTTGTTATCGTGTTGTGTCTGAATTTGTTCCCGGAATTCATTGTGTCGCTTTTTTCTCAGGAGAGTGCATTACTTAATGAGGCGCAAAAAGGCGCCCGCCTGCACCTTTCTATGGTTTTTCTGGACGGGTTCATATTCCTCGCGGCGATGTATTATGTGGCGTTGGATCAGGGGGCGAAGTCTTTATTGATCTCGCTGGGTAACATGGCCATTCAGGTGCCTTTTTTGTTCTTTTTGCCTGAGTATTTGGGTGTTGACGGGGTGTGGCTGTCCGTACCTGTGTCTAATCTGGTTCTGACTTTGATCGTTGCACCTATGCTGTGGCGCGATGTATCACGGTTGCGACATGGCAGGGCTCTCAGCCAAAGCCTGCATTAAAAAAGGGGGTGGCAACCCCCTTTACACCTTTAAGTTAATCGCTTTACAGGCACATATTGTCTGGCTGTGACCAGGCTGATAGCGACTAAGGTAGCAATTACGCTACAGAAGCTTATCGCAACCAGCATGAGGTCAGGTGAAAACGCCATCAAGGTGTTCAGCCAGGGCCATGCAAATGCAAGGATAATCCCCGCAAGCGCAACGCTGAGCAGTGCCGGTTGCAAAAAAGCGTAAAGCCGCGCGACAAGTACCTGACGACGTTTGGCACCCAGCATTAGATGCACTTTGACAACGCCCTGCTGCAGGTATGCGGCGTAACTTTGCAAACTATAAATACCATAGGCTGTGATGATTAGGATCAGCGCATTGATAAACATCAGTAACAGCGATGTGATGCGCCGGTACTGATGCGCGTGTGTTATTTCATCTTCCAGCGCACGCCATTGTGTCAGCACAAACTGTGGGTGTTGTCGTTGCAACAGCGTATTGAGTTGCGTTTTGCTTAATGAGAGTCCGGGCGTCACTTTGACCAGCATATATGTGGCGCTGCCGTGATTGGGCAGGTAAAAACGTGGTGGCGAGATAGGCTTACCAGGTAGCTGCAAATCGTCGATAACTGCGATGATCCGCAGGGCATTCGCCCCATCAATATTAACGGTTTTGCCAATGGCTTCGTCACCTAGCTGGTGAGCGAATGTTTGATTGATGATCACCACTGGGTTCTCATCCTCAATGTCCTCCCGGGTGAATGTACGCCCGGCGACAAGGTGCTGATCCAGAACCTCAAAGTAATCCTGGTCGACGTTGCGGTGAAAGGGCAGGTAGCTGGCATCTTGCCACGACGCGGTGATTTTAAACTGAAAGTCATCTTTAAGTGGCGAACGGGCGAAGCTGACTGATAACACGCCCGGCTCTTGCAGCAGTGTCTGCTTAAAGGCTTTGGCCATGGGGGCGTAGGCTGACCAGCCTTGCCAGTCCAGTGTGGCGACACTAAATTCCAGTTCATAAACCTGACTTGCGTCGAAGCCCAGGGGATGAGTTAGCTGTTTGAGTCTGTCCCAGACAAGCTGAGAGCAGGCTAATAAGGTCAATGACACCAGCAATACTTGTGAGGCAACAAAGCGCCTGATGGTCACCTGTGACAGTTGCTGAGCCTGGCCTTTACCGCTGCGTTTCAGGCTGTTTAACAGATTCGCGGGTTGGCAATGGGCCCGACTCAGTAGCATGAACAAGCCCAGAATTGCGCCGCCCAATACACAGGCTAGTAGCACAACAGGCAAAGTAAGTGTCAGGTGTTCACTCTGATAAATAAACTGTGATAGCCAGGCGGCACTGAGTGTAAGTACCAGAGTCGTTAGCCAAAGAGAGAGTAGAATCGCAGGTGCGATCAACAAAATTAGCTGGCACAGCAAGGTATTGCGAATAGTGCCGTATTTTGCGCCAACCGCGCTGCGTACAGCTAACTGATGGCGGCTTTGTAGTAACTGGAGCAAAAATAACTGAGCCAGATTCAGGCTGGCCAGTAGCAGCAAGGCGAGGGTACAGGCAAATACAATCAGTATGATGGGGTGGTCACCGCGCAGTGCCCGGGTTAAGGTCTGCACCGTGAGTTGCGTTTGCCAATCTGCTATTTGCGGGGGAGCATGACGGGAAGCGGTTTCATTCACTACACTTTGCAGGTGCGTGAGCATGTTTTGTGTGGTACCTGTGCGCATCAGCACCCGGATATTTGGATCAGGGCTTTGCCAGTACCCTTTGTACTCGGAATTATTGTAGCGCCATGGGAGCCACAGCTGTGGTTGCCAGCCTGCCTTGAATAACTCGGGTGGTTGATAATTTTGACTGACCACGCCGCGAATGGGGTGAATAATCCCATTAATATTGAGGTGTTGCTGTAAGATATCAGGTGTGCCACCAAAGACCTCCTGCCACAACGCAAAGCTTATCACTGCCCCTGCTGGTTGCTCGTCAGGTGACACCATAAAGTGCTCCCCCTGGCCGTGTATAAACTCAACACCCAGCATGGCTTGCCAGTCACCACTGAGATACGCTGTTTTTATTTTTTCTGTATATACTGACGCCAGTGGTACTTCTTCACCATAGTGAAAAGCCAAAAGCGGATCTGCTTGTAATGCGTTCTCTTGTGAAAGACGCCTTGTGGTGAGTAACTGAGATGCTGCTGGGTAAGGCCAGCCATTATCGTGGAGTTCGGCGGCTGAGCCCTGGCGTTGATGCTCAAGCTGGTAAATCGCGTTGGGTTGTGGGTAGGGCAGGGGCTTAAACCAGATGTGGTAAAGCAGCGCTGCAACACACAACACGGCGCTGAGTGTCAGCGTCAGTAAGACGAGCATACTTAAAGCCCAGCGAGGTTGCTGGCGCAGTTGCATGAGTGCCGGTTGTAAACAGGTATACCAGATAAAGTCACGGTAGCACTGTGGCATAGCGGATATCCATTGAACGGTCAGTGATCAGGGCCTAGTCTACAGCAAAGATTGGTCCATAAAAATTGTATAATAATAACAAAAGGTTATATATTTAACGCTGGATACTATTGCAAAACCGGACGGTCAGTCCGGAATTACCACTCTCAGACTCCCAAAGGAGAATTACAGTGAGGATAAAGAGGTCGTGCGCAGTGTGCTTGGTGGCTATGGCGTCATTATTAACAGCAGCCTGTCAGTCCCCGGGCGCTGGACGCAAGCTGGAGCAGTTTGAAACCAGCTCTGCACAAGCATGCTATGACAGAACAACCCAGCCTTACACATTTGTGGTCGACGCCCATGTGCACTTCCGCCCGTTTGGGGGGGAGGCCGTGCCCTATACAGAGCTTGTTGGTTACTTTCAAAGCGCTGGCGTGTTATTCGTCAATGCGTTTGGCATCGGACAAATGTTTAGCGCCCAAAGTGGTTGTCAGCGCTTTTCGAGCTGCCCAACCGGTGAAATTAAGCCAACGATTAGAAATGACGTGATTAACGCGTCGAACGCGCTGCTCCACCCGACCACAGAGACTCATCTGACTTTGTCTATGAGTTTTCCTGATCTGAGTAAACCGCGCCACATAGTGCAGCAAATGGCATTGCTTGATGAGGAGTTTGGGCCCGCATTTGGCTGGATGGGAGAAGTCAACTTAGTGAAACAGGCATTGTTTGATCATTCTCATCAGGCAACCCCTGTAGAACGTATTAAAGACTGGGCACCTTTCATGGCCAGGCTACGTGCCCCTGATCAGGGTCGCCCGCCCATGCCTTTGTCAATACATGCTGACATTGGCTCTGATACTGAGCCAACCAAATACTTACATCTAATGGAATCTGTACTGGCCCAGTATCCGGATAACCCGATTGTTTGGGTTCATATGGGATTGTCGAGGGAGCAAACCAGGATGGATCCGCAACAACACATTGAGATCCTGTCCCGCTTGCTGGACGCATATCCAAACCTGATGCTGGACATTTCCTGGCGCGTTTTATATGAGGCTTATTTTCGTCATGCGGCAATTCGAGCGCAGTATGTGGCGTTTTTTAATCGTTATGCCACACGCATTCTGCCGGGCAGTGATTTTGTTGCAGCAAAAGGTTACAAGTACCGGGATTATGTGCGTGAAGTCGAGATCAACAGTCGTATCAATCAGTACCTCAGCGATAAGGCGTTTCGCCATATTGCACTGGGTCAGAATTATTTTAACTTAATGGGACTAAGCTATCAGGCGCCAGAGATATGCCAATAACATCAGTTGTGAGCTGGTGTAAATGACCCCGACAGGCGGGGTCAGGCAGCGCCTGTCAGTGGCAATAAAAAGTCACAAATGTGTGAGTGTTACACTGACCATCGGTGACACAAAAATGGCTTGGCGGTGGTGCCGCACCACCCACCCGGGGCGTCAATGCTGCGTCCAGTCCTTTTGCCTCGCTCGACAGCTGATTGATACCAATTTCACTTAATACCTGTTCAATTTGAAGGAGCAAATATGCCGCTAACGGTGTTAAAAACTTCTCATTTAGAACAACTAAATAGCGAAATTTTTGCCTTGTTATCGACGATATTTTCTCGCCTCAAAATAGAACACTTAATTAAGCAAATTGGTATTACATGTTTTTGTTTAATTGTAATTTCATGGTCTTTTCCTTAGTTGAATTGTGTTGCTTTTTTCAGCAACATCTTCAACTTAGCGGGTAAAGAACAAACCAGCAATTGCCTATTTGTAACATTTTTTACGCATTAGTCTGGCTGAGGCTTGTTGAGCCAGTCCAGTGCCGCCTGTAGCGTGGCGTCCTGCTTCTGATTGTATTGTCGCTGTTCAATCACGATATCAGGGACAAATGCTTCTCTGGGTGTACCGTCAATGTGGTAGAGCTTTTCTCTGGGTAACATATAATTGAGCTGGCTGTGTGGCAGGGTCTCACCGTAAATGGCCCCAAGCAGTTGCGACATTTGTGTGCCTATGACCGTTGCCCGCTTCATGCCATGCAGGCCTATGGTCAGGCCTTCTCCCATGCTGCCTGTCCATTTGTTGCAAAGTACAATTAACGGCTTGTCATACTGGAAGTCTCCACGTGGATACACGAATTCCTGCCAGGCGCGTTTCACGCCAAACTCTCGCTCGATAGAGACTAACTCATGTATCTGATAAGGCTGAGGTGCCTTGATAAAGCGACTCATAATGCCTCTTGCCACTTCTGTATTGCCACCACTGGGGGTGTGGCGTAAATCGAGGATCATGGCCTGGGTATCTTTTAATTGATCCATTGCCTCGTCAAAAGCATTTATTAGCGCGTTATTACCCAAGCTGTTTTCCGGGCGAATATAGCCCACTGTGCCAATGCGCTTTTGCGTCAGCAGGGGTTTTTCTGCGATCACATCTTTTACAACGGCTTCAATATCCAGCAGCTTTATTTCGGTTTTACCAAGCCAGCGAACTTCCAGTGAGAGGCGTTGTTTACGTTTACCCGTCAACAGCCGGTTGAGTGTCCAGCTTTTTGCAGTGTCAAACCCCGAAACATTGGCCTGTTCAATGGCTTGTTCGACGGCAGTGCCATCAATACGCAGGATTTGCATACCTGCGCGAAAGCCTTGCTGATAAGCTGATTCGGCAAAGGGGACCGCAGTGATAGTTGCTTGTCCATTGCGCCACTGTGCCCACAAGCCTGTGGCCGTGGGCATTGGCAGATAATAGTCTTTTGGCCGTGGTGTCACGTCAGCGTGATGATCAAACCAATGTTCCAGACAATGATTGAGCCGGCCTGACAGTTGCAGCTTAGTTTTGAGTTCAACACTTTGATGACGAATACACTGATCAAAAGTGGCAAAATCGGTCGGCTTGTCATCACGGTAGGCATAGCCGAGCCGGACATACTCAATAAAATGCTCTATGTCCTGCTGTATTTGCTCTGAGCTCAGAAGAACGGGTTGACTTGTGGATTGGGGGCTGGCGGCTGCGTTGCTGACGTAACCACCCGCCAGAAAAGTTGCAAAAAGTAATGAGCGCATGACTATCCTTATTGTTGTTGGTAAACAAGTTGCTCTTCCAGGGTATCAAGCTGTTGTTCATAGTCTTCAGCTGACAATTCTCCGCGCTGATAGCTGCGCTCCAGAATCAGCACCTGTTTTATATAACGCATACTGGCAATGAATATTTTGGGTGCAACCCGCTGTGAACGCTGCAATGCAATAAGATGCTCATTGAGTTCACTGAGTGCTTCCAGAGAGAGATTTTTACTGCTCAGGTTCTGGCTTAACATGGTATCCAGGTAATGAGGGTAAACGAGCGGGTTTTTAGTAAAAAAGTCAGCTTGATCGCCAAACTCTTCAATGTTTTGCTGATAGGCCTCATTAAGGCGGATGCTATAGTCCAGACTCTCTTCTACAACAGCCTCAGCTGCGGTGAGTACCTTTATTAAGTCTCTGATTTCTTTTTGATCTGAGTCGTAATTGCTAATTGCAATCGCCAACAATACACCGACCAGAGTCGCAACCAGAGTCAGAATAAAATTGCAGGCTACTTCATGGTGGCGGGTGAACGCCTTGAATGAGGACGTGAACAGTAAAGCGCTGAGCGCCAGAAGTGCGCAGGTCAGTATGATATACAGCATAGTGGTAATAATTATTTTTGTTATATAGGTAAGATATTGATTTTATAAGAGCAGTGCAACTAAAGAGCGAAAAGAGGGTGAAGTTTGTGTGTATTGAGTCATTTCTTCACCCAAATCGTTGTGCTTCAGCGACTATGGCGCGGGTTTATGTGCCTGCGCATCAAGCCACGCTATTAAAGCGTCCAATGCGCCCGGCGCAAAGTCGTCTTCGGTGAGGTACAAAGCGGCCCGTACTGGCAGGTCCGTTTTTAACAGGCTATGAGAGGCATTGCTGATGACCTTTTGTGAGAGCTTGTCTGGTGCACCTATGGTGCTGGCAAATATCTGTTGGCTGTGATCAACATCAACCCGGGTGTCTGAATCGCCAAACAGGGCGAGCAGTGGGAAATGGATTTGAGAAAAACCCAAACTGACATCTGAGTCTATATTGGTTCGGACAAAGTTGAAGCGGGCTTCGTCTTCCAAAGGAGTACCCATAAAAGGATGTAAATGCAGATCACTGCCTTGATAAGTGTTATACCCGGATTTTATCAGCTGGTACTCAATCTCATGTAATTCTGAAATTTCCGGCCACACCGAATGGTCATCGGCATGGATCTTTTGTTCGTCTATCAGGCGCAACCACATCGTATATTTGCTCTGCTCTCGCCAGTTTGCCGCGCCTCCCACCAAAGCTGCAAATTCAATCTCAGGTTCATTGTGCAGTTCGGCCAGCACCCAGCTTGCCTGGCTAAAGCCAACAACGCCAATTGGATTATCCGGATAGCCATTGTCTCGCAAGTAGCGAATTGCGCTACGCACTTCCTCTGCGCGTTGAGGCATGGTTTGAGCCAGCCAGTTTCCGCTTGACTCGCCAATTCCGGGTTTACTCCACGACATGGTGGCATATCGTTTACGGCTTAAAGTGTTGATAACAGGGTCAAAGTATCCGCTGGCACTATGGTCCATCGCACCATCGCCGTGGACAAGCAGGATGATTGCATCGTGACTTTGATGTACATGAGGCACGACCAGCCTGGCATCTAAGGTGTTTGTGTTGGCGCTGAATGCAACGTAGCGCTCTTCAACGTGTTCCTTGTTATTGTTGTGGCATCCACCAAGTAAACAGCACAAAAAGGTAATAAAAACAGCAGTATTCCATCTGGGTATCATGATCACTCCTTTTATAAACTGATACCAACGCATGCGATACTCTTGAGTACATAACGAGTTGGTACAATCAAATATCATCAGGTGTCTACCATATAGAAGGATTTCCCCGATGAGTGTTAAGCAGTGTGGAAAGTTGTAAGCTGCTGTAAAACTTCAGGTCAGGTACATCTTTGTGTAAGCGACATCGACTTTCGCTGTGTTTTTTATATTTGGCCTTCAACGGAGGCGTACAGACTCTGTAATACCGTGACAGGCAAGCTCTGACAATGGTTAGGCATATGGTACATCCACTCTGATTTTACTATTGCACAGCTGCAAAAGTGTTTATCTACATGTTCTATTATCATTTCCTGAGAAATAATCTACAGTGTGTTCTCAGAGCGTGTTGCTACTGCATACACAGTCGTTGTCTAAGCTACCACTTAATTCTGGAGGGTAAAGCTCGATGAAAAAAGTACTAATACCGGTCACCAACCATGCAACCTTAGGTGAAACAGATCAGGCCAATGGGACCTATGCCCCTGAGTTGACACATGTAGTGCATGTACTCAAAGCGCAGGGGATCGCCTTTGATTTGGCTTCTCCTAGTGGTGGTCAGGCCCCTCTGTATGGTACAGACACAGAAGGAGATGAGGTCAATCAGCAGATGCTCGCAGATACTGAGCTTCAGGCTAAGGTTGCGAATACGCTAAGCGTATCTGAGCTTGATATCAGTGACTATGACGCCATTTTTTACCCTGGTGGTTTTGGGCTGCTTAGCGACTTAGCGACAGACAGCCAGTTTGCTGAACTGGCAGCAACACATTATGAAGCCGGCGGAGTCATTGCTGCAGTGTGTCACGGACCAGCCGCTTTGCTGCCTATTACATTAAGTAATGGTGACGCGCTCATCGCTGATAAATCGGTGACCTGTTTTACCCGTGAAGAAGAAATCGATTTTGGCACCATCAATGACATTCCTTTCCTGCTTGAAGAAGCAATAGCTCGAAAAGCGGCGCAGTATCGTAAAGTTCAGCCTTGGCAGGAATTGGTGATTGAAGACGCACGCCTGATCACAGGTCAAAACCCTGCCAGTGCACATGCCGTGGGTATGGCACTGGCAAAACATCTTGCACAGTAATTGCGATTATTAACAGGCACTGTCAGTACCTGACAGCATCTGGCAGGCCTCTTCTGATAAGGAATCCATGTATCCATGATTAAGGTACATCATCTCAACCAATCACGATCAACCCGGGTATTGTGGCTGCTCGAAGAACTTAAGTTACCCTATGAAGTCGTACACCATGAAAGGGACGCGCAAACCAGGCTGGCGCCGGCGAGTCTGGGTGAGGTTCATCCGTTGAATAAAGCTCCGGTTATTGAACACAATGGTCTGGTATTGTGCGAATCGGGCGCGGTGATGGAGTATCTGCTCGATCAGGCCGACTCAACGAGTTTACGCCCTGAAAAAGGCGACGCCCATTACTATCAATATCTGGAATGGTCTCATTTTGCGGAAGGGTCACTGGCGCTACCTGTGATCACCACCCTGCTGATGCAGATGGAACAGCGCGAAGGCACAGCGCCAATGGATGGGTATATTGCCAAAGAGCTGGCACTGGACTTGGGGTACATCGAAGCTACGCTGGCAAAGCAGGCGTTTTTTGCAGGTCCGCAGTTTAGTGCGGCAGACATAATGATGACCATTACCCTGGAATTTGCTGCCAACCTCAACCTGCTGGATGGTAAACCTCATATACAACAATACCTTAGCAAAGTACAAAGTCGTGAGGCTTATCAGGTCGCCAGAAAACAGGGCTAAATCACTTCACTATCGTCTGCTCTGTAGTGTGCAGAGCAGACGTTTTTTCAGGGCCGCTCGTTGTATCGCACCTTCTATTATCAATAAAAAGCCAATACTGATTGTATAATTCTGGCAATAATAAACCTTTATTAAATAATCTAAACTATATCAGTACCGTGAGTTTACGTGCTCCGGATCACCTCAATAGCCATTGTTAACTTTAGTGAGCGATATAGTGATGACAAAAACCATTTTAATTACCGGTGCAACGGATGGGATTGGACTGGCGACGGCAAGAACCCTGCAGGAGCTTGGCCACCGAGTGATCTTGCACGGCAGAAATACTGATAAGCTAACTGCGTTGAAAGCGGAATTTGCAACCCAGTCACCATCACAACAGCTGACGACGTACACAGCTGACCTGAGTGTTATTCATGATATTCACTGCTTTATCAACGAGCTTAAGCAGGCTGGCACTGAGCTGGATGTACTGATCAACAATGCGGGCGTCTTTGTGGTGCCAGAGCAAACCACGCCAGAGGGGATTGATGTGCGCTTTATGGTGAATACCATTGCTCCTTATCTGCTTACCCAAGCGTTGCTACCTGACATGAAGCAAGGTGCCAGAGTGATCAACTTATCATCTGCTGCGCAATCATCTCTGATGCCACATGAAATAACCGGAGCCAGCAGTCTGTCGGATAATGCGGCATATGCCAAAAGCAAACTGGCGCTGACCATGTGGTCGATGCAACTGGGCGCTGCCTCTGGTCGTGCCCTGCCTGCGATTATAGCGGTGAACCCTAAGTCTTTTCTGGGCTCAAAAATGGTTGAGCAGGCCTATGGTGTGGCAGGGGGGAATATTCAGGAAGGCGCTGATGTATTGGTTCGAGCCGCTTTGTCTGAGGAGTTTGCTCAGGCATCTGGCCAGTATTTTGACAATGACTTAGGTTGCTTTGCGCGGGCTCATGATGAAGCATATGACGAGCAAAAAGTAGCCGAATTGATCCGAGTTCTGGAGGCCTTTCGCCAGCATCATGGGTTTGCTTAGTGGGTTTGCCGCTGTGAAATGACAGCGGCACCTGATTGCTACTCGACACGAGAGAATTGGTTGAAAAAAGCGAGCTGAGCCGGGTGGGTTAAGGCTTTTGGTCGCAGCGTATCAAAAGGATGTAAAGTCATTTACCTGGTCTGCTCCTGTACTTTATAGCGGTCAATTAATTCATCCATATCCATTGCGGCTTCTGCGATATTTGAGGCCGCTACGGCAATTTGTTCGGCGCCGGTCACATTTTCAGTCGCCTTGGCAAAAATTTCGACAATATGCCTGCTTACTTCATCTATGGCATTGCTCTGCTGCTGCGTATTTACCGATACGGAGTCAGTGACGGACTCAACTTGCTTGGCTTGTTCAACAATTTTACCCAGAGCTTCTTTAATCTGCTCTGCACGATGGGCAGCCTGCATGGCGTTATCCTTACCCTGTGTGATCACGTCCGATGCTGATTGTGCGCTGCTTTGCAGTTCGTTGACCAAAGCCGAGATTTCTTCGGTGGATTGCTGAGTTCTGCTGGCCAGACTACGTACTTCATCGGCAACCACGGCAAAACCACGCCCTTGTTCACCTGCCCGGGCCGCTTCAATAGCAGCATTCAACGCAAGCAAATTGGTCTGCTCTGCGATGCTCTGGATCATATCGACCATACTTGAAATACTACCAACACGCTCGTTCAGTGCATCTACGGAAGACGCTGATTTTTCCATGTCGTATGAGGCTTGCTGGATCACCGAGACCGCATCGGTGACGACTTTTTGGCCATTAACCGACTCCTGGGAGACTGACTTCGCAG
Organism: Pseudoalteromonas rubra; assembly: GCF_005887095.1. Classification (GTDB taxonomy): domain Bacteria; phylum Pseudomonadota; class Gammaproteobacteria; order Enterobacterales; family Alteromonadaceae; genus Pseudoalteromonas; species Pseudoalteromonas rubra_E. The sequence continues at coordinate 4,965 of NZ_PNCI01000031.1, read as the reverse complement.
CCGCTGCATTTTCCAGCATTGAATTCGCTATTACCTGGATATTAGCGCTCATTTGCTCCGCGGCAGAGGCGATGGTTTGTACGCCGGATTGTTGCTCAACCAAGTTGGTTTGACTCTGGCTGATGGCGCAGGCAGTTTCATGTGTAGAGGTTGCAATTTTGCGCGATGCACGTCCGAACTCAATCAAATCTTCTTCAAATTGTTGGGTCAGTCGGTTAATGTCTTTTGCTGAATTCCCCAAATCGTCAGAACTTAAAATATCGATTTCATGTGCCAGATTTCGGTTGTTAATCGCAATGGCAATTCCCTCAGCAATTTTCACTGACTGCTGATGGCGAAGACGAATTGATATAAACAGGGCCGCTGTGATCAGCAAACCTATCATCAGAATAATCAACTCAACCACCAGGATGGTCACCGCCGTTTCCTGAATGTCTATGGCTGTTTTATCAACAAGTGTTAAGGCTTTTTCCTCGGCCTCTTTCAGAGCGTTAATGCGCCGCGTGGCCGCTTCAAACCAGGCTTCTGGATCTTGCCCAAACCCGGAATCGCTGTCGGCGACAATGGCTCTGAAGCGCGCAACGTCGCGCATGGCACTTGAATTCAGGGCACTTTCAAACATGGCTTTCATAATCGGAGGCGAGGCTTCCACTGCTTCCGCCAGATACACCTCTTGCTTGGTCAGTAATTGGGTGTATCGAGTCCGCAGTGCAGGTGTAAATTGGTCTTTTGCAAAGGTGTTCGACAACACTGCACGCTCAATACCGGCTGACTCTTTGGCGCTGGAAAAATTGTAAATGGCCATCAACTCGGTCGAGATAACATGATCTTTGCTCAGCCTTGCTGCGGTTATAACTATATGTAAGCCCTGGTTATTGATGTCGGTGTAATATTTCAGTGCGTCAGACAGGCTCATGGAGAGCGAGCTTACGCGTTGGCGAACACTATCCAGTTGGTTAAATTTACTTAAAAATGTTTCAAGCTCCCGCTGCATGGGTTGTGACAGCGCCCACCCTTTAGCCTTTTTTCTCAGACTAGACAGTTGATTGTCGGTCAGCCGCCTTTGCTGCGTTAAGTTGCTTTGAAACTTGCTGCCTGCTGAGCCGATAAATCCGGCAGAGGCACCACGTTCTTTTTGTGTTTCATGAACCAGCGCAAGCACGGCATGGCTCAAAAAGGCATTGTATTCGGCGTCATAAGCGTCGTTCATCCGTTTGGCTGCGGTCGATACATCATAGAAAATGACGCCACCAAGCAACAAACAGGGAAGTAATACGACAAGGGTTAAATGGCTGGAAATGGTTTTAGCTATTGTTCTCAGCATGCACGACTCACTTCTGGGGATTAAGGCAGTAATAGCTGTTCAAATTTATAGTGCGAAGAGCCAAAATTGGATCACTTTGCAGCCACACTATTGCACAAATTAATGCTCTAAAGCTAGTAACTTGCTAACATTTAATAAGAAAAAAATACTATGTGTCTTTTGTGGGGACGATGAATGCCGTAGCCGAGTGCATTAAAAAATTAAGCTGTTTTGATGGTGGATGAGAAAAGTGCCACAGAATAAAGAACGACTGTGACACTTTTTCTGTCAACGTAACCTTATTTCTAAGTTTTGATTATGCTGCGTGATCTGTACTGCCAGCTGCGGAAACTGTGGGATGCCGGCAAGCAGCTCATTATTGCTAAAACCATAAGGCTCTGTTGGCAAGCCAAAACGATTGCGGTTTAGCCGGCCGTCGCCATTGAGATCCTGATAGACCATAAAGCTGTATTGTCCGGGTTCTACATTATGCAGCGTGAGCTCAGGCTGAGTGTCTGACACCTGTTGCTGTGCAACCCGCCAGGCTCGTTGTTGTAAAAATCCCGCTGCCGAGTCATAGGCTACCAGCTTTAGGGTGCCTGACTGGTGCGCCAGGCCGCTGAATGTAATAGTCAAATCTTGTGCCATTGCACTGGCCGAAAGTGCACCAAGCATACAGGCGATGGCGGTAGTACGAGTCAGATGTTTAGTCATGTTAGTTATCCTTTGCTGAATCATTTTGTTGATGGGATAACTTTACAAAATGGAGTGGGGCATTGCGTGTGTGATCTGTCATGACAATGACATGACAGATGTCATTTGTGCTCAAGCGGCTGACCCTTTTTCTTAATCACTGAACTGGCAAGGGGCTTTACATTTGCTATGGCTGCAACAGAGTTTTGTGCCCAAAGATGTCATGTTTTAGCGATGGTTTCAATTGATCCACTCTGCTTGCTTACACGTACCTTTGTAGCGTCCCTTTGCTGTGATATGACCAGCAGGTTGGGCCTGAATAATTTTGTCTCAATATCTTTGCAAGGTATCACAGCTTACCCTATGTTTAGGGCTGGTGAGGCCTTGATGATAAGGAAATATGAATGGCTGATTTAACGGTAAAAGGTGTGATTTTTGATTTAGACGGCACCTTAGTAACCTCTACCCTCGATTTTGCTTTAATTAAGGCGCAAGTTGGCTGCGACCGTGACGCGGATTTACTTGATTATGTCGAGTCTTTGCCCTCGCCTTACATGCGCGAGGAAGCCATGGCACTGATCCATCAACATGAAATGCAGGATGCACAGCATGCCGAGCCCATCCCCGGTGTGATAGAAACGCTGTCTGTATTAAAAGCGATGGGCATGCCGATGGCCATTGTTACACGTAACTATTCAAAAGCGGCCAAATTAAAGCTGTCGCGCTGCCAGCTGGGCCTGGATTTTTTACTGACACGGGAAGATGCGCTACCAAAACCTGACCCGCAGGCACTTCATATGGTTGCAGATACCTGGTCGCTGCCTTATCAGCAGTGTGTATATGTAGGCGATTACAAGTACGACATCGAGGCTGCGCAACGCGCCAGTATGCATGCATGTTTGTTCGCACCACTGGGTATGCCTGATTATGCTGATCAGGCCGATATCATCATTGAACGCTTTTGCGACCTGCCTGGTGCACTGGGCTTGCACTATCAGGCTCGTTCTGGTCAGCTGGCCTGATTAATTCTATTGGAATGCGCACGATACAGAGCAATTCTCGTCTGGGTATAGCCCAAAATGCAATGTCTTGTTAGAATCTTGTCCAATTTAATTTGCACAAACGAGAATTAAGATGGGTAGAGCATTTGAAGTCCGCAAAAACGCCATGGCAAAAACGGCAGCGGCAAAGACCAAAGTAAACTCAAAATATGGTAAAGAGATCTATGTAGTTGCGAAAAACGGTGGTGCAGATCCGGATACCAACCTCTCCCTTCGTCGTTTGATCGATAAAGCTAAGAAAGACCAGGTTCCGGCGCACGTTATTGAAAAGGCGATTGAAAAAGCAGCTGGTGGTGCAGGTGAAGATTACTCTCCGGCGCGTTATGAAGGGTACGGTCCTGGTAACTGTATGGTGATTGTGGACTGTTTAACTGACAATCCAAACCGTACTATCAAGGATGTACGTCTGCCATTCACCAAGACAGACTCTAAAATTGGTAGCCCGGGCTGTGTTGCACACATGTTTGATCACTTTGCTATTCTTGGCTTTGCCGGTGATGACGATGAAGCAGTACTGGAAGCGCTGATGATGGCAGATGTTGATGTCACAGACGTAGAAGTAGAAGATGGTCAGGTCTCTGTGTTTGCACCGCACACTGAGTACTTCAAAGCGAAAACAGCGCTGATTGAAGCGTTTGAAGGCATCAACTTCGACGTAGACGAAATCACTTGGGTACCGCAAACACACGTTGAAATCACGGGTGAAGACGATCTGGCAAACTTTGAGAAGTTTATTAACATGCTGGAAGATTGCGACGACGTACAAAACGTGTATCACAACGCGATTGTGAAGAACTAAGCGACATTAAGAAAAGTGATTTGCTTCATGGATGTGAGGCATACCGAAAAAACCGAGCAATGTATTGCTCGGTTTTTTTGACTCTATCTCTACAAGAGGAGTTTTCTGAAAAAGCTTTTTGTAACCAATTCGGTTCCTGTTGCGAATAACACGTATTTATTATGCTTTTTATATATACAGTTTCTAAGTGAGGAGCTCTCCAAGTGTTTAGTAGTGGCCACGATTATTTCGACGTTGAGTTTGAGAAGTTGATGCGTTCTCGTGAACAATATTAAAAATATAGCTTTATATAGTTAATTTATAAGAACTAACTTGCAAGGAGTTAACTTCTGCGATTCCTAAGAATATGCCATAGATGCAATTGAAAATAACCTTAAAAAAGCGAAAGTTTCCCGATATCAAGCGCTAAGCTTGCTCGATAGTTTAGGAGTGGAGCTAGTTTAAAGTTGGGTCTACCTGTGCTTTGGTTCGCGTATGTATGGTTTTGACGGACTTTGGAGAAAGCCGGGCTGAAAAGCTCGGCTTTTTTCTAATGATTGACTTTGCATGTTGGATTTTCATTTTGCCTAAGTATTGACAGTAAGGACATCGCGATTAATTATGTGCATACTTCAACCCTCTATAAGGAACAATAATGAAGCGACTTCTATTTATATTTACTCTGGCATTTGCATTTAATACCAACGCTCAGCACTTTGCTGTGAGTAATGCAGAAATTCTCAGCATTTCGATGAGGACTGTCGAATATTCCGATGCAACATATGCAGATATGGCATTAGTGAAATTTAATAAGAATGTCTCGGATTCGGCAGAGGGGTGTGTTAAGAACATGGCTTATTTACACCCAGCAAAAGACCCTGCGATTTTTTCTGCTTTGCTAGCCAGTAAAGCTCAGGCCAAGCCAATCACCCTGACTATTGACTCCAATATGGCCAAAATTAGAAATTGGTGTAAGTTGGTTGCCATCGAGTTTTAGTCTGAGCTGCGTGCGCTGTTTAGATCTTCAATGTGATGTGTGGCCGTATTGAAGCCTAAGCTGAAAACGGGCATGAGTAGCTCGTTTTCAGTGAAGCCTTTTAGGCCATTCACACGGCCTTGTTGATCAAATC
>NZ_PNCI01000030.1 GCF_005887095.1 Pseudoalteromonas rubra | reverse complement strand
AGCGTCCATCTCAATCACCCAGCCCAAAACTTGTGCGCCAAACCTCCACCGTCTACGCTTGTAATCAGCTCCAAGGATAAGGACGAACAAGATGCCAACCGCACGGAAGAATCAAATCAGCTTGGTGGACACCAAGTACTATCACTGCATATCTCGCTGCGTAAGACGAGCCTTTCTGTGCGGTGAAGACAAATTAACCGGTAAATCTTATGAGCATCGCCGCGAATGGGTAGAGGAAAAACTCCTAGCGCTAGCCATGGTGTTCTGTATAGATATCTGTGCCTATGCCGTGATGAGTAATCACACTCATATTGTGTTATATGTTGATGATAAGAAAGCTAGTCGCTTGTCAGATAAGGCCATAGTTATCCGTTGGCACAAACTATTTAAAGGAAACTGGCTGACGCAAAAATTCATTGACGGGAATGAGTTAACTCCATCCGAGCTTATTATGCTCAGTAGCATCGTCGATATGTACAGAGAAAGGCTGGCGAGCGTCAGCTGGTTTATGCGCGTACTCAACGAAGACATTGCACGTCGGGCAAACAAAGAAGATGGCTGCACAGGCCGGTTCTGGGAAGGCAGGTTTAAATCTCAGGCACTCCTTGATGAAGCCGCACTGGCTGCATGTATGGCCTATGTTGACCTGAATCCTATCCGAGCCAAAATCGCCTGCACCCCGGAAACGTCAGATTTCACAAGTATCAAAAAACGCATTGAACATGCCCAACACGGCAAACAACCTAAAAACCTTCTGCGCTTTGCGGGTAATCCAAGACAGAATATGCCTAAAGGACTGCCCTTTGAGCTCAAATACTACATTGAATTAGTTGAACTTACAGGCAGATGCTTACGCGCAGACAAGCGCGGTCATATCATTGATGAACAACCTATTCTTTCACGATTACAGATAGAGCCCGAAAACTGGCTAAAACTCACCACTAGGTTTACCAAAGTATTCCACGGTGCTGTCGGCCGACAGCAGGCCATGACCGAATACTGTTCACACCTTCAAAAGCAGCGACGCCCAAACCTGACTAACTGCGAGCGCTTGTTGGGATAGAACCCCTTATCTCAACCATTTAAAATACAACTGCAACACTGGCAGAGCTCTATCGTGGGCGATCGCCTGCAATTGAGCGCAATACGGCGTTACTTGAGCGGTAGCCAGCCGGAATGTAGCTTAGCTCTGATATTCCTTACTTCATTTTTTGAAAAATGTTCAACCCGATTAGGCAAAGCTCGGCGCCAGAGCTTTGCTGGCTTTACGATTGGGTGTCCATGCTTTTTGTTTTTGTACGACGAGGCCTCGATCCGCTATAGTACTGGTGACCCCGACTTTAGAGGCTGAGAGCCGCCCGGAAAAAGCACCGCTTTTTCAGACTCGAAGGTGAGGCCCTGGACGGCCGAACTGGTTGGCGCTTCATGGATGAATCAACGATACCACTGTTGAAATGATTGGCTAAGTGACCCCGACTTTAGAGGGGATTGAGACGTACCGTAAACTTCAAACGTGTTAACAGAGAAGTACCGGTAGCTCCGACTTTAGAGGGGATTGAGACCCCGTTTTCTGTTGCTTTTTACTTAATTTTTTCATTGTACCGGAAGCCCCGACTTTAGAGGGGATTGAGACACTCTTGGGTTTCTCCCATATGCTTGCATATTACGTACCGGAAGCCCCGACTTTAGATGCTGAGAGCCGCCCGGAAAAAGCATCGCTTTTTCAGGCTCGATGAGTGAAAATCATGCGTTTTAAAAAGCACCGCTTTTTGCGTGATTTGAACACTGGAGGCAGGACGCCGTAAGCCAGTTTTGGTATTTTGCAGGGAAAGCAAAATAGTAAAACAGGCCCTGGACGGCCGATTCTGGCGAACGCACCGCTTAGCGCTTCATGGATGAATCAACGATGCCGTTGTTGAAATGATTGGCTAAGTGACCCCCGACTTTAGAGGGGTATTCTGTGTTCGAAATTGATACCACATCCAAACAACTCATTAAACTGCAGCGACAGCTGAAAGAGCTGCTTAAACCCAACGACAAAGCACACCTCTTCCCGTTATGCGGAAAATGCATGGGTAACCGAAAAGCAGATGGTGCCGGTCAGGTCACCTGGCCTGAGCGATTTTATTACTACTAGTTTGCGTAGTATGCGCAACTGCCTATTAAATCGCCCGTTCAAATCGCCGCACTAAGCATTATTTTCACGCAACTCGCCCACAGAAATCGCGCCAGCTACTTGCGTTCAGACCTCGCACTTTTTTATGAAACCAGCCTAAAACTCCATTTCCAATCAATATGCTATGTAAAGGTGTATTTTCACACTCCCAGAGACATATCTTTTGATTTATACAAATTAAATCAATATGTTACGACCCATCACCAAAGTCAAAATCGTACTTTGTCAGTAGCTTAGATAGCATATCATTGAATTTTATACCTTTTACTAGTTTAAGAAGGGTTAAAATGTCAGTAAGTCAGCTGTTTCGGGAACAGCCGACAGGACATCGACATTTTTACCCCCTCCAGCCCTTGTACGACGCGGCCTCGATCCGCTGTAGGGTTTTACGATTGGGTGTCCATGCTTTTCTGCATGCTTTTCTGTCGCTACCATCGGTGGGGGCTTATCAAAAGTATGGTTTTGAGCTGGCCGGAGAGGTTGCCGAGTCTGGTGGCCTGGTTTATCAGCCCATGGAAGCCACACTGCCCCAGCCGCTTTTATAACCCTCCAAACGCTTGCATTCCGGGTACCGCTGCCCTGATAAATGCGCCAATCAGTGGTCGTTTTTATTGATCATTCACTACACTGTAAGTTCGGTACGTGAATTGAGATGTAATATGTTTGACGATGACACGCTCCTGTTTGGCTCTGATGATGAACCTGAAGAGTTACCCAGCCTGCCCCCCTGGAAAATCCTGTTGGTTGATGATGAAGAAGACATCCATCAAATTTCACGGCTGGTACTTGAGCAGATGGAACTGGATGGCCGCGGCGTGACCTTTTTGAATGCCTACAGCGGTACTCAGGCACAGCAGATATTGGCTGAACATGACGACATTGCACTGATTTTACTCGACGTGGTGATGGAAACCGCAGAGGCCGGACTGGACTTTGCAAAATATGTTCGTGAGCAAGCTCAGAATCACAAAGTTCGCATCATATTGCGCACCGGCCAGCCAGGTATGGCGCCAGAATCTGACATTACCCGGGAATACGATGTTAACGACTACAAAACCAAAACGGAGCTTACCAGCAGTAAATTAAAAGCGTCGGTGCTGGTTGCACTGCGTACCTACCAGCACCTGGACAAAACCCAGCAAGTTCAGTCCGGACTGGACAAAATCATCACCTGTACCAATGCCCTTTTGAGCGACTCTGAGCTGGTTGAATTTGAACTTAGGGTGTTTCAGACCCTCACCGAAACTTTGCCACTGAGCCAGCAATTTGAACCTGCCCCAATGAGTGTATTTATTGTTGAGCTGGATCGCACCAAAGAAAGCTTTGAGCAGATCCTGCCTCAGGAAGACATTGCGCTGGCCATGCCAGAGCCAATCCGGCAGCAATTTATGGTGCAATACAGTGCTCAAGAGAGCGCCCATTCAGAGCGCAGTGCCATTTTGGACAATTACGCCCTGCTATTTTTGGGTGATAAAGCCGATGGTACGCCCATCTTTGCGATAGCCTGTTACACCAACCTGATAGAAGAGCAAGAAGCGCAACTACTGCTGAATTTGGGCCATAATCTGGGCATTGCCTGGCGTAACACCCAGCTTCAGGAAAGGCTCAGTAACAATAATATTGAGCTTGAGGGGTTGGTCGAAGAACGCACGGCTGAATTGCAATCGGCAAGAGAGCGCGCAGAGCAAGCCAATCTGGCAAAAAGCATGTTTTTATCGAACATGAGCCACGAGATCCGTACCCCGCTCAATGCGGTGCTTGGCTTTGCCCAATTACTCGAACGAACCAATGATTTAAGCACCAGCCACAAAGGCACCATGAACAAAATTATCCGCGCAGGCAATCATCTGCTGGACATCATTAACGACGTGCTGGATATTTCAAAAATAGAAGCGGGTTCAAGTAAGCTCAACCCCGTTGATTTTGAACTGAATGCTCTGCTTGAAGACCTGGGGAGTATGTTCAAGCTCAAGTGCGAGCAAAAGCAGCTTACCTGGCAACTAGACAACACGCTTAATGCACCGACAGGGGTTCATGGCGACCAGGGTAAACTGCGCCAGGTGCTGATCAATTTGCTTGGTAATGCCGTAAAGTTTACTGACCAGGGGACCATTAAACTGAGCTACACCCAGCCAGAGCCTGGGTTACACCACTTTGAGGTGCAAGACACCGGACCGGGGATCGTACCGGAAGATCTGCAAAACCTCTTTACTAGCTTTACGCAAGGCAGTGCCGGTGTTGAAAAAGGCGGCACTGGTCTGGGTCTGTGTATTTCGTCCAAGCAAGTGGAAATGATGGGCGGTAAGCTGGATGTACAATCTGAACCCGGCAAAGGCAGTTGTTTTTCATTTACTTTGCCACTGCAACAGGCACAGGTGGCTACCACCAGCGCTCAGAAACGCAGTTTGCAGCAGTTAAGTGTTCGTGCCGACAAACAATTGAGCGCCTTATGTGTAGACGATGTTGCCTATAATCGGGAGATACTTGGCCAGACACTGGCTGCCTGTGGTATTGACGTAGATTACGCTGAGGATGGCAAACAAGCCATTGAACTCATTCAGCAAAAGAACTTTGATATTGTGTTTTTGGATCTGCTCATGCCGGTTATGCGCGGCGATGAAGCCGTGGTTATCATTCGAAAGGACCTTGGTTTATCTGAGCTAAAATGCGTGGCTATTTCGGCATTCAGCTTACACCATGAGGTACAACATTACCTCAGTATTGGCTTTGACCAGTTTATTGGTAAGCCCTACACAATCGAGCAAATCTTCGACTCCCTGCTGTCGTTCTTCCCTGACCACTTTGAAAGTACAGAACTGGCCGAGTCAGCAAACTCGGATAATGAGTCGTCAAATGAGATCCTGCCTGCTAATTTTTCGCTACCCGCGGAACAACGCGCGCAATTGATCCAATATGCTCAGGTCAACAACAGCTCGCGCATCAAACAAACCCTAAAAGAAATTGAGTCACAGCAGCCAAATAACAGGCAGCTTGCGCAATACTTGGCTAAATTTATAAGTAGGTTTGATATGTCAGGCTTTATTGCGGCGCTCGACGAGGTGCAAGATGGATGATGATCCGGTTTCACTGAACATTTGCAGAATTTTGATTGTTGATGACAAGGCTGAAAACCTTGAACTGCTGACCAACTTTTTGGAACCCGAGGGGTACGAGGTCGCATTTGCCACTTCAGGCAAAGAAGCAATTAATATTGCCACCATTTTCCTTCCCCACTTAATCTTACTCGACGTCATGATGCCCGGCATAGACGGGTTTGAAACCTGCCGCCGGCTAAAGTCACTGGATAAAGTGAAAGAGATCCCGGTTATCTTTGTCACCGGCAAAAGCGAATTAAGTGACATCGTTGAAGCCTTTAGCGTCGGCGCGGTCGATTACGTCACAAAACCCATTCGCCAGGAAGAGTTGCTGGCCCGCGTATCTACCCACCTGCAAATACAGGCACTGATCAATTTACGCGACGAGCTTATTTCCACGCTCAGAGATAAGACGCTGGAGCTGGAAAAACTCTCAAAGCTCAAAGAGCAACAACTGGAGACCTCACAACATTTCAGCCATATTGGTGAGCTGGTTGGAGAGCTCACCCATGAGCTGGGTACGCCTTTAAGCGTGGTGCGTACCGCAGTGTCACATCTGAATGAAAAACAGCAAGAACTTGGCCAGCAACTACAAAAGCAAACCCTGGCAAAGCAAGACCTGCAAGCCTTTATTGATAACACCGCCCAAAGCTGCGAGATAGTGCTATCCAGCATGGACAATGTGATGCACCTGATAGACAGCTTTAAGAACATAGTGGTGGGCGAGTTCAGTGGTACTATTTCGCAGTGCAACTTGCACGACTACCTGCACAATATTCAATACGTCCTGACGCCCAAGTTAAAACGTACTCCCCACACAGTTTCTATTAACTGCCCGCAAACACTCCATATTGTGTCGGATACCGGAGCCTTATCTCAGGTGTTGATCAACCTGATCAATAACGCACTGATCCACGCATTTGAAGAACAAACCGCAGGTACTGTAGATATTCATGTAGAGCATCTGGATGGCAATGTCGCCCTGAGCATAAAAGACAATGGTAAAGGGATTGAATGTGAACAGACCAGCAAGGTGTTTGATAAATACTACACAACCCGGGTAGGCACAGGCGGCAGTGGGCTGGGTTTGTATATAGTGAAAAAGCTAGTCGAAACTCGCTTGAAAGGCAGTATTGCGTTATCCAGTGAGCCCGGAGAAGGCACAGTATTTCATATTGTACTGCCTCAGGAGTTGAAAACTAACTAATGCCAGACAGTTATCTACTTATAGTCTGCCAAGCCTTTGAGATGTCGGTGTGCCTAACCCCCAGATAGTATTATACTGCCAGGGAGGTTTTCGCAATTGTGTGGTCCAGAGAAAGTGCGTTACCCTTCATCTAACATATTGAAATTTGAGGTCTTTGACTTGTTTGGTGCAAAATGGGAGCAACGGCAAATTGAAAAACGCCTGGGTAGAAAGCTCTGAATAGAGACAAACAGAGTTCTTTCGCCGCTGAGCGCCAGACGGCTACTGTGTTTGGCCTGCGGCTTTGTCCACCAGCATTTTGAGCATCTCAGCTTGCAGGACATCGGCCTGAATGGGTTTACTGACATAACCACTCATACCGCAGGCCAGACACGTTTTGCGCTCCCCCTGCATGGCATTGGCAGTCAGCGCGATAATGGGCAGGTCACGACAAGCCTCCAGCTCCGGGCTGCTGCGGATATGCCGGGTTGCTTCATAGCCATCCATTACGGGCATCTGGCAGTCCATCAACACTAAATCCGGTAAGGCATGCTCTGGCATGGCTTTGAGCATATCCACAGCTTGTTTTCCGGACTCCGCCAGTTGTACTTCTACCTCCCAACTTGCCAGCATTTTACTGGCAACCACCTGGTTGATTGGGTTATCTTCTGCAAGCAACACACGTACGCCACGTAAGGGCGACTCCGGCGCAACCGGCTCGGGTAGTTTAGAACCAGAATTACCTGAAAACATCTGGACCAGATCTTTGGCGGTAACCGGTGGATACACGACCGTTATCTGATGCTGAGCAAATACCGGTTCGTGCTGTATATCACATTGCATATTGCAAATAGCGAGAATTTTTCGACTCCCCGATAAGACCCTGAGCGCTTCCAGCTGTTTCTCCTGATACGCAGGTTCAGTCATATCCAAAATCAACACATCGTGGCTGATATCGCCAGCAAGGGGTAACATCAACACCTGTGCCTGACAACCCAACACCTCAAGCTGTCGACAGACAATTTGTGTCAATCCGGGCTGCTGTGACAACACCGCAGCACGTGCCCCTTGTGGTGCAATATCCCTCCCCCACAACCCGCCTTTTTGCGCCTCAACCTCAAAATGAAAACGAAAATGGGCGCCGGGCTCGGTACTATCAACCAGCTCAATATCTCCGTTCATCAACTTGCAAAGTTGCTTAACAATAGCAAGCCCCAATCCGGTACCACCATATTTACGGGTTGTCGACGCATCGCATTGACTGAAAGAACTAAACAGTTTGTGCCTGACTTCGGGTTTAATGCCAATGCCAGAATCAATGACATCGCACTGCAACGTAGTGACCGACCTTTGGGTGGCTGACAATTCCACCTCGTCACACTTCAAAATCAGGTTCAGCGTACCTGTGTCAGTAAATTTAACAGCATTACTTAGCAGGTTGGTCAGGATTTGCCGCGCCCTAACCGGGTCCAGGCGAACAAAGCGATGTTTCAGAGCGTGGCAATCTACCAGCAAAGTGAGCTGCTTTTGATCCAGCGTAATCGCAAACGACTTCACCACTGAATCAACCAACTCATAGAGATCAACAGACTCGACATTAATCTCCAGTTTGCCCGATTCTATTTTAGAGAAGTCCAGAATATCGTTGATCACGCCCAATAACGAATGGGCGCTGGCGTCAGCCAGTTTGGCGTATTGTTTCTGCTGTGCATCCAGGTCGTGACTGAGCAATAAGTTCAGACACCCAATGACACCATTGATTGGTGTGCGGATCTCATGACTCATATTGGCCAAAAATTCAGACTTCATTTTGGAGTGCTGCTCTGCACGTTGCTTTGCCTGCTGCAGTGCCTGATTCGACTCTATCAATTGATGCTGAATTTCACGGTTTTTGGCATTGCGATATTCCCCGGTCATGATCGCAAACGCAAAATTAAATACCAGTTGACTCATAAACAAGGAAATCACAAATAATTGCGCTTTCAATGTCTGATCTTGCTGAAGGCTACTGGTTGCGGGGTCTGACAAAACATCAAACGCTTTACCCAGGGCAAACAGGGTGACAAACCCTAGGCTCAGGCTGATCAGTACAAATGACACCGAATAGCGAGGCCGACCGAAACGATACAGACAAGCCCAGATCCACCCTGATGTGATGGTGAGCGTGAGCATACCTAAGATCAGCCGTGACGCATAATTTGAAACGACGTAAGTGAAAATACAGTGAATGAGCAAAAATGCCCCGTAATAGCAGGCAATCTGGCGCAGCGGTACAACTTGTTCGCAGGCATGGTAACAGCCAATGAGCACCAAAATCAGGGCAGCCTGACCAAACAAATTGGGTAACAGATAACGAACACTCAGTGGCAGCTCGTTTTGCACCCCAAACAGGATCATGCAAAGTGCCAGGCAGATTGGCGACAACGCCCAGTATAGCGTGGCTTTTACATCGCGGTTGGCCAGCCACAAAAACACTAAGGCCAGCGCGGAGGCAACCACCCCTGCACCTGCCATAAGCAATAAAGAAGGCGTAGATAATTGCACTAGCTGCTCGATAGGGAGCCAGTATAAATGTGCAGCTCCCCTAAAATTAACGGTTATTCAAAACTCTAGAAGACAGATGCAGGCTTGTAAAGTGAGTGAAAGTGCCCGACTGAAATACTGTCTGGCACTTTGATTTGAAACACTGATTTGAAACACAATGCACTACGCTACCTTTCCACGTTTCGGCGTACAGTTGACTTGAAGGTGCCAATCGCGGGTGCCAATCGCGGATGCCAATCATGGCAGGTTTAGCTACGGCTCACTTCAATCTGCTTGATGGCCAGGCCCTGTATCTCTGTCACTTTAAAGGTAAAGCCCTCAATTTCTATTGTTTCGCCCTGATGCGGAAAATGTCGGCAATGATGGATCAGATACCCCGCCAGCGTCTCTATTGCGTCAACGGGCATAAACTCATGCTCAACCACCGACAGCTGGAAATCTTTCATCGACATGTCACCTTGCACCAGCCAGCGTGACGCATCTTTTTGTCGAAACTGGGCTTCTATCGCTTCGCTGTCTTTGAGCGCAATAAAGTTGAGTATGCTGGACAATGTCACCATACCCACCACAGTCGCAAACTCGTTGATCACCACCGCGGTATTGCATGGATGAGCCTTGAGCGCATTAAGGGCGTCTGACAAGCTTAAGGTATCGAGCAAGATAACCGGCCGTAAGAACTCCTCCTGTTGCGCATCCAACAGTGGCCGTCCTGCTAACAGGTTACCTAATAACTGCTTAGCCTCTACAGCGGCAATCACCTGATCTAAGCTGCCATCACACAATAAGTACTGCTGAAAGCTGCGGTTTTGCACTTGCCTGGCCAGCACTTTTTCATCGTCATGGATATTGAGCCATTCGACGGCATCACGATTGATCATCGCCTGAGTAATACTGGTCTGGTCCAGGTCCAGTACATTGCCGATAATATTGTGCTCATGCGCCCCCAACTCTCCCTGCTCGGCACTTTGATCAACCACCGCAAACAAGTCATCCCGGGTGATCAGTTCATCGCGCTGATTGGGCAATTTAAATGCGCGAATAATCACATCCGCCATCAGGTTAAATAGCCAAATCACAGGTTTAAACAGCCAAACGCTTGCCAGCATCAGGCTGATAAAGCGCATTGCAATAGATTCGGGGATCACCATGGCAACCCGCTTAGGCAGTAGATCGGCAAACAACACAAACATGGCCGTGATCAGCAAAAAAGACAGCACCGTTGAAACCTGCAACAAAACCGTATGGTATTGCGCCACATCAGCAACAAGCAGACCCAAAATGACTTGCGATGCCTGATAGATGTAGGGCGTAAATACCGACTCGCCAATCATACCGGCAACAATGGCCAGGGCATTCAGTACCACCTGAACAGCCGCAAAAAACTGGTGTGCGTTGGCCTGTAAATACATCACTTTTTTGGCGCGGAGATCGCCCAGATCCAGCCGGCTTTGTAGTTTTACTTTACGCGCAGCAGCCAGAGATATTTCGCATAAAGCAAACATAGCGCTCATTATTATGAGCAAAAAAACCCATATAAGGTCCAATTACACACCTGACGGTTAAACGGAATTCGAGCGCGATATATACGCCCAATCGGCGTTGCTGGCAATAAAAAAATCGCTATCTACACAAATAATTGGCGGGCATATTTACCCGGGGTGATGCGCAGAATGTCCTTAAACTCCCGGGTAAGGTGCGCCTGATCAGAAAACCCGCAAGCCAATGCTAATTGTGCCAGATTTGTCATAGGGTTATCTCTGAGTTTTTGCTGCGCATTGCGGATCCGATAAATACGAGCAAGATATTTGGGAGTCAGCTCTGACTGTTCTTTTACCTGACGCTCAAGCTGGCGCATACAAAGGGGTACAGCACGATAAGCGTCTTCAAGCGGATTTAATTGCATCAGCTGATTAATCAGCTGATAAGTGTATTGCAGGTCACAACTCAAGTTCGGCGCTGAGGCAGCAAAAGTGTCCAGCCACTGCTGCAGAGTATACAGTGCCGGCGCTTGTTTGAGCTGCTCAGCCAGCGCACATAATCCGGATGCCGATAACACTGGATGAACCGCTTCCTGAAGTGCCTTGAATCTCGCTGGGAATAAGCGGATCCCAGCAAATTCGGCTCCGGCGCTGTAACTGAGTTCTGCAGATTGTTTTGAAGGGGCCTGAATATGAAAAGGCGCAGATATTTTATGCTCATCCAGTGTCAACTCACCTTTGAGCAAAAATAAAACGCCCTGAGCACCATCGCAGGGTAACCAGCGAGTACCCGCCTGCGTAGCACGTGCAAACCACACGGCCTGCACGTATCGCCCTGTTTCGCCATCCGGTTGATGGCGCTGTAAAATTAGCTCACTGTTCATCTGGGTCAGGTTTAAACATTTTGACAACTCGGTTCCAGGCATTAATAGCATTGATGGCAACCGTCAGAGTAACCAGGGCATCATCACTGAACACGTCTGACAATTGTGCATACAGAGTATCCTCAATGGGTTGGAGGTTTGTCAATTGCTCGCATAAAGTGAGTGCCAGCCGCTCCTGCGTCGTAAAGCCCGACATATCTCGCCAGGCGTTTAGTGCGATGATCCGTTTGGCGCATTCTCCCTGCTCCATCGCCTGGCGGCTATGCATGGCAATACAGTAGCCGCACTGGTTTAGCTGAGACGCTCTGAGTTTAACCAGCTCCCACAGTTTTGTATCCAAGTGACGCGTTACTTCCTCATTCAGTAATTGTTCCTGAACAAACAGGTGTTGCATCAGTTTAGGGGCACATTGTAAATAGTTGGCTCTTTTCATGGTCTTTTCCTGTTGTGTCTTCCATGGCAGTCAGATTACCTACCAGCATCACAACAGGATTGAAGAAAAACGACTTTATCGTCAGAGCATCTGGCAATCAGAGCAGATCGTGTTGTTTGATAAATTCGACCAATCCGGATGCGATATCCTTATGTTCCTGTGCCGTGGGGTGCCAGATACAGCCTTCCAGAGGAGAAACAAAGGTATTGGCATACACATGCTCAACCCCTTGGCTGGCCAACTGTTTCAATGCTGTGTTCGTCGCGGGGATGATAAAATCGTAGGGGTAAGCGGGTCGGGGCATAACCACTATGGCCACTTCCGGATAACGACTGCGCAAAGAGTGAACAAACTCGACCATGGCTTCTTCCC
Source organism: Pseudoalteromonas rubra (assembly GCF_005887095.1). Classification (GTDB taxonomy): domain Bacteria; phylum Pseudomonadota; class Gammaproteobacteria; order Enterobacterales; family Alteromonadaceae; genus Pseudoalteromonas; species Pseudoalteromonas rubra_E. The sequence goes on along the minus strand of NZ_PNCI01000030.1, from coordinate 94,949 downwards.
ACGCAGCTTTTACCTCTTCGATGGTTTGCCATGGCTCATGGGGTTGAGGATCGGTACTAAAATCATTGGTGCCAAACTCAAGCACAATTAACTCGGGGTACTTTTCCTGATAGGGCAATTCATCGCCAAACACCGCAGATATTTTATCTACATAATCGACCAGCGTGTGGTGAGACTGGTTGCCATTCCAGTTACGGATTAAGCCTAAACCGGAATACGAAACCTGGGTAAAGGAGCTATTTAATTGCTGGGCAGCCAGATAAGGGAAAGCCAGTCGGGCGTTGCTGGTATCGTTGATCTCCTGCCAGGTGCACTGCCTTTTGGTTGATTCGCTGCCAAAGCCGGCACTGATCGAGTCGCCTATAAAAAGAATATGTGGTTGTACTTCCCAGGTACCTTCGAGCCGGCCATCCACCTCAAAATTAAGGAGTTTACTGCGCGCCTCATAATGCTCCCAGCGCTTGACCACTTCAATGTGCACGCGTTTTGGCTGTGACTGCTCAAACAACACAAAGCTTTGTGCCTCTCCCGTTTGCGCCGTAGCTATTTTTTTATGTAACTTGCCGTCAACCAGAATGTCGAACTGCTCGCCGTGACCCACTAAGTTGACTGCCAGGGATTTACCCACCAGCTGAGTATGAATGGCCGTGCCTGGCCAGTTAAATTCTACACTGCCATCTTGATAGTTTTTATGAATGCGGCCTTCATAAACCAACGCATGATGGGTAGCGGGCAGAATATTGGCCAAACAACTCAGGCTAACACTCAGCCCCAGTAAAATGAATATTAAGCGAGACATAGCAAGTTCCTTTTTTGTTAAAAAAGTAAACCTAGTGTTTAAACCCTAACTCCACAAGCCGATTAAATTGAAATTTTCTAAACTCGTGAGCTTCTGGACTCAAAAAGAAAATACAGATTGCTACCACACTCAAAAACCAATACCAAATTATGACAAATTTAGTACACCCCCTCTTTTATTCCTATGCAAAAGGCAATATAGTTACCAGAAGGTAAATTTAAACGCAAAGTCAATTAACATGTTTTCAATTGCTCGGGCAACGATAATATCAGCGCTGTTACTCGGTGGCTGTAGCCAGACTTATACACCGCAATCACACTCAAATAATGTGGTCCCCAGTTGCGAGATGCCACAACTTGAACATCCCGGTTTGCAATTACTTGCTGATCAAACTGTTCCGCCGGGCATCATTCTGGATAGCGGCCAGGGTGGGCTGTGTGATGCGCAAAACTATCAGGTTGTTCAGGAGCTGGTCATTTGGCGTGCCTGGAACAGCACCTACGAAGGATCAAAACTGGGCAAGTGGTGGGCACTGGAAAAGCCAGCCGGCCCGATTTCTCTGTATCGCGCTGAATTCAATATTTGCCCCAAATACTCGCCACTGGACATGCTGGTGCGTTGTACGCTCAAAGCGGGTACTAAGGTGGTCATTGGCCCGGGTCAGAGCGCACAATGCAGCGAGTATTTTACCTATCCTCAGTCTGATACCAACCAGCTTTATCTTGCCAATGCTGAGCAGGCAACGATGAACTGCACCACTTTCTCCGGGCAGTTCTCCTGGCATGAAGCAGACATGAAGGAACAATAGGTTTACTCCCTGCGGCACCTTCGTTGCGTTGCAGGGATCCACGATGAAGCGTTCAATGCGCTTCCTAACACGACAAAGGAAATGAAAATGAAACTCTCGTTAAACAAAAAAAAGATTAAGTCACTGTCTCAAAACAGAACTTTATCAGCGCAGCAAACCCCTCAGGTCGGCGGCGCAGTGGCAACTGGATTTCCAAACTGCCCCAATACCAACTTTTGTAATTCAATCAATGCCTGCTGGACTTTCAAAGACAATCGTCCGGATTGTATTATCTGGGGCTAATTGATTGCGCCAGTGTATTCTTTCTGTCCGCCTTTTTAACTCCACATGCAACGCGTAGTGAGCAAAAAAGGCCCAGAAAAAATACTTTGCGGCGACGTTTTTTCGCCGCATCATTATTAACTAACATTATGATGTTTATACTTATATACTCTATTCAACTTCTCATTGGCTCACTATCAGAAATAAAATAGGACTCTCATCATGTTCACCGTTAGTGTCTGTGTAAACACTGAGAGGAGATCCTATGACTTTACCAATTCACGCTCTGTTACTGAGCACCGTTTCAGCCTCAGCACAGGTTACACCGATTGAACCAGCCCTCGTTCCTGTTGTTAATAAAGAGCAGCAGATAAACCTGCAGATGGGCAAATATGAGGTCACGGTTGCGGAATTTTCCCGTTTTGTTGAAGCAACTGATTATCAGGTGCCAAAAAAGTGCATGCTCTTTACCTCAACACGCTGGCCAGATCCTGATTCTCCGGGTAACTGGGATAACCCTGAATTGACTCACAACCCCCACCGCCCTGTTGTTTGCATAGGTATACCTGGTGCGATGGCGTATGCACAGTGGTTGTCTGAACAAACCGGCAAACCCTATCGGTTGCCCACTCTAAAGGAATGGCGAGTGGCCGCCTCTGCACGGACCACAAGCCGCTCTCCATTTGGTGAGGACTGGCAGCAAACACAGATCTGTAAGTATGAGAATACCGAAGATCTCGCAAACCTGGCTGGGATGCAGATTGATCATCAACACCGTTACCGGAGCAGTGCAAACTGTAACGATGGTGCGGTTTATCACACGGTCGTAGGCATGTATCGCCCCAACCCACTGGGCCTGCACGATATGATGGGCAATGTAAAAGAGCTACTGCAAAGCTGCCAGCGCTGGGATAACAAAAACCCAAAACAATGCACACACTATGATGTTGCGGGTGAAGGCTGGCACTGGCAAACGCGTGGCGTCTTCAATGCAGACACCATTGCGGCTGATTTTTATGGCAGTATTGAGGGATTTCGTTTAGTGCTTGAACAACCAGCCGAAGGAAGTGAGAGACCATTCAATGACGTGTTTGCCAGGAAGCTTGCTGATGCACAGCGCCAACAACGACTTGCACACCAACAACTCAGGCAGCTTCCACCCGCCCCGGCAGGCGTGCGCGCTGTTCGCAATCAAAACAATCAGGTCACTATTAGCTGGCAGGAACTTGCTGATCAATCTACCCGGTACTCAGTGTTCCGAAGTTACGTCGACCCGAATGGCCAGCTCAGTCGAAAACAAACACAGGTAGCCAAAGACCTGAGTCTGGGTCAGTTTACAGATCAGCTGCCCGGAGCAGGACAAGCAAGCTACAGGGTTGCAGCGACGACAAGCCCTGGCCAGGGGCCTTTCAGTGTGCAGGTAGAAACCGGACATCATACCACCTTTGAGCCTGGACAGCGCATTGAGGCCGAACATTATGTGACGCAAGAGCACGTTTACCTGATTGACCATAAAGAGAAAAACCAACAAAGCCTGGCATTCAATGATAACCCCCATCACTACCCTACCGGTGACAAGCCTTTACTACCGGCATGGAGCAGTTACCAGTTTAAAAGCCACACACAACAAGACGTCGAACTGCAGATGCGACTCAGAGCCGATGAGGGAAGCCAAATCGAGATTTGGCAGGGACACCACCTGGTTGCCCGGGTCACAGGTATGACGCCCGATACATTGGAGATAGTCAAAGTACCAGCAAAACTGATAGCCTCCGATGCACCAATAGAAGTGCAGGCTGGCACGCAAACCTGGTTTATGGTTGACTGGTTACAGTTTAATCCCTTAGCCAGCTTGGAGCAGTAATTCGAATTCTTAAATAGACGTATCGAACAGTGCCACATTTAGGCAATTATAAAGCCGCCAGCTCTCGTTCTGAGATTTGCTGGTGGCGCAGCCAGTCAGCCCCGGTATTCGCTTTCAGATACGCCAGATAATACAGTTTCTCTTCCTGAGTGCTGGAACTAGCGCGGTAGAGCCTTAGCGCGGCTGTCTGTGCACTTTGGCCATCAAAACGCTGCTGAGCCAGTGTAAATGCACGTTTCAGCACCGTCATCATATGCGCCTCTTGCGCCTGTGCGGCATGAATCTGAGCCTTTAATAGCAATGCCCTGGGATTCTGTGACTCTGGCTGGATCAAGGCATGTGCTGCTTCGTAATCACCCTGCGCCAGTGCATACTCCACTAACAGTGCCATCGCCTCATCCTGAACCCAATAGTTTTTGCCCGTACGAGGTAGCGCCACAACCTGCTTCAGATAAGGCTCAGCATCGCTGTCGTTGCCACTAAATATGGCAAAATGGTAGAGCACGATTGCCTGATTGCTCCTGTCCAGTTCATGTGCTGTCAGAACGGACTGAGCCAGATTAAGATGATGGTACTGTTTTTCTACCTGTCCGGTTTTCTTAGCCAATATGGAATACAATATGTGCAGCTCAAATCGACGCAAGCCATCAACACCATCTGTCATGATCTCTGTTAATGCCTGATCCAATACCTGGTTCATCAATGACCAGTTACCCAGCTCATAGCTAAGCCAGGCCTGTGTCGTCACATAGCGGTGCTTTAGCGGCTCAAGCTGAGTTTCATGCAGCACCGCTGACATATCCCGTAAACTTGCCGTAGCCAGCACATGTTGGCTACGCATTTTATAAACCTTTCCCTTATGCCAGTGAGCCATTGCTACATAGGGCTTGTGCTGATGGCCATCGAACTGCTCAATCAGACGATCCAGATAGGTGATCGCCAAATCAAATTGTCCCTGCTCAATATAAAAAAGGCCAGCAGCAAGAATAAGCTCAGGGTCATCCGGTGCCTGTCGGCTCATAGAGAGTACAGCCAACTCATGTGTCGTGGCATGATTGTCTGCAAACAGTCCCAGCGATTTCAGAGCAGTCAGACGTCGGGTCAGGCTTGCTGCTAACTCACTCTCATCCAGTGCATAAACATAGCCTTCCCAGACTCTGCCTGGCCTGGCGATGCCATAATGTATAAAAACACCGCTTGATTCTGGATAAAGCTTGCCCCACATCTGCCAGTTTTTCTGGCCCTTTGACCATAACAGCTCAGGTGTTTCAAATGCTTGCTCTAAGCTTACTTCACCCGGTTCTTGCCAGACTGGCTTTAGTCCAGACATATCAATAGCCTGCGCAGCAATGTCAGAAAATGACAAAGTGCCGGCTTCTAAGTCACCCTTGTGCAAAATGGTGACTTGTGTTTCCACAGACGGACTAATGCTGTCATACAGACTCGCTGCGACATAAACAGACAAGCAAACAAGCAACACTGCCGTTACCCACAAGGGAAGCACTCTGCATCTGCCAGCAAAGTCGGCTTCAATGGGTGTCTCAGTAACATCAGTAACAGGCTTTTCTGTGACAGGACTCTCTGTAACGGGCCACTGCCATTGATACCCCAGGCGAGCGTAGGTGTGTATTGCATCGTCACCCAGTATGCTTCTGAGCTGACTAATGGTCTGAAAGATGACCTGTTCAGATACCACAGTCTCGCCCCAGACTTCATCCAGGATCTGCGTTTTGCTGACTATCTCTTTATGATGGGTCAGAAGTAAATGGAGTAATAAGGCTTGTTTAGGCTTGAGCGGCACACGATATTCTGTTTGATACAGTGCCATGCGGGTCAAATCAAATCGGTAGTCTGCAAAATAAATATCGGACATAAACCGTGTACAAAACAGTGAGTGAGTTTAACCCAACATCTTGCAACATATTGTCGACAAATGCAGCCTTGCAATTGTAACAATAAATCTAAGCAGGTTCAGGCCGGGCGCAAATGCCCGGCCTGTATTTGTGTATTTACTTCTGATTAAGGGCAGCGACGACCTGCATGATATCTCTGAGGTCTATTTCTCCATCCTCATTCAGGTCAAATCGTTGTTCAAATTGCGTGTCCCCAGAGGTGGCAGACCAACCGCTCACTATCGCTGATACATCATCAGCCGACAACTCACTGTCCCCACTAAAATCATATGGGCTAACTTCTTTTAAAACAAAAACCTGCTGCTCACTGAGTATGGTTTTATCCTTGCTGAGCATCACCACTACAGTCACAGATGTATCACCCGGCGCAGACACATCCCACAGATAACGGCCTTGTGAAAACTCTATACCCGTCGCAATTTCGGTCGTCGTTCCTTCAACCTGATAAGCAATATCTACAGTGTCAGAATCTGCAATATGAAGGCCCGACCAATTGATGCTGACCTGCTGCTCCGTACCTATGGCATTTTCGACATTGAGCAGTAAGACCGGCACTGCAACCCCAAGCTGTTTTACTTCCTGGCTTGCATCTGTCAGGTTCACCGCCTCGTCAGAGGTTTCGAACTGATAAGAGGCATGACTGTAACTCAATTTATATAAGCCCTTAGCCAAATTCGCAAAGCTGAATACCCCTTTGTCATCAGTCAACTGACGTGCAATTTCTATCTGGCTTAAGCCAACCCCATTAGTAAGTACAACCTCAACGCCGGCAATCCCCATTTCATTGCCATCATGTACCTGGCCATGCAAGGTGGCCTGGTGTGTGTCTACGTAGATGCTGTTTGGCTCAGAGGTAGAATCCTCAGCCACTGAGTACACATTGTAGTAATACTGGGTGTTTGCCGATGCACTATCGACAAACTCAGATGCCAGCCCGGTAAAAATCGTACTGCCATCGGTGATAGAGGTCGGCAGGCTGCCCACGGTTCTGGTGACAACGACTTCTTTGAGGTTACCACCTTGCGGATTTTGCCAGCTCAGCGAGACCACAGCGCCATTTACAATTGCTTTAAGCGACGACACCTGTGCCACCACAAAGCTGCTCTCCTGGGCATAAGTTGGCGCCTGCGCAACACCATTGACATTGATGTTTGCATCCGTGTTTTGTTGCCCTACGGTCAGTAATACGGTCGCGCTATCCTCATTACTCTGCGCGACCACATCTTCATAATTCAGCACCAAAACTTTGCCATTGGTCTGAGGAATGGTCACATAGACTTCTACTTCCGGATATTGAGGGTACTTTTCAACTTCAATGCTGTAAGTATCAGACAAAGGCAAAATAAACTCAGTCACCAGCTCTGAGTTTTTCAAATACGCCTGCGCCGTATCTGGCTCATCAAGAATTGGCGATAGCAACACCGCACTTTGGTCGCTCTGGCGATTTACCCCCACCAATTTGCCACCCGCGATCAGAACGGTAATGTGTTGTGGGTGCTCCAATTCAACCACACTGACTGGCGTATCTTCCTCTTCATTTAGGGTATCCTGAGACCGTTCACTGGCACCAGGCTGACCATATATACGAAGTTGATCCGTCAGGTCTGTATAGGCACCAAACTGAGCATAACTCGATGCGTTGTAGTAGTTTGTTAACTTAAAGTCCCCATGTTGGTCATAGGGTTCAGTGCCATCACCTGGCGCACCGGAGAATATAAAGTGCTTCAGAGTCAAAGAGTCAGTGAACTCCATCATGGTATATTCACCCGGGAAGTTATTGTCATGAGTGATATACAAAGACACATCGTTATACTGGATCAACCCGGCTGCCAGAATAGAATGCCCGCCGCCCCTTTTTGGACGATTGATGGTAAAGCGCAAACTGGCGATTTTATTTTCCATAAAATGGGGCGAATAAAACGCATTCATTGCCGAGATACCCGGGAATATGGTTCTCGGGTGAGAGCCTATCCATGCGTCACCTTTAAAGGCCGACTGTGATAAAAAGTAAAAGCCAATTTTGGACAAGCCATGAAATGCATCTGCGGCATCCGACTTAGCATCATAACTGCCAACGGCCTTCACATAAGGCTTGGGTGATTCCGTATTACGGTTATCCCAATGGTTCTGGAAGGTAGAAATCAGCTGTGCCCGTGTCAGCGTGGCATCAATGTTGGCTCCCCAGGCGACGCTCTCACTGGCATTGTTATAATTCGCAATAGCCGACGCAGCCATGCCATGGCATACGCCCAGAAAACGCCGGTCTAGTCTGTCAAAGCCTTGTGTATAATCTTTGAGCCGATAATAACCAATGACATCATAGGCTTTGCGTTTATTCGCCGGTGCCAGAAAGCTTGAAAATGAGCGGGCTACTTTACGCATAAAACCCAGATAAGATAATTGATCCGGTGTGCAACGATCGAACTTCCAGCATAAGAAAGAAGAAAGTGATACGTCCTTTACCTCAGTTAACATGAACTTATTCCAATCCCCGTTTTGGAAGGAAAAGCCATCCGTTGAGACATTGAATGCGGTGGTATACACATTGAGGTTATTCACATCCTCTATGGTTTTACATTCCTCCGATTTGCATACCGAGACCTGAGCACTGCTGAGATTGTAGGGTGCTTCAGCCAAAGAAAAGTCTATTCTGAAGGTCTTTTTATCAGTATTAACATTACAGTTCGCAGCCGTGACTTTTAAGTTATTGTCTTGCGCATGAAACTGATAATTACAGACATCGTCCAGTGTCGCGTCGTTGAGCGCTTCCAGATCTTTGAAATAAATAGAAAATTGATTCGCTGTTAAAGCGCCCGGAGAGAGGATCACTTTATCCAGATTAAATGTGTGATCAAATGCGGCTTCAATAAGGTTGAATGCAACGTTGTCGATGGCATACCCGGCATCTTCCTGAGCAATAATTTCAATCCGAAACGAGGCAATGTTTTCATCTCGAATTGCAAAGTGCTCAATACCAAATTGTGAGTCCAGGACTTCCCGGATCAATTGACCTTCGGGGTTAAACCACTGTAACCGCGTTGAACTCAGGTTATCAAAATACCCCGCGTCCAGCGAAAAACTATTTACCGTCGTCGGCTCACCCGTTAGGGGATCCACAAAACGCCCTTCAATGGCGCCGTTATACTGAGGTGTTCCCGATAATACAGGACTCGTTGGGTTCGCACTGTCAGTGGTAATAAACGGCGCGTCACCGCCAAATATGATCCCTCTGTCGGCATACTGATCAGTGATCGCAGTACCTGTTGGGAATTCACTAAAGGTAATAGGCGTCATCCCCACAGCCGCGGCCTGTTGGGCAGCCTGAGGTCGAGACAATGACTTGTCATAGTTCGCACCTGCCGTAGAACCTTCAGTTGCGAGAATCGGCATACTCAGTAAACCAAGTAGCGCTATAAAAAATAAGTTTTTCATCATTGCGCCCTCACTGTTCACTAACCGAAATGCTGCAGCTCACTTGCTGCGCTTGTCGATTCATACAGAGGGTTTTACTGCTGCTCACATCAAGCGCACCAGCATCCGGATCAACTTCAAATTTCAAAACCTCGGCAGAGCCGGTAAAGCCACTGGTATTCCCATAAGTGAGCGCGCCAAAGTGCAGCGCCTTTCCTTGGTCAGTGGATACAGGTCCAAGCGCAACCAAAGTACCGTCGGAGACAATAAAGCTGTTGCTCATGGTCATCGACCCGTCATTCGGAGTAACACTAAAGTTCAGTTTCAGTTCGTAGGCAGATATCGGTTGAGCTGTGCTCAGTGTGACTGTGTATCCCTTTGATGCTGGAGCATCAGATTGTGGAGGATCAGATTGAGGCGGATCAGATTGAGTTGGGGGTGTATTAGTTGTCGTTACACTGGGGGAGTCAACCCCACATCCAGCCAGTGCAATCAACAGTGACGAGCAAAAAACCAGACCTAAGGTATTTCGCGGGGCACCAGACGCGATAGAGGTTTTCATTGTTGCAGCCTTGTTTACGTGCGAAGACTGATATAGCCATTAATATGCTATATCACCTTGTTCTTCGGGTACTGGGCTCACTTTCACTGCATACTGTACAACCTGTGAAGCGCAATAATCAAAGTGACTTTTCGTCAGCACATCGAAGTACACTCGCAAGTATAGTCGAACCATAGGATTGTAAAGCTCAGAGTTAAAAAAGCCACAACCAGTGAAAATCCGGTTGTGGCTTTACTGTACTCAGATGAGTACAGGCTTGGGTGTAACTCGCTCTATGTTCGTTGTTTTAGGTTAGGCTGCCTGCTCAGCCATATCTGACTGATGTCTTATAAGGTAATCAAAAGCCCCAAGACTGGCTGTAGCACCGCCGCCCATGGCAATGATAATTTGCTTGTATGGCTCGGTTGTCACATCTCCTGCGGCGAACACTCCTGCTATGCTGGTTGCACCTTTAGCATCAATGGCAATTTCGCCAAAGGGTGTCAACGCAATCCCGCTTCCCTCCAGCCATTCCGTATTAGGGATCAACCCAATTTGTACAAAAATACCGGCCAGCTCAAGTTGGTGACTTTGATTACTTAGCCTGTCCACATAGGTCAAGCCTGTTACCTTATTACCATCTCCCAACACTTCGGTTGTTTGGGCATCAGTGATGATAGTGACGTTTTTTAAGCTGCGCGCCTTTTTGATCAGCACTTCATCTGCTTTTAGCGAATCGGCAAACTCCAGCACCGTGACGTGTTCAACCAGATTAGCCAGATCAATGGCAGCCTCAATGCCGGAATTTCCTCCACCTATTACGGCAACAGGTTTGCCTTTAAACAAAGGGCCATCACAGTGCGGACAATACGCTACGCCTCTGCCTTTATATTCTTGCTCTCCCGGCACATTCATGGTCCGCCATCTTGCGCCAGTAGCAATAACGAGTGATTTTGCTTTCAAGGTCGCACCGCTCTCCAAAGTCAGCTCAAGCTTATTACCTTGATTGAGTCCACTCGCTCGCTGGTGCTTAATCACATCCACCTGATACTCGTTGACGTGTTCTTCCAACTGAGCAACTAATTTAGGACCCTCCGTAGCCGGCACGGAGATAAAGTTTTCAATGCTCAAAGTATCTGCAACCTGACCGCCAAAGCGTTCGGCCACGATGCCAGTATTAAGACCTTTTCGAGCCGCGTAAATGGCAGCAGCTGCACCGGCAGGGCCGCCGCCTACAACCAAAACATCAAACTCAGATTTTTGCGCCAGCTCGGCAGCCTGTTGCTCGCTATGCGTACTGTCCAGTTTGGCCAGTATTTCGGGCAGGGTAATTGCGCCCTGGCTGAATAATTGGCCATTGAGATAAACGCTCGGTACAGCCAGAATGTTACGTTGTTCAACTTCTTCAGGAAACAGTGCGCCATCTATCATGGTTGCTTTGATTTTGGCATTGTGCGCCGCCATCAGGTTCAGGGCCTGTACAACCTGAGGACAGGTTTGGCAGCTCAAAGATATGTAGATTTCAAAATTTAGTTCGTCTTGCATAGACTGGATCACAGCAAGCGTTTGTTCAGACACTTTCGCCTGATGTCCGCCGCTATGAAGCAAAGCCAGTATTACACTGGTAAATTCATGCCCCATGGGTACGCCGGCAAACTCAACCTGAGTATTACGTACAGGGGAATACACAGTTAAACTGGGAGTACGCTGGCTATTCTCTGATGTGCGAACGGTAATTAGCTCACTCAGTGATGCGAGTTCTTGTGCCAGCGACGCCACCTCTGCTGACTTTGCGCTGTCGTCCAACCCCAAAAGGAGCTCTATGGGATCTACCAGTGCAGCGAAATGGGTTTGCAACTGACTTTTTATCTGATTATCTAACATTCTGTACTTCCTCAATATTTCTGCCATTACACCAGTTAGGTTGACCCTTTTAGGGGCGGGTTTTGCCGAGATTTACCGATTCGGGCTGAACTAGCCCGAACCCGCGTAATTTGCTTAACGCTATCGCCAGTTTTGCGGGAAGAAGTCTTGTCACCAACCAGGTAAAAACATGCGCCTCGGCCGCAACAGACTTTTCCCTCATATTGGCGTAAAGGGGCTTTAAAGCTTACCGACCAGGTCTAAAGACGGTGCCAGTGTTTCTTCACCTGGCTGCCAAGACGCAGGACATACCTCGCCATCGTGAGACGCTATGTATTGCGCCGCCTGAACTTTACGAACAAGCTCTTTTGCACTGCGACCAATACCCAGATCGTGGGTTTCAACCACCTTAATTTCACCTTCAGGATTGATTACGAAGGTACCACGCAAAGCCAGCCCCTCTTCTTCAATCATTACGCCGAAATTGCGGGTAATTTTGCCCGTCGGGTCACCTATCATTGGGAATTGAATTTTCTTAATGGTTTCAGACGCATCATGCCAGGCTTTATGGGTAAAATGGGTGTCTGTAGAGACCGAATACACTTCCACGCCCATTTCTTGCAATTGTGCGTAATGATCAGCAAGGTCGCCTAGCTCGGTTGGACACACAAAGGTGAAGTCTGCTGGATAGAAAAAGACAATAGACCATTTACCAAGTAAATCTTTTTCACTGACATCAACGAACTCGCCGTGATGAAAAGCTGTTGCATTAAAAGGTTGAATTTGAGTGTTAATCAAAGAGGTAGTCATGTTGTTTCTCTCTTAGTTGTCAAGTTAAAGGATAACAAGTGTGACGCTGATGCCGCCTTGTTGTCGTTGTGTGATTACTAAGATAGAGGGGAATGTGACTTTATTTAAATAGATTGTTTTGATTGCTCCAATCCAAAAAACTGATGAAACTTTGGCAAAGTTTATGCGTATATCAGATATAATTAAAACATGAGTCAGAACAAACTTTTAAGAGAACTGAATGCATCCATACTTCAACCATATTATGCTGGCCTATGTTGGCTTTATCCCATTTTTACTCTGCGTCGCATTAACCCTGATGGTTGGTAGTTCAACTGTAGCCATTGATACTTTTAGTTACTACAGTCTGGGTGTATTGGCGTTTTTGGCTGGCAGTCTGTGGCGCCCGGGAGAGCAATCACAGCAGCAGGCCGTGATAGCTATCCTGGCTATTGTGCCTTTCCCTTTGCTGGCCCTTGCTTCACAGGTGGTTTTACTAAGTTATCTGGCAGTCTCTTACTGGCTCGTACTGTTGTTTGAACGGATGGCACCAAAGTGGCAAGAGACCCATCAGGATTATAAGAAAATGCGCTTTACACTTACTTCTGTTGTTTTTGTGAGTCATTTATTTATGATTGCGCAGGCCGTCGAACTGGCCGGATGAAAACAGTGAGCCACAGCCCGAGTAAAACCTGCTATAACTAAACAGATTACTGAGGGTCACGTATGCGTCAAAAACTATTACTCACACTTATCTGGCTGACAACGGCGTGCGCAATTGTAATCCTGTTACAAAACCCAGCTCAATACGCGGGAACCATCGAAGAATTAATCTGGTTAGCGGTGGCACTAACAGTCCTTGTATTGAGCCTGCCTCACTTAAAATACCAGTTACTGTTATATGCCTGGATAACATATTGCGTTGGGCTTATTCTGGACCTTTTTGACGACCTGATGGCCATTGAATTCATACCCGTCAATACTTTTGACACCTCGCTAAAACACTTGGGTTTTATGCTAGTTTGTTATGGCCTGCATACCATAATTCAGCAGAAAAAAGAGACCATTTTGGCACTGAATAAAGAAATAGCCAGACGTCATGAACTGGAGCAGCAACTTAAGTTTGACGCAACCCATGACGAGTTAACCGGGCTTGGCAATCGTCGAGCCTGCTTTGAACGATTCGAGCCACTGTGTGAAAACAGCAGCTACCTGTATTACTTTGATCTGGATAACTTTAAGCTGGCTAACGACTGCCATGGGCACCACACCGGCGATGAGATACTCAAAAAAGTGGCACAGGCCATGTCCAGGCAGTTTACCGCCGACGCATGTTTTCGTATTGGTGGAGACGAATTTGTCGCTTTCACGAATGAGGCTAACCTGCAGGAAGAAACACTCAGAGCCATGCTGCTTGAAGAGGTGTTCGAATATGGCGTTGGTGTCAGTATCGGAAAAGCGGCCGCAGATCCCACCCAGGATCCGGATGCACTGCTTCATCAAGCTGATTTGAGCATGTACGAAAATAAAGCCGGAAAAAGCATTCGTACTAAGATCAGAAAGCCATAATCTCCTGATAACTTAACACTGATTCACTACGCTTAATTAACCAGTAGAAAACTCCTACCTCTTTACTTCTCCTTTATGTAGATCATTGTTTATTTACATTAATCTAGCACTTTAGTGTCTCTGCTGCTATGCTGCTGGCAGTTTTGATAGTCGAAGGAACCCCCAGTGTTAAAAAATCTTTTTGCCAATGCCAGCCATCAGTCGGAAATACAGCAATTAAAAGCTGAGCTGGCCGCTCAACGTCAGGCCTATGAGCAACTGGAGGCGGAAAAGCAGGCGATACAGAACGAGCTTGTCGAGGCTCAGAAACAGTTAAACGACAACACAGACAACCAGCTTTTGCAATGTGCGCTGTCCGGATTGGGACAGATCCATGAAGTACGAGACGCCGTCTTGCGAAGCCTGCATCAGATTGAAGAAGAAAGTAGCTCCATTTCTCAGGTAAGTGCTTCGTTCGAAACATCGGAGTCCTCTTTGGCAAAAATCCTGTCGGGCATGTCCAGCCTGTCAACCAACATGGCCAGCATGACAGACAACATTTCTGGCCTTTCCCAAATGGCGGATAACATCAATACCTTTGTTACTACAATCTCAAAAATATCCGATCAGACCAACCTCCTGGCTCTTAATGCCGCGATTGAAGCCGCACGTGCTGGAGAAGCAGGTCGGGGCTTCAGCGTTGTTGCCGACGAAGTGCGTGCACTGGCAAACAATACTAACGAGTCAGCCAATGAAGTGTCTGACCTAGTTAAAAAAATTATTGATACAACCCAATTAACCGTTGATGGTGTGAACGTGATCCAAAGCTCAAACAACGACTTATCGTCAAGTATTGCGCACCTCAATGACGAATACGGTAATATTGTGAGTTGCTGTGGTTCAATGAAACAAACCATCGTCTCAGCGTCTTTGCAAACCTTTGTGCAGACAGCAAAGCTGGACCATGTGGTGTGGAAAGGGGAAGTCTACGGCGTGATTGCTGGCAACAGTAACAAGCAAATCAATGAATTTGCGGATCATACCAGCTGCCGTCTCGGTAAGTGGCTCAGTGGTGAAGGAAATAAAGTACTCAATAAATCCGGGATAATCAACCGCATTGATGGCCCTCACAAAGAGGTCCACAGGGCCGGTGTTGAAGCCATGACCCTGTTTGTTGCGGGAGAAAAGCAAAAAGCCATCGCTGAGCTGAACCGTATGGAACAAGCCAGTCGCGATGTACTGAGACTACTGGATGAAGTAACTCACTGATATTAATTCGAGCAACCTTAGGGGGAATTTTGTTTGTTAATCTCCCAAAGGTTGCTCAGGTTTCTCCTGCGCCGCTCTTCTGCTATTATCGCGCTTTTGTGATTTTCCCCTGGTAGTAATTATGTTGATAGATGCGAATTGGCGCGTTCTTACCGTCGGCGATGGCGATCTGAGCTTTTCATTATCCCTTAGCAAACAGCTAAAACCCGGCCATATTTGCGCCAGTATCTATGACGATGAAGCAACTCTGAGAGCAAAGTACCAACATCATGCATTAGACGCCCTGCGTCAGGACAGTGTACCAGTATTAACAGGGTTTGACGTGACCAAACCGGAAAGCTGGCAACGTCTGGATGGGGCGCTGTTTGATGCGGTGATCTTTCAGTTCCCCTTGATCCCCGCCTTTACCAGTAAGCAGGCGTTTGATGACCAAAAGCTATCGACAAACACCCTCAACCGCCGTTTATTGCGTCATTTTGTTGATTTTAGCCATCGTTATGCGCTTAACCCGGCTGGTCCTATGCTGGCTCTGATCACTTCAAAAGACGTTAAGCCTTATTGTGAATGGAATCTGGAAGACTCTTTATGCCGCGGCACTGACTACCAATATCTCGGTCAATCTAACTTCGACATTCATGCTTTTCCGGGTTATCGCATAAGAAATGTTGACAGAGACAAACATGTTAAAGAGACCAGTGGCATCACCTACTACTGGTCAGCAAAGCCTCACGCAGACCTGAGCGCATCGCTCTACCAACCAGCTTACCTCAACCAGGATCATTGTGGGATGTGTCGCGCCGGACCATTTCTCAACGAGTACGACAAACGTGCACATTTAGGGTCGAAGAAACATGCAATGATGCTCAGGCATGAACAAGACTGGCTCACTTACCTTAACATTGGCTAAGTACCCGCTAGCTACAACAACTTTGCTGTCGGGCTGGCCTGTCTCCCATTTTTGCAAGTCGGGTCAGCTCCTGAGCAATACATTCTGGCTCGCCAAACAAAGTTCGTTGCAGCACCTTCAGCATCCAATCAGGTAATGCCACATTCAGCGCATAGTAGACCCACTGGCTCTGCTTACGCACCGTTAGTATGCCCGCCTTTCTCAGCTGTGCAAGGTGTCGGGAGACTTTAGGCTGGCTGGGTTCATCCAATGCAACCATGAGCTCACATACGCACAGCTCTTGTTCAAGTAAAATCAGTAACAGCGTTTTCAGACGCAGCTCGTCGCTCATTGCCTTGTAAAAAGTCATGGATGTAACTGGGCTTACTTGCTGAGACTGGGTAAGTAAATTGCGTACTTTCTCATTGAGCTCATACAGGCATTTGCGATAAGGGTTATAGGGCTCCACAGACTCATCTAACGTAACTTGCCAGTTCAGAGCCTGTTCTACTAGGCCATTTTCGTGTGTTGATCCCATACCGTCTGTAATGTGGATAGTTAACTCACACTCTTCAGGTTTTGCACCGCAAGACACACACTCTGTGCTACTCAACAAACCAAAAGCCCCGAGGGCCTCCTTTGCCATAGGGCTGATACTCTGCTCTGTTTGCAAAATGGCTGAAACCTTGATGTCCCGCCTGTGATGGTTAAGTAAAGACACAAGCATTAGCACCAAATCCGGGTTTGCACCTGTCACAAAAATACTTTTCACTGAACTGCTCTCCTATATACGAATATGATTATATAACGAAAGCACAACACAGTTAATATCCAGATTGGAGAACGCAGTGTTTCTCCAGGTTAAATTAAACCACTCAATGAAATAAAAACGCTGCAACTTGATAATATAAGTTAAAGAGAAATGGCGAATCTCTCGGTATTACCGAACTTTATAGAATAATGTATACAAAACTATTGAGCAGCACTATTTTGATAAGTAGACTAGCGACCTTCATTTTTTGCGAGACTTCTCGATGCATGTTTTAAACAAGAGCTTTCTATATGCCATCGCGTGCTTGTTGCTTGCCATGGTCACCATTCAGTCCGGTGCTTCAATCGCCAAACAGCTGTTTCCTCATGTTGGTCCTGAGGGCACAACGGCCTACCGGTTGGGCTTTTCGGCTCTTATTTTGTGCCTAGTTTTCCGCCCCTGGCGACATTTACCTAAAAACTGGCGACCTGTGATCTTGTATGGCCTGAGTCTGGGCATCATGAATCTGACATTTTATTATGCAATTGAACGCATTCCGCTGGGCATTGGCGTTGCATTGGAATTCACCGGGCCACTGGCCGTCGCGCTATTTTCCTCACGACGTAAGCGTGATTACCTCTGGGTCGCGCTCGCACTTGCTGGCATTTTGCTGTTGCTGCCTAATATGGGAGAGGTCGATGGGCTGGATCCCATCGGGGTTTTACTGGCTCTTACCGCAGGTGCCTGTTGGGCGGGGTACATCTTATTTGGTAAAAAAAGCGGGGGTCACGGCTCAGGAGGCGCAACGGTTGCCATTGGAATGAGCGTCGCCGCTTTCGCCGTTGTCCCGGTTGGTGTGATATCACAAGGCAGCGCATTGCTCGACTGGTCATTGATCCCGCTGGGTATCGCCATAGGGCTGTTGTCCAGCGCACTGCCCTACAGCCTGGAAATGGTGGCATTGAAGAAAATGCCGGCGCAGGGCTTTAGTATCATGATGAGTATGGAGCCAGCCATTGCCGCACTGGCTGGCTTAGTGATCTTAGGCGAGCTGCTCAGTGGCTGGCAGTGGCTTGCAATCTTTATGGTGATTGCCGCGTCACTAGGCAGCTCCCTTTCCTCTAAAGAATGATCACACTTAACATTACATCGGCCAGGGCGTTTGAGGCTCTGGCTCAAGCTTGAATCTTAATTCTTCCGGGACCTGATTGATTTCTTCAATCACAGGTAGTGGGTCAAAATGGCGTTGTAGCCAGCTCTGCTGCTCCCAGAGCATATGCAACACATCCTGACGATTTGCGTAATCGTGATTACTCTCAGGTAGCAACACCAGACGTGCCCGCTTGCCTAGATCATTCAGAGCACTGAACATGCGCTCACTTTGAACCGCAAAGTGACCCGGCTGGCGGTCCTGATAACCATGGATCAACAACACAGACGCAGAGATTTTATCAGCCGCCGCCAAAGGTGAGCTCATCAGATAAGCCTGTGGGTCCTGCCACAAAGTGCCAGTTTGCTTCTCAAAGGCGAATGGCGCTAGCGTATAATTATAAGTACCGCTGCGTGCTATCCCTGTGACAAACAGCTGAGTGTTGGCCAACAGATCAAGCACCACGGTAGCAGCAGCGCCATGACCCCCAATGGCCACTTTGCTGACATCTGCTATACCTTGCTGCGCTAATACCGCGACAGCGGCCTCTGCAGTCGACTGCCACTGTGCTCGTAATTGTGCAGCACTGCCGGGCTCGCCCGGTAAGGTAAAGGCCTCAATTTCAAATACCGCATACCCCTGAGCTAAATGGGGCAAAGCACCGAGGTGATCCACGGGCACAAAATAGTGCGGGGAGTTAAATGTATGTTTTACCTGACTGGGTGCTTTTACCCACATCAGCACAGGTACCCGACCAAGACTGGGATCGTAATTAGCTGGTAGATAGAGCGTGCCGGATATTTGCGTCCCATCACCGCGATCAAAATTCAGGACCTCCTGAGACAGGCCACGTAATGCCGGATATGGATGTCTGAAATGAGTGATCTGTTCCAGCGAGCTGAATGTCCTATCATGGACAAAATAGTTAGGTTGCTCCTGTTTCGATTGACGACGAGTGATAAAGCGCATCCCCTCTTCATCCAACAGTGCGATAAACTCTTCAAAATACGGTGCCTGAGATTGCCATATCCGGGTACGGGTGTTCGTTCTGGCATCAAACCTGTCCAGGAACGGCAAATCCTGCTCTTTTACCTTTTCTACACCACGAATAAATAGATATCGACTTCCCACCACTTTAAGTACCTGAACGCCCAAATCATTACGCGCAGTCAACCACTGTTCGGAGGTCGCTTCCGTCACACGATACCTGGCCACTTCCAGAGGGTTGCGCTGTGGCGCGAGCGGGTTAATCACCGACGTTGTTAAGAAACGCGCGTTTTCCGCCTGGGTCAGTAAAGCAATGTTTGAGTCGCCCCAGTCCATACGAACAAAGCGCTCCTGCAATGCCATAAACAAACGCGGCGCTCGTTTAAAGGGCGAAGAAATATGGTACAGACCGTACTCATTCTGTGCATCTTCTTCTTGTGCCCAAATCACAGTAGCACCTTTATCTGCACGCCACTGAAAATGACTGCGCACAGGTGGAGAAGGTGGCGCGGAGATAGCCGCCAGGACCGTATTTTCTTCGCTGTGCTCCATCGCTGATTCGCTCGGTAACACAGGCCGGTAAAGCTCATACAATGCAAACCCTGTCATTCCCCAGACTTGCCAGACACTGGGGTGACTGGCCAGCGAACGTTGCAAAGTTTGTGGCTGTTGTGGCGCTTCCAGTATCGCCATCGCAACGATTAAATTGGTGGCGTCTGGCGACGGTTCAAAGTGGTGGAAATAGGCGGGTCCGCCAATGGCTGTGGGGCGGCCTTGCAAAGGAACTTTGATTAACTGACCCTGCGCATATTGGGCAAAGGCTTCAGTAGAGAGCGTTTGACTGGTTTGCTTAAGCGGACTCAGTGCCCCATGCGATTGCGCTACCACGGGTCCTACCAGTGGCGATTGTTGCACTGGTTGCTGCTGCTCACCTGTGTGATTGATGGCGCTGTTAATCACCAATGCGGAACTGTCTGGTAGCCAGTGGTAAGGTATCTCACTGGTGACTCCGTTGAGCGGATAGCGTGATAAAGCACTCAGCTCACGTTGTTCAATATCATAAATCCAAAGACGGCCGTCCTGCTTAGATAACAAGATAAAAGCCAGGTAGCGACCATCAGCACTCCAACGCGGCGCATATATTTCACCCGCAGGCAGATTGTCGACTTGCACCTCAGCGCCTGTTGCGACATGCTTGAAGCTAAGCCCAGAGTAGGTTGCGATGCCCAGACGCATAAATGTGGTCGGGTTGAAATGCAAATCACCATAACGCACACCTGTTTCGGTGTTTTGCTCTGACGCGGGTGATTTTGTCAATAACGCCATCCAGACATGTTGCTCATTAAGCAAGACTTCAGGCATTGGCGGCACATCAACGAGTTGGGCGATCTCTTCTTTGGGTATCTGATACCCTTCAGACACCGCAATCGCAGCATGTACCCACACACAACAAGCTAAAAAAAACAGCACAGCCGGGCTCTTTTTCACCACTTTTCTACCTTTGAATTTGTATCTTAACCTCTCATGATATAACGAAATTCCTTAAATGTGCACTAGTTTAATGCCAACGGCACAATAAAGTAGCCAATCATGAGGTGAGTGAATTTCGGCGATAACACCGCTCCCGCGCCCTGCTATCGCTGAGGCACCGACATCCATACAGGCGCGGCAGAAAATTTGATATTTAGTTGTTCTAAATGAGAATTTTTTAACACGGTTAGCGGCAAATTTAATCCCTCAGGTTAGTTACGTATCACTGCTGACAAGTATAAAGTGTATCCAGACGCGAAGTTACGGTAAACTAAGCGTTCGTCAACCGTTTGAACAGTTATTCAGGCCATTATGAACAACAATAAAAAGCCGGACAAAGTAACCATTTTCGATGTCGCCAGAGAAGCGCAGGTGTCTAAGTCCACCGTGTCACTGGTCCTTACACATTCAGACAAAGTCAGTGATAAAAGCCGGGAAAAGGTGCTTGGTGCAATCGCCAAGTTAGGTTATGTGTACAATCGTGATGCAGCAGCTTTGCGCAGCAAACGCTCCAATCTGGTCGCTTTGGTGATCAACGACCTGACTAACCCCTATTCCGCACAACTGGCGGTGGGTCTGGAAAAACACATTTATGCACTGGGGATGGTGCCTATGCTGGTTAATACCAGTGAAGATTTGGCACGTCAGCAGCAAGTCGTCAACACGCTTAAAGAGTACAACGTCAGCGCGTTTGTGATGGTACCCGCACCTGGCACCACGATGGAATGGGTCAATCAACTCGTTGAGTCTGGCTTTCCGGTCATTAACATCATGCGGGAAATCCCCTACAGCCATGCGCCCTGTATTCTGCCTGATAACCAAAAAGGCACCCACCTGGCAACACTGCATTTACTCGACCAGGGATTGGAACGACTGGCATTTTTGGGGGGAACACCTGATATCTCGGATTACCACGAGCGTTTGGCAGGTTTTCGCAGTGCACTGACTCAGCGCCAGATGACTCAACCTATGCCCGAAATTGCTGCGCAAACTAATCGCCAGGGTGGCCGCGAGGCATTTAGTGCCCTGTACGCCCAGGCACCGGATACTCAAGCCGTGGTGTGCTTTAGTGACGTTATCGCCTATGGTGTGATGGAAGCCATGCGTGAACACGATCTGGTACCAGGCAAAGATATCAAAGTTGTCGGATTTGACGACCTGGCCGACTCCAGGTTAATGAAACCAGCCCTGTCATCAGTACGGATTGATGCAGACGACATTGGCAAACGAACCTGTCAGGCACTGGCAGAGATCATGAATAAATCACAACCCGCGGTACGCACCTTAGTCGATGTATCGCTGCAACTCAGAGAATCCTCAGTTTAAATGACACAAGTTTTAGTAATTGGTTATGTCTGGCCGGAGCCGAACTCCTCGGCCGCCGGCAGTCATATGATGTCCTTACTGCGCTTTTTCCGCGCACAAAACTGGCAAGTGGAATTTGCCAGCCCGGCTCAACAAACCGAGCATATGGCCGATTTAAGTCAGGAACAGATCACTTGCACGCCCATCGCGCTAAATTGTAGCAGCTTCGATGAATATATTTCCCGACTAAAGCCCGATATCGTCATGTTTGACCGCTTTATGATGGAAGAGCAATTTGGCTGGCGGGTCGATAAGTTTGCCCCTGATGCGCTTAAAATCCTCGATACAGAAGACTTACAATGTCTGCGCAATGCGCGCCATGCGGCGCACAAGGCACAGCAAGCTTTCACACTGGATAGCTTACTGGATAGTGAATTAGCCAAACGTGAAATCGCGGCAATTCTGCGCTGCGATCTGTCGCTGATTATTTCCGACTATGAGCTCGAATTACTCACAACACAATTTAGTGTTGCTCCAGAGTTGTTACATCACCTTCCCTTTATGGTCGATTTGAATGCGCTTAGTTCTGATTTACCTGACTTCTATGAGCGCAAACACTTTATGACCATAGGCAATTTTCGCCATGCTCCTAACTGGGATGCCGTGCTTTACTTACAGCAGATCTGGCCCATGATCCGCAAACAGCTACCAGACGCGGAGCTACATATATACGGTTCTTACCCACCACCTAAGGCGACCGCTCTGCATAATCCAAAAACAGGCTTTTTAATCAAAGGCTGGGCGAATGATGCACTGAGCGTAATGGCACACAGTAGAGTTTGCCTTGCACCACTGCGCTTTGGGGCTGGGATCAAAGGCAAACTGCTCGAAGCCATGATAACTCAAACCCCATGTGTGACTACTCAAATCGGTGCCGAAGGCATGCATGGCGATTTGCCCTGGCACGGCGCGATCAGCGACTGCCCACACACCTTTGCGGCTGAAGCCGTTGCTTTATACCAGGATCAGGTGCGCTATCAACAGGCTCAGCAAAACGGTCAATCCCTGCTTCAGGCATGCTATGACAAACAGCCGTTAGAAAAAGGTTTAAAACAAAAGATTATCAATACATTAAATAATCTGAGTGCGCACAGGCGCGCTAATTTCACCGGTAGCATGCTGCGTCACCACTCACTTCGTAGTACCCAATACATGTCCCAATGGATTGAAGCAAAAAATGCAAATAAAATGCGTTGAATTTGCGTGAGAACCCGTTAGAATTCGCGGCAATTTAGGTTATTGCCTAAACTCAGTATGGAAGCCTGACAAGCTGTTGACTTCCATACTCACTGTATCGCTGTCGATTTTCACTTATTATTAGGTTACACGCCGTTGAATTCAGCCACCTTTACACAAAAACGCAAGTTTATTGTTAAATTAGGAAAAATGCTTCATCAATACGGAACTCCGGCTTATCGTCTGGAAGCCCACCTGATGGAGGTTGCTACCCACCTGGGCCTTAAATCGTCCTTTGTAATGTCACCGACTTCGGTCACTTTTGTGATCTGGACTGAAGGACATGAAGACGAGTACACCCATGTTGCTCGCGTTGAGCCAGGTGATCATAACCTGGGCTCGCTTGCTGATACCGACGATGTGGTCAATCGTATGTTGGCGGGTGAACTGAGTATAGAGCAGGCAGATCAGAATCTGGATGCGATCACCAAAGCAAAAGACCCCTATGGGCGCTTGCTGACAGGTTTTGCATTTGCAGTGTCTGGCGGCGCGTTTGCTATGTTGATGGGGACCAGCTGGAATGATGTGCTGTGGTCTGCGGTGTTGTCTATCCTGGTATTTCTCTTTGTGCTGTGGTCCACGCGCTCTAAGCGGGTAACCCATATGCTGGAGCCGGTAGTTGCGATAGTGTCCGCGCTGGCGGCCTGTGCCATTTCATCCTATCTGGATCCCATGGTGAACATTCGCCTTGTGGTGCTCTCTGCCATCATAGTATTCATTCCGGGATTAGCATTGGCACTAGGGTTTGCAGAATTATCAGCTCGTCACCTGGTATCGGGTACTGCACGGGTTATGGATGCCATCATGCTGTTGTTTAAGCTGTATTTTGGTGCGTTTCTGGGTATCAGTATTGGCTTTTTCCTGTTTGGCCAGAGCGACTATGTACAACCCGATCCGCTCCCCAAATGGACGGCCTGGATGGCAATTTTACTGCTGTGTAGCAGCCTGATTGTGATTTTCCGCACTAAGCTTAAGCACGCCAGCTGGTCTATTGCGTCGGGCTTTATTGCCTATGCTGCCAGTATAGGGTCAGCGGTCTATCTGGACTACTCACTGGGCACCTTTGTCGGTGCTTTTGCCGTGGGCGTATTTAGTAATGTGTTTAACCGCACAGTCAATGCACCAGCTTCGATTGTCGCTATGCAGGGGTTAATTGTACTGGTACCTGGCTCCAAAACTTACATTGGCCTGAACTCACTGATTGAGGGTCAGAGCTTTGTTGCCGCCGACCACATCGGCCAGCAAACCTTTTTGATCTTTATGTCTTTAATTGCAGGTCTTATCTTTGCCAATGTGGCGTTGCCACCGAAGAAAAGTCTGTGATTTTACCGGTCTCCTGGTTTTGCCAGGAGACACCCCAGCCGTTATCCGCAAAATCAAAGCAACCGGTCTAAATCCAGCGACGGGTTGTGCTCAGAAAGTCCCGGTATGCCTGGCCATAGGCTTCTAGTAAAAAGCGCTCCTCTGGTTTGATCTGAAAGCGAGTCATATAACCGATAAAGCTCAATACTGCGAGTGCACCAGCAGGTGATACCAGATACCAGTTTTGTGCAACCAGCAGGCACAGAAACCCCACATACATAGGGTTACGGGTAAAATGGTAAATGCCGCCAGTCACCAATGTCGATGCTTTATCTAGATGCACCGGATCTACACTGGTATTATGACGACGAAAGGCCCAAACACCCGCCAGAGCCACGACAACGCCTATCGCGCTCAGCACCAAAGTGCCACCAATTTTGAGTGGCTCAGACACAGTACCGTGCCCGATCATCTGGACCAGCCCCCAGCTCAAGAGCATATGAAGCAGGAGAACGACCAAAGGTGGTACTTTAGTGTCCAAAGGATGTTCCTGTGACTGTGACATTGTGGCCCCCAGCATTAAAAGATGTCATTTAGTTGATATGTCGCAATTATTTGTCCCATAAAGCTGACGGTTAATCGCAAACACTGGTTTTCAATCTATGCTAACGTAAAATGTGGCCCAGTAGCACTACACCTTGCGGTCTAGTTTATAAAAAGTGTAATCCAGAGAACATTTATGAAGCTTATAAAAACTACCCTCGCGCTCGCCATTGGTCTTGCCAGTGCCAGCACCTTTGCCGCATCGGCAAAAGATACAATCACAGTTGAAGATATTCCTACTATTCAACGCGTTATTCAAACAGCAGTGAGCCCGGATGGCGAATCGGTTGCATTTCGTCGCTCCGTACCACGTGAGCTGTATGTAGACAGCAACGGTAAAAACTACAGCGAGCTGTATGTGGTTGATGACGAAGGCAATGAAGTCCCTTTTATTACAGGCAAAATCAACGTAGGCAAAATTGAGTGGTCAGCAGATGGCAAATTCATTTACTTCACAGCCAAGAAAAAAGAAGACAAATTCACCTCGCTATATCGCATTGCGGTAGACGGCGGTGAAGCCCAAAAAGTATTGTCGCTCAAAGGCACTTCAATCAATAAGTACCGTCTTAGCCCGAACGGCAAGCAGGTTGCAATTCTGGCTATGCCGGCCAAAGATGCAAGCGAGAAAGAGCTTAAAAAGCTGGGCTTTATGGCTGAAGTGTATGAGCTGGGCCTGAAAAACAAACAGCTACATTTAGTGGACCTGGTACAGACCAATAAACCTCTGACGCCTGCCGTGATGCCTGTCGAGGGTTACGTCAGCGACATCAACTGGTCTGACGATGCCAGCAAGTTATTGGTAAAAACCCAGCCAACGGCGCTAATTGATGATCAGTATATGAAGTCGCAGTGGCATGTGATGGATGTGGCAACGCAGAAAATCACCACCTCGTTTAAAACCGAAGGTAAGCTGGGTGAAGCGGAATTCTCACACGATGGTAAATACATTGCCATTTTAGGCGCCGAAGACAAACACGACCCGGCCAAAGGCCGTTTATTCCTGGCCAATGCTAAAACCGGAAAAGTAGAAGAGTGGATCCCTAACTTTATGGGCCACTTCAAAGACTTCGAGTGGTCAAACCGCAAAAACGTACTGAACTTCATTGCCGATGTAGGCGTTGAAACTTTCATTGGCCAGGTCAAAGTAGGTTCAAGCAAATACAAAAAGCTGGTTAAAGAAGGCAAGTTCATCGCGCACAGCCTGTCTGTTTCAGATTCAGACAAGACCATTGGTGTACGTGCTGAAAGCCCGAAACACCCAAGCGAAGTGTTCATGGTCCGTTCCAAAAAACCAACTCGTTTAACCGATTCAAACCCCTGGTTGAACAACAAGCGCCTGGCGAAACAAGAAGCGATTAACTTCAAAGCCCGTGACGGTGTTGAGATTGGTGGTGTACTTATCTACCCACTGGATTATCAGGAAGGCAAACGTTACCCTCTGATCATGGCGGTACACGGTGGCCCAGAAAGTCACGACAGAAATGGCTGGCTGACCAGCTACTCAGATCCAGGTCAAATGGGTGCGGCACGCGGCTATGCCGTATTCTACCCGAACTATCGTGGTTCAACGGGCAAAGGCGTGGACTACTCTAAACTGGGCCAGGGCGACTATGCTGGCAAAGAGTTTGACGATCTGGTCGACATGAAAGAGTACCTGGTTAACATGGGCCTGGTTGACACCAAGCGTGTTGGTATCACAGGTGGCTCTTACGGTGGTTACGCGTCTGCCTGGGGCGCAACTAAACTGACCGAGCACTTTGCAGCCAGTGTGATGTTTGTAGGTGTGACCAACCAGCTGTCTAAGTTTGGTACGACCGATATTTCAAACGAAATGTTCCTGGTACATGCCCGCTCTTACCCATGGCAGAAATGGCAGTGGTATCTTGAGCGCAGCCCAATTTACTGGGCTGGCCAGTCGAAAACCCCACTGTTGATCATGCATGGTAAAGACGATCCGCGCGTTCACCCAGCTCAGTCTATGGAACTGTACCGCTATATGAAGGTACAAGACAAAGACGTACGTCTAGTTTACTACCCGGGCGAAGGCCATGGTAACCGCAAAGTTGCTGCTCAGTACGACTACAGCCTGCGCTTAATGCGCTGGATGGATAACTACCTGATCCACGGCAACAAAGACATGCCAGCGTATGAAATTGACCATGCTGCCAAATTAAAAGCGGTGAAAGAGCAGAATAAATAAACTGCTGTTTTTTATGGTTTAAAAGACAAAAGGTTTGCCAGATTGGCAAGCCTTTTTTCTATGAAAACGAAACAACGTTAACTACTCTACGATAGAGTGTGCAACTCCACCCAACCTAGTACAGCTCATTAGTAGAATTATGCAGCCTCAAGGTAGCCAACTGGAGTCATGTCTGGCAGCGTACCGGCATTACAGGTTTTCTACTTTCACAGACCCCATCATCGCGCCCTCTTTGATGTATATTTTACAACCAACCCTTTTATTATTGGTGCAAAAAAACGTTTAAAATTCCGTATTAACTATCTTTACAAAAAAGCGAATCGAAAAAAGCATGAAAAATAACATAAATAGAAGGCAATATAAGCATTACAGTGAGAAGCGCTTCAAAACTGACTTTTTCGTCACTATCACCAACCCAATAATAAGAATAAAAAAGCAACAAAATCAAAACAACCAAAAATCTAAAAAGATAAAAAAACCTAATCCCCCCATCATAATAAAACCCCATTACTTTCAAAGAAAAGAAGGGAACGAAAAATGACAAAGCATGAAACCAAGGCAAAGAATAGAAGCCCAAAACCAAAAAAGAAACAAGCAAAACAAAAGAACACAAATAATAAAAGTTATAAAACATCGAAATCGGAACTATTTTTTTCATCACCATAAAACCACAAAATTTAAATCGGTTATAAATCAAAACCCAAGATCTACATAAAAAATAAAAACCACGTCCCACACCTCACCACAAGCCCCCATTAAAACCAGAACAAAAATTAAAACTTCTTTGCAAAAACTCGAATAATCTTCACAACCAATTTCATTACTTAAAAAGTAAAATCATAAACTACCTATCTATTAAAACTCGTGTCCCATGCTGCAACTTCAAAATAAGACCACAGTGGTTTTTCTCATTACACATTTCTGACTTTATCAATACTACCTGACCTTTTTTCAACCCAGACAAGAGATAAGTTTCAGCGCTTGAAATGTTCCAAACTTTCTTTTCCCCAGCTATATAGCCATATACGCCAGCATCAAACCTTGAGTCTTTCATTTCAAAGTAATCATAGATAACTTCTCTTTGAACGATTGGATACTCTTTATCAACTGGTATTAGAACAGGAGAAAATATAACAACCCATAAAAGCCAATATCTGTATTTATCTAGCAGACCAACTAAAAAAACAAAAGAACCGTATATTTTATTTATTAAAATCATTGTAAACCTATAATTATTCGCCTTAAGTAATACACTTCGTGGTGTTAGCAATAAGTAGTGACCTTCGGTCAGCGCATCTAGACAACCCCGCTTCAGTTGCATCTGCTGTGGCTTTGCAACCACAAAATAGTGACCATCAAGGTACAGAGCAAAAATGGGGAAAACTTTGCCATCTATCTTTTCGATATTTGTTTGGTCGCTTTTTGACTTAAAACCGATACTTTTAGCGGCACGCTGTAACTGCGTATCAATCAGCTCAGGGTGTGACTCAACCTCAGGGTCAAACTCATGTAACAATTGGGAGGGATCAATTGACTTTTGAAGTAATCGAGCGACGAGAGGCAGACTCAGTAGACCACTCTGAAAGGAAGAGGAGATATTATTATTTTCCACTTGTACAATTACTTCTTGTGAGGAGTAAGGAGCAATGCAGTACAGGTGAAACTGTCTGAACAAACTCCTTTTGTTGCCATTATGGGTATTTTAATCTAATTTCCACTTCAAAGAAATATTATTTTACCCAAAGATGTGCAAAAAGGTAAATCATTTGCTGCCTATCCATTTACTGTCTACAGTTTACTAATGGTTCATAGATCAAGGCCTTGTTGTTAATAGCGCTATGCTGAAATCATCGTTTATGGTGTTGCTGCTTTGCCTGCTGCTGGGGGTTATTTTTGGGCTGCCATTTGTACCGCTTGAAAGTAATCGCACAGTGGAAGCGCCTTTTTTAGAGCACTCGGGTAGCGATAAAGCGGTGGTGTTCTTTGGCTTTAGCCATTGCGGTGGTGTGTGCCCCACTACATTGCTGATTTTAAAAAGTTTACTAGAAAATACTGGGCGACAAGACCAATGGCCGCAGGTGGTGTTTGTTGATATTGACAAGAATAGTTCAACGCAACAGGCACAGCGGCATGCTCGCTCTTATCATAGCGCTTTTTCTGGCGTCCATGCCGTTGGAGCATCTCTTTCTCAACTGAGCCGAGATTTTGGCTTAAATATTCAGCAAGATGGCGAGCTTATCCGGCATCAGGGGCGCACTTATCTGCTTGCCCGGTCGCAACAGCAATGGCGCATAGTCAAGGCTTACAATCCAGACGTCTTTGATTTTAAAACGCTACAAGATGAGCTTTATTAACGAGGCACACCATGCTTAAAAACCTGCTAATTTGTTATGACGATAACCTCAGCGATTATATGAAAGCCAGGTTTGACGAGGACTTTAAACGCGCGGATAAAGTAGTGCTGATGACCCTGCTGGCGTTTTATTTTATGGTGGCCCTGCTTACACCATGGCAAAACGGTTACTTTATGCTGGGTATCCTTGGTGGCGGGATTGTTTTTGCGACTTGCCTCGCTGCATATAAAACCATGCCAGGTGCATTTATGACTCGCATTATTATGGCGGTCGGATTAACTGCGATGATGGCCATTACCATTCAACAGGCGAATGGTCTGGGCGAAGGTCATTTTATTTTCTTTCTTAACTTTACAATATTGATTCGCTACCGGGATGTCATGCCCTTAGTGGCCCTCATTGGTGTGACCGTTGCCCACCATCTCACTCTGACCTACTGTCAGAGCATTGGCGCACAATTATGGGGCACGCCCATTATTATTTTCTCCTGGGGTGAGCAAACCACTTGGGGGCTGATCGCGCCTTTGCTGTACCATATTGTAATTGCCCTGATAGGCGCAGCCATTGCCATCTACTATATTCTTGATGGCAATATTAAATTTGTTGCTTCCAGTCAGGTGATAGGCCTGGTGCAAAAAGGCGCAGACGGTGACTTAACAGACCGCATAGAAGCGGCGGAAGAAACCAACTTGTCGCGCATTGTTAATGGCTTTTTTGACAGACTAAACAATACCTTACTCGATACGGCAAACACAGCTGTAGCGCTTACCAAACAAGCTGAAGACACCACCTCTCAGGCACAAAGCAGTGCTCAGGCAGCACAGGAGCAACAATCTGAGATCGTTAAAATATCATCCGCCGTCGAGCAAATGACATTCGCAACCGGGGAAATAGCGAGCAACGCCGAACAAACAGCCTCTTCGCTGCGTGAAGCTGTAGAAAGCAGCCGTACAGGCCAGACGTTGGCGAGCAAGTTTGAACAAACCATAGATTCACTGTCATCCAGGGTCAAAGATGCCACTAAGGTGCTCGACCAGCTGGAGCAAAGTAGTCAGCAAATTAGTACTATTGTAGCGACCATTCGGGGGATCTCGGAGCAAACCAATCTGCTTGCGCTAAACGCGGCCATTGAAGCCGCCCGGGCCGGTGAGCAGGGCCGTGGTTTTGCAGTCGTGGCCGATGAAGTGAGGGTACTGTCGCAGCGCACCCACGCCTCAACAGAAGAGATCTCTGCAATGATCAATACCTTGCAATCAACGTCTCACTCTGCCGTTGAGACCATGAACCAGTGCTACGAACTAACCTCGGCCAGTGTCGATGACGCCAGCAATGCATCCCGCAGCTTTCGGGATATCGCCAATCTTATCAGCGATATCAATGCCATGGCATCACAAATAGCCACAGCCGCCGAGCAGCAATCGGCCATGACCAATGACATACGTCAGAACACCAACAATATACAGGATGCTTCCAGTCAGTTTTTAAGCAACTCGGAAACCAATTTACAATATGCTTCTCAGCTCAGTGAAATGTCACTCCAGCTAAATCGCCAAATTCAACAATTTAAACTTGTTCGCTAGGTGCAAATTCGTGTGCTACAGACGTATATGTCGCATTGGTAACAGCCTTGTGTGTCCGGTAATGCTATTAAACCTCAGTGCAAAAAGCAGTCATCACCGTATACCTGCCCAACGCATTATTGCTCTGTCATTCGTTAAATTTTAAGAGGGTCAGCGTATCTTGTCATCCTGGTAAATGCGTAAAAATTTGTTTTACTTTCTCCAGTACATGCCTATAATTCGAACGAATTTAAAATGGTGACATGGAGTCAACACAATGAAAATGAAGTTAACCGGAAAGATCCTCCCTCTGATTGCGCTAACCACTCTTGCAGGTTGTATGAGTACTGGTCCACACCTTAAAAGCTCTGTCTCTGAAGGTGTAGCCGGGATTGAAGCACGTCTCCCTTATGCCAATTACAGCAACTACTTTGGCTATGTTGATAAATCTGTTGTGCCTGAGGGTAAATATAAAGGTAAAGACACTTACTATCTGTATGTCTGGGTGCCTGCAGCAGTAGATGAAATTGGCGTTTCAATGATTTCACCTGCCGTCGCTACGCCTGGTGACAAAGACTTTGTTCACGCAAACTTTAAACCAGGTATGGCAAAGGACGCCAACAAGTTTTTCGATACCTATATCGTCTTAGATCGTATGAACATCATAGACAGCGGCAGCATTGCTGACGGCGGGAAAGTACTGCAAAACCTGGGGCGTAATGATGACAGCAGCGAATTGCCAGCGAATCCAAGTGGTGCTAGCTATAACTCATTGTTGCGTAAAACAACGTCGATGAATAACCCGACCGAAGCACTGGTACGTGGTGTATATCGCATCGGCTTTACATCATTCCGCTCGTCGGTTGAAGGCTCTTTTGAAGCAACCATAGGTACCAATGTACCTGGTGTAAAAATTGCGGCATCGTTGTCTGAATTAGACGCACTGGTAAACAATAAGCTGTGATCCAGACAATTTCACAGACCAATTAAGTTATGCCAGCCTTACCCGGGCTGGCATTTTCGTTTTTATCTTACAGGTTATTTGTGGCGATGCGTAATAAAATGGCAACCCTGAACCAAAGCCGTGATAGCAACCGCACCAAACATCATTGCTGAAAAAGGAACCGTGTTGTTAGCATGGAGCAAGGCAAGCAAAGGTCCTACCAGAGCCCCGCTACCAAACCTGAGCGTTCCGATCACTGCCGTCGCTGTACCCGAGTTTTTCTCAAACTCAAGTAAAATGAGCGCATCTGCGTTGGCTGCGCTGACCCCCAAGCTCATCATCAAAGGCGCAATACTCAGCACAATGTAATACAAAGACAAATCCATCAGGCTAAATATTAGTAACGCGGATGCACTGAGCAAACCAAGCAACAGGCCGTAGTACAACATTTTGCGTGAGCCCACTTTGGGCACTAGCCTTGTATTAATAAAATTTCCCAACATCAGCGCCACAACATTAAAGGCAAACAGCACCCCAAAAAGCTGTTCAGATACTCCAAAGTAATCGAGATAAACAAAGGACACAGAGGTGAGAAAACAAAAGAAGCCAAAAGATACCAGCATAGAACTCAGGATATCGGGCAACGCACTGCGTTTACCCAATACCGTTGCATAGCTATCCAGGAACAAGTGAAAACCTCGCTTGTCACTTTTATAAATAGGCACTTCCACAAGATAGAAGTAAGCGAGGATCATGACCACAATGGCATAACTTGCCAGCGTAAGAAAAATCCACTGCCAGCTTGCCAACCCCATAATGGCCGACCCCACACTGGGGGCAATCAGGGGCGCGACCATCATGATCATAGAGACATAGGACATACCTTTTGCAGTGTTGGCCTGATAGATATGTCGTATGATCCCAGGCACTACTACAGTCGCCGCTGAGCCTGTAAATGCCTGCGCTGCACGCAAGAACCATAGTTGCGAAACATCGCTGCTAAATGCGATTAAAAATGAGCTAACAGCAAAACCACCCAGCCCAAATAATGCCAATTTTCGCCTGCCCAATTGATCTGCAAGAGGACCAAATACCATCATACCAATAGCATAACCGGCAAGATAAATACTGAGCGAAACCTGGACCTGGGGCATGTCTGTACCCAGGCTGTCGGCTATCACCAGCATTGCGGGCAGGTACATGTCTATCGCTAAAGGAGTAATTGCCACAATACTTGCTAACAGCGGTAGTATTACACGAATATTAAAATACTTTTCGGTATCGTCCATTGAGTGCCAAATGAGAGTGTGAGGGACACGAATTGTATCATTTTAGGTATCAATCCGCACGCACACTCAGTTGCAGTTATCGCGCAATACGACTCTCCCACCGAGAAACAACCGAATAACAGAGTGCAGCCGAAAGCACGGCATTTAGGGGGACAATGCCAGGCAACAGATGCCCAAGCAACACGCCCACAAAGACAGCAACAATGGCACTCCAACGCACAGTTTGCCATTGCATTTGCTCAAATGCATGGTAACGCGGTTTATTGATTAGATAATCGGCTATCAGCACTCCACCAATTGGCGGAATGGCCGCAGACAAAAAAGTAAGCCAACTGACAAAGTGATTGTAGAGCCACAGCGCACTGAGTGTGCCAATCAGTCCATTGATCACAGCCAGATTGCGACTGGACCAGCCGGTGATATTCGCAAAACCAAGTCCTGAGGCATACAATGCATTGTCATTTGTCGTCCAAATGTTCAGACCTAAAACCACAATGGCGGGAATAAGTAAACCTTGCAGCATCAACACCTGTGCAATGTCAGATTCCCCCATTACCGCACCACCGGCAGCGCCAAAAATGAACATTAAGCTGTTACCCAGAAAAAAGGCAATTAGCGTGATCAGCACCGCACTTGAGGGCCGGCGGGCAAAACGCACAAAGTCGGCAGTTAACGTACCTGCTGAAATAAACGACCCAACCACCAATGCGATCGCAGCACTCATAGGCATAGGATCTGCTGGTACCAGTGACTGTAGCTCGCTGATCCCGCCAACTTCTTGCACAGCAAGCCACACGGAGTACCCTCCCAGCAAAGCAATCGCTGGCACAGCAAGGACAGACAGCGCCATTAAAGCGGATATACCGAAATAAACCGTTGTGGTCATTGCAAGGCCAGCCAAAATGATCAGTACATTGGTATCGAACCCTGTTGCCTTGTGGACAGGTATGGCAAACATCGCCACCCCAACACCAAACCAGCCGACCTGAGTGCCGCCCAAAAGCATAGAAGGCAGCCAAGATCCCTTCACACCAAATGAAAATCGTGCCAGTAAATGAGTAGACAATCCGGTGGATGCACCTATATAACCCAGTGCAGAGGTGTATATACCCAGCAATAAGTTACCGACTAATACTGCCAGAAAAAAATCATCAAATGAAAGCCCCGTACCCAGGGTGCCTCCAGTCCACATACTGGCGGAGAAAAATGTGAGTCCCAGCATCAGCAGGGATAAAGCAATGCCTCCTTTTCTGGCTGACTCTGGAACGGGCTTGAGCCCATAGTTACTGTCTTCAGTCACATTGTGGCCTTTTTGGTATAGCAAAGGTAAAACCTAAGTACAGCACACAACAGTGGAAACATTATGGAGTCTATCCGGCGCTTTCTCAGAGGATCGTGACTGCGCGGGGCTTGATTCTGTATACAGTGATCGGCTTCTGTATCGCATCTGCATCAAACACTTCGCCATTTTCTTCGGCTTTGTGAGCCAGATACCTACGCGATTTTTCCAATGTCAGCTCAAACACTTCGAACCGACCTGTTGCATAGGCAGTTTTGCCCACTGCCGACATTGGAAATACCATGTCACCATCACGTACTTTTACAGTGATTTGCTCTGTGTTGTCTACATTCAGCGTCATCCAGCAACCACGCTTTTTACATACTTTGGTCACTGTGCCTTTCACCGTTACCTCACTCTGATGATACTGCTGCGCCTGACTCAGTAACTTTGTTGCGTCAATCACATTGGTTCGGTCAGCACCACCGGCAAACTCCAATGACTGAGCCTGAGCTGGCGATATACACAAAGCAAGTAGTAAACCCAGCACCGTTCTTGTAACCATATTCATCCTCGTATTTAGCGATGGCGCGTGGTTGTTATGGATCAGATATTCATAACAAGCTTTTGCCGATTTCGAAGTCCCCAAACAGGTAGTATACAAGCAGGCTACTTAAAAGACATCCTATTTACAAAGCATTACGCACCGTATTGCAAGTTTAACCAGTTACATTTACCTTAAATGGGTAAACACTATCACAAAGGAAAATAGTATGAATAAGATGATCAAATCTGCTTTAGCACTCACAACAATAACAATGCTGAGCGCAACCGCACAAGCTTCACCACAACAGTGGCAGGGTTATTACAAAGGTCAGTGCGAAGTCATCTCACCTGCTCGCGGAACGCTTTACCAATTTCCAATGTCACTTGAGGTCGGCGCATCTGTAGACGACAAAGCTGACTGGATCGTGACTTATGGAGAAGGCGCGCGTAAAAATGTTCGCAATTACAGCTTGCTGACAATCAACGAAAACCTGGGCCATTATGCTATTGATGAAAACAATGGCGTTGTCATTGATCAATACCTGCTAAACGATGAGTTCTTAAGCCTGTTTGAAATCGGCAGTACCAAGCTACAAGTGTCTTACAAGCTCGACAGCAACGGTACGATTGACGTTAACATGAATACATTCAGCGTCGACCCAATCCGTGAGTCAAAAGTTGGACACACGGTTGTCTCCAATTATCAGGGCAATACCCAGCAAAGATGTAAGCTGTTTAAGTGGTAAGCACACTAAACAAGCGTGCCTGATTCGGGCTGTTATATAACGGTAAAAGCGGGTTTTCACCCGCTTTTACTCATTCAGTTTAGTGATTAACCGCCACCACCCCCCGTCACTGTGCCTTCAACCGTTACCATGACATCCACGCCTTCCGAACGTATTCTGTACTGGATACTGGTGATCTGCATACGGTCTTGCGACAAAAACAGATTGATCACTGGCCCATCATCATCCTGTCCATAATTCACCTGAATACGAGGCTCTTCCAGTTCTGCTCCGGTACGATCGTCGATTCTTGTTATGTCGCTTTGTGCGTAAGTGATACCAGTGTCAAAGTCGATAGCGCCATCTGAGCCTATCACCACAGTGCCACGTGTATGACCGGTTCCGGTTACTCTATACTCTCCTGCTTTTGCGGTTACCAGGTCCAGGTTAGTAACACCTGCAGCGATAAATGAACCCAGTAATTGATTTTCCATAGTAAACAAGTTGATTTCCTTAATGCCTGTTGCTGTTACAGACACCTTGTACATAAACCCGCCATCGTCTTTGTAAACATATTCAGATCCTTCCATCATCACACCATCAAGCGACATTTCGTCTCCATTGTTTGCGTCCGGATCGGTGTCTATAAACATCATGCCTGAACTTGAGAATGTAAATTTAACTTTCTGACCGTCGGCATAACTGCTGCCGTTATTCGCTAACATAAACATCAATTCGAATACCTGGCCTTTGAGCACTTCTGGCAGCATTACGTCATTATTGTCATTGCCAGTCAGCGTCCAGGTATAAGTTAAATCAGATGAGACAGTTACCCCCTGAGTTGTCACTGAATAACGCACAGAGACCACAATTTCGGTTGCTGAGCTGCTCACCAATTCAAATACCAGATCATTCACTGTCAGGCTTTGTTGAACAAGCGAATCCTCAATCTGCTTTTTGATGGTTTCAAGATCATTGGGGTCTGGCGCAGGTACGTCATTGATAGTGATTTTGGGTATTTCTGTCGTGACACCCGCCACGGTCGAAGTACCTGTGATGGTCAAAGTGTTGCCTTCACCGGTATTGTCACCGCCTGAATCACCTCCTGATCCAGAAGATAAACCGCCGGGCACAAAGTCCAGCTCAAGCGAGCCAAGATCCAAGCCGGCAAAAATGTCACCCAACCCTTCAAGCGTTTTCTTGATGTTGTCCAAAGAAAAAGTTGTATTGAGGTCAGCTGTTAACCCTACCTGTTGTGCGTATGCCTGAATGGCACTGGTATATTCACTGATAAAATTACTGGCGTTGTACAAAGGTGATTCGAACACTTTATCGCCAACCTTTCCGTCAATCGTTAAATCCAGAAAGTCAGCACGTAATGCATCAACAATGGCTAATGCCGGTGAACTCGACGAATCACCGAGCTGAGCCAGTGCGGCAAGAGAAACAGCATATATTCCTGCCTGATCACTACTTGCGGTCACACCGCTGTTCGCACCGATTAACTGAGGTGGAGCGGTTATGTCGGTCAGAGCCGGAGCCAGGGCGACACGCACCTGCTCATTGACCAACTCAATGGCTGAGGTACTTGTGGCCCCTGTATTCAATATGGCTGTTGCAGCAATTTCGGTCAGTGTTGTGACCCCAACTTCAGACTGAAAAGCCCCCAGAACAGCACGTAGCGTGGCATCAGCCGGTAAAGCCAGAAAGGTACCTTTGGCCTCATCAAAGTATTCAGCGTTTCCTCCGCCAATTACCTCGACAATAAAGGGCTCGGTAATTGCTGACGAAAGCGATATGGTTGCAACGCCGGACTCTCCGGTGTTACCGGTAGCCCCTTCAATTGGCGTATTATTGGCAAGTAGAACAAGCCTGACTGTGGCATTTCGGGTTAGCCCCAAAGCCGGGCTCACTTTGATTTCTGTGGTTTGTGCAGTTGTGTCTGGCGTTTTAGTATTGTCGTCGTCATCGTCTCCCAGGCAGGAGGCAAGAATGAAAACTGACAATATAACAAGCCAGTTGCGCAGCTTGTATATCTTCATGGGTAATTCCTGGTTTCGACGGTTACTGATATTGCTATGCACAGAGCCTGACAATCGGTTCTCCGTGACACAGCAATGACAGTTTAGTTTAATGAAATAATTAACGCCTATTTTTTAACCAGAAAAATTCATTTTTTATTTGTCTCCCTCAAACGGATACTGATGATGAATTTGACTGTGGCAGATCATACCCAGGTATTCACAGGTTCTTTGGAATACCTCAATAAAGCACTTTGGTGCAGCTCCTTTAATCGAATTTGAAAGTATCGAAAACCTTTTATTACGCAGCTTTCTCAATTCTGGCTGCAGTGCTTCGTCATCCATAAACTCGGTGATACGGTCAAAGAATGCCTTCATTCTGGGCGTCATTGCATACCAGTAAACTGGCGACGCAAAAACAATATGATCATAGTTCAGTAAGCGACGAAACAAGGTGCGAAAACCATCATCACTATTGGTGTGATTATAGCAATAGTCATTAATTTCATAATCATCGAGATAAATACAATCAGCTTGTAATTCTGGTGCCAACGTTTGTACCGAATGCGCAGTATTCCCATATTTTTTTGAACTTGAGTATAAAATGACTGATTTCATAGTGGTTCTCCATTGTATTATTTGCTGTTAGTCTAAAACCTCAACCAAGATTCAGGTAAAGCAAAACAATGACGACAAACAATAAACCGGAGCGGGACGAACCTAGACTCAGTGTCGGACAGGTCGCGAAACGTGCAGACGTCGCAGTGTCAGCACTTCACTTCTATGAAAACAAAGGCCTGATCCGCAGCTGGCGTAATACCGGAAATCAAAGACGATACAAAAAAGATGTCTTACGCCGCATAGCCATTATTAAAGCGGGACAAAAAATGGGGATCACTCTGGCTGAAATCAAAGAGACGCTGATGGCATTGCCACACAGCGATACCCCAAGTAAACAAGACTGGGCAAATATGTCCAGACAATGGCAGGCAAAGTTGGATGAAAAAATCGCCTACATGCAACGTGTCCGTGACATGGTGGATGGCTGCATAGGGTGTGGCTGTTTATCCATGAGCCGCTGTCCCATGTACAACCCGGAAGATGTAATGGCTCAGGCAGGCACAGGAGCTGTCCTTATTGATAGCCCGGTGCAGGCAAAGGCAGTTAAATCTTGTTATGATAAGAAAAACCATATAAAAGGAACAAGCGAATGAAAAAAACGGTGATCAGCCTTTCTCTGGCGACCATCTTTACCCTTGCAGGCTGCGCTCAGACTCAAGACCAATCACAGACACAATCAATGGCCTCAGTAACCAGCCAACAGCAACAAGATGCCGCTTTTAAAACCTTTTCAGACCAGTTTATCGAACAATTATGGCAACAATATCCCGAGCTGTCCGTATATCGTGGATACGGCAAATACGATGATGTGATCACCATTCCCGATGCGGCAAATCGCGCAGCAAATCTAACTTTCATCGATGCCCAGCTGGCCAAGCTGCATTCATTTGATCCAGAAAAACTCAGCGACAATCTGAAAATTGATTATTACCTGATTGAAAACGAATTAAAAAGTACCCGCTGGGATCAGGAAAAATTCAAACGCTGGCAGTGGGATCCGAGCAGTTACAATGTGTCATACGGTTTTGCAAACATTCTAAACAGTCGCTTTAAATCCGAAGAACAAAAGCTCCGTCAGGTCCTTAATCGGCTACAATACGTCCCTGACTATTACCGTGCCGCACAGGCCAACATTGATGATCCGACGCAAGAATACACTCAACTAGGGATCCAGCAGAATAAAGGGGCATTTAGCGTACTAACCGATGATTTGCTCACTCGTGCAGATGCACTCTCTTCTTTCAGTGCACAGGAAAAAGCGCAGTTTAAACAGCGCTTTGCCAACGCTAAAACCGCAATTAACGGCTACATAGATTTCCTGTCAGGGCTTGAGCTGGAAATGCTGAAAACCGGTAAAGCACGCAGTTTTCGGATTGGTGAAGCGCTCTATGAAGAGAAGTTTGCTTTTGATATCCAGTCGGGCTACACCGCTAAACAGATGTATGAAAAAGCACTTGCCGACAAAGCACGGGTCACTGCGGAAATGGTCACGCTGACTAAGCAGCTTTGGCCGAAATACTTCCCGCAAACCGCACGCCCTGAAGATGACAGCCAAGCCATTGCGACACTGATAAAGCACCTGTCTCAGCGCCATGTCGATAAGTCTCAGTTTGTAGATGAAATCAAACGCCAGATCCCGGAACTGGAACGCTTTGTCATGGAGAAGGACTTGT
Organism: Pseudoalteromonas rubra; assembly: GCF_005887095.1. GTDB lineage: Bacteria > Pseudomonadota > Gammaproteobacteria > Enterobacterales > Alteromonadaceae > Pseudoalteromonas > Pseudoalteromonas rubra_E. The sequence continues at coordinate 54,863 of NZ_PNCI01000030.1, read as the reverse complement.
TAACTTTAGATCCGGAAAAACCTCTGGTAGTTCGTCAGACTCCAGACTACATGCAGGGTTTTGCGCTGGCATCCATTTCGGCACCGGGTCCTTATGAGACAAAAGAAAACACGTATTACAACGTGGAGCCACTCGACGGTCTGACTGATGAGCAGGCTGGCTCTTTATTACGTGAATACAACCACTGGATATTGCAGATCCTCAACATTCATGAAGCAGTACCAGGCCACTACACTCAGCTTGTTTATTCCAATACCTCTCCATCTCTGGTCAAAAGTATCTTCGGTAACGGCGCCATGGTTGAAGGCTGGGCTGTGTATACAGAACGCATGATGCTTGAAGAGGGCTATGGTAATTTCGAGCCAGAAATGTGGCTGATGTACTATAAATGGAACCTTCGTGTGATCTGTAACACCATTTTGGATTACGGCATTCAGGTTAAAGGGATCAGCAAAGAACAGGGCTTAGATCTACTCATGAATGGGGCTTTCCAGGAGCAGGCAGAAGCAGAAGGCAAGTGGCGACGCGCAACACTGAGTCAGGTACAGTTAACCAGTTATTACAGTGGGTTTCGTGAAATTTACGACCTTCGCGAAGAGCAAAAGACAAAACTGCAGGACGACTTCAACCTCAAAGCATTCCATGAGCAATTTCTGAGCTATGGCAGCGCCCCGGTCAAATTCATCCGTCAGCTTATGAACTAACCAGACATATTGCACTATGCCGGGTGTATCACCCCGGCATAGCCTTCTGACATTACTCATTATATTTTCCTGTACCAGGTTAGTGTGCAAGCACTGGCAATCAAATTAGTAAAATCAATTGACCAAAAACACATCAAAAGCTACATTTTATTTTCATTAAAGCAACATGTAAGGTCACAGGAATGAAACCACTAAACTTACTCGCGAGGATCATCACGCCGTTGTGCATTTCAGCTTGCAGTGTTTCGGCACAGCAGCTAATTGCAGAGCACAATAATGAGGTTGAACTGAACAGTTATCACCAAATCATCGTCAACTGCCACAATGATCCACAGGCACTCAGGCGTATGCTTGATTATCTTCATTCATTATCGCTTGAGATGACTGTTGAGTTTTCCGGACAATGTGACGGACCGATCCTCATTGAGCGAGACGGAATCACGCTAACAGGCAGTGCTCAGGACAACGCAACCATCTCACTGCACGCTTCACATCAACAAAAAACAGCCATTGTCGTCAGTTCAGCTGTATCGTCACTCAGAAACTTTACTATTGATACGCCGGATAAGGCCCGGGTGCTGCGCATTGAAGCCAATGCCACTGTCACCATTGATGGCCTGAAAACAGCCTACGTGTTCAACCCAAAAGCACCGTTTTACCCCTTTGTTACTGATGATAATAGTACCCTGTTTGCCAGGAACCAAAACAGCTTTCAGCTTCGGGTCTCAGGGAGTTCAGTGGCAAATCTAATGGATTGAAATCAACAGGTTGCACTTAACGTCTTGGACACATCAATGGCCCGAACGACCAGCAGCAATCAGTTTAACGACGTCGAAGTCTCTGGTAACGGGTATTTTCTGGGCGACAATCAATCCAGTATTAAGTTGCTCAAAATCTGGAGCAAAGCCGTTGCAGAAGTTGACAACCAAAGTACCGTTAAGGAAATCATGATGGGCGGTCAGACCCTGTTTGCAGCTTACAATCAGTCCTCCATTACCGGTCCTTACTGGCTTTGGGGCAATGTGGTTTTTGAACTTAAAAACGCCTATGCAAGCGGGTGGCAATCTGTCGATAAACCCAACTCTATTATTTCTGGCCTCAATGCCACGGTAAATGGCACATTTTATCCCAACTGGGACTGGCACGGACAGGATGGGCAGTAGCACTCATACTGTTTGTCGCTTTGTATTGTGGTGCGCTCATCTGGCGCCACAATACGCCTAAAGACATGGAGATTTTTCTTCCCACTTGCTTGCCTAAAGTTCACACTATGTTACCATTCGCTCGCTTTATAATTAGTCTAAGTGGCTATTTAATATACATATAAAATTGCAATCTCCACCTTCTATTGAAACGCTAAAAGGTCACACTCAGCATTGTGATCATGTCAGCAGACAGGGACAGATATTCGGAGTAATAGCAATTTTCGCGATATACGACGAGTAATCAGGGAATCTAATGGAAGTCAAAACGTTCACTTCACGTCAGTTTGTGGGGATCACTACCCGCACCAATAATCATTATGAGCAAACAGAGGCAGACGGTAAAATTGCCCAGTTATGGCAGAAGTTTTACCACAATTATACTTCTCTGATAGAAGACCAAGCGACGCTCTACGGTATCTATTCACATTATGAGTCAGATCAACATGGTGACTATAACGTCACGGTGGCCTGTGATTCGCCCGGTCTACTAGAGCGAGTCGATAACGACAACGCACTACAGATTTGCCGTTTTTCTGGCGGGCGCTATTTAAGCTTCGCAGCACAAGGCGAAATGCCCCAGACGGCGATTCGACTTTGGGAGCTGGTCTGGCGTTACTTCGAACAAAGTGACTGCCCGCATCAACGTGCCTTTGGCCAGGACATAGAAATTTATCATCAGAGCAATGAAGTCGAAATCGCGATTTCTATTCTCTAATCATAGCACCCAGGTTGTCGGGGACAGGCCTTGCCGCGCGTACAAATAACGCGTACATCGTTGGCAATGCCCCGCTCTATCCAGTTGATATTGAGAATCTTAGCGACACTTTGCAGCTGCTTTTTCAAATGCCACGGCACCACACTTGCCCCCCCTTGTTTAATACACAGGGCCTGTAATTCCTGCACCACTTCATTGGCATCTAAGCCCTGCGCTGCAATCGCCGGATTTAAATCAATACCGGCACACAGCACATGTGGATTATCTGCTACATCGTTGACTTTAATGGATTCACAGCAATATAGCCTGGGTTGATTGTTGACATTAAGCACGGAAAGCTGCGCACTGGCTTGCATCGCCTGCTGCTGAAATTTTCTGAACACAGCCCAATGCTGGCAGGGATCCGCAACACTGCGCATATTGCCCCAGGGCAACGGAATACCATTGCCACGATATACGGCCTTGAGTTTACCAGGCAAATAAGCATCAAAGTAATGCCAGTGGGGATAAGGCGATGCAACCGTCATCCTGCGCATGGCAACCGAAGGCGAAATTCCAAGCGCCTGGTGGATATGTGTTTCATATCCATAGGAGTCCAGAAGCTGCCGATAAGCGACTTTGGGACACAATAACGCGCCAGCAAAAAAGCTGGATTCGAAATCATGCCAGGCCGACAAAATATCCTGTGCATTAGGTGCAGATTCATCGCCATTCGTTCCACCACTGACGCCCCCGGAACCGAGCACGCACTGAAGACCTTCTCTGTTGTGCAAAACAGCATGACCAAGGTGCACCGCTAAGTCATATTTCAGCCTGGGCTGATTGTGCTGTAGCATACGATTGACATGCACTTCATTTGGGGGCGCAAAATAGGAAGTGATCACACGCTGAAACATATGACCACTCTCATCAATCACCTCTCTGGGCGCCTCATCAAACCAGTGCACAACCAGGCCCTGTGCCTTTAACATGGATAACAGGGTTTCAGCGTTTAGATAAAGGTCTTTGCCACCAACCTCTTCGGCTGCACGCTCTAAGTCTGGAAAGTGATTCTGGTGATGTTCCTGGTGAGCACGGATCAATAGATGCGCAAACTGACGTCCACTAATCCCCGTTTGAGATAACATTTCAGGAATGGCAATCTGCAAAATCTCGTTATCAAACAAAAAATTGGGTTCCAGTGCCATTCCGCTGATCCCGCCATGGCGACCCTTTTGAGGTGTAATCTCATTCACTTCAGGCTCGTTATCCAAAAACCAGTCAACCGGTTTCTGAAACACCTCCGCAAGATTCTCTAGCATTTCACTGCTGGGCGTGCGCTTTCCCCGCTCAATCATTGACAAATAGGACACAGAAGGCGCTGAATGCGGGTCAACCCGGATGCATCGGGTGGACAGATCCTCGAGTGTTAAATGATTTCGCTTGCGTAAATTGCGAATTTTGGTGCCCAGAAAGTGTGACTTTCTCATGAGTTCTGAATTTTTTTTCACCGCTTCATTCCTGTTTACGTCTGTGAGGGCGCTAACCCGCGCCTCACTACTATGCCACAACACATGGTCAGACCAGTTTTTGTAAAATTTACACTGTAAAATTCTTTTTGTGAAATTTACCGGCTTTTTTTCATACACTGAATTTGTCAACAGAAGAACCTGCATGCCGACAGGACTGTGCAGGATGTCAATAATAGTAGCGATATTTAGACGTGTGACGACAACCGGTGATTTATGAGCCAATCCGCTCTCACCTCACACTGACAACAGGTATCGGGTAACAATGGTAACTGGGAATACACACATGAAAGCACAAATTCAGCAGACAGAACTAGAAAACACCAGCACAGAATGCCAAAAGCTGATCGTCGCAAAGCAATATCTGGATCAACACTGCCCTTTGGAGTTCGGATCTCATAAAGATGTAAGTTCTTACGTTGTTTATTACAACCATCTGATGGTGTTTTTCGCCGACGGACAGCACTGTGGCTTGAAAGACTGTAAGCAGTTTGTCGCTTTGTGTGGTCACCGCGAATCGCCTAGTGCGATCTTATTGAAAAAGGCCGATGCCATGCATATTGAACTGAGTTTTGATACCGCATGTGAGCCGGGCCGTCACGATCGCGCCCATTTAAATGATGTGCAATATGAAACGCCCCTCAGTCCGGTCACGGGTGAAGGGGAACAGGGCAGCCGTATGTGGATGAGCTTTGTATCTGGTGTACAGCATGCCCTGGTCACACAACAAGACCGTAAGTGCTATCGGGCAAAAAATGGTGATGATTACAGCCTGTAACAATATCTGCAAATGCGATACAAATTCGGTATGAAGCTTGTGCCCGTAATGATACAGGCACAAGCAAGCCAAAGGAAATGCATGAAACTTGCAGTGAAGAAAGAATATGAACAACCTGACTTGAAAGTACTTCTGCCGTTTTTAACGACTCCGCCACAGAACAGAGCTGTGTGAAAACGCGCCAAACACCAGGTTAAAAACACACAGTTTACCTCTCTTGAGCATTCAATACGCCTAGAAAAAACCACCAGGATTATCAACTTTTTTATAATAATTTAAAACAAAGGTTGATAATTTATTTATTTCTAGTATCTTCAGTTCTGCCCACAATACGTTGGGTGCTAAAAAATCAAAGGATCTAAATTATGAAGCTTGTTATCAATAAAAAGAAAATGAAAAACCTGTCTATCAATGCCTCAACTTTGGTAAATGACGCAACACCTCAGGTCGCTGGTGGCCTGCGTTACACAGCTATGGACTACTGTAACACCAACGCATGTACAGCCACTTGTACACCGAGTGTAGGCGCAACATGTGGTACATCTGCAATGTGCTAATCGCCCTACCGGCCAAATTACGAGTGATGTAATTTGGCCACTTAATTCAATCACTTTCCTCCTTCTTTACACTGCATTCAGATTAATTTCAGCTAACCTCAATATAATCTCGCTCTTTTTATTTCGCGCACTGGGATTATGAAACTAGTTATCGATTGGTTAAAACGCATCAATTGGATGCTGTGGGCACTGCTGTTAGGTATAGTGTGTGGCCTGGTTTTTGGTGAACGGGTTGCATTTTTAAAACCCCTTGGCGAAGGCTTTGTTAAGCTGATGCAAATCACCATTTTCCCTTATATTGTCGTTAGTCTGGTCGTTGGCCTGGGAAAATTTAATCCGGATCAGGTTAAGTCTATTCTAATTAAGGCAACCACAGTGATGATCAGCCTGTGGCTCGTTGGGCTGGCTGTAATCTGGGCTTTTTCCCTAACCTTACCCAGTCATGATGCCGGTACTTTTTTCTCGCCCGCATTAGTTGCCAGTGCACCCGAGGTCGATTTTGTCAGCCAGTATATTCCTGCCAACCCCTTTGCTTCGATGGCCGAAGGGAATGTACCCGCACTCGTTATCTTCTGTATTGCGCTGGGACTTTCCCTGATTTCAAATGGTCAAAAGAATAACCTGCTTGATGTGCTGGAAGTAGTCGGTCAGGGTTTATCTCTGATCTCTAAGAAAATTATCAAGCTCTTCCCTATCGGGATCTTCGCCATGACTGCAAGCACCGCAGGCACCATTAGCATGGAGGAGTTAAACAACCTGCAAATTTACCTGGTGTTGGTGGCATGTCTGGGCTTTTACCTGATGTTTGCGCTGCTTCCTATGCTGGTTGCAGCATTTACCCCAGTTAAATATCGAGACCTCATCATGGTCATGCGCAATGCCTGGATCACAGCATTCAGTACGGGCAATGTTTTTATCGTATTACCGGTAATAACGGAGGGAATTAAGGCCCACCTGGCAAAAATTAAGCGCAGCGATGAAGAGTCAGACCACATTGCAGAAGTGTTGGTACCCATCGCCTATACTTTCCCAAGCCTCGGAAAACTCACCACGCTGATGTTTGTGACCTTTGCAGCCTGGCTGACTGGTAGCCCGGTCACTCTGGAACAGATGCCAAATGTAACGCTATCGGCCATGTTGAGCTATTTTGCGAATGTACATATTGCTATTCCTTACTTGCTCGATAGCCTTAAAATCCCCGCAGACAGTTATCAGCTATATCTGTCTATGTCTGTGCTGACGGCTAAAATCGTCTCACCAACCACTGTGATTTATATTTTCTCGTTTGTGCTATTGAGTATTTTCTACACCAAACGCCAGCTACACTTAAAGCGGATCCGCTCGGTCTATTACGTGACCTTACTCAGCGCCCTACTCCCGGCTTTTATGCTGCTGAGTTATTCTGCCAACAACCATTTGGCCCGGAGTACACAGGCCGCAGATGAAGTCATTGCCAATATGGTTGTATCCGATAAAGTTCCGGCGGAAGTACTCAATCATGTACCTAAAGCCTATCAGAGTGGTGAACTCTCACTGACCAATATTGAAGTGATCAAGAAGCGGGAGCTGCTCAGAGTTGGCTATCTGGTAGACAACGTCCCTTTTAGCTACTTTAACCAAAAAGGGGAACTGGTGGGCTTTGATATCAGCCTGGCACATAAGCTGGCTGCGGATCTGGATGTTAAAGTCGAGTTTATTCCATTTAAAAAAGCACAACTGGCGGAATATCTGAACAAAGGTTTTTTTGATATCGCTATGTCAGGATTAGAAATTAATATTGCAGACCTCAGCCAAGTCAGATTCAGTGATCCGGTACTTGAGTTGCAATTAGCCCTAATAGCCAAAGATCATCGCTTAAAGGATTTTGCGACACGAGAGCAAGTACTGAACCATACTAACTTGCGTTTGGCTCATGTTGAATATACCCCACTGATGCAAGATCTGGCCAAAAAATATAAACATATTGATGTTTCAGCTCTTTCAAGCCATCAGGCATTTTTCGACGCAGATGAAAAATTTGATGCCATGGTCATAAGTGCTGAGGCAGGCTTTGCCTGGAGTATGTTCCACCCAGAGTTTGGCGTTGTCGTACCAAAAGGCGCCGAACTAAAATACCCAGTTGGATTTGCTGTCGCCAAGCGCAACCTGGATATATTGAGTTTTGTCGATGCCTGGTTAACAATTCAACACAGTCAGGGCCAAATAAACAAAAGCTATGACTACTGGATCCTTGGCAAAGGCACGCAAAACAAGCAACATCGCTGGTCTTTAATCGACGAGCTTGACTACGATTTTAAGCTAGAACTCAATTAGCATGTAGCGCGTCAGGCAGCGATCTGGCGCGCTACATGTACAGTCCTATTAGCATACTTACCAATCCTACAACTTGAAATAACAAGAGCATCAGTAGTTTTAAGAGGAATGATAGTTTAGCAGTTTTATGCTTTACAATTTGCATACAGAACAGGGTTGGAATATGCAATGAGCAGGCTGATACCAAGAGTAACTGTCGCTCAGAGATCCGCTCTGTCCCTTGCTTTGATAACCTTTTATCTTTTGCGTAAACACCAAATACAATGGCACTGGCTAGCAGCAGATAAGCCACTATTGACCAGTCAGGTATTGCGGCAGCAATCAGGCTGGGAATGAGTACAAATGTGAGTAGTACGGTGGACAATAACCACAGTACATCGAGTAAAGTGCTGATTAAGTATTTATTATACTGACCTTTGATTTTCGCCATTTATTTGTTATTTTCGGTACAGCCTATCAGGCAATTTTAAATCACAAAGGAAATGGAATTTACACTAAACAAGAAAAAACTAAAAACCTTACCTGCTCATCGAGCCGTTATTCTTGATTTTCCAGTCTGACTTGATTGATCAATATAAATAACTGTGCCGTGGCTTCTGCGTCGGCCATCGCTCTGTGGTGCTGAGTCAATGTAATTCCCAACTCTGCACAGATCTTGTTTAGCGCATAAGATTTCATACCTGGCAGCCATTTTCTGCCCAGCTGCACGGTACATAGCTTTGGCTTTTGAAAAACCTGGTCAATTCGGGCAAACTCGGCTTTGATAAACCCCATATCAAAGTTGACATTATGCGCGACAAAAATGGCATCCTGCATAAAGTCTTCGACTTGCTGAGCAACGTCAGAAAAGAGGGGCGCATCCGCCACCATTTCGTTGCTAATACCGGTTAACTCCGTGATATATTTTGGGATCCGCCGCAATGGGTTGATAAGGCTTTGCCAACGTTTGACCACTTTGCCATCAACTATCCTAACCATGGCAATTTCTGTAATACGATCAAACTCCTTCTTGCCCCCAGTGGTTTCCACATCAATGACGACATAGGCCTGTTGTGGCGCGATTTGCCAGCACACTTGCTGAATGTCGACCTTAAAGCCCGACTCAATCAGACGCCTTATTGTCACCAGCTGATTACGCCTCAGACTATCTCCTGGTGCTTTTATTTCAACAAATGACACATCGCTGTCATCAATGCATATCAAGTCAGGATAGCCATCTTTCAGCATTTTATAGTCTTTACACATGGCAACCAGGTGTGTTTTGAGGGCCGTGACGGATATCAGCCGAGCGACCACCAATAAAAGGTCCAATGTCGACCTGTGCCAGAAGACCAGTCGATTCGGTTTGCCAAAGTGGGCACTGGCCTGACGCAGCAGCCAGTCGAATAAACTTTGATTATCTGTAATTTTTCCAAGGATCTGTTCAATATGATCGCTATGTACTTCATAAAATTGATTATATTTCAGGCTTCGCGGAGTTAAATCAAATTCATTGCTGGGTGCACCAGTTGTCGATTCGTATAGTGCTGGCCAAAAAACCAAAACAAATAACATGCGCCAGAACTGATTTTCTCCATGATAGGCTTTGTTCCCCTGGCGGTGATACCAGGCAATTGCTCCCTGCTCGGGATAACCAACATAGGCTTCGTCCAGTGCGATAGGCGGGCCGCTTTGACGCAGTATGTCTGTCAATACGGAGGTACGCTTGGTAGTGAATTTCAGCGCTGAAAAATCCTCGGCGAATATCAATAACTCTTCGTTTTGTGGGCAGGCCAGCACCTCTTCCAGCTGGGCCAGGCAAGTATCATAGTCCCCTGCCGTGTACAGAGCACGAATGTATTTTTCCTGTGCCTTTGGATGGTTACTGACCTTAAGCATCACCGTCGCAAGTGCTGGTTCTTCCTGGTCCAACTGACAAGCCAGCTTATGCGTCAAATCATCACGCTTAGTCTGTGCCATCAGCCCCTCGGCAGCAGGTACTTGCTCTTGATAGATCTGTTTTGCTAACAACACTTTGTCGTCTAAGCTTAGATTATTCAGGTGCTTATTTTGGCTAACATAAAAATAGGCACTTTGCGCCTCAGCCAGCTCAGAGAAGTGCGCATTGCCCGACGATACCCCTTGGCGTGTTTGCATCACTCCCAAATCGCGCAATGAAAACTGCTGCAAAGTGCCGCCCAGTTTACCAAAGAATAAAAATAACCAATATTCAAAGTCCGCTTTGACAGGCGCAGACAAGTGGGCACGAAATACCGCAGTATCTGCCAGCGCAACGTTAGCGCACTGAGCGTAAACAAACTCACTCCATAACGCTTTTTTTGCAGATTTTGCCGGGGTTGTAGGAGACACTTTGCCTGACGCTATGAGCTCAGACGCTATCAACTGAAGCTGCTCCTTGGTCAATTCCCCTAGTAGTACATCAGCGTCCTTGTCATGCGCAGATTGCACCAACCCTTTGCTACGCAACTCATTCAGGGCGGCGTCTGTATCCTTGATTTCTGCGTAATTCAGCTGTGCTCTGGTGACATATACACGTTTGCGATTGATGATACGCAACAATAAACACAGGCACTCTTCATCTAGAGACCCGAGTTCTGCGAACAGAGCCTGCTGCGGTGGAGTAAGAAGATGAAAGCTGGTTTTTGCAATAAACCCCTGCAGTTCATGAAAGTGGGTGAGATAATATTTCTCTGGTAACGCTTTTAACATACACACTCTACAACGAATAATATCGGCCTGGAACCACCGCGTAAACGGACAACCAGCATTTCAAATCGAGGGAGCAACTATAACAGCTCGCTAAAAACATCCTCAAACTGTTCTCCATTATTCAATCTTTCCAGAGCAGTGTACATATTCTTTGGGTTCATCGGTTTAACTGCAATCAATGAAGCCTGATAGTACTTAACGTTAGTGTTTGGAAAGTCACTGAGATAAAACACCGACCTAATCTTAGTGACATCCTCATTTGTCACATCGATGTTTTCTAATAAAAACGGCGCCCGATAATCTACCTGGATCCCAGTTCCTTCAATAAACCAGGCTGGTAACTGAGTTAACTCCACCAGCAGATTTGTTCTGTGCCTAACTTCTGCATGAACAAGCTCGTGGGCGACAACATCGGTATTTAGCCCCTTAGGACCAAGAAATATACATTCTCTGAAAAACCCGGATGTCTGCATGCCCGTCGGGTTGAAGCCAAATTTTGCATATTTGGCTTCAGCAGTGGCAATAATTCTGGGGTTTGATGTAGGCGCACCGTAGACATCAGAGACTCTTTTTACAGCAGCCTCTATAGCGTTAGCTAGCTTACCTTGCTGCAAGTTATCAATACTTTTATCAACATATAGATTGGGCGACACTTCATAAAACTGAGCTACGCCTATCAATTCACAGGCAATTGCGTCTTTCTTGAAGTATCCAAAGGAAAGCATAAAAAACGCAAGAAAAACAAGGAGAATTATCTTATGTCTCTTCATCAATACTCCAAAGTTTATAGCACTAGCTCAACCCAATTATTATATTCTCGTTGCCATATTTGCCTACGTACCGCAATTTGACTATCAAGGTCGTCAGTGAAATTTTATTGCTCACTCACGCGCAGCAATGTACTGGCATTATTAGTCTTCGACTAAGATCGGCTCATAGTTTAGATGCTTTTTCAGGCAGCTTAGCAGCGCCTCAATGGACACAGGTTTGCTCAGATAGTCATTCATTCCAGCTTCAAGGCATTTTTTCTCATCGCCGACCATAGCATTAGCCGTAAGCGCCACTATGGTAATGTCCATATTTGATTTACCCGCCTGCCCTTTTCGAATGGCTTTGGTCGCATGAAAACCGTCCATTTCTGGCATCTGGCAATCCATCAGCACCAGTGAATACCCCTCCGAATGTTGGTATTCTCTCAGGTTGCGCAGTGCTTCATTGCCATCGCCTACAACATCAACATATTCAATGTCCAGCTTCTGCAGCATGCTTACCGTTACTATCTGATTGACCTGATTATCCTCGGCCAACAAGATACGCGGTTTTGGCGCCCATTTCACCCTTGTCGTATCCTGATGGGGATCTTTCATACTCTTCAGGTAATGCGTAGTTACCAGCGGTTTGGCATTTGCTAATGCCTCTCCGTCATCTGCAACCACAGAGAGGGCATTGAACAGATCTTCTGTCGTTGCAGGCTTGGGAAAGTAGCCCGAGAACCCTAAGTCTGCGAAGTAAGACGCATCGCCCTGATGACCAATTGAAGTCATCATAATGAGCTTAATTCCCTTGAAACGCTTGTCCTCTTTGATGGTTTTGCCCAACTGTGCACCATCCATATTGGGCATTTGCATATCCAGCAACGCAATATCAAACATTTTACGCTGTCCGTCATGGAAACGCTTCTCACACTCGGCTAACGCAGCAATACCAGATGAAGATTCAAAGACTTGTGCACCCCAATGCCGCAACTGTTGACCGAGTACAGTGCGATTAGTCTGATTGTCATCGACTACCAACAACTCAAGCTTTGACATATCCAAATCTGGCAATATTTGTTTTGACTGTGCACTTTTTTCTAGCATCAACTTAAACTTAAACGTGCTTCCTTCTCCCTCTACACTCTCGACCCAGACATCGCCCCCCATTAGCTGGCAAAGCTTCCTGACAATCGCAAGGCCCAGACCTGTCCCGCCGTACTTACGTGTTGTTGACGAGTCAACCTGAGAAAAAGAATCAAACAGAGCGGCACTCTTCGCTTTAGGGATCCCAATCCCCGTATCAGTGATTGCGCACTCCAGACACAAACCATTGTTGTCGAGCTCGGTCAGCTTGCCCTGAATGATCACTTCGCCCTGCTCTGTAAATTTAATTGCATTGCCTACCAGGTTGGCGAGAATTTGTCTGATCCGGCTTGGATCACCTTTGGCCATACTTTGTTCAATATCCAGGGTATCCAGCACGAGCTCAAGTCCTTTACACTGAGCTTGCAAGGCTGCCGACTCAGCGAAGTCTTCAAACATGCCGCGCAAATCAAAGTCGAGCATCTCCAGCTCCAGCTTACCGGCATCAACCTTTGAAAAATCGAGTATGTCATTGATCAGGTTAAGGAGTGAGTTTGCGCTACTCATGGCCAGTTTAACCCGGTGTGTTTGTTGCTCATCCAACTCGTTGCTCAGCAATAAATTGAGCATACCCAGGACACCGTTCATAGGGGTCCTGATCTCATGGCTCATAGATGCCAGGAACTCGCTTTTGGCCCGGCTTGCCTGCTCAGCCTGGCTTTTAGCATCCGCCAGCGCTCTCTCCTGAGCAATTTCCTCAGAAATATCCTGTATAATGCCAACATAGGCAACCAGCTCTCCCCTGTCATTACTCACAGGCGCAATATGTAGATTGTTCCAAAAAGGCTTGCCGAGTTTCGTGTAATTGAGGATCACGGTGCGGTGCGCTTTACGGCTCTTAATGGCCTCAACCATACTCCCTACCGCTTCTTGTGCCGTCTCTTTGCCCTGAAGGAACTTACAGTTGGTACCCAATACCTCTTCGCCATAACCCGTTATTGTAGTAAAGGCGCTGTTTATAAAGGTCAGCGGTAACCCGTGTACTTTCGCATCTGAAATGATAATACCCACATCGCATGCTTCAATCGCATAAGCCAGTAAATCATTGTGCTCCTTTGCCTGGCTTAATGCTTCCTGATACATTTTCTGATCTGTAATGTCAGTTAAAGAGCCAGACATGCGAATGGCTTTTCCTGAGTCATTACGAAGGGCAAGGCCCTTTGAGCGAAAATAGCGATAGTCGTTTTGTCGGGTACGCAAGCGAAACTCGACGTCGAACCCACCTTTATCATTCAAATGCTCTTGTAATGCGGCAAAAGTCACACTTCTGTCTTTTGGATGTAAGTGATGCTCCAGTGATTCAAAGCGATCTGGAAACCCCTTGTGATCAGAAGGGCTGTAGCCAAGCAATTCTCTGTACCTTGGCGAGTAGAACACGTCCCCACTTTCAATATCCCAATCCCAGATACCATCGTGGCTGCCTTCAATAGCCAATTTGAATCGCTCTTCGCTTTTCTTAATTCTTTGCTCAGAGGTTTGTAAACGTTTGAACGGGTTAAGGAGCAACTGGCGACCAAAAAATAGCAACAGCAAAAAGGACAATGACAGACCGATAAAAATAGCCTGGCCAAGCTCCACAATAAAAGTAAAGACACTGTCATCTATGGTTGACTGACTAATCATTAAACTGACATGGATGTCTGTGCCCGGCATCTGTGTATTGTGTAACACAACATACTCTGCATCAGGTGCCGCATTACTATAATCGACCCATTGCCCGGATAATTCGACTGCCAGCGCCTGATTACTCAAATCAAGTGCCAAAAGGTTTGCTAAATCTGTATCAAACTCAGCAACCAGGACGCCTTCAGTGAATCCGTTGTACTCAATGGGGACTGCGATCACAAAACTAAACAACTGAGCATTACGCTTTAAAATCACCGCATGCGGTAATCGCCCATCTAGCAGCAGTTCGAGCCAGTCATTTTCTTTGTCGGCTGCCAGTGACATCTGACCACTACGATATACCGGCTCGCCAAGCACATTGTACATAGACAATGGTTCCTTTTTCCCCAGGATCCGATATTCCCCCAGGAAATCAGACAAAGAAGCGCGGGATATATCTGACCCCATAACCCCGTTGGCCAGAACCGGATATTGCGCCAGATCTTTCAGTAGTACCAGCCGGGTGCGCAAAAACTGGCCCAGGTTGCTGACCCCCAAACGCGCTTCTGTTTGCCGCACTTCCGTTTGCACCTGCCGAATAGCGGTATCGGCATGATTGCTCAGCATCACCAGACTCAGAGAAACAGACAATATCAGGCTACATAATAAAAATGCGTAGAATGCTTTATCGGAGCTCATTTTAAATAGCGATTTCTCTGCGTTATTATTCATTGATTTTTTAGCACCTTGATACTGCCATCAGTGTTGTAGCTGGCCATACAGATGTCTTCCAGACCCAGTGCCTCATGAGCATCGGGCTGTGACTCTGACCAGGGCGAAAACGGTTGTTTGTAAACTTTGATCAAACCCTGAACTGGTTGTTTGAGGTTTTCAAGCGCGCTACGCAACGCGGCTCTGTCTTGTTTTACCTTGCCGCTCAAAGAGATTTGATCAAGCGCTCCAAGCAGGACCCGGCCCAAATCATAACCATGAATAAAACCGGCCGGTGACTGTATAAATCGTCCATCAACAACTTTGTCTGGGTATGCGGTTATTAATTGTTGCCACACTCGGGCTACAAATTCTGTATGTGGCCGTTGCTGAAATGAGAAACAACTTTGCAAAAAGTGCAAATCTATACCTGCACGCAATTGCTCAGCCACCTGAGCGAAGAAATTGCCACCTGTGATGCCCCAGTGACTGATAATGGCAGGGCGCTGTGCTTTCGGCGTCTGACCGACCGCCTTTACCAGCTGTTTGCCTTCCAATGCATTCCCCACAAAAATCACACAATCATGGCCATTACTGACAATTTCTCGCAGCATGATTTTGGTGGCATTCATTTTCATATTCCAGTTAAACCAGGTCACGGGGGCCTCAGGCTTGCTCAGTGCCCGAGTGATAGTCTGATAATTTGATTTCCCCCAGGGGGTACGCTCTAGTAGCATGTGCGGCGAACGGCATTGTTTTTGTCTGGCGAATTCCACCAGCCTCAACCCTGCTTTGGTGTCATCGATAGACAATCTGAACACCCAATTGTTAGTGTCCGGGTAGCGTGTTACCGGTCCACCGGCTGCCCAGGGTACTAACAGTAAAATCCCCTGCTGGTTAATATAATCACGGTGTTTTATATACGGAGGTGAATGTAACCCCCCCAGCATCAGTAACGCTCGCTCATCTTTCAAAAAACGCCGCATGGTCAGTAAACTGCGATTGCTGTTGCCCCTGTGGTCTTTTTCAAGAAGCTGCAGTCTGAAACCCTGAACCTCAAAATTGCGCTCTCTGAGTGCACTATTAAAGCCCATTTTCATGGCTTCAGCCGACTCACTATGACTGCTGTAATCAGAATCGTGATAGATATAGAGCACAGGCCGCTGTGCAGCGTTTGCAAGCACACTGAAAGTAATAAAGCATAAAAAAACTGCGACCAGCGTCCGTTCCATATTCATAAGCGCGTTAAGTACCTGATTATTTAAAGTTAGACTATTTCATAAAGATTGCTTAGCACAACACCCTGCTATCTTTTTAGTCAGGATAATGATACACCTCGATGGGCTTACTGCGCCCACTGAGTTCAACCATAGCAACACGCTTAAGTTGTGTCAGCTTTGATTGCAGAACGCTTTGTTCGCTGACCAAGATGGGGTGTTGCAGTTCCTTTGTTTTACTCTCTATGCGTGCTGCCACATTCACTGTGTCACCGATGACGGTATAGTCCATACAGCTGCTGCTCCCGACGTTGCCTGCGATTGCATCACCACTATGAATACCGATTCCAATCTTGATTTCCGGCAGGCCATCAGCAATAAACTCCAAGTTTAACTGCTCCAGTGCTTGTAACATTTCACGCGCCGCTTCTATTGCATTTCGCGCATTGTTTTCTTCTTTTTGAGGAGTACCGAATACAGCCATAATGGCGTCACCGATAAATTTATCTATCATCCCCTGATGAGAAAAAATAACGCTGCTCATGCGAGAAAAATAGCGATTCAGCAATCGCGTTATCACTTCAGGGTCATGCTGCTCGCACATTCTGGTGAACCCGCGAATATCGGCCATCAGCACAGTGACGTCCCGTTTTTCGCCTCCGGGCTCAATGTCCACCTCTCCGCGTTCAACCGCTTTTACCAATTGCTCAGGCAGGTAACGTAGCAGGCGTTCACGATGACGCAATTTGGTATAAGTGCCCGTAATATAGTTCGACAATGACCAGGCCAGAAACCCAGAACAAACGATAATAACTTGTTCGTGTATCTCGATGGCGCGTGCTGTGTGACTGTGTTCCAGCACCAAAGTCCCGGTTATCAGACAGCACAAGGTGGAAAAGTAGATGATTATTTTACCCTGACGAAACGCACTCATGATGTTAAACAACAGTAACACGCTCACCAGCATGAGCTCAAACTCGGTTTTATGAAGATCCTGCAGAAGGTGTTTGATCAAATCCAGCGATTCAATTTCGAAAGAAACAGCCAGAATGATCGCGTAGTCGAATAGAATAGAAACGTACTTAAGCCAGGGTTTGTAACTCTCCGACGTTGCCCAGCGCACCACTAACGCGCACCATAAGGCGACAATCGCCAATGTACCTAAATCAACAGCTATCAGCGTGCCATCCCACCCAATACTGTATATACCGATAACAAGCTCTGTGATAAACAAAGCCATTAATCCATAAAAACGGAGTTTGTTAACATGGAGTTCCATCTCCATTTCACGCCTTTGATAACAATCGGTCAGTAACTTGTCAAAACTGCTATCAATGTCCTTTAACCATTTCATTGTCGCTTCGCCAGATTATGGTGTTTCCACCAGTTTAGCCTCAAGCTGGTCGGTTATTTAGCTTTTGTAGCATTTTTTTGTACATGCCTGTGACAGCATCAGGGCCAAGTTTCGGGTTATCGATGATCAGATGGTTGAACTTAGGCGAGGAATTCAGCTCAATCAGATAAAAACGATCGTCCTGGCCTAGAATAATGTCAAAGCCAACAAACCCTATGGAGGCTAATTCAAAGACAGGTTTAACAAACTCAAACAAGGTGTTGAGCAGGGCCTTATCCTGCTCCAGTGTCGCGACTTCATTCTTTTCCCAGTACCGCACATTGAACGTCTGAGCCATCCCCCTTTTATACGCCAGTAAGGGTTCTCCAAATCCACAAACAAGGCGATATTCAGCTTTGTTTTTAACATAAGCCTGCGCCAGTGCCAGGTAGTCATAATGCTTTGACTGAGCGTTGAATATTTCATTGTAAGCAACTCTGAGTGATGCTCTGTCCTCACACAGGTGCACATTGATGCCCAATGCCCCGCTGTTGCTTTTCACAACCACTGGGTAGCCAAAGTGAGCCTCTGTGGCTGCAAGGATTTCGTCCATGCTTTGATATTCCAGATAATGCCTGTGCTCCTGAGGCACATTCGGGTCCAGAAAAGACAAGGTTTGCGGCATTGTGACAGCTTGATTAAAAGCCTGATAAGAGTGCATTTTGTCCCTGCATATGCCGTAAACAGACTCGGAGTTAAAGGGGGTTTTGTTTAGTTCAAAATACTCAACCCCATGATTAAAATAGACCCGCACCAGATTCTGCTCACGATCAATACACTCGTATTTCAGCCCTAACTGTTGGCATGCTTCAACCAAACAGGCGACCTGTCTTTCCATTATGTTTCTCCGTACCGGTGATCTTGCTAATACATGATGGCGGCAAGTATCTATGCGAATTATTGCTTTGGCAAGCCTGCAGACCCTGAGCGCATATATTAAAAAAGGAGGCGATGCCTCCTTTGGATTGGTTTACTATTATCTCATCAGGTTGGATCGCCACCAGACATCTGGCTCTGGATGTAGTTAGGCAGACCCACTAACTTAATAAGTCCCAGGTGCTGCTCCAGCCAATAAATGTGATCCATTTCTGTGTCATCAAGCAGCGCCTCCAGCATTTCGCGCGACACATAGTCTTGCTCTTCTTCACACACCGCAATGACCTTTTTCAAATGATCTTTAACGGTGATCTCTGCGGCAAGATCGTTTTCCAGCATTTCCTGTACGTTTTCACCTACTTTGATGGGGGCTCTGGATGCGGTATCTGGCGTGCCCTCTAAAAACAAAATGCGCTCTGTAATACGCTTGGCATGATCCAGCTCTTCCTCGTATTCATGCGCCAATTTGTGGTGTAACCTTGATAGTCCCCAATCTTCATACATTTTTGAATGAGCCAGGTACTGATCCATTGACGATAACTCTAAGGTCAGCTGTTTGTTGAGTAAATCGATTACTTTTTGAGAACCTTGCATGTTTTACTCCTCAATTTGTGATTGCAGATAGTTTTCTATACCGCAGTTTTTGATGAGGAATTGCTGAGTTTCCAGCCAGTCGACATACTCTTCCTCATATTCAAGGATATCCTCCAACAATTCGCGACTGACATAGTCTTGCTCTTGTTCACACAGCTCAATCGCACTGCGCAATACTGGCAGCTGCTCCATTTCAAACGCCATATCACAGCTGAGCATTTCTTCTGTGTGTTCACCAATGCGAAGCTTTTCGAGGTGTTGTAGATTTGGCAGGCCTTCCAAAAATAAGATCCGCTCGATTAAGTCATCGGCCTGCTTCATGTCTTTTATTGATTTTTTATAGGCTTTCTCGTTCAGCTCCTCAATGCCCCAGTTTTTCCACATACGTGCATGCAGAAAATACTGGTTAATGGACGTCAGCTCGTGTGTTAATACCTGATTTAATGCTGCTATTACTTGCTTGCTACCCTGCATAGGGCCCCCTCAATAAGGAATAGTTAGACGCCTTATAACCCTAGAACAAAATTACAACTTAGCAAGACCGATTAAAACTAATAAATTTCTTAATATATCCTTTTAAAATAAACAACTTATAAGCTTAGTAAGAACAATTTTCATTGCGAATAACAGTCTTCATTTGAATACTTCATTTTGACAAATCCCGGCTATTGTATTGTGATCAGGTAAGTTGCCATTCTCATTGCGAGCGCGCTGAACTGATTCGCATCGAGCAGCGCCACAACCTGTTAAAATTTAACAAGAAAAGCTTAGTTGAGCGTTTTCACCGTTTTGATGCCCAAACGTTTTGCAAGGCGCACCAGATTGGCCCGATCAACAGCTAAATCACGCGCCGTAGCAGCCCAGTTGAGGTCATTGGCTTGAAGTCTGGTTGTGATCAGCTGCTTCTGAAATGATTCGGTCGCCGCCTTTAACGTTTGTTGTTCGGACAGTTGCATAGATATTCGCTCTTTGCTGACGCTATCTGGGTCTGATGAGCCACTCTCCCGCTGTACACCATGCACGACATCGACCAACACGATATCCTGATCCCAGGCTGCATGCTTTGCCTTCAATGCAGCCCGGCTCAGTACATGCTCAAGCTCGCGCACATTTCCCGGCCAGTCATGTTGATTAAGTTGGTCCATAAAGGCGTCAGACAGTACCAGCTGGCGTACCCCCAGCTTTTTGCGCAATTGCTCAACAAAAAAACCGGCAAGCGACACAATATCCTGTGCCCGCTCTCTTAGTGGGGGAACTTGAATTGGAAACACGCTTAAGCGGTGATATAGATCGGCGCGAAAGCGTCCCATCTCCACTTCCTGGCGCAAGTTTCGGTTCGTGGCAGCTACGATCCTCACATCAACATATTGCGGCTTGTCTGTACCAACAGGCTGGATTTCCCCGCTTTGTAACGCCCTGAGTAATTTACTTTGCATACTCAAGGGGAGTTCGCCAATTTCATCGAGAAATAAGGTGCCGCCATGTGCAACCAGAAACTTACCTTCCCGGTGTCTGTCTGCGCCGGTAAATGCACCTTTACGATGGCCAAAGAACTCACTCTCTGCCAGGTTTTCGCTCAAGGAGGCACAGTTAACCTGTACAAATGGCCCCTGACTGCGCGACGAATGTTCATGAATACGCCGTGCAACCAACTCCTTTCCTGTGCCCGTTTCTCCCTGAATGAGTACGCTTAACTCTGAGTTGGCAACCAGATCGATGTCCTGTTTAAGTCGCTGCATAACGGCGCTCTCACCCACCATAGTGTAACTCTGATGGCTGATCTCTCTGAGCATAGCCATACCATGACGAGCCCGCTCGGCTAGCGTAGACAGAGTCAGTGCCGTTGCAAAATGTGCCGCCACTAAAGACTGCAACATACCCAACATAGGCACTGCGACTTGCTCAAATGCGTTCGGGGTGAGGCTGTCAAAGGTGACCATACCAAGCAAGGTCTCTCCCTGATAGAGTGAAAACCCCATACAGGCGTGTACAGGCAAAGTGCCAGCTCTGGCCATCAGTAAGCCATCGTAAGGATCTGGCAGCTGACAATCCGCTGCAAAAATCTGCGGTTGGTTAGCCGCTGCTATTGCAGCCAGCCTTGGGTGGTCTTCGATTACAAACCGCCTGCCCATGGCTTCGGGCGCGAGACCTGAGCACGCCAGTGGATAAGCCACTCCTTGCTCACATCGCAACACAGCGGTGGCATCTGCCGTAATGATACTCTGGAGCGCGAGGACTAGTGACTGACTAAATGCCCCTAAATCCCCTTCATCCAGCCTGGGAAGTTGGTGAGTCAGTTCAGTACTGATGCCGAGTAAATGTGATAGCGTTCTCTGATCCAAGTCAAAATGACCTATAAAAGTTTATTAGACCTTATTAGTGTAGGTCATTTTGACTCACCCATACAACAAAAAATACCTACCCCTTTGTTTTATAACAAAATTAATATTGGCACATTTTGTGCCCTTATAAGTACCTATGTATCAACTAGTTCGATCCACTGCGCTTACAAGGGTAATTATGAAACACTATCGCCGTGCACTTCCTTATGCCAACCAATGCCTGTTACTGAGCCTGATTGGCTTTATGTTTGCCATTTTAGCCAGTTATAGCTTTGACCAATACTTGTCCTTGTCGACACAAATTGTGGCACACATCAGCACCATTATTTTCGCAACAATCCTGAAAGTGAGTTATGTCGTTCGCTGTTTTTGCCAATACAACCTTGGCCAGGAGGTGCGCTGATGAACTTGCTTAACCTGGAAGAACCCGTGCAACATTCAGCAAAATGGTATCAACCAAAACATGCACCATTACTCATGCTGGCATTCAGACCGTTATTTTTGCTTGGCAGTCTGTGGGCCTGTGCGGCGATGATCGCCTGGTTTGCCATACTGAGCGGGTATCTGCGCTGGCCAGGCTCTTTCCCGGCGACGCTTTGGCACGCTCATGAGATGCTGTTCGGTTTTGCCAGTGCAATCGCCATCGGCTTTTTATTTACCGCCGCCAAGAACTGGACCGGGGTCAACACGCTAAATAGCTGGCCTTTACTTGGGTTATGCGTGGTTTGGGCCAGCGCCAGAGTAGCAGGGATCTGGTCTGCTCAACCACTATTGTGGCTGATTATCTTTCAGGGCTTATTTTGGTTGATCAGTATCTGTCACTTTACCTGGGTTGTTCTGCAGGTTCACAACAGTAAAAATTACTTGTTTGTACCCGTACTTGCACTTTTGGCAACCCTGAACATGGTGTTTATTGTGGTACTGGACCAGCGCGCTTTTGAACTGGCAGGCCTGCTTAGTCAGATGGCAGTACTAGGCTTTACGCTGCTGATCAGTATATTGGGCGGCCGCGTCGTACCTTTCTTTATTTCTCGCGGTCTGGGACTGTCGCATCAACAGCGCACTCCCCGGCTGGACAAGGTGCTACTGCTTGTTTCTGTACTTGGGATATGCGGCTTTTTTGCCCACCACTTTCTTGAACAGCCCATGGTCCCTGGATACCTTTTAATATTGGCAGGCGTACTGCATCTGTTGCGTGCAAGTTTTTGGTTTCAGATACGCGTGTTTACCGTGCCCTTGTTATGGTCTTTGTATTTAGCTTATCTGTCGATGGCAATAGGTCTGGTTGGTTTTGGTGCAGCCTATCTGGGTAGCGGCTGGCAGGCCAAAGATGCGCTACATCTGATCACCATAGGTGGTATGGGCATGATGATCCTGGCCATGATGGCACGGGTAGCACTGGGTCATACGGCCCGCCCTTTAACACCTCACCCACTGATTTCTGCCGCTTTTATCCTGTGCCTGATCAGCGCCCTGATCAGAAGCCTGTTACCTGTGTATATCGGCCCGCATCTGGCCTGGCAGATCAGTGCCCTAATTTGGTCTGCGGGCTTCGCACTGTTTGCCTTTATTTATGCCCCCATACTGGTGCGAAAACGCCTGGATGGGCGCCGCGGTTAATATCTCAAATTCTCGTGCTTTTCACGCCATAAGGCGTCACTTTTACCGCTCCTGTGTGGAGCGGAATCATTAGGAGTTTTTTATGCTTTCTCAACGAACAATTGCCCTGGTTAAACAATCTCTGCCACTACTGGCCGATGCCGGAGTCGAGGTCACTGAGCATTTTTATCAGCGTATGTTCGCTCATAACCCTGAGTTACTTGATGTCTTTAATCTCAGTAATCAACGCTCAGGCAAACAGCAGTTTGCCCTGTTCAATGCACTGGCTGCCTATGCAACCTATATCGATCAGCCCGAAGTACTGACCAGTGCAATAGCCCGGATCAATCACAAGCATGCCAGTCTGGGTATTGCGCCACATCACTATCCCATTGTCGGAGAACACCTGCTTGCAACCTTACGAGAAAAGTTCCCTGAGCAATTCAATACCGACATAGAAAAAGCCTGGGCTGAGGCCTACGCCTTCCTTGCCGATCTGTTTATTACACAAGAGGAAGGTATCTATCAACAGGCCGAGCAACTTCGCGGTGGCTGGCGGGGTACACGTCGTTTCTATATCAGCAAAATTGTAACGGAATCAGAGCTGGTAAAAAGCTTTTATCTGGCTCCGTGCGATGAGCGGGCAGTGATGCCCTATCAGGCAGGACAATACCTGGCTGTTTGCTGTTCTATTCCAACAGAGGACAATCAGCAGATCCGCCAGTATTCACTGTCTCACGCATCAAATAACCGCACTTATCGTATCAGTGTAAAACGAGACAACCTGGTATCAGGTTACCTACATTCTCTGCCTGAAGGCACTGAGCTCGACATTATGCCTGTGGCTGGAGATTTCGTACTTAAACACACAGAAGCACCTAAAGTACTTATCAGTGCCGGGGTGGGGATAACCCCTATGATGGCTATGCTGCATACGCTGGCTGAACGCAACTTCTCCGGGGAACTGCATTTCCTGCATGCTTGTCGCTCTCCCTCGCAACTGAGTTTTAGCACGGAACTTGCGCAGGCTGCCAGTAGTCTGCCGGCTCTGACAACCTGGACCTGGATTGAAGAGGGGGCCACCGGCACGAATTCAGAGAAATCCAGCACAGGACGCATGCTGTTAGCGCCATTAAGTACCTCTCTGCCGTTTGGAAATGGTGAGTTCTATCTATGCGGGCCAACGCCTTTTATGGCTGACATCAAGCAACAATTGCTCGCTCTTGGAGTCGACGAATCACGTATTTTGTATGAAGTATTCGGGCCTCATGAAACCCTGTAACATCGACCAAAAATCGACTTAAAAAGTCTGATAAGATGAGAGTCTCCTGAGGTTGCTTATATCAGGCAACCCTGACTTACAGCAAAAGGACCCCTCTATGAGAGACTCTCTAATTTTCAGTAAGCCTGCCAAAGTGTTAGTTGTTTGCATGGGCAACATTTGCCGCTCTCCTACCATGGAGGCAGTATTGGCACAGACTGCAGCCCAGCGAGGTTTGAGTCTGGAGGTCGACTCAGCGGGCACCATCGCCTATCATCAGGGCAATCCACCTGACAAACGCAGCGCAGCAGCCGCCCGTAAACGAGGGTATGACCTGTCATCTGTCAAAGCCAGACAAGTGCAGCCACAGGACTTTGAACACTTTGATTTAATCTTGTGCGCTGATGGGCAAAACCTGGCAGATCTTCAGTCCAGATGCCCCGAACAGTATCAGCATAAACTGGCGCTGTTTTTACGCTTTGGCGAGCAGCAACAAGACGAAGTGCCCGACCCATATTACGGTGGCACAGACGGGTTTGAACTGGTGTTAGATCTGGTTGAGCACGCCAGTGACATCATCATCACTAAACTAAGCAAACAGAATTAAAGCGCTATCAGCAAAGTCCTGTCCTCGGGGACTTTGCTGCTGACTTGGGCCATATCTGACCTAAAATCGTTGATTTAAATCAATGATTAAATTGATAATATTATTTCTCACCAAAAGTTTGCCACACGTCAAACAGAGTCCCGAATAGTCACAAAACCCCTCCACAAATTACCTCTTTTGAGTACACTGAGAACAACTCTTAGCGTTAACTCTTTACAAGGAAACCGCCATGAAATTTACCCTTTCAGCACTCACTTTTGGCATCATATCCGGCTTGTCGTTTTCTCATCAGGCTCTTGCTCAAAACACCGACGTTGAGGCCGTGCCTTTACCTTATGCTGACATCACTCACAATGCGCGGACGCAAAACTACGACTATTCAGATAATCAGCCCTGGAGTCAGATGCCACCTGCTGCCCTGCGTCCTGTTCAGGTGCCCCTTTTTGTGTCTATCGGTTTTGATGACAATGGTTCTAAAGAAGGAATGGACTGGATAACCGGCTATACGCGTCACTTACAAAATGCGCCAGGTAGTAATAACGCAGCCACCTTTGACGGTGCCCCTGTGCGCTTTAGCTTTTTTAACACGGCTGCATACATTCACTCTTCTGCCAATGACCCTGTGGGAATAAAACGTGCCTGGCGAAACGCCTGGCTGGATGGCCATGAAATTGGTAACCACACCTGGAGCCATCATGATGGCGGGCCAGACACAGGGAACTTTTCAGAGCAAATGTGGCAAGAAGAGATCCTGGTAACGCGCACCTGGCTGAACAAACCCTTTAATCCAAATGAGCAGGATAGCGCACCTGATGACACTGCCGGCCCTGGGATCCCTATCAGCGATATGGCGGGGTTCAGAACCCCCTATCTTAACCATAACAATGCCTTGTTTTCTGTCTTGAAAGCGAACCAATTTGTCTATGACACCAGTATCGAAGAGGGCTGGGGAGCGCAATACAACGGCACTAATAATCCGTGGCCGTACACTTTGGATAAAGGGACACCAACGAAACGGGTAGGTAAACCGGACGTAGGCCATTTCGCCGGACTCTGGCAACTGCCATCTAATGTGTTTGAAAAGCCACAAGGCGGTAAAATGGTGGCCTTTGATACCAATATGTGGGTTGGTGGTGCCATGAGCAAAGAACAGGTATTGGCAATACTTAAACACAACCTACACCTGCGCCTGCAAGGCAACCGGGCTCCATTGCTGTTTGGTGCGCATGCCGACATCTACGCCTCAGCCTATGATAGCGGCGACCGCGCGACCTTATACCGCGAGCGCCAGGAAGCCATAGAAGAGTTCATTCAGTATGCGCTGAATCTCAAGGTAAATGGTCAGCCCGTAGTACGGATAGTCCCATTTAACGACATTTTGCAGTGGATGAGAAACCCCACACCGCTGAATGATGGCAAAGTAGTGACCGTACAAAATATTGGAGCGAGCCCCACTTACAGCAATGGCACAATTTACTATAAGGGCGATCAGGTTTACCACAACGGACAATACTATGAAGCAAAATGGTACGCTGATAGTGTGCCCGGCACTCAGGAGCCGGATTATGACCCTTGGAAGCTCATTACCCGGGCTCAGGCAACGAAGGTTCAACACCTGGGGCAAGTGTCACCAGAGGGAGACACCTATGGCGATGTCCTGATTGGCTCTAATGCAGCTAAAACATTTTATTTTACCCCAGCGGTCGGCGCGCGTATCAACAAAGTGGTTATCAATGGCGTTGATGTCGGCCCGGTCAGTGAGTATACATTCCAAAATATCAGTGCAAATCAGACACTGCGTGTCGAATTTGCAAATGGCGAGTAAACGTATGAATTAAGCCGCCTGTCAGAAGGCGGCTTAGCAGCACCTCAGGCACAATTGGTAAGAATCGTGTCTGTCAGTGCCGACTGTGATATGGGCTTTGCTACCACCCCGTCAAAGCCCAACCTGATATACTGGGATATATCGCTCTCAAACACATTCGCCGTCACGGCAATCACGGGGACAACTGGCCACTGAGACCTAATCTCCTGAAAGGCCTCAACGCCTCCCATCACTGGCATTTGGATATCCATCAGCACTAATTGAATATCTGCGGTCATTTTATCAATTGCTTCCTGGCCGTTTACAGCCAGCGCCGTTTTAGCGCCCTGACTAACTAACATTTTCTGAAGGATAATCTGGTTTACTGCATTGTCTTCCACTATCAGAATGGACAAGCCTTGCAGCAAAGCGGCTTCAGATGTTTTTTGTGATTTTGAGTCAGCTTGTTCATCATGCTCCTTTACCGTCTCTTCAGGTAGTGCCAGGGGCAAGGACAGCTCTACACTTGTACCACTTCCTGGCTGGCTGGTGATATTAATTGTTCCTTGCATCGCATCTATCAGGGATTTGACAATAGCAAGACCCAGCCCAACCCCACGATAAAGCCGGGTCGCAGAGGCATCTCCCTGCTCAAAGTGCTTAAACAGCTTGCTGAGCACCTCTTCGTTGATTCCCGACCCGGTGTCACTTACCACAATGTCTAGCCACTGTGAATCTGACGCAGCAGTAAAAGAAAGAGAAATACGCCCCCGCTCTGTAAATTTAACAGCATTACTGAGGAGATTGACTAGTACCTGCTTAAGTCGTAATTCGTCGCCCAGTCTCAGCGGACTTTCGACGTTAAATGTACAATGAAATCTGAGCTTTTTTTGTTCGCATTCATGGCTAAAAATATGTTCAATGGTTTTACTCACCCTGCGCAAGTCAAACTCGCGCTTCTCAAGTTGCAACTTGCCCTTTTCCATGTGTGTAAAATCAAGAATATCGTTCACCAGAGTCGACAGCATCTCGCTGCACATGGTAGCCGTATCAATGAGCGATGCGCTTTCGTTTGACTGAGGTTCTTTTTTTAGTAGTTGCAGTGCACCGTACAAACCATTAATAGGCGTTCTAAGTTCATGAGACATATTTGCGAGTAACTGAGATTTTGCCTTGCTGGCCTGCTCCAAATCCTTAGACGTGGCGTTCAATTTGGCAATAGACTCATTGCGTGTTTTTAGTAATTCCTCCATATATTGGTCGGCCTGCTTGTTGTGGCGAAACAGATACGCGATAAAAGCAAAAAATAATACTGACAGACCAAGTAAAGATAAGATCAAAACATTGGTCTTGAACTGATTTTGCTGCACCATTTTGGTCTCGCTGAGGGCTCTGGTGTTATCAAGTGCTTTAAAAACCGTGGCCTGATACTGAGCTTTAAGTGCATAGTAGGCGTCATCCAGCAAGATGCTCTGGGCCTGCGCCAATTTTCCTGCACGCGCAAGCGCAAATGCCTTTGATTCAATTTCAATTAGTTTCGTGTTTACCTGAGCTGTCGCTGCAATTGCATCCGCTATGATAGGATCCAGAGCCTCGGCCTCCAGCAGAGTCTGATCCAACGTGTTGGCGATATTGAGGTAGCGCCTGGACCACTTGTCTTCTTGAGTGAAGGTAAACATACGCGTTGACATGGTTAGCACTTCATCGTAATAAATGATATCGCTGGTGATCTTTTTAATCGACTGTATATGTGTATTTAGCGCATTACGTTCATTTAAGCTGGAAATGACAAACGGTACCAAGGCAGCCAGTGCGATGAAAACAATGACTAACAATAGCAATAACTTAACTCTGAGTTGCTTTACCTGCCCTAGTGGATCGGCCATAATCAATTCTGAAAGTTTCCGAGACTATAATATCTTGAGTATGTGCATTTTTTTACCTAGTTCAAGCCCGCCAAGCAGATCCATACGCACTAAGGTGTGATAATAGTGATTACCAGGGGGCTTTATGAAAACTATCCCGGCCACAGTGTGCACAGTCGTGTTTGGCCTGCCGCTGTTGAGCGGATGCCTGTTTGCACCTCAGGAAGTTCAGTATTACGACCCGAAGTGCAAAATTATTCTCAAAAAAAAGACGCTCAGCAGTACACAGATACAGACTGTCAGTCAGTGTCGGGGTGAGGCATGTGCTGCGGTATTGGCCGGTGCCGGTTTTGTCAGTGCAGCCAGCCTGGTCGTATCCGGTACCATTGTAATTGCCTCCAACACCGTCTCCTGGCTGGAAACAGCTCAAGGCTGCCCGGCCCCTCGCTCAAACGGTCGTGAGCGGCAACCGGATCTCAACACTTAGTCCCCCTTGTGGACGATTTTTCAGGTGAATATCGCCATGATGTGCTTCAACGATTTCACGGCACAACGCGAGCCCAAGCCCGGAACCACTAGGTTTAGTGGAGTAAAATGGGATCAAGGCATTCGCCATGATATGCTCGCTCATTCCCAGCCCTGCATCGACCACACTCAGCAAAACGTGGTTCACCTGATAAGTCACTTCAATCTTTATTGCAGCCGGATCTCCACCCGACTCATGGGCGTTTTTAAGCAGGTTGATCAGCAGCTGCTCTAGTTGAGGGGCATCTGCGAGTAGCTGCTTGTGCGCCGGTAGTGCACCCGATTGAGTATGGTTAAATTGCCATTGAGTCTGCAGCTGTGTGAGCAGTTCAGGCAACACAACTGGCTGTAACCTGGGTGCAGGCAGTTTGGCAAACCGACCATACCCTTGCACAAATTCAGTCAAATGACGGATCCGTTCATCTATAGTCGAAAACACCCGCTCCAGCCTGGCGTCTTCGAGTTTGTTCGCGACAATTTTGCCACTGTGAAGCATAGAGGAAATCGGCCCCAGTGAGTTGTTTAGCTCGTGGCTGATAATGCGAATGACTTTTTTCCATACAGCCACTTCCTGGCGGTTCAGCTCTCGGGTCAGTTGTTTAAAAATATACAGGCGGTGGAACTGGTTATTGAGTAAAAGTTCCCCATTGGATAAATGCCAGGTCTGCTTATCTTCCCCCTCACCAGGTAGTTCAAACAGTCCATCCATTTCACCTGACAGCGCATTATACAAGGCCGGGCTGGCTTGCTGTGCCAGGCTGTCGAGCTCCATCCCTTCCAGGTTGTGCTCACATTTTAATAATGTTTTTGCGCTGTGATTTGAAAACACGACTATACCCTTGTCATCGGTCAGTAGCAGTGCCTGAGGCGCACTATGCAATACCTTATCCAGCATCAGCTCGCGCTGGTAAATCCACTGTTTCTCATCTCTGAGTTGTTGCGCCGCCTCATTATACAAACGACACAACCTGCCCAACTCATCCTCCTTCTGATAAGCGAGTAAAGTTGAGAAATCGCTGTCTTTAAAGTTGAGTAAACCACTCTCAAGCGCCTGTAGTCCTGCAAATAATTTTCTCGTCAGCATACGCAGTACAACCACACCAACACAGATTGCAGACAGAGCAACCGGTAACCCGGTTTGCCACTGTACAAAGAAAAACACTGGCAGACAGGCAGTTGCAACAGCTATAACTAGCGTCAAATGGAGCTTTTGAGCAATCGACAATCCGGGAATTTTCATTTAGTAATCAATACCGTATTTTTGCAACCTTCGATAAAGTGCCTGACGACTCATGCCAAAGTGCCGGGCTACTTTCGCTATGACACCGTGAAATTGCCGCATAGCCGCTTCAAGTTCAGCCTTATCCGGCTCTTTCCTGTCCTGAGCGGGAGTCAGTTTTACGCCAGGCTGTATGCCCGCTTGTAGACCAAAATCTTCTGCCTCAATCGTGCCAGAGGGATTCAGCACCGCGGCACGCTTACAGGCATTTTCTAATTCGCGAACATTCCCTGGCCAGTCATAACCTAGTAGTGAATTTTCTGCATTCAAGGCCAGCTCTCTGCCCGGCAGAAAGTGGGCAATCAGGGGCAAGATATCATCACTACGCGCCTGAAGCGGTGGTAAATTGAGCTCAATCACGTTGAGACGATAGTATAAATCCTGCCGAAAACGACCGCACCGAATGTCTTCCAGCAGATCCGCATTGGTGGCTGAAATAACGCGGACATTTACCCGTCTTGTTTCGACTGAACCAAGGCGCTCGAACTCCCCGGTTTGCAACACCCTCAGTAGTTTCATTTGTCCGGATAAAGGCAGGTTTCCTATCTCGTCAAGGAACAAAGTTCCGCCATGAGCAGCCTCAAAGCGTCCAATACGCTGTTTATTTGCACCCGTGTAAGCCCCCGCTTCAGCACCAAATAGCTCAGCTTCAATTAACTCCTGTGGCAGTGCCCCCGCATTGACCTTTATAAAAGGCGCATCTCTGAGCGGGGAATTTGCCTGTATGATCTCGGCAATTTTTTCTTTGCCACTGCCATTGTCTCCGGTTATCAGCACTGCAACATCCGACCTGGCAACCTGCACAGCCATGTCCACAACCCGTTGCATCGCGCCGCTGCGATAAACCAGACCTCGCAGATCCGCGCCAGCGTTCAGAGCCTCACGCTGCTGGGCAATACGCTCATGTTGTTCATTTTGTTCCTTTGCTTGTCCAAGCGCAATCAGGTTGGCAACAGAGGTGAGCAATTTCTGATCGTCCCAGGGTTTGGCCAGATAGTCCGCGGCCCCCGCTTTGACCAGCTCAATGGCCATTTCCAGCTCGGTCCAGGCGGTGATCAGGATCACCGGTAAGTGAGGATTAATGGTTCGTAATTCCTGAAACAAAGCTTTACCTTCTTCACCTGAGGTCGTATCAGCAGTAAAGTTCATGTCCTGGATCACCAGTGAAATACGCTGATAACGCACGATTTGCAGTGCTTCAAAGGGTGTTAAAGCCGTTTCAACCTGATAGTCATGGAGCTCAAGCAGTAGTGAAAGTGCATCCAGCACAGCCTGGTTGTCATCGACGACGAGAATCTTATTCATCATTATTATTGTGCTCGTGTTATGTGCGGGGCCTGTCATGCCCTTATTTTCGACCCTGTCCCTCTGAGTCTAACATATTTCCCTTTATTATCAGCCAGTCATGGCTATACAAATAGCATGGCGCCTTTTTCAAAGAAGTCCCGGCAACAAGATTGCCATTGCCGGGACCTTGGTTGGTCATAGGAAGGCCAGGTTTACACGCTGCGTGTCGCAATACTGGGAGAGATATTGGCCGCTCGTAACGCAGGCATCAGCACCGAGAGTAAACTCATTAACAGCAGCAGCCCGGCTGTCGTTGCAATAAAGTGATAGCCCAGGGCAGGCACCGAATACCAGTTCATCAGCTTTTGTCCAAGCAGAACCGCTGCAGCGCCACCCAATACCAATCCAACACTGCATATGAGTGCGTTCTCGACTACGAAATAGCGTACAATGGCAGATTTTCTGGCGCCCAGAGCGCGACGGGTGCCTATTTGTTTGGTGCGCTTACTGATATTAAAGGTAGATAATCCAAACACCCCCAGTGCGGTCACGACAACCAACACCACAATCAGCGTCATCAGCATACGCATCATCAGCACATCCTTAGCATCATAACGGGCTTTTTTCTGATCCAAGCCGGTCACATCGCTAATTACTCGCTCACGGTGGTTGGCAAGCATGAGTTCTTCAATCTGACGCATTACTTGTGCCCTAGCTTGTGGCTCAGTACGAACCAGAAACTTCTGAAAATTACCGATCCTGACCATTGGGACAAGCGCTGTTTTTGTTCCAAAGCTGCTTTTTGGCCATTGGTTTGCCATAGTGTCAACAATCCCTACGATTGTCAGAGGATCAGCCCCCCAATAGAGCGTCTCTCCCAGCCCATTACCTTGGCCAAACATGTCATCAGATAATGCGCGACTGACAATAACGACGGACGGTTGTGTATCACTTTCGTCAATCACCACAACATCCGCCGCGGTAAAATCGCGCCCTTCGGACACTTTGACACCTAACGTGCTAAGTAGATGTTCATCACCGGAAATATAGCCCATATTGACGCTCTTACTTTCTTGCGGTTCAGGTTTGAGCCGCAAACCGCCAGAACTACCACTGCCCGATAGTACAACCGAGCTCACTGCCGCCGCATCTATAACCCCATCGAGGCCTCGCAATGTTTGCTCATCTAGTTCAACTTGTTGAAGTAAGTCCAATTTCTTATCAAAATTCAGCGAATTAAATTTAAAAATCTCAGCTTCCGGGTAACCTGTGTCTTTATTCAGATAGGTCAACCTGTCCTGGATTATAGAGACGGCATTACTGACGATGGCCAGCGTAATTGCAAGCTGAAGGATCAGCAATATAGCCCCTAATTTCGACCGCATAAGCGCATTAATAGTTGGTTTTAATTCAAACATATGGCGTTCCTTCTATTGCACTTTCAAGTGTGTGGCTGGGGTGGTTCGACAAACGAGCCATGCGGGATAAAGTCCGGCCAAAATACAGGCTGAAATTGCAAGCGCAGGTGCGCTCAGTAGCATCATCCAATCCATATTGGCTAACCCGGCGTAATAATTGTAAGTCTGGCGTACCCCGAGCAAGCCAAGTTGTGAAAACAACACGCCCAAACTGCCTCCTAACAAACCCAGTACGCCAACCTCTACCAGGTGCTGATAGAATACCTGTCGCTTGCTGGCGCCCAGTGCCCTTCTGACACCCACATCGGGGGCACGACGCATAAACTTGGCCAGTAATAGTCCCAGAATATTGGCAACACACACAGCCAGGAACATAAAGCTCAACCCGACCAGTATTTTATTATCTTCACTGATAACATCGTTATAGCTCATCCAGTCATTAACATCTTGCAACGAGTACTGAAGTGATTCTCGGTTAAAGCGACCCAGCTTTTGTTGCTGTTGCATATAGGCCATCAGCATATCGCGCCAGGCCTGGCGCTGTTGTGGGGTATCCAGCTGCACCCAAAATTGGACCCAGACCATCTCGGAGTTCATTTTGTCATTAAAGTCTCGGGTTTCCTCAAACTTCCAGGCGTTAGTATTGCCCCAGGTATCCACGTCATAGGCTTTAACATGACTAAACGGCACAAACATTCGCTCTGCCTTGCCAAAACTGCCATTGTTTAAATCGTAGAATTTGATTGTGGGTCGCCATTTTTTCGTAACCCCCACTATCTCCTGGCGACGTTCGCCAAGAAAAACCGATTCGCCCACAACATCGGTCTTACCAAACAGCTGCTTAGCCAGCTCTTCATCGATCACGACAACCGGCGCGGCATCACGCTCTTGCTCTTCTGTCCAGACATTGCCATGCAAAAAGCTCAGATCAAACATGGTAAAAAAGTCACGTCCGGTTACCCGCGTATCTTCAATAAAGGGCTTGCTGGCCGCCGTATTGAGGTGCACCGAAAAGCCAGAACGCAGCATAGGAGCACGAAGATAATCTCCGGGCAAGCTGTCAAGGTTGATGGCATCCGTATAGGTCAGCTGATATGGGATATCATCTGGTGTGAGCCAGGTTTCTCCGTCATCCATCGTTTGTAGTTGTACCGAAAACAAACGTTCACTTTTGTGCGGGATAGGGTCCATAGACATCATGTGATAGACAGACAAAGTTGTCATAGTCACCCCAATGCCGATGGCAATGGCCAGAATCATCAAAAACGTCACCAAGGGTGTCTGGCGCAGACTGCGCCAGGCTAAGTCAATATAATGTATAAACATATTAGCCTCCTGCTGCTAACGGCGTTTCAGTCGAGCGACCCTGATACAAGGTGAAATCGGTAACCCTGCCGTCGACAATCTGAATGTTACGTGGCGCACGGCGTGCCAGTTCGGGATCATGGGTTACCATCACAATGGTTGCGCCTTCACGGTTTATCTGCTCCAGCAACTCCATCACCTGACGTGCCATCAGACTATCCAGGTTACCAGTGGGCTCATCCGCCAGTAAAAAGCGCGGACGCCCGGCAAGTGCTCTGGCAATAGCAACGCGCTGTTGCTGGCCCCCTGACAATTGCTGAGGTAAGTGCTTTGCCCGTCCAGCCAGACCAACCAGTTCAAGGCACTCTTCAACCCGACGTTTACGCTCTGCCGACTTAATGCCTCGATAACGTAACGGAACCTCCACATTCTCATACAAGTTTAAATCCGGAATAAGATTGAACCCCTGGAAAATAAAACCAATTTTCTGGTTTCTCAGATCGGCTCTGGCGTTGTCGTTAAGCTTGCCAATATCAACCCCATCCAGGCAGTATTGCCCGCCGCTAAAGGGTTCCAGCATACCCGCAATATTCAAAAAGGTGGTTTTACCCGAGCCGGAGGGGCCTGTAACAGCCACGAACTCTCCTTCGGCCACATGGAGGTTAAAATCCCGCAGTGCGTGAGTCTGTACCATTTCAGTCTGATAGACTTTACTGATTGCTTTCATATCTAGCATTGTTGTTATCCTTTTTATCTCAGTTGCACTAGGGGTGCATTTTCAAATTGTTCATAATTAGACACGATGATCTGATCGCCAGGAGACAAACCATCCAAAATTTCGACTTCGTTGACACTGGATGCACCGGTACGGATATCCATCCGCGTAGCAACTTCACCCTGTATTCGATAAACCACTGAACCACCGGCGTTCATAAAAGATCCGCGTCGAACCTTTACCACATTCTCTTTTTGATCCAACAGGATGCGGGCAGATAACCGCTGGTTTTGTCGAATGCCATCAATATCACTGTGTTCAAAACGTACCCTTGCTGTGACCTCCCGGTTGCTGACCTCAGGAGAAATCGCAGAGAGCTTACCATAAAGCTCACTGGCCCCGACCTTAAGCACAACTTGCATGCCCAGGCCGAGTTCATTGGCGTAACTTTCGGGCACTTGCAGCTGTGCTTCATACGCTGATAAATCAACCAGCGTCATCAGTGCCTGTTGAGCAACCACAGCAGCCTTCGTTTGCACCATCAGATTGCCAACCAGCCCACTCACAGGCGCATTAATTTCAAGCGCATTCACCTTACGTTGCAGCTCATCAACAACCAATTGCTGTCGTTCAACCAGGTTACTCGCAGCAGCCAATTCAAATGCTAAGGTATCTTTACCCAATGCCACTTCTTGCTGGGCGTGGCGATAGTTCAGCTTGGCACGGGCTAAATCGTCTACGGCTTCTTCCAGGTCTATCTGACTGATCAGATTTTTCTTGATAGAAAGTTGTGCCCGACGGTTTTCTCGCTCTGCGGCATCTAATGTCACCTTGGCCAGCTCCAGGCTGCGGTTGAGTGTCAGAGTTTCGCGCCTGACTTCAAGCTGCTCCCGGGCTAACCCATCTTGCAAACGGGCAAGCTCTGCTTGTTGCTGTTTAAGTTCATTGGTGAGCGCCGGGCTGACGACTCTTGCAATCACGTCGCCCGCATCCACTGTGTCTCCAGCCTTGACCAGCAGATCAACAAATCCAGCTTCCGGGCTGTATACCTGAGGCGCATTTGCCGCAACTATCCGGCCACTGGCAAGAATATCGCGGACAAAATCGCCGCGGGATACAGTTGCAAATTGCAGTGCATCACGTTCAAAAGAGCGACCTGTGTTGTCGGCTACGGAGATTACTTGCGCAGTAATCGCCAGCGTGCCACATATGGCAATCACACCTACTGCCTTCTTCCAGCTCAATGTCCGGGATTTAACGACCGAATCCTGCTTACTGGTGTCTTTAATCATGAGTACTCCTATCTATTGGATTCCATCTCATTCATCACTTCATAGTGTTTAATCACCACCCCGGCCAATAGCATCAGACAAGGTGAGATGACAAAGCCGCAAAACATCAACATATTGAAGTGTCCTGGTACCTGTTTGACAGAATGAATACCAGACTCATGCCAACATTTAGTCCTTTGTTTTATATGTGCTTTTTGTTTTTATGATAAGTAGAAAAGTGTCCGCGGACAGAAAAAGTGTCCGCTCACCTTGTCGTGCCGGACAGGTTGTACGCGCTTGTACAGTGCTTTTTGTTTTGTGTAACTGATAGTGGTGGCGAGCTGTTGCTTCGAGACAAGTGAGCTATCTCGATACACTCGGTATCGAGATAGCTTGAATTCCATGCCAAGTTTAGACACACTGCCGTTTTAAATCATAATGATAATAAACAAGATGAAATCAATTACTCTGATGTTGCTGACCCTGGTGTCTCTTTCTTCTTATGCATTACCTGAGCGTATTGTGCTGGTCCGTCACGCAGAAAAAATGACCGGGCCGGACCCAGAGTTAACCGAGCAAGGACACAACCGAGCGCAGCGCCTCGTCACGCTGCTTACGCCCTACAAACCAACAGGCTTATTTTCAACAAACTACAATCGTACTAAGCAAACAC
The DNA here is from genome assembly GCF_005887095.1 of Pseudoalteromonas rubra. Taxonomy (GTDB): domain Bacteria; phylum Pseudomonadota; class Gammaproteobacteria; order Enterobacterales; family Alteromonadaceae; genus Pseudoalteromonas; species Pseudoalteromonas rubra_E. The sequence continues at coordinate 18,129 of NZ_PNCI01000030.1, read as the reverse complement.
TGGCCCCACTGAGTAGAGCGACCTCAGTGTCTGTGGAGTTGTATGATCCAAGTGAGCTGGCTCATTTTGCCCAGCAGCTAAAAGGCTACTCGGGTACCTTGGTTGTTGCAGGCCACAGTAATACTACACCTGAGCTGGTAAAGCACCTGAGCGGACAAGCTGTCAGCATCAGTGAGAAGGAGTTTCATAAGGTCTTTATCGTAAGCTGGCAAAATGGCAAGGCGTCTGTTCTAGAGTTGGATTCAGACTAAAACAATTCCCTTTAATTTGAGTTAGCGAAGAGACTTAGCAATAACGGGCCTGCATGATGGCAGGCCCGTGAGTCGCAAGTTAATGACCCGTTTCGTATTCTGCATGTGCAGTATTGGTTCTTTCCCAAGTGCCGTCTTTATAGAGAATTAACGCAGACGCTTTATTGTTTGGCGAGTATGCACGGATCGTCACACCACAACTTGTGCCACCGCTACAGTTGGCAATACCGCTCCAACGCACTTCCTCAACCGGCTTGGTGATATTATTAATGTAGAATCGTCCACTTGTAGAGTTACCAAATGAGAAGTCTATTGCACCACAATAGGCAGTGCCATTACCCCAGCTTTGACCACCGCTTTTGGGGTAGATATCGCAGACCATTTGCGCAGAAAATGCAGAGCCAGCGAATAGTGTACCGGTTACCAGAGTCAGTGCTTTTAGTGTTTTCATCGTTATAATCCTTATCACTCTTTTCAGAGAAATTTTCAATAAAAGGCCGCATATTAATCTTGTTAAGGTTAAATATGCCGGTGTTTAGTACTTGGCTTTAAAAAGACTTTGACTGCTCACTAGTGACCAGTTTCGTATTCAGCATTTGCTGTGTTCGTCCTTTCCCACGTTCCGTCTTTATATAGGATCAGCGCAGACGCAGAATTTGTTGTGTAAGCTCTGATTGTGACACTGCAGCTGGTCCCACCTGAGCAATTCGCACCACTCCAGTGAACTTCCTGGATTGGCTTGCTAACATTTTTCAGGTAGAAACGTCCGCTCGTAGAGCGCCCGAATGAGAAGTCAAAGCCCATACAGTTGGCTGTACCGTTCCCCCAGCTAGAGCCGTTACTTTTGGGATAAACATCACATACCATCTCAGCAGAAAATGCAGATCCCGCGAAAAAAGTGCCCGCGATTAGAGCAAAAGCTTTTAAAGTAGTTTTCATCGTTATTATCCTTAAACATACAAAAATGTAAAAAAACCAACAATCAAATGATGCTATCAATGCAACATTTGTTAAATAAACTACCCAGTTAAAAAGTTCAATGTCAACACTAAAGAAACAAAAAAACACAAATAAAAAACCAAAAAGTCACAAATTATTTTTTTTATGAGGCATCTTCATTTCGCACAACAGACTGAAAAACATACCAAAAAAACCATAGGAAAAAGCTAACATACTGTAAGAAATAGCAATATTTCGCATCTCAGGATTTTGGATGTTTACTCGGCCTTAGACACCTAAAAAAGAACATTCAGGGTCAAAAATGGTTACAGAAGTGACATAATTATTGCCAACCCTTCGCGCATTTTTTCTTCACATTGTCCTGCAAAGCCAAGACGAATATGTGTGTAGTGAGATTGCGGAAAACGCCAAAAAACATTTTCTGTTTGAATGTACACGCCCTGCGCGGCGGCCTGAGCGCTAAGATCAGATACATCCCTATGCGTATTAACCCAAAAAGCCATTCCACCATCGGGTACATTAAATGTCAGATGATGCCCTGCACTCTGATAATGCGTGAGCGCATCTGCCATAGCATCGCAGCGCAAATGATAGCGCTTTGTCATGCGCCTTAAGTGACGCTCAAACTCACCGGATCCCATCCAGCCAGCCAACGCCAGTTGCAACACAATGTCATTCTTGTAGTTTATCAGCTGTTTCAGCGCACTCAGCTGAGCAAGCACATCTGCTCTGGCAACCAGATATCCCATCCGGGCACCAGCAAACATGATTTTTGAAAAAGTAGAAACATAGATCACAATACCATGCGGATCACTGGCGGCCATTGGTTGGAGCGCAGGGCAGGAATAGTGAAACTCATGGTCATAATCGTCTTCAACAATAAACACACCATGCTCAGCACACAATTGATATATTGCCATGCGCCGTGCAACAGACAGAGTAACCGTTGTGGGGTACTGATGAAGCGGTGTTAAATAAAGCAATTTAATATGAGTTTGCTGCAGGCGTTCACGCAGGCTGTCAATGCTCAGTCCCTCTTCATCCTGGGCGATACCGTAGAGCGTTGCACCACATGCCTCAAACGCTCGGTGTGCCGGTGGATAACCCAGAGATTCAACGGCAATGCCTTCTCCTGGCCTGATAAACGCTTTGGCGATTAAAAACAATGCTTCCTGAGACCCATTGCACACCAGCAAATCATCACATTCCAGAGCACGGGCGCGGCGCAGATAGCGCTGTAGCTGTTTTTTTAAAGCCGGCTCCCCGGTGCTGTGGCTATAGTGCAAGCTTGGTATATTAACGGTACGGCAGGCCTGACTGAGATGGCGACGAAACTCATCGTAGGGGAAATCGGACAGGTCCGCCAGTCCACCAGCAAAGCTATATTGATAACTGACAGCTCCCTTAATGTCAGGTTCCGGCAAGGTCAGAGATAACGCAAAGTCTGGCTCGATATGCATGCTATGCTGAGCGGGCAGAGCAACATGCTGACTGGACTCAATTGGCAGTGCCTGATTGACCCGATACCCCCGCCTTTGCTCTGAACATAACCACCCCTGAGCAACCAAATTCTGTAAAGCGGTCATCACTGTATGACGATTTATACCATATAGCTGAGCGAGTTTTCTGGCTGATGGCAGAGGATCATCCGGTTGCAACTGGCCCTGCCTGATGGCTACCCTGATCTGCTCAGCCAATTGTAAATGCTTGGGTCTATCCTGAGCCAACGGCTGTCCGGTCAACATAGTCATACTCCCCACCAGGTATGAGAAATCCCATCTGGTCTAATCAAAAATAAAATTCTGGTTGTTTATAACCTACCAGAAAACACTACTCTGATCACATATAGTTAGCAGTGAATATAGGAAAAAGCGGATGTTGAAATCGATAACTCTGTCATCAGAAAAAGTACGTCTGGAACCGCTCACCCGGGCTCACCTGTCACACTTGCGTGATTTTGGCGAACAAACCGCGCTCTGGACTTGGGTGCTGGATAATTATTGTCAGTCAAATGAAAAGCTTACACAGTGGTTTGAACAGTCTGCTCAGTTTGATCCCGATACTCAGTTACCTTTGGTGATTGTCGACAGAGCAACCAACAGTATTGCGGGCAGCACACGTTTATTCAGACTGCACCAGACGAACCTAAGTGCCGAAATTGGCCATACTTTTATTGGCGAACAGTGGCAGCGCAGCCACATAAATACGCATACGAAGTACTTACTACTCAAGCATGCTTTTGAAACTCTGGGCCTGGTGCGCGTGCAGCTGCGTACGCATGAGCACAATCAAAAGTCACGGTCGGCTATCGCCCGTTTGGGTGCGCAATTTGAAGGTTTAATCATGAAGGATCAACGTATTGCAGCTGATGCATTTCGCAATACCGCCCAGTTCGTTATCACCGATGACATGTGGCCTCAGATAAAAAACCAACTGGAGGGCTGGTTATGAGTTATCCACGTACCGCATTTTCTGAACACAACTCAGAGCGCCTGTGGCAACTGATTACAGAGCATCCACTTGCGACTTTAGTTGTTGGGGAGTCTGACACGCCTTTTGTGCATATGTCTTTAAGCCTGAACAATGAAAAAACCCACCTACTGGGGCATGCCAACCCGGCGAATCCACTTACCAGACTGGACAAAACACACTTGCATGTTTTGTTCAGAGGACCGGATGCTTATTTATCCCCTGCTCAGGTACCCGGGCTGCCGCTGCCAACCTGGGATTACGCCACAGTTCATGTCCACGGACAACTCTCGGAAATCACACATCCAGAGGAAAAACGTTCTGCGTTACTGCACCAGCTAAAGCAATTTGAGTCGCCCGTTAATTCCTGGGATATGTCGGTACTCAGTGAAAGTCAGATTGCCAAGTTATTTTCTCAGCTGTTCTTTTTCAAAATGGAGATAGAGTCAATAACAGGCACTTTTAAACTGAGCCAGAATAAAAATAGCGACGTCCGCCAAGCTATAGCGCACCTGCTTGAAGCTCAGGGCAATCCACTTAGTCGCTATTATTAGCAGCAAAATGTGCGATCAGTGTTTGTGTCAGTGCCATAACCGGTTCATCACACTCATCCTGAGCCCCACAATTGGCGATCAACCCGATCGCCACATCCTGCTCGGCCAGATAGACACTTTGTGTAATATAGCCAAACTCATTGCCGCCATGATGATACAAGACACCGTCATCGTGCTTTTCAATCATCACCCCTAAGCCATAATACAGCTCCCCGTACAAAAAACTCGGCAACCAATGAGCTGTTTGTAAATGTGCATCGTCGACCATATTGCGATAAATGCGCTCATTAACAGGGGGCTTTTTAACAACGATGGCTTTGAGTAGCTTTGCCATATCCTGTGCGCTTGATGCAACCGGCGCATCTGCTAATGCCGTATTCACAATCAGCTGTTTTGTGTTGTAACGCTGACGGTATGGCAGCACAAAGTCGGGCTCCTCCATGTTAAAGAAATAGCCAGATGCCACTTCATCTGCCGCGACGTCATACCCTTTTACGAAGGTCTCTGTTAATGCCAGAGGCTCAAGGACATGCTCGTGTATTAACTGACCAAGCGATTGTTTTAACTTGTTTTCTATAACCACGCCCGCCAGTACATACCCCGAATTCGAATAGGCGAACCCACGGCCTGGTTCAAAATAAGCAGGCTGTCCCAGAACAAACTGCAATGCAAAACGGTTGCCCTTGCGGTACGCCTCGTCTGCCAGTTGCGCTCGAATAAAATCCAGCTCACCCACATCATTGTATTCAACGATCCCGGCGCTGTGATTTAGCAGCTGGCGCAATGTCATAACTTCAAGATGCTGAATGCGACCTGCTATATCTTCGGGCACCCAGGGCAATACCGGCTCATCGAGACTTAGTAACTGTTTATCGTCCAGTATAGCCACCAGCAAGCCAATCAGCTTTTTGCCTGCACTGCCATTGGGGATCCGGGTCTGGCTGGTCATGGGAATCTGAGTCTGGAGGTTGGCATATCCGGCGCTACCATAATAGCGCTCACCTGATGTTTCAATATACACGCTTACACCCGGGATAAAGTCCGATACTAAATCTACCAGCAAGGGGTCTATCTGCCTGTGAAGACGGTTTTCAGGCTGCCTGACTTCACCATATGCAGCGCGTTGCGTCCCACCACAACTGCTGACTAACCAGATCAGCATGGCAAGCCACACACCTGGTTTCCCCGTTTTAATACCCATCAGTTGATTTCCTTGTCTATTATTGTGCCTACAAACTACTTTAAATTTCGGTACAAATACATACACTAGGCATTATATCTATATGAATATTATTGCACTGGTTGGCTTATTACTGGCGGTAGCCGTATTGCAACCTGTGATTTTGTTTGAAGCATTTAATCCACTGACCACCAACCTTCCCCTGATAGTGCTAAGCGCTTTATTATTGCCCAAAGTGCCGTTTAAAAAAGACAACTTCTCATGACTAAAAATAACCAACACAATTATGAGATCCGACATGCAAAACCCCAGGACTGTCAAAGCCTCGCTTTACTGGCTGCTCGGGTCTGGCTGGACACTTATGCCAGAGACCAGGTTAAGCCTGAATATATCGAGTATGCGAACAACACCTTCACCTCTGACTATTTTCGGTCTTTGCTTGAACGGCCTGACTACCGGCTACTTGTCAGTGAGCAGGCTGGCGTGTTACAAGGCTTTGTACTACTCAATCTTAGTGCTCACTATCAGACACCAGACAATGGCTATGAAGTCGAAAAACTTTACGTAGACAAGCCATTTCAGGGCGCAGGGCTGGGTCGCGCTTTGCTAAAGCAGGTCGCGCGGCAGTTTGGCAAGCCCATGTGGCTTTACACCTGGACAGAAAATGCAGCCAACCAGTTTTATCGTCGGCTGGGTGCTCAACAAATAGGTACTCTTAGCTTTGAGGCATTTGGTAGTACAATCAATAATAACGTTTATAAAATCTCCCTATAAGGAACATATAATGAAGTACATACTCCTGATTTTCTTTTTTGCGTTGCTAAGCGGCTGTCAGACCACATCACCAGAGCCTGGTATTACAGGCGACACTGAATATACTTCAAGCGACCCTGAGTATGGTTTTGTGCCACACAAACCTATCAAACTGGGCGGCTTTTTGCGCGGCTCCAAGTATGAAGGCAGCCATATTGACTACTTTCAGAGCCTGACCGGTCCTAATGGCGAGCCCGTCGAGGTAAAACGACTTGGCAGCTGCTGCCCGTTCGAAGATAAATCTATGCTATTTGGCGGTGGTATGCTGGATCAGTATGAACTTAGCTATGAGGGTCAGAAAAAGCCCGTCACGATTTATGTAAACTTGTATCAATTTGAAGCACCTAAAGCACCACAAGGCTTCACTTTGCTATAGCAAAAAGGAGGGCATAAGCCCTCCTGCCGTATCACGAGGATAAGTTACTCCTGATGCGCCACACCGGCACGATAGAATGCAGCCAGGTGTGTTTGTAAACGCTGCATGTTTGACCCATTACCCAAGGTACCATCCTCTGCATTGGCAAGTGCAACTATGCCCGTCTTAGTGTAGGGGTTGTAGCTCATAATGGTATGGGTGCCAGGATCTCCGCCATCATGACCCACAAATGGGCCTTGCCAGAACCAGAACAGCCCTTGTGTGTCCATCCAGTAGGTGGGCACATCGGTTTGCACAGACAACATAGTCGCAATACTTTGCTCACTCAATACGCTGGCATTGTCCAGTGTGCCTCCCTCACTGATGGCAATTAAAAAACGAGCCAGATCGTGCGCGGTGGAATTCAGGTCTCCGTCAAAAAAAGTCGGGTAGCTGAATTCAGGCACATAATGCGCAACACCTTCGTTATCTATGGTGTATTGAGGTGATTTTGGGTTTTCTTCTGACAACTGAGTATAATCCCAGTGGGTATTATTCATTCCCAGCGGGGCAAACAGGTTCTGCTGCATATGCTCTACCAAACTGATATTAAGTAGCTTCTCAACGGCATACCCCGCCAGGCCAGCGCCCACATTGCTGTAATTATGAATACTACCTGCTGGCACACTGCCTTCACCTATATAAACATCCTCACTATAGTACTGACCATCTGGTAATAAATAAGCCTGATAGAACTCTGTCGAATCTGTCAGTGTGGTCTCTTCACAACTTTCATGACCTCCCTGAGCATATAAAGACAAGTTGGTACCGTGAATATAGTAGCTGCAGTTGTATTGCGACGTATCCCGGATGCCTGAGGTATGTGTCACCAAATGTCTCAGCGTGATATCGCGCTCTGAGTTTGGATGGCCTACCTCAAACGGCAAATTCATTTGAGACAGCGGAGTGTCCAAATTGAGTTGACCTTGCTCTATCAACTGCATCAAGCCAGTGCCCATTACCGCTTTACTGGTTGAACCAACATTCATTGGCGCATGAGCTGTCATGGGTTGATTGGTCTCAAGGTTCGACACACCATAACCCTTTTCGAAAATGACCTGGCCATCTTTGATCACAGCCACAGCCACACCCGGAATGTCCATCTCAGTAAGGCTCTGAGTGAAGGTCTGGTCTACGCCGGTAAAGTCAAAGCCGCGACTCGGTACCACACCCGAGGTTTGCATTGCATAATCAAGCACGTTATCAGACATCCATTCGACTTCTTTAGTTGCATAAACGGGCACAGAGATATCAGGCGTTACACCCGTGACTTCGAGCACCTGATCGTTAAGGTCTGAATAGGTTTGATGGCTCAATGAACCCGTCCAGCCATTGGGGAGCTTAAAGTCCAGTGCATCTGACACAGCGCCATTAGTCGCACCGCCGATCAAAGTCACATGTGGCAGGGATTTGAGGGTTTGAGTCAGCACTTCACCTGCGCTGTAGGCCAGCTCGCCGGTCAGCACATACACAGGTTTAGTATAAGCCTGGTCGGGCGCCGCTTTGAGTGTTAACGCCTGCTTATCCTGCTGATAATCGGCATTAAGGATCTGCTTGTATGCCACCGTCTGTGCTTTGTCATTAAAGAATCGCGCAATTTCGAATGACACACCATCAAATCCGCCATCATTTACTCGCAGATCAATGATGATCCCATCGCTGTCAGCTAAGTCTTTCATCACTTCGGTCATTAAAGTGCGGGTATCTTCGATATCTTGCTTCGCATGCGGAATAACCGCAAAGAACTCATCAACCTCAGTCTCTTCGTTCGCCAGCATCGCAGCCTCACGGTCTATCCGAATATAACCTAAATTGCCTTCCAGTATGCCCCACCCCAGCGCATTACTGTCTTTGTATCGGGTCAGCTTTTTATCTAGAAGATACAAGCCAGTCATTCTGGCAAATGCACTCAGCTGTCCGTCATAAGCTTCGTCGATATGATCTTCCCACTCATCGCCATGGCGTTGCTGCATAAGCCAGGCTAAATCTTCATACAACTCGGTGCCACCTTCACCCGAGATCTCAAAACGTTTGTCATCTGTGAGTGACACATGCGTGTCGTCAAAATCTTCAAGCATGGCCTCAAACACGTTCGCAAGCTGCTCCGCTGATGTGTCGGCACTGATCTGTGGTCGATACGCCGTATAGGCTGCCTGCCAGTTAATGTCTCTGAGCTCAAAAAACGCATAATAGTCGTTAAATGTGTGCCAGAAATACTCAAAGTTTGCCACCGGATCATCACCGCTGAGACGCTGCTTAGGTTTACATTGCTCGCGCATTTCGGGCTGCTTTTCAAACACCCAGTCGTTGGTCGCATAAGTGGTTAGCGTCAATGTTGTTTTGTCACTTTTGAGATGCTGATCCAGCTCGTCCAGTTCTTTATAAGGATGCTCTTCAACCAGTACACATCCAAAACTGTTGTACTGAAAACGTCGTAAATTGTCGGTATCAAACTGCCATAAGTTGCCAGTGCCCTGTTGCACCCAGATTCCCTTGTGCTTTGTAAGCGCATGATCATCATTACTGTTACCACATCCTGCCAATAGTAACGCTGCACTTACCAGACTAAGTGGCATCCACCCCTTCGCTTTTTTACCCATCAAGTCAAACATACCTTCGTCCTTTTCCATTTAATTACAATCCAGCTCAGAGTGTCTGAGCTGCTCCTAATGAGGAGACTTAAGGCTAAATGAACGAGGTGCACAATTCTGTAGAATGCTTAGCTAAGGTTGTTCAACTCTGTAGCGAACTGTCAACAAGTGTACCTTAATGTGGTATTTACCGCTTTAAAGTTGGTATTTCATATAAACTTTCTCACTCTGTTCATTGTCGTTTAAACTGCCCGTCATGCTCTTGTAAATAAAGCGCAAAGTCTAACTCAAGCGTTCTATTGGACATCAGGGACAACACACTGCCAAGTCCAACTGATGCACTGACACTGTAAAGATCTGGACGCCCGTCACCATTAAAGTCTCCATAGCCAAAATCCAGTAGCTCATCGTCCAGCTGTAAAATTGCAGAGGGCGTGTCTGAGACTTGCCAAACACGGGTTGCCGGGTTCAAAAACCCGGGGAATACCAAAAGCCGGTGGGAGTCACCTTCGCCCGACTCTTTAACGAGTGCATCAATAACCCCGTCACCAGTGGCATCCACCAGAGCACCAAACTGACGCGAATTATCTTCATCTGCAGCAGCAAATGACCAGCTCAGCAAGCTGTCCGAAAATCCGGTCTCGGTGCGCCTGAGCGCAAATATTTGCTCGTCGATGGCAAACGTCAGATCCGCCAGCTTATCCTGATTGATATCCAGGAGGGCAAAGTGCCCTGGCAACGAAATCGTCAGCGCGTAGTTTTCAGATTGATGTGTACTCAACGCGTAGGTGTGATCAAGCTTCACCTGCTGGTGATGAAAACGGCCATTGTGTTGTTGCAGTAACAGAGTTAACTGACCGAAATGCGGCAGGATAAAATCACTCAGGCCGTTTTCATCCAGATCCATACTGAAACGAATATCTCGCAGTGTACTCAACAACCAGTGAGGACTTTGCTGATATAAGTGTGGTGCTGTTACAAGCGGCGTTAATCCGGTTTTTGTATATCGATATATGCCATCTTCTGCCAGCACCACAGGAACAGGCGCAGATTCACCGGCCAACACCGCTAAGTCCATCGCTACGGCCCTAATATCGGATGTCCCGAGTGTTTTCACAAATTGATACCCTACTTTGTCATATCGATAGGTTTCAACCTCACCCGCTTCCCCAGCTAACCACAAATGCCGGGCCTCTCCCTGCTGCCACTGTAACGGCAATGCACTGCCCAACATGTGTGCCTGTGCCAGACATGGAAACCCCAGCACCCCTGCAAGCAATAACAATAACCAGTAAAACCAAAGTGGTAAATTCATTTTCATTGTCCTTCTTTGAGTAATCCAATAGGGCTGCGGCATAGTTGTTTGCGACTTAGCAAGATACCGCTGGCAGCAATGGCCAGTGCGATGGAGAGCGCTTCCACCAGCATCATCAATACGCTGCCCTGATAGGACATCGCCAGATTCTGCTGATAAAATGCATCAACAAAGCTGTATATGGCTGCAACAGCACACAAGGTGGGGATCAAAGTGACCGTTAGCCACTCAATCAATAGGATCCTGAAGCCCTGGTTTTGTGATAAGCCAAAGCTCAATAACAGTCCGTTACGGGTTTGATCTTTTTCCATATGAGTCCGAATTGCCGCAACCATCAGAAGATTACTAAGCAAGGCAATAAAGACGCTGTAACTCATGACCAGTGCAATCAGTGCCCTGACCTGACTACGTATTTTACCCAGTAACGCATCCAGTGTGACAAGACGGAGTTGGGGATGTTCACGCCATAGCCCCCCAATCGCCGAAGTACCCGCTGCGTTGAGCTCGATGCTACCCATATGATAAACAGGCCCATTCAAAAGAGGTGTCCTGCTTTGTTGCAACACAAACCAAAAGGTCACCGAGCTTCCTCCTGGTTTAAATTGATGAACAGAGTTAATTGTGGCTGAAACCCGCTCACCAGCGACATCAAAATGGACTGTGTCACCAAGCGACAGGGCTAATTCAATGAATACCTCGTGATCGACAGAGACACCCGCCTGTGAAGGGCTCGTATCCCAGCTTCCCTCTGTCAGTCTGATGTTTTCAGGCATCTCAGCATGCCAGTGTAAGTTAACTGGCTGTTCCAGACGCCGCTGAGTATCACTGGGCTGCACACCCCGTTCAGACAGCGCAATGTCGTTAAAGTGGGTTACCTGAGCCAGCTGAAAGGGCTGCATTTCTTTGATACTGCCCTGATACCGATCAACAAACGCTTCGAGCGCTGTTTTTTGTTCCTCATTGGCACGACTGACAAACACATTGCCCTGATTCTGATAAAGGTAGAGCTCCAGCATATTAGTCACATCCCGACCCATATTGATACACAGCAGCAGTAAAGTCACACTTAAGCCCAACGCCGTGATTTGTACCAATTTGACCAACATCCGCTTACGCAAAAGCAGCATACTAAAATGCGCCAATACCCAGCGTTTTGGCATCAGATAGCCACTGAACTTCAGCACCAGCCAGGTGACAAACAAGACCAATACCACACACAAACCCAGTCCACCCAACAGCATGCCACTGAGTAGCCAGTTGTCGGTATAAATCAGGATCAGCGCAACCAGCAGCCCTACCGGGCTTAAAATCGCAAACCAGCGCATATGCGTCTTTTCGGTGCACTGCTCAATCAGCAATCGAATATCACCTCTGAGTAACACCAGCCACATAGGCAATGCTATAAAAAAGTACACAGCGGTCGCCAAAGCAACGGCACCCAATAGATCTTGCCAGTGCCAGTAAAGCGTAAACCCATCCACATAGTATTGCGCCAGATGACTGACACCATAACTTGCCAGCAAGGCGAGTAAGAGTGCGGGGATCAAACTGAGTATAAGAATAATTGCACCTGCGCTGATTGCTAAAGCAGGCAACATACGACGCTCCATACCACAGGCAAGCAGTACAGAGACGCTTTTTTTGAGTGGCTGGATCTGTACCTGACTACACAACCACAGGATCAGCACAGTCAAAAGCACAATAAGCAAACTGAGTAACCCGAGGAAGTTCTGCACTCGCTCCCAGACTTTGGCAAGTGGATAATTGTTCAGGGATTTACTGATCACCTGAACGCCAGGTGCACTAGACTGAAATTGTCTGATGGCGGCACTCAGTCCGGTGTCATGCAGCATCAGAGATCTGTTTAGATGCGGCGTCAGTTCACCGTCGGACAGACTCAACTGAGACACCATGGCGCGCATATCACTGCCAAGGCCTTCAAGGATCCTGTCAGGTTCAAGCAACAGCAACGCGGAGACACGCAATGGCGCTCCGTTTAGTTCTAGTGTATCTCCCAGCTCCAACGCCAACGCAGCAGCTAACCTTGGCTCAAGCCAGATCTCCCCCAGCCCGGGGCCTTGCTGCATAAGCCGCGCATCGAGCCCATGACTATCACTGATGTGAATGTCTCCCTGAATCGGGTAGCTGCTGTCCACGGCCTTTAGAATGGCGCTTTGATGCTGCGCGTGATTGCTGAGCGTTACACGATACTGAGACTGCAGGCTGGATTTAGTCGCATGTGTTGTTATCCAGTCCAGCTCTGCCTGTTGCCAAGGCCGCCTTACAGTCACTTGCGTGTCTGCACCGAGCGTCGATTGCAGATTTTGCACCAAAAACCGCTCTACGCCTTGTCCCAGCAAGCTGCTCAGTAGCAAATAAACAAATAACACACACAGGGCAGCAAGCGTTAGCCAGTATTTACCCTGCAGAATCTGTCTCCAGAGCAAGGAGTTGAACACCCTGAGCGCATGTATTGGCGACATTGCCTGGTGGCGAGCAACGGGATCAGATGTCATCGTCTGTGCTAGTGACATGGTGTCAGCCTCCCGTGGCTGAGACGATAAGCTCTGTCCATACGCCTTGCCAGAGCCATATCATGGGTCACTAAAATCAATGACGCGCCGCTTTGCCTGGCGCCTGCCAGCATGAGCGTGATCACCTGTTCTGCGGTTGTCTCATCCAGATTACCGGTTGGCTCGTCTGCAAATAGTATTCGCGGCTGGACACACAGAGCGCGGGCAATCGCGACCCTTTGCTGCTCTCCCCCGCTTAACTGAGTCACCCCCTGGCGCTGCCGCTTTGCCAGGCCCATCTGCGTTAACCAATGAGCGGCCTGCATGGTGGCATCTTTATGGCCTCTGAGCTGTAGCGGTAATGCGACATTATCGAGGGCATTTAACTCGGGCAATAAATGAAATTGCTGGAACACAAAGCCACACTGGGACAGTATCTCGGAGGCTTTAAAAGTCTGATTTTCAAAGCGGTAGCATACGTGGCCCGATTGCGTTGCTTGCAGACCCGCAAGCAACGACAACAAAGTTGATTTGCCGCATCCGGAAGCACCAACAATAGCAATATGCTCTGCAGCTTCAACGCGCAGTGACAAAGCATTGATCAGGGGTAGTTGAGTACCGTTATGTAACTGTATGGTGTGGGTTAGGTCGCTGACCTCGAGTGACAGAGCCATGCCTGAATCCTTGAATCAATAATCGTGGATCCAGCATGCGCTCTTAGGTGTGAAAGGAACGTGAAATAACAACCGCGCTTTGTTGTGTAGTCACGCAGCAGCGCATTATACCTATTCGGCAATCAATAGCTTTATTTTACACTCTTTAGAAGACAACCCTGTCCAGTCATTGTTTTCATCACCGTAAATTAGTACTTTAGTACCTGCGTGATAAGCCGAAAGCGCAGCACTATAGACATTACTATTGGTACTGGATGCTTTATCCAGCCAATAGCCGAATGGACAATTTTCTAACCCTGCGCCAATTTGCGATTCCAGTCTGATTAAAAAGACGTTATCGGTATAGTCCGCCCAAGTGTATAGCTTATCAATTTTATAATACCCACCACTTGTAACATCCGCCTGAGCACCCAGTGAAAAAAGTGCCATAACACTGGCAAAGAAAACCTTTTTTTTCATCATTTACAACTCTATCTGTCTGTATAATAAAGGTAACGGGCGGCCATTTTAGCATTGCCAAATGACAATCTAACTTTATTAGATATTATCGGCTTGGTTTAGCCAAATGTACTATCGCCCCTAGACTGTATCCTTATTAAGTCACTAAAAGCGGTTTTCCTGTAAAGATATCAGGCTTACTTCACAATCATTAGTGGCTGATGTCAGGCGTACTTTTTTGCCCGACATATAGGCTGCCAATGCCAGACTCAAAAAGTGATCAACCTTATCTGTACTATGTTTGCTGTAGGTAATCGTCGCCGTTTTATTGCAACCCGCCAGCTCATATTGCACATCATTATTGAAATAGAGACGAATCGTTTTGTCGTTAGAAAAGTCGTATACTTTCACCCCTTTCAGCGTACCCAATCCAATATCAGTTACTGCTAAAGTCGTGGTAGAAGCGAGTGCTATAATCGATCCCAGTAGGTATTTTTTCATCGTCATTTCCTTTTGCATTAATTTGGGAACACAGGGTAGCTCAAAATAGGTTTGACGACAATCTGACAGCTCACTGAACGGCAAGATGCGGTGTTAAACCTGAATTTCATTGAGCAAAGGGCTGAGCTCAACTTTCGCCTTGAGTCTCGAGGCTATCAAATATAATCCAGCCAGCTTGCGATGAATAAACATGGCATCTACCGGTGGGGTATGCCACTGCCGGGACTGAGTGCTCAACGCTCTGCCCTGTTCACTGATCTGCTTTGCCAGGCCACTGGAGGCAAAATCAAAGGGTCCACTTGCTCTGAGCGGTGAAATAGCCAGCTCAAACAAAGACAACACGGCATTTTGGTAGTGTGGATCTATATCATCAGAAAAATAGCCTATCTCACAAGCGGCCTCTTTTAGTTTCTGTCGGTTCTGCGCAGCGCCGGCCTGAAGGAGCTTTTTGTAACCCAGGCACAGTGAAGGAGAAATGATCCTGGTGGCACCAAAGTCGAGCAGTACAATCTGATCTTTGTCACGGTTGTACTGGTAATTGGCCAGGTTAGGATCTGTCTGGACCATTCTTAACTCAAACAGTTCGGTGAAAAACAAGGCTATCAAGCGATAAGCTAATTGGTCGCGCTTTGCCTGCGGTAAAGACGTCATAGCTTCAAGCGGCTCACCCTGAACAAACTCCATCGTTAACAGGTGTTTTGAACTCAGCGCAGGATAGCTCTTCGGTACCTTAAAATGTGGATTATGCGCAAGCGCCTGCTCAAATGCACTCAGCGCTTTTGCCTCCTGATGATAGTCGGTCTCCACCAGCAGCTGCTGCTTTGCCTCTTCAACCAGCGGCGTTATGTTCAGAGTTTTTGGCAACAAACCTGAGAGCTTGATCAGGCTAACCACATTGTCTACATCACTGTGGATACTGTCGGCGACACCCGGATATTGTACTTTAATCGCTAGCGGCAAACCCTGTTCAGAAGTTGCCTTATGGACCTGACCAATTGACGCACGGGCAAAACTATTTAACTCAATATGGCTAAACTTATCCAGCCAGTCGGGGCCAAGCTCTTTTTCCAGGGTCGCAACCAATTGCTTGTGTGGCATCGGGGCCGCATCAGAGCGAAGTCGTTCAAGTAACACAGACAGCTCAGCAGGTAACAGCTCACCGGCATCCATAGACAATAACTGGCCTAATTTCATAGCCGCACCACGCAGGTGAGATAACTTCTCGGCTACCGCATGGATATTGCCAGGCTGTAGCAATAACTCAGAGCGGCTTGCTTTTTGACCGCTTAATGCCTGCTTGGCACCTGCAATCATCACATTAGAAGCAACTTTACCCGCCAGACCGCCAAAATGTGCGAGCCTGCTTAGCCTGCCCGATGGAACGCGCCGCGATTTGTTATTCAAATTTCCACTCCTGTGTCTTGATGTAACTCTTTTTACGTACGATCCCGACATTTTGTTCAGATGGTGCAACTAAAGAGTATATCGCCTGGCGTTATTTCCTAACTCATTGAACTCATTGAACTCATTGAACTCATTGAACTCATTTAGCCTTGTCTGATTAGATCGCAAAAGACTGAACTTTGAAAGAAAAGCGTATCATTAACTGGCGTGATTACAACAAAGCCCTTATCGCCAGAGGCACATCCTGCTGTGGTTTTACGAGGATCCGATTGTGCAGTGGAACAACAGGCGGAAAAGGGCGATCTAGCCATTCCTCTAAGCTGTTGGTTGAGGCCAGCCTGACCTTACGGGCTGTAAGTCGCTAAACAAGACTCAGGCGTTGTATTGATTGTTAAGAAAAGCACTAAATAGCGATACTAACGTAGAATTGAAAAACCTTCGAAGACAAGAAGCTTGATATTAAAGTCTGGATAACCAATGCATCAGATCACCAGACACCTAAAGAATTTATGTGATGTTATCCACCGTTTTTGTGACTTTGCTGTGAGTAAATCCGCCCTACACTAGGCCAAGCAGCTATTATACTTGCGTTATGGTAACCAATATGTAAAATTTCATAATTCGTATTTTAGGGAAAAGCAAATAAATGAAACGTACGATTTTAGCTATTGCTGCTTCAGTTATGATCACCCCAGCAGTTGCAACAACAGGCGGAGGCGATCAAGGCGGCCCTCCAGTGCTTATCGCAACGGGTGGGGTTATCATTAAACCTGATACACACTTAATAGCCACAACTGGCGGTGGAAACCAAGGCGGCGATCCTGCATCAAATATGGTTGCATCGACTGGTAGCAAGGGCTCTGGCCCTCGCCTAACTGACACAGGCGGCATTATTATCATTGACCCGGCATCACAGGTACTCGCAACAACGGGTAACGGTGATAGAGGCGGAAAACCCATCTTCGCTTAATGACTTATCAAGCGCTCATCACTGGGCGCTTGCTTAGCTCAGCTGCCAGCGCTTCGGTCGAAATCACCCAATACTTTTCCACGACCTCTTTAAAGCCCAACCTGCTTGCGAAAGCACTGGAGTTAATGTTTGTTTGCTCCAAGGCAATACTGCGAATGCCGTACCTGCCTGACACTGTGCACAAAAATCTGAGTAGATCTGAGCCATGCCCCTGTCTTTGCTCCTTAAATGCGAGCCGAGCAATAACCAGTTGGCTTTCATTGTGATAACCCGACTTATACCTCAGGTACATTGAAACGCGACTTCTGTCTATGGATATGGTTTTGTGATTCAAGGCGTTCACTTTACCCATTGCCTTTTTGTAACGAAATCTCGCTTTAAGGTACGCATGAAGTTCATCAAAGAACAAATCCACTTCTAGTGCCTGTTCCTGCATTATCTTCACTCCCTTATATTCCAATTTAGTTTGATGCGTAAAATAAACCTATCCTTCATCAACACAATTAGAAGCAATAATTTTCACATGTGTGACTCTATCTCGAGCAAAGGTAAGTTCGACTCCAGATAAATTGGGGCAGTTGGTTAGTTCTCTTATTTTATCAGCATCAGAATTGCTAATTAATTTTTTGATAGCTAGGGAACCTACATCTAACGCAATCGGAATCATACCTACATTAGATACATCTCTTTGTGCAGCCTTTTGAATAACCGACATCAGCTCTGTGTTATCTATCAAATCATCGACACTAGGTGAGTCTGTGCATGCTAATAAAAGTAAAAGGGCAAACCCCGATATAAATACATTTTTCATTTTTCGCCTCCACATTTAACGTTTTCCAACTATTACGCTTTTAATGGGCTGTGATTAAAAAACGGCTTCAACTCTTCAAACTCCATTAAGGCATAGTACTCTTCTGGTTTTATACCTATTGCCACAAAAGAAGCGTCAAGGCCTGGAATACTTGATGTAATATAAGCGCGACCGATCCCCCTGTATGCTTTAGCCCCCTGGCTGATTTCAACCTCATCACATGAGCCTTCGATTTTAAACCACTCCTGGGTGTACTGGTCAAGTCCAACC
>NZ_PNCI01000003.1 GCF_005887095.1 Pseudoalteromonas rubra | reverse complement strand
AGCGTCCATATATGTCTTTTTAATTTTTGCGATGCTCATAAGATTTACCGGTTATTTTGTCTTCACCGCACAGAAAGGCTCGTCTTACGCAGCGAGATATGCAGTGATAGTACTTGGTGTCCACCAAACTGATTTGATTCTTCCGTGCGGTTGGCATCTTGTTCGTCCTTATCCTTGGAGCTGATTACAAGCGTAGACGGTGGAGGTTTGGCGCACAAGTTTTGGGCTGGGTGTCTTTTTAATTTTTTGGTTTCACGCCCGGCATTTTTTCGTAAATTGGCTTAAAGGCTGCTTCTATTCAATACCCTACATTAAAGCGTGTTTTTGCATGCTAAGTTGCTCTGATCGTAATTTATAAACGCTAAATCAATGCGTTACGATCTGCTGCCAATGCCAAAATTACATTTTGTCAGTAGCTTAGATAGCATGCCATTGAATTTTATAACTTTTACTCGTTTAAGAAGGGCTAAAATGTCAGTAAGTCAGCGGTTTTGGGAACAGCCGACAGGACATCGACATTTTTACCCCCTACAGCCCTTGTACGACGCGGCCTCGATCCGCTATAGTACTGGAGACCCCGACTTTAGAGGGGATTGAGACGATTCAATTTCTTGAACTCGAGTTGACTTAGACGGTACCGGTGACCCCGACTTTAGAGGGGATTGAGACAGAGAAACTTTTCTACTTTTTAATTGTGACGAAGTACCGATGACCCCGACTTTAGAGGCTGAGAGCCGCCCGGAAAAAGCACCGCTTTTTGCATGATTTGAACACTGGAGGCAGCACGCCGTAAGCCAGTTTCAGTATTTTGCAGGGAAAGCAAAATAGTAAAACAGGCCCTGGATGGCCGATTCTGGCGGACGCACTACTTAGCGCTTCATGGATGAATCAACGATGTAGTTGTTAAACTAAGCTATACAAACACCGAGCTGATTTACTTCCCTGTAGCTGGGGCCATCGCGCATCCATGCGCTCACTTCAGTAAGCTGCGACGATACTTAATCGTCGGTCTTACTTCACCCACCCGGAAAAAGCACTGCTTTTTCAGGCTCGATGAGTGAAAATCATGCGTTTTAAAAGCACCGCTTTTTGCATGATTTGAACACTGGAGGCAGGACGCCGTAGCCAGCTTTGGTATTTTGTTGGGAAAGAAAAATAGTAAAACAGGCCCTGGACGGCCGATTCTGGCAAACGCACCGCTTGGACTTCATGGATGAATCAACAAAACAGACTTTGAACTAAGCTATACAAACACAGAGTGAAATATTGCCTGTAGCAGGTTGAACGGTCTTCCCTGACCTAACTGCCTTGCGCTGCGAAAAGGTGCTACTGTCACTCGTCACCGAGCGCTTCCACCCACAGTACCCCAACACTTTTCTTGACCACTTTGACCGTGGTGCCTTTTGCAATAGGCGTTTCGCTTTTTAGCTGCCAGGTGACCCCGGAGTAGGCATGGGTGAGCTGGCTTTGCTCATTAAGGTCATCGCTGAGTACCAAGGTGATATCGGCAAAGTCGCTGTTTACTTCTGTGCTTTGCGTTTTAGCTTGCATACGCTTGAGCGGTTGCCACAGTACGCCTGCCAGAGCGGCGGTTAATACCGCATTAACCCACAATGCATTCATCAGGGTGGCGTCCAGTAAGCCAGCAGACATCATCAAACCACTCAGGACCAGTGACAGACCGAGGAAAAATAGCACAAAGGTGGCAAAGCCCAGTACGGCGACTTCTATGATTAAAGCCAGCAGCCCGAGTACAATCAGGATCTGGCTCAGGTGTTCAACAAACAGGGTCACGGCTGCTCCTTTTGCTTTTTATTCAGGCTGTTGATGATCGACATGCCTTGTGCCACCAAAGAGCTGGGGTCGGTGCCACTTTCAGGCAACAAGACCACGGAAGATTCACGGGCAATGGCCTCTTTGGCAACAATGGCTTTACTGGCCAGGTCGAGCTGAATGGCTTTTTGGCCTTCTTCTGTGTTGGCGGCTTCACCGACTTTTCTCAGCGCATCCGCTTGCGCCTCTGCGACTGCGATAATGGCTTTTGCTTCACCTTCTGCTTTTAGGATCTGCTCGGCTTTTTCTGCCTCTGCAGCCAGTACCTGGGCTTGCTTTTTACCCTCGGCTACGTTGATGGCGGCTTGTCTGTCACCTTCCGATTCCAAAATCTGCGCACGCTTAACCCGCTCTGCTTTCATTTGCGCTTCCATGGCTTCCATTACTGAGTTGGGCGGCACTATGTCTTTGATCTCATATCTGAGTACCTGAATGCCCCAGGGGTCGGATGCGGCATTGATGGCAGAGACAATATTGGTATTGAGCATATCGCGCTCTTCAAAGGTTTTATCCAGCTCCATTTTGCCCAGCTCACTACGCATGGTGGTTTGCGCCAGTTGAGTGACGGCGAAGATGTAATCGTCGACGCCATAGGTGGCTTTGTAAGGGTCCAGCACCCGAAAGTACAGCACACCATCTACAATCAAAGAGATGTTGTCGCGGGTAATGGCCGACTGTGAAGGCACATCGACGGCTTGCTCTTTAAGGCTGCGATCGGCAGAGACCTGATCGATAAAAGGCACAATAAAGTTCAAACCGGCTTCTTTGGTGGACTGGTATTTACCAAACCTTTCTATGATCCAGGCGCGGTTTTGCGGCACAAACTTGATGCTACCTTTGAGCACAAAGATGATAAAAATCAGTAAAAAGGCCTCAACGGTGAGGAGGTAGTCGAGAATGAGCGTGATAGGGTCCATGTTTATTCCTTCTTTATTTCCGTGTCTGTACTATAGCAACAATGCTGAATGTGGACCATTACCAGCCGCCAAAACGTGTCCAGTAGTCCATTTCATCATCCGAGATCACCTGATACCCCGCATGTTGCGCGGCGGTGGCACAGGCGTGGTTCGGCAAAATACGCAGTAAAGTACCTATGGCAAAGTCGTGAGTGCTGAGTGTGTTTGGTAACACGACGATACCATGCTCCTGATTGGCACTGTTGACATAAAGCCCGGGTAAAACGTGTCCGGCTTCATCACATACCTGACCGTAACCGCCTGGCTGTGACGCCAGACCAAGGTCGCGTGATAAGGCCATCCAGCCCGCGTCCAGGATCAGCCAGTTCTTTTCCTGATTATGACCAATCACCCTGGTAAGGACGCTTAAGGCGATATCCTCTGGCTGGCATACCCCAAGGTCAGCCATAACAAGATCCATACTAGCGTAAACGCCAGCACGAACTTCGGTGACTTGGTCAAACCCTTCACCCAGCAGTGCAGTCGGTGTGGAGCCTACGCTAATAACGTCACAGCTGATTTGGTGCCTTTCCAGTTTGCTGGCGGCATCGCGCACGGCTGCTTGTTCTTGCTGTGCCATTGCTCTGATTTCGTCCAGGCTGCGGCAGTCATATGCGCCGCCAGCATGGGTCAGGACACCACTAAACAGTTCTGCGCTTTGCAGAATTTTAGCAATGGCAATGAGCTGGGGATCATCCGATTTTATGCCGGCCCGCTTGCCATCACAGTCAATCTCGATCAGGCAGCTCAACTGGCAATCATTTTCCCGACAAAAAGCATGGACAAATTGCGCCTGTTCGAAGCTGTCCATAAGAATGTGTATAGTGATGCCCTGGTTTTGCAGGTCCAGTATCTCAGGTAATTTGTGTTCACTGATCCCCACGGCATAGGTGATATCTTTGCAACCCGCTTGAGCAAACTGTCGTGCTTCTTGCAGCGTCGAAACCGTGCAGGGCGCCGACAGATCACCCAGCATGTACTGAGCGGCATTTACCGACTTCAGGGTTTTTAGGTGTGGTCGCGAGGTCACATTAAAGCGCGCCAGCTGTTTATTTAGCCGATTGATATTGTTCAGTAGCTTTTGCTTATCCAGCAATAGACACGGGGTCTGTAAAGAATCTAGTGACATAAAAACTCCTGGTGTAATGGATCCCTGACGCAGGTAACAGGCTGCAAAAATAGGGGGAATCCTGACGTGCTCTCAATCATACAGGTTACTTGCGATTAGTCGTGAATAATTCGCGGAACTGAGCCCTTCATATGGCAACCAATGTATACGTATTTGTCACTAAATCAAAGCGTTAATCTTGACTGAACCAAGGCCATATTTAACCAAAATGTCATAATTGTGCCTTTATTATTGTCTATGATGGTGTTGTATCAGGAACATATATAACAACGGTTGGAGCCTAGCATCTATGCCTATGCAATATTACGAAGACAATGCACTACAACTTGCCAAAGTGTATCAATCATATCGCTTTGAGATGCTGCATGCTTCCTGGCTAAAATTTGTGACGCCATTGATGTCTGAAACAGGTCTGAAGTTCCTGGATATCGGTGCAGGAGCTGGCAGAGATGCCCGGTTTTTTGCTGAGCAGGCTGAAAATGCAGAAGTGGTTGCGGTAGAGCCTGTGTGTTCATTAAACCGCCTGGGGCAAGCATATACCCGCGATATGCCGGTTAACTGGTATCAGGATGAGTTGCCCTGTTTGTACAAAGTACGTAAGAACCATGCTGCCTTTGATGTGATTTTGGTCAGTTCGGTGTTTAACTATTTGCAGTCCAGTTCCGGCCAGCAGGCAATGCTGACCTTGCGCACTTTGCTAAACCAGCATGGTTTGCTGGCTATCAAGCTGCGCCATTGTGATGATGAGGAAGCACTGAAAGTGCGCGGCATGCAAAATTGCTCGGTAGAGTATATTCTTGATATCGCACAAAAGGCAGACTTGCATTGTCTTGAGGTAACTGAACCCGAAGAAGATGCGCAGGGCAGAGCCTCAGTCACCTGGCAGACGCTGCTATTTAAACCAGCTCAATAGATAAATTAAACCAGTTCAATTGATAAAATTTCCTGGCTGTTACTGGTTGACCAGGCTTGCTCAGCTGCTTGTTGCTGGGTGAGCCAGCGATAAGCCAGGTGCTCTCCTGGCGCAAGCCGCACTTCGCAACCACTCGGCACACAGACACTGAATACATACTCAGTATTAACAGTCGCACCTGCCACATACCTGTGCCGCCACTGCTCTCTGATGGTGTACTGATTGCACTTTTGATGATCTTTGATAGTCACCCCTAGCGCCTTTGCATCGATGCCTGTTTCTTCGAGTAACTCTCTGTAAGCCGTTTCAATCGGTAACTCTCCGGGATCAACGCCGCCCGTCACAGATTGCCAGAAACCGGGATCGTCTGCGCGTTGTAACAGTAAAAATTCGTTGTGAGTAGTATAAATGACGACAAGAACGGAGTGAGGTAGTCTGAGAGTCATAAGTGTCCGCTGTACTATTTTTACTAAATTTACCCAAAAGTAAGTCAGTTTGGCAAGTACAAGATTACAGGCAAAAAAAAAGGCAGGAAATGTCCTGCCTAACCTCCAATAGCAACAAAACTGTGCCAGGAAATACCCAATAAACCAACATCCTTGTTGGTAAGCTCTACTTCTCGGGAGTTCATTTGGAATGGCCCGTGTGATAAGCCATGCCCTAAGGAACGACTTCATGCTATCGCAGTGTTTTCCAAATGTAAACATATAAATGAGAAATTTCATATTAATAATTTAATATTTTGCTTTTTTGTCTATTTTTTACCAATAAAATTATAGGTTTCCTGTATTGGTTCTGATGTGGGTAAAGTTGGGGTTTGGATTTTTCGTTAACAATTGTGTTTTTTTTGTGTGTGTTTTGGGGCGTTTTTTGACCGAATTGCATTAATGATGGTCAATCAGAGTTCAGTGTGTTCTCTGGTATATTAATTGTATCTGTACCATGCTTAGCTAGATTGCAATTAGGTGTCTCTGATTTATGCTCACAAGCTTGTTATTTTCCGCTGCCGTCACTTTAACACCTGCGGAGCTGTTCAAAACGTTAAACCAACTGAAAGACCTGAATGACAAAAACCCAACTCAGGCGGTCGCCTTGTTTCGTGAGGTGAATAACAAGCTGCCCGAGGAGCCGAGTAAAGGGTTATTGCAAGTTTACCTTGCCGGTCTGGAATCGGGTGTGCGCTCACATGATGCGGCTGCTGTGTCGGGTATTATCAACCAACTGAGCAAAGAACAGTGGCAAAGTTATCTGCATGGAGAGCACATCCATGTTATTGGCTCTTTAGCTGTATACCACAGGCGTATGCAGGACTATCAATATGCACAACAGCTTAACGAGTGTGCATTAAATTATGTCGTTGATGAGAAGCAGTACGCCCGGATTGCGAATAATCTGGCGGTGGTTTATCGCTTTACGGGTCAGCATAAGAAGGCCACAGGTATACTGAAAGAAGCTATGATGCTCTCAGATGACAGAGAGATCATTGCAAACATTAAGAACAACCTGGGCAATCTGTATTTTGATAACAATAGCTATCGAAATGCCCAGCTGATGTATATTCGGGCCTTTTTATTTCACTCAGAAACGGAGCAGTTTGGTCATGCCGCAGGGACGGGCCTGAACCTGCTAAATACACAAATTCATTTACGAGACTGGGGCGGGTTTATGCGCTTTAAATCATCCGTCGCGACTCAGGTAAATGCCAGTGGGCAGGCCGTTTTCAATGACTTCTATCGATGGCAACTGGCAGTATTCGACACTGTGGTTGAATCACGGGTACTGCAATCGGATATGCGGGACAAATTAATGGCTTCAATGCCGACGCTGATTAATTCGGAATTAACACCTTCTATCGATCTTTATGTGCAATTACTGGCAAATAACGCCATTTCTGACGCCTGGTCTGCTGCAAAGGCAAAACAGCAGCCCGAGCAAAGCGATAAGCCAGTTGCTACACGGATCACATTGCGGCGGTGGTGCGGCCAGGTTGCACATACACCTGGTGGAGACAGGAGATCGACGTCCAGGTAATAAAAATTTAAATTTGATAAGTTGTAAAAATACGGTTAATAATTAAGTTCCCAATTTCATATCAAACCTGATATGGGAGGGGCTATTACACATGTAAAGGAACTTAATTATGCGAACACTACACGCTTTATTGGCTGTCGGTGCGGTCACTGTGACCACACTGGTTCAGGCCGCAATCCCCTACAATAATACGAGTTACCAATTTACTCAGCCGAATGGTCAGACTGTGACCTTATACCTGCAAGGTAATGATTACTACGCAGAGCAACGGACCGCGGACGGTCGCCTGGCTGTTTACGATGCAACACTTAAAGGCATGGCTTATGCTAAGGTCAGCGCGGATGGCGCAACGCTGGTTTCAACTGGTCAATTAGTTGAGAGCCAGCACTCTGTTCAGCGCCTTGCAGTTAGTGAGCCACAGGCTGGTCTCAGTGATGTCGCAAAAGCTGCGTTAGTTGCATCAAAACGCGCACAAATGCTGGGCAGCAATAAAGTCTCTCACTCGTCCATGATCCATACTCAGGGGGCAGAAGAGATCAGCGGTCAGGTGAAAGGGCTGACAATTATCATCGATTTTCCGGATGAACGGGGCAGCATTTCCAAAGCACAGGTAGAGCGTTTTCTGAATGATTTAAACTACACTGAATTTGGTAATGCTCAGTCGGTGAGGGGCTACTTTCGATCTGTATCAGGCGATAAGCTGGATTACACCAACACGGTGACACAGTATTACACCGCGAAAAAGAACAAAGCATATTATGCCGATTCCAGTCTAAGCTCGACGGTTCGCTCTCAGGAGCTGATCAATGAAGCATTACAATGGCTCGAATATCAACAGGGATTTGACTTTTCTCAGCTGACCACCAACAGCAGTAATCAAATTCGTGGCCTGAATATCTTCTATGCCGGTAACTCGGACAGCGCCTGGTCAAAGGGGTTGTGGCCCCATATGGCCAGGCTCAGTCCGCGTTTTTGTGCCGATGGCGTCTGTACTGACCGCTACCAGATCACAGATATGCGCGCCAGCCTGGCGATAGGCACGTTTGTTCATGAATCGGGTCACTTAATTACCAACTGGCCAGATCTGTATGATTACGATGGTAGCTCTGAAGGATCCGTTGCCAGTTTTGGTGTGATGGGATACGGCGCCATTGGCACGACCAATCGCTATAAACCAACGCCGCCAGTGGCGCATTTCAGAGCCATTGCTGGCTGGGACACAGTAACAGAATTAAACCCCGCGATTAACGCCAATGCGCCATCGGGCCGGCTAAGTCATACCTCAGACAGCGGTACTTCTTATAAATGGACGAATCCGGCCAACAGTAATGAAGCGTTTTACATAGAAGCCATTCACAAGTCGGGGCAAAACTCCGAACAACTCGATCAGGGACTGGCTGTGTGGCATGTCGACAGTCGTGGCAGTAACTCCAATGAGTGGTATCCGTACATTCAGATGGAGCATGGTGACGGCAATCGGGACCCGGAATACAAACGCAACCGTGGTGATGGCAGCGACTTGTTCGATGTGGCGGGAGAATTTACCCAGGCTTTACCCAATGCACAAACGTCTCGGGGTACCAATGCGCTGTGGTGGAACGGCAGTGATTCCGGACTCAGGATCCGCGATATTTCCGACCCGGCACAAACCATCTCTTTCACTATCGAGTCGGCCACCCAACCTGAACCGGATACCTACACCGGCACTTTGAGCGATAAGCAAAGTGCGATTGAACCAAATGGCACCTGGTTTCAGTATGGGGGCGGCACCATAGGTTTGTCGCTAAGCGGCCCGGCGAGTGCCGATTTTGATTTGAAAATAGAGAAATGGCTCAATGGTCGTTGGCAACAGGTTGCCATTTCCGAAACACCCACCTCCACGGAGTCGATCAATTACAGTGCATCATCTGGTTATTATCGTTTTGTGGTCTATTCCTACTCAGGCGCGGGCAGCTATACGCTTCGGGTGAGTAAATAGACGAAAGCGGTAATCGGACGTGCCTGGGAAAATTGGCCAGGCACGCTTGCGCTTAGTCGGCCATATTGGGTAAAAAACCGCACAGTTTTACCATGACTTTGAAATCTCAGGCTATGCTTAACACAGCAATGTGAAAATGCTGTAGGAGCGATACCACCTTGTGTCTATTGTTTTGCCACACCTTAGGTGAGTAATTCTGGCTACTTATCTGATGTAAGTGTCTTACTTGTATTACTAAGACACTTGTATCGCTGCTAGCGGCAGAGCGAAAGCCTTACACTGGCGAGACGTGTCAGCGAGTTGGTAGCTGTCGTACTCCAGGGAAATATAGCACTTGAGAACTTTACCGTCAGAAAGAACAAGGTGAAATCATGTGCAACTCCTCGCTCAGAGCCCAATCTCTGCTAATGCGGGCTCTGCCTATACTACTCTGTCCGGCTCTGGTCGTGGCTGAAACACCAACTAATGCCCAAGGCAATGAGCAAAGCGCCATTGAGACCATCACAGTAACAGGCTCGCGGATTAGGCGCTCGGTCCAGTCAGAGAGCGCATCTCCTATATCAAGTACTGAACTGAGTGACCTGACGGATATTGGTGCCAATAATGTCAGAGATCTCATCGAAGTTTTGCCGTTTAATGCAGGCTCGCAAAACAATTCAGATAATTTGTCACAGAACTTCACTGCGGGCACTTCGAACGTCAACCTCCGGGGGCTGGGTGTGTCTTCCACATTGGTGCTGCAGAACGGAATTAGACAAGTCACGTCTGCCGTTGTAACCGATCAGGGGGCAAGCTTTGTTGATACAGCCTCACTGGTGCCAACTCTGGCAATTAAACGAGTCGAAATACTCAAAGATGGCGCATCTGCCATTTACGGCTCAGATGCCGTTGCCGGGGTTGTGAATTTTATCACCCGTGATGATATGGAAGGCACAGAAATCCAGTATGAGTATCGGACACGCTGGAGCGATGGAGATCAGGATGACACTAAAATAGACTTTGCCCATGGTGGTTATGTTGGCGACACCGGTCATATGCTATTTGCGGTCAGTTTTCTTGAACGCTCCAGTTTATTACTCGACGAAGTGGATTGGCTACAGCCTGCAACCAGCAGTTTCGGAAATCCCGGTAGTTTTGTTATTCCTTCTCTTGCAGACGAGAACAACCCCAGCGGCCTGACGGTTGCGGATCCAAACTGTGTACAAAATGGTGGGATTTTCTCCGAAGGGTCGAATGGCAATTCGTTTTGTTTGTTCGACTTTGGACCACAGATCACCGCAGTACCGAACGAAGACAGATTGCAAGCCTACGCTCGTGCATCCTGGGACTGGAGTGATACAACACGTTTATGGGCGGAGTTTGGCTATGCCAGGAATAAAATAACCCGGGAGGTGTCGCCCAGTTTTCCTGTGCTTAATGCGCCAAGCGTGCTGGCCAGTCACCCCGACAATCCCTACGGCGAAGATATTTTCTTCAGAGGTCGCCCTTATGGTGTGGGAAAACCGACTGAAATCAATTACTACGACCATACTACATCGCGCTTTGCGATAGGCGGAGATGGCGAAATCACCGAAGGCATTTACTGGCAGTTTTCGTTTGTTGCCGCGGCAAACGACGCCATACTGAACCCCAGAGATGTTATCACAGATAACTTCCAGGCTGCCTTATATGGTTTCGGCGGGACAAAGTGCAGCGGGGCATCTCAGGCTGGGCAGGGCGAGTGTTTCTATTTCAATCCTTTTGATCCGAACGAGCCGGACAATGAACGACTGAGAGACTACATTATCGGTGACTACATCGGCGATGCTGAATCAGAAATGCGCGTTTATGAACTGGTCATAACCGGCGAATCTTTGTTTGAAGTGGGCGGGGGAGATGTAGGGTACGCGCTTGGTATGCAATATCGTGATGAATCTATCAACAATGTCTACGATTCATTCACTCAGCAAGATAGTTTTGCCTTTTTGATTGGTAACCAGAACTTTTATGGTGAACGCGATGTAAAAGCGCTGTTTGCTGAAGTACTTGTGCCTGTGACACTCGACTTAGAAATAGGCGCGGCAGTACGCTACGAAGATTATGGCGAGTTTGGCGGTGACACCACCAATCCAAAAGTCTCCTTCTTGTGGCTGGCCAATGACATGTTTTCGTTCAGGGGAACCTACAGTACTTCTTTTAGAGCGCCTTCTGTGCATCAACTTCAGGGCGTACAGACAAACTTTGCCAACATAACCGACCCTGAGGACGGGTCCACAACCTTTGGCGGCAATAGAACAGTGGGAGACCCAGACCTAGTGCCGGAAACCTCACAGGCGGTTAATCTTGGCTTGACATTCTCTGCTGATGAGTTGTCTGTGGATGTTGATTACTGGGACTTTTCTTTCGAGGATGTGTTGACACGAGAGAGTCATCAGGCGGTGGTCAATGCCAACCCAAATGACCCAAATCGGGTGATCCGCACCTCGGCCGGTACTATCTCTATCGTCAATACCAAATTCATCAATGCTGAGGCCATTGATACCTCTGGTTTGGACATCAGTGCCACCACTATGTATCGTACCGATATGGGGGATTTCAGACCACAACTTAAAGCCACCTATTTGCTGAGCTACGATTTGATGGATGCATCTGGTAACACCAGTGATGGACTGGGCAAGCTCAATCGCAATACGGTTGGCAATCCGGCTCCGCGTTTAAGAGGAAGCATTGGCCTGAACTGGTCTGATGGTGAGCACAGTGCCAATGTATACCTGCGTCATGTGGCCAGCTATGAAAACGATGTCAGCGGAGAGTCTATTGGCTCTTTCAATACCCTTGATTTGCAATACAGTGTCAATCTTGGCGAGGTTATCAGAGATGACTCCGAAACCCGCCTCATAGCAGGGGTCGTCAATGCAACCGACGAGGATCCACCCTTTGTAAGTATTGCGGGCAGCTATGACCCCAGAACTGGCGACCCAAGAGGGCGTCGGGCATACATTAAGATTCAGCTG
This sequence comes from Pseudoalteromonas rubra, assembly GCF_005887095.1. Classification (GTDB taxonomy): domain Bacteria; phylum Pseudomonadota; class Gammaproteobacteria; order Enterobacterales; family Alteromonadaceae; genus Pseudoalteromonas; species Pseudoalteromonas rubra_E. The sequence continues at coordinate 80,043 of NZ_PNCI01000003.1, read as the reverse complement.
AGTCTTTGAACTATGGTCTGGTGTTTACATAAGTCACTGTATCGGCCTCATTACTCAGTTGCTGGGTATATGATACAAACAGCTCGGCGAGAGACGGTGTAACTATGGCCTGTCGGGTGCTACTTCACTTCGTTGCGTTGCTATGTTTGCTGGGGGCCAGTTTACCCGAGGAGCGAGTCATCAAACTCGTGACGCTGGAATACCCTCCTTATGAGTTTCAGGGGAAGAATGGTCCCAGTGGCATTGCCGTTGAACTGGTACGAGAAGTATTCAAACGCATGGAGCAGCCCTATACGATTGAAATTTTACCCTGGGGCAGGGCCATCAGAGAAGTCGAAACGGGCCGCTACGATGGTATTTTCACTATTTATAAAACCCCGCAACGACTCAAGTTTTTAGATTATGCGGACGAAGTATTGATAGATCAGTCTATTGCGCTGTTTACCCTGAGGAAAAACAATATTCACTTTGACGGCCGGCTCAACTCCCTGGCGCCTTACCGGATAGGAGTGATGCACAAAGTGAGCTATGGATCTGAGATCGATAAGGCCATCAGTACCGGCGTATTTGAGAGTGTGGTGACGACAGACACAGGGCGAAGAAGTTTTGAGCTGTTGCTTGCCGGCCGAGTCGAGGTGGTGATCATCAACAGGCTGGGCGCGTTTGAGATCATTAAGCAACTCGGGATTGAAGACTTGGTTGCTGAAGTCCCCAGTTACAGCTATGAGATACCCAGTTTTATCGCATTTTCTATGGCCAAAGCCCTGGATAAAACCAGGCTGGAAGTTGAGCAAACGCTGCGGGAAATCAAAAAAGACGGGACTTACGATAAAATCTTGCAGGAGTATCTTAAACACTACAACAAGGAAGAATCCATATACGATACGTCGCCGCAGACCGGCAAAGACATCGAAGAGCGCTCCTAGAGTAGCGCAATAAAGAGGCCGAACAGCGTGAAACTCAAAATAAAATCCAGGCTGATCTTGTTGTCATTGATCCCTGTGATCATCATCTCATCGGTTGTGACCCTGATTACTTATCTTGAGGCCAAAAAACTCAATGAAGTGCAGGTTGACCTGAGCCGTAAAGAGATGATGCGGATGAAACGCGTTGAGCTCAAAGCATATCTGGAAATAGCCAAATCAGCTTTAACTCCTCTGTTGCAGGGCGACCATCCACAATCAGATGCCATTGCACTTCTGAAGAACACTAAGTTCAGTGGTAGTGGCTATTTGTTTGGCTTTAAACCCGATGGCACCCGGGTAATGCAGGGAGACAGTGATCAGGGGATTGGTAAAAACTTTATCGATTTACAAGACAAAAGAGGCAATTACCTGGTACGGGATATTATTAATTCTGCAAAAACAGGTGACGGCTACTCCGTTTATTATTTTCCCAAGCTGGGTCAGACAGAGCCTTTGCCCAAGCTGGCTTATAGTATTTATATTGCCAAATGGGACCTGGTCGTGGGCACGGGTTTTTATACCGATGATGTGGATGCATTGGTCAAGTCAATGCGAGATAAAAATGAAGTCCAGCTTTACGAGAGCATTACGAATATATTGTTGTTCACGCTAGTGGTATCCGTTGGCGTTGCAGCTTTAGGCCTGATCATCAGTAAGAGCATTACAGTGCCCTTATCTAAGTTTGAAGGCACCATCCATATTTACGCAGCCAGAGATGCCGATTTAACGGTACGCATTCCGGATTTTACCGTTCCTGAGTTTGACAGTTTGAGTCGGGATTTTAATATTTTCTTAGGGCAGCTGCATGAATTAATCAAAAAGGTTGCGAAGCTGACCAATGAGGTTGTTGATGAAACCCAGCAAATCTCTTCGGCTTCCGGAAATATTAACTCCATTTTGCTTCGCCAGCAGTCAGAAACCGAACTGATTGCGACGGCAATGACGCAACTAATAGCATCAGCAGAAGAAATTTCGCGCAATGCTAATGAAGCGGCAAATTCTGCCAAAAATGCCGATGGCAGCGCCAAAGATACCCGCGATTAGGTCGATGAGGCCATGAATTCGGTGAACACGTTGGCGCAAAAGCTGGATGAAGCCAGTGGTGTTATCTCGAAACTGGAAGGGGATGTTCAGGGGATCTCCGGATCTTTATCTATCATCCAGGAAATAGCTGAGCAGACCAATCTGTTGGCGCTGAATGCTGCCATTGAAGCGGCGCGAGCGGGAGAGCAGGGCAGGGGGGTTGCTGAGGTTGCCGATGAGGTGAGGGAACTGGCCACCCGGACACAAAAAAGTGCAGCTCAGATCCTGAGCGTGATTAACACGCTGACGGACGGCTCAAAAGAAGCGGTTCGTGCAATGGGCTCGAGCAAAAGCTATAGTGCCATCACCGTCGATAAGGCTGCGTCCGCTGCCGAGTCCCTCAAGCAGATAGTGCTGTTTATCAATGAAATTATGAATGTGAATGAACACATTGCCGATGCGACGAAAGAGCAAAACATTGTAGACAAAGAAATATCGGAGCGTACAGAGTCCATTTCGCAGCACAGTAAAGAGTCTGTTTCAATCGGTACCGAAAACTTAGCGATCAGCACCAATCTCAGCGAAAAAGCGGCAGAGTTGGCAGCCATCGTAAATCGTTTCAAAATTTAGTCGAGGTGAGTTGAGTGGATGCCAAAGTACCTGTCAGGAAAGCGTGAGTCATGTTAAAGAAAATGCAAAATCTGGGACCAGGTGTGATTGTGACCGCAGCCTTTATCGGGCCCGGCACAATTACCGCCTGTACGCTGGCTGGTGCTCAATTTGGATATGCTTTGCTGTGGGCACTGGTGTTTGCAACCATAGCAACGATTATTTTGCAGGAAATGTCGGCCCGGGTGGGAATCGTGACACAAAAAGGACTGGGGGAGGTGATCCATGAGTCGTTACGGGAGTCTGTCTGGAAATGGCCGCTCTTTGCTCTGATTATTGTTGCTATCTGTATTGGTAATGCCGCATATGAAGCGGGCAATCTGGTAGGTGCAGCGCTGGGTATTGAGGCCATTACTGCGCCGGGTAAGTGGGTATTCAGAGGATCGATTATTGCTTTAACAGCCCTTGGTGCGGTGATTTTGATGCTCGGAACGTATAAACAAATTGAGCGCATTTTAATCGCACTGGTTTCGATTATGGCGTTAGCGTTTGTGATCACCTTTTTTCTGGTGGACCCTGATCTGACAGCACTGCTCAAAGGCTTGGTGACACCCCAGTTACCTGAAGGGTCTTTACTGACGGTGATCGCGTTGATCGGAACAACGGTGGTGCCCTATAATTTGTTTTTACATGCCTCGGCGGCCAAATCACATTGGTCGGATCCCAACGAGATCCCTCAGGCACGTACAGATACCACAATTTCAATTGGTCTGGGTGGCCTCATTGCGATATTGGTGACCTCAACGGCGGCAGCCAGCATCTTTACGCTTGGACTCAGCGTCAATAACGCCATGGATATGGCCAAGGTGTTTGAACCCTTGTTTGGAAGTTTATCTAAGTATCTGCTGGGTATCGGGCTATTTGCTGCGGGGTTGAGTAGTGTGATAACCGCGCCATTGGCAACCAGTTACGTGGTGTCTGAGCTACTGCAATTGAACACTGAAGTGGATGGCAAAGCATTTCGTCTGATCAGTGTGACTATCATAGTGATTGGGGCTGTGCTTTCCATGGCAAATATTAAACCCATAGAGATCATTTTACTGGCGCAGTTTGCTAATGGCTTGCTATTGCCTATCATTGCCGGTTTTTTGCTGTATGTGATGAACAACAAGCGCATGTTGGGCAAATATTCAAATACCATGGTCTCCAATATACTGGGTTTCTCTGTACTGATCTTTACTGCTTTGTTGGGTATTCGTCTGATTGCCAAATCGCTGGGCTGGATCTGACATAACAACAAAACCGGGCACAGCTCTGTACAGCGAAAGTCTTTCAGCCCCAGCGTTGCCCAGTCAGCAGCACTGCTGATGTTGCGCTAACCTCACGCCTGAGTGTGAATCGATAATCTCATAGCAAACGTGCTTTCATCACAAGGAGTGATGAAAGCACGCAAATAGATGCGCAAGTCGTGTTACTCAAGCTGCGCTTTTAAGTAGTTCACAGCTTCTTCCAGCTGGTTATCTTGATGTTGTCTGACGCTTTCTATCGTCCTGGGTACCCATATATCAATCTCGACGCCCGCGTTGATCAAGGGTTCACCATTGAGCCGGTTTGCGAGCATACTGGTAAACACAAAAATACTACTGCGAGACAAGTCATCCGAGAAGTTAAAGAAATCCGCTTCAAAGATTTCTCCGTTGATCCCTGATGTGGCTTCACCCAGGACTTTTATTCCGCCAGCGCGGGCAAACACAAGTGCATGCTCACTCTGACTTTGGCTTTCTCTGGAGGCCAGCGCAATTGCCGGAATATTCAGTGCGTCCTGTGCGACGTGGATCGTCTGTGGCAGGCTTTGTACCTGCACGTCACTTTGATTGGGGGCACCTTGCCAGTACTGGGCAAGCGTATTGTTGACAGCATCCGTCTGAATAAACCAACTGAGTACGCCCTGCCAGCCTTGCCAGCTGGTTGGGTAATGGCGCATATCCAGCACGACGGCTTTGGCATCTGCCAGCTGTGACTTGAGTGAGCCGAGGGCCTGCTGCTCGACATTATAGACGTTGATGCGATAAATGTTGTCGCCTAAAGGCGCCAGCACGTCTGCGCTATGAGGCACATATCTGAGGCCGTCGAATTTGAGAGAGCCCTCTCTCTTAAGCGGGGTAACGGTTTGCTGGATCACACGCTCGTCTGACTTTTTAATCTCGTAGCGAACGGGTGTCGCCGAGGTTTTGTAAAAGTGCATGCGTGCAACCCGGTTAACCCGGTGTAGCTGGTTGTAAAGGGATTTAGCAGCGAGGTTTTGCAAATAAGTCTGCACCGGTTCACCATCGATTGAGATTATCTCATCGCCAACCTCGATATCCGACGGGTTGTTTTGCTCCGTTCGCGTGACAATGGCTTTCCCTTCAACCATTTCGAAGAAAAAGGGCATGTTATAGTCAAAAGGAAGTAACTCGGGGTCTGGTAAGGCGATACTGAGGTGGTTGTCATTGAGCTTTGTGAATTCGGTATAAATGCGGGTGTTTCTTTGCGTAAGGTCCGATTCAGTACAGGCATTCAATAGCGGCTTAAGGCTTTGCGTCCAGTTGAGTTCGATCTGGTGAAAATAAGGCCAAAAGTGCTGGATCATGGCCCACATGCCAGAGACGGTCGCCATGCATATTTCCGGCTGTGCAAAGTTTTCTGTCAGTTGCCAGCGGCCGACTCGGGAAAACGTATCACCCGTCAACTGAGTTTGTGTAGGCAGGTACAAAGGGATATACACTGTTTGCTGGCCGTAGTTCAGTGTCGCATATCGGTTGCTGGGCATGTACGCCTGATTACTGAGTGAGCCGTATTGACCTGAGCGTAGACCTCTTTCATATAAAACCTGGGAAAACGGCGCATTTTGCTGCCAGGCCGCAACCTGGGTTTGCTGCTCTAGTGTGGGCAAGTGGCCTTGTTGCGTTGTAACATAGGGCGCGATTTGTCTTAGTAACTCTATACCTTTATCTGCGCGCGCCGCGTCCTCTGTCTGGCTTAACTCGACAATACTCTCGGCAATAAAGAGTGGCCAGTCTGATACGCTAACTGCTTCAGAGGGATAAAAGTACTGTACTGAATGTGCCAGTGTGACAAAGTGTTCGACGTCTTCAATCATGGCTTCATTAAATGAGATATCGGGGCGTGCTTGAGGCGAGCTCGGCAGACGGTTATTATCTGGTGGTGTCAGAGGGCTGGACCCAGGTGGTTGGAGGTTGTCATTCCCACTTTCGTTACCACTGCCCCCACAGGCAGTTAAACAAAGGCTCACACATGTAATAAGCAGCTTATTTCGCATTACGTATTTCCCTTTTTATCATTATCAGGTACAAAACTAGCGTTTATTTGTACAGCTGTAAACCCCACGGCCTGGGGGGTAAATTGACTGTTTATTAAGGGCATTGGGTACATTGGGCAGGAGAGCGTGCTATCGGTAACTCCTTCCGTTAGCTGTTTGTAAAGTCGGCAGAGTTAGCGGTATTGCGTGTTGCTCCCAGTCTGAAAACTAATAGATAAGCTCACCAGGGCGATGATAGCCAGTGCAGTGAACTGCTCGTTACGCTGTCAAGAAATTCGAGATACCTCAATCTATGAGGTAAAAAATTAGTAGTGAGTTTAGCTTATATGAATACTGGTGCAGTAAAAGCTGATTGAGCCGTCTTTTTTCAGGGCAGTACGATTACAGCGATGACAACATATGGTCATCGGCTAGTTGCACAAACATCATTATTCCTCATGTGAGTACAATTTACATTTATAGCGTCAGTCCTTATGATAACCACTTGCAACTGATTATCATTATTATCTATTGGGGCCTTGTGTGGTACATAAAATACTCTTAATCGAAGACGACAGTACGTTAAGCGCCTATCTGGCTGATTTATTGCGCAAGGCGGGCTATCACATCGATCAATGCTTTGACGGTGAACGCGGACTTGAAGTGGCGAGAACTCAGCAGCACCATTTGGTCCTGTTGGATAAAATGTTACCTAAACTTGATGGGGTGACTTTGCTACAAAAACTACGCGAATCGAGCCAGCAGCCGGTGATCATGGTGTCTGCAAAAGGTGCAGAGGAAGAGCGTATTTTGGGTCTTAGTCACGGCGCAGATGATTATGTGGCAAAGCCGTTTAATGCCACAGAGTTATTGCTGAGAGTTGAGCGCCTTCTAAGGCGTAGTCACGGTAACACAGCGCCCATAACTCAGTCTGAAATAAGCGTGGACGGTCTCACGCTCGCACTGCACACACAGTCTATTACGCTGCATGGAAAACCACTGGATTTTACGCCGATCCAGTTCAAGCTGCTGTGGGCCCTCATGTCACAGCAAAATACCATAGTCCCTAAAGCTGACCTTTATTTGTCGGTATTGAACAAAAAGCTTGGCGCATACGACCGTAGTCTGGATATGCATTTAAGCCGGGTACGCAGAAAGCTCAATGATGCCAACTGGTTTGGCGAGCGGCTGCAAACGGTGCATGGCCAGGGGTACTGTTTTAAATGAAGCGCACATTTCTATGGAAATTATGCCTAATCGTGGCAACGGGTTTAGTGGCATTTTTCTACCTGTTACATGCTCTGACATTAAAAACCGAAGAAAGCATGAGCATGATTGCAAAAGCGGATCGTGCAGAGCTGACGCAGTGGCGCATCAAGTCTGAGCAACTCTACATGGCTAATAATACTCAGGCACTGAATGCCTGGTTAGCGCAACTGATGGCGGAAGAATCGACCTGGGCATCGGTCGCCAGTTTCAGGGCGATCCACCTTGCCGGAGAACCCATAGACAAAGACATTGTCGGCACTTACCATTTTGGGCGCAGTATAGAATGGAAAATTCATCTTTATTTTTCCGCAAATCCGGTGATGGAATTACCCTTTGAGCACAGCAATGCCAGCTTGCTGATAAAGCTACCCAGCAGGATGCGCCCCGGTACTTACTGGGCAACCACCAAGTTTTTGCTTCAGGTCCTGATCCCGATGGGGGTATTAGCTGTGCTGTCAGTATTACTTTATCAGCACATTATTACTCCGCTGCGCAAGCTGGACAGTGCCACCTCGGCGTTTAGCCGGGGTAACTTTAAGGTCAGACTGGGCAGATATTTGGGAAAACGTAACGATGAGTTTGCCCATTTGGCTGCGACCTTTGACCAGATGGCGGTCAAAATTGGCGAGCTGATAGCCAGTCAGCGACAGCTTATTGCGGACTTGTCCCATGAGTTACGCACGCCGCTTACTCGTCTCGACATTGCGGTAGAGGGTTTTGATGTGGATGATGCTCAGACACACCTTGCACGGATCGCACGTGAGTCCGCGCAGATCAGAAAGCTTGTCGAAGACTCATTGACACTGGCCTGGTTGGAAAATGAAAAACCAGTGCTAAAAAGAGAAAACGTCGACTTAGTGGACTTGCTTGATGTGCTGGTGGAGGATGCCAGGTTCGAGTTTCCCGACAGACGTATTATTTTCGACCCACCCGCTAACGCCATTGTACAAAACAGCTGCCACCGTGCTTTGTGTCCTGCCGTAGAAAACGTCATTCGTAATGCGCTGCGTTACACGCCGGTGGGCAAGCATGTACAGATCACGCTGACACAGCAAACTGAACAGTATTGCATTCAAATTCAGGATCAGGGGCCAGGGATCCCGGAGGTATTTCTTGAGAAAGTGTTTGAGCCATTCTTTCGCGTTGACAATGCTCGTCTTGCGGAAAACGACAGTTTTGGCCTGGGTCTGGCGCTGGCAAAGCGCCATCTGGCGAGCGTAGGGGCCAGTATCTCGGCACATAACCCCACCACTGGTGGCCTTTTGGTTACGATAATGATTCCCATTTCTCAAATGTAACAGTTGTAAAAGTGATTGCCTGAAAAGTCTAAATGACAATAATTCCGATTTAGACTTTTAACTTGTTGTTTGACTGAGATGTACATCATGCCATTTGCCCCACATAAAAATCATTTGTTTAAGAAAAGTTTGTTAGCCTGTTCGGTTGCTCTGAGCGGTTTCGGAACCAGTGTTTATGCTGCGCAGACTAGCGCTGACACTGACGAGCAGAAAATAGAGCGGATCGCAGTCGTTGGTGCCACAACCAATTCAGAGATCACGCCTGAGGTGTTAGAAAATTATCAGGCGAACGATCTGGAAGACGTTTTTCGCCATACTCCGTCGGTTACGGTCGGCGGATCCTTGGGGATTGCACAAAAGATTTTTGTGCGGGGCCTGGAAGATTCCATGGTGAATGTCACGGTGGATGGTGCGCCGCAAACCAGTACTTTGTTCCATCATATTGGCCGTGTTGCAATAGAGCCTGAGTTGCTGCGTAGCGTTGAAGTGCAAGCGGGTGCTGGAGAGGCAACGGCAGGTTCAGGCGCCGTAGGCGGTGCTATTCGTTTTAAAACCAAAAGTGCTGATGATTTACTCAAAGCCAGCGAACGATTTGGCGGTACTGTCAAAGCGAGTTATTTCACCAATGATGGTCACAAAGAAAGTGTGTCTTTGTACGGTAAAGTCACTGATTCGATAGGTGTGCTGGCCTCGTATGTTACTGTTAGCCGGGAGAACATGGAAGATGGTGATGGCCAGGAAATTCCGGGAACTGCCGCGGATCAGACTCTGGGTTTTGTCAAAGTTAACACACAACTGACTGATAACCAGGAGCTGGTCGTCAGTTTTGAGCGCCGCAAAGAAGAAGGCAAATTTGGAAAGCAAACCAACTGGGCACCGCTACAAACCGATCCTTTGTTCTCATCCTGGGGCGAGCGCGAAACTTTGGTACTGAATCATACCTGGTATCACAGCGCTTTGGTTAATTTAGAAACCACAGTTTATCGAACTGAGTCATCGTTTAAACGAGAGTTGTATACCTGGGATGCGTCGATTGAAACGACCGGCTTCGATATTCGCAATACCAGCGATATCGGTGCACACACCCTGACGTATGGTATCGAGCGCAAAAATGACAAAGTAGACTCTCAGTCTTATGCTGATTTTGGCGGCATTTACGACGAAGATGGCACAGTGACTGGGCTCTACGTGCAGGACCACTGGCAACTTCGCGATGATTTACTGGTCAGTTTTGGCCTGCGTCACGATAGCTATGAACTTGATCACAGCGGTATTGATGCAAACTGGGTGAAAGTGGATGGGGACTGGGTTATCGAAAAAGATGCCAATGGCAACCCAGTGACAACTAGCAATGTATTTTCAACCAAAAAACAGGATGGGGTCAGTAAAAACGTTGGCCTTGTGTATGAGCTTGCTGAAAACCTTAAGCTATCAGTGGGCTACGCCGAAGCACTGCGTGGCAGGCAGGTGGCTGATGCCTTTACAGTCGGTGAGTTAACACCCAATGAAAACCTGAAACCCGAAGAGGTTGAAAATACTGAACTGGGCCTGCAATACAACGATGGCACCTGGATGCTGGAAGCGTCACTGTATGTCAGTACCATAGATGATGTGGTGTTTGACAAGTTTAAAGGCCGCGAAGGCGTTTTCTACGAAAACATCGGAGAACTACAAAGCAAAGGATTTGAGCTGGTTGCCGGATATCAGGCGGATAATTTTGATGTGATCCTCAGCTACAACAACAATGATGTTGAACTGAATAACGCTGCATTTAACTGGCCAGATCCGGTTGCCCCGGATTCGACTAAACCCGTTACAATCGATGGTATCGACATGGCCGCCTATGAATATGGCGGGCTGGGGAATGCGGTCGGCGATTCGGTCAATGTTAATTTTAACTACCGCCTGAATGAGCAGATCAAGCTGGGTTGGAACTATCACTATGTCGCAAGCCTCAATGATATTGAGGTTTTCCATCGCTCTATGGAACTGGGCTGGGTCACTGAACTGGAAACCATCAGCAAGCCAAGTTATCGACTGGTTGATGCTTACATTAGTTATGCGCCGTTTGAGGCATTGAAAGTGGACTTGTCTGTGCAGAACCTACTCGACGAATCATACCGCAGCCATGGCAGTGTTGCCGATTATGGTCATATCTCTGGCTATGAAAACGTGGTTGGTATCAAAGAAGCCGGTCGTGATATTCGTTTGACGCTGACCTATCAGTTCTAACCTCAAATCATCTCAGCCATAGTACTTGTTTAGACTGTGGCTGAGATGACGCCTATTTCTTCATAGTATGGTTTTAATATCATGAGCTTATCAACAAAGTCTGCTCAAGCCTTTGCGCTTGGCTGGCGGGTATTACTTGCCCTGGTTGGCGGATTTGCGATCGCCAATCTCGCCGCCATAGCCATTTCTCAATTGCCTGGGGATAACAAAGTGGACAGCATTGTTGCCGGGATGATGTGGGGTTTTGTTGTTTATACTCTGGTCGTGCTCAGCGTATTTGCAGTCAGAACAGCTTTGCGTGCAACTTTGCTGGTATCGACCCTAACAGCCTTGCTGTATGGCCTAATCCACTTACTTTCTGTATCGGAGGCCGTATGAAAGCTAGGTTTAGACAGTCCATGGGCTGGCTGCACACCTGGAGCGGCGTGGTGTTTGCCTGGTTATTGTATTTTATCTTTGTAACTGGCAGCTTAGGTTACTTCGAAAACGAGATTGACCGCTGGATGAAGCCCGAAATTGTTACAAGTAATGGTATTTCGGACAAACAAGCCATTGACTTGGCGATGGTACAGCTTGGCGAACACGCTGATGATGCATCTCAGTGGTATGTGAGCCTGCCTACCTCGCGGGATCCTTACATTGAAATCTCCTGGTTACAGCCCGGTGACCCAGAGAAACAGGTCCGTCGTCAGTGGTATGAGAAGCCGCTTGAGCCAAATACGGGAGACATTACGTCTATTCGGGATACCAGTGGTGGAGAAACCCTGTATCGGCTGCACTATAACTTGCATTACGTGCCGCCGCTGGTGGGTTATATCCTGACCAGTCTGGCAGGCATGCTCATGTTAATTGGTTTGGTGACCGGGGTGATCATTCACAGAAAGATTTTTGCTGAGTTTTTTACTTTTCGAAGCGCCAAAGGCCTGCGTTCCTGGCTGGATATTCACAATGTTTTCAGTGTATTGCCATTGCCGTTTCATTTAATGATCACCTACAGCGGCGTTATGTTGCTCATGGGGGTGACCATGTCTAAGGTCATTGACAGCCAATATGGTGAAGGCAGACAGATGCATCGTCAGTTTTATGATGCCTCTCAGCTGGAGGAATACACCACCCTGGTCACAGAGATTTTGCCAGCTGGGTTAAATGTAGATACGGCACTGTCCGATGCAAAACAGCGAGTGACCGATCAGGCGATCAGCTTTGTCGGTGTCATAGACAGAGGTACTGACACTGAACACATAGAGATCTGGTTTGAAACCAGTGAAGGGGTTGAGTTTGCTTCATTACTCAAGTACCACGCCCGCGCAGAGCGGGTTGAAGTTGAGATAGCGACTGGCAAAGCAGGACAGGCTGCTGCGGTATATGATCTGCTTGAACACCTTCACGAAGGTCTGTTTGCTGATATTTATCTGCGCTGGGTGTATTTCCTCTGTGGGTTATTTGGCGCTGCGATGATTGCATCCGGAATGATCATCTGGCTAAAAAAGCAGACGATGAAAGAGGCCACACCTCCATTACTTATATCCCTAATCGTCAGACTAAACAGAGGTGTTCTGGTCGGCTTGCCGATTGCAGTCGGCTGCTATTTTCTGAGTAACCGGCTACTCCCTGTTGACATGTCAGGCCGCGCTGCCTGGGAGATGCATGTGTTGTTTGCGGCATTGGTGCTGTGCTGTCTATATTGTTTGATTAATCGGAGTCAAAAGCAGTGGTTAACTTTGCTTTGGGGCGCGGCTCTTGTTTATTTTGTCATTCCACTGGCCAATATGCTCACCACACATCACGGAGTCATAAACAGTCTGTTGAACGCAGACTGGCTGATGTTCGGTTTTGATCTCTGTATGTGGTTATTTGCCGCTTGCTTTGGGTTAGCGGCGGCAGTCGTCTCTCGTCAATATACAGGCTCGGACGTGGCTAAAAAGGAGCCGTTAGTATGCTGATCACTTTGATACTGATATTACTTTTGTTCGGTTTTGCGCTGCTTAGTATGGCGATGCATCGTCATTACAGCCAGGTTGTTGGGTCATCTATGCATCCAGTCAGGCAACAGCTTTGGTTATTGCGTATCGGTGGGACTGGATTGAACCTTTTCGCTTTGTTTGTTTGTGTTTTTTCCTGGGGAGTTTCACGAGGGCTCGTATACTGGTTTGGTAGTGCAACTATGGTGGTCTTTATTGTGATTGGTGTTTTGACCTACCGTCCCAGATGGCTGCGCTGGATTTGTAGGTCAGTGGCCTATAAGTTACAAAATTCTTCAAAATAGAACGAATCTATCATTTTTTACGTAATTACGTTCTTAATCAACTATGTAATCATGGCCATGGTCTACAGGCACTCGTGCCTATACTTAACGAAAGAAGTGATCACACATGTTTAGCTGGTTAAAACACACGTTGCTGGGACACGCTGCAGCAACTCACGGAGAAACGAAAATGACGAAAGTACTGGTTTTATATTATTCAAGCTATGGCCACATTGAAACTATGGCACAAGCCGTTGCTGAAGGTGCAGGTTCAGTTGAAGGCGTACAAGTGACAATTAAACGTGTTGCTGAGTTAATGCCGGAAGAGGTGGCTAGAAATGCAGGGGTTAAGCTGGATCAGGCTGCTGAGATTGCTTCGCCGGCAGAGCTGGAAAACTATGATGCCATTATTTTCGGCACACCAACACGCTTTGGCAATATGGCATCGCAAATGCGCAATTTCTTGGATCAAACGGGTGGCTTGTGGGCAGCCGGTAAGCTGATTGGTAAAGTCGGTAGTGTGTTTACCTCTACCGGTACGGGTGGCGGTAACGAAACCACCATACAGTCTTTTCATACGACCCTGTTCCATCATGGTATGGTGGTGGTGGGTTTACCCTATGCCGCAGCTGAGCTGACAGATATTTCTGAAGTCAGAGGCGGATCGCCACTCGGTGCTGCCTGTATTGCGGGTGCAGATGGCAGCCGCCAGCCATCAGACAAAGAGCTTGCGTTGGCGAAATTTCAGGGTCAACACGTAGCTGGTATCGCCGCGAAATTGAAGTAACACGGTTTAGCAAAGCGTAGTGCAGTTGTCATTACGCTTTGTTTTTACTCATATAAACCTTTCCCAAAATCAGACGCTGTTTCATGCCATACTGAGTTATGCAATTTGTATTCGATGCGTGAGGTCCGGTGTTGATCTTTCTGGTGTCACAAAAGCGCGTTTAACGTTGCGCTCTGTCCCTATTCATTGATCTATAAGTCGCAGACACTTGTACTATTCCTGGACGCCCAGCTCCCTTTCTTTAAATGTTGTCGAACTATTTAATCGCCACACAGGCCATGTTGTACAAGTGTTTTAAGCCATTTTGTTTGTAGTTTGTTTAAAGATTTTTAAATTTTCTTGATCTTTGTTTCACAAGGGTGCGTATTGCTCGAATGTTGACCACCTTGATGGAGAAAATCGTGAAAGTCCTAATAAAAATAATGTTGATCAGTACCCTGGCCTTGCTCTCGGCCTGTTCCGACGATGATAACGACGTCGTGATAACACCACCAGAAGAAAACTCTGTTTATGACGCTGCAAAAGCTGCCGGCAGCTTTAACACTCTGGTAGCGGCCATTGACGCTGCTGGCCTGACAGCAACGTTGGACAATACAGACAGCAGCTTCACTGTGTTTGCCCCAACCGATGCGGCATTCGCTGCGTTAGGGGAGTCGGCCATTAATGATTTACTGGCTGACCCCGACACGTTGAGCAAGATTTTAACTTACCATGTACTGGCGTCTGAAGTTAAAGCCGAGACGGCGCTTACCTTAGCCGGACAAACGACAGAAACAGTGAACGGCGCAAAGCTTGCCTTGTCTCTGTCGGGCGACAACCTGCTCATAAATACGGCGACGGTGACACAAACAGATATCATGACTGACAACGGTGTGATCCATGTCATCGATGCTGTGCTAATGCCCCCCAGTGATGCAACCTCAACAGCCAACATTGCACAGGTGGCGACTCAGGCTGGTAATTTTACAACTCTGCTGAAGGCTGTCGAAACAGCCGGCTTGACCAGTGCCTTAACCGGTAGTGATGATCTGACTGTGTTCGCGCCTACTGATGCTGCGTTTGCGGCGTTGGGTACCAAAACCATCAATACCCTGCTGGCAAACCCTGAAGTGTTGGGCAGTATACTCAAACAGCATATTGTGGCGGGTAAAGTCGACTCGGTGACAGCCATGTCGCTCAACGGTAAAAACGCGACAACCCTGGAACAAAACCAGCAAAGTGTGGCAATTGATGCTGCCACAGACATGCTGAAGTTTGCAGGTGTAACGGTAACGCAAACTGATATACCGGCCTCAAACGGTGTGATCCACGTACTCGATGCGGTGGTTGTTGGCGATATCAGTGTGCCGGAATCGCTGGGCCTCATTCCTGAGGTAGCTGCAGGTGCAGGTTCCTTCAATACCTTACTGAGTCTGGTGACAGCAACGGGCCTGGACGCAACACTGGGCGACCCGACTATCAAATTCACCGTTTTCGCGCCCACTGACGCTGCGTTTGCAGCACTTGGCCAAGCTACACTCGATGCACTGGCAGCGGATACAGATAAACTCAAAGATATTCTTCTGTATCACGTCGTTGCAGGGCAGAGTGTCATGTCAGACACTGCCGCTGGTATTGCCTCTTCTGCAGACAACATGGTTGCAATGGCGAATGCTGACAAGAGTGCGCTGAGTATTGTAGATAGCATGTTGTTTATCGACGATGCTGTGATCCGCACTGCCAACGTCAAAGCCGACAACGGTGTTATTCATGTGCTCGATAAAGTGGTTATGCCGCCAATGGATAAAATGGCGACAGATAAAACCATCGTCGATGTAGCGATGGAGACCGATGATTTATCGACACTGGTGACTGCACTGCAGACTGCCAATCTGGTCGACGCTCTGTCAGATACCACTAAGCAATTTACCGTCTTTGCGCCAACTAACCGCGCATTCCAGAAGATTCCCGCGGCCGATTTAAATGCGCTGCTGGCTAACCCAGCTGGGCTTAATCAGGTGTTGACTCAGCATGTGCTGACACTGGAAGCCTCTTCGTCTTTGGCTTTCAGCCTCAATGGTAAGCAGGTAGAAACGCTGGCGACCAATATGCTGGACCTCAAGGTTGTTGACTTTGTCTCAACCGCCAACACAGACACTGATATGGTTGCCTATGACGCGATGAATCAAAGATTGGTCTCTGGTAATGGCGCAGCGATGGCTGGCAAAACGCTGTACGTATTTGATGACGACCTGACGTTCGCAAATAGCCAGTGTGTTGATGCATGCGCTACCAACTGGCCACCTGTGATTGCAACGCAAGCGCAGATAGCTAATATTCCGGGCTTGTCGCTGATCGCAAGAGTAGATGGCAGCATGCAAGCCGCTTATCTGGGTCGTCCTCTGTATATGTATGCTCAAGACGTAAATGCGGGGGATGCAATGGGACAAGGGGTTGGTGGAAAATGGTGGCAAGTAAGTCTACCTACCTCAGGGTTGCAGGTCGAGGGTAGCAACATCACCCAGGTTGATATTTATACCGCAAACGGAGTGGTTCATCTGATTGATACCGTGATAACCACCGTAGATTAATTCCCTTCCTCACTTCTTTCCTATGAGGTTTGGCGCAACGCCCTGAGTTGCGCCTTTTTTATTTGGCGGCTATTTGTCCAGCGTCAGGACTATTCGGCCATTGATTTCGCTATTTAGCATTTGATCAAATACATCGTTAATGGCTTCAAGCGGTTGAGTCTCAATAATGGCTTTAACTTTTCCTTGCGCAGCAAATTGCAAACACTCGATCAGATCCTGGCGTGTGCCCACAATGCTACCTACAACACTGACCCCTTTGAGTACAGTCTCAAAAATGGGAATTGGCATATCCTCTGGAGGCAGGCCAACAAGCACGCAGACACCGCCACGTTTAACACTGTGAAAAGACGAGGTAAAGGCGGATTTAGAAACTGCGGTACAGACCACAGCCTGAACACCACCGAGCTGAGTTTGTATGGCTTCAGCGGGATCTTCTTTGGTATAGTCGATAACCAAGTCTGCACCTAAAGTGTGTGCCAGTGAAAGCTTCTCTTCACCGCAGTCTACCGCTACCACATTCAGGCCCATGGCTTTCGCGTACTGAATGGCCAGATGGCCCAAGCCGCCAGCGCCAACAATGGACACCCAGTCGCCAGGTTTTGCACCAGACACTTTGAGTGCTTTATAGGTAGTGACACCGGCACAAAAGAGGGGCGCAGCTTCGACAAAAGGCACATTATCGGGGATTTTAACAACATAATTAGCGTCAGCTTTGGTAAATTGCGCATAACCCCCATCAACAGAGTAACCACTGTTTTGTTGCTGAGGGCAAAGGTTTTCGTCCCCTTTAAGACAATGCTCACAGTGACCACAGGCGCTGTGTAACCAGGGCACACCGACGCGGTCTCCAAGCTCAAGATGGGTCACATCGTCTGCTTTTGCTACTACGGTACCAACCCCTTCGTGGCCTGGGATCAGAGGGAGTTTTGGTTTGACTGGCCAGTCTCCGTGGCAGGCATGCAGATCGGTGTGACAAACCCCACATGCAGCAATTTCAACCAGTACTGAGCCGGGTGTCAAAGTGGGTTTTGGGACAGTTTGGATCTCTAACGGTTGTTTAAAGGCATGGACGAGTGCGGCTTTCATTTGCTTCTCCCTGATAGGTGTTTGCCATGAGTATAGTGATTTGTACCTGTCATAATTTGATCCGGCGCAAATTCAGCACCAACAAAGTCAGCAATTTGCTGCGGCCATCTTTTATCGACTTTCAGTTAGAATGTAACGATTGTCATACACTGTGCCCAAGATATCTGTGCGTTTTTCAAATGAGCGACTAAACTTCATGAAAAATAGCAGCTTGTGTCACTGACAGCTTGGTTAGGCCAAAGTGTTCAAGCTAGGTTTAGGTGGTTAAATCGGTACGTAAGCCGTTGTAATTTACCCCAGTCAATTGCTGAGTTAGCATTTGGCGTATGCCCTGAACGGTTGCTTATCGCTATTTTTATGCGGTTCAACGCCATATGAGTTCTGGCACTGCAGCTGCTTAAACTCAGTGTATGGGTAATATTATGGTTACATATTTGTTAAATTTGTGGTTGATTTTGCTTTATTTTTTAGTGCGTTGTGATAGCATCAAAAGGTAAATCATTAAATAGGAACCTGAAAGCCGATTTTTTAAACGGCTCAGCAGAAGATAAAAACAACATTAGGGAATGGTATTTTTAGTTCAGTTGTCGTCCCGCTAGATTAACACTATCAGAATATTTTAGCCTGATTGAATACAATAGAGTTAGATTGTTTTCATGAATAATCAAAGTTCTATGCCCTTCAGGCAAAAAGGTGTAGTTGATTAGCATAGCTTGCGGTTTTAAGCGGTTAGTTAACCTTTAAAACCACAATGATCCTGTACTGCGCATTCGCGGTTAGGTGTGATCAGACAGGTCATACTTTGTCATTGTGTTTATGTAATTAATTGGTTTTTTCCAATTTTACGGATCGGACAACTGTACTCAGCCTCGATAGCGGCACGGCGTTGTATTGCCTGCTCAGGGTCATTGAGTCAGATGTTCTGATCAAAGGAACTTACTCAATAAACCTTGTATGGGTATGGCATGAATAACGACTTAGTGGCTACATTAGTGACATTGGCCCGGACACGTGGCGATGACATTGCATATCAGTATTTCTTCGAAGACAATCAACCGGCAGT
This sequence comes from Pseudoalteromonas rubra, assembly GCF_005887095.1. Lineage (GTDB taxonomy): Bacteria > Pseudomonadota > Gammaproteobacteria > Enterobacterales > Alteromonadaceae > Pseudoalteromonas > Pseudoalteromonas rubra_E. Next base: position 61,595 of record NZ_PNCI01000003.1, on the reverse strand, counting down.
TTCCCTGAGCTACGCAGAGCTCGACCTACATTCCAGACGGATCGCGGCACGCTTGCTGACTTACTTTGAAAAAGGTGACAGAGCTTTGCTCTTGTACAACTCAGGGTTTGAATTTGTAGAAGCGTTTTTTGCCTGTCTGTACGCTGGCATTGTGGCCGTACCAGCATACCCGCCAAAAAAGAACCAAAATACCGACCGCCTGAGAAGCATTATTGAAGACGCTGGTGCAACGGGGGCACTGACCAGCAGCAAGATCTATGAAATTGCACAGCCGCTATTTGAAGCCGAGGAAAGTCTGAGCAATGTGTCTATCATTGCCACCGATGGTGAGGGGGTTGAGCTGGTCGAGCCCATGGCCTGGCAGGATATCCAGATTGCGCCACAAGACCTGGCTTTTTTGCAGTATACCTCTGGCTCGACGGGGAGTCCCAAGGGGGTAATGGTCAGTCATGGCAACATCATGGATAACGAAGAAATGATGAAGCTAGCCTTCGGCCACAGTGCGCAGACGCCCATTGTAAGCTGGCTCCCACATTTTCATGATATGGGACTGATCTTCGGTATTTTGCACCCTATATACATAGGTGCACCAGCCGCGCTAATGAACCCGACATCGTTCTTACAAAAACCACTGCGCTGGCTGAAGCTGCTGAGTGAGACCAAAGCCGTTACCTCCAGTGCCCCCAATTTTGCCTATGACCTGTGTGTAGACACAATCAAAGAAGAAGAACTGGCAAACTTAGACTTATCGCATTGGCAAAGCGCACTCAATGGTGCCGAGCCGGTTCGGGCCAGTACCCTTGAACGCTTTTACCAGAAGTTCAAACGTTGCGGCTTTCGTCGTGAGGCTACGGCACCCTGCTACGGCATGGCTGAAACCACCTTGTTTGCAACCGGGGGGCGTTTGTTGACTACGCCAGCGGTCCTTACGCTTGATAGTAAAGACATGCATCAGGGCAAAGCGTCGTTGTTAAATACGCAGTCCGCAAGCCGTGCTACGTTTTACGATCTTGATATAGCCGAAGCGACTCAGACAGACAATCAACCCTATTATGCGGTGTCATGCGGCGGTACCTGGCATGGCCACACATTGGCCATCGTTGACCTGAATACAAAACAACGCTGTGAAGACGGCCATACCGGTGAAATTTGGGTGAAAGGTGCAAGCGTTGCACAGGGCTACTGGCGCAAGGACGAGCTTACTAAGGAGATTTTTCAGGCGCGTATTGCTGATGACAATGACGGGCCCTATTTGCGAACGGGTGATTTGGGGTTCGTCTACCAGGACGAACTCTATGTAACCGGGCGCGCTAAAGATGTGATGATTTTCCGCGGTAAAAACTACTACCCCCAGGATATTGAGCTGACTGTGGTAGAAGCCCACGGCGCTATGGACAACAACGGGGGCGCCGCGTTTTCTTGTTTATCAGAGCAAGGAGAGGAACGTCTGGTGATTGTGCAGCAGGTTAAGCGTACCGCTGTGCGCAAACTGAACGAGCAGGAGATCTTTGCAGCGATTACGGCTGCGATCACTGAGCAACATGGTATTACCCCGTATGAGGTGGTGTTGATCAAGCCCGGGCGGATCCTGAAGACCTCCAGCGGCAAAATTCAACGACAGGAAAATAAACGTCACTATCTTGCCGATACTTTCGATGTACTGGCGCGGTCGCGTGCGCCGCAAGTGCAACCAAAGGAGGCACAAGATAACAGCAAAGTAACTGATTATTCGGGCGTCGAAGCTGCGTTACGTAAAGTTTTGCAGGAAGTCGTAGGACTGGAAGTCGACCGTCAACCCGGTAGCCTGGATATTGACGCCACCTTTTTATCTTTGGGTGTAGACTCTATGAAGGCAGTGCGGATTTCCGGCGAGCTGATGGAGCTACATGACATAGAGCTCGAAGCAACGGTACTGTATGAGTATCCGTCGATTGCTCAGCTGGCTCATCATTTAAGTCAATTCGAATCGATACGTGAGCGCCTGAGTTGTGATAGTCACACTACGTCTGAGTACAATTCAGCGCACTCAGAGAGTTCAGAAAGCAATACGCAAGGTGGTGCTTCGACTGGCGAGAGTGAAGGTGATACCGATGTTGCTGTAATTGGTATGGCGTGTCGCTACCCGCAGGCTGCAGACCTTGATGGGTACTGGCAGTTGTTAACAGAAAAGCGCGATGCCATCAGTGTACCAGATGCCGTGCGGCAGGCTTTATGCCCGGCACTGAGCAAGACCCGGTTGGGTGGTTACCTGAGTGACATTGAGCAGTTTGATGCCGGACTATTTGGTATTTCACCGGCAGAGGCCAATTACATAGACCCTCAGCATCGTTTGTTGCTTGAAACCAGCTACCATGCCATTCAGACGGCCGGAATGATGCCTGCTGAATTGGCCGGTCAGCCCGTTGGTGTATATGTGGGCATTTCTCAGAATGACTACTTCAATATGTCAAACCAAGCGCAGCAGGGTAATCCCTATCTTGGCACTGGAACGGCGCTGAGTATTGCTGCCAATCGCTTGTCTTATACCTATAACTTCACAGGCCCGAGTCTTTCGGTAGATACAGCCTGTTCATCTTCCTTAGTTGCTTTGCACCATGCTCTGAATGGGCTCCGTGTTGGTGATATGCCCATGGCCCTGGTATGTGGCGTCAACCTGATCCTCAGTAATGAGGTCACCGATGCTTGTGACAATGCGCAGATGCTGGCAGAAGATGGTCGTTGCAAAACGTTTTCTCGCGCTGCTGATGGTTATGTACGTAGCGAAGGTGTGGGGTGTGTTTTATTAAAACCTCTGGCACAGGCAATGGCCGATAAAGATCCCATTTACGGGGTACTCAAGGGCAGTGCGGTAAATCAGGATGGTCGGAGCAACGGTATTACCGCCCCCAATGGTGTATCGCAGCAGCGCGTTATTAAATCAGCATTGCATCGTGCGGCGGTGGCTCCGGAGGATATCCAGTACATTGAAACCCACGGTACAGGCACAGAGCTGGGCGATCCTATCGAAGTATCGGCATTGGCCAAGGTGTATGGCGGAGGACGTGCGCCAAACCAGCCCCTGTTACTGGGCTCTGCTAAGGCCAATATTGGCCACCTGGAGTCTGGTGCAGGTCTGGCGGGGTTGATCAAAACGCTGTTGTGTCTTGAGAAAGCGCAGCTACCTGCACAATTACATACTGAGCAGCTGAATGCGCATATTCCATGGCAAAAACTGCCGGTTGAGGTTGTCACCCAGTCTCAGACATGGCCTTCGCAGGAGAACAAGCCCAGACTGGCAGCGGTGAGTTCGTTTGGATTTGGTGGCACCAATGCCCATGTTATTTGTGCGCAACGGCCAGAATATGTTGCACAAGCCGATAAAGATGCATCGCAATATGCGGGATACGTGCTGCCACTATCCGCAAAATCAGCCAACTCCCTGACTCAGCTTGCACACCGCTATGCGGATGTTTTAAGTGCAGCCACCCCAAATGAGTTCGATACATTGGTGCACCAGACTGCGAGAAAGCCCCATTACAAAGAAGCGCGTCATGCCTTTGTGGGCGAGAGTCGCGAAGCACTGGTAGCCGCACTGACAGCAGTGCAAGACCTCCCGGAACTGGCAAGGCAAATGTCGGCACCAGGGCGTGAGCTGATATTCCTTTTCACCGGGCAGGGAGCGCAATACCCAGATATGGGTAAGTCTCTGTACGACACGCAACCTGTGTTTCGTGACGCCATTGATGAATGTGACCGCCTGTTGGCGGACACTTTAGGGCCAAGGCTTATTACTGTTTTGTATCAGGATCCCAATGAGGAATACCTGGCCCAGACCCAGTGGACGCAGGTCTGCTTATTTGCCGTTGAGTATGCTCAGGCGAAATTGTGGCAAAGCACCGGCTTGCAACCAGATCAATTAGTGAGTCACAGTGTTGGAGAATATGCGGCAGCCTGTATTGCGGGGATTTTTTCACTTGCCGATGCGATAAAGCTTATCTCAGCGCGTGGTCGGCTGATGAATGCACTTGCGGACAACGGCCGTATGGTGACTGCGCGGTGCGACCGTGAGCAGGCCGATGCGCTGGTGGCTGGCATTGACGGTCAGATATCGGTATCGGCTTATCATGGTGAGTCGGGCGTGGTGTTTTCGGGCCACAACACCGCAATGGACACCCTGTGCAAGGCGCTGCAAGCGCAAAACATGCGTCACAAAGACATTAATACTGCACGGGCATTTCATTCACCACTGATGCAGCCGATGCTCAGTGAATTTGCGCAAGTGGCGGCACAGGTCAGGTATAGCCAGCCTGCTATTGCTTTTGTCTCTTCTGTGACTGGCAAACAAGAAGCGCTGAGGGTGTGTGACCCCAGCTACTGGGTTGAGCAGATCTGTGCCCCGGTGCAATTTGCTGCATGTATCGCTCACTTGTCTCAATCAGAGGCTTATATTGCCCTTGAGCTGGGCCCTAAACCTGTGCTGTGCGGTTTATTGCAGGAAAATCGCCCTGCACAGCAGTGCGAGTTTTTGCATGTATTACACAATAAAGGCGCCGATTTACCGCGTTTACTGGCAGTTAAGGGACGTTTGTTTGAACTGGGTACAGAGCTAGACTGGACTCATCACTATGGTGACAACACCCAGCCAAGAGTCCCCTTACCTTTATATCCGTTCGATCGCAGCCCTTACTGGATCCTGGATATCCCGTCACAGCGCAGCGCTGCACAAAACGCCGACCTTGAAGCGTCTGTTGGAGGGGCTGCAGTCACCTCACGAGATGACGATATCCGGGCTTTTGTGCTCAATACCCTGTCACGATTATTGTCTATGCCCGTCAGTGATATACAGACTCACCTCCCTTTGCTGGAGATGGGGGTCGATTCACTGATGATCATGAATGCGGTACGGACCTACGAGCGGGAGTTTGGCCTGGAGTTCAGTGTGCGCCAGTTCTATGAAGAGCTTAGTACGGTAGAGTTACTGGTAGCATATATCATAGAACACAGTGATTATCAGTGCGAAGCGACAGCGACAGCGCCAGTGGTAGTCACCACTGAGCTTCCTCAGCCAAATAGCGATGTGGCAAGTCCCGCGGCAGTTGAACAGGGTGCGCTGAATGTCTCTTCAGAGCTTGTTGCAAACATTTGCCGGGAGCAGCTGCAGGCCGCCGCGTCTGTGTCTAATACGACTGCCGCGCAAAGCGTTGAAGCCGTTGCTGCCCGCCAACTCGAGATGTTACGGGGTCATCAGAACAACCTTGCTATTTCCAACCCGACCACTCGTCTTGCCACACTATCTGCAGAGCAGACCATTAAGGCGCACGCTCCAGCCTCGTCTCAAAGCGCGCAACCAGGCAGTGCTGCCAGAATACTTCCAGGCTTTGGTCAGAAGCAGATAACGTCGGCTGCAAGCAGCAGAACTGTGCAGCGGCATCTGGCCTCACTCACACACAGTTATTGTACTAAAACGCCCTTATCAAAAACCCTGGTGTCTGAACATCGGGCGCACCTGGCGGACTGTCGAGCGTCGGCCGGGTTCCGTCTGTCCAGTAAGGAGCTACTTTATCCTGTATTTGGAAAACGTTGTGAAGGTAGCCGCATCTGGGATATTGATGGTAATGAATATATTGATATTACCATGGACTTTGGGGTCAACCTGTTTGGCCATAAGCCCGCGTTTGTTACCCGGGCGCTGGCACAACAAATTGATGATGGCCTGCAACTGGGGCTGGCAAGTCCGCAGGCCTGCGAGGTGGCCGAGCTGGTAAGCGAGCTGACCGGGCTTGAGCGAGTTACCTTCTGTAACTCAGGCACTGAGGCGGTGATGACAGCCGTGCGCCTGGCGCGCAATAAAACCCGTCGCAACAAAATCGTCCAGTTTGAAGGGGCTTATCATGGCCATTATGACGGTACGCTTGCACAGAATGTGCCCGGTGGTGACTCGGTAGAGCCTATGTGCGGCGGGGTCAGGACTGGGGCAATTAGTGATAATCTGGTGCTGGAATATGGCGCTGACGCTGCGCTGGATGCCATCAGAGCACAGGCAGATGACATTGCCGCAATATTGGTTGAACCCGTACAGAGCCGTCATCCGGCCCATCAGCCCTGGGCATTTTTGCATGCATTAAGGGCACTGACGACAGAGCTGGGCATTGCACTTATCTTTGACGAGATGATCACCGGATTCAGAGCGCATCCAGGTGGGGTGCAAGCGATGTTGGGGATCCAGGCAGACATGGCTACCTATGGCAAGATTGTCGGTGGAGGGCTGCCGATTGGGGTGGTTGCCGGTAGTCACGATTATCTGGATGGCATTGATGGTGGCCATTGGCAATATGGCGATGCGTCTTACCCGCAGGCCGATACCACTTTCTTTGCCGGCACATTTTGCAAACACCCACTGGTCATGGCCAGTGCCAAGGCGGTACTGAGTGAGATAAAACAACACGGGGCCCAGCTTCAGGAAGCAATCAGTCGCAAGACCGACTATCTTGCCAATACCCTTAATACCTTTTTTACGGCGCAGAATATTCCGATACAAATCGAGTACTTTACGTCTTTGTTCCGCTTCCGTTTTAGTCAGAACCTGGACGTGTTTTTCTATGAAATGCTCAACCGTGGCGTGTTCATTTGGGAAGGGCGGAATTGCTTTTTGTCGGCGGCCCATACGGATGCGGATGTGAACACCATTATCCAGACCGTTAAAGACAGCGCACTTGCCTTGAAAGCTGCAGGCTATTTTGGCAAGCCGGATCCTGCGGATACGCAGCCTGTGCAATTCCCGTTAACGGGCGCGCAGCAGCAATTGCTGGCGCTGGCTTTAAAGTCAGAACAAGGTGCGCAAGCCTATCATGTGCAGGGCGTGTTACGTCTCAGCGGTCAGTTAGACAAGGCACGTCTAGCGCAGGCTGTTGCCCAGCTGCAAACCGACTATTCATTGCTAAGTTATTCGGTTGACCCGGACACCCTGTCTCATGTTCGACTTGAAGCGTCGGCTGTTTCCTTGATTGAACATGCAAATACAGAACAGTCATTGCAGGCCAGGTTAGCCGATGTGCGCTACCGTACGTTTGAGTTTGGTAGTGAGCCACTTTGTCGCTTTGATTTGCTGCAAGACGGCCCGCAGGCACATGTGCTTAGTATTACGGCGCACCATGTTTTGTATGACGGACTCAGTCTGCAACAAATGATGAGTCGTATCGCGGAAAATTATACTTGTATTGGCGGTGACTTAACTGCGCCAGCCACCGTTCATTTCAGTAACTATGTTGAAGGCGTGGCAAAGTACCTCAGCAGCACTCGATATCAGCAGGATAAAAGCTACTGGCTTGAGCGACTGGCACAGTGCGAGGCGCTGGCGTTGCCAACCCGTCCGGGAGCAGGCAAACAGGAAAGTTTTACGGTTGAAAAGCAGGTATTGGAGCTTGGCGAGCTGCCGAATATAGCGGCGCTGAGCAAAGCTCAGGGCTGTGGTCAGTTTGCGACCTTACTGGCAATTTATGCGCTCTGGTTACATAAGTTGACGGGCCAGCAACATATTGCAGTAGGTATTCCAGTGTCTGATCGTCAGTTACTCAGTGATGCGTATGATCCGGACTGTCTTGATCAGCATTTACCGGGCTACTGCACCAACATTTTACCTGTGGTGGCTGATTTCTCGGGTCCCCTTACTGTTGCTGCCTTGGTTAAGCAACTGCAAAACAGCCTGCTTGAAGCCTTTGAGCATCAGCACCTGCCATACAGCGAGCTGACCCATGAGGCCGTGTCCTTGCCAGAGACTTTGTTCAATCTGGATAAAGTGCAAAAGCTTCCCGAATTTGACGGACTGACGGTATCGAATTGTACAACGGACACCCGGTATGGTCAGTATGAATTAAGCTGCAACTTATTGTGTATCAATGGCCAGTGGACTCTGGAGCTGGAGTATCTGAGTGCGCGCTATGACAACGATATGATGGCGCATTACGCCCAGTTGCTGGTGCGCTTATTTGTGGACCTGCAAGCCAGGCAGGACTGCGACAAGGTGAGTCTGCTGGATAGCCAGATGCATGCGCAGCTAGTCACACCTATTTCAGAGACGCTCGGACAGCCACTGCTGTTGGAAGCATTGTCGGCACGGGCGACTCAGCTGCCACAAAACACCGCACTCATCTGCGCAGAACAAGCACTGTGCTATGAGCAACTGCAAGAGCACGTTAATCAACTGGCAAACTATTTATCTGGCAGAGGAGTTGGTGCCGATTCTCTGGTGGCCATTGCGTTGCCGCGGCGCACTGAGCTGCTGGTTGCCTTATTAGCTGTATTGAAAACCGGTGCAGCCTTCCTGCCGCTGGATCTGGCTTTCCCTCAGGCCAGATTAAAAGAGATGCTGAGCGACAGTCAGGCAAGTTGTTTGCTGTGTGATGCAATGAGTGAGGCTGCCCTTGCCATTGCGCATACGGACATAGACATTGTTGATTTAGATGTCAGTCAAGCTGAGATTGCACAGTGCGCCAGTGACTTTGATGCTCAGGTAATTACGCCACAGCAGCGTGCGTATGTGATTTATACCTCGGGCTCCACAGGGAAGCCAAAAGGGGTAGAGATAAGCCACGGTGCGCTGGCAAACCTGTTACACACAATGGCCCGCCAGCCCGGGTTAGATCAGTCAGACTGTTTGCTGAGTGTCACCACCATCGCCTTTGACATAGCCTTGCTGGAGCTGTTTGGTCCACTTATGGTTGGCGGCACTGTATTGCTGGCCAGCGAGCAGGCCTGTAGTGATCCGAATGCGCTGGCTGATCTGATTGAGCAACACCCGGTTACTGTGATGCAGGCTACCCCGACCTTATGGCAATTATTGTTGTCGACATGTCCCAATTTTGCGGCGGGCTTAACTGTGTGGAGTGGAGGAGAACCTTTAAGTTCGGTACTTGCTGCTCAGTTACTCAGTCAGGCAAAAGCGCTGTGGAATATGTACGGGCCTACTGAAACCACTATCTGGTCAGCAACCGGGCAAATCTTCCACCCTGAAGACATTACCATAGGCCAGCCGGTAGCCAATACCAGCCTGTATGTGCTGCCCGAAAATGCAACATACAATGCTGCGGTGCAGCCGGTGGGTGTTTGGGGAGAGCTGTGGATCGGGGGAGCTGGCCTGGCTAATGGCTATCTGGCAAGACCTGAGCTCACACAAGCCCGTTTTGTTGTCCACCAGTTTGATGAACACCACACTGAACGACTATATCGCACTGGGGATCGGGCACGCAGGCTGGCCGATGGCCGCTTTGAACTTGATGGTCGACTTGACCATCAGGTGAAGCTGCATGGCCACCGGATTGAGCTGGGTGAAATTGAAGCGCAGCTACGCAACGTGCTGGGAGGTGCAGATGTTCGGGTATTCATCAAAACAACTGGCCAGAATCAAACCGCATTGTGCGCCTACTGCATTGAGCAGGGCGAACTGGCGCAGCACTGGACTATCAGCACATTGCGAAGCGCTCTGGCAAATCAGCTGCCAGCTTATATGTTACCTGAATACCTGTGCTGGCTTGGAGAGTGGCCAACAACAGCCAATGGCAAGCTTGATCGCAATGTGCTGGTGGTGCCGGATAACAATCACCAGGCACAGACAGAGTTGTGCGAACCTGCCAACCCGGTAGAAGGGAAGCTCCTGGCCATTTATCACGAGTTATTAAATTCAGAGCAACTGGGAACCCATCACAATTTCTTCGAATGTGGCGGTAACTCAGTGTTGGCTATGCAATTGATATCAAGGCTGAATCAACACTTTGCTATCAGGGCCACGGTCGGCGACATCTTTGATAACCCCAGTGTTGTGCAACTTGCTGTGCGGATTGAAGACCTGGTCAGTTCAGGCGCACCGGCTGCACCTGATGGCGTTGCGCGCCTTAGTAACATTGTCAGCGGTCGTGATATCAGCGTGGCATTTGATGATCAATCCATGACGGAGATGGACTTGTAAGTATGGAAAATTCAGCGATTGAAGCACTATTGGCCGAGTTGGATGGCCAGGGTATTTATGTTTATCTGCAAGAAGGCCGCCTGAAACTGCGTACCCACCTTGCGACTGTGCCAGAGGCGCAGCTTAATAAGATCAAAGAAAATAAGCCGGCATTGATTGACTATATGCAGGCGAACCATCAAAAGCAGGGCGCTCTGTCATTTTCTCAGCAAGGGATTTGGCTGATTGACCAGTACCATGGTGGGGAAGTGGCCTACACCATGGCTGGATTACTTAAGCTGTCGCACCCGATAACAAAAGCGCAGCTTGAAGCGGCATTAAATACCTTGCTTGTGCGCCACGACATTTTGCGTAGTCAGTTTTTTGCTACAGAGCAGGGAGGGTGTCAACGCGTCAATGCTGAGTTGTCTCTTAAGGTTATGTCGCTGAGCGTGGCTGAGCCTGTGACCCGAGCAAAAATTGAAGCGCATGTGCAACCCTACCTGCAGCAAGGGTTTGACTTACAAAAAGCGCTCCCCGTGAGAGCGGCACTGATCAGTCGCGATGAACAAAGCCGGGGTCAGTGGGTTTACCTGATGCTGCACCACCTGGTAGCTGACGGCTGGTCGGTGCAATTATTGGTCAATGAGCTGCTTGATGTATTACAGAATACAGCGACGGAACAGGCGGCACCGGCACCACTACAATATCTCGATTATGTGCATTGGGAAAAACGCTTTATACAGTCTGAAGCTTACCAGCAACAGCATGCATATTGGCAAAAGCAGTTGGAAGGGTTCACGCCTTTTGCTCTGCCAACCAGTTTTGCCAGACAAGCTCAGCCCTCTTTTCAGGGGGACAGTCATCAGTTTGTACTGAACGACGAGCAATTCCCGCGTTTTGAAAGTTGCTGTCAGCAACTGGGGATCACTGTGTTTGCCGGGCTTCTGAGTGTGTTTTACGCGTTGCTCTATCGCTATAGTCAGCAACAGGACATTACGGTGGGTGTGCCGGTGCTGGGTCGGGAGCACAGTGAATTTGAATCCATGATCGGCTGTTTTATTCACACTCTGCCACTGCGTCAGCAGATAACCGCTGAGATGTCATTCAGTGAACTTGCCCGCAATACCCTGACACAAGTGACCCGGGCGCTGGAAAACCAAAGTGTGTCTCAGGATGCGCTGGCTAAGCTTGCCGACACCTCACAGCTTTTTAGTGTGTTGTTTAATTATAACGCCGTACCCACAACGTCATTGCGTTCAGGTTCACTGGAAGCAGAACTGTTCACGCTGAAAAATCACAGTGCAAAATTTGATCTGACGCTCACCCTGACTACTCAGGGTAAGGCAATGGTCGCAGAGCTTGAATACAATGTGGCGTTATTTTCCGGTGAACTTATCGCGCAAATTGGCGAAGACTTTCAGGCATTATTCCGGGCGTTTAGTGGTGACCAGAGCATGCCACTGTCAGACGCTCAGTTACCCTCTGTGAAACTGGCTCAGCAGCTTCTGACGACAGAGCCGCCACGCCGAGCTGCGCCTATGGTGTTACCTCAAATTCTGGCTCATGCCCAATCGAGACCTGCTCACGCCGCGTTGGTGTCGGCAAGTGACCCTACTCAGTCCTTAAGTTACGCTGAGCTGGATGAGCACAGTGCCAGTCTGGCCAGTGCGCTCGATGACACAATACAGAGCGATGATATTGTGGCTGTACTGGTTAATCGACAGGTTAACAGCCTGGTGGCCTTGCTGGGCGTGATGCGTGCCGGGGCGGCCTATCTGCCCATTGACCTGGAAACGCCGGTTCAGCGGGTGATCGAAATTATGCAGCTGGCAGGGTGTCACACCCTGGTGGTGGTCGATGCACAGGCAGTTCAGGCAGATACAAAAGCCACACTGGATGAATGTGGATTCCTTGTACGGGGCTATGATGAGCTGGTACAGCACAATAACAACGCGGGTATAGTAAATAAAACCCGTCCGTGTGACCTGGCTTATGTGATCTTTACCTCAGGCTCGACGGGCAAACCAAAAGGGGTGGCGATAAGCCATGGTGCACTGGCCAGTTACTGTGATTCTATTTCTCAGTGTATCGAATTTTCATCGCATACCCGCTCTGGTGTTGTCACTGGACTTGCCACCGATCTCTGTCTGACCGGCATTTACCCGGTTCTGATGCAAGGGGGCACCGTGGTGATGCCAACAGAGCTGGCGCTGCCAGACCCTCAGCAGTTGGTGGAAATGCTAAGTGCGCAGCAGGTTAATATGTTAAAAATCACGCCTTCTTTTGCCCGTGAATTGTTGCCGCACATAGCCGCTCTGAAAGAGAACCAGCCAGCCATTGAACAGTGGGTGCTCGGCGGAGAAGCGCTGGATGTCTCTCTTGTCAGTGATTTACAAGAGCATTACCCGTCAGCACATATCATCAATCATTACGGTCCCAGTGAAACCTGTATTGGGGTGACTACACACACCATCTCGGAGCAGGTACCAAGTGACATTGAGCATTATCCCATTGGTAAACCGCTGGCACACGTCAGCGTACAGGTGCTGGATAAACGGGCGCAACCCGTGCCGGTCGGTATGCCGGGTGAGCTCTATATTGGCGGCACTTCGCTGGCCGATGGTTATTTGCGCGCGCCACAGTTGACAGAGCAATATTTCGTACGCTGCCAGAGCGAAAATAAAGGAGCTGAGCGCTTCTATCGCTCAGGCGATCGTGTTCGTCTGACCCATCAGGGCACGCTGGAATATCTCGGCAGGCTGGACAGCCAGCTCAAGATCCGAGGTTATCGCATCGATATCAGTGAAATTGAAGCGAAACTGACCGGTCTGACAAGCATTAAAGCGGCCGCTGTTGTCGCCATTAAGCAAAGCGGTATTGATACCCTGGTTGCCTATTTTGTCGCAGCGGATCAAGAGACACCAGTCACCGCGGCAACTTTACGAGATACCTTATCAACGCGCCTGCCTCAGGCCATGATACCCAGTCATTTCGTGGCGCTGGCACAATTGCCCGTGCTGGGTAACGCAAAGGTAGACCGTAAACAGTTAGCTGCCCGGCCGCTAAACTATGAGCGTAGCTACACGCCGCCGAGTACGGCATTACAACAACAGCTGGCGACTTTGTTCGCGGAGTTGACGGGTGTGCCCCAGGTTGCAGCTGACGATGACTTTTTCTCTATTGGGGGTCATTCCTTGCTGGCCATGCGTCTTGCCAACTGTATTCGTGCCCGATTCGACCGGGTACTGTCGTTACAGGCTATTTTTGCTAACCCGACGGTTGAAAAACTGGAACTATGTCTGTTGGATCAGGATATTCTGGTCGGTCAAACACTAGAGTCGGTTGATCAGTCAGGTGAGCATCCCTTGTCTTTTGCACAGCAGCGGATCTGGTTTGTCGATCAAATGCAGGGCCATAGTAAGCAGTATAATTTGCAAGGCGCGTTTACCATTAAAGGCGCGTTAGATGTTGAGGCCTTATCGCAGGCATTCGAACAGGTGGTGCAGCAACACACAATCCTGCGCTTTAATTATGGTCAGAACGCACAGAATGAACCGTTCCAGTATCTGAATTCCGGCCTTAACTTTGCGTTAAAACAACAGGACTTAAGTCATGTTGATGACGAGGTGCAGGCTGATACGCTGCGCTCCTTATTGGCTGAGGATTATCACACAGCATTCGATCTGAGTCAGGATCTGCTGCTGCGCGCTCAGCTGCTAAAGCTTGATGAGCAGCTTTTTGTTTTGATAGTGACCATGCATCACATCGTGTCTGATGGTTGGTCAATAGGTGTGTTGTGCCGGGCATTAGAAGCAGCATATCGAGCAGCGGTTGAACACCGCACTCCTGCGTGCACCCCGCTGATCCATAGCTACATTGACTATGTGCACTGGCAGCGTCATTTAGTCTCTCAGCCGCAGTGGCAAACCAGCGTTGACTACTGGCAAAGTCAGTTGGCCAACTTGCCTCGGGTGCATGAATTACCGCTGGATAATGCCAGAGAAAATCGTGTGATCAGTGGCGGGGCGCTCTACTGCTGCGAACTACCAAGGGAGTTGGGCGCTACCTTACGCCAGTTTGTTAAGAGCAATGGGCAAACTCTGTTTGGCGTACTGGAGTGTGTGTTTGCACTGTGGATGAGCCGTTTGTCCGGGCAGTCTGATTTGGTGCTGGGTACTCCGGTTGCAGGGCGCGAATTCAGTGAACTGGAAGCTGTGATAGGCAACTTCATCAATACACTGGTATTGCGCCATCGCATCGAACCTGAGCTGACCTTTACTGAAGCATTAACTCAAAGTAATGAAACTCTGCAAAATGCGCTGAACCATCAGCATATTCCGTTTGATGCACTGGTCGAGACGCTGAACAGTGAGCGTAGTCTGGGGATCCATCCTTTGGTTCAGGTGGTTTTCCGGGTCAATAATCAGGTTAACGAGGCGTTGAAGCTGGATGGTCTGGATGTCACCGTCAACGACACCGGCGTACGCAGCGCAAAACTGGATCTCGAAGTATCTGTGATCGACAGTGGCGATAACATTGTGGTCGAATGGCTTTACGATAGCGCTTTATGGCAGGAGCGCAGCATTGAGTCTTTCGCGCGTCAGTATACCCATTTGCTCCAGACATGCCTGCAAGAGCCGCAGCGACGCATCAGTGAGATGAGTTTATGCGATGCCAAATTGCTTGAGCAACTGCTGGCGTATAGCGAGGCCGACAGCGAACAACACAGCAGCGATATTGGCTGGCATCATCATTTCAGTGCCATTGCTGAAATACAACCCCATAGCGTTGCGTTGCGTTGTAACGGTGAAGCATTCAGTTATCTCGAAGTGGAACAGCGTGCCAATCAGCTTGCTCACTGTTTGCTGGAAATGGGATTTGATGAGCAAAGTCGAATTGCACTGCTGCTGCCTTCGGGCCCAGCCATGGTCATTGCGGTGCTGGCTATTCTCAAAGCGCGCCATGTGTATGTGCCTTTGCATTATGATACGCCAGAAAAATCTCTGTCTTACATTGTTGAAGATGCCGACATTGTGATGATCCTGGCTCTCAGTGAAGATACCGAGAAGCTGATAGACAGCGGCACTGATTTTCTTTTCCTGGATGACTTATTTGACGTGGAGTCCAACTTTGCTGGTTATCCGGTCTCAGTTCCGGGTAATGACGAGCTTGGTGAGTCAGAAACCTCTGATGCAGAACGCTTGTGCTACATCATTTATACGTCGGGCTCTACCGGACGACCAAAGGGCGTCATGATCACCCATGGCAACCTGAACGGGTATTTATCACACGCGATGGATACTTACCTTGATGCGGATGTAACACTGCCGCTGGCGGTAGTGAGCACACCTTTGGCTTTTGATGCCACGATCACCGCACTTGTTCCCCCACTGTTATGTGGCGGCGAGGTCGAGATAGTGACTCAGGGGCCACACCAGTTGGCAGCCATCAGTGAGCTCCTGTTTAATTCTATCAGGCCACGCTTATTCAAGCTCACACCTGCACACCTACGTGCGATCCAGGCCTTGATGGACGAGCTTGGCAGCAATAGTGCGCCGCATACTCTGGTGATTGGCGGCGAAGCGCTGGACAGCGATTTATTACTTGTATTACGCAACAAGTTGCCAGCCTGTACCTGGGTAAATGAATATGGCCCGACCGAGGCAACCGTGGGTTGTAGCGTGTTTTCGCTCACCCCCGATCTGAACCCGCAAACTACCCTATGTTATGCGGATGTGCCGATTGGCCTGCCTAATGAAGGTGTGGCTATGCTGGTTGTTGACCAGTTTGATCAGCCTGTGCCTGACAATGTACCCGGAGAGTTACTGATAGGCGGCCCAGTTATCAGCCCGGGTTATGTCAACCTGGCAGCACTGAATCAGGCTAAGTTTGTCACTCTCAGCATAACGGACAAAAAGCCGATGCGTTTTTATCGAAGCGGTGATCTGGTGCGATGGCAAAGCGACGAGCAGGGAAGGCTTGCATACCTCAGATACTGTGGACGCACAGATGAGCAAGTCAAGTTGCGTGGCTATCGAATAGACCTGAATGCGATTTGCCATTATCTGAGAGAGCTGGACGGTGTGCGTGATTGCGCAGTAACCGTCGATGAATCCCAGGCGTTGTTGCAGGCACATGTGCTTTACCTTAATGGCAAAGTGCCATCAGACAGTCAATTGAGAAGCCACCTTGCCCAATACCTGCCTCCGTACATGATCCCGGGGCAATTTAATCGGGTCGAAGCCATCCCCCTGACAGCCAATGGCAAAGTAGACAGTAAAGCGCTGATGGCATTGGCGCAGCAACAAGAAAGCAGCACCAGCAGGGCGCTGGATTTGACGACGCTGACTCCCATGCAATCCTATTTGTATCAGCTTTACAGTGATATTTTACTCACTGAGCATGTGGATCTCGAAGACAGCTTTTTTGACTTGGGCGGGCATTCGCTGCTGGCCATCAAGCTTATTAGCCAGATCCGGCAGCAAAAAAATCTCGATGTCACGCTACCGCAACTATTCAAAACACCCACCATCGCCTCGCTGGCTCAGGCGTTAGAACACTGTACACCGATTGCAGCCGTGCATGCGATTGTGCCTGTGTCACGTCAGCAAGCTTTGCCTTTGTCCTTTGCCCAGCAACGACTCTGGCTGATTGAGCAATTACATGAGTCGAGTACTCAGTATCATATGCCTGCCGGGTTTAAATTCAGCGGAACGCTCGACAAAGGCGCGTTCAGTGAAGCGCTTAATGCCCTGATCTCACGCCATGAAGTGTTACGCACTCAGATTATTCAGGGGGCGCAACACGCAGAGCCCGTTCAGCAAGTAAGCGCCAGGTTTGATTTACCGCTCACTCACCTTGACCTGACTAAACTGGGTGAGCGAGCCCGGCAACAGCGTTGGGAGCAGGCGGCCCATGCCAATGCAACAAACCGGTTTGATTTGAGCAGGGATCTGCTGATCCGAGTGCTACTGGTTGAATGTGCGCAGGACGATTACCGGGTGCATTTTAATATGCACCACATCGCCAGCGATGGCTGGTCTATGGCAATTTTGGTCCGAGAATTCATTGCGTTTTATCGCCATTTTGCGAAAGAAGCACAGTACCAGCTGCCAGCCGAATTGACTCAGCCTTTGCCTGTTCAGTACGGCGACTTTGCGTACTGGCAACGTAATACCTGGACAAAGCATGCTAATCAGGATGCAGTGCAATATTGGCTGACAGCCCTTGATGGCCATCCTCCATTACATCAGCTCCCACTGGACTACCCGCGTCCGGCAATGGCTCAGCTAAGTGGTCAGCGTCATACCCAACGTCTGAGTGCAGCATTGACCCGGGCAATTCATGAACACTGTAAGTCTCAGGGCGTGACCTTGTTCATGTGGCTCAATACCATGTTTTCTTTACTGGTGCTGCGCTACAGTCAAACGGATGATGTGGTCATTGGCTCGCCGGTTGCTGGCCGTGAACACAATGAAGTGGCCAATCTTATCGGGTTTTTTGTCAATACCTTAGTAATACGTACACGTACTCAACCAGGGCAAAGTTTCAATCAGCTATTGGCTCAGCAAAAGCAGGTTATTCTGGATGCGTTTAAACATCAGGCACTGCCCTTTGAGCAATTAGTTGAGGCGCTTAAGCCGGAACGAAACCTGGGACACCAACCGATTTTTCAGATTTTGTTTGCGCTACAAAATAATGAAACCACCGATCTGGTGCTGCCTCAGTTGCACATTGAAGTTGAAGCGCCCGCCGAGCCCATGATGAAGTTTGATCTCGAAGTGAACGCCATTGAAAAGGGTGATGGCATTGAACTGGAGTGGAACTATTGCTCGGCTTTATTTAAACCCGCGACAGTGGCAGCCCTTGCTGAGTCTTTTGAAATATTGATCAGTGCCATTCTCAAGGCGCCTGAACACAAGGTGCGGTGCCTGCCTGTGATGACGCAGCAGGCTCAACATCAGCTGGTCAATATGCGCGGTCCGGTCACAGCGGTCCCGGCACAATGCATTCACAGCCAGATCAGTGCAAAGGCACACCTAGCGGACAGCCAGCTTGCGGTGCGCGACGCTGACAGCTGCATGCTCAGTTATGCAGCGCTGGAGCAAAAGGCCGGCGCTCTGGCCAGCTATTTGCTGGAGCAGGGGGTGAAGCCGGGCATGCGTATTGCTTTGTGCCTGAATGCCGGGTGCGACCAGGTGGTTGCTATGCTGGCGGCATTTAAGGTTCGCTCTGCATATGTGCCGGTTGATCCGACACTGCCTGCGTCACGTGCTCAGTTTATTATTCGCGACAGTGGCGCGAGCTGGCTGCTCACTCATAGTAAGCTCATGACACAGCTTAAACCGATTATCGATGCAGCTACCCAACCCCCTTTGTCGGTGTTGGAAATAGACCAGCCGAATAACTGGTTGCCAAAGCAAACGCGTGAACAGTTCCCACGCAGTGAACATTCAGATCTGGCCTATGTGATTTACACTTCAGGCACGACAGGGCAGCCCAAAGGTGTCGCCATCACCCATGCCAATCTGGCGCTTTACCTGGAGCATGCTCGCCATGACTACTTCAACGACACCATAAGTTTCAGTGTAGTGAGTACGCCGTTGGCGTTTGATGCCACCGTCACGGCCATCTGGCCAGCCTTGTTGCAGGGAGTGTGCATCGATATGCTGGCAGATGACGAGCGTATGCTCAAAGAGCTGGCAAACCGATTGTGCCAGGAGATTGCCGGGGTGTTTAAGGTGACACCAGCACATCTGCAGGGGGTCGTTTCGGTATTGAAGCAGTGCGCACTTGCAGAAGATCGGAGTTTTAACGGGGCGCATCAGGTGGTTGTGGGTGGCGAGGCGTTACCGGTTTCGCTTGTGGCTCAGCTTAGCGAACGTTTACCCAATGTTGAGTGGATCAACGAATACGGTCCCACCGAAGCCACCGTGGGTACGAGTACCTTCCGCTGTGACAAGCGGCAAATAGCCGCGCTTAACACACAGTCCCATAGTCAGGTCCCAATTGGTCAACCAATAGCGAATACACACTTATTGGTACTGGATGAGCAGATGCAGCCTGTGCCTGCTGGTGTAACCGGTGAGCTTTATATCGGCGGCAACAATCTGGCTCAGGGGTATTTAAACAGAACCGAGCTCAGTGATGAAAAGTTTGTGTGGCTGCCATTTGGTGCGAAGCAGAGTGAGCAGCGTTTTTATCGCAGTGGCGATCTGGTGCGCTGGTCTATAAATGACGATGGTACCCCTGGAGCGCTGGTGTTTTGCCACCGTGCGGATAGCCAGATAAAACTGAGAGGCTATCGAATAGAGCCACAAGAAATTGCCCACCAGTTACAGCAACTGCCCGGTATTGAACAGGCTGTGGTGTTGCTCAATGAAGCGGGTGACAACCTCGAAGCCTATTTGCTATCGGAGCTGGCTGAACGCACTGAAATGCCTGCGCTTGCCGAGCCTGCGCTGGCCTCAGAGTGGTCTGCACACCTGAGTCAGTCTTTGCCCGCCTATATGCTGCCGTATCGCTATGTACTGACAGAAACCCTGCCTTTAACGGCGAATGGCAAAGTGGATGTTCATGCGCTGTATGCCTTAGGTGCGCAATGTGCATCATCAGCCAATAATGTTGTTGCGCCAAGAAATGACATGGAGTTAACGCTGGTCGAGATTCTGGCCTCTGTACTCAATGTGGAAACGCTCGGTATTGAAGACAACTTCTTCAGTCTGGGAGGCCATTCGCTGCTGGCGACTCAGTGTATTGGTTTGATTGAGTCACAACTTGGCGTAAGCATGTCGGTCAGAATTCTATTTGAGCGGCCTACCGTTGCGGCACTCGCGCAGTGGATTGAGATCCATCAGGCGATGGCCCAACAGGCACAGGACGATAACGAAAACGATACTTCAGAAGAGATGTTTTTGTAATGACGGAACAGGTGAGAGTAATTGAGCAGTTGATAGCGGATGCATTACGTGCAGGGATCACCTTGTATGAGAAAAACGGTGCTCTGGCATTTAAGCAAAAAGGGCAGTTTCCTGTTGCGCTGAAGCAACAGATTGTCGCCCACAAGGCTGAGATCATTGCCTATTTTCAGCACCAACGTGGCACCTCGCTGGAGCAGGCTGAATACTCGGCTATTCC
Organism: Pseudoalteromonas rubra; assembly: GCF_005887095.1. GTDB lineage: Bacteria > Pseudomonadota > Gammaproteobacteria > Enterobacterales > Alteromonadaceae > Pseudoalteromonas > Pseudoalteromonas rubra_E. Next base: position 41,536 of record NZ_PNCI01000003.1, on the reverse strand, counting down.
AAAAGCAGACCGCTCTGTGCCACTACCCGCAAGCTATGCACAGCAAGGGTTGTGGTTTATCGAACAGTTACAGGGCAGCAGTCAGTACTACATGCCTGCTGAATTTGTCCTTACCGGGCAACTGGATATTGCCGCACTCAAAGCCAGTATTGAAGCGCTCATCGTCCGTCATGAGCCTTTGCGCAGCCGCTTTGTTGCCACTGAAAGTGGTCAGCAAGGTGTGTCTGTCATAGTGCAAGAGCAGTTTGAAACGCCATTTCAGTGGTGCGATGCCAGTCAATGGCCACCACATGACAAAGCGCAGAAAGTTCGTGCGAAACTCAATGAGTTTTTGTCCCAGCCATTTGATTTAACGCAGGATTTACTGATCCGTGCGGTGGTGATATCTGATCAGCAAACCCATTATCTGGCGTTTAATATGCACCATATTGTATCAGATGGTGCGTCCATGCAGGTGCTGGTCAGGGAACTGGCCGCCCTTTACCATGCAGCTTTGGAAGCAGACTCAGCGCCTCAATTGGCCCCGTTAAAGGTGCAGTATGGGGATTTTGCGGCCTGGCAGCAAAAGGCCCTGACACCGGCCCACCTTAGCGATAAGCTGGCGTTCTGGCAGCAGGCACTGGCTGACCTGGATCCCATCCAGTCTTTGCCCGGTGACTTTGTGCGCCCCGCCGTACAAACCCAGCGTGGGCGGGTCTATCGCCAGGCGCTGAGTCCTGCTCTGACAGCCCGTATTCAAGCTCACAGTGCACAACAATCCGTTACGCCTTTTATGTGGTTACTGAGCAGCTTTATGCTGTTCGTTGGTCGGCTAACTCAGAATGAGCAGGTGGTTGTGGGGACACCTGTATTGGGACGTGATCATCCCGATCTGGCGCCCCTGATAGGTTTGTTTGTCAACACTGTGGTGATACCTGCAAATATCACAGAATCATTGTCCTTTAATGCCTGGCTACAGCAACAAAAAGAGCAGATCCTGGCTGCGTTTGAGCACCGTGAGGTACCCTTTGATAGGGTGGTCGAAGCGCTAAATTGTCCCCGTGATATGAGCCACCATCCTTTGGTGCAGATCTTATTCACACTGGATCAAAGTAGTGCGGCACATGCACTGCAACTACCCGGGTTGACTGTGGTGGAACAATCCCGCGCGGATGGCGATGAGATTGACATTAAATGTGACCTGGAACTCAATGCCGTATTGGATGAAAATACCAAAGCACTTACTTTAAACTGGAAGTATGACAGTGACTTATATCTTTCAAAAACGATTCAGCACTGGTCAGAGAGTTTTGAAGTATTGCTGGAGCAGTTAGTTGAAGCCCCGCAAACACAGATTGGCCGTATTCCGTTACTGAACAAGACCCAAACGCAGTCCATACTGGAATACGCTCAATATACACAGACACAGTGGGACAACACTCAGACACTGGTTAGTTTGTTCGAGGAGCAGGTACAACGGTTTGGCCAGCGTATTGCCGTGGTCGATGAACACGAAAGATTAAGCTATCAGGCATTAAATAATCGCGTTAACCGACTTGCCAGAGTGCTGGTTGCCAGCAAAATAGAACCCCAGACCATGCTGCCCGTCAGTGTGACACGCTCAGTCAATATGGTCGTGACCTTACTGGCGATTTTAAAAGCGGGTGCAGCGTACGTGCCCATCGACCCGGATTACCCCAAAGATCGGATTGACTACATTATAGGTGATGTGGGCAGTCGCTGGTTGATCTGCGATAGCGTCACTGAGGCGCGTTTTGCCGGGTGTGCTCAGTCGATGATCAACATTGATGATGAGGCTATTTACGCCGGTATTGCCATCGCCGACAATCTTGAGCTGGATATTCAGCCGGACCACCTCGCCTATATGATCTATACCTCAGGCACCACAGGCCGGCCAAAGGGAGTTCAGATAGAGCACCGACATGTTGTCCGGCTCCTGCATGTTGAACCTGCATTGTTTGATTTTAACGAGCGGGATGTGTGGACCCTGTTTCACTCCTTTTGCTTCGATTTTTCTGTCTGGGAAATGTACGGCGCCTTGCTGTTTGGCGCGAAGCTGGTGGTGATCAGTAAGGCAATGAGTCAGGACACCCAGGCTTTTGCATCGTGTCTGTTGAGTGAAAAGGTCACTGTGCTGAATCAGACGCCCGGTGCCTTTTACGCGCTTCAGTCTGCGATGTGCGGCTTGGAGGAAACCGAGCAGGCACAATGTCAGGTACGCTACGTTATTTTCGGTGGAGAAGCATTGCAACCGGGCAAACTCAAACCCTGGGCCAAACGGTTTGATGCCTGCCAGCTTATTAATATGTATGGCATTACCGAAACCACTGTTCACGTGACCTTTAAACGACTTACCGATGCGGATCTGGCACTTGGGGTGAGTAATATTGGTCATGCCATTCCTACCATGTCTTGTTATGTGCTTGATAAACATCAGCAGTTGCTGCCGATGGGCGCCGTGGGTGAGCTGTATGTGGGTGGTGAAGGGGTGTGTCGTGGCTACTGGCAAAGAGAGGAGCTCAATGCCCAGCGCTTTATTGCAGATCCTTTTGCAAACACCAGCGGCAAAAAGCTCTATAAATCGGGTGATTTGGTGCGCTTTTTACCTGACGGTGAGCTAACTTACATCAGTCGTGCCGATGATCAGGTGAAAGTGCGTGGTTATCGCATTGAGCTGGGGGAAATCGAAAACCAGCTACGCCAGCATCCTGATCTGCAGGCGGTGTGCGTATTACTTAATCGCGACGACCAACAGGGAGCCAGGATCAGCGCCTTTGTGGTGGTCCGTAGAGGGGTTGAGCTCACTGATCCAATTTCACAGGTACAGCAGTATTTGCGCAGTGCTTTGCCTGAGTTTATGTTGCCAACCAATGTCGTTGTGGTAGAGGCTTTGCCACTGACCAGTAATGGAAAAATAGATAAAAAAGCGTTGCTGGCATTGGATATTTTGCAGCAAGAAGCGGTGTATCAGGTACCGGATAGTGACGTTGAACGCGCCATTGCACAGAGTTTTTCTGCGTTGCTTGGCGTTGACAAAGTTGGCCTGAATGACCACTTTTTCCGCCTGGGCGGTCACTCATTACTGGCTACCCAATTGGTGAGTCAGCTACGGGAACGCTATGGCTTGTCAGTCGAGCTAAAAGAGGTATTTCAGAGCCCAAGAGTGGGTGAGCTGGCTAAAGCCGTGTCTGTGGCCGATACCGCAACGAGTTTGTCCGTTGACATACCTCGCACGCAATCCGGGTTGCCAGTGCCGCTGTCGTTCGCTCAGGCGAGACTCTGGACCGTTGAGCAGATGACGCCCGGTTCGGCTCAGTATCATATGCCCGGTACGTTCACGCTGAGCGGCTCGTTAAACCTGGCGGCGTTCAGGCAAGCCTGGCACGCTATCATCCTGCGTCATGAGGTGTTGCGCAGCAAAATTATTCAGGACGATACACTCGGTCCGCAGCAACAGGTTGTGCCAGATTTTGAAGTGCTTCTGACTTTCATTGACGCACGCACTTTGGCACCACATGCACAACAGCAAAGCTGGCTCAGAGCGCAGCGCGACGATGCCATGCAGCCGTTCGATTTGAGTCAGGGGTTAATGATCAGGCTGACCCTGATGGCGGTTGCGGATACTCAGTATCGACTGCTAGTGAATCTGCATCACATTGCTGCGGATGCCCACTCTCTTGCTATCCTGAGTGAAGAACTGGCGGCTTTTTACCAGCATTTTGCGTGTGGCCAGCCATTACCTGAATTGCTTGCGCACCCATTGCCTATACACTATGCCGATTATGCGCAGTGGCAGCGCAACACTCTGAACACAAGTGCTTTAGAGGCCCATAGAAGGTTCTGGCTTGCTCATTTGGCAGACGCTCCGCCGCTGCATCAACTGCCACTGGACAGAGCCAGAACCAGAATGTCTGTCGCACAGGGCGGCATGCACACAACGCACCTTGATAGCGCGGTGTGTGAGCAAATTCAGGTGCAGTGCCGCCGCCATGACGTCACCTTGTTTACCTGGTTACAGACTGCCTTTGCTGTTTTTGTTGGCAAATACAGCCACACCACGGATGTGGTGATAGGCGCGCCTTTCTCGGGCCGTGAACACAGCCAGTTGCAACTTTTGGTCGGGTTTTTTATCAATACCTTGCCCATACGTACACGGTTTACGCCGCAGCTCACATTTACCGAGCTGCTGGCACAACAAAAAGCTGTTATGGTTGATATTCAGGCACATCAGGCGATGCCGTTTGAGCAGATTTTGGATGCGCTTAACCTGGAGCGCTCTCTCAGTCACCAGGGCGTCTTTCAGCTTAGTTTTGCATTAAACCCGCAGCTGGACACCGACTTACGTCTTGCTGATATAGAAGTACAGGCTGAGCAAGCGGTCTCAGTAGCTGCCAAGTTCGATATTGAGCTGAGCGCTGTACAGACCGCGGATGGGATCCGCTTGTCCTGGTGTTATAACACGGCTTTGTTTGACGCCGTCAGTATTGAATGTATGAGCCAGTCACTACAGGTGTTGCTGAATGCACTTGCCAGCAATACAGATCATTGCATCGCAGACTTGCCTCTGACAAAGCGGCGGTATGACGCAATCAAAGGACAATCTCATCCAGTATCAAAGCCACAGACTGTGGTTGACCGCCTTGCTCAGCTGGGGGCTCAAAACCCAGACAAAATAGCACTTAAAGACCCTCAACAGAGTGAAAGACTGACATATGGTGAACTGAACGAGCGTACCAGCCGTTTAGCCAAATACCTGATTGGACAGGGGCTTAAGCCACAGCAAACCGTTTTGGTAAGCTGTGACGCCGGTTGCGACCTGGTCGTAGCAATGCTGGGGGTGCTTAAAGCCGGTGGTGCGTATGTGCCTGTGTCGGCTCATTATCCCAAGGCGCGAATCGCGCATATTATTGCGGATAGCAACAGTCAGTGGCTACTCACACAGCAGCGCTTTGCCAGTCAGTTTGAACAGCACACACAATGTCAAACCATTATGCTGGACAGCCCTGAACTAGATGTGCAATTGGCGTCTTGCGCTACGGCTCCGTTACCCGAGCTCAATGCCGAACAACTCGCCTATGTGATCTATACCTCAGGGACAACAGGGCAACCTAAAGGGGTGATGATCCCTCATCAAGGTTTGACTAACCTGTGTGCTTGGCATCAGCGAGCATTTACACTGGATGCTGATAGCGTGGGTAGCCAGACGGCGAATATTGCCTTTGACGCGGCAACCTGGGAGATCTGGCCTTATCTGAGCGCTGGTGCACAACTGGTGTTTGTTGCCAGCGCCGAGCTTACGGATCCGCAGTCACTATCGGCATTTTTGACCCAAGAGTCGGTAAGTCACTGTTTCCTGGCTACTCCCATTGCAGAAGTCATGCTGGCAGATCCCCGTTTTGCGCCGGCATCACTTAAGTATCTGTTGGTGGGGGGTGACAGGCTCAACCCGGTTAACGGGTCATTTCCTTTTAAGCTGATCAACAATTATGGTCCAACCGAAGCCTCTGTTGTGGCGACATCGGGTCCGGTTGTCTGCGGTACAGAGGCACTTCCGGATATTGGTTTACCTGTGGACAACTGCGATGTTTATATTGTCGATGAGCAGGGTCACAGTGTTGCGGACGGCATGGTCGGTGAGTTGCTGATTGCCGGTCAGGGGTTGGCGCTGGGTTACCTCAATAGACCTGAGTTAAGTGAGGAAAAATTCACTGAACTGGAGCTGGATAGTGGCACGTCAGTGCGTGTTTATCGTAGTGGCGATCTGGTACGGCGACTAAGCAATGGCCGTATTGCGTATATTGGCCGCAATGATGCCCAGGTTAAGATACGCGGTTATCGCATTGAACTGGCTGAAATTGATCACCAACTGCGTGCACAAGACGGTGTTGCTGAATGTACGGTGCAGATAACCGAAGCGCAGTCTGGTAATAAACAACTGACGGCCTTTGTTGTACCAGAGATAACGCATACGGGACACAATTTAGCGGCACAACTGCGAGGACTGCTGCGTCCGATTCTGCCTGAGTACATGGTGCCAGCGCGCTTTTTGATGTTGGAGGCACTGCCTCTGACCGCTCATGGCAAATTAGACCACCGGGCGCTACAGGTACTGGCACAGCAGGCACAGGAAGTGGCAGCGGAGCACCCGAAAGAGCCGGGCGCTAAAAGTAACACGCAAACACAGCACAACCATATTTTAATCCTGATGCGGGAGCTGTTAAACCAGCCTGATCTGCAACCCGAGGATGATTTTTTTGCCAGCGGTGGCGACTCTATTTTAGCCATTCAGCTTGCCAGTCGGGCCAGAGCGATAGACATACCTGTCTCTGTGGCTGATATTTTTGCTCACAGCTCTGCGGCTGCACTGACGGCAAGCTTTAAAACAACCAATGCGCTCTCTGAGCCATCGGCGGCCGATCATGAGCAGCAACACTTTGTGGGCAAGCTGAGACCTCAGCCCATACAGCAGTGGTTCTTCGAACAAGCTTTTGCTGTACCGGAACACTGGAATCAGGCTGTGATGTTGAGTATCGACAAATCAGTGTCTTTTTCGCACCTGTGCGAAGCTGTTCAGGGACTTGTTGCGTGCCATGACCTACTCAGACTGTCAGTGAGAAACAAAGATGAGCTCTATATTAGTGATCAGCTGAGTAGCACAGATATATGCCAGTATCACAACCTGAGTGGAGCGGGCGTGCAGTGGCGGGACGCACTTGCAGAGCTAAGTAACTCCGCGCAGGCAAGTTTCTCTTTTGATGGCTCACCCTTACTGCGACTATGTCATGTCGCGACCCCCGATTCAGAGCAAACGGATCGACTACTGATAATTGCTCATCATTTATTGGTAGACGGCGTATCCTGGCGTATTTTACTGACGGATCTGGAACAAGCCTGCACTATGGCACAAGCCGGACAGGCTGTGACATTACCGCCCGCCAGTGCCTCGCTCGATGCTATTGCCTTTTACCTTCAGGAACGCGCTTGTGAGGGTAAGCATCTTGAACGGTGGCAGGGGGCTTGTGCGACGGCCAGGTGTCAGCAAGCTTTGGGTGCCAGCTTGTCTGACCGTGCAAGCACAAGTGTGCTCCGTTCGAAATTTCAGTTGAGTGAAGCGCACACCCGGCAGCTGTTAAATGAGGCAAACCGGGCATACAAAAGTAATATTCAGACGTTACTACTCAGTGCCTGGCAGTGGTCCGGTTTAGCGAATTACCAGCAGGTGGAGCAGGTTGTTTTGCTTGAGAGCCATGGCCGGGCAAAACTCAGCGGTGCACACGATGCCAGCCGCACCATTGGCTGGTTAACCGCGCTGTTTCCCCTGCGTTTACATAGTCAAAGCGGGGCTTCTGACTGTGTCCTGACTCAGACAATTTGTGCAGTGAAAGAGCAGCTAGCCTGGGCCACGGAACACGGCTGCGAGTTTGGTGCGCTGCGCTATTCTCACCCCGACCCGCAAGTGAGGACGTCACTGACAATCGATACGCGCACTCAGGTCTTTTTTAATTATCTGGGCCAGCTTGACACTGTGCTACAGCAAAGGGGCTTGCTCGGTGATGCCAGCGAACCCCCGGGTGCCATGCGTAACGAACTGGATGATGGGTTTGTTGCTTTGCAAATTACGGCAGCGGTGACGCATGGCCGTTTGTCGGTCACACTGGAATGTGCATCGGGTTACTACACAGAGCAGGATGCAATGCGGTTAAGTGCGCACTTTGAACAGGCCATTGAAACCGTGTTGGCACATTGCCTGGCGCAAACCGAAAACTGTCCGACCCCCAGCGATTTTGCGTTGTTACCGGAGCTTGACTGCCTGCAACTGCAGCAGCTGCTCGACAAGGCTGGTCAGTCCGTAGCCGATATCTACCCCATGACGCCGTTGCAACAGGGGATGTGGTTCCATGCCCAAAGTACAGAAAGCCCAGTTTATCGTGAGCAGTCAGTGATGTTATTGGAAGGTGCGCTGGATACGGAAGCCTTTGAGTACGCCTGGACTCAACTGATGGCGAAACACTCTATCCTGCGTACCGCATTTTTTGTCACCTCAGAGCAACCAGTGCAGCTAGTTTTTGAACAGTGCAAGCTTCCCCTGCAAATCGATGAACCTCAACATTATGACGAAACGGTCACCGTTCGTCTGGCGCAGCTTGCTGAGCAGGAGTTCGCCAGGCCAATCGAGTTAAACCGTGCGCCTTGTATGCTGCTGAGGCTTGTACCTTTTGGTGAGCATTGCCATGGGTTTATCTGGACTTACCATCACATGATTATGGATGGCTGGTCTTTACCTGTGCTGTTTGATGGCCTGATAGAGTTTTACCAGGCCAGGGTTGAAAGCCGGGGATTGGCGCTGGTCGCAGATCCATTTCGTGACTATGTGGCTTATCTTGAGACCCGTGATACACAAGCAGAAAAGGCATTCTGGCAAACGCAATTGGGCCATATTGACACACCAACGTTAGTTACAGAACACCTGGCATTGAGTGCAGACAAAGCTCCTGGCGTGAGTGAGCTGACTCAGATGCTTAGTACTGAGCTCACTCAGCGATTGAACCAATTTGCGAAGCACCAGGGACTGACGCTCAATCAGGTTATTCAAGGCGCCTGGGCTTACTGGTTGCGTACCTGTTGTCAGAGTGACTATGTGTTGTTCGGTCAGACCATTTCAGGTCGCCCGGACGCTTTGCCAAATGTAGCGCAGCGGGTTGGGCTGTATATTAATACGCAACCTGTTCTAATCACTACACTGGGGCAGATGTCAGTAAAAGATTACCTGCTGCAGATTAAAGCGCATCAGGCTCAGCTGACACGCTTTGCCCATACACCTCTGGCGGAGATCCACCAGTGGAGTGGCATTGACAACAGCAGCGACCTGTTTGATGCACTTTATGTCTTTGAAAATTATCCCAACGATCCGCTGGCAGAAGAAAGCGCACCATTCAGGGTAAAGGTCTGCTCGGAGCAGGATCAGACGCATTATCCCATCACATTTGTAGTGGGTGTAGCGGATCAGCTGTCGCTGACGCTCAGTTATAGCGAAGCAATGCTGACAAACACACAGGCCAGCCAGAGTCTGAACCTGATCACGGATTTGCTGGATGCCTTTATGGCGCAGCCCGATATGACGCTGGCTCAATTGCCTCTGGTCAAGCCTGAGCAGGCGACTCAGATCCCCCATTTCGAATTGCCTGGTGCGCAACCGCGGATGGATCAGTATCAGACGTTACATCAGGCATTTGCGCAGATCAGAGCGAAATATGAGACGAATCCCGCTATTCATTACATTCAGCAGAGTAACCACACTGAGGTTGTGCTGAGCTATGGTGAACTGGATGGGGCCGCCTGTCAGCTGGCGAATTATTTGTCGGCAAACTATTCGCTGTGCGCAGGTCAGGCGGTAATCGCGGTTTGTCTGGACTCTGGCCCGCAACTTATCATTGCCATTCTGGCGGCGCTTAAACTCGGTGCCTCGTATCTGCCGATTGCCCCGGCATTGCCCGAAAAAAGGCGCCACTACATGCTGACTAACGCGCAAGCTGCTGTGCTGATCAGCGCCGAGTCTGCCTGGATAGACGACGCGCCAGCTTGTCCGGTCGTTGATCTGACTGCAAGTCATGCTGCTATCTCAGCGCAGTCAATTGAGTTTGTGGAAGCGGGTTGTCACGGCGAGTCTGCTTGCTATGTTATCTACACTTCTGGCACCACAGGTGAGCCAAAAGGTGTGCAGGTTGCGCATCGCAGCGTGTTGAATTACGTGTCTTGCCTGCAAAGTAATTATGCAATTACGCCTGACGATAAATATCTGCAATTTGCAAGTTGCAGCTTTGATGTGTTTGCCGAAGAAGTGTTTTGTACTTTGCTCAGCGGCGCAACACTGGTTATGGCAGAGCAAGAACAATTGCTTAACAGTCAGGCTCTGGCCGAATTATCCCGGCAAAGTAAGCTGAGTTTAATGAGTCTGCCAACGGCCTACTGGCATCAGCTGGCGATGAGCCCTGTGGACTTAGGTCCGGCTATGCGGGTTATCACCGTAGGTGGTGAACAAATGCAAAGTACGGCGTTACGTGCCTGGCAGCGCCACTATGGTTCCGCCATCCGAATTATTAACGCTTATGGCCCGACGGAAACCACCATTTCAGCCACTCTTATGGATGTCACCCGGTATCAGGGAGATTCAATTCCGATAGGTCAGCCTCTGGCTGGATTGACAGTGCACATTCTCGACAGGGAACTCAGATCTGTGCCGGATTATGTGGCTGGGGAGCTGTATGTGGGCGGAGCCGCTCTGGCGCTTGGCTATCTGGATGACAAAACGAAAACAGACAAAGCCTTTGTGTTTAACCCGAATACGCAAGCCCGTTGCTACAAAACCGGCGACAAAGTTCGGCTTGAGGGTGGGGCGTTGCACTTTTTAGGGCGTCTGGATGAGCAGGTTAAAATCAGAGGGTATCGTATTGAACTGGGCGAAATTGAACGGGCATTGCTTGAACACCAAGAGGTTAAAGCGTGTGCTGTCGTAGTTAAAAGTGATAAAGCGGCGGGTGATCAGTTGGTTGCTTTTATCGAGTCACATGATGCGGATGTCACTTTGCTCAAAGCGACTTTGGCTGAGCAGCTCCCCAAATATATGGTGCCTCAATGGGTGGTGTCTCGTGCCCAGCTACCACACAACAATAATGGCAAACTGGACAGAAAAGCGCTGGTCCGTGAGGCTCAGACGCTGACAATGGCGAAGCCTGAGCACTATATTGCCCCGACAACACCACTTGAACGCCACCTGTGTGACTACCTTGCTGAGTTGCTTCAGTGCCCTCAGGTGGGTCTAAGTGATGACTTTTTTGAGCTGGGAGGTCATTCACTGCTGATGATGCGATTGCATACGGAGCTGTGCGATACGCTTGAGACGGAAGTACCGATAGCTTTGTTGCTGCAACACCCGTGTGTAGGTGATCTTGCCAAAGCGTTAACTGAGTTTCAGCATGCCCACCAGGACCAGCATCTGTCTCCTCAGAGCCTGCTGTGCCTGCAAACAGGCAGCAATGGCGTCACCCCTGTGGTGTTGATAGCCGGAGCTGGCGGACTACTGATGGCCTTTCAGGCACTGGTACAGGGGCTGGATAAACGGATCCCTGTATATGGTTTACAGCCAGATCTGATAGCACATGACCCGGATGCGGTCGGATCGGTCGAAACCACCGCTTTGCATTATGTGTCTGCGCTGACACAAGCCGGTTTTGGTCAGGTCAACCTGATTGGTCATTCATTTGGTAGCTTTATTGCGCTGGCAATGGCCCGGCACCTGGAACACAGTGATGAATTCATTTCGGGCTCGCAGGGAGTGTCTGTTGCTTCCATTACGATTTTAGACACGCCCAGACCTGTGCAAAGCGTAGTGCCAGTTACGGAGCCACAGGCAAATCGCCTGATGCTCGAAAATATCAACACGTTCTTTGCACTGCAGTTTGATGACGCTCAGCTGGAAGCGCTGCTGGCAATGTCGGCCGAAGCGCAGGGCAAAGCCTTAGCTCAGTCCATGACTCAGTCAGGATATCACTTTTCGCCGGCCCAGTTGCAGCGTTTACAAACGGTATTTTGTGCTCAGCTGATGGCTGATGTGTACTTGCCTGAACAGCTTGGCTGCCCAATTCGGGTAATTAAAGCCAAGCAGACTCAAGAGTTTGAGGGACGAACTTTAACGTCTGATATGGGCTGGCAGGCACTTTATGACCATGTACGCGCATTTGAAGTTGCGGGGGGACACCTCTCAATTTTAGGCCACAAAGACGTCGGAGCGGTCGTGAAAATAATAGAGAGTGATTATATTTTGTAGTCTATTGTTTATGAATATGTTTTTAAAATGTTTAATTTGATGTTGGTTGAGCTTAAAAAGTAAACAATTAATGTCAAAATTACGATGTAAATTTTACTTGTTACCTTACTTAAAGGATGGGAATAAAATGGATCAGTTACTATCACCAGACATGGATTTAAATTCCGCCGATACAGATCAACGGATCCATGATCTCTCAGGACAAAAGCAAAGCGGTCTTGCCTGGGTTAAGGCGAATGTTAAGGAAATTAATGCCTGGGTTGACCGCGATGGGTTTGCGCTGTTGCGTGGCCTCAACATTGTTAGCACCAACCAGTTCAGCACCATTTTGGAAACGATTTTTGGCGAGCCGCTCAGTCAATATATTTATCGCTCTTCGCCTCGCACTGCACTGCGCAACAACATTTATACCACCACGGAATATCACGCCGATCAGGTGATCCTGCAACACAATGAAAATGCCTACTCCAATTGCTGGCCAATGCGGATGGGCTTTTTCTGCGTTGTTCCCGCTAAAACGGGAGGTGATACCCCGCTTGCAGATAGCCGGGAAGTGTATAAGCGACTGCCTGATGACCTGAAAGCGCGGTTTGAAGAGCGCGGCATTATGTATGTACGCAATTACGGTGACATAGATTTGCCCTGGCAGGAAGTGTTTCAGACCAGTGATCGCGATGAAGTAGAGGCGTATTGCTGGAAAAACGACATTCAGTGCGAGTGGTTTGACGATGGCAGGTTACAGACCCGGCAGTTCAGACCTGCGGTTATGACACATCCGCAAACCGGCGAAAAGGTCTGGTTCAATCAGGCGCATTTATTCCATTGCTCTGCGGTAGACAATGAAATGCCCGACAGCATTGGAACAGATTACTTGCCTCGCAACGCCTATTACGGTGACGGTAGTGAGATTGCCAGAGAAGACATAGATGTCATCAATGATGTCTACCGTGCGCTCACTTTTTCTTACCCCTGGCAGCGCAACGACATTTTGCTGCTAGACAACATGCTATTCACACATGGCCGTCAGGCTTATACGGGTACCCGCAAGGTACTGGTGGGAATGGCAAAAGCGGCGCGTTAATGAGCGCCACCTGGGGTTTGTTAGTGGTGATGAGGTTGGCAAACAAAGTGGTCAAAATTGAGGAATCCATACAATGAACTGGTTATACCCTTCAAGACTCAAGATCATGGTGATGTGTTTGATCAGCCTGATCCTGGCATCGTGTCTGCAAAACAAAAGTTCGGCAAAAGACACAACTATCACGGCATCGCAACTGGAAATGATAGATGTATCCGTTAAACAGTATTGCGACGCTATGGTGTTTTTCGGGACTATCTATATTACTTCCGTGGACAAAGTGGTTTATGAGTACCACTGTGGCCCACAAAACATGCAATACAACGTGGACAACACGGTTAAGTCTAAGTACCGCATTGGTTCAAATACCAAAGCATTTGCTGCTGCTATCCTGATGCGCATGTTAGAGGGTAAGGACCTCAGAGTCGAAACTGTTGGTGACTATCTGCCTTGGTACCCTAAAAACCAGTGCGCAGACGTAACTTTGCACAACCTGCTGGCGATGTCGTCGGGGATCCCTAACTACAGTGACAACGAAGAAGTGTATAACAACTGGGGCTGGCGTCCTTACTTGTATGACGAAACGCTCAACCTGAATGGTCCGGAAGGGTTTGGTAACCGCTTTTGTACATGTGATGAGCAAGGGGGGCAGCCTTCTTTTACTCAGGGAAGCAAATACGAATACAGTAACTGTAACTACTATCTGGTTGGCAACATCATTGAGCAGCTAGCGGCGGGTACACAAGGGGATATCGACCGCAGTTTCTGGTTCAGCAACATCCTAAAAGAACAGATCCTGGATCCGCTGGATATGAGTGACAGTGGCTCGTTTAGTGCCATTGGCATTTATTCTGATATGACAACAGGTTATATCTACAAAGACAACCAATACCTGCCACTGGCCAACGGCCGCCCGCCAGCAACCGGTGGTCCGGCACCCTATCAGGATATCCTGGTTAATCCATACAGTAACCCTTTGGTGCTGTACTCGGCCGGTGATATGTACTCCACCGTTGAAGATATGCACAAGTGGGATCAGGGTTTATATACCAACAAAATCCTTAATGAAGCTCAGAAGTTGGCTGCATTCGCGCCTTATTCAAATACCGGCAGCTCAAGCTCGTGTGAATACTACGGATATGGTTGGTTTGTCACCTATATCGACCCCAATCAGTACGGCAAAGTCGCAGACTGTCCCGATGACCCCAGCGAAACAAATCTCAGAAAATACGAGAAATTTTTACAATATTCGGGCAGTTACCCTTACTCATGGGTGACCAGCTTTAATCGCCTGCTGGAGCGGGATCAGAACGTGATGGTGTTCAGCAACTATGTGAAAACCGGCACTGAGTCGGACTGTATCGCAGAAGAAATTCGCAACATTATTTTCTATAGCGACAAGCACCGCACCGAGGCATGTCAGACAGTATTGGATGAAGCGTAAAAGTGCGAGCAACACAGGTGTTTATCGGTTCAAGGCCGGGGTGGCAAACCAGCCACCCCGTAACAACACCTTTGTCACCCTTCAACAACTCCGTTGTCATCCCGCACTTGATGCGGGATCTACTGACAAACAACACGGTTGTTGGGTAGTTAGCGGTACGAGTGAAGAATGAATGGTTCCCGGCTCGTTGGCCGGGATGACGGATTTAGGGCTATTAGCAACAACTCCGTTGTCATCCCGCACTTGATGCGGGAGCTACTCACAGACAACACGGTTGTTGGGTAGATGGCGGTACGAGTGAAGAATTTGTGGTTCCCGGCTCGTTGGCCGGGATGACGGATTTAGGGCTATTAACAACAACTCCGTTGTCATCCCGCACTTGATGCGGGATCTACAGACAGGCAACACGGTTGTTGGGTAGATGGCGGTACCAGTCAAGAATGAATGGTTCCCGGCTCGTTGGCCGGGGGGACGGGGTTTGATGCTGGTGTGTAGAGACATACTGTTACTCGACAGCAACTCCGTTGTCATCCCGCACTTGATGCGGGATCTACTCACAGACAACACGGTTGTTGGGTAGATGGCGGTACCAGTCAAGAATGAATGGTTCCCGGCTCGTTGGCCGGGATGACGGGCTCTGATACCGGTATGTAGGGGCGTTGCGTTATTTGGCTGCAACGAGCCTGGTAGAAATAAAAAATATACTCGCGGTGAGTTTAGGCATTGTAACGGCCTATCCACTGCATTTTTAAGCATTTACTTGCTGTGTTTTAGGACATGGAAAGTGAAAAAGGGCAAGTTAGGGTCTAGGCTTTACCTGACTTGGTGGGTTTAACAACTGTTTATGCCAACTGAGTTTTCAACGACGTTGGTACAATTCCAATCATAGAGGAAAAAACATGACAGCGACAAAAACAGCGAAGGATGACAAGGCAACAACTGCTGCTGAAGCTGCTGCAAAGCAGGATACAGTCAGTGTTGAAGCTGAGAATCGCGAAGCCGTAGCGCGCATTATTGTCGATAAGTACACCAAATGGTCTTTCGGTACGGGTCTTATTCCAGTACCTGCGATTGATTTGGTGGCGTTAACTGGGGTGCAAATCAAGATGATCAGTGAGATCGCCAAGGTTTACGGCCAGTCATACAGCGACAATAAAATCCGCGGAACGGTTAGTGCGGTGATTGGCGGCTCATTCCCACAATCTTTGGGCGGTGCTGGACTGAGTAGTTTCTTAAAGTCAGTACCAATCATTGGCACGCTTAGCGCAATCGCATTTATGCCTGTGGTATCTGCTGCTTCTACAAATGCAGTCGGCTCCACATTTATTCGACACTTTGAAAATGGCGGTACTTTGCTAGATCTGAATCTGGCAAGTATTAAGGGAGACATCTCTGAAATTGCAGCAAAGTATCGTAAAGATAAAGGCAACAGCACTCAAGAGAATCAAGCTGCAGTGTAGTTGAGACGCTAAATCTTAAATAAACCAGCAGTTTACTGTTGGTTTATTTTCGTTTGTTAAATCGAACTGTAAAGCAGTTCATAGGAGCGAAAAATGTTAGTTACTTTGTATCTGGTGTTGTGTGTACTTTCGGGCTACTGGGGACGTAACACGTTTGCAGGTCCGGTGGGATTCTTTTTAATTGGCCTGTTCTTTACGCCTTTAGTCAGTTTGTTAGTGCTGCTACTGGCACAATCACGCCTGGTTGAACCGAAAGAAGTAGAGGAAGAATAGTAGAAAACAATCGCATTGCCAGCAGTCATTACTTGATTGCGATTGAAAAACAGGCAAGCTAAAAAACAGAGGAAGCAGATCCTCAAGATAAGATAACAAGGATTGCAGTTTTTTGCTGCGTCGTAGCGCTCAGTATTCTGACCAATGGCAGACTTTCAGGCCATTGGTAACACAATGAAAAGACAATAAAAATGGTATTATACGATTTAATAAGTCGAAACATTAAAATTAAGAAAAGGACCTTTGTATTACTCGGTTGTATCTCTGGCCTGGCGAATGCACTGGTGCTTGCTCTCATCAACAACGTGGCAGAAAATATTTCTGATATCCACAAAGAAAACTTTATCTTTTACTACCTGATCCTGTTCACGCTGACAGTCTTGATCTACGGGTTGACGCAACAAAGAGTTATGACCAAGGCTGCAAAAATGGTAGAAAAAGCCATCGACAAGTTGCGGGTCGAGCTATTTGAATCTGTAAGGCATACCGAGCTATCAACTCTGGAGAAAATTGGTAAAGAACGTATTTTTAACACCCTGAGTAAAGAATTGCAGACCATTTCTCACTCTGCGCAGCTGTTTGTGATCATCGGCCAGTCAATAAGCCTGGTGTTTTTTACGTCTTTATATATTGCTTATCATTCAGTTGCAGCATTCCTGGTGCTTGGCGTGTTGATTACCATGGGTGGTTTTATTCATCGCTTCAGATCTGATGAGATCCAGCGCAACATGCAGCAAGCGTTTCAGAGCGAAAATCAGCTTATTCAGCGCCTGTCTGACCTGCTTGACGGTTTTAAGGAAGTAAAACTGAGCACACCAAGAGCAGATGACCTGGAGCATGAGTTTGCCATGTCCTCGGGCAAAGCTCGACGCGCGCAAACCGTCACCAAAACCTTATTTGCTACCGACTTTGTGCTATCGCAAATTACTTTTTTTGCCGCGACCGGTGCGATGGTGTTCTTTGTTCCCGTGTTATCCGATGTTTATCCGGAAGTGGTGATAAAAGTCACCACCGCATCACTGTTTTTAATTGGCCCGATCACCAGTATTGTGGGCGGTATTCCGATCTTCACCACAGCCACGGAGGCGGCACAAAACGTGCTGGCGCTTGAGGCCGACCTCAAGCAAGAACAGGCTGAATCAGTAGCACGACGCAATCATCAGGTAACCCAAATTGACAGTTTCGACGAACTGCGGCTGGAAGGTGCTTATTATCAGCACAATCGCAAGCCAGGTGACAGACCCTTCTTTGTTGGGCCCGTTGATCTGACCGTGAAAAAGGGGCAAATCACCTTTATCACCGGTGGTAACGGTAGCGGTAAAACCACATTTATTCGTATGCTGACCGGTTTGTATGAACTTCAGGCCGGGCAGATATTCCTTGATGGACAAGCAATCAGCGACGCTGAACGAGAAAGCTTCCGCAGCATATTCACATCGGTGTTTGCGGATTTTCACCTGTTCAAACAGCTATATGGCATCCGCGCAACCTCTCAGGAGGAAATTGACGAGTGGCTGGCCTTTTTAGAAATGAACACTAAGGTCAGTGTTGTGGACGGTGAGTTTAGCACCATAGAGCTTTCTTCCGGGCAAAGAAAACGCCTGGCGTTACTGAGCACCATATTGGAAAACCGGCCTATCTATATCTTTGATGAATGGGCGGCGGATCAGGACCCGATATTCAGAAAGAAATTCTATGAACAAGTGCTGCCCAGATTAAAGGCTCGGGGCAATACGGTAATTGCAATTACGCATGACGACGCCTATTTCCATCTGGCGGACGTACATTTGAAGATGGTAGAAGGACAACTAATGGAACATCATGAAGTAGAAACTGATGGAGTGCCGTCATGAACATAATTTTACCGCCCGATTTAATGTTGATGGCACTGGCGGGTATTTGCCTGCTGATCCTTATCGCCAACCTGGTAATGCGAGGCCTCAGGCGCTATAAACCCAGCTGGCGTAAACGTATATTATCCTGGCGTTTCAGAGCTGGCCTGACTTTACTGATCTGTTTGTTCTTAATTGTGGCACTGGTACCTTTCATCTTTGTCAGAGTGGATTCGGGTGAGGTGGCTGTATTGTGGAAACGCTTCGGTGGAGGTACCTACCTTGACCAGCACTTTAGTGAGGGTACTGTGTTGGTCATGCCCTGGGACAAACTGATTATTTACAACGGGCGCTTTCAGACTGCGCATGAAAACATTGACGCAATTACCAATGAAGGGTTGAGGATCACATTAAATGTCACCGTGAGATATCGGCCTGTTATCAACCATGTCCCCTATCTGCATCAACTAGTGGGGCCTAAATATCTTGAAGAAATGGTCTTGCCTGAAGTGGCATCAGCGGTGCGTATGATCGTTTCACGTTATCGTGCTGAGCAAGTATATAGCCATCAGCGGATCCAAGTACAAAAAGAGCTCCTGCAGGAAGTATTACACGAACTGCATCTTCAGGAAGAAACCATTTTGGAGCAGAGCGGAAAGCTCAAAGACGGGCACACATTAGTCAATCTGGACGATATGTTGATAAAACGAGTGGATGTGCCGGATAAGGTGCATGAAGCCATCATCTCTAAAGTTAACCAAAGCTATCTGAACGAAGAATATGCGATGCGTCTGGAAGTTGCGAAGAAAGAAGCGCTGAGAAAGAAAACAGAAGCGCAGGGGATCGCAGACTTTCAGGAAACGGTTGCTGGTGGTATTTCAGAAACCTATCTCAGGTGGCGTGGTATTGAAGCCACAATTGAACTGGCGAAATCAAACAACAGTAAAGTTGTGGTTATCGGCAGCGGAAAAGATGGTTTACCCTTGATCCTTAATACCGAAAGCAGCCTAAGTGGGCCTGTCCCGACGGTAGGGCAAGATGCCTCTACTGTAGTAATGGCTGAGGAGACAACCTTACCCCAGCCCGAGCACTCTAAAAGCGCCATAAAACCCGGCGAGCCAATGAGTTCGCACCATATGAGTTCAATAAAATCGGGTGAGCCTTTGAATAAGCACTAATTGTGAAGAAATTAGCACTCAAAAAATCAAACATTAAAAACCTGTCAAATAACGCACAAATGCAAATGGATGCAACGCCTGATGCAATACGCCCCGTCATAGTGATGGGGCGTTTTTGGTTAGGTATTCTATTAAATAGCATTCAGAGTGAAAACGGCATTGTAAAGGGGCTTTACAATGAAAAAAGCGCCAGTAGCGCTTTAGAAACTAAAAAATAATGAATAACTTGTCAAAAGGCGCACAAGATGTGCCTTCGCTGGTGCCTGTGCTTAAAGTGGCATGTTACAAGTGTATACCTGAACATAAGTGTGCCACGGGCAACCTTTGTTTACTTTGGTGGGTGGAAATACGATATCACCGCCACCGGCAATTTGTGGTGTCTGTTCTAAGCCAACCGTTTTACTGCCAGATAAGTTTTTGAATTTCTTTTTATTTAAACTTAGCTTCATTTTTATCTCCTTATGATAGTTTCGGCAAGGTGCCGTCAATACTTATGTCATACTGAGAAATATTTGTAAATATTTTGAGTTAATTAGATTTTTTGCTCTGCTTTTAAGTGTTGGACAAAAAGTAGACTGGTAGCCAGGGCAGACTGGAGTTCGAGCGGTATCAGGGCTATCAGAGAGCCCTGAATATAAGTTGCATTAACGCGGAATGCAGGTGTTCAGAGGATAATAAGAGAAATAGGGACAACCTTGCTGTACTCTGGTGGGAGGTATTGCGCTAGCGCCACCTGCGATCATTGGCGTTTGTTCTTGGGTGACAGTCTTTTTGTCACATAAGTTTTTAAGGTTCTTTTTGCTTAGATGTAATTTCATATATATTTCCTTTTTTACATGTTGAATATCAAGGTTATTTTTTACACAAAATGTGTTGGGTGTAAATTGAAAGAAATTAATGTGTAATTTATCTGAGTTGTCTGGTGCTATGTCGCTGTCTACCGCAAAGAGAGATAGGTGACTGCTGTTGGTAATATGTTTTCACCCCCAGAGCGCAGTTATTGTCGTGGCGTAGACATAAGGTTTTCACGCATCCATATTTTGTTCTTATTTATTGGTTAATCTTTCGGGACGGTCTAAGGGAATACTGTCTGATTATAATTCGACCTCTGTTGTCTGGTAATCCTCATGGTGAAGTTGCTCTGTGTTATTCCAAATGGGATTACTTCTCGCGTTTATTGCCAGATGACAAGGTACTGATGATTTGTATCAATACCGTATTGACGGATGAAACATGGTAATTAGCTACAGTCTCTGGTCAGGGTAGCCTGAAAAGGTGGTCAGAGTGAAACGGCTGTAATGAGAGTACTTGTATTAAGGCACACTGGATGTGCCTTTCTTATAAACTAAATCAGACAATGTAACACCCACCACATAAATGTGTTTATTGTTTAATTAGCTTAATTCCAATAGCATAAGCTGTAAGTTCATGAGCCGCTGAGTTTTCACTGGCTGTTGTAGATACAATCCATGATTGCTGTGTTTCTATATCTGGATACGAGGCTGTAATCAGCGCTGAGTTATTAATCTTTAAGTCAACACCGCCACCTACGACAACCCAGTCATGTGGAATAGTGAGTCTGGCAGTTTGGCTGCTTTTTGTACTACTCAGTGTGTGTTTCCATACTTGCATGTGAATGCGTTTGGAGCCATCTACGTCATTATAGACTGCAGTAGCAGCTTGTACGTGTGTGCTTCCTGCCAGCAAAGTGGCAGAGACCATTAGCAATTTGTAATTCATTATATATGCTCCATTTTCATAGGTTGTCCTTGTTATAATGGGTTTTTTCTAATTCAATCCACTACCTATGTGTGGGGGTTTTGGGTTATGACTCATTGCCATTTTTTGATGCCTCCCTGTTCAGGGAGTGGTGTGCAAGGCATGTAACGAGTAGCCTGCATAAGAAACACAAAGGCGCTGTTTCCTAGAATTCGTACTGCTTTGTAATCAGTATTCAGGTAAATAAACCATCAGTGAGAAGTCATTCCTTGAGCGCTCACTCTGGGCTGGCCTCGTTAGGGGATAAGCAGGCTCTGTTTTGCTTTCAATACTGCTTCGGTTCTGTTTGCTGCACCGAGTTGTATAAGGATCTGGCTTACGAGTTCTTTGACTCTATCCTTTGAGACCTGCATCAACTCAGATATTTCAGGGTTTGTCATGCCTTTTGCCATATACAATAAACATTCGCTGCTTTTTGGGGTGAGTGATGGGCGCAAAAACAAATAGTCCGGGCATTCGTTGATTATTCTCGGTACCAGCGTGAGAGTAATATCGCTTAACAGTGTACCATGTTGTTTGTAAAGGAAATTTATCCTTTCTGCGCTCTGGTTTGAAAAGTAATTCACAAACACAATGGCACTGTTGTAATGAACGGGTATGACAATGCCGCCGTTAATGTTTTCTTGTTGCAGGAGGTTGCCCAGACTCTTTGGCCCAAGGGTTGCGCGTTGGTAGTCGTCAGTGCTCCAGTATCTGGGGGCCAGTGTATTTTGGCAGTACTGCATTAATTCGTCAGAGAAGCAGTGTCCTTCAGTAAAATAAGTGTGCAAAAACTGCTCTGAGCAGGTTGAAAGGTATCTGAAAGTCGGCTCTGTTCCATTGACACCAACGATAAGAAACCGGTCCATGCCCAGTGGTTCTGAGAATCTGCTTAATGCGCTTGTAATGGCTGTTTCCGGATATAGTGCAAATGCCTCTGGATGCTCGATCCTGCTACCTGAGTAGTCCATATAAACTCCTGTGTGTTTCTTGTTGTTTTACAGATTCGTTTTTGGGTCTGCACCGTTAAGCTAGTGAGTTTTGTGGTTTATCCGTTATAAAAAAAGCGACACCTGATACTGAAAAAGCGACATATAAAATTATTAGCATATAAATCATATTGTTGTTGCGATCTTGGTTTTAACTTTCACTACGCGACCTGGTTGATTGTTGTGCAAATTGAAAGTGGAAGGATTGAAAATACTGAATTTATTGTCAATTTTTTAACATTTAGGTTGACTGTACCTGTTAAAGGTTATAGAAAGTAGCTACGCATTTTACAGTAAGGACGTAAGCGCAATAATGCTAAAATGGACCCTGGCAATTATCTTCTTATTTATCATTCAGTGCCATGTACAGGCGCGCGAGGTAGCCGAGCTCAGGTTGCATCTTCAGACTATCGATAAACTTGATATGGTCACCATTATTAACTCTGTCTCACAAGACAGTCAGGGTTATTTGTGGATCAGCGGCACTTCTGGTGTATTAAGGTTTGATGGTTATCAGTCCATATTTTATCCGCACCCTTTAGCAAGAAAAGTTGTTGAAGATGCTCAGGGACGCAGGTGGTTGCTGACAGGCCATGGATTGTATTTGCATAATGACCAGCAGGACAGTTTCATGCCTTACCTGGACACTTTGCGTCAACAAACGCCCAAAGGCAAAAGTCTGTTTAAGGACAGTTTTCTCTCTGTTCGTACTATGGATAACGACGCCTTCAGGCCAGCTGCTTTATATCAGGATAGCCAGGATATGTTTTGGCTTGTGGGTGATGATGGTCAGTTAGTTCATTTTTCTGCGGATGAAGATACCTATCAGTTATATGATCTCCACAGTTCAGGGATAAAACATAATCTTCGTTTTAGTGTCACCTTATATAAAGATGCCCCTTTATTTATCTCCAGGCTTGGTGAAGTCTTGTGGTTTGAAAAATCCACCGGCACTTTTATCAAATTGTGGCAAAACAGTATCCTTGCCGATACCCGAATTGTAACGACCGGACCTGAAGACACCTTATATGCGGTGTCTGAACAAGGCTTTTTCAGGCTCGAACAGCCAGATTCCGGGCAGCCTTTGCTTACCCATTTAAGTGATATTGATCATCATGCGATTACTTCTGTGCATTCAGGCGGCCAAGCAGTTTATGTGGGAACTGCCTCTGAACTCCTCGTATTAGATTCCAATGACAGAGTAAGTCGAGTCAGCAGGTATCATACCAACGCCCGTTCGCAGCAAATATTTCTGATAAGTAATGTGTTTGATGATCAGGGAACGGTCTGGCTCGCATGCAGCCACTCCATATTTGAGGTAGAGCTTATACAGCCTGAGCATGCCAGTGGCTCAGCTAACACAATTTCTGTCGTGACCCAAAAGCCTAATATTGACGGCTTGCAGTTTGATGAAAACGATAATCTCTGGTTTGTAAGCCTGAACCGAGTATACGTGCAGTATAATGGCCATGCAGAGCCAGAGCCCGTGTATTTGGACCCGGCTCAGCCGGAGCGCGATTTTTACACTGTTTATGCCGGGCGAGATGGGACACTGTGGTTTGGTGCATCATCAGCCCTATATCGGCTTGATAAGGGGGCATCCTCTGCAACCAGGGTCAATGTGCCACCCTCAAACGCAGGCATTGAAGTTAAGATCAGAGACATAGAGCAATCAAATAACGGTCATTTGTGGTTACTGACCTTTCAGGGAGTTCTAGAATATGCCCCACAAACCGGTCGGCGGGTATCCTTTTTGCCGGGGCATTTTAAAAACCTGAAAAAAGGCAACAATGACGCAGTATTAGCCTGTGGTTTTGAGACATACATTTTGGGCCAGGGCGAACCGGAAAGGGTGCAATTTCAGATATCGAAAAGCAATAAGAAGCTGGTCGTATATGATGCCGATACCGACACAAAAGGGCGATTATGGGCGGCAACTTCCTATGGGCTGATACTTCATGACTTGAAAACACAGCATTCACAGCTGCTTGATATAAATGGCGTTTATCCCAACGTAGCATTTAGCTTTGTATATCGGGTTAGTACAGGGCATATCTGGGTGTCTGATATGACTAATTTATATAAACTCTCGCTGGATACCATGCAGGTGGTATTTTCAATGCCAGTTAAGCACATGAATATTGGCGCAAAAACTTATGACAGTGTAGCTGAATCGAGCTCTGGAGTTTTGTACCTGGGTGGAATAAGTGGCATTGCTGCCTTATCAAAAGTACAAGCTGAGGAGCCATACGGAGTACATATAAGCAGAGTCTATGTGCAAGGAGAGCGCTATGCGGTGTACCAGGATGCGCAGCATTTGAACAACACCATTCTGCCTGGCAGTGCGTTTAGTAGTGCGCAGAGGAACTTTAAGTTTGAGTTCGTTAATATTAAGCGGGATCGGAATGTCGATGTCTATTATCAGTATCGGTTGCTGGGTTTTGATACGAACTGGACGGAGGCAGAACAAACGCAGCGTAGCGCCACTTATACCAACTTGTCGTCGGGCAGATACGAGTTTGTGATTAGAAGTCGCGCGATTTCGAGTGACTGGACTGAATCGCGCTTTGAGTTTGAAGTGGCAACCCCCTGGTATTTAACCGGCTGGGCTTTCACACTTTATGTTATTGGCGCTGTTGTGTTGATTGGACTAATTCTATTCGCCAGAACATATCAGCTAAAGCGGCGCAACCTGCACCTGGAAGAACTCGTGCTGTCGCGCACCGAAGAAATAGAGCAAAAGCGTGCTCAAATCGCCAGTTTAATGGAAAGTAAAAATGTGTTTTTTGGTAATGTATCTCATGAACTGAGAACGCCTCTGGCGGTGATCATGCTGCCAATTAAAAGTATGTTGAAGCAGGCAAATAATGACGGTAACAGCAAATGGCATGCAGCATATTCACAGGCTTTGAGGCTGGAAAAGCTCATCGACAACCTGATCCGCTATGCCAGAAAAGACGATGTATCTCCGTTTGAAAATCATCACTTTACTGCCAAAGAGGTATTACTAAAGCAGGCTCATGCGTTTGAGCTGCTCGCCAGTGAAAAACAGATCCGTTATGAAGTAACACATACCCTGGATGCACAGGAAGTGCTGCTGAACGAGGCGGACTTTGAACAGATAATTACAAACCTTTTGTCTAACGCTGTGAAATATACCCCTGTAAAAGGCGAGATTAATGTGGAAGCGCATCAGCGTGATGGCTTTCTGCAACTGGTGTTTAGTAACTCCGGGCCCGGTATTTGTAAATCTTTACAGGCACACGTGTTTAAACGGTATGTGCGTGGAGAGCACAGTGAAATAGGCGGGCAGGGAATTGGCCTGTCTGTGGTGCATCAGCTTATCAGCGACTGTGGAGGAGAAATAGTGCTGAGCAGCGAGCCCGGAGAGGGATGTCGGTTTACCCTGACAATCCCGCTTTACAGTGAAGCGTCAGCGCAAGATATAGGTAGCAGAGTACACGCAGAAGCCATATCAAAAGCAAAGGCTAAGCCCCAGGTGACTGACAAACCCGGGCCCAACGCCCAAGTGTTAATTGTAGAGGATAACCCCCAGCTAAGAATGATGCTTCAACAGACTTTGTCTGAATGGTTTGATTGCTCAGTTGCCTGTGATGGAGAGCAAGGCCTGTCACAAGCAAAATCCGAGTTACCCGACCTTATTATCAGCGATGTGATGATGCCAAAAATGTCTGGACTGGAGATGCTGCGAGAACTCAAGCAGGATGACACAACGAGCCATATTCCCGTGATATTACTGACAGCAAAAGAAGACGACGACAGCCGGATTCTGGGGTTTGAGGCAGAAGCCGACGATTATATGGGTAAACCCTGCGATCTCGATGTGCTAAGGCATAGGGTGGAAAACTTGATTAAAGGGCGCAAGAAACTGGCGCGACTACTTGCTGATCAGATCCTACACAGCCCGCCTCAGGCTGGTGTGCTCAGCGATACAAAGCGACTCCCCTTTGTTGATAAAATCCAGCAAGTGATTGCACAAAATTATCAGGATCCGAAATTCGATACTGAGTGCATGGCCAGCCATGTGTTTTTGAGTGTGCGGCAGTTGCAACGCAAAACCCGAAGTCTGACAGGGTTGTCACCAAATGCCTTGCTCAGGCTGTACCGTTTGGAGCAAGCTCGCACCCATTTAAAAGCGGGGGCATTAGTGGCTGATGTTGCTTATCGAGTTGGCTTTTCATCTCCCGCCTATTTTAGTAGCTGCTTCAAAGCTGAGTTTGACATGTCACCGCAGCATTATGTTAAGCAGCAAGAGGCTGAGTTACAGTGACAAACGCAAAAAAGGCACACTCAGTGCGCCTTTCGTTTGAGCTATGCCCAGCAGAGCCTGATTAATCCTTTATTTTTTCCAGGTATCTTCCTGGCAAGTTGTAACATTTGATCCTGTTGCAGGTGGGTTGTCATTTAGGTGAGCTACAGCTCCCCCCTGCACTAGTGGCGTTAGCTGTGCCTTCATTGTTTGATTGCCTGACAGGTTCTTCATTTTTTTCGTTTTTAGAGTAAGTTTCATAATGGTCTCCGTTTTGTTATGTCACCGTGGGTCACTTTTACACTTCCTGAGTCGCTTGTAAATGGCTATGTCACTAAAATAAGTACTTGTTCTTACCCCTATCTGGGGAGTGTTTTTTATTACAAAATATGCTGGCTACGAATGGTAATGGCAGTATAAATTGGCTTCGCCAGGCCAGCTGAAAATGACAGCTGTGCTATTTGCAAAGAGCTTTGTATATCTTGTCATTTTGGCCAACGAGCCGGGATCTACTAACCAGCACCACCGTAAGCTTGCGCTATTCATATCAGCCAAACGCCCACACAGTCATTCCGGCCAGCGAGCCGGGATCTACTAACAAACGGCTCCGTAAGCCTGCGACATTCATATCAGCCAAATGCCCACACGGTCATCCCGGCCAACGAGCCGGGATCTACTAACCGGCACCACCGTAAGTCTGCGCTATTCACATAAACCAAATGCCCACGCCGTACCCAACCCTCAAACAACTCAAGCATCTAAACCAATATGTAATCAAAAGTTGAGCAATTGTTTTAAAATCGCTAATAACTGCGGATAAAAAGCTACTCAACCAGAAAAAAGTGTTGTAAATTATTCATGCGTCTGCACCAAATGATGGTTTACTTGAGTACGGTCTAACTGATAGCCGTTTAACTCGTCACCGTCAAAAGAAGGGCAGGCACACAACAAGAACAGTTTTAAAGTGTCGCGCAAAGGAAGTTGTAACCGCCGAATAACAGGCAATGAGCCGGGAAGTTCCCCGAATGCCATTTTCTGTCCCACTGCACCACCTCCTTATTAGCTGCACCACAGAGCAAACGGGTGAGTGATGTCAGACTCCACATTAGAATATTACAGCCGCAATGCCGTCAGCTTTGCCGAGGCAACCTTTGCAGTGAACATGCAGCCTCTGTATGACGAGCTTTTACCCGCCATACCCAAAGGTGGCAAAATCCTCGATGCCGGCTGCGGCTCTGGCCGCGACGCACTGGCGTTTAAAAACCTCGGCTACCGGATTGACGCCTTCGACGCCTGCGCAGAGCTTGCCAACATCGCCAGCTTCCACCTGGAGCAACCCGTAGGCTGCTTCAGTTTTGATGAACTCAGAGCAACCAACACATACGACGCCATCTGGTGCTGCGCCAGTCTGCTACACGTGCCAAAGGCACAGCTGCCAGATGTATTCCAGCGCCTGCAAAACGCACTCAAGTCAAACGGTATCATTTATATCTCATTCAAATACGGCGAGGGCGAACGCACCGCGGATGGCCGTGCATTCACCGACCTCACAGAGCAAAGCCTGAACACCTTACTTGCCCAAAACACCGGCCTTAAAGCCTGCAAAACCTGGCAAACCGGCGACCAACGCCCTGGCCGCGAACACGAACGCTGGCTCAATGCGTTGTTAGAGAGAGACTTCTAAAAGTTGTTATCAGCACGTTTGGCAAACCTTTCAAATCCTAAAAACTAAACAGTAAGACAGCAGGCTAGTGCAATGTGTTTCTACAATAGGAAGCAATTGACTTTGCTATTGGTGGCTTTGTGAGCGATTGACGAAAACTGTTTATATATACAGTGACATCCTGTTTTATAGCTCTATAATCAATGATAGTATTACTCGCATTTTCACATCTCAAGCGGCTGTTGTTTGAGATAGCTCAAGGATTCATCACTTCTCATGAAACTGGATAATAAAAAGACTGCCTTTGGTAGACATGAAACATTTTTTCTTCGCTATGGTTGGCTTACCAAAGGCTTTTGGAAGTACATCGCATTTCTGAGCAAAAATGATTCCAACGGCGATCTCTTCAGATCAGAGCAAGCCCTTGTTGAATTGGGTGTTGGTAAGAATATGGTTGCATCTATAAAGTACTGGCTGCAAGCCACGCGTTTGTTGGAAATGAAGTCCAATATATTGCAACCGACTGAGCTTGGTGTGAACCTGATCGGCGCCCCTAAAAATCATGGTTGGGATCCTTACTTGGAAGACGAAGGTAGCTTGTGGTTACTTCATTGGCTGATTGCCTCCAACAGTGCTCTGGCTACGGCGTTCTATTGGTTTTTTAATTGCTATCATAAGAATCGCTTTTCGCAGGAAGAGCTTAGAACAGCACTCTCAGACTTTGTAAAAGATAATTTGTCCTTAAGTGTATCAAGTACAACGATTAAAAATGACATTGCTGTGCTTTCTAGAATGTATTCATCCGACGCAGTCATTAAAAACATTAATTGGGATGAAGCCCTAGATTCTCCACTGGGCCAACTTGGCCTTGTAGATGCATTGGCCAACAAGGAGTATCAGTCGCTTCCTCAGTCTAAAAGTACTTTACCTGCACATGTAGTTGGTTTTGCCATGGCTGAGATTTTTAATGCAAGAAATGCAACCTCGATACCCGTAGAAGAACTAATTTATAGTACGGGTGAGTGGCCTGCATTGGGGGCTGTTTTTCGGTTATCAGAGAATCAAGCAATGGCATTGATAGAAGAATCCATAGGATTGATCCCTGGATTATTTGAAATCAATGAATCGGCAGGCATTCACCAAGTGTATAAAATGGATGAGCAAGTTGATCCAATGATTTATTTAGAAAAATATTACAGCGCAGAAGTAGAAAAGTGATGAAAATGCAAGAAATGATTAAAATCAATAGCCACTATACTCGCTCGGTCAACTTGGAGCGAGATCATGCTAGTGGGCTGACTGTTTCATCATATATTCCTACCTCTCGCGCAAAGCGAATGTTTGAGCGAGTAGCTGAGAGTTTCTCTGAACAAAACCACCCCCGAGCGTGGTCATTAATTGGACCTTATGGCTCAGGTAAATCTTCTTTTAGTGTTTTTCTAGCGCACCTGCTTGGAAACCCTTCTTCAGATACATCTGGAAAGGCATTTGATGTTTTGAAAAGTAGTTCAGCACACCATGCCGAATTGTTCCATAAGCATATAGAAGGTACTGAGGGCTATATTCGGGTATTAATCTCTGGTTCTCCAGAGCCGCTTTGCAAAAGGGTTTTGGCTGGCCTTAAAGATGGAGTAAGTAGTTACTATAGTGCGCGTAAAGGCAAGGCACCGAAAGTACTCGAGGAAATCGATTTAGCATTAGAGCGAGAAATTTCTGCGTCCGAGGTGGTGGACTTGTTTGTAAAAGTTCAGGATTCTGTCAAGGCAAGCAAAGGCTCAAAAGCAAAGGGAGTTTTGGTAGTCATTGATGAGCTTGGTAAGTTTTTGGAATATGAAGCTAGGCATTATGGGGCTAATGATATCTATTTGCTTCAGCAGTTAGCTGAAAAGGCTTGTGAAGGACATGAATGTAATCTTTATCTGTTTGTACTCTTGCATCAATCTTTTGAGCAATATGCAAAAGGGCTGGGTGAGACGTTAAAGAATGAGTGGGCCAAAATACAAGGCCGGTTCGAAGAGGTCCCATTCTTAGAAAGCTCTGAGCAGACGCTCAAAGTCGTTTCTAAGGCAATACAAAACAATATCGATAGTGAGCTTTTTGGGCCTATCGAAAACCAAATTAAAGATATCGTTGAGATACTTGAGTCGAATGATGCTCTTCCTTCAGTTTTAAGCGCAGACGATGCATATGAGCTATTTGCGAGCTGCTATCCATTGCACCCGATCTCAGCACTTATTCTGCCCTTTTTGTGTCAGAAGCTAGCGCAAAATGAACGCACTTTGTTTAACTTTTTAGGTAGTTCCGAAGAGTTTGGCTTTTGCAATACGATTAAAGAACTCAAACTAGGCGAGTTCATCTTGCCTGATGTTATTTTTGACTATTTTGTGACTAACCAGTCTTCGGTTGTCACGGATCATTTAACGCATAGGCGGTGGGCTGAAGTTGTCACCGCACTAGAACGGTTTGGAGATGAAGACCCAAGCGCAACAAAACTGCTTAAATCGATAGGTTTATTCAATATCATTAATGCAAAAGGTAATTTCAAAGCACAGGAGGCATTGCTTGCTACTTTGGCGCAAGGTACTTTTCAAACAGATATTGCCAAACTTATTAAAAGATCCATTGTAACTTTTAGAGCGTTTAACAATGAGTATCGTGTGTGGCAAGGCAGTGACTTTGATATTGAAGATGAATTACTTCAGCAACTAAATATTCTAGGTAATTTTTCTCTTTCATCTGAGCTAAATAAAGCTCAGATTCTTCGGCCTATAGTTGCTAGGAAGTACACCGTCGAAAACGGCGCTTTAAGGTTTTTTGTACCAACATTCACTGATGCTGAAACATATAAATCTTTATCAAATGCCACTTCATTGGATCCTCAAATATCTCTGTTTCTAGCTTTTGGGCAAGATGATATTGAACTGTTTCACAAGGACGTAAAAAAGCGATTTAAAGAAAATGAAGTCGTAGTGTTATGTAAAAACTCCACTCAGCTTAAAGACGCTTTTGCGGAAGTCATCGCACTTAAGAAACTGGAAGAAACTTGTCAGGTATTGAATGAAGATCCTGTTGCAAAGCGAGAGTTTTATGACAGGCTCAATGCAGCTGAAACAACTGCGACTAAATTGGTCAAAGCAATAGAGATTACTCCTGAAGACTGCGAGTGGTATTTTAGAGGTATATTACAGCCTGTGAATGACCGCCGTAGCCTTCAAAGTGTGCTGTCTAATGCTTTGTACTCAATCTATGACAAAGCACCGTCATTTCACAATGAGCTAATAAATAAAGAAAAGCCATCAAGCCAGGCTAATGCTGGTAGAAATAAACTTCTGCAAAGAATGCTTGAAAACTCAGAACAAGAAGGCTTAGGAATCGAAAAGTTCCCACCAGAAAAGTCTATGTACCTGTCAATACTAAAGCAGCATGATATACATAAAATGGTGGATGATGAGTGGAAGTTAGTAGCGCCATGCGATGGGGCTGATTTATTTCCTGTGTGGGAGAAAATCGAAGAATTTATTGACTCAACACAGCATGGGAATCAGAAATCCTTTTTAGAATTAGATAATGCACTTTGTGCGCCCCCATATGGTGTTAAAGCCGGAGTTTTACCTATATTGTATGTTCATGCACTATTGGTAAAGCAGCATGAGTTAGCCATTTTCGAAGACGGAGATTACATTCCCGAATTGAAGTTCGAAAGTATCGAGCGCTTTGTCAAAGCACCAAAAAGTTTCAAAATAGAAAGTTTTAAAATTGAGGGACTAAGAGCAAGTATTTTTGATGGATATAAAAGCGCGCTTTTTGAGGACCCGGGTCAAGAAAAGACCGTTCTTAACATAGCTAAACCTCTTGCTAAGTTTATAGCTACACTGCCAAATTATACTAAGAAAACGAGAGCTAATGAGCTTTCTACAAGTGCTCAAAAAGTAGTCCGTGCCTTTGAGCATGCTAAATCACCACAAAAGTTGTTGTTTGATCTATTGCCAGCTGCGTTGGGATATAAACCTGGGGCTCTAGAGGCCGAAGAGCAAAGCGTATTGAGTCAATTCTCAAAATCATTGAGAGAAGTACTAACGGAACTTAAGTATCACTATAGTGAGATACTAAACCTGGAAAAAGAGTTAATATGCTCGGCATTTCGAATGGACAAAGCTATTTCAATTGAAAAGCTACGCCATCAGTTGTGCCATTTTGATGGTTTAGAGGAGTTTTCGGTTGATGTGGATGGACTAAAGGCTTTTATCAAACGACTAACTTCTGAGGGAAGCTCAGATACGGAATGGTTAGAAAATGTGTTAACATTCCTTGCAAGCAAGCCTCCTAAAGAGTGGGGTGATGCAGATAGGAGTAAAGCTGAGTTTAAGCTAAGTGATTATGTTAAGAGAATAAATGAACTAGAACTCTTGCGAATTGAGCACAAGAGCGCTCTTGACCACGTAGAAGGCGATTTTGAAGTCGTGCTTCTTAAATCTTTGAAAAAAGGTGTAAAGCCAAGAGAGCAAACCGTCGCACTGGATAAGGCAAAGCTTGCTGCAATCACACCTGAAAAAGAACGCATTGAACAATCACTGGAGAGCCTAGACAAAAACACTAAGCTAGCACTTTATGCGGAGCTAGTTGATAGCTTTTTAGCCACTTTTGAACAATCTAAAGACTAGGAACTTACTTATGGTCAAACACCTTACAATTCAGCAGGCAATGGCAGATACTCACTCTAGACATGTACTAGGATTGTCAGGTGGTAAAGATAGTGCTGCATTGGCTGTTCATATCAAAGATAACTATCCTGATCTCCATGATAAAATGGAATATTTCTTTTCAGATACAGGTGCTGAACTGTCTGAAGTCTATGAATTCCTGGGAGTTTTAGAGTCCTATCTAGGTAAAGAAATCATTAGGATCGGTAGCGAACGTCCATTTGAGCATTGGCTTAAAGTGCATAACGACTTTCTACCATCGCCTAAGCAAAGGTGGTGTACTGTTAATATGAAGTTAAAGCCATTTGAGAGCTACGTCGGTAATGATGATGTGATAAGCTACATAGGAATCCGGGCGGATGAGCATCGTGATGGTTATGTAAGTACAAAACCAAATATTAAAGCTGTATTTCCGTTTAAGGATGATGATCTCGAGCGTGAAGATATTTATCAAATACTGAGAGATTCGGTGGGTATACCAAAATACTATGAGTGGCGCTCACGCTCAGGTTGTTATTTTTGCTTTTTCCAACGTAGGGATGAGTGGTTAGGCTTGAAGCGTCATCACCCAGAGCTATTTGAAAAGGCTAAAGAGATAGAACGTAAATCTGGAAACGGATATACATGGGTGCAAGGAATGACACTTGATCAAGTGGTAGAACTTGCAGAAAAGAAAGAAAAAGAAAAAGGTTTGATCTTTTCTGATAAAACTCCGGACAAACTGAAATGGCAGAGAGTTTTAGAAAATATGGAAGAAGATGATGCCGATGATCAAGCATGTATAATTTGTAGTTTATAATATGGAAGCAATTAAATATAAATGGAACCAGTTGTTGAGAGTTCCTGAGTCAGCTGGTGTATATGCGTGGTATCTCCCCCTTAAAATCAGTACAAAGGATGTAGAATTAGTTACAGAGAGAGTTTTACATTATAAGGAAGGCGGAAATATACAATCTGCTAAAGATACTATAAGGTGTTTCGTTAATGAAAGAGTCTTGAACTTTTACAATGAAGAACCTTACTTGGCAACGCTTGAAGGTGCTCTTAAACCAAAATATATAGGTAGTCTATATCATCAGCCATCTATATCTGATAGCTTAGTTGAACGTTTGTTTTGTGAGCCAGAAAGAATAAAAACTATAGGACAAATTCTTATAGAAACAGCCCCCAATTTTGCTAGTCCAATTTATATTGGAATGGCTAATAACTTGAGAAATAGACTTAGAAAGCACAAAACCTTAATTGAAAAATATACGGCAAAAGGATATTCGAAAGTTGAAAGTTGTCGTCAATTCGAGGAAGACGTAAGGGATCACAATTTTGCCATGAGGGTGGTAAATCGCGGAATTCCTGAAACTGAAATGTTTGTTTGTATTCAAGAAATTGATAACCATGGTAATATTTATAAAGATATAGAAAACCTTTTAAATAGGATTAATTATCCGGTGTTAGGGAGAAATTGAAATCTATGACTGACGAAAACTATGAATTTGAGCCTGAGAGTGGTTTGACTCTTACAATGAATGGTACTTCTGGAACTTTTAGAGCTGGCTACAATAACGAAAACTTAGAAGTAAAATATTTGCTGACTCATGTCAGTTTAGATCCAAACTCTTCCATGGATAAATCCTTGCTGAAAGAGTTGGCGCCATTCAGAGAGATATTTGATTTTAAGGACCTTGAATTTGATGAGTTAATGCAGAGAGATATCGATGATTCACGTGTTTCACATAGCCTTATCCCTTATATACTGGATCAAAATAATCATGCGTCAGTCAAGTTTTTTCCTCCAATAGTTGTACTGCTTTTACCTACAGAATCAGGGAAAGTAAAACCTGCGGCGTACTATGATAAGGTCACTATTTTAGGTGAGCCTTTAAAACCTGTAAAGGGTATTAAAAAATGGAGCTGTATGCGCTCAGGTGAACCTGGTGATGAAGTTTTCCAATTTGATCAGCCGATATTATATGGTAATGAACCTAATAACCACAACTTTGTTTCATTGCGTGTCAACCCGAATAGAAGTAAGTTGGTTATTGTCGATGGACAACATAGAGCGATGGCTTTATTGGCGCTTTACAGGAACACTCAAAAAGGTTGGGATGGAGAAACTAAAGAGGCATTTAAACAGTATTACGAGGAGTGGACTCCAGAATTAATAAATAGTTTTGACCTCGCTGGAATTAAGCTACCTATCATCATTTGTACAGTTCCTGGGCTTGATGAAAATTATACTGGTGATTTTAACCTTAAAAAAGCTGCTCGCTCTATATTCTTAACTCTTAATCAAACCGCAAAGCCTGTTTCAAATGTTAGAAACCTACTTTTAGATGACAATGATATTATAAGCTCATTTTTGAGGGGAATCCTTTCTACTGTTAAAAATAGAGATCTTAGAGAAGAAAGCTCATTCAGAATATTTAACGTTGAGCTCGATCAGGTCGATAATAAAGTAAAACTCCAGAGTACGACCGCCTTTACGGCTGTTCAACACTTGTATTACATTATTGAGCACCTTCTGTTGAATAGCGAAGATGTTAAAGGTGTTTCTCCTCGATCTGGAAGGTTTAAAAGTAGAAAATCAGATGGTTACATAAGCAATTTAAAACAAAGGCTTAATGCCCTTGATGTCTTAGGCTCTGATGTAACATCAACAATAACAAGGTCATCGTTTAGTAATAAGGTCGAACGAAAGCTGACTGAACAATTCCATAGCGTTTACGGGAAAGCGCTTTTGAAAATTTTCGAAAATTTTTACCCTTATACTGTTCATTGTGAAGCTGTATTATCACTAAAATCTCAAATTAGTGAAAAAGGTGAAAAGACAATAAAGTCTGTTTTCTTTGATGGCCAAGGCGTAGCTAAAGTTTTTGAGAAACACAGGCAAAAGTTATTGGAGAAATATAAAGATAATAGTTCGCCTGAGTTAAGTGAGCTTCTTGAACAGATTGACGCGAAAGCCAAAGCAATTCAAGGTTTTGAAGGTGGTTTTAAAAACGATCGGTTTAATAGGTTTATTGCTCCGATTTCGGATAAAGCGAAACTGAACGATGCCGAGGGTAATATTAGTGAGGATTTAAGAGAAATTATTCATAGCATCTTTGAAAATACACTAACAACAGTTGCTTTTCAAAGCGCGCTTATCTGTGGTTTCTTCCATATTTATGAACAGGTGTCCTCGGATTTCGAAGGAAGTTCTACTGTTTCACTTGAAGAGGAATTATCCAGTTATCTTGAGTCTATTAATGTTTTCTTCAACCCAAAATCTTTTAGCCAACTTAAAAGGCTTGTTAGTGTTTTTTCAGGATTGCTGAAGGGTGAAGATGCTAGCAATATGCAGTATATTGAGAGAAGTGCTGACTCGTTTAGAAATGTAGTGTGTCGGAGTGAAATGCAGCCAGATTTATGGCCTAAATATAGGTATGTGTTGTTGGAACTTTGGAAACCTTGCTCGTTAGACGTCGGAAATGTAGTTTCTAGTGAATTGGAAGAGTGTAGGCAACAGGTTTTTTCTGAACTCCATGGTGATGTGCTGAAAAAGTACTGCAAAGAAAAAATGATACATGAATCAGAGCTCGATGATGAAGCCCGCACTCATGTTTTTGAAGTAGCTTTTGAGTCGTTCAAAAGTTTTGTGAAACACTTAACAGGTGCTGCTGGAGGCTTAAGTGCTTCAGAGTATAAAAGTCTCGTTCTATAGAGCCGTAAAATAGCTTTATGTCTGTCCTATTTACTTAGTAATAGTATAAATCTATTGCCCTTCAACTCAACCCCCCAATACTCAAACACTTTTTGCAGAATGTCCCAGTTGGGCCATTCTGCTTTTGGTACGCCTTTGAGCATGTCTGCCAGTTTTTTATCAAAGCGTTGTTGGGCTTTGTGTTCTTTGGTGTTTGGCGTAAGAAAGTCAATTTTGTTGTACAAAGGTTGCAATGGGTAGTCGGTGCCGTAGTTAAAGTAGTCTATGTCTTGTTCGAGTAGTTTTACTTTAATGCGCTCTTTGAGTAGCGGGAGCTTTTTGTTGTAGTCGTCGTACTTGAGTAGGGTAACTTTACCTGAGCGCATGTGGATTTTAATGAGGTCTATGTCGTCTAAATCGCCATACAGCTGCGCGGCGCAGCCAACATACACGCGCAAGATGGCGGGGAGTTGGTTTAGGTGGCTTCGTGGCAAAATATAGCTATGGCTATCAATGAGTTCGCCTAATTGCAGCTCTGCATGGGCATCATGACAGGCTTGTCCTATTTGGTGTGTGTCAGATACTGAAAAGAGTAGTGCTTTGGCTGCGTCAATTGCCTGGTTAAAGCTCTCGAAATGACTTTTTATGTCTCGCATTAATTGAGTCGGTAAGTGGCTTTTGGCCTGGCGTTTACCAAACAAGCTCAGTGCAAAATACACAAGGAGATCTTGCTTGCGTTTGTCTATGGCAAGCGCCATGTCTTGTTGGTCGTACTGTGATTGCAAAAGCGCAAAGGCTTTGTTGTGGCTGCCTATAATAGCGCGTAGTGCATCGCTTTGTTCAAATTCTTCGTTAGCTGGTATGCGGCCATAGTGTAGGCAGTGTTGCCAAAACTCTTCAAAGAGCGGCTGGTGTTTTTCAAACAGCGATTGCTTTGCTGCGGTGGGTAAGCTCTTCGGGGTAGGGCGCTGGGTAATATGCTGCCAGTTATGGCTTTGAAATTGTAGCTCTGCGTGGTGTTGCTCTTCAAGCTCCGGGCATTTGAATACCGCGATGATCCCTTGGCCAAAGGGCGTTGTTTTTACGCGCAAAGTATCTTCTATAAACTCGCGGATCTGCGCTTGGCTATAGTACTTTTGAAAGGTATTGCGTTTGGTGATCACACCATCCTTAAAAGGCTTGAACTGTTCAAGCACCGAGGAATTGGTCAGCATTACAGATACAACAAGGAGTTTGTTACAGTGCTCAAAGGCCTGGCGCAGGGTATCTACCCGCTCAGGGTAGTCTTCAATCACATTTAAAACAAAGCCCAAGTTTACAATATCGCTTTTTACTTTATTGCCATTTGGCCGGTGAACCGGGTCCCAGGCGTTAATGTTCAGGCCATGCGCTTCAAGCTCCGTTGCATCATCGCCAAGACCACAGCCATAATCTAAGATGCTGTGATCACCAGCTAAATAACCAAATTTGGCCAGCTTTTGGAAAGGAGCCGATAAACGATCTCGGTTAATCGCGGTTAGGTGGCGCTGAATGCTATTTGTCGGGGCTTTTAGCGTTTGCTCTGCACATTCTATTGGCTCTTGAAATGCTTGAAGTCTTCCTTGCTCGTCCAGCTTATAGCCTTTTCGCTTTATCAGTTTTTCCCACTGTTGCTTAAAGCCAATGGTTTTAGTGTTTTCATACAGGCCAATCGCTTCACCTTCCGCCGTGATGGCTATGAATGTGTCAACATCAGGGTGCGATGCAAGCACAAAGGTTTCCTTACGGTGCAAAATGGGCGGATTTGCAGACTTGGTGTAGTCGGTGCATTTTACGGATTGTGCGATTACATCTACCGTTGTGCTTGCATGCAGTGCCGGATAAGCGTAGCGCTCAAAGTCTGGATAATGTAACAAGGTGAATTTAAAGTCTCGTTTAAAGAGCTTGAGCACATTCCAGGGCTGATCTAACTGAAGGAATTCAATCGCCTCGAATACCAAGTTTTTTAATGGGGCAGGTAGGGCAGACTCTAACGCACTCTTGTGGAGGTAAATGGCGCTGGGTAATACCTTGCCTATTTTAAGCGCTTTGATTTGCGCCTTGTATTCAGGAAAGCTGAGAGAGGTCGACATGTTCAAAATAGTAATAGTAAGCCCTGCCACGTTTTTCGAATTTAAGTTCACCACGCTCGCGGCGATGCATCAGTTCGCAGCCACTGATCTTTAAAAGCTTTTGTGTTTGTTTGCTGGTAAGCCAGAGGCCTTTGTGTGTCATGGGTTGCTCCTGTGTGTTTTAGCATCATAGCAAAGCTCGCTTAAATTAGTAGCGAGAATGGCGGCCATTTTCAAAGTAGGTAACTCTTTATTCATATTTATGCAGCAAAATTTAAATCAGTTCATTTTACCATCAATGTGGGTAGTAAATTACCCGCTAACTAAACGCTAAAAACAAGTAAAAGGATTAAGAAATGAAAAAGCTGATTATTGCTGCGGCATTGAGCACGTGCGCGTTTACTTCTATGGCACAAGGGGTGGTACTGGATGACGTAGGCGTATATGCAAACAGCTCTGTAAAGCTGGATGTATGGGCGAGTGCCTACAATGCGTATGGCTACTGCCACGTAAATGGTTTTGACGATGCAATTGGTTTTACCACTAAGTGTGGTGAAGATGAGTCTACGTTTGCCCGTTACGCTGGTGGCACTAAGTGGGTGCAAAAAGACAGCGGCTCAAAAAATCAGTGTTATGCACTACTTGAGACAGTGACTTGCATAAACTACTAATATTTGCCCTTTTGGTGGCCTTGCCCACCAATTTAATTTCAGTCACACTTTTTAAGTGATTAATGGGCCGTGTTTGCGGCCTTTTTTATGCTTCTTTTTACCCTGCAGTTTTACTGCTTTTTTTGCGTTAAGTTCCTTTACTGATTTTTGTGGTCGGCCCTTGCCCTGGTTGATATAAGACCAAAATCTAATATCGACAGGCTTTTTCATGTACCTCTAATGTGGTTATATTGTAACCTCATGTAATTGAGATGGCATCAGCTTTGTGAAAACATAGCGCGTATAGCGAGCAGGATTCAGAGTGACGCCAAACGCTGTACATGTCATTTCATCAAACATGAATTTATTCATCACGGCAACGAAGGAAAAACAATGAAGACTAAAAAAATGAAGTTGAACCTGAGCAAAAAAGTCATCAAAAATCTGGACAACGCAGCAGTGAATAAGTTGCTTACAGCAAAGATAGCGGGTGGTACAGGTGGTGGATCTAACAGCTACAATGGACCTTGTTATACACCAGCAACCTCTCAGCGCTATTGCTAATACTCCTTAAGTTTTTCGAGTAAATGACAGCGTTGTTTTAAATGTCTAAGCGCGTTGTACTGGGGGGAATAAGCGCAAGCCGGTGTTTATAGTTATCTTGTTAGTACAATTATTGAGCTAAGGTGTTATATCGATTTTTTTGGAGGTAAAGGATGCAGATTAAATTGAATAAAAAAGTCATCAAAAAACTGGATGACTCTGAACTGGGCGAACCCGCGACTAAGCTAATTGCGGGTGGTCTGGCTAGTTCAATCTACACCATGTTGAAAACAGGTGTGTGCTAATTCCTGTCTCATGTGAACCATCTGTATTCAGATGGCCTTTTTAGCAATGCCAGGCTCCCTGTGTGGCATTGCTCTTTTTCTGTGTTTAATATTCACAAGGTTATACAAGGCTAGCCATCTTTATTGCTGCACAAGTGCATACTTAATGACCGAACAGACGCTTTTTTTGTATAACAGCTGTTATTTAATGGTTAATGCCTTTACCTTCGCGCTGCTGGGCGGTATAACACTCTAAACTTATGCAAAAACAAATTTCTATGTCTATTCAGTTGATTAAAAAGGCTGTTAAAGCCCTCTCGGCAAATAGTGAGCTCCAACCAGATATTCTTTACATTGAAGGATATTTAATGGGGCTGGGTGTTGCTTTGCAACCTCCTTTGCCAAGTGAATGGCTTGAGCACTTATTTGGTCACTATGAGCTCGACAATACGAAACCTTTGGAAGCCGTTATGGACTTTCAGGCCATTTGTATGCGCAAAATGATGCGAGACGAAAACGCCTTGCCCAAGTCCTGTGTATTGTCTAAGTCTGATCCGCAAGAAAGTTTACAGGCGGGAAAGCCTCTGCCGCTTTATTGCATGGGTATGCTGCGCTCGCTGACCTGGATTAATATGGAGCATATTAATGCTGAGCAGCGCCAGCAGTTACAATGGCTCAAAGAGGTGCTGCGGGGCTTTACCAGCTATGAGAGAGCCCAAAAAGAGTTTGATTATGGCGAGAGCGACTTTGAAAAAGTGCTAATCAAGCAGCGTCGAATGATCCCAACCTATGTAGCTAATACCGCTTATGCTATGCGATTTGCCGACGATATGGTTGAGGTGTTGGGCGAATATGGTATTACCGATGAGGAAATGCTGGAGCAGGCCAACGAAGTATTTAACGAGATGCTGGAAGAAGTCTTAGATCGTGACGATGAAGCCGCGATAGCAGAATTTGATGGTCTGGTCGAAAAGTTTGAAGC
Source organism: Pseudoalteromonas rubra (assembly GCF_005887095.1). Taxonomy (GTDB): domain Bacteria; phylum Pseudomonadota; class Gammaproteobacteria; order Enterobacterales; family Alteromonadaceae; genus Pseudoalteromonas; species Pseudoalteromonas rubra_E. Next base: position 839 of record NZ_PNCI01000003.1, on the reverse strand, counting down.
AAACATGATCACCCCTGATTTCGTGACCGAAAACATGGGTGTATTCTGGAAAATGCACGAAACCCGGCCTTATATGATGTTACGGGCAAAGCGGGCGCAATTAAACCTGGCTTACGGGCATGCAGATAAGGCAGCTAAAGAACTTCAGGATTTGCTGCAACTCAACCCAAATGATAATCAGGGAAATCGCTATTTATTACTCAATTGCCTGATTGTGATGCAAGACTGGGCACAGCTTGGAGATTATCTTGGTCAGTTTAGTGAATGTTCTACGTTTACTCAGGCTGCTCATGCACTTATGCTATTTGCAACCGAAGGTGACTCGGCACAGAGCCGAGAGGCCAAAAGAGCACTGAAAGACTATAACAGCCATTTTCAGATGATTGTTACTGGGCAGAAAAAAGCCAAACACTATATGGACTCTTACTCGCCAGGCAGCGAAGAAGAGGTCGACTACTACCTGGACGCGGGCGGCAAAAAAGCGTGGCTGAGTGTAGAGGGTAGCTTGTTCTGGCTTAGGCAGAAGTAGACAACTATCGGGTGAGCATGTTCAGCAATCTCCGACAGGTATCATCAGGCATGTTTTTCAACAAATCCAAGAGTTGAGCTGCTCAGCCCTTTGAACATAGCCAGCGATTGTTTTTTAAATATCTCTTTTTCCGGATTTGATTGGGGAGCAGCTATCAGGCTGTGTGGAACCGGGGTCTATGGCGCAGGTGAGTACACGACCGTATTTACACCACACTCCGTCATCCCGCACTTGATGCGGGATCTACCTACCGGCGACTCGGTTTAACAACTTTAGAGCGATTTCTGAGAGCACATACTGTTGTCTGTGG
>NZ_PNCI01000029.1 GCF_005887095.1 Pseudoalteromonas rubra | reverse complement strand
AGAACAACTAAATAGCAAAATCTTTGCCTTGTTATCGAGCATATTTTCTCGCCTCAAAATAGAACGCTTAATTAAGCAAATTGGTATTAACTGGATTTTAATTGTGTCGAATTTTTTCACATTGGGCTGGGATACTCAAGGGACTTAGACCAATTGTCTAGCGCTGATTGCAACAAGGCGAACAAAATTCGCTCACCTTGTAACAATATTCGGATTGCCAAGAGAATTTGGTCAATTAAACCTCGTCTTTGCCAGGTATAATTATCAGCTGACTTTTTGCTTTAACCCAGCCCTGCCTAAGACAGCTCTATATAGCCGCTCACCCAGAACCGAAAATGTCAGACCACTGAGGATCACGGCACCGCCAACCACCTCAAACAGGCTTATCTGTTCATCCAGGATCACGCTGGCCCCTATCATACCTACCAAAGGGATCAACAAAGCGAACGGCGTCACTGCCGCAGCGCGATGTTTGCCAAGTAACCAGCCCCACAAAGCAAACGCCAGCAAGGTAGAAACGGGCCCCACATAGAGTAACGCTAGCCAGGATTGTGCACTGGTATTTTGGATCAGGATGACTGGCGTATTACTTTCCAGATAATAAGACAATACGAACAAAGGCAGTGGCGCCACAGCACTGACCCAGACCATAAAATGCAGCAAGTTAACTTGCTTTAACTGTTTCATGATGAGATTCGACACCGCCCAGCTCAAAGCCGCACACAGGATCAACGCCATGCCATACAAAGTGACGCTGCCTGTTTCGCTCAAAAAGAACAAACCAAACCCACTACACGCAATGACCGCACCAGCTATCTGAAAACGACTTGCCTGCTCTTTTAACACCAGTGCACTGAGCACAATCGTAAACACCACCTGGGCTTGCAGTAATAAAGATGCAATGCCCGCTGAGGCATCTTTTTCCATTGCAAAATGAGTTAGCGCACATAATTGCAAATTACAGCACAATAAAAGCTGACTGTAGCGAGTTTTTACTAAAAAGGTACATTCATGTAAAATTACCTAATACAACGACAATGCTATGCAAAAATCGAGCAAAATAAAAATTTTTAACCAAGTTTTATTGCAAAATTATTTCATTCCATTGTAGAATGCACGCCCAACCGAATAGCAGCTTTTGCTGACCTTTCATTCTTAAAATTCTTGTTAACAAAAGTCATGCAGTCCCCATATGGTGATTGCTTTTTTGTGCGCGTCAATTTTATAAATGTCAAAAGTCAGCTCAGTGATAGCCATTCAACCTGGTTGGCGACTACCCTCGCAGAAACCACCACACACGAGATTTAAAATTAACCGTTTCTAACTTGAGGAACATACATGAGCACCACAGCACGCAATCTTACTCCGATCGCAACCGCCATGGCATTGGCAATGGCCGGCCTATCTTCAGCCACAGTGTTGGCAGAAGAAGCCCAAGCTGAGAAATCAAAAATCGAAGCCATCACGGTAACCGCGACCAAGCGTTCACAGGTTATCTATGAAGTACCGATCGCTATGAGTGCATTCTCAGGGGATGATCTGGATGCACAAGGTATCTCAGACATCACTGATGTGGGCAAATTTGTTCCAAACCTGAATATTACCGGCTTCTCAGCTGGTCACAACTCCTCTGCCAACCCGTTTATCCGCGGCATTGGTTTACAAGATCACCTGATCACCACAGATCCTGGCGTAAGCGTTTATGTTGACGGTGTTTACCTGGGTCGCCAGGTTGGCCAAAACTGGAACCTGGCCAACATCGAGCGTATTGAAGTACTGCGTGGTCCTCAGGGTACGCTGTATGGCCGTAACTCAATCGGTGGCGCAATTAACATCATCACTAAGCAACCAGATCAGGAAGCAGTGACTAAGGTTAGCGCAGAGACTGGTACACGTGGTCGTATCAAAGCGAGCATGTTCACGAACCAGGCAGTGACTGATGAACTGGCGTTCAACTTCAATATGGGCTTCAACCGCCGCGGTGGTCTGGGTGAATTTACTAACCTGCCAAATGCTGAATACGATGTGGGTGAAAACCAGGAATTCCACGGCCGCGTCTCTGTTAAATACACCCCCACTGATGACCTGCGTCTGGTACTGACTGCGGATGCGAATGACGGTGAAGGTGGTACACGTCCGTTTACCGTTTTGATCGATGAGATGCCGGAAGGACGTCTTTATAAAGCAGGTTTACGTAACCACATGGTAGCTGCTGACCCATATGACAATGCCACCAGCAGCATTGAGACGGCCACGGTATCAAACAAGGCAAATGGTGTATCACTCACAGCAGAATACGATATCAACGCAGATTTTGGCACTAAGTTCATCTTCAGTAAGCGCTCGTCAGAGTACAAAGCAGGGCTTGATGATGACGGAACTGCCATTGCACTTGACCACTACCCTGAGCGTGGTGAAGCCGATCAAACTTCTGTAGAACTTCAGCTAACTGGCTATCTGGGTCGCGCAGACTTCGTAACCGGCATTTACTGGTTTAACGAAGAGGGCAGCAACCGCCAGAGCTCAGACGAAGCAAGCTTTGATGGTGGCCCAACTAAACTAGAACTGGATCAGGAAACGACCAGTCGCGCTGTATTCTTTAACCTGGGCTATGACCTGACAGATGACTTACGCCTGAGTGGTGGTGTGCGCTATACTGAAGACGAAAAAGAAGCGTCAACAAATGTATTCGACCCTGTCGGCACCATCTCGTCTAGTAAAGACTGGGATGAAATTTCCTGGGAAGCCGCTGCCAACTATACTTTTGAAAATGGTCTGAACTGGTACGGCACAGTGCAAACTGGCTACCAGTCTGGTCAGTACCCTGCTCGCCCATATTTCTTGATCGGCCAGTTCTTTGGTGAAGGTGGCTTTGACAACCCGAATGCAGCCGCCGCTGTGCGTGCAAACAACGCATTTATGGCGAGCGAAAACATCAGTGCGATTAATTACGAAACCGGTTTTAAAGGTCAGCTGACTGATGACTTCAGCATGAGTGTGGCATTTTTCAATACAGAATATGAAGACTTGCCTTATCAGGTAAACGTTGTTACCGATGCTGGGTTTGACACCAACAATCTGATCGTTGAGCAAACTTCTCGCGGTATCGAGTTTGAGAGCACCTATTATGTTACAGACAGCTTCACCCTGCATTCAAGCTTTGGCTATATGGATGTGGATGTAGAAGAGCAAAATGGCATCAAGCCGGTTGCACCTCTGACTCCAGAGTGGACTGCCTCAATCAGCCCGTCTTATGAGTTTGAACTGGACAACAATGCAACAGTAAACACCCGTTTTGACATTTCATACCGCGACAGCATGTATGGTGAGCCGAGCTCAGATCCACGCCGTATGACGCAAATTGATGATCGTACCACAGTAAACTTTGATATTTCGTACGCGCCAGCTAATGCCAACTGGGATATCTCTCTGTATGGCCGCAACATCTTTGATGAGCGCTACGACGATGCACGCCTCAACACCGGAGACTACATCCTGGTTATCAAGAGCAATGATGCCAGCGAATTCGGCGTTCGCTACCGCGCAACATTCTAATTCGCAATGAATTTAACAGACTGTCATCTTCTTGCTGACAGTCTGTTTACCCTCCCAAATTACACCTATTCGGCCAGCCTCTCCTGTCGTTTACAATAGTTCACCCTCACAGTTGAAGAACAAAGAAGAACAGACTAGAATCCGCGTTTTTCATATGGATACGGAATAAATCAAACATGAGATTCTTACCTAACAAGAAGCTGTTCTTATGCGCAACAATGGCCTTGTCACTCACTGCATGTGGCGGTGGTTCAGACAACAAGGACCCAAATACATCTTCTGTCGAAGACAATAAAATTAGCTACACCGAATTACCCAATTTTATTAATGTAAAAGAAGGTGAAAAGGTCACGCTATCTCTGAATACTTCCGGGGCAAATGCAAGCAACCTCAATTTTACCTGGACCGTTCGTGGCGTTGATGGTGACGTGCCATTTACAGGACAAGGCACTGATACAATCACATTTACCGCGCCAGAAGTGACTCAACAGAGCTCTCTGAGCATTTCTGTAAAACTGAACACCTCTAATGTGATAGGTTTTGTGGACCAGCACAGCTCTGTGTCTGTCGCGGATACAAACTCAAACACCGTTACACCACAACCTGATACGGGTAGCGTAGTCGAGGAGCTTGATTTAAGTGTGCTTGTCTCTGGCAGTACCTGGATGGAGACCGTTCACCAGTATATTAAAACACCGCGTACGGAAGGTGGCTATGATCACACTACCGTCAAAGTCTCGCGCCCTTTCGACATTGTTAGCTTCGATCAAAGTGAACATACGTTTTCTGCTCAAGTGTGCGGTGAGCAACAAAGTACCAATGTGAAAGTCGATGACTTTTTTGCCAATACTGACTGTACAGAGGGTACTAAGTCAACTGTACTGACTCAAGGTCAAGACAGCTTTACCATCACCAAAATGTGTGGTGACGACGTTGCTGCTACCAGCACATTCAAACAAGTCAGTGAAAACACTCAAACGAGTTTTGGCAAGTTAGCAGTTAACTTTGCGAACTACCCGCAGCTTGCTGAAACAAACCAGCTTTGCGGTATTATCGCCACATCTCATGTGGAAGCAAAGGACGGTAATGGTCAGACATTAACCAGTGCCGACGCCACAGTCGTGCGTTTGGTTAGTCAGTACGAAGGTAGCCCGTTTGAGCTATCCTTCACATTTGGCGGCGAGCCAAGTGACTCATTTGCTAGCTTATCCAGTGTAGGAACTGGCAATTTTGCGCAGCTCGAAACATCCTTATACCCTGAGATAAGTCAGCTCAAGAGCGACTCAGGGATGCTCAGACTGGACTGGGACAATACGGACACACATATCAAGGCTGAATTTAACTTCGACCTGCCGCTTAGCACGTTCGAAGATGAAGAGGTCACAGGTAATTTCGAGTTAAAACTCGACTGATATCAATTCACTGATCATCAGACTATAAAAAAGGGCTACGATTAAATCGTGGCCCTTTTTTTAGCCTGTAAACCAGCACACAACATCGGCTGATCGTCACACCCCCTGCGATTGAATTTACGATGATAGCCAGAAGAACGCCCTATCGATTCATAGCAATCGGCATAATTTATACCAATCTTGAGACGAGTAAATATCGGCGATTGGTTATGCATTAATGCGGGTTGATATCACACTGTAAAATGATGGCTATTGCAGTTTGATTGATACGCCGCATAGAGTGAGCACGTGGCTCACTCTATGCGATACAAAGTATCTTATCCGGCTTACTTTGCTTGTGTTTGTGCAGTCTCTTCCACTTTAGGCTGGACGTCTTCGCCGTAACCAAAGGTAACAGCCAGAACCAGTACAACGGATGCAGCCAGCATCAGTTTACCAAACAGTGGCAGACAGAACCGGAACCATAAGTGATAAGGTACTCCTGCCATACCAATGATCCCCATCAGAACCGCATTGGTCGGAATGATCATGTTAGAGAAGCCATCACCAAACTGGTATGCCAGTACTGCAACCTGACGGTATACACCAATAATATCACCGACCGGTGCCATCAGTGGCATAGTGACATAGGCCTGACCACTGCCTGAAGGAATAAACAAATTCAGCAGCGTTTGCATTATAAACATACCTACAGCTGCCAGTTCAGCACCCAGATGTGATAATGGTGACGACATGGCATAAACCAAAGTATGAAGGATCTGACCATCTTCCATTATCAATGCAATACCACGTGCCACACCGATTAAAATAGCGGTGCTTGCTAAGTCTTTCACCCCTTCAATAAACTCATTGGCCGCACGGTCTGCCCCTATCTGGCCAATTAAAGTCGTGAAAATACCCCAAGAAATAAATACGGCACCCAGTTCATACAGATACCAGCCCTTTTGAGAAATACCCCATACCGCCGTCACAATCGCGGCAACCAGACCAAACAAAATCATTTGGTGACGTTTATTTAGTGCCGGATAATTTGCCTCAGCACTGCCGGCTAACGGACATGGTAAACCTTTGGTCAAGGATAACTCAGGGTTTGCCTGGACTTTTTTGGCATAACTCCAGACATGATGAAAACCAATCAATACAAACGGCAGGAATATTGCCAGCCGCAGTTCAATGCCCGAGTACACAGGAATGTCTGCTACCTTCTGAGCCACCATTACGGTAAAAGGATTAAAGGCGGACACGCCGTAACCGATACCGTAACCCGCAACCACCATGCCCACGGCAGTCATTGCATCAAGGCGCATCGCTTTACATAGTCCGACCAGGATAAGTACAAAAGGAATATACTCTCCGGCTGTGCCTATGGCACCTGAGGCCAGCGCAAAGCAGAATACCACCATGAAAATTAGAATATTCGGCTTATGACCAAATCGCTCCAGCAAGCGGCCAATTAGCGCATCTATGGTGCCCGTTGCACGTGCGATTGACAGTACACCACCAACAATAAAGACGAAGAAAATAACATCTTGTGCCGCTGCAAAGGCGCGCGGAATCGCAACCAGAAAATCCATTGGAGTTAGATGCGTTTGCGCTTGTGCAAGCGCGTAAGTACCAGGAACTACGGCCTGACGACCGTTGTCGAGTGTTACTGTCTCGAAGAAGCCTTGCGGAACAAGCCAGGTTGCGAGATACGCTACCAGCATCATAGACAATAATAGGATGAGCGTATGGGGAACTTTGAACCCTTCTTTCATGTTAATTCTTTGTCGTTAATTTAAATTGTGCGCAGTGTAATAAAAATTGGCCCTATGGTGCAAACACCACGCGCCTAATGAGCCAACTTTGTCGTTAAAAAAGGTAACAAGAAGCCCCTTGGGGAAAAATCCAACAGAAATAAAAAGCCCTGCACTAAGCAGGGCTCACATGACGCAAGAAAAAATGCTAACTGATCCGGCTTACAGGAATTGGCCTAGTGCTTTTACCTGGTCAAGCATACGGTTTGAGAAACCCCATTCGTTGTCGTACCAGGCCATCACTTTAACCAGTTTGCCATCCACTTTAGTCTGGGTTGCATCAAATACTGATGAAGCTGGGTTATGGTTAAAGTCAACGGATACCAGTGGCAATGTGTTGTACTCAAGAATACCAGCCATTGCACCATCAGCAGCGCCTTTTAGGATCTCGTTAACTTCATCGGCAGACGTCTCGCGCTTAGCGATAAACGTAAGATCAACCAAAGAAACATTCACCGTCGGTACACGCACCGCCATACCATCAAGTTTGCCAGCCAGCTCTGGTAATACCAGACCCACAGCCTTCGCTGCACCGGTTTTTGTCGGGATCATTGACTGTGTTGCACTACGCGCGCGGTATAAGTCTTTATGGTAAACATCACACAGGTTTTGATCATTTGTGTAAGCATGGATAGTGGTCATACTGCCCTGCTCAATCCCTATGGTGTCATTAAGGGCTTTCGCTACTGGCGCCAGGCAGTTAGTCGTACATGATGCATTGGAAATTATGTTGCTATCTGCATTCAAGACCTCACTGTTTACGCCATGTACAACAGTGGCATCCATATCTGTACCAGGTGCAGATACGATCACTTTCTTCGCACCCGCTGCAATGTGCTTGCCTGCTGTTTCACGTGAAGTAAACAAACCTGTACATTCAAGTACGATATCTACCTTAAGGTCGCGCCAAGGTAATTGTGCAGGATCGCGCTCCTGAGTCAGGGTGATTTCGTCATCACCGATAACCAGGGTGTTGCCTTTTAGCTCAACCGGAAAATTAAAGCGCCCATGTACCGAGTCAAACTGGGTCAGGTGTGCGTTAGTCTGTGCAGGTGCCAAGTCGTTAATCGCGACAATCTTGATCTGATCATTCTGACCTGCTTCGTAAAGCGCTCTCAGTACATTTCGACCGATACGGCCATAGCCATTAATTGCAATATTAATCATAACCCTATTCCCCTAAATTAGTTTACTTCACTTGCTTGTCGAGCAAGCGCTTCAATGGCTTGCCAGTCTTTGTTTGCGATAAGTGCTTTATCCAGCATCCAAGTACCACCGACACAAATCACATTTTTTAGTGCCAGGTAGTCGGGTGCTGTCGTTAAGCTGATCCCACCTGTTGGGCAAAACGTCACCTGAGGTAAAGGACCACCGATTGATTTCAGCATGGCAGTACCACCTGCAGCCTCTGCCGGGAAAAACTTCAAAAACTTAAAGCCCTGAGCGGCCAGCTCCATGGCTTCGCTTGGCGTCGCAGCGCCCGGAAGAAATGGAATATCTGAGCCCTTTGCCAGCGCCAGCAATTCCGAGCTTACGCCCGGGCTCACCATAAAATCAGCACCAGCTTCGACGGACGCGTCGAATGACGCTTTATCAACGACGGTTCCGGTCCCTACATAGGCCTCTGGTACCGCTTCTTTCATCGCTTTGACCGCCTGTGCAGCAACCGGTGTACGCAACGTCACTTCCAGTGCACGCAGACCACCACGATATAGCGCCTGTGCCAGTGGCACGGCATCTTCTAAGTCTTCAATGACGATAACGGGTACTACCGGTGCCGCTGATAAAATCTCTTTAATGCTCATAATGTCCTCATTCCCAGTTGCTGTTATTCTTCTATGCCGAATGCACTTGCGCCTAAGTCGGCACTGCTGACAATATTTCTGAAACCGCTAAATAACTCTCGGCCCGTACCAAAAGTTGGACCAACCTCGGTCAGTTCAATCTCACGCTGAGCAAGCTCTTCATCGCTGACGTGCAGAATCAGTTCACCTTTAGGTGCATCAAGCGTGATCAAATCACCCTCCCGCACTTTCGCAATCGGCCCACCTTCAACGGCTTCTGGCGCCAGGTGGATAGCAGCAGGCACTTTACCCGATGCACCTGACATCCGGCCGTCGGTGACGATAGCTACCTTAAAGCCTTCATCCTGCAAGCTCGCCATTACCGGTGTCAGCTTATGTAGCTCAGGCATCCCTTTTGCCTTAGGACCTTGCTCTTTCAGTACGGCAATAAAGTCCTGGTTTAGCTCGCCACGGGTGTACGCTTCTTGTAGTGCAGCTTGTGAACTGAACACTTTGGCAGGAGCCGAGACCACTTGATGCTGCTCTGCAACCGCCGACACCTTGATCACTGACTTACCTAAGTTACCGCTTAGCAGCTGCAAACCGCCCTGTTTGTTAAATGGATTCGATACCGGTCTGAGTACCTCTTCATCCAAAGAGTCTGCCGGGCAATCTACCCACTTCACTTTCGCAGGACCCGTGCTGTCAGTCATGATGAGTGTCGGGTCAACATCCAATACGGGTTCCTGGGTGTAGGCATCTAAGCCTTCACCGACGATGGTTTTAACATCATTGTGCAGGTAACCTGCATCGCGCAGTTCACGCATCAAAAAGCCCATACCACCGGCAGCCTGGAAATGATTCACATCCGCTGAACCATTAGGATAAATACGTGTCAGTAGTGGCACGACTTCTGACAAGTCAGCCATGTCTTTCCAGGTGATTTGAACGCCAGCGGCCTTGGCCATCGCCACCAGGTGGATAGCATGGTTGGTAGAACCACCCGTTGCCAGCAAACCAACTAAGCCGTTAATGACGGTTTTTTCGCTGACGACATCCGCCAGACTGTTAACCGGGCCATCGCCTAACAGTTGCTTCAACATTGTCTCAACCGCACTGGCGGTCAGGCCTTCACGCAACTCAGTGTACGGGTTGATGAATGAACTGCCTGGTAAGTGCAGGCCCATGATTTCCATCAGCATCTGGTTTGAGTTCGCGGTTCCGTAGAAAGTACAGGTACCCGCACTGTGGTAAGACGCGCTTTCTGCTTCCAGTAACTCTTCACGGCTGACCAACCCTTGTGCAAACTTCTGTCTGACGCGTGCCTTTTCTTTGTTCGGAATACCTGACTGCATTGGACCGGCAGGCAGGAAGTAAATAGGAAGATGTCCAAATGACAGTGCGCCAATCAGTAACCCGGGGACGATTTTGTCACACACGCCCAGACAAAATACACCGTCAAACACATCATGTGATAGCGCAACTGCTGTCGACATTGCAATAACATCGCGGGAAAACAAGGACAGCTCCATACCATCACGCCCTTGCGTTACGCCATCGCACATTGCGGGGACGCCACCTGCGACCTGAGCCGTGGCATCGTATTTTTCAGCAATCGCCTTAATCTGCTCAGGATACTCTTTATAAGGCACGTGAGCAGACAACATGTCGTTGTAAGCATTGATGATAGCCAAGTTAGGCTGCTCATCGGCTTTTAATCTTGCTTTGTCACTGCTCGAACAGGCCGCCATCACGTGTGCCAGGTTACCACAGCCCAGTCCGGTTCTGACGCGAGTTTGTTTTTTTGCTTGTTCTATGCGCTCAAGATAGGCCTGACGAGATTGCTGACTGCGGGTGATAACGCGTTGAGTGACTTCATGAATTCGAGGATGCAACATAATTCAACTCTCTATTGTTAGAGGAAAAGGCTCAGTACAGCTCTCCCTGTACTGAGCAGCTTTGATTTACCCGTTCAAAGGTACGCTGTCAGGTTGTCTCTCACCCCAACCTGACACCGGTGTCACTATATTTACTCATGTTTGTGACACCGGTGTCAACCCTTACTTTAAATTTAGTCTAAATTTCATCAATGACCAAATAATGAACAAACAACAAACAAAAAAGCCCGACCAAGATTGGCCGGGCTTTGGGCAAGTATAAAAATGGGATTTAGTGGTTTTTGGCTGTGGATTCGCGCGTAATGAGCCGTGCTTCCAGAACGCGCTGATATACCTGCTCCTGGGGTTCCGAGATTTGCATGATCAGTTGCTCTACAGCCAATCTCGTCATCTCCTCAACAGGCTGCGCAATAGTCGTCAGACCAGGCCAAATGTGCCGCGCGATCGGCGCATTATCAAACCCAGCGATAGACAGATCTTCCGGTACGCGCAATTGCCGTTGAGTTGCCAGCTTAAGTACCGCCGCAGCCATGTAGTCGTTAGACGCGAATACGGCCGACGGACGTGGTGTCATATCCAGAATAGCCTTAGCGCTGTCTGCACCTGAGTGGTAACTAAAGTTACCCTCAGCAACCAGACGTTCCTGAAGTGGGATCTGGTGTTGTTCAAGTGCTCGTTTATAGCCGTTAAAGCGATTTTCAGTCGCACTGTGGTCCGGGTGACCTTTGATAAAGGCAATATCGGTATGACCCAGTGCAATGAGGTGTTCGGTCAGCTCATAGGCACCCTGCTCGTCATTGCTACAGATAGAGATAGATTCATCATCCTGAATAGCAGAAGCCACTAGCGCATAGTTGATATTTTTTTGCTTTAAAAAATCAATTAGTTCGCGCGAATCAGAAAATGGTGGCGTCAATACAAGCCCATCCAATCGAGATGTTGTCAGCAGCTGGTCAATATTATCAATCAATGCCTCACCGCGAAGCTCACACGGGTGGATCAGCAAGTTGTAATTGTGTTTATGACAGGCTTCTAACGCACCGCTTTGTACACGGGTTATATAGCTTTTACTCGGATTGTCATACAGGCAACCAATAATGAAACTCTTGTTGCGCGCTAACCCACGCGCAATAGGATTTGGTCTGTAATCGAGCTCTTTAAAAACTTTGAGTACTTTCTCACGCGTTGCAGGGCTGACATTAGGTTCATTATTCAATACCCGGGATACTGTCTTTTTCGACACACCCGCATACTGTGCGACACTGTTAATGGTCACTTTTTTCATTACACTTGTCCTGACTATCTGGTACTGGCACGCTCATGTAGGCACGCAGCAGCGCCAATCAAAGGGATATTTTCCTGTACTACTAAAGTGACTGGGATCTGACCCGCATACTGGCTCATCGGACCTTTGGTAACAAACCGTTCGGCGAACTGGCTTGATTTTAAGCGCTGCGCCATACGAGGCAATATCCCACCACCGATGAACACACCACCGAGTGCGCCAAATGTCAAAGACAGATCACCAGCAACACTGCCGATCCAGTCACAGAAGTGATTCAACGTAGCATCGCAGATTTCACATTCCTCTGCACGTTCACTGATCTGAGCCGCACTCAACCTCTCAGCCGTGTGTCCTTTTACTTTTGCCATAGCCTGATATAAATGTGCTAAGCCACGACCCGAAAAGACTTCTTCAACAGAAACATGCGCAATCTCCTGCTTCAATGCAACCAACAGCTGCTGGTCCAGCTCAGTGACCGCAGCCAAACTGATGTGACCGGCCTCGCAACTCATTACGGCACTGCCGTTAATGTCTCGGGCCAGACACGCAGCACCAAAACCAGTGCCTGGTCCCATCACCGCGATATTGGCACCAGCTTGAGCCTGACCCGATTTTATTTCGATATTTTGTTCTGGGTCCAGGTAAGGTGCAGCATAGGCAAAAGCAGCAAAATCGTTGATGACCGCTAATTCGCTAAAACCAAATTGTTGTTTGATATCCTGACTGTTGAATTGCCAACCTAAATTAGTCAGATAAACCTGCTGTGCCTTAACCGGTCCGGCCACAGCCAGACAAGCACGCAACGGTTTGGCTATGGGAAGTTCATTTAGGTAACGACTGATGGCTGTTTCAAAAGAGGGAAAATCGGCGCTGGGATACGTTGACTGGTGACTTATTACAAACTGATTAGTACTCGAATTGTACTGGGTTATAACGGCAAAACGGGCGTTGGTACCACCAATGTCCGCGACGACAATAGGCTCAAACACGTGGCCTTTATTATTCGAGCTATGAGGTGTTGTCTGGCTCATGTTGTTTTTCTCTTTTATCCGGGTGCACTGAATGCACAACTTCCAAGGTAACTGGCTCGGGTGATGGTGCCAAGCTTCAGCTGTATAACTTTGCACGTTCAGCTGAAAAAATGCTGTCCCCGGAGGGACAGCCAATACGTTTTGACAACAAAATGATAAAACAGTGATATTATGACACCGGTGTCAGACGGAGGCAATAAAAATTTTCGCTTGATCGATACCGCATTTACTAACTGCGCATTTTCACAGCAACTATTTCTGAAACCCGCAATATTTTGGTAAGCAGGTCGGTCAAGTATGTTACCAGGACAGCAACATGGATATTACGCTTGCAAATTTTATTCATTCGCTGACAATAATCAGGTTATCACTTAGAACAAATAAACTATGAAACCAAAAGGTAAAGCCACCTCTTTTGATATCGCCCACTTTGCGGGTGTGTCTCAGTCTACTGTGTCACGCGCACTGAGAAACAGTCCGCTGGTTAATGAAGAAACCCGACGTCGTGTCTGGGAAGTGGCAAAACAGCTGAATTATAAAGTCGATAAAAATGCCAGTAACCTGCGTACTCAGCAAAGCAGTACACTGGCCCTGTTGTTGTTTGAGGACCCCACCGGGGACGAGTCGCAGATCAACCCCTTCTTTCTTAACATGCTCGGAAGCATCACCCGCGCCTGTGCAAAGCAAGGCTATGATCTGCTGGTTTCCTTTCAGTCCACCAGTCAGGACTGGCGAGCAGATTACGAAGACAGCCACAGGGCCGATGGCATTATTCTGCTTGGTTATGGAGATTACATGGACTATCAGTCTCGTCTCCAGCAGCTCCTCTCACAGGACACTAAGTTTGTTTGCTGGGGCGCAACGGTCGACGGGCGAGACGATTTAACGGTCAGTTGTGATAACTATGGTGGTGGTAAGCTGGCGGCAGAGCATCTCCTACAGCAAAATCGCTCCCAGTATGTCTTTATCGGCGACGCATCCGACCACAGCCCGGAGTTTTTCGCGCGCTTTAAGGGCTTTCGGGATACCCTGACAGCACAAGGTTTAGCATTACCCGAGCGCCAAATCGCTAACGCGATTTCAACGGAAGAGTCTGGCTATCATGCCACCCGCTCATTGTTGGCCAACAATATTCAATTTGATGCGTTATTTGCAGCCAGCGATCTCATTGCCATTGGTGCGCTCAAAGCGCTCAAAGAAGCCGGTAAAGACGTACCGGGTGATGTTGCCGTTATTGGCTTCGACAATATCGCAGCTGCCAGTTTTATTTCGCCAGCCTTGACCACAGTACAGCAAAATACCACTCTGGCAGGCCAAATGCTGGTCAACAACCTGCTTAACCTGATCAAAGGGGAAGCGGTGACCGACACCCTGCTTCCGCCTAAGCTAATTGTTAGAAAATCTGCCTGAACACCTGTGTTACAGATGAAATTTACTGATCTGCTGCTTGAGTAATAGTGCATCCTCATCCGCAGCAGCGGCCATTGCATTAACCTCTGTGATAATGGCACAGTTTGCCTGCGCCAGGGTTGTGATATCTGATATTTGCTGAGTCACATCTTTTGCCACGGCACTTTGTTCAGTGGCTGCCGTCGCCATTTGCTCATTGAAGGCTTCGATTTTGCAAATTTGATCGTTAATTTGCTGCAACGAGTCCCGCGTGCAGTCCGTTGATGATAAGTTGTTTTCTGTTAACGCATGTGCTTCGCGTATTGCAGACATCGCATTTGCCGAACCACTTTGAAGACCTTGTATCATGCGGTTGATTTCTTCTGTCGATTGTTGAGTCCGCTGTGCCAAAGATCTCACTTCATCGGCCACAACAGAAAACCCTCTGCCCTGCTCACCCGCTCGGGCTGCCTCAATCGCAGCATTCAATGCCAGTAGATTCGTTTGCTCCGCAATTGTCTGGATCACCTCCAATACCTGGCTGATGTTATTGGACTGTTCCTGTAAAGCCGTCATTTGTTGCATAGTCAGGTCCATTGCCTGCTCCAGACTTCGCGATGACTGCATATTTTTAGCCACATTACTCTTACCCTGCTCTGACGCGCTCACCGCGTCATGACTGGCTTCACTGGTGTATTGTGCATTTTTAGCTACGTCCTCTGAAGTTGCAGCCATTTGCTCCATTGCCGCAGCAATGTGCACGGTTAAATCCGTTTGTGTGTCGCTCTTATTCGTAAGCTCTGTAAAGTTTGCTTGTAGCTGTGTCATTTGACCGGAAAGCTTTTCGGCGCTGGAGTTGACCTGATTTAAAGTATCGGCAAAGGTTTCAAACATAGAATTCAAAGCGCGCTCTACCTGGCCCATTTCGTCCTGACTATTCGACTCATTAAACCGCAAAGTTAAATCCAGCGAGGTCGCAACCTGATTGATAAACCGGCTCATCTTTTGAATGGGCGTTGCGATAATATTGCCCAGCACCCATGCACAAAACAGCGCAATCGCTATCAATATGACGGTTATGATAATCGCCATCGTTGTGATCTGATTGGTTATTTCTTCTACATCTGCAAAGGCCT
This sequence comes from Pseudoalteromonas rubra, assembly GCF_005887095.1. Lineage (GTDB taxonomy): Bacteria > Pseudomonadota > Gammaproteobacteria > Enterobacterales > Alteromonadaceae > Pseudoalteromonas > Pseudoalteromonas rubra_E. The sequence goes on along the minus strand of NZ_PNCI01000029.1, from coordinate 90,948 downwards.
CAGACTGATCGAGCTCGCTCAGTAGCGCCCAGGTTTTGCCGTTTATCTCGACGGAAGTATAAGCAGATGCCACAGCAACATTGCGATAATCTTCTATGATGGCGAACCCGGAGCGACCCGACAGTGCTGCTTCGACAGCCTGAGTACGGACACTTTGCAACCCGACCGATGTATCAAACCTGTCTATTGCGGCAATCACTTGTGGCTCGACATCAGCCTTTGCCAGTACCTGCAGATAGCCTGCTTTATCTTCCAGTAAAAAGCGGCTCATGCTACGCATTTTAAAGTCACTGCCTACCAGGTAGGTTTCGCCCGATTCTCCCAGCCCTCGAGCTTGCCAGTTCTGCTGGTAAGTCAGGATATCATTGAGTCTGTCGATCGGCATTTGAAACACCAATACAGCCAGGATATTTCCTTCTCTGACAATCGGCGTCGCAACAAATGACGCAGCTGCATTATAAGACGGTAAATACGGAGCAAAATCAACAAAGGCTATCTCTCCCGAAGAGAGTGTTCTGGCAGCTCGAAAAACGTCACCAAGCCCACTTTGCGCATAAGGACCACGCAGCAGTGACGTCGCATAGTCCAATTCCTTGAATACGGAATACACCACATGACCACTTTGTGCATCGACAATAAAAATATCGTAATAACCAAACTGCTCCAGGAAGCCATTGAAAAAGGGGTGATGCAGACGGTGGGCAGCATCATACTTACTACCATCTTGTAAGCTGTTCAGGGCATTTTTACTCCCCAAAGGATGTGTATTTTGCGCTATGTACTTTTCCTGCCAGTATCTGGCTGGCGCATCAAGGGCGTTCAACAGGCGCCGTGTATCTGTCGGTTTACCATTTCTTTGCGTAAATACCTGTCCAAATTCATCACGATAATAACGGCCAAGCGTACCTTGTTCGGGCTGTGCGCCCATTTGTTTGAAAGTATCGGTAAATTGCAGTGCCGCGTTACGGGTGGCTTCACTTGTTGCCAGCGTCAATAACTGGCCATTGATGAAGTCAAAATACGCCGTTAACTGCTCTTTCTTTGCGTCTCTGAGCCCCACCAGGCGTTGCTGGACCTGCATAGTCAGGGTGCTGGTTACATCTTTTTGAGTAACTATGCCCACACTAAAGGACAAAATAATAAGCGCAACCGTTACGAGAGTTGAGACGCTTACAATAAGCTTTAATTTGATGCTCACGGCACCTCCAGCGTAATCCTGACTTGTAAAGTCGACAAGTACTAAAAGCTTAGTTCAAGATCTCCACTCATGTTGTTTTTTATTGCATTTACAGAGTTAGTCAGCACATTTGGCAAACCACTTACGCCACTGGACATGATTGGTTTCAAGCCAATGTTTTGCAACCAGTGCAGGCGTAAAATTCTCAAGATTAACCATGGCTGCCAGTTGCTCAAGCGTGGTGCTGTCCATGTCGAACTGACGCAGGCCCTGTGCCAGGCAGGGGTATTGTTCAAAAAACACGGTGCTGACTATCTTTTTTAACCACCCGGATTTAGGGTTTCCGCAATCAAACAAAAACCTGGAATTGACTCCCCAGCCTGGTTCAGTCTCACACCTTGGATCAAAGTCTGGAAACTCAACAAATTCACCGGGGTAAACGGCTCCCACCCAGTTAGGTGTCCAGTTAAACATCAGGATCGGTTGCTTGATTTTGTGCGCGATGGCCAACTTTTTCCACAATGCCTCTCCACTGTCGACCTGTTCTACAACAAAGGGCAGCTGTAATGCGCGGATCCTGGCGCGATCAGGCTTTTCCCAGGGCCCTGCAATATACACACCCTTGCCCTGGGAGCCGGGCCTGGAGAAAACGCCGGCACATTGGATCAGTGCCTCCCAGTGTGGCAACCCTGGGCAATGTTGCTTAACATACAGCGGATACCACCAATCTTCGCGGGTTTTCAGCGTGTAATCACCCAGGTCAACAATCACCTGACTACGCATAAGTTGTGCATATTTGTCTGCCATGGTGCCTTCCCAGACTTCCACTTGCACGTCGGCCATCCCGGCTTTCAGTAAAAACCACTGACCCTCTGTTTTGGCCTCGATAAATTCAGTTTGATAACCAAGCTCGGTAAAAATATTGGCCACAATATGAGACAAAACTTGTTGGCTCGTCCAGTCATTGTAGAGAATTTGAACGGGCTGCATGGCACGCAATGGCATTGACAACAACAAAGTCCAAACACAAAGGACACGACACACCATAATGAACACCTGTCAAAGGGTGAATGACTATCAGTATAGGTGCAATCTTTCATTCTGGTCAGTCTACAAACCCACTCATTGCCTTGCTAAATATACAAACAAAAAACAACATTGAAATATTTTTGCAACAAAACTTTAAATATATTAAGGTGTGGTTGTTCGCAATTCGAACAAAGCAAACTCAACAAAGGAATAACGACATGAAACTTAATCTAAACAAAAAGAACATCAAAACACTCAGTGCAGACAAAGCTACCCTGGCATTACAAGCGACACCGCAAGTTGCCGGTGGTGCACCCAAGAGCTATTTCAATAACTGTGCACCAACAGAAAACCGAGAGTGCTGGGAAGATTCTATTGGCAACTGCCCTTATACCATGGCATTTGGATGCTAATCCTTTAGCAACCATTTGATGTCAACGCGGGATTTCTACTGACTTACCTGGTAGTCCTGCCTAGATTTAAACTCCAATACGGTCGCATTGATGCAGTAGCGATCGCTTCCACCTGGACCTTCATTGGCAAAAACGTGACCTAAATGGATCCCGGAAGAACGAGAACGGATCTCTGTGCGTTGCATACCGTAACTGTTATCTTCATGATACGTGACGCTGCCTGCCACCGGGTGCTTAAAGGAGAGCCAGCCGGTTCCTGAGTTAAACCTGTTTTTGGTGTCGAATAAAGCTTGTCCGCTTAACTTATCAATGAATACACCATCACCAGTTTGCTTAAACAAATCATATTGCTTACAAAACGGGCGATCTGTGCCCTGTTCAAACGCCGTCTTGAACGCTTCACTGTCACCCAGCTTGAAAGCGCCCAGTGCACGGTAAAATTCATCACGATCCATATAGCCCTGAAAGCCTGCGACTTCTTTACCTGCTTCTAGAAACAAGATAGTCGGTGTCGCCCAGGTTGCGGACATAATACTCAACCCCTGCAACTGGTTTGCACGACGATAATGCAGTGCAATGGTACCCTGATAATCATTCACGACTTGTTGTTTGAACTTTTCACAGTAAGGACAATATGGCGCATCAATAACAACAATATGCTTGCCAACCATTAATGGCTTATTGTCGACGTTTTCTTCAACTGTTTGTTTAAAGGTCACACCTGTACTGTGATCAGGGCAATAACCATTGGGGTTTTTCACCAAATAGTTCTGGTGGTACTCTTCTGCCCTGATAAACGCCACTAAAGGCTTAATTGCCGTTTGAATCGGACCATAACCAGCTTTACTCAGCAATAACTGATATTGGTCCCGCAACGCCTCTGCTTTGGTTTGCTGCTCCTCTTGTGTATACAAGATAGTTGAGCGATATTGAGTGCCCACGTCGTTACCCTGACGGTTTTTCTGTGTCGGGTCATGACTTTCAAAATACACTTTTAGCAATGACTCCGTGGACAGCCGACTGGCGTTGTAGGTAACGCGTACTACCTCCGCGTAATTATTAGGATCAAACCGTCGGCTCGGTGCAGTAATCGCTTTGTAGCTAGCCTTAAAGCCGCGACCATCAGCATAACCAGATTCGGCATCAATCACGCCAGGTAAGGCCTCATAGCGTTTCTCTGCCCCCCAAAAACACCCAGAGCCCAGTACCAGGGTTTTAATATGTGAACTGGCTTTGCCTGGCATATTGCTAGCTGGAGTATCGTTGGCTTGAGTAAAACCCATTACCCCTAACAGCGCCAGACCCAGAATGAGTCTTTTATTCACACCGGATTCCTTAAAATTGACTACAGATGCCTAGTGAGACCGCACAAGCTGGATGACACTTTCACTTTTGCACAAAAAACCTTTTTGTCGGCGCTTTAACTAGGATTCCGTGTCGTTCAACGACATTTAATTAATTAATCGCCTGGTTTAAGGTAAAACGAATGCCAAATTAGTTATTGAGGGTTTAATCAATGTCATTATCTACTCGTCTGTGCGCACTCAGTGTTGCCCTGTTCGGATCTGCCTCTGCGCTTGCCGCCGATATCCAATTCACCAGTAAACTGAATGAAAAGACAAATGCACTGGTCGTATTTCAGGATAACGAGCAAAGCAATGCATTTAAATTCCTCGACAGAGATACCCGCAAACAGCTTACCAAAGCGCTTGAAGCAGACAAGTTTTCTGGTGACTATGGTAAAGTCGTCGAACTACTTGCGCCAGTTGATTCGAAGCATCAGCGTATCCTTGTCGTTGGTCTGGGCGAGCTTGAAGAGCTGGACAGCGCCAAAATGGCAAAGCTCGGTGGTAATCTGCACGCGAAACTGGAGAAAAAAGAAGTAGACACCGTCAGTGTCGCAATTCAAGGTCTCAATGGTCAGCTAAGTAATCACGAGCTTGCGGCGCAATATGCGCACGGTGCCAATTTACGTGACCACACGTTTGAGTTGTATAAGAAAGAGCCGAACACACACAGCATGACGTATAGCCTGAATGTGGATGATCAGCGTAAAACCCAGGCCGAATACACCACTTTAAGCCACATTGAACAGGGCGTATTCCTGGCAAGAGACTTAACTTCTGAAGTGCCGACTGAAATGACACCGGTTGACTTTGTGAATGCCGCAAAACAACTTGAACAATACGGTGTTGAGATCAAAGTTCTGGAGCCTGAAGAAATTAAGTCTCTGGGCATGAACGCCCTTGAAGCAGTTGGTCGCGGAAGTAAGCAAGGGTCTCGTCTTATTGTTGCACACTATAAGGGGAACAATGACACGCCTGTCGCATTGGTTGGTAAAGGGATCACATTTGATTCTGGTGGTTACAGTATCAAAACCGGTAAATCGATTGCACGCATGAAGTCGGATATGGCCGGCGCCGCTGCGGTACTGGGTACAGTCAAGGCTATGGCCTTAGCTAAAGCGGATGTGAACGTTGTTGCTGTGATGGGTATGGCCGCCAACATGGTCTCTGAAAACTCATATGCACCCGGTGACGTACTGCGCACAGCCGAAGGCCTGAGTGTAGAGATCCTCAATACCGATGCTGAAGGCCGCTTGGTTCTGAGTGATGCCATGTGGTATGCCCGCACCTACTACAAACCAGAAGTTATGGTTGACCTGGCCACATTAACTGGCTCAAAGATCCGTGCCGTTGGTAATCGCTATGCCGCTGTTTTTTCTGACGACGAGAACCTGATCTCTGAATTCACCATGGCAGGCAAGGCCGTTAATGAGCCGCTTTGGCGCCTTCCGCTAGGCTACAAAGATATGTTGAAATCCGACATTGCAGATATCGCTAACATTGGTTCAGGTGGCCCAGGCGCCACGACAGCTGCCTCTTTCTTGCAACATTTTGCTGGTGAGACTCGCTGGCTGCACATTGATATTGCAGGTAACGCACTGGCGTCCACAGGTAAAGGCGAAGTCTCTGCTGGAGGCACCGGATTTGGTGTGCGCCTGTTGAGCGAGTGGCTTTTGAACAACTAACAGAACCCCAACCCAAGAGAGCCATGCGACCACAGCATGGCTTTTTTTTGCATGTCTGTAGACACACACTGACAGTGTTGGACACTTTGGGCAAGACAGCCAATGATAAGCTTGCTATTCTTTGCCTCGGGACCCCGCCGCGCCGGCATAACTTCAGAGTTAGCCTAGTGTGACAATAATAAAATGAAAATAAGAAACCATGAATCAGGAACAGACTTATCTGCTTGGTGAGCAAGCTGTGGTGCTTGATCTTAATTGCGCCCGGCTCGATGATGCTCAACAGAACCGACTGTTTGCATTGCATCGCCACTTACAACAACTCAAGGTTGGCAGTGACATAGTGGTTGGTAAAACCTCTATCACGCTGGTTTTAAAAAACCCCGCTCACTGCAGCACGTGGCAAGAACGACTCTTGACGCTCTGGGAAGAACTGAGTGCAACAGACTTTCAGCCTACCACACATACTATTCCGGTTATTTACGGCAAACAAGCCGGCCCAGATCTCTTACCATTAGCCGCGCAACTAGACCTGTCGCCACAGGACATTGTTGAGCTACACAGTTCACCGATTTATCAGGTCAAGTTTCTGGGCTTTTTACCTGGCTTCGCCTATCTGGGTACGGTACCACAGCAACTTCAGGTCGCCCGACTGGACTCACCAAGAACACAGGTACCCGCAGGCTCTGTTGCCATTGCAGAAGATCTCAGTGCAATCTACCCCAGTGGCTCTCCGGGTGGCTGGCGACTGCTGGGGCACAGCTCAACACGATTATTCGATGCCCAAGCCCAATCGCCTTGTTTGCTCCAGCCAGGTGATAACGTCAAATTTGTACCTCAAAAGGAGGGACTGTGCTAGAAATCATCAAACCTGGCGTTCAGATGTGCATTCAGGATCTTGGCCGATTTGGCTATCGTCACCTGGGAGTAACACAAAGCGGCGTACTCGACCCTATGGCGATGAAAATTGCCAATACCTTACTGGGTAACCCTCTTGATACTGCGGTCCTTGAAATCACGGTCGGTCTCAGTCAGTTGCGCTTTCATCAGCCAACCAACTTCGCCGTGACCGGCGGCGATCTCAATGCGCGCCTGGACGACTGTGCACTGACACCAGGCTGGCGTTACTTTGCCAAGTCCGGGCAAGTGCTCAGGTTTGCTTCCAGCCCCAGCGCACTGCGCGCCTATGTCAGTGTAGAAGGTGGCTTCAATCTCCATCCTGTCATGGGCTCAGATTCCACAGATCTGCAAGCAGGGTTTGGCGGAATAGAGGGCAAAGCGTTATCTGCAGCGGACCAGCTAAGCTATAAAGCCTGTGAAGAAAAACAAAGTGTAGGGGCATTACAGCCTCCCTACCAAAGCCACATCCGTGTGCTGCCCGGCCCCCATTGCAAACACTTGAACCATTCAACAGAGCAACTGTTGTGTAGCCAGCAATGGCAGGTTTCAGCCGACAGTAATCGGATGGGCATGCGCCTCAATACCTCAGCCCCAATCAGTCACCAGGTTGCGATAAACAGTCAGGCTGTGCTACCTGGTACGATTCAGCTGCCACCAAACGGAGCGCCCATTGTATTGCTGAACGACTGTCAGACCACCGGTGGTTATCCGATGATAGCCCAAGTGATCAGCGCTGATCTGCGACACTTTGCCCAACTGGCTGCAGGCGTTCAGGTCAGTTTTAGCCTGGCGACTCAGGTCCTGGCGCACCAGGAGACACAAAAACAACAACATCATCTCAATCAATTGCGCATAGCGCTGACCCATCGCGACAGGAGTTTTTCGTGAGCGAACTTAATTTTTTACCCCTGAGTGGGATTCTAGTGGTGATCCTCGGATTTGCCCTGCGATTCAACCCCCTGCTGGTTGTAACCTGTGCCGGTATCGTTACGGGCTGGGCTGTTGACTTAGACTTTATTACCATGCTGGAAACCTTCGGCGAGAAGTTTCTTAATTCACGCCAGCTAGCAAGCTTTTTACTCTTGCTCCCCGTGATTGCGATTCTGGAACGATATGGCTTACAACAGCACGCCAAGAGCTGGATAGCCAGTATCAAAGGCGCAACCACAGCCAGGATCCTGAGCGTCTATTTTGTGGTGCGTGAATGCAGCGCCGCGTTGGGGCTGATTAACCTGGCAGGCCAGGCTCAAACGGTACGTCCTTTGCTGGCCCCCATGGCACTTGGTGCAGCAAGCAACCTGCATGGCGACCTGCCCAAACCAATCCGGGATATGATCAGTGCGCATGCGGCAGCATGTGACAATATTGCCGTCTTTTTTGGTGAGGATATATTCATTGCCTTTGGCGCCGTATTATTGATGGATGCTTTCTTAAGAGAAAATGGCATAACGGGTATTGAACCGCTGCATATTGGTCTGTGGGCAATTCCGACTGCCATCGCCGCATTAATTGTTCACCTGTTCCGCCTGGCACGACTTGAAGCCAAAATACGTGCACAAGTTGCTTTGCATGCTGAGCAAAGTCAATCAGATACACAGAGCCCGGTAACCAGGGAGGAGCTTGCATGAGTGCGATGAGATCCTCTGCTGACGCGCAGCCTGCTTTACTGTCAATTGAAAATATCTATTTACTTATCGGCTTTGTGGTGCTGTTTCTGGTAATCAAAACACTGCAAGATAAACACCATCCCAAACGACTAACCACGGCACTATTCTGGGGCTTGTTTGGCAGCGTTTTCTTATTTGGCGACTTATCTCTCAGTTACCTTGGAGAAAGTCTCACCTATCGCTGGGTTGGTGTGTTTGTCATACTCATCGCCTTGCTGGCGGGCATGGGCAAAGTTTCGATGGGCCACTACGATATACCCAGTGAGGAAGAACAAACCGCCAGTGCCAGGAAGATCGGCAATAAATTGTTTATTCCGGCGGTTCTTATTCCCATTGTCACGGTCATTTGTACCATTGTGCTCAAGGATATCCAAATTGGGAGTCTGTTTGTCTTCGATCAGAGCCATGTTACCCTCGCTGCACTCACTCTGGCTTGTGCAATCGCTTTGCTAGTGAGCTGGAAATTCACCGGAGGTAGTCCGGTTCAAGCGCTCGGTGAATCACGCCGCCTGGTTGATTCCATTGGCTGGGCTGCAATCCTGCCGCAAATGCTTGCGATGCTGGGTGGTGTTTTCATAGTATCTAATACAGGCACGGCCATTCAGGATCTGGTCACCCTGTTTGTCTCACCCGATAACCGCTTTATGCTTGTGGTTATTTATTGTGTTGGTATGGCCTTGTTTACTATGGTCATGGGCAATGCATTTGCCGCCTTCCCTGTCATGACAGCCGGTATTGCCGTGCCTTTCTTAATTCAGGGTCATGGCGCAAGTGCGGCTCCGCTTGTTGCAATCGGTATGTATTCTGGCTATTGCGGCACGCTGATGACACCAATGGCAGCCAATTTCAACATTGTCCCTGCTGCGCTGTTAGATTTAAAAGACAAGTACCAGGTCATTAAGGTACAGATCCCAACGGCTCTGTCCCTGTTGGCTATCAACATCTTGCTCATGTATGGAGTAATCTTCAATGACTAAAGGAACACACAAAACCGTGTTATTGACCGGGTTTGAACCCTTCGGCGGAGAGTCGATTAACCCCTCATGGCAGGCGGTACACCAGCTCGATGGCTGCCATATTGGTGAGTTCACTATTCGCACCAAAGAACTCCCCTGCGAGTTCGACCATGCCCTGACACAGCTCAACCGTGCCATCGATAAATATGCTCCGTCGCTGGTACTGTGTGTTGGCCAGGCAGGGGGTCGTGCCGATATTTCTATCGAACGCGTGGCCATCAATGTAAATGATGCCCGCATCGCTGACAACGCAGGGGCACAACCCATAGATACCCCCGTGTTGGCAGGTGGCCCGGCGGCTTATTTTGCCGCGTTGCCTGTAAAGCACATGCTCAATGATTTAAGGCAAGCACAGATCCCGGCCAGTATTTCAAACACTGCTGGCACCTATGTATGTAATCATGTGATGTACGGACTTCTACATTATATTCATGAGCATCAGCTCGAATGTCGGGGAGGATTTATCCATATTCCTTATTTACCCGAGCAGGCCCTGCACCACACTGGTGCACCAAGTATGAGCGCTACTATGGTGATTGATGCTCTCAAAGTGATGATTTCATCCGCTCTGCGCCATGACAGTGATCTTCAGATAGCCGCAGGCACCACTCACTAATACACACGCCCTGCTTTGGTTCATTTTCGCACCAAAACAGGGCAAAACCTATCCAATAAAATCGCTGTTTTTTATGTGACTTGCGATCTCATTTCTGATAGTACTAAGGGCACGAGACGGCACCAATGTGTGCACTCGATAATAATAGTTAACAGGAATGAGGTTATTATGTGTTCAATTTTTGGTGTGCTGGAGATTAAATCCGACCCAGCCATTCTGCGTGAGCAGGCAATAGAAATGTCTAAGCGATTGCGACACCGCGGTCCTGACTGGTCAGGTGTCTATGCCAGTGATAAAGCCATTCTGGTGCACGAGCGCCTCGCCATTGTAGGCGTATCCAGCGGTGCCCAACCACTATACAACCCGGAGCGAACCCACATTCTCGCAGTCAACGGGGAAATCTATAACCACAAAGAGCTGGCTCAGAAGCTCACTGTGCCCTTCACGTTCCAGACTCAATCAGACTGTGAGGTGTTACTGGCGTTATATAAACAAAAAGGTCCTGAGTTCCTCGATGACCTGAACGGTATTTTTGCCTTTTGTCTGTATGATGAGCAGGAAGGTGCCTATCTGATAGGTCGCGATCACATTGGTATTATCCCGCTATACACAGGGCGGGACCAGCATGGCAATTTTTATGTCGCCAGTGAAATGAAGGCGCTTACACCAATTTGCAACCAGATTGAAGAGTTTCCGCCGGGACATTATCTTTATTCTAAAGAAGGCACGTTAAGACCCTATTATCAGCGAGACTGGCAAAAGTTTGAGGCAGTTAAAGATAACGAGGCCGCTGCAAGTACAGTTAAAGACGCCCTTGAGGCAGCCGTAAAGCGTCAGCTAATGTGTGATGTACCTTATGGCGTGTTGCTATCAGGTGGTTTGGACTCGTCGGTTATCTCCGCCATTACTCAAAAGTTTGCCGCACGACGCATAGAAGACGATGATGCGACGGAAGCCTGGTGGCCAAAACTACACTCCTTTTCTATCGGACTTGAAGGCTCACCCGATCTGGCTGCTGCTCAAAAGGTTGCGGATCAGATAGGCACAGTTCACCACCCTATTCATTTCACAGTACAGCAAGGTATCGATGCGCTAAAAGAGGTCATTTATCACCTCGAAACCTATGACGTGACCACCGTACGTGCCTCGACACCAATGTACCTGATGGCCCGCTATATCAAGGCAATGGGCATTAAAATGGTACTCTCCGGTGAAGGTGCCGATGAGTTATTTGGTGGTTACTTGTATTTCCACAAAGCGCCCAATAGCCAGGAGTTCCATGAAGAGCTTAACCGCAAGGTTGCCAAGCTACATATGTTTGATTGCCTGCGCGCCAACAAATCCATGGCAGCCTGGGGTGTGGAAGCAAGGGTTCCGTTCCTGGACAAAGAGTTCGTAGATATCGCCATGCGCACCAACCCTGAATACAAGATGTGCAAAGAGGGTCGAATTGAGAAACACATTATTCGGGAGGCATTTGATGGCTATCTCCCTGATGAGGTGCTGTGGCGTCAAAAAGAGCAATTCTCTGACGGCGTTGGATATTCCTGGATAGACTCATTAAAAGAGTATGTGAATGACAAGGTCAGCGATCAGGAGCTGGCCAGTGCCGAGTACCGCTTCCCTATCAATACGCCTGACAGTAAAGAAGCCTATTACTATCGCTGCATTTTTGAATCTCACTTCCCGGGTGATGCAGCAGCCAAATGCGTTCCGCATGGCAAATCTGTTGCCTGTTCAACGCCCGAAGCGCTGGCCTGGGATGCGTCTTTTGAGCAAAATGCCGATCCCTCCGGACGTGCAGCTAATGTGCACAGCCATGCTTACCAAAGCGCAAAATAGCGTAGACAATAAAAAGGGCCTGACGGCCCTTTTTATTAAATAAACTTTTTAATGATAAAGTCGACTTTCACTCGCTTCGCCTGTCCGAGAATTTTCTTCACCGCAGACGGGTAATCGTCTACTGTTTCCAAATCCTGAGGCCCGCTGAGCTTGGTACAATTGGCCAGGATGGCCTCTCGCTCTTGGGTTATCGCCTGTTCGAGTTTTTGCTCGGGATCTTCTATCAAAATACCATTTTCGATGTCCAACCCCCAGGCACGAGGATTTAGGTTGTGCCCTGTCATCAGATGGACCTGATTGTCACGGTTAATCCCTTTTAGGTGGAATGAGTTGTTTCCATCGCGCCATAAATACACATTTAAATGTCCTGAGTTGATATAGCGCCGTTGCGACTTGAGGAATTTGTACAAAATGGTTTCGTACAAATAAGGTAAGGCACCAATTCGACTAAATGGCTGATCGGGCGCAATGTAAAAGTCATTTGCGGTTTTATCGCCAATTACGATGGTGACTGTTTTCCCTTCTTTAAGCAACCGGCGTAATGACCGAAGCAACGGTGCAGGAAAGTTAAAGTATGGCGTGTATAAAAGCAGCTCCCGCTCAGTGGTATCAAATAGGGCCTTAATCAGACGATTTAGCTTATTCGTTCGACGACCAAAGCCTAAAAAGGCACGAACATTTAAGCCACCTGTCGCAGTTGCTGAGCGCATATCGTACTGTGCTTTTTTAAGCTGCTTCATCAGTTGCTTTTGCGCCACCTTCAACTCGGAAAATGGCTTTAGCGGACGAAGATCCAACCTGGGCACCGCCTCGCTGGATAATAAATAAGTATCCAGGAAATGACAAAAACTTGCTGCCAACGCACTATTTTCAATCACAAAATAGCGATCCAGGCGGTACTTATCGCCATGTTGCAAGTACACATTATTGATGCTTGCGCCGCTGTACAAAACGGTGTCGTCGATAACAAAGCCTTTAAGGTGCAATACGCCAAACAATTCTTTGGCCTTAACCGGCACACCATACACTTTTACTTGTGAGCCAAACTCGGCCTGCATGTCGCAATACAGCTTTGCGTTACCCTCAGATTTGGCTTCACCTATCAGTCCGCGCTGTGCCCGATGAAAATCAACCAGTACATGGATTTCAAGATGTGGACGTGCCACAGCCACCTCATGTAGCGCGGCTAATATTTCACGACCCGCCTCATCGTCCTGTAAATACAGTGCGGTCAAGTAGATGCGCTGTTGTGCGCCACGAATAAGTGACAAAAGCTGCGCATGATACTGTTTCGCATCAGTCAGTATTTCGCAACTTTGTGCGTCCAGTGCAAACCCAGGTTTATCCTGCCAAAATGCCATAACTACCTTTAAAAACAGACTAACGTCAAATAGACAGAGAAAAATTCCCTAGAACATAGCAAAAAAAAACTCTCAGGTCATGAAATACCGATCATTTACGATGCTATGGTACAAATTCTCATCAAGTACAGTATATTTGACAGCTTCTGATTTTATACAGAATCGATTTTTGCAATTTATTTTACTTCTGGCTTGAATTTCATAGAATCGGCAGCACTAACTAGAGAAGATAGAAATTTTATTTTAGGAATTGTTTACATGACTGATGCAAAACATTGCAAACTGTTGATCTTGGGCTCAGGACCTGCTGGCTATACCGCCGCAGTCTATGCTGCACGTGCCAATCTTAACCCAGTGCTTATTACGGGCATGCAGCAAGGTGGTCAGCTGACCACAACAACAGAAGTTGAAAACTGGCCTGGCGATGCACATGGTCTTACTGGACCTGCACTGATGGATCGTATGAAAGAGCACGCCGAGCGTTTTGAAACTGAAATCATTTTTGATCACATCAACAAAGTAGATGTGACGAAGCGCCCTTTCACCCTGACAGGTGATCAGGGCACTTACACCTGTGATGCCCTGATCATTGCAACAGGCGCATCAGCAAAATACCTTGGCCTGGAGTCAGAAACAAACTTCCAGGGTCGTGGTGTATCAGCCTGTGCTACCTGTGATGGGTTTTTCTACCGCGGGCAGAAAGTGGCTGTTGTTGGTGGTGGTAATACCGCTGTTGAAGAAGCACTGTACCTGTCAAACATCGCTGAAGAAGTACATGTGATCCACAGACGTGATACTTTCCGTAGCGAAAAAATTCTCTCAGATCGTCTGATGGAAAAAGCTAACAATGGTAATGTTGTTCTGCATCTGAACAAAACGTTGGATGAAGTGCTGGGCGATGACATGGGCGTCACTGGCATTCGCATTAAAGATACTGACTCTGACAATACCGAGCAGCTTGATCTTGCCGGTGTCTTTATTGCGATTGGTCACAAACCCAATACAGACATGTTTGCAGGCCAGCTGGAAATGAAAGATGGCTACCTGGTTGTACAGTCGGGCCTGAATGGTAATGCAACTCAAACCAGTGTTGAAGGCGTATTTGCTGCAGGTGACGTGTCTGATCACATCTATCGTCAGGCTATTACCTCTGCTGGCACTGGCTGTATGGCTGCATTAGACGCTGAACGTTACTTAGATAACCTTAAGTAATCTCAGCGTGACTGAAGACGTGTTTCGAAAAACACGTCTTCAGCATAAAATCCCCACTCCTAACCTAAAATAGGTTAGACTAATGTCATATATCAGGTTTTTAGTTTGTAATTCAGAACCGCCAATATGACACAGCAACTGTTTCATCTGTCTGCCACTGACTTTGTTTTTCCCCCTTGTCATTTTGCACTCAAAGACCCCGACGGCTTACTCGCCGTGGGTGGATGTCTGAGCACAGCAAGACTGCGCCGAGCCTATCAGCAAGGTATTTTTCCCTGGTTCAATGAGAGAGAACCGATTATGTGGTGGGCGCCCAGTGAGCGTGGCATCATGGAACTGGATGAGTTTCATATCAGCCGTTCGCTTAAAAAGTCTGTCCGTAAACTGGCACCTGACGTCACCATAAATACGGCTTTTGAGCAGGTTATCACGGCGTGCCGGCAACAAAGGGTCGACAAGGAAGGTACCTGGATAAACAAAGCCATGCTGAAAGCCTATATTCAGGGGCATAAGGAAGGCTTTGTTCATAGTGTTGAAGTATGGCAACAGGGTGCGTTAATAGGCGGCTTGTATGGTGTCATGCTAAACGGCGTTTTTTGTGGTGAATCTATGTTTTATCGCACGCCTGACGCGTCGAAGCTGGCCATGTGGGCATTGGTTAACTGGCTCAAGCGACATGAGGCTCATTTTATAGATTGTCAGCTGGAAAACCCCTATTTATTGTCTCTGGGTGCAAAAGTCATATCAAGAAAAGAATTTTTAGCTAAACTTAGATTAGCAAGCCATTATCAAGTGCCTGAAACGATGTGGCATCCGCAACCATTGAGGGCGATATATGACTGAACATTTCCCTTCAAAAATTGGCCTGAGCCAACAATTTGATTGCAGCTATCTGGCTGACCAAAAAGAACAGCTACTGGTGATCCTGGATAGTAACTGTTATACGCCAGTGCGCTTTGAAACTTTGCTCTCATTTGGATTTCGCCGCAGCGGCGACCAGATATATCGCCCCCACTGCCCCGCATGCCAGGCCTGTCAGTCCGTCCGTGTTTTGGCTAATGACTATCAACCTTCTCGCTCTCAAAAGCGTAAATGGAATAAAATTAACTCAGAGTTTCGTTTTGAATATAACACTCAAGAGCAACCAGGCTACTACCCGCTTTACGAAAAGTATATCACCATGCGGCATAGTGATGGTTCGATGTACCCGCCTAACCGGCTTCAGTACGAAAGCTTCTTGTTTTGCCGCTGGCTGCCTGTTACTTTTATCGAGCTGTGGCACAAAGAGCAGCTGGTAGCCGTTGCAGTAACAGACACCATGCCTACAGCTCTCTCTGCCATTTATACCTTTTTTGATCCTGACTACGCTGAATTAAGCTTAGGGACCATTATGATCATGGCGCAACTCGACTATGCGCGCCAACAAGATAAAACCTATCTTTACCTGGGTTATCAGATAGACGCCTGCCCTAAAATGCGCTACAAGCAGCAATATTTACCTGCACAACAGTTCAAAAGCGATGTCTGGGTCAACATTTAGATTACAAAATTCGCGCTCCCGCCTTTACTTATCGCGCGCTTTTCGGCAAAATCTGCACCGTTAAACTTATCAAAGAGGTGATACGCTCCCCATGGCGAAAGAAGACGTTATTGAAATGCAAGGCACGGTCCTTGACACTTTACCAAATACTATGTTCCGTGTTGAATTGGAAAATGGTCACGTAGTTGTGGCACATATCTCTGGTAAAATGCGTAAAAACTACATCCGCATTTTGACCGGCGACAAGGTGACTGTTGAAATGACACCTTATGACCTGAGCAAAGGACGCATCGTCTTCCGCGCGCGTTAATTCGCCCAGCTCAGGTACACTTGCCGCGACAGGCTAAGTCGTACAAAGAGACGATTAAAACAAAAAGCCCGGCGACTGCCGGGCTTTTTGTTGTCTTCGCTCCAATTTAGGCGGGCTCTGCCACGCTGGATTCAAATTTAAATGCCAGTTTTTTATCTTTGACCGAGATAGTGACTGTTCCTCCGTCAACCAGCTCACCAAACAAAATTTCGTTTGCCAGTGGCTTCTTAAGGTTGTCCTGAATCACTCTGGCCATTGGACGTGCGCCCATCGACTTGTCATATCCTATATCTGCCAACCAGTCTCTGGCTTCGTTAGTTAAATCAAGACACACAGATTTCTTATCAAGCTGAGCTTGTAATTCAACAATAAACTTATCAACAACCTGCAAGATAACGTCTTTCTCAAGGTGGTTAAACCAAATGATATTGTCTAAACGGTTTCTAAACTCAGGGGTGAATACTTTATTGATCTCAACCAGCGCATCGTGTGAATGATCTTGCTCCTGGAAGCCTATAGACTGACGCACAGTCTCCTGCACACCCGCGTTAGTCGTCATCACCACTATCACGTTACGAAAATCCGCCTTGCGACCATTGTTGTCCGTTAGCGTGCCATGGTCCATGACCTGCAACAGAATGTTGTAGATGTCCGGGTGCGCCTTTTCAATTTCGTCCAGCAACACCACAGAGTGAGGATGTTTAATCACTGCATCGGTCAGCAAGCCACCCTGTTCAAACCCTACATAACCGGGAGGCGCACCTATCAGCCGGCTTACGGCATGACGCTCTGAGTATTCAGACATATCAAACCGCACAAACTCAATGCCCATACACTTCGCCAGCTGTTTGGTCACCTCTGTTTTGCCCACCCCCGTTGGTCCAGCAAACAAGAACGACCCAATTGGCTTATCCTCGCTACCCAGACCGGAACGTGACAGCCGGATTGCTGAGGTTAATGCATCGATAGATTCGTCCTGACCGAAAACCAGCATTTTGAGGTTACGATCAAGATTTTTGAGCACTTCTTTGTCGCTCGAAGACACATTTTGCTGAGGAATACGTGCAATTTTAGACACTATCTGCTCAATATCCGACACCCCAATGGTCTTTTTACGACGTGAAGCAGGCAACAGACGCTGATTAGCCCCCGCTTCATCAATCACGTCAATGGCTTTGTCAGGCAAATGACGTTCATTAATGTATTTTGCGCTCAGCTCAGCCGCAGCCTTCAACGCTTTTTGTGTATAGCGTATACCATGGTGTTCCTCGTAACGCTCTTTCAGGCCGCTGAGAATTTTGGCTGTATCGGCAACGCTAGGTTCTACAATGTCAATTTTCTGGAATCGACGCACCAGGGCACGATCTTTTTCAAAAATGTTTTTGAACTCAGAATAAGTTGTCGACCCCAGGCAACGCAGCTGACCGCTTGATAGCAGAGGTTTAATCAGATTAGAGGCATCCATAACACCACCCGACGCAGCACCGGCACCTATGATGGTATGGATTTCATCAATGAATAAAATGGCGTTTGGCTTTGCCTGTAGCTCTTTCAACAATGCTTTAAAACGTTTCTCAAAGTCGCCCCGATACTTAGTACCGGCAAGCAAAGCGCCCATGTCCAGCGAATACACTACGGCATCGGCTATTACATCAGGCACCAGCTCATTCACAATACGATAAGCCAGGCCTTCAGCAATGGCTGTTTTACCAACACCGGCTTCCCCCACCAACAGTGGGTTGTTTTTCTTTCTGCGACACAAAACCTGAATGGTCCGCTCAACTTCCTGATCGCGACCAACTAATGGATCTATTTGTCCCGCTTTTGCTAGCACATTCAGATTGGCAGTGAAGTTTTCCAGTTTCGTCTTTTCCTCAGACGCCGTTTCGTGGTTTTCTTCATGCATTTCTTCGTTATCTTCAGGCTCAACCTCGTCATCCGACTTTGAAATGCCGTGGCTAATATAGTTAACGATATCCAGCCGACTTACATCGGCCTTTTTAAGAAGGTAAACAGCCTGACTTTCCTGCTCAGAGAAAATAGCCACTAACACGTTTACTCCTGTCACTTCATTGCGACCAGAGGATTGCACATGAAAAACCGCCCTTTGCAGTACTCGCTGAAAGCCAAGTGTCGGCTGCGTTTCACGGTCTTCTTCTAAATCTGGAATGACAGGAGTTGTCTCATCAATAAATTCTGATAACTCCCGTTTTAGCCCCTCTGTTTCAACGCCACACGCATTAAGTGCTTCACTGGCAGAGGGGTTATCAATCAATGCGAGCAGTAAGTGTTCTACCGTCATAAATTCGTGGCGACGATTTCTCGCCTCACGAAACGCGGTATTCAGAGTAATTTCTAAGTCTTTATTTAGCATTGGCAACCCCCAACGAGAATATATAAGGTCATTCCTGCTCACAACTACAGAGCAGCGGGTGCTCGTGATCCCGAGCATATCGATTTACCTGCTCAGCCTTTGTATGGGCAATGTCGGCAGGATACAGTCCACATACCGCTTTTCCCTCGTGATGTACTTTTAACATCACATCAGTTGCTCTTTCGCTATCCATACTGAAAAATGTCATCAAAACTTCAATGACAAAGTCCATAGGTGTGTAATCATCATTGTTTAAAATCACTTTGTACTTGCGCGGCGGTTGTAACTTTTGCTTCTGTTCGTCGCGTACCGCGTCAACCACACCAGATTCGTTTGTCCCAGTCATAATAAAATATAGTCTTGTCTTATCAACTCAAGCAACTTGAATTGAAAAATAAATAAATTGTTAAAAAATCGCTTTAAAAACTTGACTGTCTGGCCAAATAAACTACAGTCTTTACCTAGCTGGACATAATCATCATATGGGCAGCTTAGCAAATTTCAAAGGTTAGATTAACTTAATTTAGTCAACTTATAGAAGGATGTAGAAGTATGGCTTGCGGAAAAGTCAAATGGTTCAACAACGCCAAAGGGTTTGGTTTCATCGTAGAAGACGGCAGCGAGGAAGATATCTTTGCCCATTACTCCACGATTGTAATGGATGGATACAAAACGCTTAAAGCTGGTCAGGATGTAACATTCGATCTGCAAGAAGGTCCCAAAGGCCTGCACGCTACCAACATCGCGCCGCTTGCGGACGAAGTCGTGTAGCTATTGCAATATTTTGGCACACTCAAAGCGGGTTACGTTTGTTGCTCGCTTAATCCCTTCATCAATTAGTCTCATTTCTTCCATCTTAGTTCATAAAATTTTATATCTTTATTAAATTGCATTAGCGACTTAGTGATTTGGTTGATACAATCCCCGCCGGTGTCAGGTCGGGCTCCGTTGTAGCTGGCCCAAAAACGCGTCAGGTGTGTTAGATATTTTTATTGCCCCAAACTAGTAACAATACCTAACAAACTTGCTACATGCCGAGCTCAACCATCCGCATGATGACCCGAATATGGGTTACCAAGCGGATGGCTGAATAAAGATCGTGTATGCGGATACGTCCTTGAATAGCAAGCTTTTGCTTTGTTGAACGGCTGTTTAGCCCTAAACTATCTAGGAATGATGATGACATCAAAAATTATTTACACTAAAACAGATGAAGCGCCGGCTCTGGCAACTTATTCTCTATTGCCAGTTATTCAGGCTTATACCAAAGCGGCTGGTGTTGAAGTTGAAACCCGTGATATCTCACTGGCAGGCCGTGTCATTGCTAACTTCCCCGAGTTTCTGAGCGAAGAGCAAAGAATTGGTGATGCTCTGGCTGAGCTGGGCGAGCTGGCAAAAACGCCAGAAGCCAATATCATCAAACTCCCTAATATCAGTGCATCTATCCCTCAGTTGAAAGCCACCATTAAAGAGCTGCAGGAAAAAGGTTACGCCCTTCCAGACTATCCAGAAGAGCCAAAAGACGATAAAGAAGCTGCAATCAAAGCGACTTACGACAAGATCAAAGGTAGTGCAGTAAACCCTGTTCTGCGTGAAGGTAACTCAGATCGTCGCGCGCCAGCTTCCGTTAAAGCGTATGCGCGTAAAAACCCACACTCAATGGGTGCCTGGTCAAAAGATTCACAGTCTTATGTTGCCAGCATGAGCGAAGGTGACTTCTTTGGTTCAGAGCAGTCAACAACCATCGCCGAAGCGACCGATGTTCGCATCGAGCACGTTGCTGCTGACGGCACAGTGTCTGTCCTTAAGCAAAGCACACCTTTGCTTGCTGGTGAAATCATTGATGCGTCACGCATGAGCGTAGCGGCATTGCGCAGCTTCCTGGAAGCTGAAGTAGAAGCAGCCAAAGAAAAAGGCGTATTGTTCTCACTGCACATGAAAGCCACAATGATGAAGGTCTCTGATCCAATCATCTTCGGCCACGCTGTAAAAGTCTTCTATAAAGAAGTATTTGCTAAACACGGCGAAACCTTCGAAAAACTAGGTGTCGATGTCAACAATGGTATTGGCGATGTTTACAATAAGCTTGCCAGCCTGGATGATGCAACACGCGCTGAAATCGAAGCTGACCTGGCTGCGGTTTATGATGTACGCCCAAGCATTGCAATGGTTGACTCTGACCGCGGTATCACTAACCTGCACGTACCAAGTGATGTGATCATCGATGCATCAATGCCAGCTGCAATCCGTACCAGTGGTCAAATGTGGAACGCCGAAGGTAAGCAGCAAGACACCAGCTTTGTAATTCCAGACCGTTGTTATTCTGGTGTTTATCAGGCAACCATTGAGTTCTGTAAAGAGCACGGCGCGTTTGATCCTCGTACTATGGGTACTATCCCTAACGTTGGTCTGATGGCACAA
Source organism: Pseudoalteromonas rubra (assembly GCF_005887095.1). Classification (GTDB taxonomy): domain Bacteria; phylum Pseudomonadota; class Gammaproteobacteria; order Enterobacterales; family Alteromonadaceae; genus Pseudoalteromonas; species Pseudoalteromonas rubra_E. Next base: position 70,042 of record NZ_PNCI01000029.1, on the reverse strand, counting down.
AAAGCAGAAGAATACGGTTCACACGACAAAACTTTCGAAGCACCATCGGCGGGTCAAATCCGCGTTGTTGATCAAGCCGGTAACGTACTGCTTCAGCATGACGTAGAGCAAGGTGATATCTGGCGTATGTGTCAGGTAAAAGATGCACCAATCAGAGACTGGGTTAAGCTTGCTGTTAACCGTTCACGCGCATCAAATACCCCAGCGGTATTCTGGTTGAACGAAAACCGTGCACACGATGCAGAGCTGATCAAAAAAGTAAACGCCTACCTGCCAGAACATGATACTGATGGTCTGGAAATTCACATCCTGGCACCAGTTGAAGCCACTAAGCTCTCACTGGCAAGAATGAAAGACGGTCAGGATACTATTTCTGTGACTGGTAACGTACTACGTGACTACCTGACTGACCTGTTCCCAATTCTTGAACTTGGTACCAGCGCAAAAATGCTGTCTATCGTTCCTCTGATGAACGGCGGTGGTCTATTCGAAACGGGTGCGGGCGGCTCTGCACCTAAACACGTTCAGCAGTTTGAAAAAGAGAACCACCTGCGTTGGGATTCTCTGGGTGAGTTCCTGGCACTGGCTGCGTCTTTAGAGCACCTGAGCCAGGCGACTGGTAACAGCAAGGCACAAGTTCTCGCTGATACGCTGGACGCCGCGACAGGTAAATTCCTGGACGAGAATAAGTCTCCATCACGTAAAGTGAAAGAGCTGGACAACCGTGGTAGTCACTTCTACCTGGCTATGTACTGGGCACAAGCACTTGCAGAGCAATCACAAGATGCAGAGCTTCAGGCTAAATTCGCAGACGTTGCAAAAGGTCTGACCGACAACGAAGCGGCAATCGTCAGTGAACTGAACGACGTTCAGGGCCAAGCGATGAATATCGGCGGATACTTCCAGCCTGACGATGCGCTGGCTGCTGACGCAATGCGTCCCAGCAAAACGTTTAACGACGTATTAGCAAGCATGGCGTAACGCGCCATTCAACAAAAAAAAGGTGGCTCAACAGCCACCTTTTTTATTTGGCTTCAATCTTTGCTACACTCGCGCCATCGCTCCACTAGCTAAACATCTAACCATGCCCGCACCGCGCCAAAAAAACCGACCACATACACCTAACCGCACCTCTGCTAAGCGTCCGGTCAACCAACGCCCAGGCCCTAAACGTACAGCCAAGCCGAGGGTTTCGCCGGATCAGGTGAAGGTGGTGCTGTTTAATAAGCCTTTTGATGTTCTGTGCCAGTTTACAGACGATAAAAACCGTCAGACACTCGCTGACTTTGTTGATATAAAAGGCGTATACGCTGCTGGCAGGCTTGACCGTGATAGCGAGGGTCTGCTATTGCTCACCAATTGCGGCCGCTTACAGCATAAGCTGACTGAACCGGGTAAAAAAACCGACAAGACCTACTGGGTCCAGATAGAGGGCGAGCCAGACCAAGCTGCCTTGCAGGCACTGCGTGATGGCGTCGTCCTCAAAGATGGTCCTACCCGACCCGCCAAGGTTAACCTGATCACAGCACCAGGCGTTTGGCCACGTAATCCGCCTATTCGTGAACGTAAAAACATTCCCACCAGCTGGCTTGAAATTACCATATCTGAGGGCCGTAACCGTCAGGTTCGGCGTATGACAGCGCATGTCGGCCACCCCACACTGAGACTAATACGTTACCGGATCGGACCCTATACCCTGGATGGGATTGATAACGGTCAATATCAGGTGGTGAAGGCAAAATAACCCCACCGCGAAAAACTTGGGATTAATCAAACCGCGACTTCCGGGCACCTTGATTTACATGCTATAATGCAGCTCACTTTTTTGTAATCAAAATACACAGCGAGTTTATGAGCGATAACAGTCAAATTAAAGTCATCGTCGGTATGTCCGGCGGCGTAGATTCCTCCGTTTCTGCCTACCTGCTAAAACAGCAGGGGTATCAGGTTGAAGGCCTGTTCATGAAGAACTGGGAAGAAGACGACAATGACGAATACTGTGCCGCTGCTGAAGATTTGAAAGATGCTCAGGCTGTCTGCGACAAACTGGGCATCGAGCTACACACTGTCAATTTTGCTGCAGAATACTGGGACAACGTATTTGAGTACTTTTTAGCCGAATACAAGGCTGGCCGCACACCCAACCCGGATATCATGTGCAACAAAGAGATCAAATTTAAAGCTTTTCTTGAGTTTGCTGCAGAGGCACTGGGTGCCGATTATATCGCAACGGGCCACTACGTGCGCCGTGAGGAACGTGATGGCAAGTTTGCCATGTTACGCGGCCTGGACAATAACAAAGATCAGAGTTACTTCCTGTATACACTCAGCCATGAGCACGTAGCCCAAACCCTGTTCCCGGTAGGCAACATTGAAAAGCCGGAAGTGCGCCGTATTGCAGAAGAGCAAGATTTGATCACGCATGATAAGAAAGACAGTACAGGCATTTGCTTTATCGGTGAGCGCAAGTTCAAAGACTTCCTGCAAAAATTCTTGCCGGCTCAACCTGGTAAAATTGAGGACAGCGAAGGCAACCATGTTGGTGAGCACGAAGGCCTGATGTACCACACACTTGGCCAGCGTAAAGGCCTGTTGATCGGTGGCATGAAAGAAGGCTCCGGCGAGCCCTGGTATGTTGTCGATAAAGACGTGGAGCGCAATGTACTGGTCGTTGGACAAGGCAAAAACCACCCTCGCCTGTTCAGCAATGGCCTCAATGCGAATCAACTTCACTGGGTCGACCGTGTCGGTCCACAAGGTACTACCCGATGCACAGTTAAAACCCGTTATCGCCAGGAAGACATTCCTTGTACATTACTCGTTGGTCAGGACGGCATGGCCCGGGTGTTATTCGATGAACCACAAAAGGCCGTGACCCCAGGCCAATCTGCGGTATTTTATCAGGACGATGTGTGTCTTGGCGGTGGTATCATTGAATCGGTGATCAAGTAATGCAACGAGACGTCGTGATCCCATTGGCAGCCATGTGCCAGGTTGCAAAATTAGTGCAAAAATGTGCCCGCTACGGCACCTTTAACGGCCATGAAACAGCCAGTTTATTAAGAAGCATCACTATCACTTCGCCAAAAAATCCACAGGATGTCTACGAAGACCCGGGCGCGGTAAAGCAAGGTTGCCGTGCTTTGGTGGACCAGCTGAGTGCTCAGGGCGAAAAAGATGTAGAAATGGTCAAATATGTGGGCAGCCTGATGCAGCTGGAACGTGCTTTGTCTGCCAACAGCAAAGCCATGGCTGAACTTGGCAAACGCATCGAACAGCTCGACAGACAGTTGCAGCATTTCGACATTGTTGATGAGCAAATCGTTGGGGCACTTGCGGATATTTACAGCCAGGTAGTGAGTCCGGTTGGACCGAAGATTCAAATTTTTGGTAAACCCGAGTTACTTAAACAATCTCATGTACAACATCAGATCCGGGCCCTGCTGTTGGCCGGGATCCGCAGTGCAGTGCTGTGGCGTCAGCTTGGAGGTAAGCGTCGTCAGTTCTTCTTTGCAAAGAAGAAAATCATCGCTGCTGCACAAAGTTATATTTAAATATCGTTCAAAAAACCAATTAGTTAGGAGAAGTTATGGAGCTTTCAGCGTTAACCGCTATCTCTCCAGTGGATGGCCGCTACGGTAGCAAAACCAGTGAGCTGAGAAGTATTTTCAGTGAGTTTGGCTTGATCAAATACCGTGTGACCGTTGAAGTACGTTGGCTACAAGCCTTAGCTAACGCAGCTGCGATCAACGAAGTTCCAGCCTTCAGTGAGCAGGCAAACGCCCTGCTGGATAGCATAGTTGATAACTTTAGCGAAGCCGATGCTGCGCGTGTCAAAGAGATTGAGCGCACAACCAACCATGACGTTAAAGCCGTTGAGTATCTGTTAAAAGAGAAAGTGGCAGACAATGCAGAGCTTCAGGCTGTTAATGAGTTTATTCACTTTGCCTGTACGTCAGAAGACATTAACAACCTGTCGCACGGTCTGATGCTGAGTGAAGCACGCGACCAAGTACTGCTGCCATACTGTGATAAGCTGCTTGCAGCCATCAAGGAAAAAGCGATTGAATATAAATCTGTTGCTATGATGACCCGCACCCACGGTCAACCAGCTTCTCCTTCTACTATGGGTAAAGAATTCGCCAACGTCTATGTGCGCCTGCAGCGTCAACGTGAGCAGATCGCTAACGTGCAGATCTTAGGCAAAATCAATGGTGCAGTAGGTAACTACAATGCACACCTGAGCGCTTACCCGGATTATGACTGGCACAACCATGCAGAGCATTTTGTCACCAGCCTGGGTCTGACCTGGAACGCGTTTACCACCCAGATCGAGCCGCACGATTATATTGCTGAACTGTTCGACGCTGTGGCACGTTTCAACACCATTTTGCTCGACTTTGACCGTGACGTGTGGGGCTACATTGCACTGAACCACTTCAAGCAAAAAACCATTGCTGGTGAAATCGGCTCTTCAACCATGCCACATAAAGTAAACCCAATTGACTTCGAAAATTCAGAAGGCAACCTGGGCATTGCAAATGCCATTTTCACTCACCTTGCACAGAAACTACCCGTTTCTCGCTGGCAGCGTGACCTGACTGATTCAACAGTACTGCGCAACCTGGGTGTTGGTATGGGTTATACCCTGATCGCCTACCAGGCAACGCTAAAAGGGATCAGCAAGCTGGAAGTGAATGCCGATCGCCTGTTGGCTGAGCTGGACGACAACTGGGAGCTGCTTGCGGAGCCAATTCAGACAGTCATGCGCAAATACGGCATTGAAAAGCCGTATGAGAAGCTCAAAGAGCTGACACGTGGCAAACGCGTTAACCAGGAGATTATGGCTGAGTTTATCGATGGTTTAGACCTGCCAGAGCAAGTTAAAGCTGACATGAAGCTAATGACGCCTGCCAACTACATTGGCCGTGCCGAAGCTTTCATTGATGAGTTAAACTAAACTGAGTTAATCTCACCTAAATCTGAGAAGCGAAAGTTGCGGCGCAGTGCCGAACTTTCGCTTTTTTATTGGAGCCCTTTATGTATCAGCTATCTCTCAATGCCCTCACCGAGGCAGCTTTCCTTACTCAGTATTGGCAAAAAAAACCGCTGCTTATCAAACATGGCTTTAAGGATTTCAGCGACCCCCTATCGCCAGAAGAGCTGGCCGGTCTGGCAATGGAAGAAAACATAGAGTCGCGTATTGTCACTAATCATGACAATCACTGGGATGCACATCATGGTCCGTTTGAAGATTTCACTTTACTTACCGAGCAACACAGTACTTTACTGGTACAAGCGGTTGACCATTGGCATCCTCAGGCGGCGACTTTACTTGAGCCCTTTCGGTTTATTCCAAACTGGCGAATTGATGACTTAATGATCAGTTTTTCAACGCCCGGGGGCGGTGTTGGTCCGCACCTCGACCAGTACGATGTCTTTATTATTCAGGGTCAGGGCAAACGACGCTGGCGTGTCGGTATGCCCGATGCAAGCCTGAAGCAATTTGCTCAAAACAAGAGTTTGTTGCAGGTAGAACAGTTCGAAGCTGTCATAGACGCAGAGTTAGAGCCTGGAGATATTTTGTATATTCCGCCTGGCTGCCCTCACGAAGGCTATGCTGTTGAGAATGCAATGAACTATTCTGTGGGTTTCAGAGCGCCGGATCAAAGAGATCTGCTCTCCAGTCTCGCAGACCATCTGATAGACTCCGAGCTCGGCTCAACTCGGTACAGTGACCCGGATCTGACGTTGCGTGACTCTTTGGGCGAGATCAGTAGCCAGGATAAAGGTAAGATCCGCAGTATGCTTGAATCAGTGCTTCATGACAGTGACATATTCGATGAATGGCTCGGCCGTACTTTGAGTGAACCTAAGCACGAGATGGACCTGGCACCGCTGGATCCGCCACTGACCGCTGATGCTTTACTGGAGGATATTTCACCTGATGATGTACTGGTGCGATCAGGTGGGGTCAGGGCACTGTATCAAGTAACGACACAAATTGTGATACTGAGCGTAAATGGGCAAAACTTTACCCTTCCTCTTGAGGTCTTACCAGCGGTGAAACAGCTGACAGATCAGGCAACTACTCCTATCTCCTCATTATTGAGCGCAATTGAATGTTTGGAATTTAAACAAACTTTAACTACGCTTATTAACGATGGGTCCTTTTACATTGAGGACTGGGTGTAATTACCTGAATCTAAGGGTTAGTCACACAATAAAGGGCATCGACCAGTTCGGTGCCTTAATAATAAAGAGCACAGGCTGGTCCCTTGGTCAGGCGTGATTATGATGTTTGATGCGAGGCAATCATGAATTACCACGTCGATAGAGTGAGTTGGCAAAAAACTCAGGGACAACTGCGCCAAATCCGTGAACGCGTCTTTGTTTACGAGCTTCATCTACCTAAAGAAGTTGAATTTGATCAACACGACAAAACCGCAGAGCATGTGCTGGTGCGGGACGAAAATCAGTGCCCTATCGGAACAGGCAGGCTATGCTGTGATGGCTTGATAAGTCGGATTGCGATTGTTCGGGCGCACCGAAATCGCGAGGCCTACCAGTCTTTAATTGGCTTTTTGAGCATTCTGGCTGAACAGAAAGGCTACGAGAATGTGTTTGTGCAGTGCATCCTGGATGAAGTGCCAACGTTTCTGAAGTCGGGCTTTTCTAAACAAGGCAGCGTATTTATGGAGGCAGGCATTCCAAGACAGCGTATGAAATGCCCGGTGAAAGAAATGAATTGCGAGCCTTTTACGATGCTGCATTAGGCCAGATTTGATCCTTGCTTGCCAGATCGTATAAACCATGCGCATGCTTAATCAAAATGTTGGCATATTCTGCTTGGGCTTGCTCAGGGCGCTCCGCCGCTAGGATTTTATCCGCTTTGAGTTGCCACTGATAGGAAAAGTGCTTGAGTGCTGCGCGAGCGTCTGCTGCGCCACTCACTGGCATAGCGTCAGTGGGGACTTTACCTGATATCACCCAATACCCTTTACCTAAATTATCTTTAACTTTCCATATACCACAAATTGGCGGCAGAATACGTGACTCTTTCGCCAGAATATTCAAACCCAGTATACCTTTTTCTGCCAGGTATTTTTGTGCTGCCTGCAAAGATGTCTGTTGCCATTGGGCAAGCAATTGCTGTTGCTCATTACTTAATGGTGTATCTTGTTTATTCATTCTGTTTACTTCATTGTCGTTTTCCCCCTACTTTAGGGCTTATGCCCAACGGATGCAAGCGCTGCCTCGGCGTTCAATCAGAGCGCGACTTGTGCTTGGTGATGAGTGATTATTAGCATTTGCACAATAAATGGACTTGACTAGTATTAAAGAACTATTTCAGTGGCCACAGTGGAGCCAATATGCTTCCGCTTTCCATCGCAATTCAGTTCATGATTTTTGCCATCACCTGGTATGGGGCAGGCTGGGGTTTTGCTCTGGTTGTGACTGGCTTATCTGGCTTGGGGCTGTTTATCCTCCATCGTATAGCTCAAACACAAACGCCCACAGATGATCTTGTCGTATCGGCTAATTCAGATGGACAACACAGCGACCTGACTTGCCTTGAACAACTTGGCCATACCATTACCCCTCAGCTGAGAGATCAGATTAACAGTGCCCGTGAGCAAACCAAGCAAGCCGTCGATAATATGTCCGCTGAATTTTCACAGCTTGTCAGCAATATAAGCTCAACGCTCAGCAGTCTGGACGATAGCAGCGCTAACAGCCTGCAGCAAACAGCGCAGCACAGCCGTGAACAACTTACTCAGATCCTCGCGTATCTCGAACAGTCCAACGTCAGCCAGCAACAAAGAACAGAAACCTTTAAAACCATGGTAGAGCAAAGTAAAGAGTTACAGGCCATGTCAATTGACGTCGCTAAAATTGCTGAGCAAACCAATTTACTGGCACTCAATGCCTCGATTGAAGCCGCCCGTGCCGGAGACAATGGCCGTGGCTTTGCGGTTGTTGCTGATGAGGTGCGCGCGCTTGCTAATTCAAGCGGCGAGACAGGGGTTAAGATCAATAAGATGGTCGAAACTATTGCCCAGGCAATGCAAAGCTCTATGACCATGATGGAAAGCGAGCTCGAAGAGCGCCAGGCCCTGACTGACAGATATCAGCAACAAATTAATGAAGTGATTGATACCTGGCTCACCTTATCACAAAACGTAGAGCAACAAGCGCAGGTACTGCAAACCTCAAATGAGGACAATCGGCAGAAAATCTCTGAAATACTGGTTGATTTACAATTTCAGGACCGTGTCGATCAGATCCAGGACAGCGTTACGATTGCCCTGGATATTATGACGCGAGAATTGGATGAGTTTATCGCGCAGCGTCGCAGCAGTGCCAACGCCCGATTCAATCATGAAAGGATCAGTGACGCGTTATCGCGCACAGCTGCAACACGAGAGCAAAGGCATATTCTGGCGGCTAAAAGTGGCAATGCCAGGAATGACAAGGGCGACGATACAGTCGACGATCTCACTTTTTTCTGACATACAGCATGAGGCTAAGTTATGAGCAAAACCATACTAGTGGTGGATGATTCCGATTCGTTAAGACAAGTTGTAAATATTGCGCTAACAGGTGCTGGCTATCAGGTGATTGAAGCGTGTGATGGCAAAGATGCACTGAGTAAACTCACCGGCAATAAGGTGCATCTCATCATCAGCGACGTCAACATGCCCAATATGAATGGCATTGAATTCGTCAAAAATGTTAAACAACTCCCACAGTACAAGTTCACCCCTGTGATTATGCTGACCACAGAAAACCAGCAAAGCATGATGGAAGAAGGCAAAAAAGCCGGAGCGAAGGCCTGGATGGTCAAACCCTTCAAGCCTGCACAAATGCTTCAGGCCGTATCTAAATTACTGATGATGTGACAGCCATGTCCGAGTGTTTTAAGTTTCCTGCGGAGCTGACCATCTACGAAGTACAGGATGTGCATACGGAACTCATCGCTTTTTTGGCAGGAAAACAGCAGATAGCGCTGGATCTTAGCCAGATCGAAGAGCTCGACAGCGCCGGGATCCAGCTGGCTATCTGGCTGGTAAATTATTGCCGCAACACAGGTGTTCAGATAGGCACCCTTGTCTTATCCGATCTGCTCACTGCCAGACTGTCTTTATTAAATGTGCCTCTCTCAGGCGCCACTAAGAGTGAGCCTTAGTTATGTCTGTTGATTTGAGTGCCGCCATCACCACCTTTGTCAACGAGTCAAAAGAGCTACTGGCCGAGATGGAAAACAGCTTGCTTGATCTCGAAAGCAGTGAAGCCAGTGCTGATCAGGAAGAGACCATCAATGCTATCTTCCGCGCCATTCATACCATTAAAGGCAGTGCCGGATTATTTGGCTTTGACTACGTCGTGAGCCTGACGCACATTGCCGAGACGGTACTGGATGACGTCCGTGCTGGTAACAAGGAAATGAGCAAAGACCTGCTTTCCTTATATCTGGAAACCGGTGACTTATGTGATGAATTGATCCAACTGGCCGCATCCCAAAGTGAGCCCAGTGCACAACAACTTACCCAGCTTGCAGAGTTAACCAAGCAGTTCAGTGAATTTACCGACAACGTCGACACGCCGCAAAATAAAGATGCTGATAGTGAAACACAGTCGCAAGATGGACCCTGGTTTATATGTTTCGTGCCTAACGAGAATGTGCTGCGCAACGGTCTGGATCCTTACCCATTTATCCACTTTCTGAACAACGAAGTAGAATCACTTGAAGTGGCCACCAATTGTACTGCGCTCAATGCCGATACACCCTACGACCCTGAATCCTGTTACCTGGCCTTTTTGATGTTATTTCAAACCAGCCAGAGCAAAAGCGTGATAGAGGACATTTTCGAATTTATAAAAAATGATGCAGTAGTTGAGATTTTACCACCTGATCAGTGTCACTACAGCGCCATTGAAGATTGCGCAAAACATTTTCCAGACCCAGCTCAGTTTCATGCCACTTTGGCACAACTGACGCAATCACGCCTCCCGGCCCGGCCTTTGGAACCAGCATCTATACCAGACGATACCGAGCCACCAGCTCAGACAAAAGGTAAGAAGAAAAATAAGCTTCACACGAGCAAAACGCTTCGGGTTGAAGCCATGAAGCTAGATCGATTGATCGATCAGGTTGGGGAAATGGTGATCACGGGGGCCAGAACCAATTTACTGGCACACGAAACGGGTAACGAAACACTGATTGAAGCCATGGCTCTGCTGGAACGCCTGGTTGAGAACATACGAGACAGCTCATTAAAACTGCGTATGGTCCAGATTGGTGAAACCTTTAATAAATTCAAACGCGTTGTTCGCGATGTGGCCGATGAGTTGGGCAAAGAGGTGGAGCTCAATATTGTGGGCGCCGACACCGAGCTGGACAAAACCTTTGTTGAAAAAGTCAGCGATCCACTGATGCATATTATTCGTAATGCCATTGATCATGGTATTGAATCACCCGAACAACGACTGGCCGCAGGTAAACCGACATGTGGTCAGCTGACGCTTAAGGCCTACCATGATTCTGGCTCCATCGTCATCGAAATTCAGGACGATGGTCAGGGGCTGGATCAAAGCAAGATAATGACCCGGGCCATTGAAAATGGCTTACTCAATCAAGAACACTCATTACAGGATAAAGAAATCAATCTGCTGATTTTTGAACCCGGATTCTCTACCGCCGCTGCAGTGACCAGTATTTCCGGTCGTGGCGTGGGCATGGACGTGGTGAAACGCAATGTTGAGAGCCTGCGTGGTAGTGTAGAAGTCGACAGCACCAAAGGATTAGGCTCTAAGATTATCATTCGCCTGCCACTGACCTTATCCATCATAGACGGATTTATGTTTACCGTCGGTGATGAAGACTATGTGATCCCCCTGGATACCGTGGTTGAATGCCTGGAACTACACGAGGTGGTTTCTGAATCCGATATTCAGGATAAAAACTACATTAACCTCAGAACTGAGGTCCTGCCCTTTATTCGTCTGCGCACCCTGTTTGGGATCGAGCAGCAAATTGAACACGCGAAGGAATCACTGGTCATCGTCCAGTTTGGCACGCTTAGAGCTGGCCTGGTCGTGGACTCGCTGCAAGGAGAGTTTCAGACTGTTGTAAAACCTCTGGGGAGGCTGTTCGAAGGCCTCAAATGTATCAGCGGCGCTACCATACTCGGCAGTGGCAAAGTGGCCATTATTCTTGATGTATCTGCCTTGATCCGCACCGCAATTACTATGTACGAGTCCTTAGAACTCAAGCATTAGTCAGATAAATCGGAGCATAAAGATGTTTAAGAATCTGACCATCAAAAACAAAATCATTCTGGCCATGTTTACCATGGGGCTGCTGCTGTTGGTGATTGCCGTGTCTGTGCAAATGAAAAATGGTCGTATCGAAGGATTTGCCACCGATGTGGGTCAAACCGACATCCCCGAAGCCATCTATGCACTGAATATGCTCGATGAACTTGGCGACATGAACAGCAATGTGCTGGAATACATTGCCGGTGAAGCCGATGAAAAAGCAGACTTTTTGTCTAATTACAGTGAGTTTACAAACTATCTGGAAGACCTTAAACGGCTCAACTCTGTTGATACCAGCTACATTCGTCAACTGGAGGATTTGGTGCGCCGTTATGCAAGCGAAAACCAGGAACTGATCTTTGATCGCTTTGATCCCCTTCAGGAGGAAAAAGCAGTCGAAAAGTATGAGTACCTCAACCGCGAATTCGCAGAGCCACTGGAAAGCCTGCTCGATTCACAGAAAGAGGCAGAAGTGGCTGATGCCGGCAGCAGCGGTGACTTTGCTGAAGTGGTTAACGATGATTTACCCGGCGTACGCTATTACCTGGAGCTGATAGACGAGCAAGGCGACATGATGAGCTCGCTGAATGCCTACATGCGGGGACGAGTGGGTGCCACCGCCGCGTTCGAAAAAGACGCACGGACCTTTTCCAACTTTCTGGCAGAACTCAAACCGCTCGAGAGAAAACCACTGGAAATAAAAGCCATTGGTGATATCGAACGCATGTATCTGGGGCTCTATAACGGCGGTAAAGAGATTTTCGCGATGTACGACCCCAGACAGAAAATCCAGGCGTCTAAAGATGTTGACCGGCTCGAGCATGATATTTTCAGTAAAATAGAGGAAATACTGGAAAAGATCTCCAACGAAGCCATTGCTGAAAGCACCACCTCTCTCAATGACCTGATGTCTGCCGCTCGTGACAGTATCCAGCTGGTGTGGGGCTTGCTGATAGTCGCCATTGTGCTTGCTATCGCCACCGCCGCCTTCTTGATCCGCGGGATTGTGCTCCCTATTAATGCACTCGCGGATGCCGCGGAGGACCTGCGCTCAGGAGAAGGCGACCTGACCCGCCGTATCCCGGATTTTGGCAATGACGAAATAGGACAGACGGCACAAAGTTTTAACGGCTTCATTGAGCGACTGCAAAACATTTTATTAGATATTCAGGAGTCCGTTGAGTCCATCGCCCACAGCACCAACGAAGTCAGCACCACCTCCCGTATGCTCAGCTCCACCTCGAATCAGCTTGCTGCCAGCGTTGAGGAAACCTCCGCATCACTGGAGCAAATGAGCTCTTCTATCTCGATGAATACGGAGAACTCGAAAATGACCAATGACATTGCCAAGCAGTCCAGCAGTGAAGCAAACGATGGCGGCCAGGCGGTAAAAGACACGGTTCAGGCCATGACACAGATTGCCGAAAAAATTGGTATTATCGAAGACATTGCTTATAAAACCAACCTGCTGGCACTGAACGCTGCCATTGAGGCCGCCAGAGCCGGTGAACATGGTAAAGGCTTTGCCGTGGTAGCAGATGAAGTGAGAAAACTGGCAGAACGCTCTCAGGTTGCCGCACAGGACATCAGTACACTGGCCGACAACAGTGTTAAAATCGCCCAACATGCCGGTGCTATGCTCGACAGAATGGTGCCTAACATCGGCAAAACCGCCGATCTGGTACAAGAGATCACCGCCGCCTCAACCGAGCAAAGCACCAGTGTTGCTGAAATCAACCGCACCGTTGCCCAGCTTGATGAAATTGCCCAGCAAAATGCCTCCGCCTCAGAAGAGCTCGCCTCAACCGCTAAAATGGTTCAGGACCAGACCGGGGATATTCGCTCTACCGTCGGTTACTTTAAATTGAGTAATAACGGCCGTGGCAGTAAAGGGCGCCCTGCTCATATGGCCCATGAAAACGGTCATAGTCGGGAAGACGGTTATACCCCGTTTGATGAGTAATGTGCTATGAATGACTCAGTTTCCAGCACTGGTACCACGGCTTATGACCACAATAAGTACCTGGCGTTTGAACTTAACGGCGCGTCGTATTCAATCAGTATTTCCATTGTCAGGGAGATAATGGAGTACATTGAGGTAGACAAGATCCCCATGGCGCCCGATTTTATTATTGGTGCCATCAACCTCAGAGGGCTGGTTATCCCGGTATTTGATTTATCCGTCAGGCTTAACAAGCCTGTACAGGCCATCACCAATCGCACTTGTATCATTGTGGCTGAATGCAACTACAAAGCACAAAATATTACTGTTGGTCTGAAAGTAGATATGGTCACCAAAGTGTTAGATATCCCGGCTCACGAAATTGATCAGGTGCCCAGTATTGCCGGCCAGTTTCATAGTCGTTTTGTATATGGTCTGGCCAAATTAACAGACAACCTGATGACCATACTGGACATCACTAAAATACTGACGCTGGATGATATGCAGTTGTTTGACGACTTGCAGCAGCAACACAAACAGCTGTCATTTGAACTGCCTCTTGATGCCGACTCCAACGCACAGTTTAAGGAGACCTAGCATGAATTCAGAAACTATGGTGGCAGAAAATACGGCAAGCAATGATGAGCTCCATTCTTTGCTCGTGTCTATCGGAAACGACACCTTTGGCATTCCGATAGAGTCAGTCAAAGAGGTTATTGAGCTGACAGATACTACTATGGTGCCCATGTGCAATCAGGTGATCCGAGGCGTGATCAATGTTCGGGGCAGCGTGATCCCCGTACTGGACCTGCAGCATCGCCTGATGTTGAAAAACCCTCAACCCTACAACAAATACAGCTGTATTGTATTGTATGACTTCTACGACCCCAGCCTGGATGAAATCATGACACTTGGCATGCTGGTCAGCAGCGTGATGTCCATCCAGTTCATTAATTGTACTCAGCTGGAAGACTCACCCTCATTTGGCGCCAATATTCCCCGTCATTTCGTCTGGAAAATGGCCAAGATCAATAATCAGCTCACTATTTTGCTGGATATGAAAAGCGTGCTCAATATCAGCGAAATCAATACTCAGCTGAAGTCCTCTCAGGCCGAGTTTTTTACCCGGTTTTGCCAGCGCTAGGTCTCTATGGCGATTTCAGCGCTGGAATTTCAACAACTCAATCGGCTGTTTGAACAACATACCGGGATAAGCCTGGGTAAAAATAAAGCCGATATTGTGGCCAGTCGCCTTGCCAGCCGGTTACGCGCCAGTCGCAGTCCGTCTTTTAGCAAATACTACCGATTATTACTGACGCCCGAGGGCAAAGATGAACTACAGATTTTCATCGACAAGCTGACCACACATGAGACCTATTTTTTTCGCGAGCAGGCCCAGTTTGAATTTCTTTACCACTACTATCAACACAATCGCCCCAGACATTCACCAATCCGCGCCTGGAGTGCGGCCTGTTCCAGCGGTGAAGAAGCCTACTCACTCGCCATGATCCTCGATGATCTGTTTTACAATCGACCCTGGCATGTTATCGGAACGGATATTTCTGAAATGTCGGTGCTGATGGCCAGAGATGCCCGCTATGCGATTTCCACCGTAGGGAAGATCCCTAAACGGTACCGGATCCGCTATTGCATGAAAGGAACAGGCAAGAATGCCGATAATTTTACGCTTATCTCCACACTGAAGAAACAATGTAGTTTTCAGGAAGATAACTTGTTGAACCTGACCACGGTGGATTTCTCTTTTGATGTTATTTTTTTACGCAATGTGCTGATCTATTTTGACAAACCCAAACAACAAGCCATCCTAAGTAATATCATCAAACGTTTAAACCATGGCGGTTTACTCTTTTTAGGACACTCGGAAGCCATGCGTGACAAGCCCGCATGCCTGCAAACTCTGAGTCCGTGCATCTATAAGAAGGTGGCCTTATGACCAGCGTCTTTATCATCGATGATTCTGCCCTGATGCGCCAGATCATGAGTGAGGTCATCGCCCATGAGCGCACCTTAAATGTCAGTGGAACAGCACCGGACCCCATCATTGCCGAGCGAAAAATGAAGCTCAACTGGCCGGATGTTATCTTGCTGGACGTGGAGATGCCAAAAATGGATGGCTTAACCTTCCTGAAAAAAATCATGCAGGAACGTCCTACGCCGGTGATCATCTGCTCGGCGCTGGCGCAGGAAAAAACCACCACTGCCATCGAGGCATTGGCCTGTGGCGCGGTCGATGTCATTGCCAAACCCACTCAGGGGCTGGGGGAGTTTCTGCACAGCGACTCGGTCTCGCAGATCATTGATGCCATTAAAGCCGCTAACAAAGCCAAAGTTCGTCAGCTAAAATATCTGGATGAAGGCACGTTTCGGGAATTGCATACGACAGAAGAAGTACTGCCTGCACACAAAACCGCACAACCACCCGACAGCGCAGGGAAAGTCATTGCCGTAGGTGCCTCTACCGGTGGTACAGAGGCAATTGCCCGGCTGCTCCAGCTACTGCCAGTTCATTCTCCTCCCATTGTCATTGTGCAACATATGCCAGGCAAGTTTACGGCGGCGTTTGCACAACGTCTTAATGACATCACACCACATACCGTCACGGAAGGACAAACCGCCGTACGGATCCGCCCCGGCCATGTTTATATAGCGCCGGGTGGGCAGCATATGTTGGTAAAACGTCAAGGCTCGGACTACTATTTAGAAATACGCGATGGGCCACTTGTGAGCCGTCATAAGCCTTCGGTCGATGTGCTGTTTCGCTCTGTGGCTCAGTCGGTAGGAAACCATGCCATTGGCGTGATCCTGACCGGTATGGGAAATGACGGAGCCAGCGGTTTGCTGGAAATGAAGCAAAAAGGTGCGGTCACTTTTGCAGAAAGTGAAGCCAGCTGTGTGGTATTTGGCATGCCAAAAGAAGCCATCGCAAGGGGGGCCGTCGACAAAATCTATGCGCTAAGTAACCTCCCTTATCAGATCCAAAAAGCGCTTGGGTGATCTGTATGAAAAAGCAACTGAGTCAACTTCTGGACATTGCCTATCTCAGCTATGATGAGCAAGGCCAGATCCTAGCCCTCTCTGGTGCAGCACAGCGCATGCTGGATTTAAAACCTGGCGATGTCCTGTCACAAAAGCTGGTGTTTATTGACGAAGATTTTAAAGAGCTCAGTATTTCTGAGATCTTGTTCGATCCTATCTTTGACCAGATAGAGCTCGGCGTCAGTATTGATAACAGCAGTGTTACCTGGGTCAAGTTGTATAGCTTCAGACAAGATGATCTCCATTATATCCGGCTGGAGCCCATAGAAGAGTTGATTTCTGTCAGGCGCCTGAATAAACAGTTAGCTATCCGCGACCCCCATACCGGATTACTCTACCGGGATGCCTTCATCAGCAAAATTAAAGAGCAACCTCACCAGGGCACCATTTGCTGCGTCCGCATCTGTAATTTTCAACGTATTTCAGAGGTGTGGAATATTGGCGTCGCCAACTTGGTGTTTATGGAGATCCTGGCGCGATTTCAGGGCGAGTTCGACAAGGGCATTTTTTCGAAACATTCCTCCGATTGTTACTGCGTGTTTATTCCGCATTTTGTGCCCATCAATATAGAAACGCTGTACAAACAGCTCAATGAGCCATTCAACTTTAACGGCAACAGCTTCTACAGCAATGTCTCTCTTGGATACTATAAAGAACAACCCGACGACGACCATGAGCTGAGTCTCAACAAAGCGGAAATGGCAACCTTTGATTCGCTCGCGGATCATAATCGCCTGGTAGAATTCAAAGAGACGCTGGCCAAGCAGATTGAACGACAAAACAAAATTGAAACCGGTCTGCGCAGTGCCCTTTATCAAGGCAATCTTGAGGACAGTTTTGAAGTCGTCTTTCAGCCAATACATGACACCAAAACCGAACGCCTGATTGGTGCGGAATGTCTGATGCGCTGGGAGCTTGACGGCCAACCTATTCCGCCTACTGAGTTTATTCCTGTCATAGAAAGTACAGGAGAAATCAACAAACTTACGCACTTTACGCTAAGCCAGATCAACGTATTAAAGGCGCTGCTGGCCGAAGAGCAAATTGAAGCCAGTTTGTTTCGCTTCGCCATTAATATCAGCGTTGTAGAAATTCTCGATGTTAACTTTACCACCCGACTGCTGCAAGCTCTGGACAGACTGGCACTCAATCCCGCTAAGATTAAACTAGAGCTGACTGAGTCGGCCCTGATTGACAATTTTAATTACATTAATGAGATTTTACAGAAACTGCAAAGTCAGGGGCTGATGATATCCATAGATGACTTTGGCACTGGCTACTCCAGCTTGAGTTACTTGTGCAAACTGCATTTCGACGAGATAAAAATAGACCGGGCCTTCGTTACGCACGTTGTCAGTGACGGAAAAATGCAATCCTTATTTAATTCCATCGTGTCACTGGCAAAAAATCTTGATAAACCTCTGGTTGCAGAGGGCATTGAACACTTAGATCAGATGATTTACGCCAAGGCCAAAGGCGTTGAATATGTACAGGGCTATTACTACAGCAAGCCATTGAGTATTGAAGATTTTGTAGACTATGTTGTCGCCGACAAGTCAAGCTACCTACACTTTGAAGAGTAACGCACTCAAAACGCATACATTACATATGCGTTGTGAGTACTTTATTAGTCCTAACCACCCAGAACTCTGGCGGGGTCGACTTTGACAGCCTGCCACGCTGGATACAGGCAGGACAATACGGCAATCACCAGAGTGATAGACAACACGGCCACGACATCAAACCACATCAACTGACTGGGCAAAAACTCTATAAAGTATACTCCCTGAAGCGGGTTATCCCCATCCATCTCAACCCAGGCACGGAATAAGTCTGAGATATTCAATGCCAACACAATGCCAATAAACAGGCCAACCAGTGCCCCGATGAGCGCATAACTTACCCCCTGTATAGCGAAGGTAGCAAATATAGTGCTGTCTTTCGCACCCATGGTTTTTAAAATGGCGATATCCGCCTGCTTTTCCTTTACTTCCATCACCATGGAAGACACTATGTTAAAACTGGCGACTGCAATTATCAAAAACACCACCAGGTAGACTATGGTTCTGACCATCTGTATGTCCTGATAAAGACTGCCCTGGGTACGAAACCAGCTGTTAACATAAACCAGATCGGGTAACGCTCTGCCCGCAGACATCGCAACTTGATGGGCCGAAAAAACATCATCGACTTTTGCGCGCAGTCCGGTAACTTGGTCCTCAGCCAGCCCCATTGCCTGTTGCAACCTGCTCACCGATACCAAGGCTAATGAGCGGTCAATTGGCCCACCCATATCAATGGTTCCAGCCAATATAAAGTTTAACCGCTTTGGTGCCGCCAGGGGAGAATCAGCCTGAGGATTGGCCACCAATAGCGTGAGTTTATCACCGCGCGTTAGCCCCAGCTCCTCGGCGATATGCCGACCCAACACAATATCATCCCCGGACAATTCAGACAGTGACGCTTCGCTGATAAACTGACCTACATCCGAGACACTATGGTGAGAGTTAAAATCAACTCCTTTCACTTCAGCGGCTTTCAACTCACCGCGGAACTGCACCATGGCTGTAACAGTGATCTCTGGCACTGCTGCAACAATGCCTGGTTGCGCCTCCAGTAGACGAACCTTATCAGGCCAGTCTGAAATCGGGTCGTAAGGAGCTTGATAAGCCACATGCGGCACCACAGACAACAAGCGGATCTTTAGCTGCTGCTCAAATCCATTGATGACAGATAATGCGACAATCAATACGGCCACACCCAGCATCACACCAAGCGTTGACGATTTGCTCAAAAACCCGATCAACCCGGCCTGATGCTTGGAAGCACGTAACCGGTTACTGATAAATATACTCAGCATTGCACTAAGCCTCACTTTGTAACGTCTGTTCTACCAGAACACCGTCATCCAGTGCCACTGCACGACCTAGCTTAGCAGCAAGCTCCAGATCGTGTGTCACCACCACAAAGCTGGTCTTCAGCTCCCGGTTAAGCTCCTTGAGTAAGGTATAAATTTTCAACGCATTTTGTTTATCCAGGTTCCCCGTCGGCTCATCCGCCAGTACCAAGGCTGGGCGGGTGACCAGTGCCCTGGCAATCGCCACGCGCTGACGTTCACCACCGGATAGCTCAGATGGACGATGACCGCCGCGATGTGCCAGTCCCACTTTATCCAGCATTTCCTCAGCCTGAGCATGCGCTGCTTTGGGCGACTGACCCGATATCAGCAGCGGCATTGCGACATTTTCAAGCGCAGTGAAATCCATCAACAAATGATGAAACTGATAGATAAAGCCCAGGTTTTGGTTGCGAAAATCGGCTTGCTTGCGACGCGACAAGCTGGCGACATCTGTGCCCTTAATTTGAACTGTGCCACTGCTGGCAGTATCCAGTGTACCAAGAATATGTAGCAAGGTACTTTTACCCGATCCTGAACTGCCAACAATCGCCAGCATATCTCCCTGTGCAAGCGCCAGTTCGACTCCTTTTAACACCTCAACCTGCTGCCCCGCTTCATCATAGGCCTTGTTCAGACCCTGACATTCAATTACTAAATCACTCATACCTTAACACCTCAGCAGGAAGCACTTTTGCGGCTTTAAACGCCGGATACAATGTTGCTAGAAAACTCAATAACAAACTGGTTGCAACTATCAGACTCAAACTCAACCAGTCGAACCTAACTGGTAACTCAGCACCACCAAGTAAGGACAAGCCGCTAAGTGCTACCACTTCATTGATATTGCTGGCCAGCAGATACCCAAATACCGTGCCCAATAGGGTCCCAACTAAACCGTTATACAACCCCTGAACCATAAATACCCGAGCGATGGCACTCGGTGTCAATCCCAGAGTTTGTAAAATAGCGACTTCGCCCTGCTTTTCACTGACCATCATGGATAAAGCAGAAACAATATTAAAGACCGCGACAATCACAATCAGCCCGAGTAACAGAGACATGATACGTTTTTCCATCGCCACAGCAGCAAATAGCGCCCCCTGTTGTACATGCCAGTCTGAATACGTCAGCCCTGACAGCAGTGGAGCATGTGTGGTTTTGAACTCATTAACGGCAAACGCATCTTTGAGGGTAATACTGATATCAAAGTCTGCTGGTTTGCGCTTAAGCAGACGTTGCAAACTCTTACCATCGGCAAAAGCCAAGTTGACATCGGCTTCACTGCGCGTGTTATAGATCAACGCCACAGTGAACAAGCGCTGCTTGGGAACCCGTCCCATTGGTGTGTAGCTGCTGATATCCGGCATGATGACCCGAACTTTTTGCCCTAAACGCACGTCCAGTTGGTTTGCCAGGTAGCGACTCAATGCCAGTTGATATTTCTGCTCACGAAATTGCGCTATGCTGCCCGCTTCGACATGGGGCTCGAGTGCGGAAGGATAACCACTGAAAGCGCCCTGTAGTCGTACCCCAACCAGATCTTTGTTGGTCTGCAGGATCACATCACTGGTAACATAAGGTGTAACCCGTTTAACCTCAGGTAAAGTGGCTAATTTATCTAGTAACTGCGCCGCACCAGTCTTTTGGTCTTCTGACGACTTATGCAGCTGTACATGGGGGATCAAGTCGAGCATGGCGTTTTTAAGGCTCTGCTCAAACCCGTTCATCACGGAACTGACCGTGATTAGTGCCATTAAGCCAAGTGTAATACCGGCAATGGAAAAAAACGAAATAAAAGACACGAACCCGTTACCTTTTGTGGCACGGCTGTATCTGAGCCCTATAAAAAGGCTAACAGGCTGAAACATAATAGTTTATTTTTCTATATATAAGTTCAGTGCACGATACTAGCACAATCAAGAAAGCGGGGTCATACCTTTGGCCCCAAAAAAAAATGTAAAATTTTTTTAATTGTGGCTCTAAATTACACTAGGTTTTAGTGTAGAATGCGGCAAATCTCGCGGTATGGACCTTCAATGTTTTCGTTATCAAGATTTAAACATATGAATTTCAAGGGAGATTTGTTCGGTGGTGTGACCACTGCAATCATTTCCCTACCACTCGCCCTCGCCTTTGGCGTGGCATCCGGAGCCGGAGCTGAAGCCGGTATGTGGGGCGCAATTCTCGTTGGCCTCTTCGCTGCCTTGTTTGGCGGTTCAACTTCCCTGATCTCAGAGCCAACTGGCCCGATGACGGTCATAATGACAGCAGTACTGACCACTATGGTATCAAAGTACCCTGAAGCAGGACCGGCAATGGCCTTCACAGTGGTAATGATGGCCGGGGCATTTCAAATATTACTAGGTACACTCAAGCTTGGTAAATATGTCACTTTAATGCCCTACAGCGTGGTTTCCGGGTTTATGTCAGGTATTGGCGTTATATTGATCATCCTGCAACTGGCACCACTGCTGGGTCATCAGGCCCCTCCCGGAGGTGTACCCGGGACCTTATCTGCATTTCCAGACCTGTTTCTCAACCTACATTTCTCCGAGCTCTTTTTAGGTCTTCTGACTTTGGGTGTCCTCTTCTACATGCCAAAGAAGTACCGCCAGTACGTACCCGCTCAGCTAGTTGCTCTAGTCGTCGTTACCCTGATATCTATCCTGCTTTTTGATACCGACAGCATTCGTAGAATTGGTGAAATTCCCAGCGGCCTGCCTGAGATTGTCTGGCCGACTTTTACCCCGGAATTGTTTACTGAAATGGTCATCGACGCACTGGTGCTGGGCACACTTGGGTGTATAGACACATTACTGACAGCCGTCATTGGAGACAGTTTGACCCGTACCGAGCATGACTCAGACAAAGAGCTTCGTGGTCAGGGTATTGCAAACATGATTGCAGGCTTTTTTGGTGCGTTACCAGGTGCCGGTGCCACGATGGGCACCGTGGTAAATATTCAGGTAGGTGCACGCTCTCCGCTGGCCGGTATCTTCCGGGCACTGATCCTGATGGCCGTTGTCTTTGTTGCAGGCAGCCTGACCGAACCAATCCCGATGGCTGTACTGGCTGGTATCGCCGTCTATGTCGGCATTAACATTCTCGATTGGAGCTTTATCCAGCGCGCGCACAAACTCAGTATTAGCCAGATGGCCATCATGTACGGTGTTATGCTGCTCACCGTATTTGTCGACTTGATGGTTGCTGTTGGTTTGGGTGTGTTTATTTCCAATATTATGGTAATCGAACGCCTTAGTCGTGTTCAGGAACAACATGTTAAAGCGATAAGTGATGCCGATGAGGATGTACCGCTATCTAAACACGAGCGCGCATTGCTGGAACAGGCCAAGGGCCAGCTGTTGTTTTTTTACCTGTCAGGGCCAATGATCTTCAGCGTATCAAAAGCAATTACCCGCCAGCACCGCCATATTGGCGAGTATAAGACGATGGTGCTCGATTTAAGTGATGTGGCCATGCTGGATGTAACCGTCAGCCTGGCAATTGAAAACGCCATCAGCGACGCACTGGACGCGAATTGCCAGGTCTTTATTTACTCACCAAATAAAGACACCAGCGAGCAGCTGCAGAAATTTGATATTCGCAGTAAGCTGGGAGAGCATGCATTCTGTAACAGCCGCGAACAGGCGCTGAGCAGAGCACTGGAAGCCATGGAAGCAAACAGTATTGAAGCTTAGAGCTGCTCAGCTAAAAAGTCGATAAGTGCACGAATAGCCGTCGACAAGTATTTTCTGGGTGGGTAAACCGCCCAGATCCCCTCCTCCATCGGTGTAAAGTCATCCAAGACTGTCACTAGCTCCCCACATTCAAGGGCTTCCTGAACATAATAATGGGGGAGTTGTACGACTCCTAATCCCTGCCTGGCCGCATCAAGTAAGGCCCAGCCACTGTTACATCTGAGAGTTCCGGATACTTTTACATGCCGTTCTACACTATGGTCCATAAAGCGCCAGTACTGCGCATTGCCCAGCAGGCAATTGTGCTCAGCTAAATCTCGGATGTGCTTAATTGGCTGATGGTGTTTCAGGTAACCAGGAGAAACACACACCAAAGTACGCCGCTGAGACAAACGCTTCGCATGCAATGACGAGTCTTTAAGCTGGCCAATTCTAATCGCCAGGTCCACGCCCTGCTCTACCAAGTCCAACTGGGCATTGGTCAACTCCATATCCACAGTCACGGAAGGAAAGCGACACATAAATTGGTGCACCAGCGGCATAATATATTGCTCACCATACATCACGGGGGCCGTCATCCTGATTTTCCCCGTCGGTTGAGAATCTCTTTGCCGCAAAGCGGCCGTCGCATCCTCGTAGGCATGCTGCAGCAGCCGCGCATGACTCAGAAATACCTGACCTTCCGGAGTCAGAGCCAGGTTGCGCGTTGTACGTGTGAGTAGCTGATACCCGAGCTCTGATTCAAGGGTCTTCACTCGACGGCTTACCTGTGCCACGGAGGTATCCAGCTGTTGTGCGGCTCCCGTAAATGACCCACAGGTCGCCACCGCTACAAATTCATCTAAACCTGACCATCTGTCCATTATTACAAATACGTAAAAGTCTTTCTTAATTTTTAAGATTATCAAACTCTCATAGCAAGTTATACTTTTGTTTTCACACTACAAAACTGGAGTAATGATGGCTGAGTTTATTAAATCACGGGCAGCGATTGCCTGGGGGCCAGGACAACCACTGAGCATTGAGGAAGTGGATGTAATGATGCCCAAGGCGGGCGAAGTATTAGTCAAAATCGTTGCCACCGGCGTGTGTCACACAGATGCATTCACTTTGTCTGGCGACGATCCTGAAGGCGTGTTCCCGGCTATTTTAGGCCACGAAGGGGGCGGTATTGTCGAGGCTGTGGGCGAAGGTGTGACCAGCGTGGCGGTTGGCGATCATGTTATCCCACTATACACACCTGAATGCGGTGAATGTAAGTTCTGTACCTCAGGTAAAACAAACCTGTGCCAAAAAATCCGTACGACCCAGGGTAAAGGTGTTATGCCGGACGGTACCACACGTTTCTACAAAGATGGTGAGCCGATTTATCACTACATGGGCACCTCGACCTTCTCTGAGTACACAGTACTGCCCGAGATTTCTCTGGCAAAAGTAAATAAAAGTGCCCCCCTTGAAGAGATCTGCTTGCTAGGCTGTGGCGTGACCACAGGCATGGGCGCTGTCATGAATACCGCAAAAGTCCAACCTGGTGATACAGTGGCTATCTTCGGGCTTGGTGGGATCGGCCTGTCAGCTGTGATAGGTGCAGTTATGGCGGGTGCGAGCCGGATCATAGGCGTGGATATCAACACAGACAAGTATGCACTGGCACAAAAACTCGGCGCAACAGACGTTATTAATCCGAATGATTACGACAAACCCATTCAGGAAGTCATCGTAGAGATGACCGATGGTGGCGTGGACTTTTCATTTGAGTGTATTGGAAACGTCAATGTAATGCGCAGTGCACTCGAATGCTGCCATAAAGGTTGGGGCGAATCTGTCATCATCGGCGTTGCTGGTGCAGGTCAGGAAATCTCTACTCGTCCTTTCCAGCTGGTCACAGGCCGAGTCTGGCGTGGCACCGCATTTGGCGGAGTTAAAGGTCGCTCCGAACTGCCAGAAATCGTCGAGCGCTACCTCGCAGGTGAGTTTAAACTGGATGATTTCATCACTCATACCATGTCACTCGATGATATCAACGAGGCCTTTGATCTGATGCATCAGGGCAAAAGTATTCGTTCTGTTATCCATTTCTAAGGGAAGCATATGGAATTAGTGAGTGAGAACAGGGTCGCCGGTGGCTGGCATCGACGCTATCGCCACCAAAGTCAGCACACTCAGTGTGACATGACCTTTGCTATCTTTCTGCCAGAGCAGGTAGATAACACCCAGCCAGTGCCTGTACTTTACTGGCTGTCAGGATTGACCTGCACTGACGAGAACTTCATGCAAAAAGCCGGTGCATTTAAGCGGGCCAATGAGTTAGGTATCGCCATTGTGGCACCGGACACCTCGCCGCGCGGAGAAGATGTACCTGACGACCCCCAGCAGAGCTATGACTTTGGTCTGGGAGCAGGCTTTTATATCAACGCCACACAAGCCCCCTATGATAAACACTATCAGATGTACAGCTACGTAAGCGAAGAGTTACCTGCGCTGATCGAACAGCAGTTCCCGGTTTCTGAAAAGCGTGCCATTGCGGGTCATTCTATGGGCGGTCATGGTGCACTGGTCGTCGGGCTGAAAAACCCATCGCGCTATTGCAGTATCTCTGCATTTAGCCCTATTTCTAACCCGGCAGATTGCCCGTGGGGTAAAAAAGCATTTTCAGGCTACCTGGGTGAAGAGCATAAAGCCTGGCTGGCCTATGACGCCTGCCACTTACTCGAACATAGCAAGGACAGTCTGAAGGTGCCTGTTCGCGTTGATCAGGGCGAGGCCGATCAGTTCCTTGATGAGCAGCTTAAGCCAGAAGCTCTGGTTAAATCGGCTCAGGCTGCGGACTACCCCCTTACACTGACGATGCACCCGGGTTATGACCACAGCTACTTCTTTATTTCGTCATTCATTGATGCGCATCTGGATTTTCACGCTCAGTATCTGAAATGAACCATAAAAAAAGGCGCTGACGCGCCTTTTGTTTGCTTAACATAGTATTTTATACGGTCAAGTCACCATACTGGTTGTTCACTGTCAGTTTGACTGATTTGTCAAAGCCCGGAATACCCAGCGCTTCTTTACTCAACTGCAATTGCGATTCATCGATCATGCCATTACCAAAGCGATAAATAAGCTCGTACTGGCCGAGATCAGCCGCCTGTTGATAGCTGGCTTGCTGTTGTTTTGTTTCTGCCAGCTTTGCACCGTGCTGTGCAAATTCAGCTTCGCCATAACGCTTGGTTAGCATCTTCAGCGTCATCGCAGGTGACAGGACTGTCGCAGTCGCGTTATTACCACCAAACCCTTTGGAGTTAATAAAGGCAATATCCATTTCTCCACAGGGGTAATGATGTGTACGAATATCCAAGTGTTGATCATAAACATCGTCAGCAACTGCGTCTATGGTTGTCACGCCCGGCATAATTTGATGGCTAAAAACGCCCAATGCCATGGCAAGCTGGTCGCCCGATGCAGGGCCAATTGTATGACCCACAAATGCTTTGGGTGCTGCCACTTTCCAGCCATCAATACCAAAGGTCTCTGCAATACGATGGTAAATGAAAGATTCTGTCACACGGTTTTGTGGTGTGCTCGAGCCATGCGCAAGAATAAAGCTACGTTGTTGCAGCGCTTCTGTGCCTGCGATTTGTTCTGCCAGAGCAACAGACTTCGCCATCGTGATGTAATTACCAGGACCCGGCGCAGTAATTGACTTTTTAACACCATCAGCATTGACATACACATCGGCGACTGAGCCCATAATATCGGCCCCCAGCTCCAGCGCCAGCTTGTCATCCATCAGAATGGTAACCTGAGCCCCTTCTCCGATGGTAAAGCCACAATTTTCGCCAAACGGACGACTGGTTCGGCGATAGTCGACCTGTTCGGTATTATCCAGCTTACGTAAACCTTCCTCGTTTGCCAGTGCCCCCATATTACCAAAGCCTTCTATGACCTCCGGAGTAAGTGCACATTCCACACTGGCAACGACCGCAACACGGGTACGACCCGCCTGAATATCATTGACCGCCGCACGCAAATTATACAGGAAAGTCGCACAAGCGCCGGATGTGGAAAAGGTCGTGCCCACACTACCCGTTACATAGGCGTTAATGAAGTCTGTCGACATAGTGTTAAGACCCAATGCTAGCTGTTTAGTGCTCACCCGCTCGCCTTTCATTCGGCTACGCATCAGCCCACCAAGCCCCTCATCGTTCACTTGCCCTACCACTGAGGCTGAGTAAGTGCCAATCTGATCAGGCTCAACGCTGTTCATCACTGTTTGCCAGTCTAATCCCGTTGAACGTATCGCATCGGTCGCAGCAAAAATCGTTGCCTGGAGGCCACGCGGTTGATAACGGCTATTATACATCACTGACGGTTCAAACCCGGTTGGCAGCTGACCAGCCGCTTTAATAGGGTTATCTCTGTGACTGTCAACTTTCACTTCCAGCTGCTCAGGAATGAACACCTGAACTGTTTTTTCGTCAATAAACTCTAATTGCCAGCTAGATGGAACCGGCGTTGGTAAGTCACGTTTACGGCAGGTGAAAGTCAGACCACTATCGTCACTTGCCTGCATAGTCAATTTCTGCTGCCAGTGTGTTGCGTCAACGTCAAAGTGATTTTTTTCAATTTTTCGGATCAGTGTGCCTTCTATGATCTGGCGACCAAACAGAGATTCAATCTGATCCGGGCTCACAACTTCACCATCTGCAGTAACCAGTTCAGAGCCCTGCAACGATACCAAATTCATCAAAGTTGCCAGACCCAAAAAGGTTTCCTGCCTCGCAGCATCATCCAGGCTGTCTAATACAATACGGCGATACCCCTGATGGAATGAGGTTCTGCCGGAGGCGTTTACGCCTCCCATGCCCACAATAATTGGTAATGCTGTCATATCAATCTCTTATCTACTAAAACTCATAATCCGATTTTAGAACGAAGGAAAATATGTTACTTTACATTTTTCGCCATATAACATGCAAATTGCGCCACCAATTAGAGGTCGGATGAGATGAATCCCCGTAGCCACCGCATTGCCTTCACAATTTATGAGCAAATGCTTATCACCAGTGTAACGCTACCGGTTGAGATGCTCCGTGCCGGAGAAGCATTTGCCAGGCGCCATCTCGGTCATGAATTTATTCCTCTGAAGCTTGCCTGGCTGAGTGAAACCGGTGGCCCTGTGAACTCATCTATGGGCATCCCATTTTCCGCACATACCAGTTACGCCGCACTTAGTGAATTTGACTATATTATTGTTCCCAGTATCTGGCGTAATCCTCGCCCTGTGCTGCGAAAAAATACCTCACTGGTTTCAAATGCAGCGATGGCATGGCGCGCAGGCGCAACACTCATTGGTGTCGGTACGGGAGTGTGTTTCCTCGCTGAATCGGGGATCCTGGATGGCCATTCGGCTACAACTCACTGGCATTATGCAGAACAATTTAAACGCAGCTACCCGCTTGTCGCTTTGCGACCCGACTACTTTATTACTCAGTCAGAACGCTTGTATACAGTAGCCAGTTTGAATGCACTGGCAGATGTGGTCGTTCATTTAATTGGCCAATTCTATGGCCGTGAGGCTGCTCACCATGTACAACAGAACTTTTCCCATGAAGTACGTAAGCCATACGAAGAGCAAAGATATCTGGAAGGCGCGGTAGATAGACACAGTGACGAGCAAATCGCGTCCATCCAGTTTTGGTTACGTAACAATTGTGCCGACGAAATTACCTTTCCAGAGATCGCGGCTCAGTTTGGCATGAGTTACCGGACTTTCAATCGCCGCTTTAAAGCCGCGACAGGTCAGACTGCCGCGAATTATCTACAAACAGTGCGGGTCAGACAAGTTACCGAACTGCTGGCCTCAACAAACTTAAGCATTCAGGAAATTGCACTGGCTTGCGGTTTTAGCTCTCAGGGCCAACTGACTAGGGTATTTAAAAGCGCGATGAATCAAACCCCCAGTCAATATCGCCAGGTGGTCAGGAAAAAGCTGTTTTCCTAGCTATGAAAGACTTATTACCTCGAGCCATTGAGTCGTGCCGTTAAAGTGAAACTCAATTTCTTCTCCTGCGCCACGTCCTTGCAGTGCCCGCCCAATAGGAGACGCTAAGGTGATAACCCTCACTGGCGTAATACCCACAGTCAGCTTTAATCCCCCCTCACAGGGGCCAATATAAAACCAATGATGTTCACTCTGCTCATCCGCCAGCTCAACCAAGGTGCCAACCTGGATAGCCGACGGGCAACTCACTGTATATGTACCCGCAAACGCATGAATGGCCTGATGTGCCTGGTCTACTCGTTCACTCTGGCCCTCCGCCAGATATCCAGACTCTATACTGAGTGAGTCATACTGAGTTTCCGCTGCACTTTGTTCATGAATTGCGTCCGCTCTTGCGCTGTCTGCGGCCTGTTGTGCTTCTTGTAGCTTACACTCCAGAGCGAACTTTAAATGCTCAATCACATGACTTTTATTCACATTTTACCTCTGTAAAACCAATTCATATCAATTTGCCTGATGAGGCCAGAGTAGACGTAATGACAAGTTGATAAAAACAACAAAAGGGCCATACGGCCCTTTTAAATTTCGACTATTTTAGCAAAAAAAACCTGATCAGAATAGCGATTCAAAGCTACCATCAGGAAATAACACACCTGGTATGCCGCGTACAGTTTTCACGTCGCCAATGAGTTTATCCCCGTAATAGTAACCACCGGTGAAATTCCGTCCCTTTTGTTTTACATCCAGCCAGTAACCATCTTTGCCTTTAGCAACAATGTTATTATTGTCACCCGAACGACGTACCTCCAGCTGTATGACGCGGCCACCAAGCAAGTAGCCAAGTTCAGCTGAATTAAGATTGGAAAAATCCCCCTGTTCAGCAGCTAACTGTAACTGAAAGTCAGGGGCGCCTTTGAGGTCAAAATCGGCATGTATACCAAAAGACAGATCTAACGTTGTATCGTATACAAAGGGTGTTCTTTCAGCTGCATAGAATGTCACAGGGGTAACCTGATTAACCGTTTCAAACTGACCTCGCAGACGTAAATTCGGGATCACGCTTTCAACCGTGTCTTGTGGAGACGCCACTCGATTCAATCGCATTCGCAAATACCCTGCGGTTTTGGAATGATCCGTTTGCAGTGTAATAGTCCCCCCAAAGCGAGACATACCAGTGGCAGTTTCAAAGCTTTCAGCTTCTAAAGCACCGTCGAAAAGTAAGTAGATATCATCCAGATCAGCCTGCAATGAAACGCCGCCTTTACGAACTGTAACCACACCGCTTCCGGAAATACGGTCTCCCAGTATCGCGCTCTTGCGCCATTCAGGCATAGTGACATCCATATTGACCTCAAAGCCCTTACTCATGCCGGTGACGCGCCAGTTAAAGGATGGATCTGTGGTATAAACAATATCCAATTCACCCGTTTGATATGTACCCGGTGCTGAGTCTGTCGCCGGAGAGACTGTACTAACAACCTCATAAACCGCTTCAGCTAACACAACAAATGACTCTTTGGCAACGTCATCCGCGACCAAAGTTTCAATATCTTGTAGCTGTGTATTGAGCTCTTCACTGTATTTTTCTTCCTGCAGGCGAATGACACCCAGCGAGTCTCTAAAATGGTTAAGTAGCTCGTTGTTATAAACCGTGGCTGAGTCTTCAAAGGCAATCAAGTCTTGCAATTGCATAGCTTCATTCGCGCTCAGCAGCACCTGATCGACAACGCTGGCAAACAATACGCTCTCTTTCTCGTCAAGCAATGTCTCCATGAAGTACTGATTGACCAGGTTAATGTAACCTTGCCACGCATCATAGTCAGCGTTTTTATATGCAGAATCAAAAGCATCTGCCAAAGGGCTAATCACATCTGAGTCACTGCCCTCCAGATTCAGCTGCCTCATAATATCTGAATAAGTAAACCCTTTTGCTGCGTATTCTGCACGCAGGGAGTGATTTATACTGCTATGACTTAAATGATAGATTGGTGTATTTGTCAAAGACAATACCGTACTGTCCAGCTTCGCATCGCTTAATAGCGTGGCGTATGATGAAAAGAACAACTGGTTCTGTCCAGCTACAGGCTTTGCAGTCAACTCATATTGTACAGATGCAGTGACAGGCTCGTTGTAGTCAATTTCATCGTTGCCATTAAGATCATTTGGATCATTCAGCAAAGCTCGACCACACCCTTGCGCTCTGGGACACGAAATATTTTCTGTGCTGGGATTAAATTCAAACTGATACACGGCCCCTGGTTGCAAATTAACAGTCAGAGTATTTAAGTCATTGGTGGCGAGTTCCTGTTTTTCATTGGAGCTCATTTTGGTCACAACTAATGTACCGGATGTATCACCATACTGAGGGACATAAAAAGTTACGGTTGCCGATAAAGCCTCAGAGGTATCATGTCCTAAGTTGGGCTGGGCTGTATCCACTGTCGGAGCAGGATCACTGCTTCCACCACATGCAGCCAAAGTACCTGCCAAAAGGAAAGGTATGAGCCTATTAATTTGTCGCATTTTGTTACCTCCCTAAAAATCCAGGTTAATGAACCAGTTTAAATTAACATAATGTGCGTCATCGACATTGAGATTATCCATCTTGACAGATAAGCCCGCATGCTGGGTTTTTATTCCCAACTCAAATGCGTCGCTATGTGTTTCATAGCCACCGAAAAACGCCCAATTGTCTCCAAAGTGATACGTTAAATTCGCCTGAAAGAAGGTATCATCAATAAACTTACGCGCCTTCACTGTGGTGGAGAAACTGTCATTAATGCGATAATCAGCCCCGACATAGTAACGGGCGTCGCGCTCGAATGTATATTCTATTTCCTGATCGTACGCAGAGGTACGCAACCGTACCGACGGCGTTGTATCTATGCCGTCTTCTCTTTCAGTAAATGGAATGTCAGTCGTGAATCCATTCACAAACCCGGCACCGGTGTATTTCGTTTCGTACACCAGGTCTTTTCCTGCAGCCCATACTCGTAAATCATCGGTAATTTGCCAATCGATTTCCAGATCAAGACTATAGCCGTCTCCTTTAGGGTTTTCAGTGGGCGTAAAAGATTTGAACAGAATATCCTTAGAGAAATAGTACTCGGCTTCAAGTTTACCTTCTATTTCATCCCCGAAAATGGTGCCATCTACACGAGCGTCCTGAAAATGAGTACTTTTGAAATAAGTAAATTTAGGCGTAACAACCAGTTTTTTATCCAGTAGTTCGAGATCGTAAGACAGGAAAATACCGTTCGTCGTCGCCTGACGACCCCATAGATAATAACGGTAATTACGTTTTTCAAAGGGTAAGTCGTTCTTCTCGGTGTGCGTATAACGTGCTGTATCAGGGTCAAAAGCAAGTAGGTAATCAAAGCGGCTCTGCGCTCCTATACCTATGCCCTTGTATTTCATGCCTAACTCAAACACATTGTAAGTAAAGGCGCTGTCACCTTCAGTCAGAGGCTCGTCAAAATCGTCAACAAACGCCTTAACAGGTTGCGCTTCGGTGTATATCTCACTATGAAACTGGTGAATTAACTGTATGTCACTGGATGCTGAGACTGCCGTCTGAGATATAGGCATACAGCACAGAGAAAGTAGAGGTGTAATTTTTTTTAATGTCATAAACTTAACTTCTAAAAAAAAGGGGAAAGGTCACCCTTTCCCCTTTTTAAATTGGCTTATATTAGTTGTTAGGCTGACCGATAAAGTCAATATCCGTATAGTCGATTGACAAACCAGTAAGGTAATCGATACGGAAACCGTTTGTAATTTCCTCTACAGTACCTACGTCAACAGGCTGATCGGTATCATTAAATAACGATACACTTCCGAGTAGTGGGCCATCTTGATCGATTAGGCCAACTCTAAACACATAACCGTTGAAGTTGTCAATCGACACCTCAGCCACACCAAGGTCGTCGTTGTTATCTTCATTGCGAATATCAAAGTGCGCGGTAAACCCAGTGCCTTCGCTATCACCTTTAAGCACAATTGAAGCCAGCTCTGTTGTATCGTCGACAAACAATGGAGAAGGATTACCTTGCTGGTCAACAGCAGTCAACTCAGAATGGAAGTAACCGTTGAATCCATATTGACCATCCACAAACTCAATCAGGTTGAACGTTTTGCCACGAGAAATATCAAAGTCTCGTGCATCTTCAACATTCTGGATACTGCCATCAACATAAAGTACTGAACAAGATGCATTTGGCATTGCGATGGCGTCTATCGCCCAGCGCTCACACTCGGCCAAATCTGGAGACTTAATTTCAACCTTCTGACCAGAGTCAGCCATTAAAAAACCAGACCAGGTAAAGATAATCTTACTCTCGGCACCAGAGTTAACCTGACCATTGGCTGCAATCTTCTCGTCACCTTTGGTATTTTCCAGATTCAGAGCGTAAGTGTTTGTGTTGTAGCTATACTTCCAGTCAGGGAAGTTAGGAGCTGTGCCACTATGGTCACCAGAGTCTAATCCCGAATCCCAGATATCTTTCACAACATCATAGATAATCTCGCCCGCATTAAATGTTGCATCAGCGCCTTCTTTAGTGACGAAACTGATGTCAACCATTTTTTCCGTACCCTGCATAGCCAGCGCCGTCATTCTGTAGTCTTCAATTTGTTGCGCTGTGTCACCTTGAAGTACAGAAATCTCAAGAAGTGCTTCACTAATCAATTCATTCGATTCGTTGATAGCGAGATCAGCTTCATCGGTTGATGCATTTTGGTTTTGGGCAAGGGTTTTATAGGTGTTTGCGAGCTCTAGTGACG
This sequence comes from Pseudoalteromonas rubra, assembly GCF_005887095.1. Classification (GTDB taxonomy): domain Bacteria; phylum Pseudomonadota; class Gammaproteobacteria; order Enterobacterales; family Alteromonadaceae; genus Pseudoalteromonas; species Pseudoalteromonas rubra_E. Next base: position 36,344 of record NZ_PNCI01000029.1, on the reverse strand, counting down.
CTTTTGCAGCTATCTCTGCCGCCTGGTAAGCTGCGATAGCGTCTTGCAGACTAGTCTGAGTTTTTACCAATTCACTCAACGCGGCTTCAGCCGTGGCTTGATCTGTAATTGCAGCTACAGCAGCTATCGCGGTCTGGAGTTGAACTTCCATCTCGCCTTTCTTAGCAATTGCGACTTCTTTACTTTCCTTCGCTGCCAGCAGACCTTCATCTGACGCTTGCTTAGCAACATCAAGCGTGGCACCAAATTCCGCTATCTTCGCATTAGCAGCTGCCAGCTCTGCGGTAATTTGACCACTAAGTTGGTCTTTTCGGGCAACCAAAGTGGTTACCTGAGTTAACAACTCACCCGCTTGCGTGAGTGTTGGCTGATACTTAGCATCTAACGTCACCAAGCCAGCAGCAGCAGAAACCAGTTGTTCAGCACCAGAGAGTTCGCGCGCCAGTAACTTACCTAAATTATCGCCCTCCACGTCTGTCGCAGTCGCAGCCGTAAACTGAGTATTCAGGACAACAGCAGCACTGCCGTAGGCAATGGCTTTTTCCTTGGTTGCAGTATCAGCAGCCAAGGCTTTAACAGCGGCTAATGACGCAGCAAATTCGTCCAGCTGAGCATCACTACCTGTCAGCGTTTGCTTGCCAGCCTCAATACTTGCCAACAATGAAGCATCTAAGCTATCCAAAGAGGTGTCACCATTACCCAGATCGTCAAGTTGGTCGACCACTTTACCGGAGTCATCTTTGAGTTGATCATCTGATGTAGCGCCGTTTTTGACTGCCTTGTCTTTAGCCGCTTTAGCATCAGCCGCAACCTGGGCGACATCAGTCTCGTCAACCCCCGCTTCTATTAACGCTGTTCTAATCGCCTCATCATCACCTGAGACAATCGCGTTGAGTACTTTACCGGCTTTCTGTGTTTCGGTTTTTAGTTTGGAGAATATTTGGCTATCACCCAGATTACCTTGTTCAACATCACCGGATAGCTCAGCTAATACGTCCGCAACTGTTCTGCTTTCTTTACCAGCCAGAGATTGTAGTGAAGATGCTACTTGCACTAATACAAGCGCACCTGCATCAAGCTTTTCAGTGCCATCGACATCAGTGAAGTCAACCACACCACCCAGCGATAAGTCACTGGCCAGCGTTGCAACTAAGGATAGATCACCCACTAGTTGACCAATTACCTGAATACTGGCTTGTCCGACTGCAGCAGAGTCAATCGCAGACTCTCCGGCAAGCAATATACGCGCTGCTGTTGAGGTAAATATCGATAAATTTGCTTTATAGGAGCCATCGTCACCATCTGCATACGACGGTGCATTTTTAGCCGACGCAGCTCTGGCTGCGGTGTTTGCAGAAATCAGCTTAACTACAGACAGCTCGATGTCGTCTTTATACCATTCACCAAAATCAACCTTGCCATTGTCGTTAAAGACTGAACCATCATTTACTTTTACCGCGGTACCCACACCACACCCAGCAAATGCATCACACTTAACCAATGCATCACCGTCTTTGGTTGTTTTCACTGTGATATAGAGAGGCCCAGAAAACCCTTCGTCAACAAAGATCTCATACAAACCTTGTGCCGATGTTTTCAACTCTGCAGGGTTGCCGCTGATTAATTTAGCTTCGGCTTTTTCTTTCGCTTCACTTTCGCTTTCAGCTGTCTCTGTCGCAGACTCTTCGCCAGCAGCTGTTCGATAAGCCAGATCAACCATATTGCCTTGCGCGTCTACAGTCTTCACACTAACCATAGCACCACTTAAAGTTCCTTTAACGGCCTTGCCAGATACTGAAACGTTGAACTTCGCATTAACAGTACTTTCTACTTCGGATGGGGCTGGAGGAGGATTGACAATAGGTTTGTTATCATCACTATCAAATAAGCTACAGCCGGTAAGGCCAAGGCTTAATGCAATGGTGGATGCCACTGGAGTAAGTTTTTTCATGCGCTTTGCCACTAGAGGTCTCCTTAAATAGCTTGCGTGTTTTTCTTTATTTATTTGCCTATGCGAATGTTTTTGTCAAACGAGACTCTAAGCTAATTTGGGTACTTTACGCCCTCAATATACTCAATACTCTTAACAAAGTCATTGCAAAACACACTTCTTTGTAAATAAATATAAAACGCAAAGGTGAACTTTTCCAACATAGATTTCATTCTTGCGTAGTATAAAGACTAAATGTGACATTTCTGACATATTCAGCCTCCCCCGTCAAATCTGCCAGTTTGACGGTCAAACGCCACTCCATCACAGGGTCACTGCAAGCGCCCACCATAACCTCTGCCGACCAAATTTCGCCTTGCTGCTGCGTAAAAAAAACGGGGATGGTTCCCATGTACATCCGGGTACCTTCCAACCAGGCAGACTGTACCTTTATATCAGACGAACTAAGGCCCAGAAACAATTCAAATGGGGTCTCAGGGTGTAGTTTTTTGGCTGAACTCCAAAGCGCCAGACCATCATTTTTACAAGGAGCAGAAGCAATACAATTTAAGGAAGTTTGCGAACTTTCACTTTTTTCTGAACTTTCATGTATAATGGTAGCAGGGTCTGAACAGGCCGTTAGAAAAGTGACTAAAAAAACACCGGTTAATGTGCAAGTTTTCTGCATAATACGAAGTGTGTGACATTGAGAAAAGAAATCCAGTGTAAGTGGAATAGGTCTTTTCGACCAGCCTTTGGCGTCAAGTTTTGCAATTTGTTTTGATATTGCGCAAATCGCGTACTCATTGAACAAGTGACTCGTTCAAAATTTGATTGATGTCATTATTTTAGGTGTTTGTAGTATCTTTTCGTTTGCAAAAAAATTATTATTTCCTTGCAAAAATAAGGGTTTCTCAAGCTGGTTAGAGTTCCGTTCTGTAGGATGTAACTCCAACGGGTTTGTTGAAATAAAAAAACAGGGCCTGTATTACAGGTTAATCATTTCTAATCGCATTAATTGCAGCGGAATCCAGAAAATGAGCCAAACAGTAGCATCACAAACTGAGTACAATTATAAGGTTGTACGCCAATTCGCTATAATGACAGTGATTTGGGGCATCGTTGGCATGGGTGTAGGTGTATTTATCGCGGCGCAACTTGCGTGGCCTGCGTTAAACTTCGACATTCCATGGTTAACTTACTCTCGACTTCGTCCGTTACACACGAACGCAGTAATCTTCGCATTTGGTACAAGTGCACTTTTTGCAACATCTTACTATGTTGTACAACGCACGTGTCAGACGCGTCTATTCTCTGACAAGCTAGCCGCTTTCACTTTCTGGGGCTGGCAGGCAATTATTCTTGCAGCAGCTATCACACTACCACTGGGTATCACATCTTCTAAAGAATATGCTGAACTTGAGTGGCCAATCGATATCGCTATTGCCGTTGTTTGGGTTACGTATGCCGTTGTTTTCTTCGGTACGTTGATCAAACGTAAAGTGTCTCATATCTACGTTGCGAACTGGTTCTACGCGGGCTTCATTATTACCGTTGCGGTACTTCACATCGTAAACAGCATGGCTGTACCTGTATCTCTCACCAAGTCATACTCTATTTATGCGGGTGCGGTTGATGCAATGGTTCAGTGGTGGTACGGCCACAACGCGGTAGGCTTCCTCCTAACTGCAGGCTTCCTGGGTATGATGTACTACTTTGTTCCTAAACAAGCAGGTCGCCCTGTTTACTCTTACCGTTTATCGGTTGTTCACTTCTGGGCACTGGTTTCTCTATACATCTGGGCTGGTCCTCACCACCTACATTACACAGCTCTACCTGACTGGACGCAGTCTTTAGGTATGGTCATGTCAGTGATCCTGTTCGTTCCTTCTTGGGGTGGTATGATCAACGGTATCATGACGCTGTCTGGTGCATGGCACAAACTACGTACTGACCCAGTACTGCGTTTCCTGGTTGTTTCTCTGTCTTTCTACGGTATGTCTACCTTCGAAGGCCCAATGATGGCAATCAAATCTGTAAACGCACTATCACACTACACTGACTGGACTGTCGGCCACGTACACTCAGGTGCACTAGGTTGGGTAGCAATGATCTCTATTGGTGCTATTTATCACCTGATCCCTGCACTATTCGGTCACGCTAACATGTACAGTGTAAAACTGGTTAACACCCATTTCTGGTTACACACAGTTGGTGTTGTTCTGTACATCGTTGCTATGTGGATCTCAGGTGTTATGCAAGGTCTGATGTGGCGTGCAGTTAACTCCGACGGTACTTTGATGTACAGCTTCGTACAATCTCTTGAAGCGTCTAAGCCTTTCTATATCATGCGATTCCTGGGCGGTGTCTTCATCGTGGTTGGTATGCTGGTAATGGCTTACAACGTTTACCGTACTGTGGTAGCTAAGAGTGGTTCTTTGACCACTGAAGCTAACACGCAAATGGCTTAAGGGGTGTCGAGTATGAGCAATAATAACTCAACAAACAAACATGAAATCGTCGAAAAGAACGTTGGCCTGATGGCTATCCTGACGGTTTTCGCCATCAGTTTTGGTGCACTCGTTGAGATCACCCCGCTGATGTTCCAAAAAGACACCACCCAGCCTGTTGACGGCCTGCGCCCTCTTACAGCGCTGGAAATGGAAGGTCGTGATATCTATGTCCGTGAAGGTTGTTACAACTGTCACTCGCAGATGATCCGCCCATTCCGTGACGAAGTTGAGCGCTATGGCCATTACTCTGTAGCTGGTGAATCTGTTTGGGATCACCCGTTCCAGTGGGGCTCTAAGCGTACAGGTCCAGACTTGGCACGTGTTGGTCAGCGTTATTCTGATGACTGGCATTTTGCTCACCTGATGGATCCTCGCTCTGTAGTACCTGAGTCAAATATGCCTGGCTACCCTTGGCTCAATGAGAATGTATTGGACGGTCAATTAACCGCTAAGAAACTTGAAGTGTTCCGTAACTTTGGTGTGCCTTACACCGATGAGGACATTCAGGGCGCTGAGGCAGCAGTAAAGGGCAAGACCGAAATGGAAGCTCTGATCGCCTACCTACAGCAACTTGGCACACATTTGAAGTAATTTGTTATGGATTACGGCACATACAGAGGCATTTTGACTCTGGTAATTTTAGTACTGTTCATAGTGATTGTTGTGTGGGCATACAGCAAGCGTAGCAAACGTCGTTTTGATGACGCTGCGAATGCCATCTTTGAAGATGAAAAGAAACACAACAACACAATCTCAAACGAGGAAAAGGAGTCTGAAAAATGACTAGCTTTTGGAGTATTTGGGTCATCGTATTGACCTTGGCGTGTCTGGCTCTGATCTTTGGCCTGCTGCTTTGGAACCTGAAAAACTACACAGGTGTTGAAGAAGGCGAAAGTTGTGGTCACGAGTTTGACGGGATCGAAGAACTAAACAATCCACTGCCAAAGTGGTGGACTTACATGTTCTTCGCGACATTTATCTGGTCTGTCTACTATCTAGCGGCTTACCCTGGACTGGGTAACTTTGCAGGCTTTCTAAACTGGACTAGCTCAAATCAGGGCGTTACGTCTCTTGAAGAGTCTAAGCAAGCAACGGAAGAAGCCAAAGCGAATGGTCACTGGGTTCAACTTGATAAAGAGTTTGAAGCTGCGGACGAGCGTTTCGGCCCTATCTTTAAAGCGTTTGCTGAGCAAGACATTGAAACCCTGGCAAAAGATCAAAAAGCACTTGAAATTGGTCAGCGCCTGTTCGCTCAGAACTGTGCTCAGTGTCACGGTTCTGATGCGCGTGGCGCCATGGGCTTCCCTAACCTGGCAGATAACGACTGGTTATATGGCGGTACACCTGACAAAATCAAAGAAACACTACTGCAAGGTCGTGTAGCTGCGATGCCAGGTTGGCAGGATGCACTGGGTGACCAGGGTATCAAAGAAATGACCGCTTACGTACTGAGCTTATCTGGTCGTAAGGTAAACCAAAAAGACGCTGATGCAGGCAAAGCGAAATTCGCAATGTGTGCAGCCTGTCACGGTATGGACGGTAAAGGCTCTGTTGCCCATAACCTGCCTTTCGGTGCACCAGACCTGACTGATAACATCTGGTTGTATGGTGGTTCTCAACGTGCTGTTGAAGAAACACTGCGTCACGGCCGTGCCGGCGTAATGCCTGCGTGGAAAGACATTCTGGGTGAAGACAAAGTACACCTGCTAACAGCTTACGTGTATAGCCTCTCTCAGGAGAAATAATCGAATAGATTATAAGTTTATTTAAGATCAAAAAAGCCTCCAATCGGAGGCTTTTTTTTAGGTATTTACACCTAAATAAGATAGAATATTGCCACTGAAATTAAGCTGTTGAGTCGTTATGAACCCTACTCCCTGGTATAAGAATTTTTGGCCTTGGTTTTTAATGTTTTTTCCGCTGGTTACGATAATTGCCTGCGTTTTTTTGGTGATATTTGCCGTCGGTAATGGTCCGGATATGGTAGTCGACGACTACTACAAAAAAGGCAAAGCCATTAACCTTGAACTCAGCAAATTCGATAAAGCTAAAGCTTTGTATTTACATGGTGATCTGGATGTCAGTGAGGACAGAGTCAGTTTTACCTTCACTAAAGGTGATCACAGCAAAGTAAATGCCCTGAAAGCCTCTTTTTATCACCGCACAGTCAAGAAATATGATTTTGAGGTCACCCTGCTGGCCAATGCCGCAGGTGAGTTTACTGCGATTTTGGATGAACCTCATCGTGGTGCGTTTACCGTGTTTCTTGAACCTATGGACCAAAGCTGGAAGTTAAAAGAGAAACTTCAGCTGCCCACCGCACAGAAAGTCGCCATTTCTCCAGAATATAAGTAGACATTATGACAAGCAGTTGTTTTCATTGTCTGGAGCCCGTACCGCCGGGGTTTTCTGCTCACATAGAATTTGAAGGTCAGCCGCAGCCAGTGTGCTGCACTGGCTGTCAGGCGGTCGCCGAAACCATTCTTGCTCAGGGCATGAGCGACTACTATAAATTTAGAACCGACAGTGCGGGCAAGGTCGAAGAGCTGGTGCCAGAACAATTAAAGGAGCTGCTCAGTTACGACAACGCCGATATCCAGCAAGACTTTGTCAGTCAGCAAGGCGAGCTCCAGGAAGTGTTGCTCAGTGTTGAAGGGATCAGCTGCGCGGCCTGTGCCTGGCTTATCGAAAAACAACTACTTGGGCTCAAAGGCATTGCCCGAGTTGATGTGAACACGTCGACACACAGAGCTATGATCCTGTGGCACCCACAGCAATGTAAGCTCAGTGATATCATCAAATCACTACATCAAATTGGCTATAAGGCCTACCCTTTTCAGGCCGATGATGAAGCCGCGCAAAAACAAACCGTCGCTAAAGCCTATTTACGCCGTCTAGGTGTTGCTGGCCTGATGACCATGCAGGTCATGATGTTCGCGTTTGCCATGTATTTTGGCATGTTTTCCGGTATGGAAGACAACTTCGAGCAATATTTCCGGTGGATCAGCTTATTCTTGGCTTCCCCTGTGATCCTCTACTCGGCTATGCCGTTTTTGACCAATGCCATTAAGGGCCTCAGAGCTAAGCAGCTCAATATGGACTTGCCGGTTTCGCTCGCCATATTTGGGGCGTATGCCGCAAGCTGCTATGCCACGGTCATGTCAGTGGGCGAAGTCTATTTCGAATCGATTTGTATGTTCACCTTTTTACTTTTGCTCGGCAAATATCTGGAGTTTAGAGCTCGACTGAAAGCCAGTGAATTTACTGCCAACCTGCAAAAGCTGCTTCCCCTGACTGCACGTAAACTGCTCCCTGACGGCGAACAGAAAATTGTTGCTGCGAAAAGCCTGCAACTGAGCGATCAGATTATGATCAAACCGGGTGAAACCATCCCTGCCGATGGCGTGTTGATCTCAGGCTCCACCACGGTTGATGAATCTATGATGACAGGTGAACACCTGCCTGTTAAAAAGTATCAAACCCACCAGGTCTATGCAGGCACCATCAATCACGATGGCGTGATCACTATCGAAATCAACAAAGTGGGGCAAAACACCCTGCTCAATCAAATTATTAAGCTACAACACAATGCGCTGACAAAACGCCCTAAAATCGTAGAAGTCACCGACAAAGTAGCGCAGTGGTTTGTGGCTTGTTTATTAATTTTCGCTTCTATCACCGCAGTTGCCTGGTACCAGATAGATCCACCTCATGCATTTTGGGTCACTATTTCCGTACTGGTTGCAACTTGTCCATGTGCACTGAGTCTGGCTATCCCAACGGCACTGACATGCGCCGTTGCCACTCTTACCCGAAAAGGGATCCTGATCAAAGAAAGCCATGTACTGGAAACAGTGCCAAAACTCACCAGAATGGCGTTTGACAAGACAGGCACTCTCACTGAAGGACGCTTCTCTATTGAATCCATCAGCGTGCTCGATACAAGCTGGCAGGAATCCGACGTAATGGCGCTGGCTGCCGCGCTTGAACGCTATTCAGAACATCCGATAGCCAAAGCTTTCACCGCACAAGTGGTGTCACCCAGGAAGCTGAGTGATGTGGAAGTCATCACCGGCAGTGGTGTAAAAGCCCGCTTTGGTCAGCAAAAGGTTGCCATTGGTAAGTCTGCCTGGTTTGGTAATCATAGTTCTTTTGCCCAGGCAACCCTCTTTGTCGATGACCAACCTGTTGCTGATTTCTATCTTGCTGACAAAGTCAGAAATAGCGCCCCTGAGATCATCAGCTATGCACAAGGTCAGGGCCTAAGCTGCCATTTGCTTAGTGGAGACAGCTCAAATGCGGTTAAAGACTTGGCCTTAGAACTGGGATTGGATACCTACAAAAATGCCTGCTCTCCGCAGGATAAGCAACAGCAGGTGGAATCCTGGTCTGCACAGCAGCATATTGTTGGCATGGTCGGTGACGGCGTCAATGACAGTCCGGTATTTAACAGTGCGCACTTGTCCATTGCAATGGAGACCGGTGCAGATATTTCCAAGAATACGGCCGATGTCGTGTTGCTTAACAGCGACCTTAAATCACTACAAACACTGCATCAGGTCGCTAAAAAGACCAAAACAGTGATAAAACAGAACCTCACTTTGTCACTCTGTTACAATGGCTCAATATTACCGCTCGCTGCGATGGGACTTGTGCCGCCCTGGGTGGCCGTCATTGGGATGTCTGCGAGCTCGATTCTGGTGATCACTAACTCTTTGAGGTTACTGAAGCTATGAGTATTATCTATATCCTTATTCCCATCGCGATCTTGTTTGTCATTATCGCAATCGGGGTGTTTTTTTGGGCCGTCAAAAGCGAGCAGTTCTCTGATCTGAACAAGCAGGGACACAGCATTCTGTTCGAAGACGACAAAGAGCAACATAATAAAAGTAATGACCGAGATAAGCCTGTTTAGCGCCTTTGTGATGGGCCTGGTTGGTAGCGGCCATTGTCTGGTCATGTGTGGCGGAATCGCATCAAGCCTGCAGCTTGCTCAAACCAAGCAGTCACCTTTTGTCACTGCACTGCTATACAATTTGGGCAGACTAGGCAGTTATATGGTCGCCGGAGCACTGGTTGCCGGGCTCGGCGCGGCATTTGCCAAGCAAAGCACCTTATTTGCCAACATATTGAATGTACTGAGTGGCATATTTATGTTGCTGGTTGGTGTTTATGTGATGCGCCTGGCAGCGACCTTAAATTGGCTAGAAAAAGCAGGAAAATGGTTGCTTTGGCAACGCCTTGTACAACTTAACAAGTATTTACTCCCTGTCGACAGTAAGAAAAAGGCACTGGCATACGGAGCCTTATGGGGCTGGCTACCTTGTGGGCTGGTCTATTCGGCACTGACCTGGACTCTTCGGGCAGACAGTAGCTTCAGCGGTGCGCTCACGATGGCCGCTTTTGCACTGGGTACTTTTCCCGCAATGCTAGCAGTAGGACAAACCGCCCAGTTGCTCAATACGTTTTTAAATCATAAAGCTACGCGTATTGCGCTTGGCAATATTTTTATTTGGTATGGCTTTTATCTACTAATCATTGCAACCGACAAACTAGTACATTAATCTAGGAGCGGTAATACTATTAGATGAGAGTCATTAATCTGAGTCAGAGAATGGGAGTTTTTTGACAATTAATGATCGACGGGTCGTAGTCACTTATCACCCTACAGCCACAATGCCTGTAATAGTAGATGAATATCTGAATAGCAGATATTGAGAAGTTCAAGTATTAAAATATGGCCGCATCTAATAGAATGTCATTAACGTGCGTCATAGATAACGGATTTGTTATGGATTTAAGTAATCGTTCAAAAAGTCAATGTACTATCAGCTGCAACAACTGCAGCATCAGCCAATTGTGTCTGCCCTTCTCTTTAAACGGCAGCGAAATGGATAAGCTGGATGAAATCATCGAGCGCAAAAAACCTCTCCACAAAGGGGACTTTTTGTTCGAGTCAGGTAACGAGCTCAACGCTATTTTTGCGGTGCGCTCTGGATCTTTTAAAACCTATACAATTTCAGAGCAAGGCGATGAACAGATCACCGGGTTTCATCTGGCGGGAGACTTAGTTGGCTTTGATGCCATCAATAAAATGCAGCATCAGAGCTTTGCTCAGGCACTTGAAACATCCATGGTCTGTGAGATCCCATTTGATACTTTAGATGAACTGGCTGGTAAGCTGCCAAAGCTCAGGCAGCAAATTATGCGCCTGATGAGCAGCGAGATAAACTACGATCAGGAAATGCTACTGTTACTGAATAAGAAGACAGCAGAAGAACGCCTCGCAACCTTTATTTACAATCTGTCTAGCCGCTTCGGCGAACGCGGGTTCTCGCGCAAAGAGTTCCGCCTGACCATGACCCGTGGAGAAATAGGCAATTACCTGGGGCTGACCGTTGAAACCATCAGCCGTTTACTAAGCCGTTTCCAGAAGTCAGAAACCATCAAAGTCGAAGGTAAATTCATCACCATTTTGGATATTGATGCGCTAGCCAAGACCGCTGCAATTGCTCTTTGATCTAAGGCAATTAACGGCCCGTTTTTCCTTTATCCCGCGACGATTTCGATTACACTGTAGACAGAGTTGAAATCGTCCGTGCAAGATTAAGGAGCCCATTATGGAACAAATCAAACGCATTCTCACCGTCATAGATCCGACCAAACAACAGCAGAACAGCCTGGAGCGTTCTATCAGTCTGGCCCAAAAAACGGGTGCAAAAATCACCGCCTTTTTATCCATTTATGACTTTTCTTACGAGATGACCACTATGTTGTCGCGAGAAGAGCGTGAGGCGATGAGAGAAGCGGTAATTAAAGACCGTGAGGCCTGGATTTCTGAACTCACCAGCGGCTATCAAAACATCGATATTGAAACCAAAGTAGTCTGGCACAACCGCCCCTACGAGGCCATTATCAAGACCGTGCTTGAACAACAGTTTGATCTTGTGATCAAAGCCACTCATCAGCATGATACGCTTAAGTCTGTCATTTTTACTCCGACAGACTGGCACCTGATCAGAAAGTGCCCTGCCCCGGTATTATTGGTCAAAGATCATGCCTGGCCTGAAAAAGGCGAAATACTTGCGGCAGTCAATGCCGTCAGTGATGATGAACAACATCAGGCGCTGAATCACCGTATCATCAAAGATGCGCAATTTTTATGTGAGCTGGCCAACGCTTCCCTGAGTCTGGTCAACACCTATCCGGCAACACCAGTAAACATCGCCATTGAGATCCCTGAGTTTAATCCATCGCAGTACAATGAAGCAGTGAAGAAGCACCACGAGGAGGAAACCTGGGCACTGGCCGAGCACTTTGGTCTTGGTAAAGCGCAGTGTGTTATTAAAGAAGGCTTACCAGAAGACGTGATCCCCCATATTGCGAATGAGCATAATGCAGAGTTAGTGGTTATTGGTACCGTCGGTCGAACTGGCCTCAGTGCGGCATTAGTCGGTAATACCGCTGAACATGTTATCGATAGCCTTGACTGTGATGTACTGGCACTCAAACCAGATGGGTACAAAAGCCCGCTCGCGCAGTAAATCTATCGTTATGATCGACACGCAGTTGCGTGTCGATCTGCTCTTCCCAACCCCGATTGTAATCTCACCACTTATATTGCAGTTTACTGGTCTGACGGTATAATGCGCCCTTATTTATTTTTGCCGTCATTTTGATATAGGGGGGCGAGTGTCTCACTCACAAGAAGCTAAGCAAGCATATAGCCTTAACAAGTTGCAAAAACGCTTAAGAAGGCTGGCCGGTCAGGCTGTAGGCGATTTTAATATGATCGAAGATGGTGACCGCATTATGGTTTGCCTGTCTGGCGGTAAGGACAGTTATACTCTGCTGGATGTGTTGCAGCACCTTCAGCGTGTCGCCCCTATCAAGTTCGATGTGTTTGCCATCAACCTGGATCAAAAGCAGCCTGGCTTTCCTGAGCATATCCTACCTGAATATCTGGATACCCTTGGCGTAGAATATAAAATCGTTGAGGAAGACACCTACTCAATCGTCAAAGACAAAATTCCCGAAGGCAAGACAACCTGCTCACTGTGTTCACGCCTGCGTCGCGGTATTCTCTACCGAACTGCAAAAGAAATGGGCGCCACTAAAATTGCCTTAGGCCACCATCGTGATGACATGATTGAGACCATGTTTTTAAACATGTTCTATGGCGGTAAATTAAAAGGCATGCCACCTAAACTAATGAGCGATGATGGCCAGCATATGGTGATCCGACCGCTGGCATATTGTAAAGAAGCTGACATTGCACGTTACGCGCAGAGCCAGGCATTCCCCATCATTCCATGTAACCTATGTGGCTCACAGGAAAACCTGCAGCGCAAGCATGTTAAGGCAATGCTGAATGAGTGGAATACAACTCATCCAGGGCGAGTAGAGAGCATTTTCACTGCGATGCAAAATGTTGTGCCGTCTCATTTGGCTGATCACGGCCTGTTCGGTTTCCGCTCTTTGCAAAAAGATGACATCGTTGATGGCGGAGATATCGCACTTGATAAGCCGGAATTTCCGAGTGTGCCTGCGGGCGCAGAACAGGAAGAAGACGAGCAATCCGTTCAGATCCAGGCAATTGAGCTCAGTTAAGGAAACGTTTTTACCGGCTGGGTGCGCCAGCGCCCGGCTTCTGCCCTTGCAGGATCCTGCCATTTAGAGTCAAAACCAATAACGTAAGCAAACCTGGAACGAAAACAAAAAATAAGAATTTAGTTTCTTTTTTTTAACTTTTCGGATGTCACAGTTCCCACTAAAGGGATTTTTGTTTACAATATGTGATAATAATCATTTTCAATTGCATTTAGCAAAATAACCTTAAGTCAGGTACTCCATGTCCACCAAACTCCGTTTGCTGATTTCATTCATGCTCGTTGGCTTACTGCCGGCGGCATTTATGGCAATCACATCCTTAATTACCGCATCAGATGCATTAGAGCGTCAGGCGTATAATCAGCTTACCTCCATCAAACATATTAAACATCGCCAAATCGACGATTACTTCAAGGCCCGCAAGGCAGATCTAAGCCTGATCGCTGCACAATGGCAACAAATGGCCAGTACCAAGACTCAATCAGGCACTGCTGAGATTGCCCGAGACAATCACGCTCTGTTCAAGCATTTTATCGAGCAAAAAGGGTTTTATGATCTGTTTATCATAGAAACGAACGGTTTTATCAGTTATACCGTCGCGAAAGAGAGTGACTATCAGACCAACCTGAGAACTGGACCTTATCGCGATTCCGGACTCGCTCAGTTATTTCGCAACGCGCTCAATGGCAGTCAATTTTCCATCACAGATTATCAACAGTATGCGCCAAGCAATAACGAGCCAGCTGCATTTATTGGGGTACCGGTTCAGGTTGACGGGCAAGTTCACTCCATTATTGCGTTACAAATCGCCATAGATACGATTAACGACATCATGCAACAACGTGATGGTATGGGTAAAACAGGCGAGTCCTATCTGGTAGGCTCAGATTTAAGAATGCGTTCAGATTCATATCTGGACCCGACAGCGCACAGTGTAACGGCCAGCTTTGCCGGCTCAGTAGCACGAAATGGCGTTGATACCTATGCGGTCAGGCGTGGTCTGCAAGGCTTTTCTGAAACAGAGCTGATCATTGATTATAATGGCAACCCAGTTTTGTCGGCCTATATGCCATTTCAGTTTGCAACGCTAAACTGGGTGTTGTTGAGTGAGATTGACAAAGCTGAAGCATTTGCACCGATTTATCAACTGTATTGGTTTATTGCCCTAATTGGCGCTATTGCAATTATCGCAATCAGCGTAGCCACCTGGTTGATCGCCAGCTCGGTACTGCGCCCGCTAGGTGGAGAGCCCAGCACGATGCGCGACATCAGTGAACGGATCGCTTCAGGTGATTTGCGCCAGGATTTTAGCCAGGATGCCAACGTGACCGGTGTATACGGCGCTATGAGGCAGATGACCAGCTATCTCACCGGCGTGATTGGCACTATCAGTGAAACGACTTCTCAGCTTGCCGTTACGGCCAGCCAGACCAGTGCAGCCAGTGAACAGGCCAATACCAGCTTACAGGAGCAACATGCAAACATTGAGCAAGTCGCCCTTGCCATTGCAGCCACGGCTCAGTCCATTGAGAGTGTTGCGAATAGCGCTAATCAGGTTGCCACGCTCAGCGTCAACACGCAAGACAGTACACAGGCCGCGAGTCAGACATTGGCAGAATGCGTTTCTCAAATGACAACTCTCGATCAGGTGATCAGCGATTCTGAGCGTGCTATTAAGGACGTAGAATCCGGAGCTCAGAACATAGGCAAAGTGATTGAGGTGATCCAGGCTATTACCGAGCAGACCAACCTGCTGGCACTCAATGCCGCCATTGAGGCAGCCCGAGCAGGTGAGCATGGTCGCGGTTTTGCCGTCGTTGCGGACGAAGTACGCCAGCTTGCCTACAAAACTCAACAGTCTACCGGTGACATAGAGACCATGATCCAGGAGCTACAAAGTGCGACCGCACAAGCGGTTGATAAAATGCATCAGTCTGCCGAAGTCGCGCAAGCATCCATTTCTGCAACCAATGATAGTGCTGCCAGCCTGCAAACCAGCGTTGCACAAATTCAGGAAATTTCGGCGAGTGCAAAACGTATCGCCCTGGAGGCGCAACAGCAGACCTCGACCACTGAAGAGATCAGTTACAATATTGACGCTATTAAACAAGCCGCACTGGATAACGCAGCAGGTGCAGATCAGGTGGCCAGTGCCAGCCTGGATTTGGATAAGCAGTCAAGAAAACTCAAACAAATCACCGCGAGCTTTAAGCTACCATAGACCTGTCAAAACGTGTCTAAAGTAAGACAAACCTAGATTCAGGTTTGTCTTACTTTCACAGTTCTACCTGGTGTGGCGTTGCAGCCCATAAGTAAGCCCAGTCGCAAGCATGAGCAAAACGCTGGATATCAGCAAGCAGCTAACTAGCCCGCCATACTGATAGGCCAGGCCCGATAATATGGTTCCCGCAAGGCGACCCATCGCATTCGCCATGTAATAGAAGCCAACATCCATTGACACTCCATCTTCATCAGCAAAATGCACAATCAAAAAGCTGTGCAGAGAGGAGTTGACTGCAAACACGGCACCAAATATCAGTAAACCCGCCACAATCGACACCTGTACATACCACTGGGACCACAATGCCAGGGCTATTAAAGCAGGCAACAGAGTCAGCAGAGCCACCCAGATAAACGCTTGTTGCGTATTTGAGCGCCGATTACCAAGCAGCTTGGGTGCATTGGCCTGAACCAGCCCGTACGCAATAACCCAGCTTGCCATAAAACCGCCAACCCACCAGTGATCCCAGCCAAACACACTGGCCAGATATACCGGCAAAGCCACCACAAACCAGACATCACGGGAAGCAAATAAAAACAACCGTGCGGCGGATAACCAGTTTACCTGCTGACTGGTCGAAAACATCTCTGAGAATTTAGGCTTGTGTTTTTTCTTACCCAGATCCTGCTTGAGTAATATTAAGCTGAGCACCCAGGTTATCAGTAGCATCGTGCTCATAAACCACAGTGCGCCCTGAAAGCCTAGCTGTGTCAGGAGCAGGCCGCCCATGAAGAAGCCCACCCCCTTGAGCGCATTTTTCGACCCAGTAAGAATAGCTACCCACTTAAACAGTGCACCATCCTGCTCTTTGGGTACCAGCAGCTTTATGGCGCTTTTGGCACTCATTTTATTCAAGTCTTTGGCAATGCCGGATAACGCCTGAGCCACCATCACATACGCGACGCTCAGCCACTGCGGATCCACAACCAGCATAAGCAGCGCGACAATTTGCAAGAACAAGCCCACATTCATGGTCTTGTTCAGGCCCATTCTGGCACCCAGCCAGCCACCAACCAGATTGGTCACCACCCCAAACACTTCGTAAAGTAAAAATAACGAGGCAATAGCGATAGGACTGTAGCCCAGCTGATGGAAATACAACACCACCAGCATGCGTAATGCCCCATCAGTCAGGGTAAACGACCAATAATTACCAGTTATAACCAGATACTGCTTAATGGGCGCAGAAAGCTGCTGTAACACGCTTACCCCCAGCGCTGTGCAATCACGTGACGGACCAGATCTGCAGTACGGTTAGCGTAACCCCATTCATTGTCATACCAAACATAGAGTTTAACCTGAGTCCCATTTACCACCATGGTAGACAGTGCGTCTACGATAGCACTGCGAGGGTCTGTTTTATAATCAATAGACACCAGAGGGCGTGTTTCATAGCCCAAAATACCTGCAAGATCCCCTTGCGCAGCTTGCTCCATCCAGCTGTTGATTTCTTCCACTGTGGTTTCACGGTTAACTTCAAACACGCAGTCCGTGATTGATGCATTGGTCAGCGGCACTCGCACGGCGTGGCCATTCAACTTGCCTTTGAGTTCCGGGAATATATGGGTAATTGCCGTTGCCGACCCTGTTGTTGTTGGAATTAAGCTGGTACCGCAGGCACGCGCTCTGCGCAAGTCTTTGTGCGGAGCATCAATAATTGTCTGGGTGTTTGTGATGTCGTGGATGGTCGTCATCGAGCCATGTTTAATGCCGATGTTGTCCTGCAAAACTTTTACAACCGGGGCCAGACAATTAGTCGTGCATGAGGCCGCTGTGACAATTGGGTGAGAGTCAGCATCAAATAGCTGATGGTTAACGCCCATCACGACATTCAGAACCCCCTCTTCTTTCACAGGCGCAGTTACAACCACCTGCTTTACACCCTGAGAAAAATAGCCAGCCAGCTTTTCTTTGCTTTTCAATTTACCACTGGCTTCAATCACTAAATCACAGTCTGACCAGTCAATTTTTTCCAGCTGAGTTTGCTGCTCCACCGCGATGCGTTTATCTGCAATCACCATGGTTTTCTCATCGCTGGCCTCGGCTTCCCACTCCCATTTGCCATGCACTGAGTCAAAAGTCATCAGATGCGCCAGAGTATACGCATCGCCGCCTGGGTCATTGATTTTTACAATTTCAATGCCTGCAGTTTGCCATAGTGCCCGCATGGTTAATCTTCCCATGCGTCCGAATCCATTGATACCTACTTTGATAGTCATGTGAGTTACCTTTTTAATTACACTGACCTCTCCCAAGCTCCTCAGAAGAAGTCTAAGATTCCATCGTTCTAAACATACGAAATATATTATATATGTTTTTCCGTATATTCAAGAGGGACAGGTACTACATCCTCGCAACAAAGAATATAGCGCGTCGAGATGAGTCTATCCCAGAGTGATGTCAATTAGTGGTAAACTAGCCACATTAAGTGCAAGAGATAATGACTTTGGACACTAAAACTTATATTCCGGCTGAATTTATTGAAGATGTCGCAAGCTACATACCAGCGCATCTGACTATGGATGATTTCATCGCAAGCTGCCGCAAGGGCTTGAGACGCGCGGTCCGTGTTAATACACTGAAAATGTCACAACAAGAATTTGAACATCAGGCAGCACAACTGAACTGGCAGATTGAGCCTATCCCCTGGTGCCAACAAGGCTACTGGCTGAGCCGTCCGAATGACGAAGAAAGTAACCTGCCTATCGGTAATACAGCATTGCACCTTAGTGGCTGTATTTATGTGCAGGAGGCAAGTTCCATGTTGCCTCCTATGGCACTGGCCACCTCGCTGGCACCCGGAGACACTGTACTGGATATGGCGGCAGCACCAGGGTCGAAAACCTCCCAGCTGGCAGCTCTGATGGATAACCAGGGAATACTGATTGCTAATGAGCTTTCCTCGTCCCGACTGAAAACACTGGCTGCCACCCTCAAGCGCATGGGCGTTGCAAACTGTGCACTGTCACATTTTGATGGTCAGGTGTTTGGTGACTACATGTATGAGAGTTTTGACCATATACTACTTGATGCGCCCTGCTCCGGAGAAGGGACAGTCCGTAAAGACCCTGACGCACTTAAAAACTGGTCGCTGGCATCCAATCAGGACATTGCAGAAGTACAAAAAACACTGATCCACAGTGCCTTTCTGGCACTCAAACCCGGTGGTACCTTAGTGTATTCGACCTGCACCCTGACCCCACTGGAAAACCAGCAGATCTGTGATCATCTGCTCGACACCTTCGCAGGAGACGTCGAGATCATGTCACTCCATGATCTGTTCCCTGAGGCCGATAAAGCCGCAACAGAGCAAGGTTATCTGCACGTCTGGCCTCAAATCTACGACAGTGAAGGCTTCTTCATAGCCAAATTCAAAAAAACAGCCAGCGTGGTGCATTCACAGCAGAAGAGAAAGAAAGGGCAATTTCCTTTTTCGCCCTGCGCCAAAAAAGACTTACAAGCATTTTCGACCAGTATCAAACAACAATTTGGAATTGAAGCGCTGCCCGGACAGTTAATGAGCCGTGATAAAGAGCTATGGCTGTTTCCACAGCACATGGAGACACTACAGGAAAAGATAAAGTACTCTCGCATTGGCATCAAAGTCGCCACCACTCACAAAAATGGCGTGAAACTGGAGCATGAATTTGCCACTTGCCTGGGCCAACTGGCAACCAGCAACACTTTCGCACTCAATGCCAGTCAGGCAAAAGCTTACTTTCAGGGACAGGATATTCGTCTTGACTCTGCGGGTCCGGCGCAAGGTGAGGTGGTACTTACGCTATGTGGTGCACCTGTCGGGCTTGGCAAATGGCAGAAGGCCAAAATCAAGAACAAGCTTCCACGGGATTTAGTCCTAAATGGCCAGTTGATAACTTGGGTATAACCTGAACAAAAGGTTTTGATAATTTTAAGACGATTCATTCATATGAAATTAACATGTTGTTTTTATTGAAATAATTAATATTTCAAATGTTTGTAAATTTTATGAAGCCTTAGCTACACTTAAATGACTTTCTACTTCTCCCTTGTAATTAGAAGGTGTTTTTAAGTTAGCGCACGGCTCCAAATTTGAGCCTTTCCCTAAGCCCGACTCACACAGAGTCGGGCGTTTTTTTATCTGTGGGAATGTACGAAAATTACGGATTGTTGCGCTCTGGTATTACAACAACATGCTCTGGCATCAGCTGCTTTTAATCTCAATACGCCCCCTATGAGCCCGGTACTTACGCTAATTTCAACCTGCTTTTCATGTAACGCAATCAGACCCGCGATGAATGGTATTGCTTCTTTGCCTGATATCATTATATGATTCATATATACATCATATACACAATGAATAACCATGGGTATCGTTAAAATTTCAGATGAAGTACACGAAGAACTGCGACAGGCAAGTCAGGTCATGTCACGCTCCATCAATGCACAAGCAGAGTTCTGGATCAAAATGGGCCGGCTGGCCGAGCTGAATCCTGACATGACCTTTGCGCAATTGATCAGACAACAACTTAATCACACAAGGAGTGACACCATTGACTCAGGTCACGATCAAAAATAATGCCGCTATCTCGCTTATGCGGGAGTCTGGGGCCATGTTAGCTCAAGTCTTTAAAGCCCTGGATCAGCAAGTAAAACCCGGGGTGACAACATTGCAGCTGGACGAATTCGTTGAACATTATATCGTGGATGTATTGGGCGCTATTCCCGCTAGTAAGGGGCAATATGGCTACCCCTACTCCATCAACACATCAGTGAATGAAGTCGTCTGCCATGGCATGCCCAGTGCACGTCATATCATAAGCGATCAGGATATTCTGAATGTAGACATTACCCTTAAGCACCAAGGTTATATCGCTGATTCCAGTAAGATGTATGTGATGCCGAACGCCAGTAACATGGCTCGGGCGCTGGTAGACAATACGGTCGCTGCACTTTGGCGAGGGATCAGTCAAGTGAAACCAGGCGCCACACTGGGCGACATAGGCTATGCAATTGGAGACTTCGCGCGAATAAAAGGGTTAAGCGTGGTGCGGGAGTATTGCGGCCACGGAATTGGTACCGAGATGCATGAGGCGCCAGAAGTGTTGCATTTCGGACGTCCGGGCACTGGGATGAAGCTTGTACCTGGCATGACATTCACTATTGAACCTATGCTCAACCAGGGCAGTCACAAGGTTAAAACACTCAAAGATGGCTGGACCGTAGTGACACGAGATCGCGCACTGTCGGCTCAGGCAGAGCACACCATACTGGTGACACCTACCGGGTGCGATGTCCTGACCCTAAGAGAAGAAGAAAACGCTGCAGGTTTGTTAGCCAATATCAGTTAATTCACTTAAACCGGCAACCCAGAGGTGACTGAATGTTGGCGATAACAAATGAAAAATTTGCTGCTTTTGGCTACCTGAAGTGAGCATCTAGCACTGCTAGCAGCAGAGTAAGTCTCCCGCACGCATTATCTGCTCATGCCGATTGGTGCTAAGTACATTGCTCAAGCTCAGTAATCAGCCACATTGCATGTGCGTTATCCTTACCACAGACATCTTCGCAGGGTACAAAGTCTCCACATACTTTAGGCCGACGAGGGTCGCCAAATAATTTACACAGGTTGTCATCATCCAGTTGTATACAGCGCTCCCCCGCAGGCTTGCCCTGCGGCATCCCTGGGATTGGCGAGCTGATACTCGGTGCTATACAACAGGCTCCACAGCCTAAACGACACTGCATCTGATCCTTTACAATTTAGTTTTAGTGAATAATAAAGCACGCCATTATACGACAACTCGTCAACGAAAACACTAAGGCCATTATTTTATCAGACGTAAGCAAGCTGACATCCTTGCAATGCCTTGTTACACAATTTGAAATGTTTAAAACACCCAGACACATCTGTTCGCGTATCCTTAATCAGGTTAGAGAAATCGATTCAACCGTTATTGATGGAAGGAATAACTCGTGGCTAGTAAAAAACAAATTCTATTACCCGTTGCGGTGCTCGTCGGTAGCTTGGCTACCGCTTTTGCATTTTCAGCAATGAAGCAACCGCCCGAAGAAAAACCCGAAAAAGTCATTCATCCATTGGTTGAAGTTCAGCCAATTGATATGGCTCCCATGCAACTAATGGTGGAATCTTACGGGCTCGTTACCCCTAAATACAGCACCGAACTGGTTGCTCAAGTCAGTGGACAACTCATTGCCCTGTCGGACAAATTCGTCAAAGGCGGCTTTGTGCAACAAGGAGAAACCCTGGCTCGCATTGACCCTAATGACTATGAGGCAGCGTTAATTGAGGCCGAAGCCAGCCTGGCTCAGGCACATTCTGCACTGGAAATCGAACAAGCCCAGGCACACGTTGCAAAAACAGAATGGCAACGTATTAAAGACAATGCGCAATCGACGATCCCTTCTGAACTCTATTTGCGCAAACCACAACTGGCAGAAAAACTGGCACGTTTCAAAGCAGCTCAGGCCAGTGTTAAGCGAGCAAAGCGGAACCTCGAGCGCACCTATATCAAGGCACCTTATGACGCAATTATTACCAGTCGCTCTTTAAGTCTGGGCAGCGTTGTCAATCCAGGCAGTACCCTGGGTGTCCTGAATGCAACATCAGTGGCCGAAATCCGTTTACCCGTTGCAGACCATGAACTGAGGTACCTGAACAATTATGGCATTGATGCTGAGGTAACTTTATCCGCAAAAGTGGCGGGGCAAGCCGTTTCATGGCAAGGAAAAATCGTACGCAGCGAAGGCGTTGTCGACAACAAAAGTCGGATGACTTATCTGGTGGCTCAGGTGAGTACGCCTTATCAGGAACAAGCACAACCGCTGCGCTTTGGCACTTACCTGACGGCGCAAATTCAGGGGATCTCCGTGGCTAATGCGATGCGTATTCCACGTCACCTAATCCACGAAGGAAAAGTTGCGTTGCTCGATCACAACCAGCAGCTCACCTTTAAGCCCATTGCTGTTATCCGTGAAGTAGATGGCTATGCGATAGCGACTGAGGGTCTGACTGACGGCCAGCAATTGATCACATCCGCACTGGAATACCCTTCAGAGGGAATGCAGCTGCGTCTTGACTCATCGCCTGTCATTACACCAGATACACAACTGGCACTGAAGGAGGAGTAACCTATGGAAGGCTCGCGCGAAAAAGGCTTAATTGCCTGGTTTGCTCGCAACCCAGTTGCGGCCAACCTGTTGATGATTTTTATACTGGTCGGTGGCTTACTCAGTGCCTTTACTATCCGCAAACAAATGTTTCCCCAGTTTGAAAATAACTGGTTGAGTGTGCAGGCGGTTTACCCAGGAGCTGCACCACAGGAAGTGGAAGAAGGGATCACCATCAAAGTAGAGGAATCAATGGAAGGGCTGGAAGGCATCAAGCGCCTGATCACCTATTCCAATCGTGGTTTCTCACAAACCTGGATAGAAGTCGAAGAAAAGTATGACCCCCAGGAGGTGCTGGACGAAGTAAAAATGCAGGTTGACTCGATTTCTACTTTTCCGGCCGATATGGAACGACCTATTATTCGCCGTGATAAGTTTGAGCAGGAAGTAATGTGGCTGTCACTCAATGGAGATATGAATTTCCACCAGCTGAAACAACTGGGTAACGAAATACACGACGAGATGCTTGCCCTGCCAGGCGTTAACCTGGTCGACTTTAATGGCGGCCTGAACTATGAGATCAGCATCGAAATCAGTCCAGATCGCCTGCGTGAGTATGGTCTGACATTCAGAGATATTTCTGAAGCAGTTAAAAACTTTTCTGCAAATATGTCCGCCGGACAGATCCGCTCTGACAATGGTTATATTTCTATGCGGGTTGAAAATCAGGCCTACCGTGGGCATGAGTTTGAACAGCTCCCTTTACTGACACTTGCAGATGGCGCACAAATTAAATTGGGCGATGTTGCGAAAGTCACCGATGGTTTTGAGGAAGGCCTACTCTACTCTCGTTATAACGGTAGAAATTCACTGGTATTCGAAGTTCGGGCGTCAAAAGATCAGGATATCACCAAGGTCGCTCAGGTCATGAAAACTTACCTGGCTGATAAAGCTACCCAACTGCCCCAGGGCGTTGAGTTGGAGCCCTTTATTGATTTGACTTACTATCTCGAAGGCCGCCTTAACATGATGATAGAAAACATGATGTGGGGTGGTATTCTGGTGATGCTAATGTTGGCTTTGTTCTTACGCGTCCGCTTAGCTTTCTGGGTCATGATGGGCCTGCCAGTATCATTTTTGGGGGCGTTCTTGTTTATGCCAATGGGCATGCTGGACGTCACAATTAACCTTGCCTCTCTATTTGCCTTTATTCTGGTGCTTGGCATCGTCGTTGATGACGCGATTGTTGTTGGGGAATCCGCCCACGCCGAGATTGAGAAACACGGCCACAGTCTGGATAATGTGGTTCGGGGTGTTAAACGTGTTGCTATCCCAGCCACATTTGGCGTACTGACCACGGTCGCGGCGTTTTTACCTCAGACTTTTGCAACGGGTCCGGCGGCTGCATTCTCAAAGGCCATCGGTGGCGTCATCATTTTATGCCTGCTGTTCTCTTTGGTTGAGTCTAAACTTATCCTGCCAGCGCACCTTGCTGCCATGAAGGACCGCCCCGACAATCCCAAAAATCCTTTACATCGTGCCAGAGCACTCATTGATGGTGCATTGAAAAACTTCATTGAAAATCTCTATCGTCCGTTTATAGAAAAATGTATTCATTACCGATACACAGTGATTGTGGCATTTTTGTCTATCATCATTGTGAGTGGCGGTATGTTTGCAGGTGGTCTGGTTAAGTTTGTTGCGAACCCGAAAATCCCCCATGACTTCCCACGCATCACAATAGATATGAACTTATCCTCTTCCGAGTCTGCGACACTGGCTACAGCTAAAAAAGTTGAGCAGGTCATTCTGGATGTTGAGAAGCAGATCGAGGCTGAGTATGGCACTAAGATGATCAAAGACCTGTCTGTGAACCTGCGCGGACGTACCACGGCATCTATCATGGCAATTCTGGTTGAACCCCATAAGCGCCCAATCGATACCTTTGCGCTCAGTGCTCTATGGCGGGAAAATATGCCCCCTCTGCCTGGAGTCAAGTCGTTGAACATTCAGGACAGCATTATGAATGGTGGCCGGGATGACGGTGATATCAGCTTCCGCCTTGAAGGGAAAAACAAGGAAACCTTACAGGAAGTTGCAGGTAAACTTAAAGAGAAACTACGTACGATTGCTGGGGTGGGTGATGTCAATGACTCTATGCAATCGAGCACCGAAGAAGTTCAGCTGGAGCTTAAACCTTTGGCCTACAGCATGGGGCTGACGCTGGCCGATGTGGCTTCTCAGGTAAACTTCAGTTACTACGGTCTGGAAGCACAGCGTATACTGCGCCGCGGCGAAGAGATTAAAGTGATGATCCGCTACCCGCAAGAACAGCGCAACACCATCAGTGATATTCAGGCTGTTCGGATCATTACTCCAAGTGGTGCAGAGGTACCGCTGGGAGAAATCGCCGATATCCATCTGGTCGAAGGGGTTAACCGGATCCGTCGTGAAAACGCCAAACGCACAATTAATGTCTGGGCGTCGGTTGATACAGATCAGGCTGAGCCATTCAAGATAGCTGAAGAGATCCGTGATGAATATCTGCCATCGCTGCTCAAGAACTACCCTGGGGTCAGCAGCAGTGTTGCCGGTCGAATTCAGGAAGAAATGGACAGTGTAGCCGAGCAAATTCGGGATTTTGCTTTATCCTTGATGATTATTTTTGCACTACTGGCTATTCCATTACGTTCTTACTCTCAGCCGATCTTGATCATGTCCGTGATCCCATTTGGCGTTGTAGGCGCAGTATTTGGCCATATGGTACTTGGTATGACCATGAGCAGCCTGTCATTCTTCGGCATCATTGCCGTCGCAGGCGTAGTCGTCAATGACTCACTGGTTATGGTTGATTTTGTGAACAAGGCACGTGAACAAGGAATGACCATCAAAGAAGCCGTTGTTGAGGCTGGTTGCAGACGTTTCAGAGCAATTTTACTGACGTCACTAACCACCTTTATTGGTTTGGTTCCTATTCTCCTGGAAACCAGCCTGCAGGCCCAGATTGTTATACCCATGGCTGTTTCGCTGGCTTTTGGCGTGTTGTTTGCGACCGTGATTACGTTAATTCTGATCCCCTGCCAATACGTTGCGCTGGAAGACCTTAAGCGCCTTGTGAAACGCTTCAAAAAACAGCCAACAAGTGCTGAGGCATTGCAACAAAACTAACAGTTACGATTCATAGTTCTACCCAACCAACTAAGCCCGGTACTGCACTGGGCTTTTATTTTCATATCAGTTGGCAACAATTGACATCAGTTGACAGCAAATTCGTTCAAATTTGTCGACTATTCTAAATACACAATCTCACAAATAAACGTTTCCAAAATCGCACCACGCTATTGTACTATGCTTATCGAAATAAAAACGCAATAAAAGGAATGAATAATGCGAAACTATCTGCTGCTCTCCACTTTTGGGGTTCTAGCCGCCTGTGGTGGTTCTTCTAATAACGACAATAAATCACCGTCAACAGACAATAGGCAACAAATCGTCAACCAGGCACCTAGTGTCAGTCTGGAAGGCAATACGTTAGTCAACTCGGGTGATATCTTGTCTCTGACAGCCACAGTATCGGATCCAGAGAATGATTCGGTCACCGGTGTATGGAGCAGCTCCCTTGCAGGTGTTCAGTTTATCGATACCACTAACGGCGCACATCATGTGATTTTCCCGGATGTTGACGAGCAGACACAAGTCACCTTGACCTACACAGTCACAGACAGTCACAACAACCAAGTGAGTAAAACCTGGCAGGTAACTGTGATGCCCAAGTCCGCTGCCGGACACATTGAGCTTGCCGACACCCTGACGCTGACAGGCGGAGGCCTAGCATCCGTTACCGCGACCTTCACCATGACATCTAAGATAGAAAAAGTTGACTGGCGCAGCGACGGCTTTGAATTAACTAATACCGATATCCAGTCGAATCATGACACCCGCGCCGGACAAAGTACTTTCAGCATTGAATTACCTGAGGTCACGCAAACTCAACAATTTGATATTATATTTGAAATTACCACCAGTGATGAAATCATCTCTAAAACCATCAAAGTTACACTGACACCGGAGTCTGAGCCATCACTCAGTGTCAGCCTGCCTGAGCAAGTTATTGTCAATGAGAAGAATTTACTGACAATTCAGGCGACAACG
Source organism: Pseudoalteromonas rubra (assembly GCF_005887095.1). Taxonomy (GTDB): domain Bacteria; phylum Pseudomonadota; class Gammaproteobacteria; order Enterobacterales; family Alteromonadaceae; genus Pseudoalteromonas; species Pseudoalteromonas rubra_E. Next base: position 9,748 of record NZ_PNCI01000029.1, on the reverse strand, counting down.
ACCAGTACCGATGAGATCATCAGTTATGAATGGCAATGGCAAGGCACGCCTCAGCCTTCTCAGCAAACCCAGGGGAAAGGGGCCTATACTTTTAGCGCACCGGAAGTGAGTGAAGATCAGACCTTTACACTCCAGCTCACTGTTACCATGAAGGGCGATATCAAAAAAACCGCTGAGACATCTGTTGTGGTGCGCAACATCACCGATCTACAAGGTCTTGAGCTCACTATGGACCGCTCGTTCGCAGTGCCCGGGCAAACAATCACCGTGAATTCCAATTTAACCAATTTCGACGATGTTGAAAGCGTTTCATGGATTATTCCGGAATTTGGCGATGACTTACTGGAAAAATCGAACAACAAACTCGTGATCACTATTCCAGAAGAAGACACCATTCAAACGTCACGACAAATTGAGTACAAGGTGAAGCTGAAAAATGGTACCGAACAATCCACCTTTGTTAATTTCACTTACGTCAGTAGCACAGTAGCAAAAACCCTGATGATAGTCAGAGACCCCGGCGAATTTTCTATTTATCCGGACGTCCCAGCCACGTTAGACCTGACATTTAATGGCGGCGTTGATATCGAAGAGGTCATAGTCTCAAGCAGTGATTACGACCATTACGATAATCTTCAGTGGTCTCTTGAAGATCAGAGATTAACGCTGAACCTGCATAAGAAAACGATTACTCGTAAAGGTCTGACGGTCATTAAGATCACAGCTAAAGCCGGTGATATTGTGCGTGAAAGCACGATCCTTGGCACGGCTCACAGCGCCATTATCATACCTTATGCTGGCGTAGAAGAGACCTATATTATGGGCAGTGAAGCGCAAGTCTTTGGGCAAGTTTTCCACCTGGATGGTAAGCACAATATGCCAAGTCACTGGCAGGCAAAGAGCACGGATGATAATGTGACCATTAAGCAAGTGTCTGATACCAGCGCTTCTATTAGGTATAACAGTGAGTTAGAGCGCATCGTGACACTTGAATTTCACGCCACAGATGAACATGATCAGACCGATCATAGTGATGTCAAACTGAGATATGAAAGCAACCATACTTTCCGGGGTGATGACTATGTTTGTAAAGTGACGGATGGCAAATTTGAATCTTGTCGTGAAACCTTGGGTCAGACTCTCAACCTGGACGCTCCTGCCGAACTCAAACAAGTGATAACTAAGGGCGACTATGCCTGCTTGCTTGGCAATTATGGCACTGTCGTTTGTAATGCCAAGGGCGATAACCCGGTAAAAAACGTCCCTGCACAATTGCTCGCAGCAAAACTTAACGCCGTTGACGCAAACAATGTATGTGCTCAGCTAAGCGATGCCAGCTGGCAGTGCTGGGGTAGCCGAGGCACTGAACTGACAGACCTGCTGGCCGCAAATGCGACCGTACATAAAGTGCTGGCAAACGGGTCTCTCACCTGCCTGGTCAGTAACAAAGACATAAAATGTTATGACGGTGACACACAAACCAAACTAATCGAAGACGTATTACCGCAAGACTTGTTTATCTATATCAGAGAAATTTGCTACCGAACTAGTCGTGGCGTTCTAAAATGCGATATTGAGTAAGTTAACTTTCAAACAGTTGCAGTAAAATGCTGCAACTGTTTTTCACTTCCTGGTGCTCTTTAGCTGCCCCTCACCATTATCCCCGTATTTTACCGACCTGTACTTTACAAAAGCTCGATTAAACGACAAACTAAAGTCATAATCACCTCAATTACTACTAATATGAAATTATTACTTACTTTCTCGACTGTAATCCTATTGATGTTATCTGGCTGTGGTGGTGATGACGCGGCTCGTGGCGATAAAAATACCCCGGGATACGCAGCTACGGTTTTTTTTGACGCACTGTACAATAAAAAAGACATGGAACTGGCGCTGAGTCGCTCTACGCCTCGTATGGGCAGAATAATGCGCTCTTACGGCACCCCCTCCCAGTTTGCCAGAAACCTGATCAACATGCAGTACGACCAGGTAACCATAGAAGTGGATATGACTAACCAAAGCCTGCGAGAACAATATGGTAACGAAGCCAGGATCAACCTGATTTTCACCGGTATGTTACATGGAGAGCAAGTTGACGACATGCGCAGTGTTCAACTTATCAGACGTAAGGGCGAGTGGTACGTCGATAAAATCAATGCGGATCCTTTTGCCCGCTAGCGCTTGTTGTCCCAGCGAAATCAGAATAAACAGGTTTTACGTAGCCAGAAATGAATCTGGCTACGTAAAACCAACTCAGTATTTCATTACAACTCACAAGCAAATACCCAAGCGGGTTAGGCCGCGTCATCCACACTTAAAGCAAGCCGGCTGCAATGGAACCAATCGGCCAAGCGTTCACGCTCTTCTTCATCAAGAACACATTCAGCCACCGCCATAGCGAGCTGCTCATCAGTGCTTAAAGCAAGCAGATTCGTCTGATGAGCTTTCTGCCAACGTTCAAACTTGTGTAACCCCTGCTCACATTTTGGAAATAACTTAAACGCCTGCTCTAATGCCTCCAGCCCTGCATGCCCTGAGGTACTACATAAGCTGCTAACGCGGGCAAGAGTCAGTTTATTGCGATATAAACTATCACACAACTCAATGATGAGCTTGTCCGAAGGCCCCGAAAAACCCCTGCCAAAAGGCATAAACCACCTTTTTGCAATCGTTTTAAGTCCATCTGGTGCAAAGTTGTCAACAAAACCCTTGTGAGCCTGCTCGAACGCACTGAGATGATAATGCATGGCGTAATGCAACAGGGGTAAATCGCTACACTGGCGACCATCGTCCTCAAACTTTTTCAGTGCACAAGAACCCAGATAGAGATGGCTTAACATATCGCCTAACCTGGCTGAACGCATTTCTTGTAGTTTTAACTTACCGCCGAGTACAAGCATCGCAAGATCGCTCTGAATGGCTAAGATTTGGCTATACCAGGTTAAGGTTTTATAGTATCTGGCTACCTCTCCGCCTACAGGGGCAGATGAGAAGAAACCTAAGGTCAGCCCATTAAAAGACGCTTTAAGAAATGTTTTGCAACTGTGTGCCAGATGGTCGGTTAGCACTTTATCGAACTGGTACAACGCTATTTCCGCATCTTGTTCTTGAACTGCCGCCATTTCTTTTAACACATAAGGGTGGCAACGAGTCGCCCCCTGACCAAAAATCATTAGGTTACGTGTTAAGATATTTGCCCCTTCAACCGTAATACTAATTGGCATGCCCTGATAATGCAGAGCCAGATAGTTTAGAGGACCTCTTTGAATCGCCTTGCCGCCATGTAAGTCCATCGCATCATTAACACTTATCCGCGCCATTTCAGTAAGGTGGTACTTAGCAATTGCCGTAATAACTGCCGGACTCTTATTCAAATCAATCGCCAAAGCAGTATTTTGCCGCGTCGCCTCTATGCTGTAACTCAGTCCGGCAATTCGGGCTAAGACTGACTGAACTCCTTCAAATCGACACAAGGGTTGTTTGAACTGTCGCCTTACACTGCAATACGCCGTCGTTGCTCTGGCACTCAGTTGTGCTGTACCGGCACTCAGTGCTGGTAAGGAAATACCTCGCCCTGCACTCAGGCAAGCCACCAACATGCGCCACCCTTTTCCTATGCCTTCTTGCTCACCGATGACCCAGTCTAGCGGGATAAACACCCCCTGCCCCTCAGTCGTACCATTCATAAAGGCCAGGCCCATAGGATCATGTCTGGGGCCAACCTTTACACCTTCATGATCAGTCGGTATTAAGGCACAGGTAATACCTAACTCACTTTGCTCAGACAGCAAGTGGTCCGGATCGTATACTTTGAAAGCCAGCCCCAATACGGTCGCCACGGGTGCTAAGGTGATGTAACGCTTCTGCCAGCTAACCTTGAGACCTAAGGTCATTTCGCCATTGAATTCTTGCTTACACACAACAGCAAAGTCCGTGATCCCGCCAGCATCGGATCCCGCCTCCAGCGATGTGAGCGCAAAGCAAGGCAAGACGGAGCCATCGGCAAGCCTGGGCAACCAACTCTGCTGTTGCTGCGTTGTACCGAAATGAAGTAGTAGCTCAGCAGGCCCAAGGCTATTCGGCACCATAACAGTCACCGCCGTCGACAAGCTGCGGGTTGCAATTTGCGCGACAATGGCAGAGTTTGCCTGGGCACTGAATGCTTTACCGCCAAATTTTTCGGGAATGATAAAAGAAAAAAAGCCTTTTTCCTTCAAGAACTGCCAGACATCAGGCGGTAAGTCGCCAGCAGCGCAAATCTGACTTTCATCCAACATCGCCATGAGCTCAGCCAGCTCATGCTCGATAAAATCTCGTTCCCGGTCGCTGAGTGCTGGCTTACCCGTTTGTAACCAGTGCGACCAGTTTGGCTTGCCACTGAACAAGCTGGCGTCCCACCAGGTATCTCCGGCTTCCATCGCTTCGCGCTCGGTTTGTGATAATTGTGGTAGCGCACGCTTAAAGTACACCATGGCCGGGCCCGAAATAATTTTCAGCCTGACTTCCTTGATATAAAAAATGAAACACACAACAACAATGAGTAGTATCAGTAACCACATGGTATGAGCACCTTCCAGTTAATGGCGCTTTAAGTATGGAACAAATGCCACTTATCTCAATATTTTTACACCGCTTGTCTGGTGTGAATTGTCGCTTTCATTCGACACTGGTATCATCAGCGTTCTAATAACGATAATTGGAACAATGATGGCACTACAATTCAAACTCAGCCTGGGCGCCTTAGTGGTTGCCGGGGCACTCTCTCTGAGTGGATGTAACTCAACAACCAGTTCAACATTAACGGAAAAAGACGCGGAAGCATTTCTGACCAAAGCAGAAAAAGAACTCCAGGATTTAAGCTATCGCAGTGCACGTTCAGCCTGGATCTACGCTAACTTCATCACCGAAGACACCGCGTCACTGGCTGCCGACGTTAGTCAGGAATACACCGAAAAGCTGGTTGCACTGGCTAATGAAGCCGCCAAGTTTGATGAGCTGGAGCTGAGCTACGACAACCGTCGCAAACTGGACAAGCTTAAACTGAACCTGACCTTACCAGCCCCTAAAGATGCAGAAAAAACAGCCGAACTAGCTAAGCTATCTGCTGAACTCGACGGCATGTATGGTAAAGGCAAGTACTGTAAAGATGGCAAGTGCATGAGCCTGGGTGACATGACGTCCAAAATGGCCAACAGCCGTAACTATGAAGAGCTATTGGATATCTGGCAAGGTTGGCGCCAAGTCTCTCCGCAAATGCGTCCAATATATAAAGATCTCGTTTCCCTGGCAAATGAAGGCGCACAGGAACTGGGGTATCGTGATACAGGTGCAATGTGGCGCAGCAAATATGACATGCCTGCAGATGACTTTGCCAAAGAACTAGATCGTATTTGGGGTCAGGTCAAACCACTTTATGATTCACTGCACTGTCATGTTCGTGCCAAGTTAGGCGAGAAATATGGTGAAGACAAAGTGCCTCAGGATCAGCCTATTCCAGCTCACCTGCTAGGCAATATGTGGGCTCAGCAATGGGGTAATATCTATGATCTGGTTGCCCCTGAAAATGCTGATCCAGGTTATGATGTAACCGAGTTGCTCGAAAAGCACAATTACGACGAAATCAAAATGGTTAAAGGTGCAGAGAAGTTCTTTACTTCGATGGGCTTTGAACCACTACCAGAAACATTCTGGACGCGCTCATTGTTCACCAAACCACAGGATCGCGACGTACAGTGTCACGCTTCAGCCTGGAACTTGGATAATAAAGACGACCTGCGTATCAAGATGTGTATCCAGCGCACTGGTGAAGAATTCTCTGTGATCCACCACGAGCTAGGACACAACTTCTATCAACGCGCTTATAACAAGCTACAACTGTACTATCAGGAAAGTGCCAACGACGGTTTCCATGAAGCAATCGGCGATACGATTGCCCTGTCGGTTACACCTGGCTACCTAAAAGAAATCGGCCTGTTGGAACAAGTGCCTGACGAGTCAAAAGACATTGGTCTGCTGATGAAGATGGCACTGGACAAAATTGCCTTCATTCCTTTTGGCCTGCTAGTTGACCAGTGGCGCTGGAAAGTTTACTCCGGTGAGATCAGCCCGGCTGAATACAATAAAGCCTGGTGGGAATTACGTGAGAAATATCAGGGTCTTCAGGCGCCAGTTACGCGTACTGAAAACGACTTTGATCCAGGTGCAAAATACCACGTACCAGGTAACGTACCTTACACACGTTACTTCCTGGCGCATATTCTGCAGTTCGAATTCCACAAAGCATTGTGCGAAATTTCAGGCAACAAAGAGGCCATTCACCGCTGCTCTGTTTACAACTCAAAAGAAGCTGGTGAGCGCCTGAATGCCATGCTCGAAATGGGCAGCAGCCGTCCATGGCAGGAAGCACTGGAGAGCGTCACTGGTAGCCAACAAATGGATGCCACCGCTATCCTGGATTACTTTGCACCACTTCAGACCTATCTGGATGAGCAAAACAAAAACCGCCAGTGCGGTTGGTAATCCGTTAGCTTAATCACTTTATGAAAGGAGCCAGTCGGCTCCTTTTTTAAGTGCGCCACACCTTGAAACAATTCTCAGCTTTTCCAATCACTCACTTGTGCGGTAAGGTATCCGCAAAAGGAGTGCACTATGTCACTAAAAAGAATCATGTTATTAAGTCAGTTTGAACTGACACGCTTGTTTGCCACAAAACGTGGCTGGCTGGCACTGGCAGCCTTTATTATGGTGTGGCTGATGATTTTACGTTATCCCATCTATCATGCGGTTTCGGTACTAAATAGCCCTGAATTCTCCGATATCGCGGTACAAATTGCCGGCTCAGTGGGATTATACTCGCTCGCACGCTGGCCCGAGGCTGAGCTATCGGTCTACTGGATCATTGCCTTGTTCAGCTTTCCCGTTTTTACCTTATTTGTCAGCGCTGATCAGACCGTAGAAGACAGTAAACGGGGTACCCTCAGATTTCTGACATTGCGCGCCAGCCGCAGTGAAATCATGCTCGGCCGATTTTCAGGGCAGGCGCTCATTTTATTGGCACTGATCCTTGCCTCCGCCCTCGCGGCTTGGGTGCTTATGCTCACACGAGACCCCGCTCTGGCATTCAATGGTCTGGGTAAATTAACCTCAATTACCGCGTTACTGGCGTTAACCACTCTCCCCTTTATCGCCCTGATGAGTTTACTCAACTTGCTGGCAAGCTCTGCACGTCTAAGTATCATTTATGCCAGTTTGTTATTCACAGTAGGAAACCTGCTAATTGGGTATCTGGCATCCCACATTGAACTGGCTGACTGGCTATATTATCTGTTACCTGGGGTGCATATCAGCAGTATTGCGCCCTGGTACAATATCGACTGGCATACTGTTGCTATCCCCTTACTGCAATCCCTGGCACTGCTGAGCACCGCATACTGGCTAATGAAAAGGAAAGATCTATGAGTACCTCGACGTCATCCGTCATTGAAGTCAACGAGCTGACAAAGCACTTTGGCAGCAAGTGCGCGCTAGACAAAGTGAGCTTCACCATAGATCAGGGCCATACCATTGCATTGGTTGGTCCCAATGGGGCAGGCAAAACCACGCTGTTTAGTATCTTGTGCGGCTTTTTAAGAGCCGACTCAGGGGCTGTTCGCGTATTAGGCCACACACCCGGCGATAGCTCACTGTTTGGCATACTCAGTGCTCTGCCACAGGATGCTCAACTTGATCCGCGTTTTTCGGTAGGCAAACAGCTAACATTTTATGGCCAGTTACAGGGCTTAAGTCGTGCACAAGCTCAGCAAGAGACAGCACGGGTGCTAGAGCAAGTCGACCTCAGCAATCAAATCAATGCCAAAGCCTCAGAGCTATCCCACGGTATGAGAAAGCGCATCTGTATTGCGCAAGCTTTAATTGGGAAGCCTAGAATTGTACTACTGGACGAAGCAACGGCGGGTCTGGATCCCATCAATGCTAAAGCAATCAGGACACTGGTCGCCGACTTAAGCAAAGACATGACGTTTATACTGAGTTCTCATGATCTGAGTGAGCTCGAGCGACTGTGCGATACTGTCCTGTATCTTGAACAAGGGAAACTCACCAGTCACCAAAGATACGGGCAAAATGGCTCAGATACTGCTTACCTAACCTTGCAAGTGAAGCAACCAGACAGCCAAATGCAATTACATATTGCCCGGCTGGACGGTGTGAAACACGTTCGTCAGTCACAGCCCGATGAGTTTGTCATTGAATATGATACCCACCAAGTAGCGCTGGATATCGCGCTGCTTAAACTTTGCCATCATCATGGCTGGGTATATAAACAGCTAATCAACGGCAATACACTCGAAAACCAGCTGTTTGCCACGCCATAGACTACACTAGAAAAAGTGATACTAACTTGCTTAATTAAGCGTTCTATTTCGAGGCGAGAAAATAGGGTCGATTACACCGCTCTCGCGTCCTGCTGGCGCTGGGGTACCTATGCCCATGTGGGCGAGGCAAAAATTGTGACCTATATCTTAGGTATAGGTTCTAAATGAGAAATTTTTAATACAGTTAGCGTCATATTTGCTCCGTCAAATTGAACAGGTAATAACTGAAATTGATATTATGCGCAGCCAGGGCTTCTATGAATAAAACTCTCAGACTTATTCGCCATGCTAAATCGAGCTGGCAGGAGCCAATGCTGCACGATATTGACCGCCCACTCAAGCCTAAGGGCGTTCGTCGTACTCAGGCACTGGCACAACAACTGGGTCCACTGCCCGATACACATGTCTTTGCCAGCCCAGCACGGCGCGCCCGCGATACCGCCCATATACTGCATATGCAGTGTAATATCAGCAAACCGATTGAGGTAATTCAGGCACTCTATACCTTTGACGCACAGGACCTGATGGACTGCCTGCATCTGTTACCCGATGAGTGTAATGACGTCACAGTAGTATGCCACAACCCGGCTATAACGATCCTGGTTAATCACCTGATTACGGGCCAGTTCGATAACATAGTGACCGCAGGTTATATCGAGTTAAAACTAACAGTGCCCCAGTGGCACAAACTGGCGATTGACTCAGTTTCATTGCAGCAAGTTATCTTCCGCCCTGAACTATCAGATTAAGCATAAAACCGTCATGACAGTCTGGGAATACCCCGAACCCGCCGACATACCAACAGAAATTTGAGCCGTTTTGCCTCACCCAACTGACAGTCCACTATCAGCACTTTCTTCCAATTAAACTTGTACACATTTAGATTCCACGCTCAAATCTGATAGACTATTGCCGATTTATAAAACCATAAAACAGGGACAGCAAAAATATGAACAAGTTTAAAGTCACTCCTCTAATGATAGCCTTAACGGCCATACTCTCCGGTTGCGGCGGTGGGGGCAGCGATGGTAATCAAACCCAGACTGAACAACAAAAAGTAGAAAACGAATCAGTCAGAGTCCTGGACGACCCATCGGGTAAATCTATTGCCGAGCTATCGCAAGCTACTACAGCACTGATAAGTAACAGATACAAAGGAGTAACAACGCCAGCCAAGCTGGATGATGAATTGCTCAGAAAAGGGTTTATACATCTGTTTGATGGTTCCACCGCCGGGTTCTCAGACATGGATATGCCTTATTTACAGAATCACATTTCTAGTGATGGTTCAATTAGTGGCACCTCTCAGTGCCCCACATCAGGTCAGGTTAGCTATCAGGGTAAAGTTGACGGACAAGGCAATGGTGCCGTGC
>NZ_PNCI01000028.1 GCF_005887095.1 Pseudoalteromonas rubra | reverse complement strand
ACCTAAATCCAGCGCGTCTACCAATTCCGCCACTTCCGCATGTTTTTCGCTTTGATATTGGAACCTAAATCCAGCGTCTAGTTCAAGACATCTGGCCAATTCCGCCACTTCCGCATTTTTATCTCAGAAGAGATGGCTGGAGTACCAGGATTTGAACCTGGGAATGGCGGGATCAAAACCCGCTGCCTTACCGCTTGGCGATACTCCAACGAAAAGTCGATTATTTTAGTTCTTATCGAGAACATGGTGCGGAAGGAGAGACTTGAACTCTCACATCCGAAGATACTGGAACCTAAATCCAGCGCGTCTACCAATTCCGCCACTTCCGCACATCTTTTGCTTCTATTTTGGAAGCTAAATCCAGCGTCTATTTCTAGAAACCTGGCCAAGTCCGCCACTTCTGCATTAATTTGCAATTCAACTATACAATGAGTTTTGGTAGTAATTAAAGCATGGTGGCTATGCCCTGATTTGAACAGGGGACCCCATCATTATGAGTGATGTGCTCTAACCAGCTGAGCTACATAGCCATCTCTTTAATTTCTCATCATCGCTGATGCGGGGCGTATTATGCGTATATGCCCGTATGTCGTCAACACCTTTTTTGCAAAAAAATACCTAACACAGTTTGTTTGCAGATAAATTAAGCGAAGCGGGCTGTTTTTAATGCAATTCAGCCAATAATTCCTCATACAGTGTAAGAGAAAGACAAAAAAAGCGCCATCAGGCGCTTTTTGTCAGACCAATAAACTTGGTCAATATTGAATGCAGTTACTTAGACATTGAACAGGAAGTTCATCACATCGCCATCTTTAACGATGTAATCTTTACCTTCCTGGCGCATTTTACCTGCGTCTTTCGCACCGCTTTCACCTTGGTATTCAATGTAGTCATTAAAACCAATGGTTTGTGCACGAATAAAGCCACGCTCAAAGTCGGTGTGGATCTTACCCGCTGCCTGTGGCGCAGTGGCACCAACCGGAATAGTCCATGCGCGCACTTCTTTAACACCTGCTGTGAAGTAGGTTTGTAGTTTCAATAGCTCGTAACCACCACGGATCACCAGGTTAAGCCCCGGCTCTTCCAGACCAAGGTCAGCCATGAATTCAAGCTTGTCTTCTTCTTCAAGTTCAGACAGTTCAGATTCAATTGCAGCACAGACTGGGATCACAACCGCTTCTTCTGCTGCGGCAATCTCACGTACCTGATCTAAGAATGGGTTATTTTCGAAACCATCTTCAGTTACGTTTGCGATGTACATGGTCGGCTTAATCGTTAAGAAGTTAAGCGGCTTAATCGCAGCTAGCTCTTCTTTTGTCAGCTCCAGTGAGCGCAGTGTTAACCCTTCATCCAGGTGTGCTTTGACCTTTTCCAGTACTTCGTTTTGGAATTTAGCGTCTTTATCGCCACCTTTGGCTTTTTTAGCATTACGTTGTGCTGCGCGGTCGGCCGCTTCCATATCTGCTAAAACCAGCTCAGTGTTGATAACATCAATATCATCTGCCGGGTTTACCTGGCCAGATACGTGGACGATGTTTTCATCTTCAAAGCAGCGAACAACATGACCAATGGCATCTGTTTCGCGAATGTTTGCTAAGAACTGGTTACCCAGACCTTCACCTTTAGAGGCGCCCTTTACCAGGCCTGCGATATCAACAAACTCCATCGTGGTTGCGATGGTTTTTTGTGGATTCACAATCGCAGCCAATTGGTCCAGACGCGGATCCGGAACGGCAACTACGCCGGTGTTTGGCTCGATAGTACAAAAAGGGAAGTTCGCGGCTTCGATGCCCGCTTTGGTTAATGCATTGAATAGGGTTGACTTACCTACGTTAGGCAGGCCAACAATGCCACATTTAAAACCCATAGTTTAAAACCTTTAGTTTGCCATCAATCACAGCTGTAACGGGACGGGAGAGTCGGTGTTACGGCTTAAAAGAATGTAGTCTATTTTGTGCTTTTAACACACCGTCTTTGGCCAGAATTTCCATACAACGCACGGCTTCATCTACCACTGCATCGATTTTTTCCTGATCTGTCTGAGGGGCTTTGCCCAGCACCCAACCTGTTACTTTGTCTCTGTGTCCAGGGTGGCCAATACCAATGCGCAGGCGCATAAACTCTTTGTTATTGCCCAGCTTGGCGATTATGTCTTTGAGACCATTGTGCCCACCGTGACCGCCGCCTTTTTTGATTTTGGCGACACCAGGTTCCATATCCATCTCATCATGCGCAACCAGGATCTGCTCTGGCGGGATCTTATAGAAGTTTGCCAGGCTACCTACGGCTTTACCGCTTAGGTTCATAAAGGTGGTTGGGATCAGTAGCTTAAATTCCTGATTGTTCAGGATAAGCTTGCCACTAAGGCCATGGTGTTTTGAGTCAGGTTTGAGGGGGACGTTGTAGCGCTTGGCCAGTTCTTCGATAAACCAGGCACCGGCATTGTGACGGGTGTTTGCGTATTCGGGGCCTGGATTAGCCAGGCCCACTAGCATTTGAATAGTATTCAAGGTGCTAACACCTTAAAAATTATTCAGCAGCTTCTTCAGCTGTTTCTTCAGCAGCGCCGCCTTTAGGTGCGTTTACAGTTACAACCGCTTGGTCGTGGTCTGCACCTTTAGCTAGCTCAACAGAAACTACACCAGCTGGAAGAGTGATGTCTGAAAGGTGTACAGTTGCGCCAACTTCGATAGCTGCTACGTCAACTTCTACGAACTCAGGAAGCTGAGCTGGCAGACACGTGATTTCGATTTCAGTTACGTGGTGAGCAACTGTGTTGCCGCCTTTAGTTGCTGCTTCTTCGTTCAGGAAGTGAACAGGCACTTTTGTGTGAAGCTTTTGAGAAGCGTCAACGCGTTGGAAGTCAAGGTGAGTTACCTTAGGCTTGTACGGGTGACGTTGGATGTCTTTCAGGATAGCTTCAACAGACTCACCACCGATGTTCAGAGTCAGGATGTGCGTGTAGAAACCTTCGTCTTCTTGCATCTGGATAACTTTGTTGTGGTCCAGAGTAAGCGAAACAGCGTCTTTGCCTGCACCGTAAAGGATAGCAGGAACTTTATCAGCGCGACGTAGGCGGCGGCTCGCACCAGTACCCAGAGTTTCGCGTACTTCAGCGTTTAATACGTATTGTGACATGAGTGTCTCCAATTATTTTAGTTAATACTTCGAAGGGCTCGCGACCAAGCACTTCGGTAAATCACTGCACTCGCCGTGGTTGTATCCAAAGCAAGCCCAGTAAAAAGGCGCGCTAATATACCACTAACCAGCAGCCTTGCAAACCTTTGGATATAAAAAAAGCACCCTAAGGTGCTTTTTCTTTGCCAGTGAACACGGATTAGTGTTCAAACATCGCAGAGATAGACTCTTCGTTGCTGATGCGGCGGATGGTTTCAGCCAGCATATCAGCCAGCGTCAGTACTTTGATCTTATCAACAGACTTCAGCTCGTCCGACAGCGTAATTGAGTCAGTGACGATCACTTCGTCGATCACTGAGTTGCGCAGGTTCTCCGCGGCATTGCCGGACAGAACCGGGTGCGTGGCATAAGCAAATACGCGCTTAGCACCGTGCTCTTTCAATGCAGCAGCGGCTTTACACAGCGTACCACCGGTATCAATCATATCGTCGACGATGATACAGTCGCGGCCTTCCACATCACCAATGATGTGCATGACCTGAGAAACGTTAGCCTGTGGGCGACGTTTGTCGATGATAGCCAGATCTTTGTCGTCCAGGAGTTTGGCGATTGCACGCGCACGTACGACACCACCAATATCTGGCGACACGACCACAACATCGTCAAAGTCGCGTTCTTTCATGTCTTCAAGCAGCACCGGGCTACCAAACACATTGTCTACAGGTACATCGAAGAAGCCCTGGATCTGTTCAGCGTGCAGGTCAACGGTCAGAACGCGGTCAACACCAACGCTTGATAAGAAGTCCGCAACAACTTTTGCAGTGATTGGCACACGCGCAGAACGTACACGACGGTCCTGACGGGCATAGCCGAAGTATGGAATAACGGCGGTAATACGACCTGCAGAAGCACGACGTAAAGCATCCACCATCACAATGAGTTCCATCAGGTTGTCATTGGTTGGTGCACAAGTGGATTGGACGATGAATACATCAGAACCACGAACATTTTCATTGATTTGAACGCTGATCTCGCCGTCGCTAAAACGGCCTACAACGGCATCACCTAATTCGATAAACAAACGTTTTGCAACTTTTTGAGCTAGCTCAGGTGTTGCGTTACCAGCGAAGAGCTTCATGTCGGGCACGGTAGGGTTCCTCAGGCACTGTAATATATATTTTGCAATGACGGCGTCTGTGACAGTGTCAAAACAGGCTAACTTAAACTATTTTACTTCATCTTTACGCCATGCTGCCAGTTGCCGGTGGGCAATTGACTCGCTTGCGCTTTGGGTAACAAAGCCTGTCCAGTGAGACGGGAGTTGTTCGAGTACACGCTGTGCCGCCTGTGCTGAATCAAATTCTGCAAAGCAGCATCCTCCGGTTCCCGTCATTCTGGACGGCGCATATTTTAGCAACCAGCTCAGGGTTTTTTCAACCTCGGGGTAGAGCTTTTTGACTAATGCCTGACAGTCGTTGTGTGTCTGCTCGATGGTCCAGCCCTCAGGCAGCTTGGGGGTATTTCGCGGCAGCTCTGGGTGTGTGAACACTTCCACAGTGCCAACATGGACATTGGGGAAGACCACCAGATAGTGTTTTGCCGCCAGGGTATAGGGGCTCAACTTCTCTCCAACTCCCTGCGCCAGGGCCGTTTTTCCTCGTACGAAGACAGGTACATCCGCACCGAGTGATAATCCGATATCCGCAAGCTGGTCAAGTGACAATTCACATTGCCACAATGTGTTTAAGGCAAGCAAGGTGGTTGCTGCGTCTGATGAACCGCCCCCCACGCCGCCACCCATAGGAAGCTTTTTAACCAGCTGAACATGGGCACCGAATGGTGATTGTTTATAGGGCCTGAGCGCTTCTGCAGCTCGGTAAATCAAATTGTCTTGCAACGGAATGCCGGTGACATCGCCCTCAATCTCAAGTACATCTTGCTCAATAAGCGAAAAAGTCAGCTCATCGCCATATTCCAGCAGAGTAAACAGGGTTTCGAGTTCATGGTAGCCATCAGCACGGCGACCATTGATGTGCAAGAACAGGTTAAGTTTTGCCGGAGCGGTTAATTTGAGTGTCTTCATAGGGTGTCAAAGTGCCAATCACTGATTCGGATTTTAATGGTGATATCTTTATGTGTCAGGGTGAGCCGAGTCGGGAGTTCGAACCCGTTTACACGCTGGTAGGTTTGGTAAGCAACCTGCCAGCGCAGGCCTTGTTCGTCTTGCCAGATGGCCAGAGTTAATTGTTGTTTATCATTATACTGATTGTCAGGTGCCTCTATGTTACCCGTTAACCATTGAGGGGCTTGTGATACAGGCAGTTGCCAGCCGCTCAGGCGGTACACTAAATCGCTGCTGTCTTCACTGGTGTAGGTGTTATCCTCAAGCGTCAGCACACTGTGCTGATCGAATTCTTGCAGCTTGAGTACCTGAGTCCCGATAAAGGTGTTCAACGTCAGGGTTTGTTTTTGTTCACGATATTGCCAGTTAAAGTTGGCAGACTGACGCTCTTCGGGAGAGATAAATGCCAGCTTACCGGTTGCCCGCCAATTGTTATAACTTTCGGGACGATTCTGCTGTAAATGCTCGTCAGGTGGGGTAATACGCTGTGCACACCCGCTCAGAAACAATAAAAACATGAGCAAAATCAAATGAAACTGTTTCAAACTAAGTTCCTTACTTTCCATATTCGATTGATTTTTGGTAAAATTAGCGGCTTTAAAGCAGGGCTTGAGCAACACTGGCAGTTATGACCATTATCGCACTTGGGATCAATCACAAAACCGCGTCCGTCGAATTGAGGGAAAAAGTCGCCTTTTCTCCGCAACAGTTATCGGATGCGCTACAGCAACTATCACAGTTGCCGCAGTTTAATGAGTCCGTGATTGTTTCTACCTGCAATCGGACCGAAATCTATTGTAGCCTTGGCGACTCGAATTCCCAAGCGCTTCTGGGCTGGCTGGCTGATTTTCACCAAATAGAAGAGCAAGAGCTGGCCGAAAATGTTTATGTGCATCACAATCAGGATGCGGTCAATCACCTTATGCGCGTAGCCTGTGGTTTAGATTCTTTGGTATTGGGTGAACCTCAGATCCTGGGTCAGATTAAGCAAGCGTATAACAGCGCGAAAGCACATAACGGCATTCAGCCGGTATTCGAGCGCCTGTTTCAGAAAACGTTTTCTGTGGCTAAGCAGGTTCGTACAGAGACTGAAATTGGCGCCAGCGCTGTCTCTGTGGCTTATGCTGCGGTTAATCTGGCGAAGCACATTTATGGGCAGCTGGAAAAAACCAACGTATTACTGATTGGAGCCGGTGAAACCATTGAGCTGGTTGCCAAGCATCTGTCGCAGCACAATCCCAAAGCGATTACTGTTGCCAACCGCACCATTGAACGGGCTCAATCTCTGGCGGATGAAATTAATGCGAATGTCATCTCTTTAGCCCAGCTACCCGAGCAATTGCATCAGGCGGATATCGTGATTAGCTCCACCGCCAGTACCTTGCCAATCATAGGTAAAGGAGTCGTTGAGCAGGCCCTTAAAAAACGAAAACATAAACCGATGCTGTTTGTCGATATTGCCGTGCCGCGCGATATTGAAAGTCAGGTCAATGATTTAGATGCAGCCTATCTATATACAGTGGACGACCTGCAAGCGATCGTGAATGAAAACATGGCGTCGCGTGAACAAGCAGCACGTGAAGCGCAGCACATTATTGACGACAAAACCCATGAGTTTGCACAGTGGCAGCGTTCACTGACATCGGTGGATGTGATCCGGGAATATCGTGAATCGGCCCAGACGATTAAATTAGAACTCGTGGAAAAGGCGTTAAATCAGCTACAATCGGGTAAGAATTCAGAAAAGGTCTTGTTAGAACTGGCAAATAAACTCACTAATCGGCTCACTCATGCACCGACCCGAGCGATTCAGTCGGCAGCTAAAGAGGGCGATATCGAGCGCATTGCAGTGTTAAAACAAGCATTAGGTATTGAGCAGGAATAAGAGTTAAATGAAAGAGTCCGTTTATCGTAAATTGGAAACTTTGGTAGAGCGCCACGAAGAAGTGGAAGCCATGCTGGGGGATCCGGAAGTCATTGGCGATCAGAACCGTTTTCGCGCATTGTCAAAAGAGTACTCAGAGCTTGAGGATGTGGTGAAGGCGTTTACTGCTTATCAGCAGGCGCAGGAAAACGTAGCAGCAGCCGAAGAAATGCTGAAAGATTCTGACCCGGATATGCGTGAAATGGCTCAGGAAGAATTCAAAGAAGCAAAAGAACAAATTTCAGAACTGGAAGAGCAGCTCCAGATCCTGATGCTGCCAAAAGATCCTAAAGACGACAACAACGTATTTTTGGAAGTCCGCGCCGGTACGGGTGGTGACGAAGCGGCTATTTTCGCTGGTGACTTATTCCGCATGTACAGCCGTTATGCTGAAACTCAAAAGTGGCAAGTGGAAGTGGTCAGTGCCAATGAGGGCGAGCACGGTGGTTACAAAGAGATCATTGCCAACATCAAAGGTGATGGGGTGTACGGTAAACTGAAGTTTGAGTCGGGCGCACACCGCGTACAGCGTGTACCAGAGACTGAGTCTCAGGGCCGTGTCCACACGTCAGCGTGTACGGTGGCTGTGATGGCGGAGATCCCGGAAGCGGAAGCCATTGAAATAAACCCGGCAGACCTGAAAGTCGACACTTTCCGTGCTTCAGGCGCCGGTGGTCAGCACGTCAACAAAACTGACTCTGCTATCCGTATTACCCATATTCCAACCGGTGTTGTGGTGGAGTGTCAGGATGAACGTTCACAGCATAAAAACCGTGCTAAGGCTTTGTCTGTATTGGGTGCGCGCCTGCAGCAGGCGGAAGACGAAAAACGTCAGGCTGCCGAGGCAAGTGAGCGCCGCAACCTGGTAGGTAGCGGTGACCGCTCTGAGCGGATCCGCACTTACAACTATCCACAGGGCCGTATTACGGATCACCGTATTAACCTCACACTGTATCGTCTGAATGAAGTTGTAGCGGGTGATCTGGGTGCCGTTATCGACCCCTTAGTGTTGGAGTACCAGGCTGATCTGCTAGCAGCCATGGGCGATGATTAATGGCGCAACATCCAAATCTTGCTCAGGCGATTGCCTGGGCAAGTGCACAGCTCCAAAATAGCTCCGAGTCAGCAAAACTTGATGCTGAAGTATTGCTATTACATGTTCTGCAAAAGACTCGCAGTTATTTATTTGCCTGGCCAGAAGCTGAACTGAGTGAAGCACAATATCAGCGGTTTGAGTCTCTTATCGCACGTCGAAGAAGCGGTGAGCCGGTTGCACACTTAACCGGTGAGCGTGAGTTCTGGAGCTTGCCCCTATACGTGAACAACAGCACGTTAATCCCCAGGCCTGACACCGAAACCTTGGTTGAGCAGGCGCTTGCATTGCCTTTGTCTGAGCAGGCTAAAGTACTCGACCTGGGTACCGGGACGGGCGCCATTGTATTGGCATTGGCGTCGGAGCAGCCTGGCTGGCAGCTAACCGGAGTTGACTTCTCAGATGAGGCGGTGGCACTGGCAGAGAAAAACCGTCAACGTCTTGGGTTTGACCATGTTGAAATCCGCCAGAGTGACTGGTTTTCGGCGTTAGCAGATCAGTGTTTTGATCTGATAGTCAGCAACCCGCCTTACATTTGTGAGGCAGATGAACATTTGAGTCAGGGTGATGTGCGTTTTGAGCCTTTATCCGCTTTGGTAGCACCGGATCAAGGCTATGCCGATATTCGTCATATTATTGAACAAGCGCAGGCGCATCTCGCATCCGATGGCTATTTGATGTTTGAACATGGCTATCAACAAGCTGCTGGTGTTCAGCAGATTTTTGCACAAATGAACTATCGCAATATACTTACAATAAAAGATATGGCAGGCTGTGATAGGGTAACGATGGCGCAAAAGCCGCAATAATCGTTATTCCTTAAGCAAAACGGCATAAAGATAGCGATACCGTATTAGCGAGCAATAAGCCGGTTATCCTCAACCGGTTTCATGTCCGTCAGCGCGCGCAATACTGGCGAGATACGAGTACAAAAGAGTGTTAAGGACTCTCCAATGGATGATTTTTTGTTTTCAGACGAGCCAAGTGAATCAGAAATACAGGAAAAAAGTGGCACCTGGAAGGTGATCATTGTTGATGATGAACCTGAAGTGCATGCGGTAACTAAACTCGCGCTCAGTGACTTTGAGTTTCAGAAAAAGCGCCTGGAGTTTCTCAGTGCCTATTCTGGCGAGGAAGCAAAGAAGGTGGTTATGGACCACCCTGATGCCGCAATTGTGCTACTTGATGTGGTGATGGAGACGGATGACGCTGGCCTGCGAGTCGCGCAATATATTCGAGAAACGGCTAAAAATAACAACATTCGCATTATCTTGCGTACCGGACAGCCAGGTCAGGCCCCGGAGCGTCAGGTCATAGTCAATTATGATATTAATGACTATAAATCTAAAACTGAGTTGACAGCACAAAAGCTATTTACTGTGGTGATGTCAAGCCTGCGTTCCTACCGAGACATCTTGTCTATTGATCAGTCTCGTCAGGGACTGGAAAAAATCATCACAGCCTCACGTAATATCTTCGCGTCACATTCCATTGACCAGTTTATCGAGGGCGTGATCCAGCAGTTGACTTCTTTGTTGGGGACTGTGGATGAAGCCATTTATGCAACGTCATTGGTTGCCAGTAACGACCCTGCCAATAGCAGTGATAAACTGGTGGTGTTTACAGGTCGTGGCGAGTTTGCCAGAAGCGAAGGCAAGCCCATTGAAGACGTGCTGGACTCGGAACAAATGGAAGCCTGTCGTCAGGCATTGCAAGACCGTGGCATAGTGTATAAGGACAACTACCTGTTTGCGTATTGTTCAAGTGAATATAACCACGCGTCTATGTTGTTTGTCTCCGGGATCCCTGAGTTTTTGACCGATACGCAAAAGCACTTGATCAAAATATTCTCACAAAACGTACAACTGGCGTATGAAAACGTTCAGCTTCAGGCTGAAATTGAAGACACTCAGCAGGAGCTCGTGTATCGATTAAGCGAAGCGCTTGAGCAGCGTTCTACCGAATCGGGCAATCATGTTAAACGTGTTGCAAACATCTGTTATGTGCTGGCCAAGCATTATGGGCTCAGCTATCGCGAAGCCGAGCTGGTACGTCTTGCCTCACCCTTGCATGATGTTGGCAATGTGGGTATTCCCGATGCGATTTTAAATAAGCCACACAAGTTGGAGCCCGAAGAATGGGATGTAATGAAGTCTCATACCCAAAAGGGTTACCAGATACTGCGCGACTCACGCCGTGAGATAGTGAATGCCGGCGCTATGATTGCTCGCGATCACCATGAGCGGTGGGACGGCAGTGGCTACCCAACAGGTAAAAAAGGCGAAGAGATCCATATTTTCGGACGCATAGCGGCGATTGCCGATGTCTATGACTCAATGCGTCACGAGCGTTGTTATCGCCCGGCGCACAGCCTGGACGAAGTGGTGGCTGAAATTAACAGCCAAAAGGGTAAGCACTTTGACCCTAAACTGGTTGATGTATTCAATACTGTAATTGACGAGCTGGAACAGATCCTGGTTCGGTTAGAAGATTGATTTTATAGTTGATTTAATAAGGGGCAATTTTGGACTACATGGCACTTAAGCACACGCATGTGATGTTTGCAGTTTTAAGTATTATTTTGTTTTATACCCGCGCCGTTTCGCGTTTGGCCAGTGGCAAGTTGGCTGCCAATAAAGGGGTGTTTATCGCCAGTCATAGCGTTGACACTCTATTGTTGATAAGCGCTGTATCACTGGCTGTGATGGCTAGCCTGAACCCGGCACAGCAGCCCTGGTTGATGGAAAAAATCGTTCTGGTGATTGCCTATATTGCACTTGGCTTTGTGGTTGCTAAGTCGACAACAAAAGCAAAACAAGTGGGCGCGCTGATACTGGCAACGGTCACCCTGCTGGCTGTAGGCTATCTGGCCAGCGCTAAAAACGCACTCATACTGTAATGTTTGCGCCGGACAGCCCGCTGTCCGGCTACCTACCTTAAGCTCTGTCAATTTTCCCCAAAATAAAAATCCCCTTGGGAATGTGATGAAAAATGTTACACTAGCCCATTATAATTTTAGACAGTAGAAAACAGTTCGTTATTTATGACTGATATCTGGTTCGATGAACACGACGCAAGTTCGGAGCATTTCTCTACACCGGCCTTGTTACGTTGTATCTGGGCTGAGCCACATTGGGATGCTCAGGCCGATACCTCACACACGCTATGTTTACTGGCTGAGCTTGAGCAGGCTGTTGACGACATTTGCCATAAAAATGCCGACAAACACACGTGCGTGGATGCGCTGCTCGATACGTTTTATACCCAATGGTTATTTAGTGGCACGGACCAAAAAGTGCCAGAGCATTTGCTAAACAATGTCTGTTACGCTTTAAAGATGCACAGTGGTACCAGCATGGCGTTGGCGCTTATTCTGGTACATTTGCTGGAGCGAGCTAATCTCACCGCAAGCCTGGCAATTAATCAGGGCGATGTGCAGGTACACATTGCGTTGAGCGACGAAGAAGGCTATATCATAGACCCCAGCTCAGGCCACCAAGCCTGGTATGTGATCCCTGAAAATGGTGATGACAAAGAGCAGGAGCCTCTGGAGCTGGTGTTCGGAGAGGAAGCCTTCAAGCTTTATCTTGCCCAGCAAAAATGGTCGTTTATTGCAGCTGAGAAATTTGGTCATGCACTGAGCTGTGTCGAGATGTTGATGGAATTACTGGGTGATGACCCTTATGAGCGTCGCGACAGGGGCTATCTGCTAAATCAACTCAATTGTCCAAAAATGGCAAAAGATGATTTGCAATTTTTTGTTGATGAATGCCCAGACGACCCAACCATTGAACTCATTCAAAATCAAATCGCTGAGCTGGCCGACCATAATAATATCCTTCATTAGGTGAGGTCAGTGCGCACTGCACAGAGGGGAGTTATGCCAGTCATCGGTGCTAACTTCCTGAGCGGTTTTTGTATAATCAAGGAAACAGAGAGATCCTATGCAAGAGAGTAGTGTACTCATTACCAATAATGCCGTTGTGCTTGGCCTGTTAGCCATTATTCTGGGATTTGTTTTTTATACCTCTAATCTGAAAACGGGATTCTGGGCCAAGTTTTATCGCTATGTGCCCGCCCTGTTGATGTGTTATTTCCTGCCATCTTTGCTAAACACCTTTGGGATTGTCGATGGCAGCGGTAACGATGTTTATACTGTCGCTAAGTACTTTTTACTGCCAGCCTGTCTGGTGTTGCTGACGTTGAGCATCGATCTTAAGTCCATCATGGGGCTGGGTAAACGTGCCATCATAATGTTTCTGACTGGTACGGTCGGCGTGGTCCTCGGCGGACCGATTGCACTACTGATCACGGCCACTTTTATGCCTGAATTACTCGGTGTCGCCGGGCCTGAAGCGGTATGGCGTGGTATGGCTGCACTGGCCGGTAGCTGGATTGGCGGCGGTGCTAACATGGTGGCGATGAAAGAAATCTATGGTGCCGGTGGAGAGATCTTTACCATTATGGTAACGGTCGACATAGTGGTAGCCAACTTGTGGATGGCTGGCTTGCTATTTTTGGCCGCCAGACATAAAGACATTGATGCGCGAACCGGCGCCGATACGGCCTCGATTGAGCACCTGATTGACAAAGTGCAGGCCTTTGAAGCGGAGCATGCAAGACGGCCTGAATTAAAAGACTTAATGCTACTGGTCGCCTTTGCTTTTGGCGCAACCGGGTTGGCGCATTTCGCCGCCGATTTGCTGGTGCCATACTTCGCCAGTAATTTCCCAGAGCTTAAGAAGTTCTCCCTGCATTCCAAACTGTTCTGGATCATCGTTCTGGTCACCACCATTGGACTCGCTCTGTCATTTACAAAAGCACGCAACTTTGAGGCCGTGGGCGCCTCCAAAGTGGGTAGTAGTTTCTTATATATCCTGGTGGCAACCATAGGCTTGCACATGGACATCACCAAAATTGTTGAAGCCCCTAAATACGTGGTAATTGGCCTGATCTGGATGGCGGTGCATGTGGGGTTATTATTTTTGGTGGCTAAACTCATTAAAGCGCCGGTGTTTTACGTGGCGGTTGGCAGTAAAGCCAACATAGGTGGTGCGGCATCAGCGCCTGTGGTTGCGTCGGCATTCCACCCGGCACTGGCTCCGGTGGGCGTGCTGTTAGCCGTATTGGGCTATGCGCTGGGCACCTACGCAGCCTGGCTGTGCGGACAAATTTTACGTGTAATTGGCAGTTAGTGCCGCCAGTTAGCGACTATTTTTAGGAAAGACAATGAATACACAGATTATCAAAGTAGCAGACATCGAGGTTGCAAACGACAAACCTTTCGTGCTGTTTGGTGGCATGAATGTGCTTGAATCACGTGACCTGGCAATGCGCATTGCCGAGCATTATGTTGAAGTGACCAGCAAACTGGGCATCCCCTACGTGTTTAAGGCATCGTTCGATAAAGCTAATCGCTCTTCTATCAACTCATACCGCGGTCCGGGTATGGAAGAGGGGCTTAAAATCTTTGAAGAAATCAAAAGTACCTTTAACGTGCCGCTGATCACTGACGTTCACGAGCCTCATCAGGCGGCACCGGTTGCCGAAGTGGTTGATGTGATCCAGTTGCCGGCCTTTTTGGCACGTCAAACTGATTTGGTTGTGGCCATGGCTAAGACTGGCAATGTCATCAATGTAAAAAAACCTCAGTTTTTGGCACCGCATGAGATGCGTCACATCATCAAAAAGATGAGCGAGGCGGGCAACGAACAAGTGATCTTGTGTGAACGCGGTACCAGCTTTGGTTATAACAACCTGGTAGTCGATATGCTGGGCATGGATGACATGAAGCATATGGCGCCAGTGATCTTTGATGCCACACACGCCCTGCAACGCCCGGGCGGTCGCAGTGATTCTGCCGATGGTCGTCGTGCGCAGGCGGCTGAGCTGGCACGCAGCGGCATGGCGTTGGGTCTGGCAGGCTTATTTATTGAAGCACACCTGAATCCAAACGAAGCCAAATGCGATGGTCCATGTGCACTGCCGCTGGCGAAGCTGGAAGGGTATTTGCAGCAGATGAAAGCCGTGGACGATCTGGTAAAGAGTTTTGCTCCGCTGGATACCAGCGCTGCCGACCTCTAAGCATAGACTTGTTGGCGGAGGATACTCCGCCATTTTTATAAGCCTGGTTTGGAATTCCCGCCATGTCACGACGATTACCTCCATTAAACGCACTGAAAGCTTTTGAGGCCGCAGCCCGGCACCTGAGTTTTACCAAAGCTGCCGAAGAACTGTTTGTGACCCAGGCAGCCATCAGCCACCAGATCAAGATTCTGGAAGAGCACCTCGGGGTTAAACTTTTCTTACGTAAAAACAGGTCTCTGCTGTTAACTGAAGAAGGGCAGGGCTATTTCCTGGATATCAAAGAGCTGTTTTCTCAGTTGATCGATGCCACAGAAAAACTGTTGGCACGGGGTGCAAAAGGGTCTCTTACGGTGAGTCTGACGCCCAGTTTTGCGATTCAGTGGCTGGTGCCCAGACTCAGCCTGTTTAATGAACTACATCCGGACATTGATGTGCGAATAAAGGCACAGGATCTGGATGAAAACTCATTAACCGATGACGTGGACGTAGCCATTTATTATGGTCGGGGGAACTGGAGTGGGGTGCAAACTCATAAGCTGCATACTGAATACCTGGTGCCCATGTGTAGCCCTTTGCTGCTCAATGGCCCTAAGCCGTTGGATCAGCCCAGCGACCTGGCGAATCATACCCTGCTACATGACACCACCCGACGCGCATGGAAAGCCTGGCTAAAAACTGCTGGAGTACGTAACGTACCGGCTAATACCGGACCGATTTTCAGTCACTCATCTATGGTGACTCAGGCGGCGGTGCATGGTCAGGGGATCGCGCTGGGCAATAGCGTATTGGCAAAACCCGACCTGGATGCGGGCCGTTTGATCATTCCATTCAGTCATCATCTGGAAAGTAAAAATGCTTACTATCTGGTGTGTCGTGAATCTCAGGCTGAATTAGGTAAAATTGTGTCCTTCAAAAACTGGATGCTGGAAATGGTAGAGCAGGAACAACAATGACGCAGAGCGAAGTAAAGATTGATATCGAGTGGCATCAGGCTGATGCACCTCAGGCGCAGCTGATCCTGGCCCATGGCGCAGGAGCGGGCCGCGACAGCGACTTTATGCAGGACATGGCACACCGCCTGAGTGCGCTGGGAGTCACCGTCGGGCTGTTTGATTTTGGCTATATGCAGATGGCGAAGGCGCTGGATAAACGTCGCCCACCAGAGCGTGCCCCTAAGTTGCTGGCGCATTATCGCGATGTGCTCAGCGCGCAACTCGACGGCTTACCTGTATTCATCGGTGGTAAGTCTATGGGCGGGCGTATGGCATCTATGTTGGTCTGTGAAGACGATATTCAGGTACAAGGCGTGTTTGCGCTGGGTTATCCGTTTCACCCACCGGGCAAACCTGAGAAACTGCGTACCGAGCACTTTGCCGATATCCCTTGCCCGTTTGTGGTGCTGCAAGGAGAGCGTGATACGTTTGGTAATCATACCGAGGTTACCGCTTTGGCAGCGCAAGCTGAAGAAAAGAGCTGGCCTGAGCTGGTATGGCTTAAAGATGGCGACCACTCATTGAAGCCGCGCAAAGCCAGCGGCCTGACAGAAGCACAAAATCGCCAGCTGGCCGCTGAGGCCATTGCCGCTAAAATTGCGGAGATACTCAATGGCTAAGCTATTCTTACTGCTGGGCGGGGCATTTTGTATGCTGTCGGTCATGTTGGGGGCGTTTGCCGCCCATGGCCTGAAAAGCCGTTTAAGTGACTATGCCATTGGCATATTTAAAACCGGCGCTGAATATCAGATGACCCACGGTCTGGCGCTGCTGGCCGTAGCCCTGCTCCTGAAATGGGGTGTGAAAGTTCAGCTCTCGGGCTATTTATTTGCGACCGGGATTGTCCTGTTCAGCGGCAGCCTGTATTTGCTGGCGCTGACCGGTGCCAAGTGGCTGGGACCAATTACGCCACTGGGCGGACTGTGTTTTATTCTTGGCTGGGCCTGGCTGCTGTTTCAGGTTGCCCGCCAGCCCTTTTAATTGATTAGAGACTTTTTATCACTATGTCTAGTGTGGTTATTTATTGCCGAAGCGGCTTTGAAAGCGATGCGGCGGCCGAAATTACGCATCACGCCGCGTTACATAATGTCGCCGGTTACGTGAAAGCTAAGCCCAATACGGGCTATGTGACCTTTGAGTGCTTTGACCCGGCTCAGAGTGAGCTGCTACTCAAACAGGTCGATTTTTCCAGCCTGGTGTTTGCCCGCCAGTGGTTTGCGGGTGTGCTGTTAAGCAAAATGCCCGTTGAAGACCGCGTATCTGAGATCAAACAGGTGGTTGGGGATTTCCCTTTGTGTGGCGATCTGCGGGTAGAAACCCCGGATACCAATGAAGGCAAAGAGCTGTCGAAGTTCTGTAAGAAATTCTCGACGCCACTGGCCAAAGCACTGGAGAAGCAAAATAAGCTGACCCGCGATCACAAAGCCCATAAACCGGTGCTGCATGTGCTGTTTCTGGCAAACGATACCGCCTATGTCGGTTACTCATTCAGTCATAATAACTCGCCGTTCTTTATGGGGATCCCCAGACTGAAAATGCCAGCCGATGCACCGAGCCGCTCAACGCTTAAGCTGGATGAAGCTTTCAATGTGTTTGTTGGTAAAGAGAACGAGCCTGAGCGGGTTCGCTCTGGCATGCGCGGCGTGGATTTGGGTGCCTGTCCAGGTGGCTGGACCTATCAGCTGGTACGCCGCGGGTTGTTTGTGGCGGCAATCGACAATGGCCCGATGAACGATGATTTGATGGAAACCGGGCAGGTAAAGCACTTCCGTGAAGACGGCTTTAAATATCGCCCCGAAAAGCGCAACATCGACTGGCTGGTGTGTGACATGGTCGAAAAACCAACCCGCGTCAGTGAGCTGATGGTCGACTGGATAGTCAACGGCTTTGTCCGCGAGTTGATCTTCAACCTCAAGCTGCCCATGAAAAAGCGCTTTGATACGGTTTATGAGTGTTTAACGCTGATCCACGACGAGCTGAAAAAATATGGCGTAGGCTACGAGCTACAGGCTAAACACCTTTATCACGACCGCGAAGAAGTAACCGTGCATATTCAGGTACTGAAAGTCCCGCAAAACCTCTACAGCTAAGCATTGTTTCGGTGGCTGCCAGGTATGGTAGTCGCCATCACTTTACTTGATTCTTTTTCCTGCAATATTTTCTTACGCTCTTGTTTTTACACTTTGCTGTTATTTAAATAAAATCAGCAGCAAAGGAGTAACTGATGACAAGACTACTGCAGCACACTGTGTCTCCTCAGCTAAAGGCAACGCTGAGCTATTATACGCCAGGCAGCATGATGCCAGCACATCGACACGATCATGCACAGTTATCCGTGCTGCTCAGTGGTGGCTTGCGTGAGCAAACTGAGCAGTCGGCTGTCGATATAGCAACGCCTGGATTATGTTTTAAGCCGCAGCATATTTTGCACAGTGATCAGTACGGTGCTCAGGGAACGCTGATCTTTTCGTTTTCCTTGTCTCCTGAGCTGATTACCCAGTTTGATAAAATAACTTCACCTCGATATCAGTGGCAGTCTCGGCATACTGCAGGTTCCCGGGCAGGGCAGGCATCTTATTTACAGGCGTTGTATCATTGTCAGTTAGATACGCTG
Organism: Pseudoalteromonas rubra; assembly: GCF_005887095.1. Lineage (GTDB taxonomy): Bacteria > Pseudomonadota > Gammaproteobacteria > Enterobacterales > Alteromonadaceae > Pseudoalteromonas > Pseudoalteromonas rubra_E. Next base: position 37,046 of record NZ_PNCI01000028.1, on the reverse strand, counting down.
CATGACCTGTTCTGGGACACACTGGGCGAATGTGGAATCCCTCAACATACCGTCAGAGAGCGGCAGCGACCCGACTGGCTGGTGCGAGCTAAAAAGTTGCTGGAAGAGGCCGAACAGCCAGTGTCGCTTAGCGAACTGGCAACACTGCAAGGGATCCATCCGGTGTACTTTTCCCGTGCATTTAAAAAGTACTTTCATATTTCTGCCAGTGCTTATCAACAACAGCTACAGCTGAGTAAAGCACTGCGCTCGATGACTCAAGGTCTGCCCCTGAGTGATAGCGCATTTCATGCCGGTTTTTCCGATCAGAGTCATATGAGCAGAGCTATGAAGAGTAGATTAGGTCTGTCACCCGGGAAACTGCAAAAGTTGTTTCAGGCAAAGCAGGTTAAATCTGTTCAATACAGTACTAAATCAGCAAGCTAGGATATACATACAATAATAACCATCCGGAAATCATTATGAAATTACACGCACTACTCACTTTGGCTTGTGCACTGACGCTGAATCCTCTCTCTGCATTGGCAGCCACACCGCAACAGGCGGCAGATTATATTGCCGATTATATCGAGCGTACACCGGAGCTTGGACCGGGATTTGGTATGGTGGTGGTTAATCAGGATAAGGTACTGCTCAATAAAGTATGGGGGAAGCGCAGAGCAGGTACCAATTTGCCTGTCACGCCACAGACACCGCTTTACATTGCTTCTCAGACAAAAGCCTATATGGGGCTGGTTGCCGCTCACCTGCATCATCAAAAGGTGCTTGATCTGTACGCACCTCTTAGTCAGTTTTGGCCTGCCAACAGTTTTCCCGAAGGGGTTGATGCCAAACAGTGGCGTTTAATTGATTTGCTCTCTCACCAGGTACCTGTCAGTGCGGATTTTGTAACGGAAATGGAAGCCTATATGACGGAAGTGGCGGTCGATGACTACCCGTGGCTTATCAAACGGTATGGTAAAAAACGCGATGACGGATTTGAGTATGACAACCTTGGGTACAATATTTACGGGGCAATCTTACAACAGGTAACTGGTCGCAGCTGGCAGGACTGGCTCGCAAAGGTACTGTTTAAGCCATTTAACATGCCGCACAGTTCAGCCCGTACATCAGACTTTGCGGCTGACGAGGTTGCCTGGAACCATATCTGGCAGGGAAGTGAAGCAGGGTGGAAACCGGTACCGCCTAAAACTGATGCAATGATGCACTCTGCAGGTGGGATAGTCACTTCTACCTCAGACATAGCAAAATGGTTGCAACTGAATTTGTCAGCGGGTCAGGGCAATATTTCTGCTGCGGATCTGGCGCTGTCACATCAGCAGGCCGTAGCGCTTGACCCACAAGCGCGCAATGTTTACCGGATCCCCTGTCAAGGTTATTCACTTGGATGGAATATCTGCACCTTTAAAGGTTACTCTGTGCTGATCCATGGTGGTGGCTATACCGGCTCACGTTCTTTGATGGCCATTGTGCCAGAGCTAAAAATAGGGTTGGCGACTTTTTCGAACTCAGACAACATGACTGGCCGTTATACCATTCAGACGATTAAGCAGTATTTGTTGTATTTGCTGGATGCACCTGAATATAAAGCCGCTGAGCGGGAAAATCTGAGCACCTATCAGGACAAAGTCGCTAAACTGCTTAATCGACGTCAACAACGTCTGAATGATGCCGAGCACGCTGAACACTGGCAGCAGTGGCGTTATACGCCTTCGAAAAAAGAGCTAGCAAACTATGCCGGACACTATCGCGGTGACAATGCTTACCTCGATCTGACTTTGAAAGTAAACAAGGACCACCTGAGCGGGCACAGTTTTGACTATCGCTTTACGCTCAAACCGGCCACTCAAGCTCGGTTTGCGCTCTATGATGTGCCGTTTGCTCAGCCTCAGCCTGTCGAATTTAAACTGAATGCAGAGGGGAATCCTGTCAGCCTGGAGTGGGCAGGCCGGGTTTATCAGCGTCAGTAGTCAAAACGAGCGTGTTGCGGTTTGGTGCCACAGTAGTTGACCCAGGTGTGTAATGTGTTAAAACTGACCTTTCGATGACATTACACAGGGACGGAACAGTGGCGCAACACGGCACACTCTATTATTTATGCGGCAAGATGGGCGCGGGTAAATCCACCCTGTCGCGTCAGCTGGCTCAGGATCATCAGGCGCTTGTCTTGTCTGAGGATGACTGGCTAGCGGTGCATTATCCAGGTCAAATCAGTACCTTTGATGATTACATTGAGAAATCCCGATTAATCAAACCTTTTATTAAAGCGCATGTGCAAAGCCTGTTGCGGCTGGGGCTGAATGTGGTGATGGACTTTCCGGCTAACACCCGACGGCAACGCGCCTGGTTTGTTGAGCTGAGCGAAGCAGTACAGGCCGAACATCAACTTTACTATCTGGATGTCAGTGAGGAGCAATGTCTGGCCCAGCTGGCCAAGCGCCGGGTTGAACAGCCAGCGCGGGCACACTTTGATACCGACGCGGTGTTTTATCAGGTCAGCCAGTATTTTGAACCACCCGAAGCCAGTGAAAGCCTGATACTTGTGAACAGAGGTAGCTCAAATGATAAGCAGGCTTAGCTCAATGCTATTATTTTTGATATCTTCACATTTGCAATTTAACTAAATTAGTCAGCAATAGCTTAATCGCAGTGAATGTAGAGGAACAATGATCGATTCAAAAACAAAAGAACGAATAGTGGTGTTGATTGATGAAGAGGCGGGCCCCTATATTAGAGTTTCAACCTGGGATGATGCTGATGCGCTCGAAGATTTGCTGTCCGGAAAGTATGATGTACTCTATGAAATGAAAACCCCAGCAGAATTTATGGATGACGGGGGTAAAGAGTATTATTTTGGCAGTGTGGCTGATCCAGCAAAACTGCAAGCTATATTAGATGAAATAACAGTATAGCAGCGAATTAAATTGCATTTTTTGAAATGCAATATCCAGTGTAAAAAAGTCCGCTAAAGCTGTAATTCAAGCGCCCTCAAAGTTTCTTCTGCGCCATCAAAATCAAAATCCTCAATCTGGTTAAAGAGTTGCTCAGCGAGGGGCTGCTGGGGTGTGCCGCTTAGCGCCTCCAGTAATGTATCAGCCCGGTCGCTGGCATCCATATCCGAATCACTGATCAGTGCTTTGAGTTCAGCCAGTAAAGCCGTTATATCAATGTTCTGAAGTGCGTTTTCTGAATGACCTGCCTCGCTGGGAGGGCCTATGTCCTGCGACTTATCCAGTACCAGCGTCATTGCATCAATCAGGGCAGTCAGGCAGGGGAGTAGCTCATCCATTATGGTCTGTACCGGTGCATTGTTGGCACAGGCGGTTTCTAGCTCAGCGGCCAGCTGTGCCACCTGAACAGCCCCGATATTACCAGCGCTGCCTTTGAGTGTATGGGCGCACCGCATCGGGCCCTGTGGATCTGTGTCGGTATGTGCCCGGGCCTCGGCAAAGGCCTGCTCGAATTGCGACTGCTTGTCGCAAAAGCGCACCAACAGCTTTTTATACAGCGCTGTGTCGCCTTCGCTGATGGCGAGTCCCGCCTGGGTATCCAGCCCGGCTATCACAGCTAGGTCCTCTGATGTATCCGTTGATGCTGGCAATGGCTGTTCGCTGGCGGCGGACACATTCGCTGGCTGGGCCGGGACAATCCAGCGGGCGAGCGTAGCAAACATTTTGCGCGGGTTCAGGGGTTTTTCGATAATGTCATTCATACCGCATTCCAGCGCTTTTTGACGATTATCCAGCATCACACTGGCGGTCATGGCGATGACCGGCAGGTCCTGCCATTTGGGTTGCTGGCGGATAGCTTCGGTAGCGCTGTAACCGTCCATCACCGGCATCTGGCAGTCCATCAGTACGCCATCATAGTGGCGCTGTTGCAGCATCTCCAGTGCCTGCTGACCTTGTTCGGCAACATCAACCCGAATGCCGTTTTTCTCCAGTAAGGCAATGGCCAGCTCCTGGTTCAGGTCATTGTCTTCAACCAGTAGTAAATGCGCACCGACGACCGCGTGAGATGGTTCCTCGGTATTCGTCTCGCTGTGTTCTCCGATATTTGGGTCGCCAAACAGGCTGAGCAGGCAGGCAGCAAGTGGCTTGGGGAAAACCGGTTTACTAAGGGTATAGCTGACATCGGCTTCTGCGCTGTCGCCGCTATGGTTTAGCAGGACGACGGGCAGCGTTGCACGCAGTGAGTCGGGTAAGATAGTCAGGCAGCGACTGTCTGTCAGAATACACTGGGCACTTTTGATAGCTGGCGAATCCGGGTCAAAGGCGTCCCGGCCGATGACCTCGGCGCTGACTCCAAAAACATGCAGGTAGCGTTTGAGCGTGCTTGCGGCATACTGATTGTCATCGAGGATCACCGCATGTTGCACGGATAGTTTAGGTAAATGGGTATCGCTGTTGTCACACAATTTCACAACGATATCAAAGGCAAAGGTACTGCCTTCACCGGCAATACTCTGGCAGCTTATCTGGCCACCCATTAGTTCCACCAGCTTTTTACAAATCGCCAGCCCCAGACCCGTTCCCCCGTATTTACGCGTCGTTGAGGTATCCGCCTGGCTAAAGGATTTAAAGAGTTTCTGCTGCTGTTCATCGGTCATACCAATGCCGGTGTCTATGACCGCAAATGCCAGTGTGAGGGTATCTTTGTCGCCTGCCTGGGGCGACACATCTATGATCACATCACCGCCTTTATCGGTGAACTTAATCGCATTACTGCCTAAGTTTAATAATATCTGTGAGATCCGCAGTGGATCGCCTACCAGACGTGCCGGGATCCCGGGATCCAGCATCACACAAAGCTCAATGTCCTTTTCTCGTGCCTTGATGGCCAAAAGGTCTATGCTTTGCGTCAGGGTTTCTTCCAGATCAAACTCAATGGCTTCAATATCGAGCCGGCCCGCTTCAATTTTAGAAAAATCGAGAATGTCGTTGATGATCCCAAGGAGCGACTCGGCACTGCGATTGATTTTCTCCACATAATTGCGCTGCTGACGATCCAAAGCGGTTTGCAGGGCCAGGTAGCTCATGCCTATGATGGCGTTCATGGGAGTACGGATCTCATGGGACATATTCGATAAAAAGTCGGACTTGGCCTGAGTGGCACTTTCCGCTTTATCCTTGGCTTTTTGCAGCGCCACTTGCAGCGCTTTGGCGTCGCTGATATCCATATGAATACCAAACACTTCCTTGCCACCGGGACCATGTTTGGCGACCACACTGCGACCAATACTGAGGATCCACTTCCAGCTGCCATCGGCACATTTCATGCGCATTTCATGACGAAAAGTATCACTGTCGCCGCGCGCATGAGCCAGTAATGCGTCTTCGGTGGCACTGAGGTCGTCCGGGTGAATGAGCTGGTGCCAGCGTGCAATGCTAGGGCCGTACTGCTGTTCCAACTCATCGCACTGGTAGCCTAGCATTTCTGACCAGACATCGTTAGTGATCAGCTGTCCACTGCTGATATCCCACTCCCAGGTGCCGGCATTGGCACCTGACATCGCCAGCTCCAGCCGCTGTTCAGCTTCTTTGAGTTCGCCATAAGACAAGGAGTTGGCCAGAGCCACAGCGAGGTGATTGGCAACGACACGCAATATCGCGCGCTGTGCCCGGGTGAGCGCATGTTCATGGTTGAATTGCAGGGTAAACACGCCCAGTACTTCACCGTCGACTACCAGCGGGGCACAAAATACAGTTTGCGTGGCCTCTCCGTGAAGATTGTCGGCGGCATCTAACGCCAGTTTTTGCCAGTCTTGCGGGCTGGCAGCATAAACCTGTGTGGCTTCTTTGACACAGTACACATCGGCGCCCCGGCTGGAACTCAGTTTGCTTATCAGTGCTGAAAACGGCTCATCATTCTGCACAGCGTATATGTAGTCTATGTACTGCTGATCCTGGTGATAAATGCCCACCGCACAGAACTCACAGGGCAGAGTTTGTTTGAGGTGCTGATAAATGGTTTCGCAAATAACTTTCATGTCGTAGGTTGCAGCCACTTCTTTACCCACTTCGCCTAATACCACCAGATCCTGGGTGCGCTGCGCGACCTTGTGTTCCAGCTTTAAGCTGGCCAGACGCAGCCTGCGCTCCCTGATATGCACTATGGTCACTATCGAGATGATGAGCACAGCAGGCAGCAGTACTTTAAACCACAGGGTTTCATACCAGGCGGGCAGAGAAATGATAGGTAAGCCAATAGGTGTATCATTCCAGACACCATGATTGTTGCTCCCCACAACCTGCAGTACATATTCGCCAGGCGGAAGTGAACGGTAACTGGCGCGAGGTACATCTGTGATTGTGCTCCACTGTGCATCGTGCCCCAGCAACTTATAGCGATAGCGGTTATCTTCTGTAGCATGGTAATCGAGCGCGGCAAAATAGACCGTCAGGTTTCTGTCTCTATGTGTAAACTCAATACCGCTATCGAGTTTGTTAATTCGCTCTCCATCGCGCTCAGCATGGGTAAAAACCAATGGCGGTGGGGAAATATTGACGTAGACCGTGAGTGGATTAAACCCGGTGATACCATCTATGCTGCCAAACAGGATCTGTTCATCATAGGTGACAAAAGAGCGCGCCAGAAAGTGGTTGTTGCCCAGTCCGTCATGGGTTGTGAACTGATGAAAGATCCCACTGAGCGGATCAAGTTGAAATACACCGCCCGAGGTTGCCAGCCACAGCAGCCCGAGTTCATCGGCGACAATGGATTTCACCGCGAAATTGGCTTGTGATGTGGTGTTACTAAAGCGCTTAAACTGCCCACCATCGAGTGTATAACGGGTTATTCCATTATTGCTGGCAAACCAGAGGTAACGACCACTCTGAATGCCCTGATTAATGTGGCGGCCATCCAGACTGGTGTGGGTATTATCGGGCAGGTAGTGATGTGTTTGCGTTAAGTCCGGGCTGAGACGAAACAGGCCATCCCCATCGCTGCCTATCCAGACTTGATCATCACTGTCGAACAGCACAAAAGTCGGATCCGTATTGGGCAGGAAATATTGTACTTCGCCGCTTGGTGGGTGCCAGCGCGTGACTCTGCGTTCACCTGCTATGATCAGCCACACCCACCCCTGAGCATCAAAATTGATATAATCGACGGGTGAGCCGTCTCGCACTCCGGCTGGCATAAAGGAGGTTAAAGTGCGATTTAGCTCATCGACTTTAAACAAACCAAAATTGGTTCCTGCATACAGCTGACCTTCGGCATCCCGATTGAGGTGGTGAACTCTGAGGCGATAGTCGCCGGTTAGTTCCTCGGGTGAAGCGAACGGAACAAATTGCCCGTGACCATCAAAATGCACTAAGCCACGACCGGTACCAAGCCATACACCGCCTTCAATGGCCTGAGCCATACTGAGCACCTGATTGAATAGCCCGGAAAGCTGCTGGCCTGCCAAAAAGTGATGCCAGGCTGTAAAGGCGGGTGGATGAGGAAACACTTTTATGACGCCGGAATAGCGCGTTGCAGCCCACATCAGTCCGGTCTGATCAATTAACACCTGGCGAACATCGCGGTTTTGCAGTAATGCCAGTTTGCCGTCCTGTGCTGTGGGTATAAATTTTTCCTGTAATGGAGAAAAGCGGTAGATACCGGCAAAGGTCGACAGCAGAATATCGCCCTGATGGTGCAGCAGACTGGATACACTGGGCAGGCTGTGATCATTGAGCTGATAGGTATGAAAACGTTCAGTAACCGGGTCAAAGTGGCCAAAGCTGGTACGGGTGGCCACCCAGAGTCGGCCATCGGCAGCAACGGAGATCTGTCGGACTTCCGGGTGATCCAGCGACTGTGGGGCAACCTTAAATGCGCTGAACTGGCCACTTTGGCGGTCAAGTCGGTAAAGCCCGTCTGAGGTGGCGCACCAGATAGCACCATCCTGTGCTTCGGCAATACTCCACACCCGGTTGTTGCCCAGACTCGCTGGGTTGTCTGGGTCATGGACAAATCGCTCGAACCCGCTGCCATCAGTTTTGAGACGATGGAGTCCACCGCCATTGGTGCCAACCCACAGGCTGCCATCCTGACTTTCGAACAGGGCCTGTACTTTGTCCGCCCCCAGAGACTGTGGGTTGTTGGGGTCATGGCGAAAATGCTTAAACCCTTGTTGTGCACCTAAAAACAGGTTCAAGCCGCCACCCCAGGTACCAGCCCACAAACGGCCACGGCTATCAAACAGTAACACACTGACACTGTCGGCAGACAGTGAGCTGGGGTCGTCCGGGTTATGTTTAAAATTACTGAACTGATAGCCATCGTAGCGCTTAATGCCATCGGCGCTGCCAAACCACATAAACCCCTGCTGATCTTTGCTCACGGCGTAGATCTGCGGCGTATTCAAGCCGTTATAGGTAGCGATATTTTCAATCTTGAGGGTGGTAGCCAGCACTTTTTGTGCGAATAAAGCACATAAGAGCCATTTCACCGCTAAACTAACAGTGAGTGCTAAACCCCAACGCGTTGGTCGGGTCGTGCATGAGACAGAAGTGACTGGCATAGCGTTGGCCTGTTGGCTGGTCCATTGAGTCGTTGTACAAATGTTAGACAGATATTAGAAACCTGTGCACAATAATAGCAAATAAATTTTCTGACCTTGCAACACCTTAACTGTGCCAAGCCTTATGATGAGGTAATGAGCTTTAGGAGAGAAGAATGGATAATGGCAGTGCAGTAACCACTATGACTATCCTGGTTGTTGAGGCGCACGAGACCATTCGTTCTATGGTGGCCAACATTGTCACGGGCCTTGGGCGAGTCAATGTGTTACAGAGCCCCAATGGTGCAGACGCACTCGATAAGCTGCAATATCAGGATATCCACCTCATAATCGCCGACTGGATGTTGCCCAAGTTGGCGGGTATCGACTTGCTGAAAGAAGTCAGAAAAAACCCGCGCACGGCAGCGATTCCTTTTGTCATGACTGCCACCTCCATTCAGCAATCTCAGGTGTTGCAGGCCATCAAATGTGGTGTGTCTGAATATGTGGTTAAACCCTTTTCCAGCAAAATCATGTTGGAGCGCCTGCGTCGGGCACTCAATAAGCCGGTCAGGCCCTATCATGGAGAAATGAGCGAAGAAGACACTCTCGTAGAGCAGCCCATTCAGGTACTGGTGGTTGATGATGTGGCAGACAATATTAAAATCATCGGTGATGTACTGCGCAAGGAATATAAGGTCAAAGCGGCGTTGAGCGGCGCAAAGGCATTGCAGATCTGCGCTGCAGAGCCGCAACCCGATCTGGTGTTACTGGATATTATGATGCCGGGTATGGACGGGCTGGAAGTCTGCCGTCGCCTAAAGGACGACCCCCACACCCAGCATATTACCGTGATTTTTCTAACAGCGCTGGAGCAAACTGAGCACGTTGTGCGGGGGCTTGAACTGGGGGCGGTCGACTATATTACCAAGCCGGCCAACCCATCGGTGGTTAAATCTCGGGTGCGAGCGCACTGCCGTAATATAGAATCGAATCGTCTGATGCGTGCACAGATTGACGCCATGCTGGACAGTGCAAGATTGCGAGATGAGTTTGACAGTTTGACGCAGACCAACCTTGCCAAACCTGTGTCGGATATTCGCAGTTCAACGGCGATGTTGGCCAGGCACATCAAAGACCCTGAGCGTGCCAGGCGTTATCTCAGCTTTATTCAACATAGCTGTTTAAGGCTTCAGCACGCTATGGACAGTATGTCCGCGTTGGCAAAAATTGAAGCCAATGAGTACCGCCTCAATCCGGTCACTCACCCTTTGCACAAAGTTATAGAAGCTGTACTGGAAGACTTGGCCCCGTTGGTTGAAGAATCTAAAGTTCAGCTGCGTACTGTGGTGTCGAAGGATTTGATGTTTTTTGGTGAGCCTGCGCTATGTTACACCTTATTTCATAATCTTATCACCAACGCATTGGAAGCCGTGAATACTAAGCCGTTGGTCACCATCAGTGCGCAACCTGCTGAGCAGCAACTCACGGTGATCATCCAAAACCCCGATCCCGTGCCGGACGGTGTCAGAACGCGTTTTTTCGATAAGTTTGTGACTTATGGTAAGCCTGACAGAGCTGGTGTGGGTACTTACACCGCCAAACTGCTCGCCGAAGCGCAGCAGGGCCAGATAGATTTTAACACCGATGAGCAAAGAGGTACTGAGGTGACGGTCAGTTTACCTTTAGGAGAAAAAGCAAACTAGCCTCTTGGGCAGCATCTGTGCCCAAGAGGAAAATGCGCATGGCTAATCGCGAAATTGAGTGCGGTAATTCTCGACCCACAGTTTGGTTGCGCCACACACCGCTGCCGGCATCACAATCAGATTAACAATCGGAATGCTGGTTAGCACCATGACCGCAAACCCAAAACCATAAGACAAGCCCTGATTTGCTTTTAAAGTGTCTTTCATCTGTTTGAAAGAGATTTTGTGGTTATCGAAGGGGTAGTCGTTGTACTGCACATTGTACATCCAGCAAGAAAACAACACCCAGAGTATCTGGCCAATGAAGGGGAGCATCCACAGCAGGATGAAAAAGCCGATAGCACGCGGCAGGTAGTAAACCAACTTGCTCCATTCGCGGCCCAGCATGCGCGGCACATCTTTTACTAAATCGGCGAAGCCATCATCGTTAATTTTTTGTCCGGTCAGATGTAGTTCGACTTTTTCGGATAACAAGCCATTGAATGGCGCAGCAATAAAGTTGGTGATAACGGTAAACACCATGCTGTAACTGAATAAAATCACTAACACGGCAATGGGCCACATTAACCATTCCAGCCAGCTTAGCCAGTCAGGCAGTAACTCATTCAGGTAGGCAAAGCCTTGTGTCAGCCAGTCATACAGGAAAAACAACGAGCCGCCAAAAAGCAACACATTGATAAGCAAAGGAATAAATACAAAGCGTTTAAGTCCTTTTTGGCTCAGTAAGGAAAAGCCCGCGACAAAATACTCCATACCTTTGGTCAGTTGCATTGAAATACCTCTGTATTTAAAGTTCTATGCCCATTATAAGGTCAGGTCGATAAAAAAGGGCAGTCTGTTGAGTAACAAATTGTGCACGCCTTGCCATCTTATTGTCTTTGCGAAGGTTTCCCGTTACCCCGGCAAAATGGATCTGGTGCACTCTGGGGTTAGGAGAAATAAATTTACAGATTATTGCGCTTTGCTGGTTGAAACCGCACTTGCTTGCCTATACATTCAAATTATCGTCCTCGGGGAGTTTGCTCATGCAATCGCGTTTTTGGTTATTAGCATTGTGTCTGATGGTGTCACTGACAGTGAACGCCGCTGGCAACAGTGCGTCAGTCAAAACTGCGCAACTGGTAGAGCTTTTATCTGACCCTGACGAAGATAAGCTAGACTGCGACTCCGACATCCCAATGCCAGGCTCTGCCAGCCAGGAAAATGTGCAGCCAGCCCGCAATTTCCCGGATAGCGTCCGCTTATATCACCCGCTTACTTATTATCATCAGGGGATCAGAGCCCCACCTGTTTCAGCCTAATCCACGCATTTTTATATTTGAATTTTGCACGCCTGATAGGCTGTGCCGTGATGTGCTTAATGTCAGCGCTGCTTGTGGCAAGTGGCTGGCAATGACCCATGTGTAAAGACCCCTAGCCAAGTGAGAGCGCATAAACCCGACGCGTTATTGCCGGAGTTGATTTATCTTTGCTTGGCCAGGTGTTTAATCGCATTGGTATATTCCCGAAACAGAGGTGAATAATGAATACGTTTAACAGACTGAATACGCTTGATGTGACTGCTGATGTTCCTGTCCAGGCTAATCCCTTACTGAGTACAGCTGAAGAGGATGGGCTTGATCGCCTGTCGGTATCGGCACAAAAATATATGCACAATCTGGATGGCCAGAGTGCTGTGTATCTGGACCCGAATACCAGTGTTGATGATGCCACGCTGGTGCTGAATAAAACTCATGTGGCCTCTATGTTTGTGGCCCAGGATGGCGTATTGCTGGGGATCATTTCTCAGGCCCGACTGGGCAGTCGACATATCTTAAAAGAAGCTCAGTTGCGTGGCTGTCAGCGCAGCGATCTTGTTGCCAGCGACGTAATGCTGCCGCTTAAAACACTCAAACAGATAAGTCTGATTGATTTGCGTACAGCGCGCTCTGGTGATGTACTGGTGACCATGGAAGCACATGGCCTTGATTATTTGCTGGTAACCGCGCCTGAGACAGGCCAGATCTGTGGCTACTTTGATTTGGTGGAGTTGATTAAAGCAGGTGGTCGTTCAGTTAATCAGCTACGTCCGGCTGAACACTTTAACGATATTGTAGTGTCTGTGCTGCACCACAGCGAACGGTAATACCAATCAGCCCAACAATAGTCCAACCGATTTATTTCCTAAAGTTAATGTAAATTAACGCCAAGGCACCTGAGGGTGCCTTTTTTATACCAAATTGCCCCTTTAAATTGAACATGTATTAAGTGAAGCGGGTTTTACTCTGGAAATTTAACGCCGTGACGTTTGGCATACCAGTAACACAACGGCAGTTCAATCAGGGTAAAGGAAATCACGGTAAACCAGGCCCAGTTCACCTCAAATAAGACCAAAGAAAAAGATAATCCAGAGTCATAGTAGACTGAGCCGACAATAGCCAGCGAAACGGCGGTCGCGATCAAATCCTGAATCGAGACCTTTTTTAAATCATTACCAGCGTAACGCGGGTAAATGACAAAGTAGGCCAGGCATAAAATAATGACGTTGAGCAGGATGACCTGGAGTTCAATGGACATAAATACAACTTATAGGTATGAAGAAGTCCCTATTTTAAGGCGCGCAATGGCGCTTTGGCAAGCAAGCAGATGGATGACTCTGCCTTTTCTGTGTTATTGCGGTTATACTTCGCGGGTAAACCAATGAGGTAGGTATGCTGTCGAAAAATCAACAAAAGCTGCTCCGCGCTCTGGCGCAAAAAAAATATCGTAAACAACATGGCCTGTACCTGGTACAGGGGGCTAAAAATATTCAGGAACTTCTGAATGCGGGTAAACCGGTTAAGCAGATCTTTGCCAGCGCTGATTTTATTGCTGACAACCGGACCTTGTTGGAGCCCCATGAGCTGGTGTTGTGCGATGAGGCTGAGTTGAGTAAAGTCAGTACTCTGGTCAGTAACAATGCAGCTATTGCCATTGCTGAGACAGAGCCACAGGCAGAGCTGAACACGAATGGGTTGGTCCTGGCACTGGATGACGTATCCGACCCTGGTAATCTGGGCACCATTATTCGTGTTGCGGATTGGTATGGGTTGAACCAGATTGTCCTCAGTGAGCAATGTGCCGATCATCTTAATCCCAAAGTGATCAGCGCAACCATGGGCTCTTTTGCGCGGGTTGATGTGATCAGAACAGATCTTTGCACAGTGCTAAAAACCTACGATGGCCCGGTTTATGGGGCTTTTCTGGAAGGTCAAAGCGTGCATACTACTTCATTTGCAACGCGAGGTATTTTGGTGATGGGCAGCGAATCACATGGTATCAGCGCTGCGGTGGCAGAGCATATTAATCAGCCCATCACTATCCCCGCTTTTGGCGGCGCGGAGTCGCTTAATGTGGCGATGGCCACGGGGATCATCCTTGATAACATGAAACGCCATGGGTAAGGTAGACTGATCTTGAACTATTGCGTTTGTCATTAAGCTGTTGTTGTTATGCGCCTGAGCAGCATTAAACTGGCCGGTTTCAAATCCTTTGTAGAGCCGACTAAAATACCCTTTCCGGAGCCAATGACCTGTGTTGTTGGTCCCAACGGGTGCGGCAAGTCCAACGTGATTGATGCCGTGCGCTGGGTATTGGGGGAAAGCTCCGCTAAAAACCTGCGCGGCGATGCCATGACGGACGTGATCTTCAATGGCTCGACCCACCGTAAGCCAGTATCCCAGGCCTCTGTAGAGCTGCTGTTTGATAATACTCAGGGGCGTTTGCCCGGTTCTATGGCTGACCGTACTCAGGTTGCAATTAAGCGGCTGGTGACTCGGGACGGTCAGTCACTGTACTTTCTCAATGGCAGTAAATGCCGCAAACGTGACATCACAGATATTTTTTTGGGAACCGGTCTTGGCCCGCGCAGTTATGCCATCATTGAGCAGGGGATGATCTCGCGCCTGATAGAGAGCAAACCGCAGGAATTACGCATCTTTTTGGAAGAAGCCGCTGGGGTCTCCAAATATAAAGAGCGCCGCCGGGAAACTCAGACGCGGATCAAAAGCACCAGAGAAAACCTGGAACGTCTGCTGGATATGCGTCAGGAGCTGCAAAATCAGCTCGACAGATTGGCCAAACAGGCCGAAGCTGCACGTCAGTACCGTGACCTTAAGGCGCAGGAACGCACCCTGAAAGGCCAGCTGGCAGTGCTAAAATGGCAGGAACTGCATGCCAAGCAGCAGGAAAAAACCAGCCAGATAGCTAAGTTAAACGACAAGCTGACTTTTTTAGAGCAAGCCCACGGCGGACATGACGATGTACTGGCAACCTTTGAGCAACAGGTTACCCACTTCAGTGATGCGCAGACAGAATTACAGCAGCAGCTTCACAACACACAAACCCAGTTAACGCGCATTGAACAGCAGAAGATCCACCTGAGCGAAAAACGCCGCGAATTGACAGATAAACAAACTCAGTTGAGCGAAGAAATTGCGCAGGCCCAGGGGTTATATGAACAACAACAGCAGCATTGCGCAGAGCTTGCTGAGCAATGTGAAGTGCATCAGGAAGCAACACAGATCAGTGCCGAAAAGCTGGCTGAAAGTGAATTACTGATTGATGATAAAGCGCAGCAAGTGCAAGCACACGAAGCGGCGGATCAGGCGACACAGCAGGCACTGGATAAGGCACGCCAACATACTCAGCAGTGTCACCTGGCAGTGCAACGGCTGACACAACAACAACAGCATCTGAGCCAGCGGCAGGAACAGCTGGCGCATCAGCTGGCGCAGCTTAGCACACAAAACCCTGACGAAGCGCTGACGCAGCAACAAAAGGCCCATCAGGAACTGGTGCATACCATGGCCATCTCGCAACAGGAAAACCAGCGCCTTAGCACTGAGTTGCAGCGCCTGAGCGAGGCAAAAGCGGCATTGCAGCAAAAGCTTCAGGCACAACAAGTCAGACTCGGGCAGGCACAGGCTCAGGTTCAGGCGCTGGAAAAGCTCACCCATACTCAGCAAGGTGACAGCGAGGATGCACCTGGTTCACCTTTGCTGAGTGTGCTGAGAGTTGAGCCGGGCTTCGAAGCGATCGTAGAGCGTGCCATGCTGGGGCTTGGGTCGCTGCGGATCACTAAACAAGACTATGTCAATCGCATTTGGGCAGCTCAGGTCGATGAAAAAACGCCGGGCAGTGTGGCGACCCTTATTCACTCAAAAATTTACCCGGACTTCTTAAATCAGATTGAATGGCTGGGCGAGGCTCGCCAGTTTAGTGCGCGTCAGCCATTCTTTGCCGCTATTGATAACGAGGGGAATTTGTATGGTGGCAACTGGCAAGCGCAAGAGGGTGATGCGCAGTCGGGGAGTCTGCTTGCCCACTATAGCGAACTGCGCACTCACCAGGCGGAGCTGCCCCAGATTAAAGCGCATCTGAGTGAGCTGGAAGCGTCACTGACGCCTTTAGAATCTGCAGTGACAACGTGTTCACAACAGCTCGAAGCGAACAAGCAAGCGGTCCATGAGGCGGCCAAACAGGTGGCCAGCAGCCAGACCCGGGTCGATATGTTACTCGCTCAGCAAGTCAGTTGGCAGCAACAAAGCAGCCAGCTTGAGGGTAATCAGCGTGAGCTGGATGAGCAAAGTGAACTGCTGGTGGCTCAGCTCGAAGAAAGTGAACAGACCCTTTGGCAAGCTGAGGAAGCACAGGAACAGTTACAACAGCAGGTGAATCAGCAAAACGAGTCCCTTGAAGCACTCAAACGGGCACATCAGCAGCAGCAACAGCAGCAGCGTGATATTCAGCAGCAGTACCATCAGGCCAAAATGAAGCTCCAGCAGGCGCAAAGTGATGCACAACTGGGTCAGACTAAACTCAGCCACCTGGCGCAAAGCCTGAAGCAGGGCACTGAAGCGCTGGCTCAGGTGCAGCAGCAACTAAGCAGCTGCGATGAGCCCGGAGTTGAGTTGGAACAACAGCAAACCGAGCTGCTGAACCGTCATACAGAACTGGAGCAGGCGTCACAGGATACGGCTGCTAAGTTGAGCGACGCCAGGCAACAACTCAGTGATAAACAGCTGGCACTCAAAGATGCCCAGGCACAAAGCGCACAGCTTAAAGAGCAACGCCAGCAGTTAGCACTACAGGAGCAAAGCCTGATGGTGAAGGCGCAAGCAGCGCTGGAACCCTTAACTGAGCTTCGTCAGACACTTAAAGACGTGTTAACACAGCTGCCGGAAGATGCGCAGGCGAGCAGTCATCAGGGCAAGCTGACTCGTATTGCGCAACAGTTGAGTTTGCTGGGGGCGGTTAACCTCGCAGCGATTGAAGAATATGATGAGGCACAGCAGCGTAAGCGCTATCTCGATGAACAACTGGAGGATCTCAGCGCGGCACTTGAGACGCTGGAAGGGGCCATTCGTAAGATAGACCGCGAGACACGTAGCCGTTTTAAAACTACCTTTGATCAGGTTAATCAGGACCTGGCGGAGCTCTTTCCCAAAGTATTTGGCGGCGGCAGTGCTTACCTGGAATTGACCAGTGATGATCTGTTAGAAAGCGGTGTAACCATCATGGCAAGACCGCCGGGTAAGAAAAACTCGACAATTCATCTGTTAAGTGGTGGAGAAAAAGCCCTGACCGCATTATCATTGGTATTTTCAATATTTAGACTAAATCCGGCTCCTTTTTGTATGCTGGATGAAGTAGATGCACCGCTGGATGACGCGAACGTTGGGCGTTTTTGCCGACTGGTCGAGGAAATGTCGCAAACGGTGCAGTTTATTTACATCAGCCACAACAAGGTCGCGATGGAAATGGCGGGCCGGCTGACGGGGGTAACCATGGCGGAACCCGGGGTTTCACGTATGGTTGCCGTAGACATAGAACAAGCAGTGCAAATGGCGCATGCATAATAAGTAAAGGTGAGCAATGGCCACAGAATTAAGATGGGCATTAATCGTGATCAGTGCACTGATCATTGGTGGATTATTGATACATGGCTTATGGTCGGTAAGAAAAAAAGAGAATCAGGATACCGATAACCCCGCAGCCACGAAGAAACCCGCAGCCGCGCCTCAGCCGCAGCGCGAGGAAGAACCACAACTGGATGAAATGAGTTTCTCTGCCGTCGATGAAGACAAAGAGCCGACGCCGACTGAAGAGCATACTGAAGTCTCAGACGCACCGGTGGAACAGGTCGACACTGAGCAGCAAGCACCGCAAGAGGTTGCGCCCCAGGACTTTATTATTTTACACATTGACATGCCAGAAGGCCTGACGATGGCAGGCTCTAAGCTGTTGCCTTGTGTATTGAGTCTGGGCTTTAAGTACTCGGATGAAGGCTTTTTCAATCGCCATGTTGAGTCATCCGGCAATGGCCCGGTCTTGTTCCGATTAGTGAATATGTATAACCCGGGTACATTCGATATCGATAATATGGAACAGTTCAGCACCGGAGGCGTTAGCTTGTTTATGACGTTGCCGTGTGAAGGCGACAGCATGGCGGCGTTCAATATGCTTCACAGCGCCGCGAAAAAGCTGGCCGATGAGTTTGGTGCCAGTGTGCTGGACAGCAATCGTGAGCCACTCACGGTGAATACCACCCGTGCCTACGTTGAAAAGGTGCGTGAATATACCGTTTAAGCGTTAATACTGCCTGCGGGCATATATGCGACAGAGCCACGGACTTAGTTCCGTGGCTTTTTGTGTTATTAAGAGGTTGTAATGTCAGAAACTATCAGCAAACAAATCAATGAATTAAGACAACAGTTGGAAAGTTATAACTACCAATATTATGTCTTGGATCAGCCTACTGTACCCGATGCCGAATATGACCGGGTAATGCGCGCTCTGATTGAGCTGGAAACCCAGCATCCTGACTATCTAACCCCGGATTCTCCCTCACAAAAAGTGGGTGGCGCTGCGCTAAGCAAATTTGAGCAGGTAACGCATCAGGTCCCTATGTTGTCTCTGGACAATGCCTTTGATGAAGCTGAATTCAATGCGTTTAATCGTCGCATTAAAGAGCGCCTGCTACACAACGACGAGCTGGATTTTTGTTGCGAGCCAAAGCTGGATGGTCTGGCTGTGTCTATTCTCTACCGTGATGGGGTTCTGGTTCAGGCGGCAACCCGAGGTGATGGCCAGGTAGGTGAAAATATCACCGAAAACGTGAAAACCATACGTAATATTCCACTGCGTTTGCGTGGTGAAGATATCCCTGCTGAGCTGGAAGTACGCGGTGAAGTCTTTATGGACAAGGCCGGATTTGCACGGCTGAACGAAACCGCAGCGCAGCGTGATGAAAAAACCTTTGCCAACCCGCGTAACGCTGCGGCGGGCAGTCTGCGTCAGCTGGACCCTAAAATAACCGCCAAACGTCCACTCATGTTTTACGCCTATTCAATGGGCGTGGTGCAGGGCGCTGAGCTGGCTGATACCCATTTTGCTCAGTTACAGCAGTTAAAAGACTGGGGGTTGCCTATGTGCCCGCAAACAAAACGAGTGACGGGGGCCAGTGCAGCTTATCAATACTACGAAGCCATTATGGCCGAGCGTGACGCGTTGCAGTATGAAATAGATGGCGTGGTCATCAAGGTTGATAATAAACCGTTTCAGGAGCAACTGGGTTTTGTTGCACGTGCCCCACGCTGGGCCATTGCATTTAAATTCCCGGCACAGGAAGAACTAACGCAGTTACTGGATGTGGAGTTCCAGGTGGGCCGTACAGGCGCCATCACGCCGGTTGCGCGACTGGAGCCGGTATTTGTTGGCGGCGTCACCGTGTCGAATGCGACTTTACACAACCGTGACGAAATCGAGCGTCTGGGTGTCAAAGTGGGTGATACCGTGATCATCCGACGTGCAGGTGACGTGATCCCGCAGATCACTCAGGTGGTAATTGAAAAAAGGCCTGAAGATGCCCGCGACATCACTTTCCCGGACACCTGCCCTGTTTGCGACTCCCATGTTGAGCGTGTAGAGGGTGAAGCCGTTGCACGTTGTACCGGTGGCTTAGTGTGCCGCGCACAACGCAAAGAAGCGATTAAACACTTTTCTTCGCGTAAGGCACTGGACATCGACGGCCTGGGCGACAAGATTGTTGAGCAACTGGTTGAGCGGGAATTGATCACGACACCTGCTGAACTGTTTACCCTGCGTCAGGGGCATTTTGAGTCGCTTGAGCGTATGGGGCCTAAATCGGCCAAGAATTTGGTTGGTGCACTTGAAGAGGCAAAACAAACAACGCTGGCTAAATTTTTATATGCGCTTGGGATCCGCGAAGTGGGTGAGGCCACTGCACAAAACCTGGCAAATCACTATCTGACGCTTGAAAAGGTGATGAATGCCTCCATTGAGAGTCTACAGGAAGTGAGTGATGTGGGTGTCGTCGTTGCCCAGCATATTCATGCGTTTTTCAGTGAACCACACAATCAAAAAGTGGTGAGTGACTTGCTTGAGCAAGGGTTGCACTGGCCTGAAATTGAGGCAAAAGCAGAAAGTGAACAGCCACTGGCTGGCCTGACTTACGTGCTGACGGGGACGCTGAGCCAGCTTAACCGCAACGACGCTAAAGCGCGATTGCAGGCGCTCGGGGCCAAAGTGTCAGGCAGTGTCTCGAAAAACACTCATGCGCTGGTTGCAGGCGAAAAAGCGGGGTCTAAGCTAACTAAGGCGCAGGATCTTGGGATCGATATCCTGGATGAAGCAGCACTGATTGCATTGCTTGACTCACATCAGGGGTAATACCAGTTTCACTTAATACCTGTTCAATTTGAAGGAGCAAATAGGGCGCTAACGGTGTTAAAAATCTCTCATTTAGACCCTATATCTAAGGTATGAGTTCGCAAATTTTTGCCTAGTTATCGACCTTATTTTCTCGCCTCAAAATAGAACACTTAATTAAGCAAATTGGTATAAACAACAGGCGGGCAGGTTAGCCCGCCATAAAATGAGAGAAGTGGTATGAGCAAGTTACAGGCTGGGTATGGGCCCGAGTACTGGGATAAATACGGGGTATATCGCACGCCTGTTGGTTTTAACCTGACCTTGCTGGTGTTGCTCAGGCCGTTGTTTTTGTGGCTGGTGTCAGCCCTGACCTGGCGTCCGGACCTTGACCTCATGTCATTATTTTTTCATTCAAAGCAGCATTTTTTTGTGGCAGTTATGATAGCCAGTCTGGCCCTGATCCCGACTGTGCTGTTTTCTTTGCGCAGGCCAACCAGCTCACCTAAGTTAGCCCGCTACTGGCGTCATATGCGTTGGCCATTGCTGATCGCCGCCTGTCTGGACCTGGCCTGGCTGGGGATGCAAATTGTTCAGGCACACTATCAATTCTCTTTCTATCTGGCCATTCAGGCCGTGCTGGTCTGCTGGGTGATTTTGTATTTACTCAAAAGTCGATACTTAACGTGTTTTTTTGGGGATTGGCCTGAACCTGAAAATAATTGACTTGACGCTGACGGGCTGACAACTAAACATTAGGGAGAATGTGGCTTTCATATTGGCGTAAAAATATAAAGCTAATCTGATCCAGATTAGCCTATGACACTCTATAACAATAAGACAAAACTTATGTGTTTGCCAATATGGAGTAACTCTACATCAACCGGAGAACGAGACATGTTGACTTGGCGAGATATTCTGCGCTTTGCAGATAATGGCAACCCACAGCCGCCCAGGCGGGTTGAAAAAAACCTGATGCAGTGGCAGGCCTTATTAGAACCTTCTGTTTTTCATATCACCCGAAACCGTGGGACTGAGCGCCCATTCAGTTCACAAAGCTGCAGCGTTTTTTCACCTGGTAAATATCACTGTGCTTGTTGCGACCAACTCTTGTTCGATGCGGATGAGAAGTTTGACAGTGGTTCTGGCTGGCCGTCTTTCACTCAGCCCCGTAGCGCAGATTCTGTTGCATACCGACTAGACAGATCGCATGGTATGGACAGAGTTGAGATAGTTTGCAATGTGTGTGATGCTCACCTCGGGCATGTATTTCCAGACGGCCCTAAACCAAGCGGATTGCGCTATTGCGTGAATGCGCTGGCACTGAAAAAGCAAGAAGAGGGCACACACTAATCGCGCTTGCTTAGCTGCTCCTGTCCCATCAGGGTCTGAAATCCAGATTCATTTCTTCTAATTGAGCCTGTAGCTTGTCGAATCGCTCCTGCTGTTCAGGCTCAAGCTGAGCTGCGCTCAGTGTTTTGTAGCACTTCGCCGCCAGGTTTGAGTTAAACGTAGCGGCTTTCTTTCCTGTCGCATCTGCAAGGCACTGTAGTAGATTCAGGGCAATGCTGGCATTTTTTGGCATTACTCTAAAGGCCTGTGTAAAGGCTTCCAGCGCGACGTCGAGCTGCCCTTTCTGGAATTGTTTCACCGCATGATTATTGAGCTCTTTGGGCCCCATTGTGATATGACGACGCTCATCCTGCTGTTGCTGCAGCAGGTGCATAAAAGTGGGGTCATCTTGCTGTTGATGACGCTCGCAATGTGTGATTATCTGGCCAAATAGGGCCTCAGCCTTGTGCTGAAATCCCAGTTCATGGAACGCTTTCGCTTTATCCAGCGCTGCATCAACAGAACGGATCTGAGGTTCATCCTCCAGCTGCTCCATCAGTTGTCGCGCTTTGGTATGTTCATCTTTGAGGTAATGTAACCGAGCATTGAGCACGTCAATTTGAGTCTGATTATTGGCATTGGGGAACTGCTTTTTTAGATCGCTCAGATACTGCTGGGTCTGCCGGGTCAGGCGGGTGATCTGTTCATGTTGATCTGTGCTAAGTGCGAAGTCAATCCCGGCACGTGCGGCATTTAAATAAACCTCTGGGCTGTCATGCATCGAAAAACGGGCAAAATTGGCAATTTCTTTTTGTGCGTTGTAACTGCACTCATAATCATGATTAATGCGCGCAACGGTACTGAGGGATTTCTGCCTTTCGATATTGCGTGGTGCAATCTGCGAGGCCTGTACCAAAGATACCTGTGCTTCTTCAAACTGGTTAAGCTTTAATTCAAGCCGGGACAATAAATCCAAAGCAGCCAGGCGAGTCTCACTTTTTTCGATCAGGGATTTCAGCATTTTTTGCGCCAAAATATCTTCGTTATTTGCAATTAAGGTTTCTACAAGGCCGAGCTTAGCCCAGGTAAATTTTTGTAACTCGAGCATGGAGCGGTAGAACTGTTTGGCTTCGTCATAATGTTTCAGCTTTAACAGTGTTTCACCTTTAAGCTTAAGTAATATCGGGCTGTAAGCGTGCTCACCGCTTTCAAGCTCTGAGTTAATAAGCTTGAGTGCCTTAGAGTAGTTTTCGTCGTCAATTAGATTGTAGAGCGTTTTGAGACTACGTTTACGCTTTAAAACACGCTCGATGCGTGCTTTGAGCTCTTTAATACTAAAAGGCTTTACCAGGAAGTCATCAGGCTGCAATTCTACAATACTGTGCACCAGTTCGGGGCTGGTTTCGGCTGAGGTGAAAATAAATCCGGTACTTTGGCGGATAAGGCGCTTTTTGAGTAGCTCTTCGTAAAGCTGATAACCATTTTGACGTTTACTTAGGTCAAACGAGCAGATAATCAAATCGAATTTATGATGGATACAGCTTTCCTTTGCCAGTTGGGCATTTTCGGCAAACTGAACGTTTTTATAAGCCAACTGGTCCAGCGACTGTTTAATGTAGCTCAGCGCCAGTTGCTGTTCTTCCACGATCAAAATTTTTGCATTTACAAAGGGTTGAACAGGCATAGAGTAAAGGGTAAGGAATAAACTCGGAATGCCTTTAGTCTAGTCGTTTATCTTTTCTTTTGAAACATAAGGATTAAAAAGCTTGGTTAGAATACAGAGAAAGTAGGGGGCCAGGCATTGTTTTGGATGAGCGCGATGCCGCATCGACCAATAATTATATCTTTGAAATGATGGTGGGTTGTACTGGACTTACCCTGTGACCCTCGCCTTGATTAGGTATGAACGCGATGCCGCATCGATCAGATAATGGATCATAGACTAAAGAGAGTTTGACTAACTATTTTGAAGTGATGGTGGGTTGTACTGGACTTGAACCAGTGACCCTCGCCTTGTAAGGGCGATGCTCTCCCAACTGAGCTAACAACCCATGCATAGATGCAGGTACATACTCTGTATTTCCGAAGAAATGGTGGGTTATACTGACTTTGATTCAGAACCCTTGCCTTGGTAAGAATGAGCGCGATGCTGCATCGACCAAGTTGTTCACCAAATTAATGGTGGGTTGTACTGGACTTGAACCAGTGACCCTCGCCTTGTAAGGGCGATGCTCTCCCAACTGAGCTAACAACCCATCTTAAAATTTTGTCAGAGTTTAGTTTTAGTTATGGTGGATTGTACTGACCTAAATCAGACCCCTCGCCTTGGTAAGAATGAGCGCGATGCTGCATCGACCAAGTTCACCAAATTATTGGTGGGTTGTACTGGACTTGAACCAGTGACCCTCGCCTTGTAAGGGCGATGCTCTCCCAACTGAGCTAACAACCCATAACTATTCTGACTTTTGCGTATTGAGCCATAATTTTTTTCTTCTTAGAAAGAAAGATTATGGTGGGTTGTACTGACTTTAATTCAGAACCCTTGTCTTGGTAAGAATGAGCGCGATGCTGCATCGACCAAGTTTACCAAATTATGGTGGGTTGTACTGGACTTGAACCAGTGACCCTCGCCTTGTAAGGGCGATGCTCTCCCAACTGAGCTAACAACCCAATACGCTCTTTCAAATGTGAATAAGTTTCACCAAAATTATGGTGGGTTGTACTGACTTTAATTCAGAACCCTTGCCTTGGTAATAATGAGCGCGATGCTGCATCGACCAAGTTCACCAAATTAGTGGTGGGTTGTACTGGACTTGAACCAGTGACCCTCGCCTTGTAAGGGCGATGCTCTCCCAACTGAGCTAACAACCCACATTCGAAACACAAGACACATTGCCGTGTCGTTGTGGGGCGCTATTATATGTTTCCTTTCAAAGGAGTCAACACAAAATCCTGATTTTTTATCTGTATGCTTCTTTTGTGTTCAGGTGTTCGTTTTTTAGGTATTTCTCTTCATTATATGTCTAAGCAATATATTGTCCACCAGGTAAAGTGAGCGGCGGGGTGGTGAAGATGTTGAGTGCTGTTTTTAGGCAGGAAGGTTGGGCGGGGGAGTTAAAAGCATTTGTTTCGAGGTGGAGATCCGCTTGCAAAAGAAATGAGTTGTCCAATGGATATTCTGGCTTTTTATCTGTGCCCAATTGAGTAGCAGTGTGTGTCTCCTTGTTCAAAATACTGAGAGATCAAGTAGAAGGATATACATAATCGAGAATAACTGGCTTTAAATTGAGCAAAAACAGGCACTTCTATTGATTGAGTCGCTCAATTCGCTTATATTCTGTGCTCTTGGGGTGTTTTTACAGCAGTTAGAAAAAACTTGCAGAAAAGGTGTTGACTTTGTTTTCTGTGATGCATAGAATGCGCCCCGCACTCAGCGATGCAGCGTTACAGTTTCATTGCTACTGGTGAGGGGCTATAGCTCAGCTGGGAGAGCGCTTGCATGGCATGCAAGAGGTCGGCGGTTCGATCCCGCCTAGCTCCACCAAATTCAGTGCATAAATGTCCTAGTGATATAATATTTGGAACTGGCTTCGAATGCTGTTTCTAAATGATTGTGTCCCCTTCGTCTAGAGGCCTAGGACACCGCCCTTTCACGGCGGTAACAGGGGTTCGAATCCCCTAGGGGACGCCACTTACTTTTTAGTAAGTACCAAACTCATATGGTAAGAGTCTAAATAACCAGTCCTAGTGACACATCCAGTGTCCCCTTCGTCTAGAGGCCTAGGACACCGCCCTTTCACGGCGGTAACAGGGGTTCGAATCCCCTAGGGGACGCCACTTACTTAGTAAGTACCAAACTCGTATAGTAAGAGTATAAAAAACTAGTCCTAGTGACACATTCAGTGTCCCCTTCGTCTAGAGGCCTAGGACACCGCCCTTTCACGGCGGTAACAGGGGTTCGAATCCCCTAGGGGACGCCACTTACTTTCTAGTAAGTACCAAGCTCGCATGGTAAGAGTATAAATAACCAGTCCTAGTGACAAAAGATTTTGTTAAAGGAAGTTCGGTCTCGCTGGCTCGACTTTCACGCTAACAAAAAATTATTGAAGCGGTGCTTCAATAAGCAAACTTTTTGTCCCCTTCGTCTAGAGGCCTAGGACACCGCCCTTTCACGGCGGTAACAGGGGTTCGAATCCCCTAGGGGACGCCACTTACTTTGTAGTAAGTACCAAACTCGCATGGTAAGAGCCTAAATAACCAGTCCTAGTGACACATTCAGTGTCCCCTTCGTCTAGAGGCCTAGGACACCGCCCTTTCACGGCGGTAACAGGGGTTCGAATCCCCTAGGGGACGCCACTTACTTTTTAGTAAGTACCAAACTCGTATAGTAAGAGTATAAACAACTAGTCCTAGTGACACTTCCAGTGTCCCCTTCGTCTAGAGGCCTAGGACACCGCCCTTTCACGGCGGTAACAGGGGTTCGAATCCCCTAGGGGACGCCACTTACTTTAGTAAGTACAAAACTCGTATGGTAAGAGTTTAAATAACCAGTCCTAGTGACACAGAACATTCTGTAAGAGAGAGAATAATGCCGTTCGCTTTTGCTGGCAAAAGACTCACCTCAACGCAGAATTAGCAAATCAGTGATTTGCTAGACAAATTCTGCGTCCCCTTCGTCTAGAGGCCTAGGACACCGCCCTTTCACGGCGGTAACAGGGGTTCGAATCCCCTAGGGGACGCCACTCTTCTTAGTAATACTATTTCTCTCAATAACACTCCCTTTTTAACTATTTCTATTCCTGTAAATCTTATCAACCTTAAAAACCAACATTTTAATGAAATTTTTCATATATTTCATTTACTTAAATTGTTTGATTTAAAACAAGGTTAAGGCTTTATTAACAAGCTCAGCTACGAAAAATGGGTTAGTATCGCGTTTTTTAGGTGAGCATCATGGCCAAAAGACGTACCGATTATACGGATAAGGAAAATGATTATCCGGTCTCTTATAACCTGCTGTCTACCACAGATACCAAAGGGCGGATCACATATGCGAATCAAAGCTTTTGTGATGTTGCTGGCTTTGAGCTGGACGAGCTTGAAGGTCAACCACACAATCTGGTACGTCACCCAACTATGCCCAAAGCTGCCTTTAAAGATCTCTGGCAGTTTATTGGCTCCGGCAAGCCCTGGATGGGCATAGTAAAAAACCGTTGCAAAAACGGTGATCATTACTGGGTTAATGCCTATGTGACCCCCATCAAAGATCAGCATGGCCAAACCGCCGAGTATCAGTCGGTCAGAACCAAGCCAGAACGGGGTGTGGTAAAACGGGCTGAAAATATTTATCAGCAGCTCGATAAGGGCGTTGCACCAGCTAAATTGACCCGCTCGTCTCTGTCTTTGTCTGCGCAGATGATGTTGATCCTGGTGGTGTCTTATATTTTGAGCATGGTATTTACCAGTTTGCCTGCGCCATGGAACTATATTCTGGAGACATTGCTGCTAGCAGGCGTACTCGCACTGACATATCAGCGATTATCCCCAGTTCGTCGGTTGAGTGAAAAAGCCAGGCAAGTCTACGACAACCCACTGATGCAAAAAATTTACCTTAATAAAGTCAATGACGTTGCAGCGATTGAGCTGGCACTGCTGGCACGGGGGTCTGAGTTACGGGCCGTACTTGGCAGGGTTCAGGACGCCAGCCAGCTGGTCGATCAGCACGCGCAGGCAACGGTGTCGGAATGTTACAGCAACACAGAGTTGTTACAGGAACAGCAGAGCCAGACAGGTTCTTTGGCTACGGCCATGAATGAAATGACGGCCGCTATTTCCGACATTGCTGGCAATACCAGTGACGCAGCGAATCGCTCAGAAGGTGCATTGCGCTCGGTATCGGATTCTAACTCTGTGGTGCAGGCCAGCATGCAAATCAATCACACTCTATGCAAAGAATTGAGTCGTACTCAACATGATATTGCTCAATTGAATGAGCAAACGGTGCAAATCGGCGGAGTTGTTGACGTAATACGAGATATTTCTGAGCAAACTAATTTGCTGGCTCTGAACGCTGCGATAGAAGCGGCAAGAGCTGGTGAGCAGGGCAGGGGGTTCGCGGTGGTAGCAGATGAAGTCAGAGCCCTTGCACAACGTACTCAGGAATCGACCAGAGAGATAGATGATATTGTCGCAGGTCTAAAGCAACGTGCCGAGCGCGCGGTAGAGGCCATTCAAAATGGGGTTGATAAGTCTAATGAATGTGTAGCGCAAGCGGAACAAACCAAAGAGAACCTGGCATCGATAGAGCATATGGTGAAAGATATTTCTGCTTTGAACTACGAAATCGCCACAGCAACTGACCAAATGTCGGGTGCAAGCAACGAGATAAACGACAAGGCGGTCAATATCTCTCAGCTGGCCAATGCGTCGATGCAAAGTGCAGACAACACCACAGCAGCAATGCGAAACACAGAGCAAGCGCTGGCAGATCAGGCATCATTGGTCGATCAGTTTTTGTTGAGGCTAAGTCGATAGCGCCAAAAAAATTAAAAATATGTGAATAGACTATTCCTTACTGGTATGATTTCGATTGGGTAATTTATGTGGCAAAATCGCCGCTTTTAACCTGGATATGCACATAAAAATCACACAAAGGGATAACGAATGAGCAATTTACAGAAAACTTTAAAAGTAGGTGCCGCTGCGCTTGTCATGACACTGGCCAATACGCAAGCGAGCGTCGCAGGGGTTGATGGTGGTTACTTCTCTGGCAAAAAACAAGACTGCGAAATCTGGAGAGACGTCGCACCTTATAACTGGGCGAATACCACGCGTGGTAATCAGTCTATGATTTTTTACTGCAACCGTGGCGGTTATACAGTCACCACGGTTGAGCTTAAGATCAAGCGATTAAGTGATAACACGGTCGTATTTCGTGAAAAAAGAAAGCAAAACCTGACGGCAGGGTATGGTCACGGTTTCTACCCGGATCTGAGCGCGAATATCAACGAAGAGTATAAAATGGAACTGGATTACACCTTCGTAAAATTGAAACATGGCAAGCCTGTCTGGGACAATAAAAAAACCAAAACCTGCAAACGCACTTTCACACCAACCAATGCAAACTCGACACGTGGCGAAGTTTTCTGGTCAATCAAGAGCGCAGGAACAGCCTACAACAACAATGGCTGCCAGGGCGTGAGATTCGACATTCACTAGCAGCAAACTCATCGGGCTGAACGTTAAAAGTCAGCCCTTAAAATGCTTTAAGAGGCGTTAAAATGAAAGCGAAATACCTGATGATAAACGTATTATGCTTTGCACTTGGCTTTCTTGTAGCAGCCGCTCTATTGCAAAAAGAAGCAACGCTCAGCGACACGCCCTTAGAGGTGACCAAGAGCACAAACATGACAAGCGCATCTGTGATTGAAATAGCCCCTTCACTTGTGGAGCCTGTTCGTCCTATACCCGCTGAACACATTGACGAGACACCTTCGTCAGCACATCTTGAGAACAGCCACCACTCAGCGAAAATGGACTCGCAGCGGACTGAGCTAATATCGATAGCCAATGACATAGGACTGGACAGTAATGTTTACCCTGACCTGGCAAATTATGCCAGCCAGGACATGGCCAGGGTAGTAGAGCAACATCTGCTGACAGGCCTGCGTGTTGCCCAGGGGGATGTTTATGCTCAGTTCGATGACATTGAGCGCTACCTTGAAGAAGTGCCACAGCTGGCATCCCAGCATTTCTTCACCGATTTGATGGCACAAAGCCAGCACAAAGGTGAGCTGTTTCAAAGCTTTGCCATTCACCTGATGACACAAAGTGTTGACCAGTTAGAGGGAAACACTGAGCGCCTTTATCAGGTGCAAGAGCTGATCGTGTCAGCCAGCCAAAGCGACAGTGAGCTGGTCCGGCTGAGTGCGCTCGAATCCCTGGCGATAACCAGCCCAGACAAGGTCCGGTTCCAGCAGATGCTCAACCGGTTTAGTAAGGATAGATCCGCGGTGATACAGGCAAAAATAACTTTGCTAAATTATCATATGTCTCTGGCGAGTAAGCTAAATATCGATTGATCTTGTCCTGACTTGTAGTGCAAAACTTTATCAACTTACTCAGGCAACACGGTATAGCAAATAAATAAATTTTTATCGGGTGATCCTTTTAAATGTAGTTTTGTTATAATATAACATTGTCAAGTTCAATGTTCTGACAAGGCTCCCGATATGCAAGCACTTAATTCCACTCCCTCAGTGCTCACAACTGAGCAAATTTTGGCTGCACCTGAATCCGATTATATGAATGCCGAACAATTGGCATTTTTCAGGCAATATCTGATTGAGTTACATGACTCTACCAGAGCGCGTATTCGCGACACCAAAGCACAAATAATGGATCCGCCTGAATTGGTTGATTTGAGTGACAGAGCATCATGGGAAGAGCAATGCATGATCCTGATGCGCATTGTTGACCGTGAGCAAAAGCTGTTACCTAAAATCCAGCAGGCATTGGAGCGGATCCGACTCAATGAATATGGCTATTGTCAGGAAACGGGAGAGCCGATAGGCATTGCCCGGTTACTGGCAAGGCCCACTGCTGAATTATGCGCTGACGTAAAATTGTGTTCGGAGCTGAAAGAACACATGTACGTCAAAAACAGGGATGCCTGACAGAACTTGAATCCACACAAATCTACCGTCAAAAACTGTGTAAGGTAATCAAGCTATGGCTGAGTTAAATACATCAAATTTATTGCCCGTAACCGTGTTGTCCGGTTTTTTAGGGGCAGGAAAAACCACGGTGCTGAACCATATTCTGAGCAACCGTGAGGGGCTAAAAGTGGCTGTCATCGTCAATGATATGAGTGAAATCAATATTGACGCTGCGACGGTACAAAATGAAGTGAGTCTCAACCGGGCTGAGGAAAAATTGGTTGAGATGAGCAATGGCTGTATCTGTTGCACACTCAGAGAAGACCTGCTTGAAGAGGTCAATCGGCTGGCCAAATCGGGTAAATATGACTATCTGGTGATTGAATCAACCGGTATTTCGGAGCCATTGCCCGTGGCAGAAACTTTTACTTTTGCCGATGAGCAAGGGGTAAGTTTATCTGACATTGCCACCTTGGATACCATGGTCACAGTGGTGGACGCGGTGAACTTTCTGAAAGACTACGATCGGGCCGAGGCGTTACAGGATGTCGGCGAGAGCTTAGGAGAGGAAGATGAGCGCAGTGTGGCCGATTTACTCGTTGAACAGGTTGAATTTGCCGATGTACTGCTGATCAGCAAAACAGATTTGATCTCAGATACCGATCTTAAACGTTTGCAAAGCATTCTGCGTACGCTTAATACCGATGCTGAACAAATACCTATGGCACATGGCAAGGTCCCTCTGGCGCAGGTGTTAAATACCAAAAAGTTCAGTTTTGAAAAAGCCCAGCAGGCACCCGGCTGGCTCAAAGAGCTGCGGGGCGAACACATTCCGGAAACGGAAGAGTTTGGCATCAGTAGCTTTACCTTTTGTGCCAGAAGACCCTTTCACCCAGAAAAATTCTATGATTTTTTACACAGTGACGAACTGGCGGGCAAACTTATCCGCTCAAAAGGGTTTTTCTGGCTAGCCACCAGACCTCAGATTGCTGGTAGCTGGAGTCAGGCTGGCGGTATAGCAAGGCATGGCGCAGCAGGATTATTTTGGAAAGCTGTACCACGAGATCAGTGGCCAGAAGACCCGGAATATATTGCCGCCATTGAAGAGCACTGGGTTGAGCCTTTTGGCGACATGCGCCAGGAGTTAGTGTTTATTGGTCAGGGGCTGGATAAAGCAGATATTATCCGCCGTCTGAATGCCTGTTTGCTCAGCGAAGAGGAAGTCCTAAAAGGCCAGCAAGTGTGGAAAACATTGCCGGACCCTTTTCCTTCCTGGGAGCACTAAGTAAATATCAGCCAGGCAATCAGGCTGGCCGCCAGGCAGTAATAGAGCATGGGAATCAGGGTGTAGCGAATAATATCACCCTCTTTGCCGTGCAGGCCGACGACACTGGCGGCGGCAACCACATTCACCACCGCAATCATATTGCCGCCATTCGCGCCGAGCATTTGTAGCGCCAGTACCAGTTGCATCTCCAGCCCGGCTTCTGCCGCTAATGCTTGCTGAAAGCTGGCAAACATCAGGTTAGAAAAGGTCGCCGAGCCCGCGATAAACGCGCCTAACGCGCCCACTAAGGGCGCGATAAATAACCACAGATCACTCAAATGTATCGCAACCGTCTCGGCCAGTGCCATAGGCATAGCTGGGAGAGCGGCGTTGTTGACGTCAGAGTGAAGAAAGATGCGCACCATGGGCACCGCTGCACTCAGCGCAATCAAAGAGGGGATTAACATACTGATACTGTTGTTGAGGGCCATGCGAAGCTGCGTCGCCTTGCCATTTTGCAGCCAAAGTGCCAGGAGCGCGGTCACAACAAACACACTGCCAGGCAGGTACAGGGGCATCACATTCACAGAAATGGCTGACCCCAGGATCTGATCCCATTCAAAGTTCACGCTTTGCAGTATATCCTTAAAAGGTAGCGCAGGGATCCGAGTCAGAACCAGGAGTGTTGCAACTAAGACGTATGGTAACCAGGCTCTGAGTAAGCTCAGTGAGGGGACATGCGTATCTTCTGCTTGAGGTGTTGTTGAGGCTTCAGGTTTCGGCAACAAGAACCCTTTACGTGCTAGAGGGCAGACGATAGCCAACCCTGCCATCGCGCCCAGTACAGAGGGAAATTCCGGCCCCAGCAACCAGGCGACGCTATAGGCGGGCAGGGTAAAAGCCAGCGCACTGAAAACCGCAAAAGGCGCCATAACGAACCCGGCACGCCAGCTGGGTGAGTCGCTGAAAAAGCGGCAATACAGTACAACCATAATCAGAGGCAGCAGGGCGGCGGCAATGATATCAATACCAATGGCAGTTAAGGCAATCTGCTTAACCTCGGCGTAATCGATATTCGCCGCACCCTGACCGATCCCGACAATTGCCGGTGTGCCAACGGCACCAAATGAGACCGCACTGGAGTCGGCCACCAGTGCCAGCACCACAGCGCTCAGCGGCGTAAAGCCCAGCGCAACCAGCAAAGGCGCAGCAATGGCGGCGGGCGTGCCAAATCCCGCGGCACCTTCCAGAAAACTGCCAAATAACCAGGCAATGATGATCAGCTGCACCCGTTTGTCGGGGCTTATCCCGGCAAAGCCGTGTTTAATGGTATGGATAGCGCCGGTTTGCTGTAGCACTTTCAGTAAAAAAATCGCGCCGAAAACAATCCACACTATGGTCAGGGCGATGACCAGCCCCTCCAGCGTGGCGGCGGTGATATGCCCCAAAGGCACTTGCCAGAAAAAATAAGCCGATAAGGAGGTAACCAACAGGCTAAATGGCATGGCCTGCTTGGCTGGTAGCCTGAACAAAACCAGCAGAATAAATACGCTGAGAATAGGCACCAGGGCCGTGAACAGTTGTGGTAGCGTCATCAGAGTTTAAGAAATCCATTACTTAATGAGATGAGCTTAGCATGCCAATAAGACAATGAATATGCAGCTTTTGCAGGATGTGAACTTGATGTGATACAGGTAAGCAGAGCATACAAATTGGTCAGCTATGACACAAATGTAATGGTTTGTAACACTTCATTTGGATTTGCCGTTTAATTTATGTACTAAATTAACACGTGTCTTGTTAGTGTAAATTTCAGTCAGGGAAGGCGTGGATAACTCCTGACTTTGGCGAGCAACGGCGCATAAAATCAATGCTCACAGGTATCAGATATAACAAGGAGGCGATATGCTGACGTTGCATATTATTGCTGGGTCATTTTTATTGCTGTTTGGCATAGGCGCGTTGAGTTTTGCCAAAGGAACGACCAGACACAGATGGTCCGGAAATCTATTTTTCTTATCTATGTTAGTCATGGCGGGCAGTGCTGCATTGTTTAATGGCGGCCTGACGATGGCGTTGCTGACCTTGTACTATGGCTCAACAGCCTGGGCGGTTGTGTTGAGAAAAGAGCGCTCAGTGGGCGCTTTTGAGTTCATTGCAATGCTGGTGATCATCTATATCAGCTTTGACTTGTTTTACTTTGTTTATACCGCCACCGAGCTTTCGGCGACATTCAAAACCATATTTACCCTTCATGCGGTGATTGCCGCGATGGCTGCGTGTCTGGATGCCAAAATGATATTGAGTGGTGGACTCAGCGGCAAGCACCGCATGGTCAGACATACGTGGAGAGCGTGTTTTGCGTTATTAGGCGCGGTGATGTCTTTCTCGGCCAATACATCAGACAGTTGGCCGGATTTCATAGACAGTAATGCGCTGATTTATCTGATGATAGGTGTGCTTTTCTACTGGGTGATCAGGGTCTTGTACACCAACTGGTACCATCAAATCACAGATGTGCTGGGCAGCAGTGTGTTGCTTAAAAGGTTAATGATGATCAGGCGACCAGCAAACAGCGAATAATGCGAGTGGCGGTGATGCGCGGTGGGCCTGGAGTTGTACCCACTGTGCAGCAAGGTATTTACTCTGTTTTCTCTTTAAACTCACACAAGTCTTCAATAATACAACTGCCACATTTGGGCTTGCGCGCGGTGCATACGTAGCGGCCCAGCAAAATTAGCCAGTGGTGGACATCCACTTTAAACTCTCTGGGGACTACCTTTTCGAGCTTTTCTTCTACTGCAACTACGTCTTTGCCCATGGCAAATTTGGTTCGGTTTGACACGCGGAAAATGTGGGTATCGACGGCGATGGTGGGCCAGCCGAAGGCACAATTAAGCACCACATTAGCGGTTTTACGACCCACGCCAGGCAGGGCTTCGAGCGCTTCACGATTCTCTGGGACCTCGCCACCATGCTGTTCCATCAGAATATGGCACATCTTGTAGACGTTATTGGCTTTGGAATTAAATAAGCCGATGGTTTTGATGTAGTCCCTCAGGCCATCCACACCCAGATCAATAATCCCCTGTGGTGTGTTAGCGACTGGGAACAACTTACGGGTGGCTTTATTCACGCTCACGTCTGTGGCCTGGGCTGATAAAGTAACGGCGACCAGCAGCTCGAACGGTGAGGTGTATTCCAGCTCAGTCTCCGGGTTAGGGTTGTCATCCCGCAGACGGGTGAGAATTTCGAGTCGTTTTGCTTTATTCATAGTACTGACTTACTTGCTGTTGATCCTATCTGAGCTCAGTAGGAGAGTGACGGCTCTCCCACTGCGCGTTAATCTAAGCTGGTGACCCGGGCTCGGGGGGCTTTTTCCGGGCTGGCGACGGGCTCAGCCTGGGCCTCTTTACGTGCATCAATATAGTTTTTGGCAGCGATGATTAACCCCAACCCTAAAAAGGCACCTGGCGGCAGAATCGCCACCAGAAACTGACTGTCGAATTCTATGACTTCGATGCGTAATGCGGTTGCCCAGTCACCCAGCAGCAGGTTGGCCCCGTCGAACAACGTGCCCTGACCAATCAGCTCACGCATGGCACCCAGCAATACCAGTACAGCACCGAACCCAAGACCCATCATGATCCCATCCCAGGCTGATAACAGTGGTGTGTTTTTTGAGGCATAGGCTTCTGCCCGGCCGATGATGGCACAGTTGGTCACAATCAGCGGAATAAAGATCCCAAGTGACTGGTACAGACCGAAAGTGTAAGCATTCATCAGCAGCTGCACTATGGTTACAAAGGCGGCGATGATCATCACAAATACCGGGATCCGAATGTCTTTAGGTACCCAGTTTCGCACGACTGAAACCGTGACATTGGATCCAACCAATACCAGTAAAGTTGCCAGCCCCAGGCCCAAAGCGTTGGTTATCGTGCTGGTGACGGCCAGCAACGGACACAGACCCAGCAGCTGGACCAGTGCGGGGTTATTCTTCCACATACCTTCATGGGCGAGTTGTTTAAATTCACTCATCGCTGGTCTCCTGACAGTGGTTTGGCTCTGCGAACAGCGCGTCAAAGTTGCTGCGAGCATACCAGGCAGCGGCATTGACGCTCTGCACTACGGCACGTGGTGTAATCGTTGCGCCGGTGAATTGGTCAAACTGTCCGCCATCTTTTTGTACATTAAAAGCGGGGTCTTGCTCCTGAGTCACGGTTGTTCCACTGAAACGGGTGATCCAGTCAGATTTGGCCAGTTCTACTTTATCGCCAAGCCCGGGAGTCTCCTCGTGGCGAGTGACCCGCACACCGGCAATTTCACCTGTGTTATAGACCGCGCTCAGTATGTCGATATTACCGCTATAGCCACGTGGGGTGATATGTTGCACCAGCAAGGCGACGGGCTCATCCTGTAAGCGCGCGCGGTAGATAATATGCGGGCCATTGGGGCCAAGCTCTGGAGCATCACTCAAAGTACAATCCAGGTAAAGCTCGTTGTCGTATTGCGCCTTTGGAATGACCTGAGTCAATACGCGCATTAGATGGCGTTGTTCCTGTTTGGCAATCTCTGGCGCCGTAAAGGTTTGTACCAGCGCAACACTGCCGGTGGTCGCCAGTGCAAAGGCGGTCAGGATCAGGCCGTTCTTTTTCATCGATGACAGGATCATGAGCTTGCTCCATGCCCGTAAGTACGAGGCTGCGTATAGTAGTCAATCAAAGGTACCGCCATGTTCATGATCAGCACGGCAAAAGCGACGGCATCCGGGTAGCCACCAAAGTGGCGGATCAGATAAACCAGCAGACCAATCAGCGCACCATAAATTAAACGGCCACGGTTGGTGGTACTGGCCGATACCGGATCGGTGGCAATAAAAAATGCGCCCAGCATAGTTGCACCACTGAGCAGGTGGAAAAGCGTACCTGCCTGGGTTGCAGGTGACACAACATAGCCAATGCCGCTGCACACCGCCAGGGTCACGATAAAAGCAACGGGGATATGCCAGTTAATGACTTTGGTTTTTAGCAGGTACAAACCACCCAACAGATAGGCCAGGTTCACCCACTGCCAGCCTTGTCCGGCATAGTCTCCGAACGCAACGTTATTAGTGGCTTCTGAAACAGTCAGATTTTGTGATACGGCCGTTTTTACATGGTCCAGCGGGGTGGCTGAGGTGGTGCCATCAATCACCTGACGCGCTTCAGCCAGCGGCACGCCCGACAGGGTTTGCTCGGTGAAAATGAGCGCCAGTTGATCCAAAGCGGACAGCGGCATTGCCTGTATTTCGGTGATGGGGGTCCAGCTGGTCATTTGCACCGGAAATGAGATCAACAGCAACACATAAGCGGCCATAGCGGGGTTGAACAGATTAAAGCCTAGCCCGCCATACAGCTGTTTAACAATCGCAATGGCAAACACACAGCCAATTACGGTGACCCACCAGGGGGCCAGAGGCGGAATGCTCACAGCAAGCAATACAGCAGTCAGCCAGGCACTGCCATCACTGAGCGTTGGCCACAATAGGCGGTTGCGCAGTTTCATCATTGCGGCTTCGGTCGCGCTAACCGTTACCAGTGCCAGCAAGAGCTGAAACAGGGTGCCGGGGCCGAAAAAGTAACTTTGTACCAGAATGCCCGGGATACAGGCGGCGATAACCGTCAGCATCAGACGGCTGAGGGTTTTGTGGCTGTGATTGTGGGGCGATGAAGCCATGGTTAGTTTCATGACGGATCATTTCCTTCTTGGTCTTCGGCTGCGGCCTGCTTTTTTGCTTTTGCGCGTGCAACAGCGGCTTTAATCGCGGCCTGACGTTTTTCTTCGGCGCTAACCGGCGCTTCATGAGTGCTGTGCGAGGCGTCGCCAGGTTCAACGCCTGTTTGCTGCTCGGCTTCTTTGGC
>NZ_PNCI01000027.1 GCF_005887095.1 Pseudoalteromonas rubra | reverse complement strand
AAATCCCTATCTCTCCGCCACTAATTTTACGATAATTTGCCAAGTGAAGTTCACCGGCGAGTTTATACAATCTGATTTGGAGAGATGGCTGAGTGGTTGAAAGCACCGGTCTTGAAAACCGGCATACGTTAATAGCGTATCTAGGGTTCAAATCCCTATCTCTCCGCCATATTAAGGCCGCAAGTCTCAGTCTCGCGGCCTTTTTACTTACTTCATCTTGCACTGGTTGCTAACCTGATAGCCTCAGTGCGCGTTTTACGTAACGTTTAGCCCGGTGAGCGCAGGCGTTAATCGCATCAGACGCCTTATCTGCCACCTCATTCACTTCAACCTGCTGATAGCCTCTCAGCCCTACTCGGATCGTACAATGAACTTGTTGAATGTCGTCTAACTGGTTTTCATCCATCAAAAGATAAACTTCGACTTTGTCAATTTGCCCTGCATAGCGGCCAAGCATTAGCCTGATTTGTGCATCTACATGATTGTTTTCGGCTTCTGTCGCGTCACTATGGGATGAAAACACATCTACCCACATAATTTACTCTCATTAATTGATTTAAAGTTCGTTTATCTGCTTAAACGTCGCCTGTAATGTGATCGTGCTACCTCATCAAGCGTATCAATCGAAAAGAATTAAGTGAAATCGTTTGTTCTATATACTACAGTTCGGATTATTCGAAGTGTTGTTTATTGTGAGGAAGCACTATGCAGGATGTTATTAACTACAAACACTTAAAGTACTTCTGGGCTGTTGCGCATGAGGGCAGTATTGCCAAGGCCAGTGCTAAACTAAACATTACCCCGCAAACCATCAGCGGTCAGCTGTCGTTGCTCGAAGAACGAGTTGGGAACGAGCTTTTGCAAAAAGAGGGGCGGGGACTGCGACTAACCGACACCGGCAGAGTCGTATTGCGTTACGCTGATGAGATCTTTGAGTTGGGTAATGAGCTGAGTGATGTTTTAAAAGGCAACAGTGCTGTGGGCCCGGCAGAGTTTATTGTCGGCGCCTCCAGTGTATTGCCCAAAACCATAGTCCATAAGATTATTGAGCCTGCCATGCATATTGAGCAGGACATTCGCCTGACCAGCCTGGAAGGGCCAGTAGACAGTATGCTTGCAGATTTGGCGGTTCATAAAGTTGACCTAGTGTTGAGTGATGTGCCTGTTACAGGGGCGTTCAGCGTTAAGGCGTATAACCATTTGCTGGGAGAAAGTAGTATTACCTTTTTGGCGGCCCCTGCACTTGCCAGACAATACGCCAAGAATTTCCCTATGTCGCTTAATAATGCACCTTTATTACTGCCGACACAGCAACATGAGATCCGCAAAGAGTTTGATTTTTGGCTAAGCGATCAGAATATTCACCCTAATATCGTGGCGCAGTTTGACGACAGTGCGTTAATGAAATCGTTTGGTCAGTCTGGTTTGGGGCTGTTTTTTATGCCCAGTACCATTGCTCAAGATGTGTGTGACGCGTTCCATGTACGCCCGGTGGGTGAGTTGCCAAACATAAAACAAAAGTTTTATGCGATTTCAGCAGAGCGAAAAATCCGCCACCCGGCTATTGTTGCCATATTCAACGAAGCCAAAGCGTCGTTATTTAAATGAACTACGTTATTAAAGTGGCAAAAGATCAACCTTGTGCCAGAATTAAACTTCGTATTTTTCGACGCTTTAAATTTAATAATTCGAGTTTTACATATTGTTGCCGCACCCTAATATGAGGTTAATACAACTAGCTCCCGAGGTGTTTTATGCAAGATCTGAAAGACTGGCACAGTCAACACTCAGAAGAAGTACTCAAGCAGTTCGAGGCCGACCCGGAGCGAGGTTTATCTTCGCAACAGGTCGACAGGCAACAGGCAGAATTTGGACCAAATGCCATCACTAAACACGATGGAGACGGGCCGATAAAACGGTTTGCCCTGCAGTTCCATCAGCCTTTGGTTTACATCTTGCTCTCGGCAGTGGTGGTGACGCTGGCACTCCAGGAATGGGTCGACGCCATCGTCATTTTTGCTGTGGTGCTACTCAACGCCATCATTGGCTTTGTACAAGAATCCAAAGCGATCAATGCCATCAATGCCTTGTCTGGCAGTATCAAATCAACCGCAACCGTGATCCGTGACGGGGTAAAAACGACCATTGCTGCACAACAGCTGGTGCCTGGCGACATTGTATTGCTGCAGGCCGGTGATAAAGTGACCGCGGATATGCGCCTGGTGAAGGTCAGAGATTTACAGGTTGATGAGTCGGCACTGACCGGTGAATCCGTACCTGTGGAGAAAAATCTGGAGGTGCTGGCGAAAGAAGCGCTGCTGGGAGACCGCCAGAATATGGCGTTTTCGTCGACGCTGGTGGTTTACGGCACCGGCGTTGGGGTGGTCACTGAAACAGGCGATAACACTGAGATAGGTAAAATTTCTGAACTGATCGCTACGACGCCAACGCTGGATACACCGTTGACCAAACGCATCAAGCAATTTAGTCATGTTTTGTTATATGCGATTGTCGGTCTGGCTGCGATCACTTTGCTGATAGGGTATTTGCACGGACAACCACTACTTGATTCCTTTATGGCGGCGGTAGCTTTGGCT
This sequence comes from Pseudoalteromonas rubra, assembly GCF_005887095.1. GTDB lineage: Bacteria > Pseudomonadota > Gammaproteobacteria > Enterobacterales > Alteromonadaceae > Pseudoalteromonas > Pseudoalteromonas rubra_E. Next base: position 172,147 of record NZ_PNCI01000027.1, on the reverse strand, counting down.
GTGGGGGCTATTCCGGAAGGTTTGCCTGCAGCAGTCACGATTATGTTGGCCATTGGCGTTTCCCGCATGGCTAAACGTAAAGCCGTTATTCGTAATCTCCCCGCGGTTGAAACGCTGGGAAGTACCACCATTATCTGCTCCGACAAGACAGGTACTTTGACCAAAAATGAGATGACCGTAGAGCAGATCTACAGCGGCGGGCAGCTCTATGCGGTATCTGGCAATGGTTATGATCCTGCCGGTGAGATCCAAACTCACATGCCGCAGTCTGAGTTACAGTCAGCCACAGTTGAGGCCAACACCCAGCCTGGTCTTTATGCAACACTCAGAGCTGGTGCGCTGTGCAACGATGCTCAACTCTTGGCACCGGATACAGAAAATGCACAGTGGCGTATCAGTGGTGACCCGACCGAGGCAGCATTGCTGGTGTCTGCACGAAAAGCCAACATGGCCTCAGAAAGCCTGAATGCCAAACGAGTTGATTGCATACCGTTTCAATCAGAATACCAGTACATGGCCACCCTGGATGACGTCGACGACACGCGCATAATCCATATGAAGGGGTCCATCGAGAGTATTCTGCCTAAATGTCGGTTTATGCTTAATGAGCAGGGCGCCTCAATTCCTCTTGATCAGGGGGCGGTAGAGCAGCAAGCCGAACGCTTGGCTGCTAAAGGCTTGCGCGTACTGGCTTTTGCCAGCAAAGCGACAAGTCGGGAGCAAACGAGCCTGAGCCATGACGATGTTGCTCAGGAGCTGGTGTTCCTGGGGCTACAAGCAATGATAGATCCGCCTCGTCCTGAGGCCATTGAAGCTGTTGCTGCCTGTCACAGAGCCGGGATCCGGGTCAAGATGATCACCGGAGATCATGCGTTGACTGCCACCAGTATTGCCAAGCAGCTCGGAATTATTCAACCGCAAAGCGCAGGAAAAACCGTTACGGGCTATCAGCTCGGCGACCTATCGGAGCATGAGTTCAGTGATATTGCCAGTAATAATGATGTGTTTGCACGGGTCAGTCCTGAAAATAAACTTCAACTGGTGAAATCGTTACAGGCTGAAGGCCATGTTGTGGCCATGACAGGGGATGGTGTTAATGATGCTCCCGCGCTCAGACGGGCCGACATTGGTGTTGCCATGGCACTCAATGGCACTGAAGTGGCAAGAGATGCGTCGGATATGATGCTGACCGATGATAACTTTGCCACTGTGCGGGCTGCTGTTGAGGAAGGTCGGGGTGTCTTTGACAATCTGAAGAAGTTTATTGTCTGGACCTTGCCAACCAACGGTGGTGAAGGCCTGGTGATTTTGCTTGCGGTGTTACTTGGCGTGTCATTGCCTCTATTGCCGGTACATATTCTATGGGTCAACATGACCACTGCCATTTTACTCGGTTTGATGCTGGCGTTTGAGCCCAGAGAAAAGGGCATTATGGACCGTCCACCCTACGACCCAGATGCACCTATCATTGACAGGATCTTAATGTGGCGAATTTTGTTGGTGTCCTCTTTATTATGTATCACGGCCTTCGGTTTATACGAGCTTGAATTAATGTGGGGCGCGACTGAAGCGCAAGCCAGAACCGTCGCAGTCGCTATGTTCGTGGTCGGTGAAGCATTCTACCTGTTCAACTGTCGCTCGTTGGATCGGTCGGTATTTTCGGTTGGCTTGTTTTCAAACCGCTGGATCTGGATAGGCATCGCACTGATGATGGCATTACAGTTGCTGTTTACTTACCTGCCCTTGATGAACGACTGGTTCCAGAGTGCGCCTATCTCACTTGAGGCCTGGTTACGAGTTATCGCCTGTGGTTGGTTGATCTCCCTGATTGTTGGAGCTGAAAAGCACCTGCGCAGTCGCAACAAAGAACCACAGCCAACCTCAGATTCAAATACCAACAGAGTGAGTGAATCAATATGAATAAAAAGACGCATTCTCACAATTCAGACAAACGGACCTTGCTTATTCGGGCAGTGATATTCAGCGCTTTATGGCTGCTGCTCACGAAAGGGGTTTGGTCCTCCTGGGCAATAGGTATCTTCGTTGTACCTGTGTCAGTTTGGATGAGCATGCGTCTTTTTCATAACGCGGCAGCTGAGCCTGTTCATTCTGTAACAGGGCAGCTGCATTATGGTCGTCTGTTGCGCCTGCTGCCGTATTTTTTGCTTAACTCGTTGAAAGGGGGAATACAAACAGCGCGGCTGGCTTTTGCTCACCGCATTGAAATGCGGCCTGGGACGGTTTCCTATCCGCTACGTTTGCCTTCGGGCCATACACAGCTGTGGTTTATTCACCTGATCAGCTTGTTACCAGGCACGTTGAGTGCCCAACTGAATGGTGATTCCTTGTTGGTACACATGCTGGAAGTAAATGAAAGCAATTATCGGGATGTGATTGACTGTGAACAAAAGATAGCCTATTTGTTTGATTTAGAAATAGATAAGCAAGTGGTGCCGGTTTTGAAGGAGCAACTATGAGTGAGTATTTAAACCTGGTTATTACAATTTTAACGCTGGTTCTGCTTGGCGGGCTGTGGCGGCTCTGGCTGGGTCCGTCAAAGCTCAATCGAATACTGTCTCTGCAATTGTTTGGCACCATAGGCGTTGCGATTTTGGCGCTGCTGGCAGTCGTATATCAACAAAGTGCTTTATTCAACGTAGCGCTGGTATTGGCCCTGCTGGCTCCAACCGCAACGGTCATTTTAGTCAAAATGGGAGACACTAAATCATGACGCTTTTGGATTGGTACAGTGTCGTTATGGTGACGCTCGGCGTGTTCTTTTTCATTGCTGGGGGCGTTGGTCTGTGGCGTTTTCCAGATGAGTTATCCCGGCTGCATGCGCTGACCAAGGCCGACAATCTGGGCTTAGGGTTTGTCGTATTAGGGGTGTTACCTCAGGTTGTAGAAGTGGCAGATGCAATTCAACTATTGTTGATCTGGGTCGCAGTGATGCTGGCAGGAGCCGTCTCTTGCTATTTATTGGCCAGTCACTCAGATTTGGAGCAAGATGAACTCTCGGTAGAGCACCGAAGCAGACTGGAGGTTCAGGAGGAAATACATGATAAGCGGTGAATTATTTATCGACCTACTATTGGGAATTGGGGCCTTAGTAACCGCAATATTGTGTCTCACAGCTAAAGACCTATTTCAGGCGATTTTACTGTTTATCAGCATGGGTCTGCTAGTTACGCTTGCCTGGGTCAGGCTGGGTGCGTGGGATGTTGCCATCGCAGAGGCGGCGATTGGAGCGGGTTTGACTGGCGCATTGCTTATCGCCACACGTCGACAGCTCAACCAATAAAACTGCGTTAAATAATAACAAAAGAGGTAACTTATGTTTAATAACATGACGTTAAGTGACAGTGCAAAACAAGAAGCAGACTTGCCCGGTTGCGTCTTGTTGATTGTTGGTATGGTGGTTGTTGCAGCCTGTTTTTTTCTGGCTATGTCCCTGGTCCAGTTTCAGCCAACAGACCAACCGCTAGTGACACTGGTTGCCTCTAACCTGGAGCAAAGTGGTGTAGAGAACCCGGTTACGGCCGTGCTACTTAACTTTCGCAGTTATGATACCTTGCTGGAAGTTGCGGTGCTGTTGATTGTTGCCCTGGCAGTGATGCCCTTCAGTTTACAAGACACCAGGCTGCCATTTATTAAAGTATCTGAACCCATAGAGCGAAGTTTGGTACTTGAAGCTTTCCTGCGGTGGTTGTTACCGGCGATAGTGGTTACATCCGGGTATTTACTTTGGACTGGTGCGGCATTGCCTGGCGGTGCGTTTCAGGCAGGTGCATTGTTGGCAGGCGCAGGGATTTTGCTGCTACTTGCCGGTCATCATAGTTTTAACTTCAATGCACTAGCCGCACGCCTGTTGTTGGTGGTTGGCTTAGCCATGTTTTTGTTGGTCGGTGCAGGTGTCGTCCTGTCAAGTGGCATTGCGTTGGCCTATCCGGTGGCTATGGCTGGCACGTTAATTCTGGTAATAGAAGTGGCGGCGACAATAACCATAGCGGCGGTCTTGGTTTTGCTATTTTGTGCGTTGCAGATTGAGCCTTTGGGCCCACAGCCAAATCGTGTTGAGAAGGAGAAGCACTTATGACACAAGCTTTGTTGTATGGTGTATTTGGTATAGCACTGTTCGGTATTGGTCTGTTTGGCGTCTTGGCAATTGCCCATGTCGTTAAGAAGATACTCGCCATCAATATTTGTGGTGTGGGGGTGTTTATGGTGTTTATAGCTAATGCCTCATCCGGCGCTGCACCAGATTTTGTCCCACACGCTATGGTATTAACTGGGATCGTGGTCGCGGTCGCAGGTACGGCAATGGCTTTGTCTTTGGTGGTTCGGATCAACGCACTTGAAAAGCCTGAGGAAGACGCTTAATGCCAGTAATCGACGTTGCTTCTTTACTACCCCTGCTGATTGCGATCCCCCTGGTTGGGGCTATTTTCTCGGTATTGCTGAGTACCAAATATGCGCAAGTGCTGATTGGGCTGCTTAGCGCACTGGCCTTGGTGCTCGTAATTGGACTCATCTTGGTCAATTTGCCTTCTGTAGGCACTGAGTTTACGACACCGCTGAGGTATGTCCTTGCGGGCTGGGAGGCTCCTTTGGGTATTGCGCTAAGCCTTGATGGGTTCTCAGCTCTGCTGCTGTCATTGACCGTTTTTTTGGTCACAGTATTGACCTTTTATTCTGCTTTCTATTTCGCAGCATCACCTGCACGTGTGCGCTTTTGGCCTCTGTGGTGGTTGTTGGTGGCGGGGATCAATGCGCTATTTCTGTCTGCTGACATTTTCAATGTCTATGTGACACTCGAAATTATCGGATTGGCAGCGGTTGCTCTGGTCGCGTTAAGTGGCAATAAAGCGGGCCTGACGGCAGCGTTGCGTTATTTATTAGTCGGTCTGTTAGGGTCTCTTTGCTATCTGCTAGCTGTGGCTTTGTTGTATCACGTCTATGGTACTCTAGACTTTGCACAGCTTGCAGCCAAAGCTGAATCAAATCCATTAAGCTGGGCTGCATTGGCGCTAATCACTGTGGGTTTGGTGCTAAAAACCGCCCTGGTTCCATTGCACTTTTGGTTACCTCATGCTCATGGCAGTGCACCGGCACCAGTTAGTGCTATTTTGTCCGCTTTGGTTGTCAAAGCGTCGTTTTATTTGTTGGTACGATTTTGGATGGAGATCCTGGCACCCGCCGTTACCAATGAAGCGTTAATGCTATTGGGCATATTAGGAGGGGCAGCTATTCTTTGGGGGTGTGTGCAGGCACTCAGAGCAAAGCGTCTCAAACTGATGGTGGCATACTCGACCGTCGCGCAAATTGGTTATCTGTTTTTGCTGTTTCCACTTTTGATGAGTACTGAGGAAGCATCGGCATCACAACTGGCTGCCCAGCAGCAAAGTGCGCTCGCCGCGGTGTCTTATTTTATTGTCGCCCATGCCTGTGCCAAGGCAGCGATGTTTATTGCTGCCGGCAACATCATACATTCGCTTGGTCATGACGACATTGCTAAGCTGCAGGGCATGGCAAAGTATATGCCATTGAGCTTGTTCACTTTTGCGATAGCAGGAGGCAGTTTAATCGGTCTGCCACCCAGCGCAGGCTTTATCGCCAAATGGTTATTGCTCAATGTTGCCATTGATACTCACCAGTGGTGGTGGGTTGTGATCATTCTTACCGGCGGACTGTTGGCAGCACTGGCGATATTCAGAGTGCTGGACCTGGCATTTATTAAACCGGAGCAGGCGTCTGATCACGTTGCCCCTGATAGCTGGCAGAAGGTGCCTGTGGCTATGCCTGCCAGCGGCCTGGCGTTGGCCCTGTGTACTATGGCGTTGGGTTTCAATGCTGACCTGATCATTGACCTGATAGCGATAGGAGGCGGCGAATGATGTGGCAAAGTACTCTGCCTTTATTGATTTTACTGAGCGCACTGGTATCCGGGGTTGCGATATTTTTTGTCAGCGACAACAAGCCTATACTCAGAAAAACCCTGAACTTTCTTGGGGCCGGCAGCTGTGTTGGCCTGATCTTAGTGATGATCTCAGGTGTGTACCAGGGACAGGTTTTTGAAACGCGTTTGCCTTTGCTGCCCAATATGGATCTGGTTCTTCATGCTGATGCTTTGTCCTTGCTGTTTGTTGCGCTATCCGGTTTTTTGTGGCTATTAACGACGATTTATGCCATTGGCTATCTGGAACAATCACCTAATCGTAGCCGCTTTTTCGGGTTCTTTAGCCTGTGTGTGTTCGCAACCATAGGCGTCGCGCTGGCGGGTAACTTAATCACCTTTTTGATTTTCTATGAGTTACTGACGCTGACAACTTATCCTCTGGTAGTCCATAAGGGGAATAAAGCCTCGCTGGCGGCAGGACGTAAATATTTGATCTATACCATGCTAGGTGGCGCCAGTTTGCTCGCCGGTGTTGTTTGGTTAAAAGCTCTGGCTGGGTCATTGGACTTCACCGCGACGGGGATCCTCGCGTCCATGCCCCATCTAGACCCATTACACCTGAAGGTAATTTTTGCCCTCATAATTATAGGGTTAGGGGTAAAGGCTGCATTGATCCCTCTGCATGGCTGGCTACCTTCTGCCATGGCTGCACCTGCTCCTGTGAGTGCGTTGTTACATGCGGTTGCTGTGGTTAAAGCGGGGGCATTTGGCATAGTACGGGTTGTTTATGACGTCTTTGGGGTTGAATTTGCTCAGGAGCTCGGGCTGACCATCATTCTGGCCGTGATGGCTTCTGTGACAATTGTTTATGGCTCTACCCGAGCCGTGTTCCAGGATGATCTTAAACGCAGGCTGGCTTATTCAACGGTCAGTCAGGTTTCCTACATTGCACTGGGCACTGCCATTGCCGGGCCAATCGCCACAATCGGCGGCATTGCACACCTGGTCCATCAGGGGTTGATGAAAATCACCATGTTCTTCTGCGCCGGTAGCATAGCAGAAACTCTGGGTGTCACTAAGGTCAGTCAGATGAATGGGGCCGGAAAACGAATGCCGTTAACCATGTTGGCGTTTAGCCTGGCGGTGCTGGGCATGATAGGGATCCCACCGGCTGCGGGTTTTATATCAAAATGGTATCTGGGGACCGGTGCGCTCGAGGCAGGCTTTTATTGGGTATTGGGGGTACTTATTATCAGTAGCTTGCTCAATGCTATCTACTTTCTACCTATCCTATATGCAGCCTGGTTTAAACCACAGCAGGGGGCCTGGCCAAAAGAAAAACCCAGAGGGCGGCTAGAAACGCATTGGATGCTCATGCTACCACCCGTAGTGACTGCACTACTGGCGCTCAATGCAGGCTTGTTTGCTGATGCCCAGTTTAGCCCGCTGAATTGGGTGAAGCTAATAGCAGCCCGAGAATATGGCAGTGAGTTTGTATCAATACTGGCAGCCAGTTCGCAACAAATTCCTGCAATATGGCTGGCGCTTGGTGCACCGTTATTGTGTGCGCTATTGCTGGTGCGCAAGCAAATGCAGGAGGTAGCACACTGGTTTTTACCTTTATCGGCAGGTATCGCGTTGCTTGCCTATGCAATTTCTGGACAAGGCACTAACACCACGCCTTGGTTATTTTTTGGCAGTGTACTGACGCTAAACGATACGACATCGACTTTCTTTCTGCTTGCTGCTTGCCTGTGGCTGCTGGCTGCGGTTTTTGCCGTTAATTTTGTCAAAGCTGATGAGCGCAAAGTTAGGTTCTGCCTGTTTTTCCTGCTAGCCATGTGCGGTAATTTTGGGCTTGTGCTGGCCCAGGATATTTCAGGCTTTATCAGCTTCTTCACCTTGATGAGTCTGGCTTCGTACGGCCTGGTTGTGCACTTTGATACGGATGAAGCCCATCAGGCGGGCAAATCATACATGCAATGGGCTGTACTGGGAGAGCTGTTGCTCTTTACAGGACTCGCAGGTCTGGCATTTGGATCAATTGATCCGTCCTCAGCTGGAAATCTGGAGCAAACTTATCCGGCCTGGGCAATCGGGTTTTTACTTGCCGGGTTTGGGGTAAAGGCAGGCTTGTTTGGCTTGCACGTATGGCTGCCAATGGCCCACCCGGTGGCACCTGTTGCAGCCAGTGCACTGCTAAGCGGAGTTATGGTGAAAGCGGGGCTGCTGGGGTGGCTTAAATTTATTCCTTTTGGTGAGGTGGCCTTTGCAACTTTTGGTTCTGTGCTCGTGGTGCTCGGGTTGTTTGCTGCATTTTTTGGTGTTCTGGTAGGGGTTACACAGGATAATCCTAAAGCCTTACTTGCATACTCAACTATGAGCCAGATGGGCATTTTGATTGCGGCTGTTGGCGTTGGGCTGAAATATCCCGAGTTGTGGTCCTTATTGCTGCCTGCAATTGTGTTGTATACAGTTCATCATGGCCTGGCCAAGGCTGCACTGTTTCTTTTTGCGGGCATGAATAGCACTTTAACATGGCACAAATATCGCTGGGTTTGCTGGCTGGCTGCTGCATTACCCGCCGCCGCACTGGCCGGGTTACCACTAACCAGTGGTGCGGTTGCCAAGGTCGCGCTAAAGGATGTCGTCGAGCGGGATTTGCTTATGGGAACAGTCCTACCGCTGACAGCAATAGGGACCACCTGGCTGATGATGCGATTTTTACAGTTGATTGCACAAAAGCGACCAAAAACGGCGACTGGCCAACCTGATGTACTTCAGATAGGTGCGTACGGCGCATTATTGGTATTGGTGACAGTGCTGAGTTATTTGATACCACAAGCCAATGACGTATGGGCTACTCAACTGACTGTGACAAGCTTTTGGAGCAGTGCATGGCCTGTACTTCTCGGTCTGGGGATTTATTTTATAACACGAGCATTTGTTGACAATATGGGAGCATTACCGGCCGGAGATATCAATGTTGCCTATTCGGAAGCAGGCAGCCTGGTACGTCTTGGTGCTGATACCCTCTCGCAGGGATTAAAATTGTTAAAAGATGAAATTGAGAATACCTCTTGGCAGTTGCCTCAGCGTGTGGTTTATCGCCAGGCGCGTGTAGTTGGTCTCGCGATGGCGGCCGTACGTTCATTGATGACGCCGGGCGTATTGTTTGCATTGCTTTTGTGCATGCTGCTATGGGCGATGATAGCAGCAAGATAAGCTTATACGACCAAAGTTGACTTGTGATACTTGTGTTTCGCGTCAACACTGAATATCTCTGTGCAAAGTTATAAAGGTGAAAGAGATGATCAAAAGGCAAGTGGCAAAAGCGGTGGCATATTCGTTGTTATCACCGCTTATCGTTGGCATAGTGCTCGGCGGGTATTATGCGCTGCTAAGTGGCCAGAGCAAGATTTTGTTTCAAATACTTATGACGGCCGTCGCCAATGCCCATATCGTTGGCCTGTCAATGGCATTCTTTGTTTTGCCGGCTTATATAATGCTTCTGCGCCATAACAAGTTGAGTTATTCTGGGGTTTTAACTGCAGGCATGCTCGGAGGTGCCTTGTTTAGCTATATATTTGTTGCAAGCTCTGGCATGGTTTTCATTATTAATGCAGTGATGGCGGCGCTGGGAGGCGGGCTGTTTTTGTTCAGTTTACGGCGTAACACTCAGAGTGCCTGATGGCTTTTTGTACAGTGCGGCGTTGTTTTACACTAATTTAATAGTTTTTCTGTCTAAAAGGTTTCATTTAGCTGCACGAAAGAGTACCTTTACCTCTTATGTAAATTTGTTGAATGACCGCAATGCAGAAGAAAAAGTTCTACGATACTCTCAGCCTACAAGCTCAGGCCCTGATTGGTGATGAGCATAATTACATCGCCAATATGGCAAACCTCAGCGCCCTGTTATTTACCTCAATGGAAGACATAAACTGGGCAGGCTTTTACCTGTTAGATGGTAAAGATGAGCTCGTATTAGGTCCTTTCCAGGGCAACCCAGCCTGCATTCGTATCCCGTTAGGTAAAGGCGTTTGTGGGACTGCGGCCGCTGAGTTAACGACTCAGCTCGTCGAAGACGTACACAGCTTTGATGGTCATATTGCCTGTGATGCTGCGTCAAACTCTGAAATTGTTATTCCCGTTATGAGAAACGGTGAATTGTTTGCTGTATTGGACATTGATAGTCCGAGTTTGGCTAGATTTGACGATGAAGATAAACTTGGCCTGGAAGCACTGGTAAAATGCTTTGAAGGTACATTGTAAATGAAAGAATTACTCAACGTTCAGGACTACCTGTTTTCCAATTTTGATGTGGGAGACTGGGAAGGGGAAGAAGAGCGAGTTGCTGAGACGCTGAATGAGCTTATCCACGTAGCCTGGGACCTGCTTCCCGATGATCTGGAATGTGAGAAAATCGATTTAATTATAAATGGAATATGGGAACATCTGCGCGGCGAGCTGGCGCTTGTCGAAGCCGAGTATGATGAACTCGTCGACTGGGTTACACATTACATTCAGTCATCTCTTGATGAAAATATTGAACTATAGGTTTAGACATGGAAACCACAAACAAGCTAAAAGATATCAAAGAGGTTCTCGACTTTTTATATGCCGAGTTTCCTCAGTGTTTTAAACAAAAAGACGGTATTAAACCGCTGAAGGTTGGCATATTTAAAGATATTGCTGCCAGAATCGAAGGCTCTGACAAGGTCAGTAAGACACAGGTTCGTCAGGCATTACGCAAGTACACTTCTTCTTGGCGTTATTTAGAAGCCGTCATCAACAATGAGTTCCGTGTTGATTTAGATGGAAACGATGCTGAAAAAGTTGAGCAAGAGCACGTAGAGCACGCGCAAAAGGCGTTGGAAGAATCACGTGCAAAAATGGCTAAACGTAAAAAGCCTCAACGTCCCAGACAGGATGGCCGTGGTGAGCGTCGTCGCGATGGTGACACAAAATCTTACAAATCACGTGGTGATAACAAGCACCGCCACGGGAATAAAAACGCTAAAGTTAATGCTAAGCCTGAGCAGCAGCAACGTCGTAGTTCAGGGAAAGTTGAACCTCTGCCAGCAAATGAGGTCAAGGTAAATAATAAGGTTAAAGTGAAGTTAGGACAGGCTCTGGTTAATGCAACCATCACAGAAGTCAACAAAGATGAAGTTCATGTTGAGTTAGTGACAGGAATGCAAGTTAAAACCAAAGCAGAAAGCCTGTTTATTCTTTAAGGAGTTGTGTATGAGTAATAAGTTACCTTTAGTTGGTGTAATCGCACTGTTTGTATCTGGCGTGTGCTCAGCTGCAACACAGACGGTGACGGAAAAAGATATTCCCATATTGGAACCTGAAATCCAGCATGCGACGGCAACCAAAAGGGTAACCAGTAAATTTACTCGTGAACACTATAAGCGCTTTAAGTTAGACGATGCGTTGTCTGAGCAGATATTTGACCGTTATATCGAAAACCTCGATTATAATAAGTCTCTTTTCCTGCAGTCTGACATTGACAAATATGCAGGGTATAAAAAGCAATTCGACGACGCTTTGAAAAAGGGCAAGCTCGATTTTGCTTTTGCTATGTTCAACGACAGTATGCAACGTCGCTATGAGCGCTTTAACTATGCAATTTCTCTGTTAGATACAGAAATGAAGTTTGATAAACCAGACGAATTTGTGTTTGACAGAGAAGACATGCAATTTGCCACGACTCAGGCCGAGCTGGATGAGTATTGGCGTCAGCGTGTTAAGTCTGATGCGCTGAGGTTAAAACTCACAGGCAAAGACTGGGCCGGCATCAAAGAAGTCCTGACCAAGCGTTACAAAAACACCATCAAGCGCCTGGTACAGACCAATAATGAAGATGCTTTTCAAATTGTAATGAATGCATTTGCACGTAGCATCGAAGCTCACACTTCTTATTTGTCACCTCGTCGTGCCGAACAGTTTAAGATGGATATGGAGCTTGAACTAGAAGGCATTGGTGCAGTACTAGGTTACGATGAAGATTACACCATCATCCGCAGCCTGGTGCCTGGCGGTCCAGCGGACAAGACGGAAAAGATAAAGCCTGACGACCGCATTGTTGGCGTTGCACAAGATGGGGAAGAATTTGTCGACGTGATTGGCTGGCGTCTTGATGATGTCGTTGATCTCATCAAAGGTCCTAAAGGAACCAAAGTAAGACTACAGTACCTTAAGGGAAGTGATACGCACGGGACACCTAAGGTTGTTGAAATCGTCCGAGATAAAATACGCCTTGAGGACAGAGCCGCAAAATCGGAAATCTTCGAAGCAAAATATTCAGATCTCACCAGCAAAATAGGCGTGATTGAGATCCCAAGCTTCTACAACAATCTGTCGAAAGATGTGAAAAAAGAGCTTGAAAAGCTCAAAGAACAAAATGTTGATGGGATCATCGTTGACCTTAGACAAAATGGCGGTGGTTCCTTATATGAAGCGACTCAGTTATCAGGTTTATTTATAGACAAAGGCCCGATAGTCCAGATACATACCGCATATAACCGTGTCGAAGCGCAAAAAGACAGTGATGGGGTGACTTATTATAACGGCCCACTAACTGTGCTGGTTGATCGTTATAGTGCGTCGGCTTCAGAGATATTTGCAGCGGCGATGCAGGATTATGGGCGTGCTGTGGTCATTGGCGAACAAACTTTTGGTAAAGGAACGGTTCAACAACACCGTGGCCTTAGAAAGACCTATGACCTGTTCGACAACGCACTAGGCAGCATTACCTATACTATTGCCAAGTTCTATCGTATCGATGGTGGCAGTACGCAAAACAAAGGCGTAATTCCAGATATTTTATTGCCTTCTGCAGTAGAGCCAGCAGAGTGGGGCGAGAGCCAGGAAGACAATGCTTTACCTTGGGACAGCATTGTCAGAGCCAAGTATCAACAGTTGGATGACTTGGATCCGACCATTAAATATTTGAATGAGCGTCATGGTTTGCGGATAGCCAAAGAGCCTGAATTTGCTTACGTTTACGACGATATTGCGCGATATAAAGCCCAAAAAGACGACATCTCGATTTCTCTGGTTGAAGCTGAGCGCACAAAAGAGCGTGAGGAGCGTGATGAGCGTGCGTTAAAACGGACCAATGAGCGTCTTAAACGCTTAGGGCAAGAGCCTGTAAAAGATTTGGATGATGTACCAGATATCATTGCTGAGCTGGATCCTTACCTGGAAGAAGCAGCACTGATCACACAGGACATGATCAACTATGGTCGCCTGGCAAAAAACGAGGCAGGTGACTGAGTCTCTGGCTGCAAGTAAGACGTGCAGAAGGCTAAACTATGAAAAGGCGCATTGAGCGCCTTTTTTCGTTACCAGTGCGTGGGAAATTTGTTATTATTGTCAGCTGCAATATTAAAAATAGTCGGGCAGGAATATGCCTGGCGCTGTCTTGGGCGCAGATTCACGTGTTGTGCTTAACATTGAACTGACCCGACAGAGATAATAATAAAGCACTCCATTAAGTGCGAAGGAGTATTCTGGTTTGAGACAACAAAAACAAGCATCCTATCTGGATGCCTTTATTCCTATTGTGGTATTGGTCAGCTTATTAGGCGCTGCGGTATACCTTTACGGTGATAACTCTTCTTCGGGGCCGAACCAGATAGCCCTGTTATTTGCTACCTTTACAGCCGCGTTGATAGGGCTGAAGAATGGCTTTACCTGGAAAACACTCGAAGAGGCAATGATCAAAGGGATCACCATCTCGTTAGGCGCCATTCTCATTCTACTCATGGTAGGTGCTTTGATTGGCACCTGGTTACTGTCTGGCACAGTACCAACCTTGATCTACTATGGTTTGCAAATAATTCACCCTTCCTGGTTTTATGCTGCTGGCTGTTTGATCTGTGGCATTGTCGCTATGAGTATTGGTAGCTCCTGGACTACGGCCGCAACCATAGGTGTGGCATTACTCGGTGTGGCCAACGGCTTAGGGCTCGATCCGGTTGTTACCGCCGGTGCGGTGATCTCAGGTGCTTATTTTGGTGACAAATTATCACCGCTCTCAGAAACAACTAATTTGGCGCCTGCGGTAGCCGGCAGTGATCTGTTCGAGCATATTCAGCACATGTTGTGGACCACAGTACCAAGCTTTGTCATCGCTCTGATTATCTTCATCGTAATGGGATTCAATGCCGATGTATCGAGCGAGTCCGGCAAAATAGACGAAATTGCGACGATTCTGGAAACAAACTTTAATATTGGTTTGGTGAACCTGGTACCCTTGATCATTCTGCTTGCACTGGCAATTAAAAAAATGCCAGCCTTTCCTGCCATCTCTATCGGTGCTGTGATTGGTGCAATCTGGGCATTACTATTCCAGGGGGATTTGATAGCAAGTCAGGTCAACCCGGATGAAGGTGTATTGGTTAGTCACTTTAAACTGGTTTGGGCTACTTTCTTTGACGGATTCAGCCTGGAAACCGGCAATGCTAAAATGGATGATCTGCTCAGTGGCGGCGGCATGTCCAGCATGTTAACGACCACCTGGTTGGTAATGACTGCATTGATGTTTGGTGCAATCATGGAAAAAACGGGGTTACTAGAGCTGTTTGTTAAGAGCATTCTCAAGGTTGCGAAAAGCACAGGCTCACTGATCGCTTCAACCGTCGCTACTTGTTTTGGTACTAACCTGGTAGCAGCCGATCAGTACATCGCAATCGTAGTTCCGGGTCGCATGTTTAAAGAAGAATACAAGCAGCGGGGGCTGCGCAGTGTCAATCTTTCAAGAACGCTTGAAGATGGTGGCACGATTACGAGTCCACTCATCCCGTGGAATACCTGTGGTGCTTACATGCAAAGTGTACTGTTGATCAACCCTCTGGATTATGCGGTCTATGCGTTTTTCAACCTGATCAACCCATTCCTGGCGATAGTCTATGCCTATCTGGGTATTAAGATTTTGAAAATCAAGCCAAAGGCAATGCAACAGGCTGAGACCACAGCTAACGCGTCGTAATTGCTAACACATAACAATAAACAAAGCGCCTCACTTAATTTGAGGCGTTTTTGCACGTCTTCAATTCATAAATCCCTTTGCCCTCAGCGCAGGCCGTTCTACAATAAAGATATTGATTTATACTCATTTTTTACTTTTTGCTTCGTCGCGTCATGCGTACTTCAGCAACTGTAAATTGATAATAGGAATTGTCATGACCTCAAAACCTCAGGCCAAATATTTGCATGATTATCAGCCGCCCACACATGTAGTTGAAAACCTCTCCCTAACGTTTGAACTGGACCCGCAACACACTAAGGTAACCGCTCGGTTTATACTAACAGCACAGGGCGACACCAGCTCTGTTATACTAGATGGCGTTGAATTGACACTGAACTCAGTGCATGTCGATGGACAGGTGCATACCAATTATAGGTTACACGATACGGGCCTGGAGTTATTCGGGCTGGGTGAGCGCGCTGAAATTGAAATAGTTAACACCATTTCACCTGGGGCAAATACATCGCTTGAAGGTCTGTACCTGTCAGATGGCGCGTATTGCACGCAATGCGAGGCAGAAGGTTTTCGTAAGATAACTTACTTCCTGGATCGCCCAGACGTACTGACGACCTATAACGTAAAGATAATCGGCCCTAAACAAATGCCGTACCTTTTATCCAATGGTAACAAGGTCGACAGTGGTGAATTATCAGACGGTCGCCATTATGTTTGCTGGGAAGATCCCTTTAAAAAGCCTTCTTATCTTTTTGCCTTGGTGGCAGGGGATTTCGATGTACTGACGGATCAATTTGAAACACGAACGGGGCGTAAAGTTGATTTACAGCTGTTTGTTGATAAAGGAAACCTGAGCAAAGCACCTCATGCAATGACCTCTCTGAAAAAGGCCATGGCCTGGGACGAACAACGTTTTGACCTGGAATACGACCTCGATATTTATATGATAGTGGCGGTCGACTTTTTCAATATGGGTGCGATGGAGAACAAAGGTCTGAATGTTTTCAACAGCGCCTGTGTACTGGCAAACCAGGAAACAGCAACGGATCGGGATTTCCATATCATAGAGTCGATCGTCGGACATGAGTATTTTCACAACTGGACTGGCAACCGCGTGACCTGTCGCGATTGGTTTCAGTTGAGCCTTAAAGAGGGCCTCACGGTATTCCGTGATCAGGAGTTTAGTAGTGACCTGGGCTCTCGCGCACTGAACCGCATAGATGCCGTCAATACGGTCCGTACACATCAGTTTGCTGAAGACGCAGGGCCTATGGCGCACCCAATCAGGCCACAACAAGTAATCGAAATGAATAATTTCTATACGGTCACTGTGTATAACAAAGGCGCTGAAGTGATCCGCATGATGCATACCATCCTGGGTGAGGCTGGTTTCCAAAAGGGTATGAAGCTCTATTTTGAGCGTCACGATGGGCAGGCTGTGACTTGTGATGACTTTGTAGCCGCCATGAGTGATGCCAATGGTAAAGATTTAAGCCAGTTTAAACTCTGGTATAACCAGGTTGGTACGCCAAAGGTCAGCGCTCGCACGAATTATGACGATCAACAAGGGGAGTTTACCCTCCATCTGGCGCAAAGCCATGCAGATAATGACCCGGTAGAAGCCCCACTGCATATTCCGGTTGCTATAGAGCTGCTTGATAAGCAAGGACAGGTAATTAAGGTGCCTGAGTCGACTGCCAAGCAGGGTAAAGTCCTGGAGCTGACCGAGAAGCAACAAAGCTTTGTATTCTGTGGACTCGAAAGCGAGCCTGTGATTGTGTTACTTGAAGGATTCTCCGCACCTTGTTTATTGAGTTACGACTATCAGCAGCACCAATTGCTCCACATTGCCAAGTTTGCAAGCAGTGATTACGCACGTTGGGAAGCCATTCAGCAGCTATACAAGGCTGAGATTAAGACACTGGTAAAAACTCAGGCGTTTTCTGAGTATCAGTTGCCCGAATGTTTGACGCAGGCACTAAGCATGTTACTTGACGATCTCAGCGGTGATTTATCAATTTTAGCTGAACTATTTACTGTACCTGGTTTCGATGCGCTCAGTGCGGAGTACACCCCAGTTCCCGTTGCGCAGCTGGATCAGGCTATTTCTACCGTAGAGTACCAAATAGCAGAACAACTTAAGCCAGCCTGGTGTGCAGCTTATTCTCAGCTTCAGGATGATGGCAGCCTCGACGCTGTGGCTGTGGCAATTCGCACAATGAAAAACAAATGCCTGTTTTATCTTGCCCAGGTATCGGACTCACAGATCCAAGGCTGGATACAGGCGCAAAGTGAAAGCCACAATATGACATTAAAACTCGGGGCGATCAGGGCAGCAGTGAATGCCCAGCACGTGCTGACGCAGTTGTTGTTAGATGATTTTGACAAACAATGGCAGTCAGATCTGTTGGTAATGGACAAATGGTTTGCGCTGCAAGCAAGCCGACGCGATGAGCGCTGTATAGACAACATTTTGTCACTTTACACCCACCCTTGTTTTGACAAAGCCAATCCAAACCGGGTACGTGCACTCATCGGTGCTTTCACGCGTACTAATCCGCGTCATTTCCATCGCGAAGATGGCCGGGGCTATGAGGTGCTGGCCGATCTGATCGCAGAGCTAAACCAGGTTAACCCGCAAAATGCTGCCAGGATCATTACACCTTTGTTGTCTTTCAAACGCTTTGACGAGACTCGTCAGGGCCTGATGAGGGCGCAGTTAGAGAAATTAGCGCGCTTGCCTGAACTGAGTGATGATTTGTACGAAAAAATTGACAAAGCGCTGAACTAACAGCGCTTTTAGTTGTGATATGTAAAGGTTTTTATCCACAAAATGCATGAGTATTACTTTTACATGGATTTGAGCCATGAACAGTGCATGGCGTATTACCATGGACACGTTGAGTTTATACAGGTCGTTGAGGATGGTGGGAAGCGGATCCGCTTCCCCGCTCATCATATCAGGCGGCATGTCTCAACTTTAGGGGTCCGTGGGCGCTTTCGTTTGTTGCTTGATGAAAATAACCGCTTCGTAGCGTTGGAAAAAGTAGTTTGATGACAATTATGCGACGAGACATAAAGTATTTTTGTTAAATCGGTTTGTTTTAAACTTAAATTACGTGTTATAACTACTCTGGTAGGACGTCTTACCATGAGTGAAATGCGCTCCAATGAGATAAAAATGCACCGATCAGACGCGTATTATTTGTAATTTAAAGCTATCGCTTCTATCGTTACGACAACAAAAAACAATAACTTGATAAGAATTACCCGCCAAAGGGGGGAGAAATAATGATAAAAACATCGCGCTTTGTGAAGAACAAGATCATGCTGGGCCTTAGTGCTGCATGTCTTGGTGTCGCTGGCACTGCTGCGCAAGCCGCCACGTTCCAAGTTGGTGATTTTGATGTAACCTTTGATTCTACGTTTTCTTATGGCCAAAGTATTCGTATAGAAGACCGTGACTTTGACCATATAGGTAAAAGTAATCACCCACGCTATAACTGGACAGGTTATAATGCCTCGTTAGGCAACACCATCTATTCATCTTCTCAGATCTGGTCGCAGCAGGGTGCATACTCAAACAATGGTGATGCCGGTAATTTAAACTTTGACTCGGGTGACACATTTTCTCAGTTGCTAAAAGGAACACATGAATTTGGCATTACGAAGGACAACTACGGTTTCTTCTCTCGCTTCATGTATTTCAAAGATTTTGCAATGGAAGATGGTGACTTTGCTTACACTAACCCAGTGTCAGGCCAAAAAGTGGATCCCTGTGCAGACGACGATACTAAGGAGCAGGTATGTTCAGATTTACGTTTGTTAGATGCGTTCGTTTGGGCTGATTTTGACCTCAATGGTGGTCAAACCCCATTATCTGTCAGACTTGGTCGTCAGGTTGTCAACTGGGGTGAAAGTACACTGATCAGCCATGGTATCAACGTAAACCCGGTGGACATTGACCGTCTGAAAGCGCCCGGGGCTGAACTTAAAGAAGCCTTTATTCCGGTTGGTATGTTCTGGGCTTCACTCGGCCTGACAGACAACGTAACGTTGGAAGCCTTCTATCAGTACGAGTGGCACGAGACTCGCCTTCCCGCGACAGGGAGTTATTTCTCTACTAACGACTTCGCGTCAGAAAACGGTTACAACCAGAATATTCAGCTCGGCTTTACCGCTAACCCTGATATAGACCTGACACACCTGACGGAAGCGCTTAACAACCTGCATACAAACTGGATGGGGGCATTAGCTGCTCAAGGTTTGGATGTAACTGACACAAATGTACTGCAAAGTGAAGAAGCCATTTCTCAGTTAACGTCAATGTATCTGGCTTATCCAACCAAGGTAGCTCTTAAGGGCAAAGGCCACAACGGTAAGATAGAGCCAAAGGACAGCGGTCAGTTTGGTGTTCGACTAGGTATTTTCGCGCCTGAGCTTAATGATACTGAGTTTGCACTATACTACATCAACTATCACGCGCGTCGACCGCTAATTTCGGGTAAAGCGTCTGACTTCCGCGCCGAGTCAATTGCTGCTGATCTTGAATATATCAAAAACAACACACTGGATGCCGATAATTTCACCAATTTGAAAGCCTTCACGCAGGGGTTGATTGAATACCCTGAAGATATCAAGTTATATGGTTTGAGCTTTAATACCGCAATCGGTGAAACAGCGTTTTCTGGTGAATTTGCATACCGTCAGGACGAGCCACTACAGATCGACGACGTAGAACTGCTGTATGCCGGTATGCTGGAGCAATTGGCATTGTCAGGCATCCGCGAAGACGTTGCTGGCTTGTCTCAGTTGAGTAAGGGCGATCAAACTGCTTATGTTGGTCCTGGTGAAATTGCACAAGGCTACATTTTGAAAGACACAATGCAGCTGCAATTTACGGCAACGCATTTGTTTGGTCCGTCACTGGGGGCCGATAGTTGGGCATTGGTTGGTGAAGTGGGTGGTGTCACCATTAAAGACATGCCTAGTTATGATGAGTTACGTTTGAACGTTGCCGGAACTGGTCGAAGTGGCACAATCGAAGGGGTTAAAGATTACGAGTATGACCTGCTCCATGCAGCGATTTCAAACGGACCTGAAGTGAACCCTTTCCCTACGGCTTCGGCATGGGGCTATCGACTCATCGCTAAAGGTGAGTACAACAACTTGTTTGCAGGCGTCAATATGTCACCGCGCATTGTATTTTCTCACGATGTTAACGGTATCACGCCAGATCCTATGTTCTTGTTTGTTGAGGACCGTAAATCACTGGGCCTGACGCTGAACTTCAGTTATCAAAATGCCTGGTCATTTGACTTTGGTTATAACGCATTCTGGGGTGGTGGCAAGACCAACACATTCTCAGATCGCGACTTTGTTTCATTTAATATCAAGTATTCAATTTAAGGGCTTTCAATATGTTTAGAAAACCTACTATGCTTGCTGCAACAATTATAACGATGATGGCAGCACCGGGTGCATTTGCAAAAATGACCCCAGAAGAAATTGCGCGCCTGGGCGCCGACCTGACGCCAATCGGTGCAGAAAAAGCAGGTAACGCAGACGGCAGTATCCCAGCCTGGACAGGCGGAATCACTAAGCCTCCCGCAGGGTATAAAGTGGGTATGCACCACCCAGACCCGTTCGCAGATGACAAAATATTGTTCACGATTGATAAAAACAACCTGGACAAACATAAAGATAAATTGAGCCCAGGTCAGGTTGCCTTGTTTGAAACGTATCCAGACACGTTCAAAATGCATATCTACCCGACTCGACGCAGTGCTTCATATCCGCAGTTAGTGTACGATGCGACGAAAAAATATGCCGCAACAGCACAGCTAATTGAAGACGGTAACGGTATTAAAGATACTGCAATTGGTATCCCGTTCCCGATCCCTAAGAATGGCTTAGAAGCTATCTGGAATCACTTGCTTCGCTATCGCGGTTTGTCTATTGCACGTTTCGGCGGGCAGGCAATGCCAACTGCATCGGGCTCATACAACATCATCGGCTTTGATGAAAAACTGTTGGTTAAATACTCCAGCCCTGAAGTTACCCCTGAAGAGCTAAAAGAGTCTAATGTTCTGTTTAAGTTTAAACAGAAAGTGACTCAGCCTGCAAACCTGGCTGGTACTGCTTTGTTGGTACATGAAACAATGGACCAGATCCTGACACCTCGTCAGGCATGGACATATAACACAGGTCAACGTCGAGTGCGTCGTGCTCCGAATGTAGCATACGATGCACCAGGAACTGCGTCAGACAGTCTGCGTACAACAGACGATTTCGATATGTTCAACGGTTCACCTAACCGTTATAACTGGACATTGAAAGGAAAGCAGGAACTTTATATTCCATATAACAGCTACAAACTTCACAGTGATAAGCTAAAGTATGATGATATTCTGATGGCAGGTCACGTAAATCCTGAGCACGTTCGTTATGAAAAACACCGTGTCTGGGTGGTTGAAGCAAACCTGAAAGAGGGCACTCGCCATATTTATAAGAAGCGTGTTTTCTACATTGACGAAGATAGCTGGCAAATCCATGTTGCCGACCTGTACGATAACCGTGACCAAATGTACCGCGTCGCAATGGCACATGGTTTGAACTACTATGAAGTGCCGACGCACTGGAGTACGTTGGACGTGTATCACGACCTTAACTCTCGTCGTTATCTGGCAATTGGCCTGGATAATGAAGAAAGCATGTATGACTTCAGTCAGTCTTTCCAGGACAATGAGTTCACACAAAGCGCTTTACGCCGCGAGGGCAGACGATAAGCGTAACTGCCGGCTAGTGCTGGCAATGCGCAACTCCTCAGGGGCCACAGTAGTGGCTCCTGACTTGCACTTCCTATTCTCTCTCACAATAATTTTCGAGTATTCATCATGATTAAGAAGTTAGTCGCAACCACGATTGCTGTTCTGGCAATGCAAAGTGATGCAGTAGTCGCAGCTTCTGATGCACTAATGGTGGCACATCCACAGCGCACATTACTAACAGATATCAGTTTTACAGGCTCCCGGCTCGTTGCAGTTGGCAAATATGGCACGATCGTCACAAGTAGTGATGGGAGTAACTGGCAACAAGCCCAGGTTCCCGTGCAAAGCTTATTAACTGCAGTGACTTTTGTAAGTGAAAGTAAAGGCTGGGCATGTGGTCATGACGCTACAATTCTGAACACCGAGGACGGTGGTCAGAGCTGGCAGATCCAGCAACATTTACCTGACATCGAAAAGCCCTGCCTGGATATTACCTTTGCTAATGAGCAAATTGGATATGCTGTGGGTGCCTATGGCATGATGTACGAAACCACTGACGGTGGAAAAAACTGGCAAAAGCGCTTTATTGATGCCTTTGTCCATCCAGATGACATTGAGTATCTGGCCGAACTAAAAGAAGAAGACCCCGTCGCTTATGAAGACGAAACAGCCTTCATTCTCCCTCACTTTAACTCACTTATGATTGATGGTTCAGACCATTATCTGGCTGGAGAAATGGGCCTGTTTGCTGTCAGTAAGGACGCCGGAAAAAGCTGGCAGAGAATGCCAAGTTTTTACGCAGGCTCACTGTTTTCAGTAAATAAAACGTCTGATGGCCGTGTACTCACAGCCGGACTGCGCGGAAATGCGTTTATTTCCGACTCTGATCTCTCCTCGTTTAATCGCTTGGCACTCAGTAAAACCACAACCATTAATCAAGTTCTGTCTGTTGAAAAGCAGCAGTACCTCTTCGCAAACAGCGGTGTGATTTTCAACCGAACCCAAGACGGGTTATCCAGTAAGCAGCTGAAAAATGGCAAATCCATTATGGCCGGCGTTTTATTCAATGGAAAACTGGTCCTGGCGACTGAACAAGGGATCCAGATAGTAGAGGCTAAACACTAATGCAGTCATTGTTAAACCAACTTGTGTATGTCGTGTTCAGACACAGAGTTGCGATGATCTTTATGTTCATTGTGGCCACTTTGTTTTTGGGTTATCGCACAACCCACATCCAGCTCGATGCATCTTTTAATAAAAACATTCCGTTAAATCATGAGTATATGAAAGTATACCTCAAGCATGAAAAGCAATTTGGCGGTGCGAACAGTATTCTTATTTCGGTGTGTGATGCAGACGGCGATATCTTTAACCCCGAGTTTTTTACCCAATTAAAAGCCGTTCATGACCAACTTTACTTTATTCCCGGTGTAAACCGTCCTCTGGTGAACTCGATTTTTGCACCGAGCGCGCGTTTTGTTGAGGTTGTGGAAGATGGATTTGCCGGTGGCCCTATCATTCCAGCCAATTTTACGGCAGATGAAGCTGGTCTGGCGGTTGTTAAACAAAATATAGAAAAAGCCAAAGTTGTAGGACGTATGGTGGCCAGTGACTACTCCTGTGCCATGGTGACTGCCCAGTTAATGGAAATTGACCCTCAAACGCAGGAAAAGCTCGATACATTGGCGTTTGCTAAAAAACTGGAAAGTGAAATTCGTGCACCACTCAGTACAGATAAAGTCTCTATCCATATTATCGGTTTTGCCAAGATGGCTGGCGATATAGCGGATGGTGCAAAGGGCGTTGTGCTATTTTTTGCGGTCGCGATTTTGTTTACCTTTGTGATGGTGTGGCTATTCTGTAAGAGCTTCAAGTTAACACTCTTGCCTATTATGTGCTCCTTGATTGCCGTGGTATGGCAAATGGGCCTGCTCACTATACTTGGGTTTGGTTTAGATCCCATGTCTATCCTGGTGCCTTTCCTTGTCTTTGCAATTGGTGTGAGCCATGGTGTGCAAATGATCAACGCGATTGGTAAAAAAGTGGCGGAAGGCGTGAGCAGTAAAGTGGCAGCCGAAGCGAGCTTCAAAGCCTTGTTAATCCCGGGCGGTATCGCTTTACTATCAGATACTGTGGGCTTTTTGACCTTGCTTGCCATCGACATCGGCATCATTCGTGAACTGGCGATCACCGCGAGTTTAGGTGTGGCTGTGATTATTTTCACTAACCTGATTTTGCTACCAATTCTGGCGTCTTACTACAATTCCAGCAAAATTCACCGTGTCGATGATGGCAATTCTCTGAGCCACAGGTTATTTACGGCGTTGCGTGAAGCCTTAGTTAAAACCACTGACAAACGTGTTGCACGCGTTATTCTACTGGTAAGTGCGGTGCTATTTGGTCTGGGCTACTGGCAATCTCAGCATATGCAAATCGGTGATCTACATGCCGGAGCACCCGCGCTACATGAGGATGCGCGTTATAATCAGGATACTTTCCTGATCTCTGACCGCTACGCAATTTCATCTGACATCCTTAAAGTATTGGTAGAGGCTTATCCTGCTGCTTGTACTGAGCATGATACGATGGATAGGATCAGTCGTTTCCAATGGCGTGTGGAAAACTTACCGGGCGTTCAGTCAGCTGTGTCTTTGAGCTCAGTCGCGCAGTCAGTCAACGCGGGTTATAACGAGGGTAATCTGAAATGGCAAACCCTGCCGCGTAACAGTTCATCTCTGGTGCAGGCTACGTCTCGAGTAGAAACGAGTACCGGTCTGCTAAATGGTGATTGCTCAGTGATGCCTATCATCATTTTCATGGCCGACCACAAGGCCCAGACCATAGATAGTGTGGTGTCTCAGATCAAGGCTTTTGCTAAGGAAGAGGGCACAGATACTGTGCAATTTAAACTTGCATCAGGCCCCATTGGTGTAATGGCTGCAACGAACGAGTCAGTATCGGCGGCGCAGCTACCTATGATGATCTACGTGTATGGCGCAGTGATTATACTATGTCTGATTAGCTTCAGAAGTATACGCGCGACTATCGCCGTTGTATTGCCTCTGTATATAGTATCGACTCTGGCACAAGCATTGATGGTTAAACTCGAAATTGGCCTGACTGTCTCGACCTTACCAGTAATCGCTTTGGGCGTGGGCATTGGTGTCGACTATGGTATTTATATCCTGTCGTCAATGATGACACAGCTCAAACAAGGCATGCCACTTTCACATGCTTATCGTAATGCGCTGGCTGAAAGAGGCAGTGCAGTCTTGTTCACAGGGATCACATTAGCGATAGGTGTCAGCACCTGGATTTTCTCGGCGCTCAAGTTCCAGGCGGATATGGGGATATTATTAACCTTTATGTTCCTGGTTAATATGCTGGGTGCGGTTTTATTATTACCTGCAATAGGAACCTTAATCTGGACAGACCAGAAAAAAAAGTGTGAATAAAAGTGCTTATAAATGGCCGGTTTCGGCCATTTATATCTATATTTAGTGAATATCTGACCAACCGGCTGAAAAGGCTATAATGTTTTCGTCGAAAAGGCTTTTTATTAGCGCCAGAAAGGTTAAAATTCACATGACTCCACGCTAATAAATGGCTGTACAAATAATCTACCGTTCAAAGGTGGTATAGATTAAGGAACACATAATGACACAAAATGAAGGTCCAGCATCGGTTATCCTGGATAACGTCACCAAGCTGATCCACAAAAAAGTTCATGCCGAAAACGTGTCGCTCGTTGAAACTTTTGCCAAAGCCTTGTACAGCAATATGTCTAAAGAGGACTTGGCACATCGTAACGACAGTGACTTATACGGAGCCGCATTGAGTCTTTGGAATTCTCTTGAAAAGAATGCCACTGACGATGCGGTTATTCGCGTTTTCAACCCTGAAGTCGCCAAAGATGGCTGGCAATCCTCTCACACGATCGTAGAGATCATCGCGAAAGACATGCCATTTTTGGTTGATTCTGTGCGCATGGCGCTTAGCCGTAAAAACATCGTGTCTCACTTACTGTTACATAGCCCGCTTAAAATCAAGCGCGACAGTAATAATAAGATCACTGCACTATCAAATTTAAAAGCAGATCAAGAATCATCGTCGACCAAGACGGTGTTTTTCATTGAGATTGATCGTCAGACCGATGCTAAGGCAATCAAAGAGTTCACCGAGGAACTGGAATCAGTATTGAAAGACGTGTCTGTAGCCGTTGAAGACTGGAAGCCAATCCGCGACAAGCTGGTTGCTGTCAGTAAAGAGATCCCAACGCGTCACCATGACTGCTCTCAGGCAGAAGTCGATGAAGCGGTTGAGTTCCTTGAGTGGCTATCTTCAGATAACTTCACCTTTATGGGCTATCGTCAATACGACTTAGTGCCTGTACAAGGGGATCACGAATTACGCGCAGTGCCAGACACTAGCCTGGGTTTGATGAAAAACTCAAGCCACGATGGTGGTCGTCTGCTTTCAGAATTGCCAGAAGTTGCGCGTAAAGAAGCGCGCAGTAAAAACCTGCTGATTTTAACTAAGACTAATTCATTGTCTCGTGTTCATCGTCCAGCTTACATTGATTATGTCGGTATCAAGCGTTTTGACGAGCAGGGCAATGTGATCGGCGAAGACCGCTTCATTGGTTTGTTCTCATCAAGTTTTTATAACAATAGTGCGGCAGATGTACCAGTCCTTAAGAGCAAGATCCAACGCATTATGGAGCAGTGTGACTTTGCAGAAGGGACACACGCTTACAAGGCAGTACTGAACTTATTGGAAACGTACCCACGTGATGAACTGGTACAGGCCCGTGAAGCCGAGCTATTAGAAGTTGCGACAGGTGTTTTGCAAATTCAGGAACGCGACATGTGTCGTCTGTTCGTCCGCCGTGATGTATACGGACGTTTCTTCTCATGTATGGTCTATGTACCCCGTGAGCGCTATAACACGGCACTACGTCGTGAAACTCAAAAGTTATTGGCAGATGCATTTAAGTCCAATGAAAAAGTTGAGTTTACGACCTTTTTCTCAGAGTCCACACTGGCGAGAACGCATTACATCGTGCGTGTGGCAGATAACAGTATTAAGTACAACGTGAAAGACATCGAAAACAATCTGGCAGAAGCCGCTCGCACTTGGGAAGATAAACTACAATCTGCATTGCTTGGCAGCAATGGTGAAACCCGTGGTAACGAGCTAAACCGCAAATATGCTAACGCGTTCCCACACTCATACAAAGATCAGGTTTTACCTAGTGCCGCTGTGGTCGACATTGAGAAGCTTGAGCAACTGAGCGATGAGAAAAAGCTGGAAATGCTTTTCTATCGCCCTCAGGAAGAAGCTAACAGTGAAATCGTACGCCTGAGCCTGTTCCATAAAGATGTACCAATTCACCTTTCCGATGTTATGCCTATGTTGGAAAACTTTGGCCTGCGCGTCATTGGTGAAACACCTTATGCAATCAAGAGCAGCGATGGTCAGGTAAACTGGATCATGGATTTCTCTATGATGATCGACTCCAAAGGCATTGCTGATTTCGATAAAGTTTCAGCACGTTTTCGCGCCGCATTGACTAACGTGTGGAATAACCGTCTGGAAAGCGATGGTTTCAACCGCATGGTATTGCTGGGTGGCATGACCGGTCGTGAAGCGTCTATTTTGCGTGCGTATGCCAAGTATATGCGTCAGATCGGTGTGACATTCTCGCAATCTTATATCGAAAATACCTTTGAGCACTATCCACACATCGCAGCGCAAATTGTAGAGCTGTTTGTGAAGAAATTCTCTCCTGCAAAGAAAGCGGCACAGAAAACGCTGGACAAGCTGATTGAGAAAATCTATCTGGAACTTGAAAACGTTGCGA
Organism: Pseudoalteromonas rubra; assembly: GCF_005887095.1. Lineage (GTDB taxonomy): Bacteria > Pseudomonadota > Gammaproteobacteria > Enterobacterales > Alteromonadaceae > Pseudoalteromonas > Pseudoalteromonas rubra_E. Next base: position 144,623 of record NZ_PNCI01000027.1, on the reverse strand, counting down.
ACCTGGATGATGACCGTATCATTCGCATGTACGTTGACATGATCAACGCGACACTGCGCACTAACTTCTATCAAAAAGAAGCGGACGGCACAAACAAGTCATATATTTCATTTAAGATTAATCCTCGTGCCATTCCAGAAATGCCACTGCCGTTACCAGCGTTTGAAATCTTCGTCTATTCACCGCGCGTAGAAGGTGTTCACCTGCGTGGAGGCAAGGTAGCTCGTGGTGGTCTTCGCTGGTCTGACCGTCGTGAAGACTTCCGTACTGAAGTTCTGGGTCTGGTTAAAGCGCAGCAGGTTAAAAACACAGTAATTGTACCTGTTGGCTCAAAAGGTGGATTTGTATGTAAGCAACTGCCTAATGACCGCGAAGGCTTCTTTAAAGAAGGCCAGGAATGCTACAAGATGTTTATCCGTGGCCTGTTAGATATCACAGATAACATCAGTCATGGTGAGATAGTACCGCCGGTAGACGTCGTACGTCATGACGAAGATGACCCGTATCTGGTTGTTGCCGCAGACAAAGGCACCGCGACTTTCTCTGATATTGCCAATGGCATTGCTGAAGAATACAACTTCTGGTTGGGTGATGCATTTGCCTCTGGTGGTTCAATCGGTTATGACCACAAGAAAATGGGTATCACAGCGAAAGGTGCGTGGGAGTCTGTTAAACGTCATTTCCGTGAAATGGACATCGACTGTCAGACTACAGATTTCACCGCGGTTGGTATCGGTGACATGGGTGGGGACGTATTTGGTAATGGTATGTTGCTGTCTAAGCACATTCGCCTGCAGGCAGCCTTTAACCACATGCACATTTTCATCGACCCGAACCCGGATGCAGCAAGCTCTTATGTAGAGCGTGAACGCTTGTTTAATCTGCCTCGCTCAAGCTGGGAAGATTATAACAAAGAGCTGATCTCGGAAGGGGGCGGCGTATTCTCTCGTGCGGCCAAGTCAATTAACCTGACGGCTGAAATGAAAAAGATGCTGGGCACCAAAAAAGCCAGCATGACACCAAACGAGCTGATAAAAGCCCTACTTAAAATGCCGGCTGACCTGTTATGGAACGGCGGTATCGGAACATATATTAAAGCTAAGTCTGAATCCAATGCAGACGTAGGCGACCGTGCGAACGACGGTTTACGTATCGATGGGTCAGAACTGGGTGCTAAGATCTTCGGTGAAGGTGGTAACCTGGGTGCAACGCAACTGGGTCGTATCGAGTTTGCCGAGAAGGGCGGACGCATTAACACCGACTTCATTGATAACGTAGGTGGTGTAGCATGTTCGGATAACGAAGTAAACATCAAGATCCTGTTAAACGGCCTGGTTGCTGAAGGCGATCTGACCAAGAAACAGCGTGACGAATTGCTGTATGCCATGACGGACGAAGTGTCTGAACTGGTACTGGCTGACTGTTACCGTCAAACACATACCTTGTCTATCACTAAGTCGAAAGGTCCGGCAACACTGAAAGAAAAGATCCGCTTTATTCATGCGCTGGAAAAAGAGGGTAAACTGGACCGTACCATCGAGTTCTTGCCAACTGATGAAGAGCTGGCTGAGCGTGCTGCGGCAGGGTCTGACCTGACTCGTCCAGAGCTGTCTGTATTGGTTTCTTACTCTAAGATGGTGTTGAAAGAATCACTGGTTGTCGATGAGATTTCGGAGAATCCATACTACCGTCAGCTGTTAGTGAATTCATTCCCGGTGCCGCTGCGTGAGCGCTTTAACGCGGCGATGGATAACCACCCACTGCGTAAAGAAATTATTGCGACTAAACTGGCCAATAACATCGTTAATGATATGGGTCTGAACTTCATGATCCGTATGCACGAGGAAACCGGTGCAACGGAAGCAGAAATTGCGCTTTGCTATTCAATTGCCAGCGAAATTTTTGAAATGAAGGATACCTGGCAGTCAATCGCAGCACTGGATAACCATATTCCTTCGGCTGTTCAGACTGAAATGCTGTATCAGCTACGCCGCACTGTACGTCGTACCACACGTTGGTTCTTGCGTCACCGTAACAAAGGTATGACGATTGAAGAAACCATCGCGTTCTTTGCGCCGACCTTTGCAGATCTAAGCAACAACCTGAACAACTACATGGTTGAAGAAGAAAGTGCACGTTTGGCTGAAAAAGCCGATGCACTAATCGCACAAGGTGTACCAGAGCAAATCGCTATGCGCATTGTTTCTCTGTCTAGCTTGTTCTCAGTCATGGACCTGGCAGAAGTAGCTGCAAACTCGGGCCGCGCAATTGATGTGGTGTCTAACACATACTTCAAACTGGGTGCGAATATGGGTCTGCACTGGTTCCTGGATCAGATCACTGCACAACCTGTTGCAAACCACTGGCAGGCGCTTGCACGTGCCTCTTACCGTGAAGAGCTGGACTGGCAACAACGTGCATTGTCTGAAGTTGTATTGAACAGCTTTGAGGGCGATGACCACGATGTTGACTCACTGATCAATCAGTGGATGGAAAATCAGTCTACTTTACTGCTACGTTGGCAGCAGATGCTGGCTGAGTTTAAAACGTCGCAAAGTCATGACTTTGCGAAGTTCTCAGTGGCATTGCGTGAACTGATGTTGTTGAGTCACAACTGTGACACTTCCAAATAGAAAATAACCCGTTAAAATACCCCGGCTTTGCTGGGGTATTTTTTTATCCCAGATTTGAAATTGATACCAAGTCGCTTCATTAATAGTCTAATCATTGTGAGGCAAGAAAATCTCGACGATAACCAGGCAAAGATTTTGCTGGTTAGTTGTACTAAATAAAAAATCTTTTACTTAGTCAGCGGCAGATTTTATCCTTTAAATTGGTTACGCATGAATGTGCTTGGTGTCATACGTTACTAGGAACTTAAGGAGTCTCCATGTTTTATGATTTAGCGCGTCGCTATATGTTCAGTAAAGATGCCGAGTGGGCTCATGATTTTGCACTCGGAAATTTACGCCGCTTCGCGAATACCCCATTAAGTATGGCCTGGTCACAGTCACTTCCAAAGAAACCGGTTAATTTTCTGGGTCTCGAGTTTGATAACCCTGTAGGGCTCGCGGCAGGCTTAGACAAAAATGCAGAGTGCATTGATGCGTTCAGCCAGATGGGTTTTGGGTTCATTGAAGTTGGTACAGTTACACCCAGACCCCAGGTTGGCAATGACAAGCCACGCATATTTCGTTTGCCAGAAGCCAATGCCATCATTAACCGCATGGGATTTAATAACAAAGGGGTTGATAATCTGGTTGCGAATGTTAAAGCAGCTCGCTATCAGGGGATCCTGGGTATCAATATTGGTAAAAACAAAGACACACCAAATGAGCAGGGCAAAGACGACTATATCCATTGTATGCGTAAAGTTTTTGAGCACGCGTCATATATCACAGTCAATATTTCCTCACCTAATACGCCGGGATTGAGGGATTTGCAGTACGGCGAGGCCTTAGATGACTTGTTGCAAAGTCTGAAAAATGAACAGGTTGATTTGATAGAGAAGCATAAGAAGTCGGTTCCTATGCTGGTCAAAATTGCCCCAGATGTGGATGCAGTGCAATTGCAGCAAATTGCTGAGTCGTTAGTGAATAACCGCATCGATGGTGTGATTGCAACCAATACCACATTATCACGTGACGCGGTCAAAGGACTGGAACATGCTGAGGAAGCCGGTGGTTTATCTGGTCGTCCGGTACGTGAAAAGTCCACCCAGGTTGTTAGTGAACTAAAACGCATGACACAAGGCAAGCTACCTATTATAGGTGTAGGCGGGATCGACAGCGCTGCAGCGGCAAAAGAAAAGCTTAATGCCGGCGCAGATTTAGTGCAGGTATACACAGGCTTTATCTATGAAGGCCCTCAGCTGATCAAAAAGATTGTCACAGAGATCTAACCAGCTGTTCTATAAGTAATTGAATGTATGTGTAATTAATCTGTAATATTGTGGCGCATACAGCAAAGCTTCACTTAAACGATCATTTTTTCGCAAGGATGATCGTTTTTTCCTTATAAAGATCATTCATATAACGCAATGATCTAAAACAATTTGTTATTACAAAAATTTTTACACTGTGATAATTCGCGATATACTTCTGAACAGGTCTTAAATACGTAACACATTGATATCAGGAGGTCAGTTTTGCAAGCATCCAAAGAGTGGCGTTGGATAAGATGTAGCCACAGAAACAGACTGCTTGTGGACTTAGGCGACGACCTTCAGTTGTGTACGCCGTTTCGTCTAAGACAACTCACGGAAGACTCACTACACAGCGTCGATATGAGTGTGGATGAAGCCGCCTTCTACCGTAATGTGTACGATTATTTACTCGGATTTAAAGTCTGGTCCGAGCCACAATGTTGCCAAATTGCACTCAATGCCACCGCGGCTAAATTCCATTTACTCCCCGTGCAAGCTAAAAGCTGGTTTTTTAAAAGCTATACAGGTGGCCAGCCTCTGGTGGATGCGGTTATCACGTTACATTCGAAGTGCCAGCCAGGTGAATTCTTGATTGTGGATCATAATCACGAGAGCAGCCTGTGTATCAATCTTACCCATGGATTTATGTTAGATGAGAACATCGAGCTTGAGCAATTTCAGGCTATTAAAGTGCTCAACGACAGGGTACACCCGCTTATTCAGGCACATAAGCTTACTCAATCAGCCTGATAACAACCCAATCATTCTGGCTTATGTCATATGACTAGGCTGCACACACAGGTGCTTGCTGTGTTATACTCGCTGCAATTGAAATTACTGAGTATTTACATTGCAGTTTATCGCCTTAACGTCTATCGGCATTGAAAACCTGTTGCTTGAAGAGCTTCAGTCTCAGGGACTTGAAGTCGTCAAACAAACTGTCGGTTCAGTTCGCTTTACCGCGGATAGCCTGGCAGTTCAAAAATTCTGTATGACCACGCGTTTCGCAACACGTGTGATGATGCTGATTGATGAGCACGAAAACATCAACAACAAAGATGACTTGTATAAATTTGCTCGCTTTCAGGGCTGGCAGGAATGGTTTGGTCCAAAACAGACGTTTGCGATTGAATTTAACGGCACTAACCGGGAACTGAAAAACACGCAATTTTCTGGCCTGGTGATCAAAGACGCCATTGTTGATTATTTTCAGGACCTTTACGAGCAGCGTCCATCAGTCGATAAGCAAGATGCCAATGTTCGCGTTATAGCTAAGCTCAATAAACAAAAGATCGCGCTTTATATCGATTATTCTGGTCCGCGTCTGTCGGACAGAGGGTATCGTACCAAACAGGGTAGAGCACCTATCCGCGAAAATCTGGCTGCCGCTTTGGTACAGCGCAGTGGTTGGCTGAGCGATACATCAAAACCTCTGTTTGATCCATGCTGTGGCTCAGGCACTTTACTGATTGAAGCTGCCAGTATGGCACTGAACATCCCTGCCAATCTGAACAAAGACTTTGCCTTCAAGCGCTTACCAGGTTTTCGTGACGCTAAATTTAAGGAACTGAAAACTGAGTTAAAACAGGCTCAACTGGATAAGCCCTTGTGGATCATTGGTCAGGATATTGATGTCCAGGTCTTGGACACCGCCAGAGGAAATGCGAAGCGAGCAGGACTGGAGGACGTCATTCGTTTTAGCGAAGGGGATGCCAGTAAACTGACCTGTGTTGCTAAGCGCCCGGGGACATTACTAAGTAACTTACCTTATGGTGAGCGTTTAGGGTCAATGGCGGAGCTGATCAACCTATATCGAGGTATGGGCGAGCGGTTTAAAAAGCATTACAAAGACTGGTCTTTGGCGTTACTTGGCACAGATGAAGCACTGTTTAAAACGCTGAAACTGTCGTCGAAAAAACGCTATAAGTTTAAAAACGGTCCGCTTGATGTGGCATTGTATCTGTATGACATGGACGAGCGTCAGGTGGCACAAAATGAACAGTCGGGAGCGTTGCATTTTGAACAATCTCGGGCGTTTGCTAACCGAGTGAAAAAGAACAGGCAGTCATTAAAAAGCTGGCTTAAAAAAGAACAGGTTCAGGCTTATCGCGTCTACGATGCCGATATCCCAGAGTATAATGTCGCAGTGGATGTCTATGGTGACAGTGCTGTAGTGTTTGAGTATGCTGCACCGAAAGAAATAGATGAGCAGATTGCAAATAAGCGCCTTCAGGACATCATTACCTTGACTGCTGAGACCTTAGACATCGACCCCAGCAATATAGCGGTTAAGGTACGTAAAAAACAAAAAGGCCAGGAGCAGTATAACGCGCTCAGTAAGCATAATCGGGTGCAAGTGGTTGAAGAGTTTGGCGCCAAGTTCAAAGTTAACTTGTTCGACTATCTAGATATCGGGCTGTTCTTAGATCACCGACTCGCCAGACGCTATATTCAGCAAAATGCCAAGAACAAACGCGTACTTAACTTGTTTGCATATACCGGCAGTGCGTCGGTCCACGCGGCACTTGGTGGCGCAAAAGCCGTGACTACCGTCGATATGTCTAAAACTTACCTGAAGTGGGCAGAAGAGAACTTCGCGTTAAATGAGTTGCGTAACCCACGTTTTAGGTTTGAGCAGGCAGACTGCCTCAAATGGCTTGAGCACGCACAAGGGCAATATGACTTAATCTTCCTCGATCCGCCGACCTTTTCGAATTCAAAGCGTATGAAAGAGGTGTTTGACGTTCAGCGCGACCATATCCAGCTGCTTGAATGGGTGAAGAAAATTCTTAGCCCGGGTGGTACCTTGTTGTTCTCTAATAACAAGCGAGGCTTTAAGATGGATGAAGTCGGTCTGATGGGATTGGGCCTTAAAGCGGAAAACGTATCAGATAAAACCTTGTCGCCGGACTTCAAGCGTAATAAACAAATCCACAACAGCTGGTTGATCACCCATGGCTAAACTCACATTATTTTATACTGACGGTTGTCATCTTTGTGAGCAGGCATATGAGCTGGTCCTCCGGTGTGTCACCAGTGACGCTGTCATACATAAGGACATAGTGGACGATCCTCAGTTGATGGCTGAGTATCAGACATCAATTCCCGTACTTAAGTCAACAGAGAGTGCCAGAACCCTGTTCTGGCCTTTTACAGAACAAGATATAAAAGAGTTGTTAAAGTAAGATGGATTTAATCAGAATTGCGAGAGCCCAGCTGGCTTTTGGTACTCACCCCCTGTTAGACCAAGCCGACGCGGTGATTGAAGCCGGAGAGCGGGTCTGTATTGTTGGTCGTAACGGCGCCGGAAAGTCAACCCTGCTAAAAGTGCTGGATGGCCAGGTTCAACTGGATGATGGAGAAATCAACCGGGTATCAGGGTTAAAAGTTTCACGGTTGGAGCAAGATCCGCCAAAAGGCGCACAAGGCAGTGTATTTGATTACGTAGCCGGTGGCCTGCCTGATATCGCTCAACTGCTGATTGACTATCACAATGTCAGTGAAGCCTTGCAGAGCGATCACTCGAGTAATCTTTTGAGTCGACTTGAGCGTTTATCCGCTGACATTGAAGCGAAAGATGCCTGGCGCTTTGAAAGTCGTATCAAGCTCGTTTTAACTCAGTTACAGCTAACCGCCAATATGAAACTGGAAAAGTTATCTGGTGGCTGGTTACGCAAAGTAGCTCTGGCAAAGGCTTTGGTGAGCGATCCAGATCTGTTACTGCTGGATGAACCGACCAACCACCTGGACATGAGTAGTGTTGAGTGGCTTGAACAGTTCTTGAAAGAATTCAAAGGCGGGATTGTTTTTATATCGCACGACCGGGCATTTATCCGCGGCGTTGCGACTCGTATTCTTGATCTGGACCGCGGTAAGCTTATCTCTTATCCAGGTGATTATGCTAAGTACCTGGAGCAAAAGGCGCACGATCTCAAAGTTGAAGAGGCACAAAACGCCTTGTTCGACAAAAAGTTAGCCGAAGAAGAAGCCTGGATCCGGCAAGGGATCAAAGCACGGCGTACGCGTAATGAAGGCCGTGTCAGAGCCCTCAAAGCACTGCGGGTAGAGCGCAAGCAACGTGTTGAGCAAGTCGGCAAGACTGACTTTAACATTGAATCAGCTGAACGTTCAGGCAAATTGGTGTTTGAGGCGCAACATATTGGCCATGCCTTTAAAGATAAACGCATAGTCGATGAATTCTCGACTTTGGTTATGCGCGGTGATCGGGTTGGCTTAATTGGTCCCAACGGGGTAGGTAAAACGACGCTACTCAAAATTCTCTTTGGTGATATTGCTCCGGATAAAGGTAAGGTTAAGCAGGGCGTTAACCTCGAAGTCGCCTATTTTGACCAGTATCGGGAAAAGCTGGATGAAGAGAAAACGGTTCAGGACAATGTCGCTGAAGGTAAGCAGGAAGTACAAATGGGTGGCCGAAGCCGCCATGTTCTGGGGTATTTGCAAGACTTCTTGTTCCCGCCAGCACGAGCGCGCACGCCAGTTAAAGCATTGTCGGGTGGAGAGAAGAACCGCCTGCTGTTGGCCAAGTTATTCCTCAAACCTTCAAACGTTTTGGTACTGGATGAGCCAACCAATGACTTGGATATCGAAACACTGGAGCTGCTGGAAGAGATCATCAACCAGTATCAGGGAACAATCCTGATTGTCAGCCACGACAGGGAATTTATCGATAATACCTGTAACAGCGTATGGGCGTTTGAAGGCGAGGGTAAAGTCACAGAGATTGTCGGTGGTTTTAGTGATTTTGAGGCGTACCGGGCGCAACGGCTTGAGCAGCAAAAAGCACTGGAAAAGCTCGACAAAGAGAAGCAACAGGCGAGCGATAACAAAAAAACCGCCAATAAAAACAAATCGGGCAAGTTAAGCTACAAATTAAAGCTTGAACTGGAAGCATTGCCGGGTAAAGTAGAGGCTCTGGAAAACGAGCTCGAAGAGCAGCAAAACCTGGTGAATTCACCGGAGTTTTTTAAGCAAGATCCTGAAACGACCCAAACCGCGTTGAACCATTTGGCTGACCTTGAGTCCAAGCTTGAAGCCGCGTTTGAGCGTTGGGAAGAATTAGAAGCATTACAGAATCAGTAGTAAGGATTGAAATGAAATATTCACTTATGGCCGCCAGTATTATTTTCGGCCTATCTGGTCAGGCAATTGCCGCGACCTACAAACTCACTGAATTACCAACCAGCGACATCGGCAAAATGCAATATGTCTCTGATGTCAATGAAAGTGGTGAGGCCGTTGGCTATGTGACAGGTTTGTTTAACTTGCCAGTAGACATTAGCTATATTAACTTTTCGGACACGTCGCTCACCGAATACTACAAACTCTACAAGGATGATTCAATAGAGAAAGGTGAAGCCATCGAATTCACCTTAGATGATATCGAAAATGGTGACGCGCTTTCAACAGATGCAGAAGCGCACACTTTTATGCTGAGCTATTTATCGTCTGGTGCGCAAAGTGCTAGCGCTGAATTCCAAAAAATCAGTTCTAAAGCAGGGCTCGAATTTACCGGCACCACTGCTAATCAGATTGACATATTTGATGTAGAGTCGCCCGACTATGCGGGACTGACACGTTCTGTCAGTAATGCAATGACTGCCATCGCGGCAGATGGCACTGTGGTAGCCTGGGGGTCTGCGCCTTTTAAAAAAATCACGTTTACCCCTGATGGAGAAAGTGAAGCAAAAACCTACTTTGTTCGTGACTGGCATGCGCGTGGATTAGTGATATCTCCAGGTGGCAAGCGTGTTACTCTTGAGCCCCCGTTTACTGAATATGGCGGCTACAGCATTGCAAATGATATAACCCTGACAGACGAAGGTAACTACCTGATTGTTGGTCAGGCCTCTGTAGGTTTACCTGAAAACAGCCAAACCACGATTACTGACAACTGTGATGATAAAGATGAACCTGAAGCGGTGTGTATCTGGCGTCAGGGAAGGGGGGTCTATGATTTGCGAGCTTATCAATGGACGTTGGATAAAGATTTCAATGTCATTGATACAAAAGATCTGGGTATTGGTCTGGAGCGTAAGGATGATGAAAACAACCCGTTCTATAGTTCTGCATTTGCCATCAATAAAGCAGGTATTGCCGTAGGTAAGTCCAGAGTCAGGATCGACGATAGCCTCAAAGCCTTTGAAGAGCCAGGCTATTATCAGGATGGTCAGTTTTTCACTTTGCGCGAGCATGATGACATTTATCAGGCAGGGTTTGCTGTTGATATCAACGACAGCAATGTGATTGCGGGATACGTAGGCAGGCAAAACCAGGGCACCTTATTCGACGTGACCGGGTATTACTACGACATGAATGATAAAAAATTTGTAGAGCTCCCTACCTATTTCAATGGCTCAGACACTGTTGTCAGAGATATTAATAATGCTGGATATATGGTTGGTGAAGGCGAGGTTGAGAAAAATGTTACTAGTCCTCGCACTGAAGGTTTCATTTTTAAAATCGGCGATGAGACGCTAACTAACATCAATGATTTACTACCTTGTAAAAGCGATGACTTTCCATATACCGTATCCGAAGCGATCCGCATCACGGATGACAATACGATATATGCAATTGCAACCAAAACGGTTGGAAAGCTAGACTCGCTGGGGAAACCAGATAAAGACGCGAATGGCAATGATGCATCAGAGTCAATCGCGGTGCCTGTGGTGCTGACTCAAACCGGTGGCACTGAGCTGGATCAATGTGTTGCGCCGGAAGCGGAAACTTATGAGCGCCAGTCAGCTTCTCTGGGCTGGTTGTCTTTACTTGCATTTCCATTGGCGTGGACGCGTCGCAGACGCCGCAAATAACACCTACCTGCAAGGCCCAGCCGTTTGCGGCTGCGGCCTTGTTATTTGCCTGATTTATCAAATAAGTACTTATAGCTACGTTTGGTCAGTGGAAACTGCTCACCCAACCCACACGCATTTCAATATCTATTTACGTTTTATCCGAGACATTCTATATAGCTGCACGTTCAAACGCAGCCAGTTCCCTTAATTGCTCAAAATTTAACGGATTTTTGTCGGTTTTGAGAGACACTCATCTGATTATGACTGACGATTGGCAGCGGTAAAAACGCTTTTTTTGTTTGATTTTTACTCTGCTTCTTTACTCATTGCAAGCGTATCTGATCCTCAAAAAAAGCTACGGATGAGAATGCGCCGATCCTAAAGTGCTAATTTATTTTATTTTAGCCATCCTTATGGCTGTTCTTACCAGTGCCGTTTGTAAACAATAAATTCCACTGAGGAACGTTCCAAATATATTGTTATTCATAAAAGTGCAACAAATAAATAATCTTCATAATAAACAAGGGGGTAACGGAATTCTAGTGTGTTCACAAGAATAGAGGGAAAGTAATAATGTACTAGAATATTATTTTCAACTAGTTACTTGTTATGTTTTTTTGCATCGATACACTGCCTCCACCTGCACCGATGATAGGAAATAACGCCATTTTCATTGATGTTAGGTTAAAAAGAAAAACAAGTGAGGATGCATTTATGCAACTAATTAACATAAAAAAACCAGCCGTTAAGCTAAGCGCAATAGCGCTGGCATTAACGGCACACCACGCGAGTGCGGCAGTGGATTGTAGTGGGATACCCCAGTGGCAGGCCGGACAGGTATATACGTCCGGCCATAAAGTGCAACAAGATAACGTTGCATACAGGGCAAATTGGTGGAACCGCTCATCACCTAAGCTGCGCTCCGGGCAATGGCAGGAATGGCACAAACTGGGTGCTTGTCACGGGGGGGAGCAACCTAACCAATCACCTGTGATTGACCTGAAGCAGCCGGATAGTGATATGAAGGTGACAGAAGGCGAAAAGCTTCAGTTTGTTTTCAGTGCACACGACAGCGATGGCGTCGTCAAGCAGGTTTCAATCTATCACAATGAGGTTTTGGTTAAGGTACTAGACCAGGCGCCTTATGTGCTCAACTGGAAGGCGCGTGTTGGTGAGCATGTTTTCCATGCCGTTGTGATTGATGACGAAGGTGCAAAGTCGGTATCGGCAAAGCGCTCAGTGCAGGTGACAGCCGTACCGCCGGAAGAAAAAAACACCGCACCTGTGTCACGTCTGACAGCTGAGTTACCCAGTGAACTGGAAGTTGGCAGTGCAGTTCGCCTCACATTGCGAAGTCATGATAAAGAAAATGACAGTTTAACTCAGGTACTGACGCTTAATGGTCAAGAGATTAAACGCACAGAGTTGACTGAAGCACATTATGAGTGGTCTGCTTCATCTGCTGGACGTCATGAGTTTACTTTGCAGGCAACGGACGAGCATGGCCTGGTGTCTGAGTCCATCCACCGTACCTTTGTTGTCAAAGAAGCTGGGGATGGTCAAACAAGTCAGCTGGACTGTTTACCGGCCGGTCTATATCGCACGCCCGGCGTAACCAGTGCCTATTGTGATGTATACGATAGTGAAGGTCGGGAGAAGATGGGTGCTGATCATCCACGGCGCGTGATTGGTTACTTTACCAGCTGGCGCCATGGTAAAAATAACCAGCCAAGCTATCTGGTTAATGATATCCCCTGGGACAAGATCACCCACATCAACTATGCCTTTGCCCATGTAAACAGTCAGAATGAGCTAAGTATTGGCGACCCTAAAGCTGAGGGCAATGCGGCAACCAATATGACCTGGCCGGGCGAAGCCGGTGCCGAAATGGACCCAAGTCTGCCGTATACCGGTCACTTTAACTTATTGAATCGTTACAAAAAGCAGTATCCACACGTCAAAACCATGATCTCCGTTGGCGGCTGGGCTGAGACGGGCGGTTACTTTGATGAAACAGGCAAACGCGTCAACAGCGGTGGGTTCTACACCATGACCACCCACGCCGATGGCAGTGTTAATCACGAAGGGATACAAGCATTTGTCGCAAGTTCTGTGACCTTCTTACGTCAGTATGGCTTCGATGGACTGGACATTGACTACGAATACCCGTCATCAATGAAGGACTCGGGCCACCCTGAAGATTTTGAACTCAGCAACCAGCGCCGTGCTGGCCTGAATAAGTCTTATCAGGTTCTGATGAAGTCACTGCGTGAAGCGCTGGACAAGGCGGGTGAGCAGGATGGTAAGCACTATATGCTGACCATTGCTTCTCCGTCCTCAGGCTATCTGCTAAGAGGAATGGAAACTTTCCAGACTGCACAATATCTTGATTTTGTTAACATCATGAGTTACGACCTGCACGGCGCCTGGAATGACCATGTTGGCCACAACGCGCCTTTGTATGACACGGGTAAAGACACCGAGCTGAAAACCTGGAATGTCTATGGCACCAGAGAATTTGGGGGAATTGGTTATCTCAATACAGATTGGGCCGTGAATTATTTCAGAGGTGCATTGCCTACCGGGCGGATCAACATAGGTATCCCTTATTACACCCGCGGATTCAAAGATGTGCGTGGCGGTGAAAACGGCCTTTGGGGGAGAGCACCTCTGCCGGATCAAAATGCGTGTCCGAAAGGGACGGGGATTGGCGAGAAAAACAAATGTGGTAATGGTGCCATTGGCATCGACAATCTCTGGCATGACGTTGAAAACGGGAAAGAAGTTGCAGCAGGTTCTAACCCTTTATGGCACGCAAAGAACTTGCAACACGGTATCAACCCAAGCTATCTAACCGACTATGGCCTGACACCTGCTACAGATCCGGATGATGTACTGCGTGGCGATTATGTGCGGCATTACGATGACATCGCTGTCGCGCCCTGGTTGTACAATGCGCAGAAAAAAGTCTTCCTCTCTATGGAAGATACCGAATCCATGCAGACTAAGCTCAATTATGTGGTTGAAAAAGGTCTGGGTGGCGTGATGTTCTGGGAGCTGGCCGGCGACTTCGACTACCATGCGGATAAAGGTGAGTACTTCATGGGCTCGACTATGACGAGCCTTGCTTACAACACCTTCAATCAAGATGGGTCCGACTACGCAACGACACAGGGTGATGCCGAGTTCGCGGTACCTGAGATGGCAGTTGATATTCGCTTTGATGCCAAAGATTTCCCGGTTGGCGATCAGAACTACCCGATCAGACCTACATTTGAGTTCACGAATCACTCGGAGCTGGACCTGAGCGGGGCAACTATCAGCTTCAATGTGCCAGTATCAACCTCTGCGATTTTCAAGTCCAACTGGAACGCCCGCAAAAAGCTGGGCATGAAAGTAGAGCATGATGCCAGCAACACACGCGGTAATAACATTGGTGGCTTTGACAACGAATTCCATCGTTTCTCTATTACCCTGAAAAACGAGTGGGGTGGCCAGCTGGAGTCGTTTAAGCCTGGCGAGACCGTGAATGCTCAGGTTATGTACTACATGCCGATCACGGGGCCCGTTAACTTTGTTATTGAAAAAAATGGTAAGCAATATGCCTTCAGTAGTGAATACCCCCAACTACCTGTAGCGAAAAAGTCGGACGACACATCCGGTGGTAATCCACCACAGGGCTCAAGTTGTCAAGGCGTTGAACTGAGTAATATCAACCAGTATCCCCAGTGGCCTCGCACTAATTGGGCAGGTACACCGAGCCATGCACTCGGTGGCGATATGCTGATCCATAACGGTTACGTCTACAAAGCAAAGTGGTGGACCAATGCAACACCGTCTAATGGTGGTGCCTGGCAGCAGGTTTGCTCGCTTTAATCCTCAAAAAATAGCGGTGGCATAACTGCCACCGCAGGAGATAACCCTATGAAATATAATAAAACCCTATCGGCTATGGCCGTGGGGATGACCTTGGCTGCTGCCAATCAGGCGCTTGCACATGGCTATATGGACTTTCCGAAGGCCCGTCAGGCGATTTGTCAGGAGCAGGGCGGTTTCTGGTGGCCAAAAGATGGTTCCAAAATCCCTAATGCAGCTTGCCGTGCCGCATTTTTGAAATCCGGCCATGTGCAGTTTATCCAGAAGCATGAATTTGCCGTCAATACAGCAGAGTTTAACGATCAAAGTGCGGTTGAGGCGAACATTCCCGATGGGACTTTATGCCATGCTGGCGATAAAAATAAAGCCGGCATGGGTTTGCCCTCAAAAGACTGGCAGAAAACCCCTGTGACGGTCGATGGTAAAGGGCAAATCAAGATCCGTTATCGCGCCACAACGCCGCACAACCCGAGTTTTTGGCAGTTCTATCTGACCAAGCCGGGTGTTGATTTTGAAAACAAAGCGCTCAGCTGGGCTGATCTGGAGCTGGTGCAAAGTCATGGCAATATTGACTTTTTTATGGCACCCGACGGTAAACGTTACTACGAGATGACAGTGGCCATTCCTGACAAGTTTTCAGGCGATGCTGTCCTGTATAGTCGCTGGCAACGGGATGATGTGGTCGGAGAAGGTTTTTACAACTGTAGTGATATTACTATCATCAGAGACGCTGACCCCCAGCCGCCACAAAGCTGGCATAGCGCCGGGTATTATCTGCGTCAGGGGCAGCAGGCCAATATTGGCGACACGGTCTGGCTGCGGGCGTTCGACGGCAACGGCAAAGAACTTATACAGGAAAAGCTCACCATTTCTGAGCAGCGTCTTGCCGACTGGCCAGCGTATTTTGCGACTCAGCTCAATGAGGCGTTTGCTGCACTGATCCGTATTGGGGTGCAAGATGAGCATGGCAATATTCACTTTGATGCAACCAATCTGGCGAGCAATCAGGTTTTTGTGAGCGACCAGGCGCATACCTTTAATCTCAGTGTGGTTGCAAAGCCTGTGAATACACCACCGACAGTGCATACCCCGGCCGTATTGACGGTGCAAGAAGGACAAAGCGCACATTTGCATGTGCATGCCTTTGATGACCAGCAAAGCAGACTGGATTTCGACTGGCAGTTGCCTGCCCAGATCAGTTACACCGGCAACGGCGCAACCATCACAATCACGGCCCCACAAGTAGATAAAGACACGCAATTTAGCGGCAAAGTCACTGTTTCCGACGGGCAACTTAGCACCTCAGTCAATCTAGTCATTGCCGTGACCAACCAAAATGATACCCCGGCGCCGCCTGATAGTGATGCCTGGCAGGCGGATAAGGTCTATACCGGCGGAGACATTGTCAGCTTTAACGGCAGCCAATATCGCGCCAAATGGTGGGTTCGCGGGCAACGTCCCGATACAAGCCATGCCTGGGAGCGCATTGCGTCACCTTCTGAACCAAAAGACCAATGGCAAGCCTCCGTGGCTTACGCCGGCGGCGCAATTGTGCGCTATCAGGGCGAGCGTTATCAGGCGCGCTGGTGGACCCGAGGCCAGCAACCTGGCAAACACAGCGTGTGGAAAAAACTATAACAATTTAAGAGGAAAAAACATGTTTAACTATTTGATCAGTGCGGCTGCAGTCGCATCAGCTTTATCAGTAGCGACAGCTGTCGCCGCACCATCAACCCCCAGTATTAACTGGAAACCGCAAAACTACTCCTTTGTTGACGTCAACATTTACGGCAGAGGTTCCTACAAACAGCTGATCCAGGCCAAAGAGGTGGTCGATATCGCCATTGAATGGAATGCCTGGTCAGGCAAGGGGGGTGACAGTTACAAAGTGTACTTTGATGACAAGGTGGTCAATGAAGGTAAACTGGCGAAAGGCACCACCAGCGGGGTGATCCGCTTCCCTTATCATAAATCAGGGCGTCATGAATTGCGTATTGCATTGTGTGATGCGTCGGGCTGTGCCACCTCTGCCAGCAAGCCTATCGTGATCGCGGATACCGATGGCGGACACCTGGAGCCGCTTAAGCTGAACGTCAACCCCAATAACAAAAAGTATGACACCGACCCCAATACAGTGGTAGGTGCCTATTTTGTTGAGTGGGGAATATATGGCCGAAACTTTGATGTGACCCAGATCCCGGCAGATAACCTGACCCACCTTTTATATGGTTTTATTCCGATTTGTGGCCCGAATGATTCGCTGGCTGAGATAGAAAATGGCAATAGTCTGCGCGCTTTAAAGCTGGCCTGTGGTAGCTCTGAAGACTATGAAGTGGTGATCCACGACCCCTGGGCTGCGGTGCAAAAGGCACTGCCTGGGATCAGCAGTAAAGATCCAATTCGTGGCACCTATGCGCAATTAATGGCGCTGAAACAACGCAACCCGGATCTGAAGATCTTGCCTTCGGTGGGGGGCTGGACTTTGTCAGACCCATTTTTTGATTTTACGGACAAAGCAAACCGCGACACCTTTGTGAAGTCAATGCGCGAGTTCCTGACCACCTGGAAATTCTATGACGGCGTGGACATTGACTGGGAATTCCCCGGTGGTGATGGTGCTCACCCTGATTTGGGCGCCAGCACGGATGGCGAAACCTATGTGTTGCTGATGAAAGAGCTCAGAGAGATGTTGGATGAGCTGGAAATTCAAACCGGTCGTGAATACGAATTAACTTCAGCCATTGGTACTGGCTGGGACAAAATCGAAGATGTTGATTATCGCGACGCTGCGCAGTACATGGACTACATCTTTGCCATGACCTATGACTTTTACGGTGGCTGGAACAATGAGACAGGCCACCAGACTGGCATTTACTGTGGTTCACACCTGAGTTCAGATGAATGCCGGGGCACGGGTGTTGATGAGCAAGGTGAGGCAAGAAAAGGTCCTGCTTACACACTGGACAATGCAATTCAGTTATTGCTTAAGCAAGGTGTTCCCAGCGAAAAACTGGTCGTCGGTGCAGCCATGTACGGACGTGGCTGGGAAGGGGTATATCCAAAAAATGCCAAAATCGCCGATAACCCGATGACGGCACCAGCCAATGGTAAGTTGCGTGGCAGCACGTCACAGGGCGTTTGGGAAGCGGGTGTCATTGACTATAAGGGCCTAAAGGCGCACATGATTGGCAGTGGTGAGCAGGGCATTAATGGCTTTGAAGTAGGTTATGACACCACAGCTGAAGCGGCCTATGTGTGGAATCGCGATACCGGCACCCTGGTGACCTATGATAGCCCACGTTCGGTCAAAGCCAAGGGTCAGTATGTCCGTGAACACAATCTGGGTGGTTTGTTTGCCTGGGAAATTGATGCGGATAATGGCGATATTCTCAATGCTATGCACGAAGGTTTGGCTGGGAAAGTGACTGAGCCAGTACCTGTGAACAAAGCACCCATCATCACTATGCCGGCTAACCTGACGTTGGCGGCGGGTGACATCTATATCCTTACTGCCGACGCGCGAGATCCGGAAGGTAAGGCACTGACGTATCGCTGGTCAGGCGATGCTCAGCTGAATCTGCAAAGCGAGCATGACAGCGTTATCGTGGCGGCGCCGAATGTCACTCAGGACGCGGTGTTTACGGTCACCTTGCAGGTTTCTGATGGGGTGAACCAGGTACAGCGCCAAGTCAAAGTAATGGTGAAAGCCCCTGAGGTTGAAAACAAAGCACCAGTTGTTGGAGACATAGCGAGTATTCGCCTGGATGAAAAGTCCAGCAAAACGCTGACTGTGGGGGCCACTGATCCAGAAGGTAAAGCTCTGAGTTATCAATGGAATGTGCCGGGTCATGCAATCAGTGGTCAGGGCGCGTCTGTCACCCTGATCGCCTCTGAAGTGGATAAAACACAGACTGTGACCGGGACTGTGACCGTCAGCGATGGCGTCCATGAAGTACAACGTCAATTCAACGTCACAGTAAAAAATCTGACTGAAACACCTGAACCGACCCCTGGTGATGGCAACACCACCTGGGATGCCAATAAAGTGTATGTAGGCGGCGACAAGGTGTTTTACAAAGGTGTGGAATATCGCGCTCGCTGGTGGACACGAGGTGCGTTGCCTTCCAATGGCGGTGTATGGCAGGAGATCATCCCAGACGATGGCAAAGTACGTGCCTGGCGCAGTGACCTGGTTTATACCGGCGGTGACAAAGTAACACATGGCGGCGAAACCTGGCAGGCACGCTGGTGGACCCGTGGTCAGACGCCTGGCAGTAACGGTGTGTGGCGCAAGCTATAAATTAATTGGCTGTTACGGATAACTCCCGTGAGCGCAGGGATGCGCTTCTAAAGATAAATAAAAACAACGAACAAAAAGAGTAAAATCATGTATAAGTTATCACCCATAGCTTCTTTTCTCGCTGCAGTGAGTGTATTTGGTGCTACTGCAAACACCGCACCGATCAGTGTCCACAGTAACAAACAGCTGGAATCTCAGCTGATTGAACAGTTGCAGCAGTCAACGCGCTTTTTCCAGTCCCGTCAGGCAAGTACTCAGCCAGACTTTGAATTTAAAACCCACAGCCGCAGCGAAGATGGCAAGCACCTGCGTCGCAGTCAGTATTACCAGGGAATACGGGTACACGGTGGTGAAATTGTGACCCATCATGATGCGCAAAACCTGCTCAGTGTGTGGTTTTCCCCGGAGGGGAATATCACGGGTGTCAGTGGCTCAGTGGTGCCGGCGCCTAAGCTGGATTCGGTTGTGGCGTCAATTGATGAAGCGCAAGCTTTGCGCAGCGCAAAAGCCAGTATCCCGAACCTTTTGCTGACTCAGGACGAACAGATTGAGCTGGTGGTGTACCCCTATCATAATGGGTTCAGATTGGCCTATCGGATTAGCTTTTTTGCTGAGACAGAGCAAGCACCCAGCCGACCGGAGTTCTTTATTGATGCCCATAGTGCAGAGGTATTGAGTCATGTTGAAACACTGACCCACGGCAAAATTGGCACAGGTCCGGGCGGCAATGAGAAAATCGGCCGCCACTATTATGGTGAGGATAAGCCAAAGTTTTATGCCACAGAGCGTGAAGATGGGCGTTGTGCCCTGGCACATGAGGATATTCGCGTTATCGACATGGAACACGACATCAGTAATACAGAGACCTTTGTGTTTGATTGCCACGAGAACCAGCATAAGTCAGTTAATGGTGCCTATTCTCCACTCAATGATGCTATGTATTATGGTAAAGCAACACTGGAGATGTTTGATGACTGGTACAGCAGCCGCGCACTGGAAGGCGATTTGGTGATGCGTGTTCACTACCGTGAAAATTACCTGAATGCATTTTGGAATGGCAAGGAAGTAACGTTTGGAGATGGCAACTTGTCTCGTTATGGCGTGTATCCTTTTACATCACTGGGTGTGGTCGCCCATGAAATTGCCCATGGTGTGACGTCACAAAACTCAAAGCTGGCGTACCGTAGCATGTCCGGCGGTGTAAACGAAGCGTTTTCAGACATGACGTCGGAGGCACTGGAGTGCTTTTTGAATCAAAATGCCGATGGCAGCTGCGAAGTAGACTGGTTAATTGGCGCCAGTATTTTCAAAAACCGCACAGCATTGCGTTATATGGATGACCCAACCAAAGACGGCGAGTCGATTGGTCATGCGGATGATTACACCATAGGGATGGATGTTCACTATAGCTCTGGGGTGTTTAATAAAGCATTTTATCATCTGGCAAACACACCCGGTTGGGGCGTGAAAAAAGCCTATGAAGTGATGTTGCATGCCAACAAGCACTACTGGGTTTACAACGGCAATTTTGAGTCGCTGGCTTGCGGGGTAACAGATGCTGCCGAGGAGCTCGGATACGACATAAAAGATGTTGGCGAAGCGTTTAAACAAGTGGGGGTCTTTGCCTGTACAGAAAATAAAGCACCAGAAATCACCATAACGAACCCGGGTGAGGGGAGTCGCTTTAAGATTGAGTCAGAGTTGACCTTCAGTGCTGATGCAAAAGATGACTATGGTGAGGTTGCAAAAGTGACCTTTATGGTGAACGGTAAACAATATCGGACATTGACCGCTGAACCTTTTGAGGTGCGCTGGCAAAGCGGTGAAACCGGTATCTATCAACTCAGTGCTGTCGTAGAAGATAACGAAGGGCTGACAGTCACCTCAGAGCCTGTGCAGTTTACTTTAATAGACCCTGCACAATG
Source organism: Pseudoalteromonas rubra (assembly GCF_005887095.1). Lineage (GTDB taxonomy): Bacteria > Pseudomonadota > Gammaproteobacteria > Enterobacterales > Alteromonadaceae > Pseudoalteromonas > Pseudoalteromonas rubra_E. The sequence goes on along the minus strand of NZ_PNCI01000027.1, from coordinate 123,782 downwards.
CCAGACTCCTCAGTGGAGAGAAAACCAGGTCTATGTGCAGGGCAATAAAGCTGCCTTTGATGGCTATGAATATATCGCCAAATGGTGGAACCGAGGCCAGAGTCCCGAGCATAACTCGGGTTCCTGGGGCGTATGGCAGCGTGGTGTTGAGTGCGGTGTCACTCAGGAGCAGCCAAATCAGATACCTGAATTGGCCTTTTTATCACCAGACAATCACCTCGAAGTGAGTGAAGGCACTAAGGTCGCGGTGGCATTAAATGCAACCGACAGAGATGGCACAATTAAACAGGTACTCGTTAGTGTCCATGGGCAGTTGCTGACTGAGCTTACTCAGGCACCTTATGCATTTAACTTTGATGCAAAACAGGCTGGAGAGTACACCCTCAGTGCGGTTGCCATAGATAACAAGGATGCCCGCTCCGCGGTGGTAACACGCACAATCAAAGTGAATGCAGCAAAAAGTGAGGCTCATGCACCAGAAGTAACTTTGAATAGCCCTAAAAATGGCAGTGAGTTTGCCCCGGAGCAGCCGATAGCACTGCAGGTCAGTGCCTCTGATAAGGATGGCGACCTGGTTCAGATCCGGTATTTTGTTAATGGCAAACAGGTGGCCAGCAGTCACACAAAGCCATACTCTGCTTCGGTGACTCTGAACGAAGTGGGTGCCTATGAGGTATATGCGGTGGCCAGCGATAAGGGGGGACTGCAAACTCGTTCAGCCACGCACAAGATAAGCATCAAAACTAAGACACCGCAATGTCGGGTTGGTGCCTGGTCCGCCAATACGGTTTATACCGCTGGCGATCAGGTGAGTTACAACGGGCGATTGTTCCAGGCCAAGTGGTGGACACGCAACCAGAATCCGGCCGACAACGCCAGCCGCTGGGCAGTGTGGAAAGTGATGGGGGCATGTAACTAAACTAATATAGGGGCCTGATCGGTCAATGACGTCAGGCCCTCTTTTTTACAGTGAAAAAGCCAGCCAAGCCCTTAAAAAGGCCTGCACAATCACAACCAGAGTATGGTGTTTTATTGCACAAAGGGTAACATTTAATAACACATAAGCCATTGTTACTCATACATATCCAGATACAATATGACGCACTTGCAGTTTAAGGACAACACATGATGAGGATAAAAACACTGGGTGTACTGGCGCTATCGGGCATGTTAACAGGCTGTGGTTCAGGCAGCGACGGAACGACTCCCGGGCCGGATTTGCCTCCTCAACCCAGCGCGAAAAAATCCAACACAGTCACCGAAGGGTTTGAGGTTCGCATATACAATCGACTGGTGGAACAAGACGCGCAAAACCCTGAATATAATCGAGACACTCCGTATCAGGCAGCTGAGGAAGTGACCTATCAGGACATTGTTTTTGGTCTGGATACTCAAACGATGTCGGTCACAGCGGCATCCTGGCTTGATATACCGCACTCGTTTTCTTTGATCACAAAAGCCTATGCTTTGTCGCCCGTGCCGCCTCAAACAGAAGAAAACATCGTCTCCATTGATATTACTTCAGCCACAGACTTTAGCCAGGCCTATCCGTCCGGTAGCAATCTAAATGCACTATTTTCGGTAACTTACGCTGATGCACTGAATAAGTACTACACCTACAAAAACGAGACGAAAACGTTTTTTACGGTTGCGGAGTATGTGCAATATGGTCAGCTTAATGGTGGGCTAAACGCTGGGTTTACACGCAATCTGGTGTTGAATACCGGGCCAGACTATCCAGCGAAGATGACGTTTTATATCGAGATTGAGTTGGATAATGGCAAAATCTTCTCCCTTGAAACGCAAGAGGTTACCTTCAAGCTCGCTGGTGAGGAAGGGGTAACTGAACCCTAGCCCTTATTAAATGGGTTCGCTGGGGCGTCAGAGCGTAATCTTAGTCTCACAATTGCAAAAGCCGGTATATAGAACCCGGCTTTTATTTTGGAACAAAACGTACATTTCTGTATATTCAGTTAGTATTGCTGTACTACCTTAACGGCATCCGTTACCGCGTCGGATGATACAAAACCAATTGTGTCTGGGTTTGCTGAGACCATCTTGAGCACTTCCGCATCATTTGATACTTCTTTGGGTGGCGTTCCTTTGCCGGTAAAAATCAGTTTTGACCAGTAAGCTTTGAGCTGCGCAGACGACTTACTGAGCGCTTTGTTATTAAACTCATCGGTGACTGCATTTCCGGCTTCCTGTGAAACCGGGATAGCTTTGTTTCCGTTGGAGAATGACTTCTCTTTACCTGTAAATATACGCTTAATTGTTGAGGTATCGAAACTACTGTCATTGCTGGGATGAACTACAACGGATACGCCGGCAAAGGCATTCAGCGCCGACGACAATAACACTACACCTATTAATTTTTTCATGTCATTTCCCCTAAAAAACTAAATCAATACCAAGCGTGAGTGATTCGCTGTCGCCTGCGACTGCCAGTGCTGTGGAGTCGTCCTCGACTTTGTCGTACTGTACCTTAAAGGCGGCTGATGGATGAAAATCCCATCTGACCCCTACGGCACGGGTGTCGTGTTTTTCCGGGTCGTCACCATCTTTTTGCTCAAAGTTGGAGTACATAATATAGGGAGTGATACTGTCAAAGCGATAACCGGCGCTGATCATATAGGTATCCAGGTCACCATCCAGATCGAGGCGGTTAAATTCAGATAAAATAAAGACATTACCAAAGTCAGCATTAGCGGCCAGACCATAAAACTTACCATCTCGCGAATCCGAACCATTCCACATTTCAGGTTCACCGTTACGGAAGCGTTTGTTGGTGTAGCGCATATGCGTAAAGCGCAGCTCTAGCCAGTCGTAACTGAGTTGTACTACTCCACCTAAAATGTCCTCCCAGATTTCGCGGGTTGGCGTCTGGAAGAAAAACTCAGAAAGGAGTTTGTTTTCGGTGTCATCCTCGCGTCCAGTATAGACGTTGGCAGATACCCCCCAGTCACCAATTGAACCGCTATATAACAGGTTGACCCCTTCATAGTTAAAGATTTGCCAGGTGTAGTTGTCAGCAGGGGCTCGCATCCATACATAGGCGTAACCCACGTCATAAAAGTCAGAGTAGTAGAATAATGGCAGACGCTTTTTACCGGCTTGCAGTGTCCAGCTGTCGTTAATGTCGTATGAGACATAGGCCCATTCAAATTCGGCATCATAGTCATTGGCACCGCGGGCAACGATCTGTCCCGTGACGCTTAACCCCTCACCAAGATCGCCGCTGACCTGTAATCCGATTAAGGATTCCGGCGAGAGTGAAAAGTCTTCTTTATAGGCACTGACTATGGGGTAATCGGCTAAAAAAGTGGGCTCCAGGCCAAACTGAGGCACGCCCGACCCACTTAGGACCTGACCTCCTGTGATACTGGCAAACCCGGATATGTTGACCTCGGCATGAAGCGCTGTCGACGATAAAGCTGCGACCAAGAGAGTAAATTTTAGTTTCATGGATAGCTCCGCTAAACTCGTGTTATTGGCACGGCTAAGTATAGTTAAATATGCGAAAAAGAAAGTTTTATTGAATAAATTACGAACAGCGCTAAGCTTTAGCTTGATGGGTGTATGTTAAAGTGGTAGGCGCAAGGAGTCAGGCTGCCTGTTGTACATCAGAATCGTTTTTACGCTAATTTAGCGTCAGCTTACAAGGTGTGATATGTCGATACTGTCTGGCTTAAAAAACTTAAGTATTTCTAAGAAAATACATGCTCTTACCGTGGTCGCCGTTGCTGCTTTTGTTGTTCTGGTGATGATCAATTATACCTCTTTGCTTGAAAATCAACGTTCTTTGGATGAACTGGAAAACCAGACTTACAAGCTGCTCATTTTAACGTCTAAGAATGTCACCACAATGCAAGTCATTGACGAAACGTATACGCAGTCAGTCACCTTTGGGGACGCTGAATTGATCGAAAAGGCCCAAAATATGAGTGCTGAGTTACTCGATAGCCTACGTCAGATACCTGCGTTAAATGATAACTTTCCGACCGCCTCTACCATAGATGACATCAGAGCCTATGAGACCATCGCCAGAAATATTGCCAGTAGTATGCTCGATGGCACCGCTGACTTTTCGACCCTGCCACAAAAAGCAAACCAAAAGAGAGACCTGTTTGAAGGCGTGATGCAGCGCCTTAGTGATGATCAGAAACGTGCCGATGCACGCTTTTTTGAGCTGGTGAACAACACCAAAATGAATGCCGATAGTGCATTGGGAATGATGTTCATTGTCGCAATCGTTTCTTTAATCATCGTGATTATTCTCGCCGTACTGATTGCAAAGGGGATAAGCTCAGCGGCCAAAGAAGCGGCCAGCAACCTACACTTGCTCGCCGAAGGAAAGGGGTCACTCAGCTCGCAGCTAACGGTACACTCAGAAGACGAAATTGGTCAGGTTTCAAAAAACTTTAACTCTTTTATAGGGTTACTAAGAGCAACTGTGGTGGACGTTGTTGCCGTAGTTGAACCTTTGACCAAAAACTCGACGCGACTGGTAGAGGGCATGCAGTCTGCAGAGCATGCAACGCAAAGACAGTCCAGTGATGCCGAAGTTGTCAGGCAATCAATGGAAGAAATGAAACAGAGTGTGGGAGATATTTCTCAGTCGGCTGCCAGTGCATTTCAGGCTGCTGAGCTGGCCGAAGGTGCGGTTGATGAAAGTATGAAGCAAATCGATGTGTCGGTTGCTCAGTCGCAGGAACTCAGTGCGGAGATCAATAAGGCCGCCAGCACTATCAACAAACTCGCGGACGACACTCAGAATGTCACTCAGATCCTGAATGTAATTACCTCAATCGCCGAGCAAACGAATCTTTTGGCGCTCAATGCAGCGATAGAAGCCGCCAGAGCGGGTGAGCAGGGGCGTGGATTTGCGGTAGTCGCTGACGAAGTACGAGAGCTGGCTTCGCGGACGGCAAAATCAACCAATGAAATACGTGAGCTCATTAATGTGCTGACCGTGGCGGCATCCGATTCGGTAAAAGCCATGAACAGTGCGCGGGATATGGCAACCAACAATGCGGAGGCCGCGCAAGCTACAGGCGCATCTATCCAGTTAATCTCAGAGCAGATACTTGCTATCAACGGGATGAACTCACAAATAGCCACTGCCACCGAAGAGCAGACCTCCGTTGCTGCTATGGTTGTGACCAACGTATCTAACATGCATAGCTCGTTTGAAGAAACCATGACGGCTCTGTCTCAAGTTGGTGATGTGGCCCAGAATCTACATAAGCTGTCAGACAACTTGCTCAGCTCAACGTCTAAATTTAAGGTGTAACACAAACAGCAGCGAGCAGTGACTGCTTGGGTGGCGTCATTGTTCACTTCTTAGGTGTGTTCCCTTTTTTTGGGGGGGATGTTTTGGCAGTGTTTAGCGATCTCCGTCGGTTTCGACTTGTGCTGTTACTTTACTGAGCATATCACCTTACATGTTTGTGTCTGTATTCGAGTAAAAAGCTATCGGACGCAAGTCTTAGTTCAATAAATGTTGATAATTGATGTAAGCTTTGACAAAAGCAGACGTAACTGTTTCAGGTAGTATCATGGCCGAATTCACATTTCGCTTTAAACTCATCGCGTGCCTTTCGTTTTGCCTCCTATTTAGTTCGTTGTGCATGGCGGACCCCTCCGTCACTCCAGAGGGAATGGCCAAAAAAATTGAGCACAGTAATGGACTTTGAAAAGGCACTCGCTGATTTTTTTGCAAAGCCTGAATTTATATCGCAATTTGCAGGATACCTACAGAGCATCTTCGATTCATCAAAGTCTGGCCTCTCTATACAGAAGAATGAATCTCTACGAAAAGGTGTTGTTTCATCAGAACAAGGCTATCCAGATAGCGCTACAGCTTAAAGATGACAGAAAGCTGGGAGTTTATTACAGCAATATGGGTACCTACCTTGAAGAGCTTGGTGACTATAACAGTGCTATTGACTCGTACACTAAATCTTTGGAATACAGGAAAGTACTGGATTATAAAATGGGTATGATCCACACCTACAATCGCTTAGGCTCTGCATATCGTTTAGCTAAAGACTATAGCAACGCTGAAAATAGCCTTCTGGCAGCGCAGCGTTTGAAGCAGGAGATCAATCGCTTTGACACCAACATATCTACTTACTTGGATCTGGGGCGATTACACATAGACGCTGGAGATCTGAAAAAAGCTGAAGACTATCTTAACAAAAGTTTGCCATTGTATCTGGGGTCACCATGGGAAGACCGGATAGCTGAGATTTATCAGGCATTCGTGCAATTGTCGTTGCTGCGGGTGTTATCACGCGAGATAATCGACTGGGTAACTTACAATTACCTGACGCTCACATTGGCTCTGATCTTGGCACACTCAAAGCGTCCGTTCATCCACAAGACTACCCAAGGTTACAGGAGGCGTTTAACGCACACCTAAGCGGAGAAAGTGACTATTATGAGGTGAGTTACCGGGTTAAAGACAAGCAGGGTAACTGGTTGTGGGTGTTGGACAGAGGGAAAGTTACAGCACGAAACGAGGATGACGAAGCCATCAGAGCGTGTGGCACAATCAAGGATATTTCAGAACTTAAGGCCACAGAACTGGCGCTGGCAGAGCTCAATAAATCCCTTGAAAAGCGAGTGGAAGAACGAACCGAGCGTTTGCAACAATCAAGAGATGAGCTGGCAAATACCCTGGAAGAACTCACCGCAACGCAATCTACGCTGGTAGAAGCACAAAAAATGGCGTCTCTTGGACGTCTTGTCAGTGGTGTTGCTCATGAACTTAACACACCACTGGGCACAGCTATAACAGCAAGCTCAGTATTAACTCAGTCTTTGCGAAGCTTTAAGGATAAACTGGACAGTGGCAAGCTGACATTGAGCGACACTCAGGCCTTTATCGAAGTTTCAGAGTCTAGTGCGCAATTAATGGATAGTAACACAACACGTGCCGCTCAGCTGGTTAAGCGCTTTAAGCAGGCATCTGCACATGAATATGTCAGTAGTGACGACTCAATTGAATTGAAATCCTTTATCGCGACATTTCTGGCATATCGGACAAAGGAAAGCAAGGCTGTGGTTGAACTCGACTGTCATGATTCAATCTGTATTCGCAGCAATGGGCAAGCACTCGAAAAAATACTGGAAGACTTGCTTTCAAATGCCATAGACCATGGTTTCAGCGCAGCTGAGGGGCGCATATTGATTCAAGTCAGGCAAAAAGAAGAAGCGATAAGCTTACTGTTTTCAGATAATGGTAAGGGGATTGACGAGGCTGAACTTACACAGATTTTCGAGCCATTCCATACTACTGCGCGCCATAAAGGTAACGTTGGCTTGGGTTTATATATGGTATTTAACCTGGTGACCTATGTACTGAATGGCAGCATTCAGTGCACACCCAATGTGCCAAAGGGCTGCACATTCGAGCTGGTTTTTCCGTCAAAAAGACTATAGATTTTTGCAGTGACTGAGTTGAATTAATCGATTCTTTAGGTCAATGTATATGCACCCAAAATAAATACAATAAGGAGCTTTGCGTGACGGAGTTACTGGTCCCATATCAACTGACTATTCTGGTGCTCGGGTTAACGGGTGGTTTGTTTTTAATTCAACTGGCGGTTGTGGATATTATTGCAATTAAGCAAAAGCATCCGCCCGGCGTTGCGGTGACGCAGGACCCTCAAACGCTGTTGTTTCGTAGTAACCGAGTATTTGCCAACAGCAACGAAACAGTGGGGATCTTAATACTGGTGGTGCTTTTTGCGGTTTTCTCGGGTACACATCCGGGTTGGCTAAACGGATTAGCTGTCACATATTTGCTATCCAGAGTCGGACATATGGTGTGTTACTACTTAGACCAAAAACTACTGCGTAGCATTTCTTTCGGTGTTTGCTATCTCAGTCTGTTGGGTATTTTTATTAGTGGCATGGCCGCCTGGTTAAGTTAATCCTGGCGCGTATTCAGGTTATGGCGCGAATAATGATCCCGGGATCTGTGATCCCTTCTTTTTTCAGCGCCTCCTGAATGTTTTTGATCATGTCAAAATACTGCTCCTGCAACTGCATCAGATACTGGCTTTTCATTTCTGTCAGCTGTTGCGTTGCCTCATCGGGTTCTCGCTCCGTTTGTAATGCCATTAACTCTTCTTTGAGTAAGGTCATTTCCTCTTTGAGCTTTTCCAGACGCTCCAGCATTCGCTGGATATAGGCAGGGACATCTTCAAATTCCTCAGCGTCTTCTTTGGCTTTTTCTCCGGACAGTACATGCTTGTCTTCATTAGATAAAGTTATGCCTTGGGCTTCTTCTGCGGTGTCTGTTGCAGACGGCGTCGTCTGTTGTTCTTTGGTTGCAGTCGCTTCGTCAGGCGTTGGTGCGGCAGGTTTGGCTTGAAAAAGTGAAATGTCTCTGGGTGTCTGGTGAATTATAAATGTCATAGCACTTTCCCTGATCTCGCTTGGCTAAACATACAAAGTATTGATTAATACTTTTATCTTAATCTCTATCGACAATCATTTGGACATCTTTAGGATTAAAACCACTACAAATGCGACGGCCTGTGACAATCAAGCCGTTTCCTAAAAAAGCGGCGCGATTCATAATAATGCCTCCAGTTGCGTTTTCGCTTGTCGGGAACTCAGTGTCAGGCATTCCTGAACGGACAGGCGAGGGTAGAGCTGCTGTAGCCCCAGAAAGCTGGCATAGCTGGTGGCTGCTAGTTGCTCTGCCTGTGTTGAGTCTAAACCTAATTCAAGGTAACAGGTTTTAAGATAATGCTGACGCTGAGTGTCTATGGTGCACAAGTGATGCTGGATGCTGGTATCTTTCAGGGCCCAGGCGCGAATATGCATTTCAGCTTCAATGTCCGTTGCTGCAATGGCTTCATCGAGGCGTTCCAGCCTGGTTTTGGGGCAGGGCTGTGTATCGGCAATGGCAATCAGGCGTGCTGTGGCTTGCTCATACCAGTAAGTCATCAATGCATCGATAAAAGCCTGGCGATTTTTAAAGTGATGATAAAAAGAGCCTTTAGTCACTTTTTTACGGCTGCACAGGCGATCTATAGTCAGGGCGCCTGGTCCACTGCGGATCAGCGTTTTTAGTGCAAATGCGAGCCAGCTTTGTTTTGCGTCGCTCATAATCTGCCAGCCTTCTTGGCATTGTGAATAACACTGCGAGCGATGATATGATGAAAGGGTAGAATGGCAGTGAGGTAAATGCGACCCGTTAAGGTTTTTGGATTTACCAAAGTGGATACAATCACCGTGTTTTGTTGTTTTTTGACGCTCAGATAAAAGGTCATATGGCGGTCTTCAGCGCTGCTGATAATCTCCTCTGGGTACTTTTCGCAAACGTTCAGAAAGCCTGCCTGATCGCCTACATCCAACTCATCACTGGCGGGCACCATAGTGCTTTGCCCGACTGAAAAACCAAATGCAGCAACTAACTTATTTCTGAGTCGCATCAATTGTGATACCCACCCGGGCATCGTATTAAAAATCCGGTATTGCAACTGGCTGGGTGTCAGGGATGGTGTGTCGAGTGTAACTTGTAATGCGTCACGAAAATGGTGCGCACATGCTTTGGCCTGAAGGCGGTCAGGCACTGAGGTAAGGCTCATAATCTGACTAAACATAAACAACTCCGTTTGATGATAATTGAAAATACCATACTGTATGGTATGTTTTTGTGCAATGGGTTTGCGTGTTTTTTATTCGAAAGTAATAGCAAGGGGGGGACGTAAGCCGGGTCAGTGACAATGACCCGGCAAAAGAGCGAGGCTTAGAATGTCCAGGACAGGTGCACCTGAGGAACAGATTCATTGGTGTCTGTGCCCAGTTTATTTCGCCAGTACTGCCATTCGACACCCAGCATCAGCTGGTTTTCGGGCATTTCCAGTGCGTGACCCAGATCCCAGCGCAGAATAGGTTGCGCCAGTAGCCAGCCTTTCACATCGCCACCCACTTCGTTATCACGGCCGGTAATGTATTCCACATGACCCGTAAACTCAAACTTGTGTCCGCCAATGGTAAACGGGTAGCCCCAGGCCACATCCAGCATATAACTGTTGGTTTCTTTTGGCGCGCCACCGGCATTCACGCCGCGACTGTCGTCGATATAGCCGGTCAGGGTGGTAGAAAAGAAATTAAACCCGTCGATATTCCAGGAGAGTTTTACGCCTGGCAGATATTTCATCACCTTGGCATCGCCCGCGGCGTTAAAGCCCATCACAATCCCAACGTCCTGAAGTGGTGAGTCATTAAACTTCAGATCTGTCAGCTTCCCCAGGCTCAATGTAGAGTACCATTCGCCGTAAAAGTCGCCATCCTGATAGCCATCGTCCAGATCGTCTGTGCTGTAATCGATAAAGAAGAAGTTATCGCCATAACGGTAACCGGAGGCATGTTGCAGAGAATAAATCGTCTGATTGGCCTTTTGCTGACTAAATGGATTTTTAAATTCACCGTGATTAAGGTGTAGCTGAGTGTTACTCCAGTCAGCCGCCGCAGCCGTACCAGCACCAAGCATAAGACTCAGAGTGAGCGCAGAAAAAAGTGGTGTTTTCATTGTTTCTCGTGTGTATGGGGTTATAAACAGCTGAATTATAAACGCAAATCAACAAACAAGTGGAATAAAAACACGCATTTTCTTGGTTTAGGACAAATAATGGCACCCTGAGGATGCCATTTCTGTTTGGTGATTAGTCTTTATGGCGGCGCAAACATATAACGGCAATGGCCGTAAACGCCAGAATAAAGCAGTAAAATGAAGAGGTGGAGACTTCCCAGGGGCTGATCTTAAAGGTCGCGCCCAGCAACAAAGCCTGTGCGCCATAAGGCAGCGAGCCCTGCATGACGCAGGCAAAAATATCCAACAGACTGGCTGAACGCTTGCCTGAAATCTTGCCATCATCCGCCAGCTTTTTAGCAACCGGACCGGCGACAATAATACTCACAGTGTTATTAGCGATACACAGGTTACTGGTTAGCACCAGCGCGGCAATACCCAGCTGATCGGCCACTTTTCTGTGCCATTTGGCAATGATGGCCGTGATTGCCTGGATCTTGTGAGCCAGGTAATCCAGCCCGCCATTGACGCGAATGAACTCAGACAAGCCGCCGATGAACATAGACAACAGGAAAATTTCCTGCATATCACTGAAGCCTTTATACACGTCTTTAACAAAAGCGGCGCCCTGATAATCTCCTGTGAACCCCATCAATGCGGCAAAGATAATACCGCTAAAGAGCACCACAAAGACGTTAATGCCGATCACTGCCAGTACCAAAATAAAGGCATAGGGCAGTACCAACAGCCAGTCAAACGGTTTGGTTTCAACCGCCTGTGGCTCAGGTGTTAAAAACACCAATAGTGCAACCGTAAGGGCAGCAGCAGGCAGGGCAATTTTCAGGTTTTCTCTGAACTTGTCTTTCATTTCACAGCCCTGCGTACGGGTTGCTGCAATGGTGGTATCCGAAATGATAGACAGGTTATCACCAAACATCGCACCGGAGACAATAGTACCGGCCATCAGAGCGGGATCGATACCGGTTTTGACTGATACCGCGTAGGCAATCGGGCCAATCGCACCGATAGTACCCATTGACGTACCCATGGCAGTCGAGACCACAGCGGCAATTAAAAACAGCCCGGGTAACAACAGGCTTGGCGGGATCAGAGACAAGCCGGCATTGACGACGGCGTCAACGCCGCCTGTGGCACTGGCCACCGATGAGAACGCACCGGCGAGCAAGTAAATTAAGCACATGGTAATGATGTTGCTGTGCCCGGCGCCTTTAATAAAGGTTTCAACGCTCTGGTTGATGGTGCCTTTGTTGATCCAAAACGCGATCACTATGGCAGGCAAAATGGCTACCGGTGCCGGTAGCTGATAAAAAGCATAGTCGACGCCCTGTGATTGCAGGTACAGACCTGCGCCCAGGAACAGGCCAACAAAGGTTAAAAGAGGTAGCAAAGAAAGTTTTGCTTGTGTGTGATTTAAGTGTGGCTGCATAGCACTCCCCAAAAACTAACCACAGCCAACGAGTCCATTATTAGCTGCATTTAAACTACATCGCCCGCAATAATTGAAATCGGCGAGGGCGGAAGTTTATATGGTTAGACGTCTAAAGTCCATTGTGTTTCGTTATTATATTTTTCTATCTATCTGAGCGTTTAGCTTTGAGCGTGAGCAGAGCTTTTGATAGCTCACAACACGACTTTAAAGTGTGCTCGGCCTTGCTGGTTGCACGTCAATGACGAGTCTGCAAAACAGGATAGATTCGTATTATTGTCAACTGACTATGACACAGAGATAGGGTAAACTCTAGAGCACAAAATTAATCACCCGGCATAAAAGCGGGGTGATCGAGCTTATCTCTCTTGCGCTGAAAATCGGGAAAATACGTTTCCGTACCACCAAACAGGTGGCATATCTAACACAAAGGAAAACCGTAAAATGACACAAATCGGTATTTTTGGCGCCAATGGCCGTATGGGCCTGGCGCTGATTGAAGCAGTCCAACAGTCTCAGCATTGCCAGCTTGGCAGCGCATTCGTCAGAGCTTCATCGCCACACCTTAACCAGTCTATTGCCACGTTACAGCCGCAAGCACCTGCCGGATCGACCTTCAGTTCTGAACAGCAACTGGGCTCTGAGCTGGATGTATTAATCGATTTTACCCTGCCAGAGGGCATGCTTGGTCACCTGCAACAGGCTGTGGCCAACAAAACACCTATGGTGATTGGCACAACCGGCCTGAGTGCAGAGCAAATGCAGGCATTAGAAACCGCCTCTGAGTCTATTCCGATTGTTTTTGCACGTAACTTTAGTGTGGGCGTGACGCTGATGCTGGACCTGGTGCAAACTGCCGCGGCAAAGCTGGCCGATGAAATGGACATTGAAATCTTTGAAGCCCATCACCGTAATAAAGTCGACGCACCGTCGGGGACCGCACTGGCGATTGGTGAAGCCATTGCCGAGGCAAAAGGCTGGGACCATGACCAGGTTGCACGCTATGACAGAACTCAGGTACATGAGGCTAAAAGTCAACAAGAAATTGGCTATTCAGTGCTCAGAGCTGGCGATATAGTTGGTGAACACACGGCTTATTTTGCCACTATGGGAGAAAGGCTGGAATTAACACACAAAGCAACATCAAGATTAACCTTCGCATCAGGTGCTGTAAGGGCTGCGCAGTGGTTAAAAGATAAGCCGAACGGACTTTATTCCATGCAAGATGTGCTTGGATTGAAGAGGTAAGCTTACTATTTTAACGTGTTCGTTAGTAAAAGTCGCTAAAAACCTTATTTTTTTATTTTTTACGCGAATTATTAGACGAATCTGAGAAAGTGCTGTAGACTATAACGAATTTGCCAAAATTTTAATAACTGCGTGTTACCAAGCGCTTTGTAGACGGGAAAACAAGCGTTGGCTTGCTCCCGTTTTTTACTATCTAGGAGGTTAACTTGACTAAATCCGCTCTCTTAGTCCTTGAAGACGGCACTGTGTTTCGCGGTACTGCCATTGGCGCTGACGGCCTGTCCGTTGGTGAGGTAGTATTCAATACGTCTATGACGGGATATCAAGAAATTTTGACGGATCCTTCTTATGCAGAACAGATTGTGACGCTGACTTATCCACACATCGGGAATACCGGTACCAACAGTGAGGATGAAGAAGCCGATAAAATCTGGGCTAAGGGTCTGGTAATTCGGGATTTGCCATTGCTTGCAAGTAATTTCCGTAACGAGCAATCGTTAAGTGACTACTTAAAAGCACGCAATATCCTTGGGATTGCCGATATAGATACGCGTAAGCTGACGCGTATCTTGCGTGATAAGGGCGCTCAAAATGGCTGCATCATCGCGGGCGATGAAATTGATGAGCAGCAGGCACTGGAAGCGGCAAAAGCGTTTCCTGGCCTTAAAGGGATGGATTTAGCGAAAGTCGTAACAACAGAACAGACTTATGAGTGGCGTGAAGGGAGCTGGACTTTAGGTCAGGGCTTCCAGACTCTGAGTGCTGAAAATGAGCAATTCCATGTTGTTGCGTATGATTTTGGTGTGAAAAAGAACATTCTTCGCATGTTAGTAGACCGTGGCTGTAAACTAACTGTAGTACCAGCAGAAACCTCCGCTGCAGAAGTACTGGCGATGAATCCTGACGGTATTTTCCTGTCTAATGGCCCTGGCGACCCAGCGCCTTGTACCTACGCAATCGATGCGATTAAAGCTTTCTTAGAAACTGACACGCCTATTTTTGGTATTTGTTTGGGCCATCAGTTACTGGCGCTGGCCTCAGGTGCACAAACGGTGAAGATGAAGTTCGGTCACCACGGTGGTAACCACCCGGTGAAAGACCTGGATCGTGACGTGGTAATGATCACAGCACAGAACCATGGTTTTGCTGCGGATGAAGCAACTTTGCCAGATAACCTGCGTGCAACGCATAAGTCGTTGTTCGACGGAACCTTGCAGGGCATTCATCGTACCGACAAACCGGCATTTAGCTTCCAGGGTCACCCAGAAGCAAGCCCGGGTCCGCACGATGCAGCACCGCTGTTCGACCACTTCATTGAATTAATGCAAGCACGTAAAGCCTAAATTAGAACCGGAGTAACAATGCCAAAACGTACCGACTTAAACAGCATACTGATCCTGGGCGCAGGCCCAATCGTCATCGGCCAAGCCTGTGAGTTTGACTACTCTGGTGCTCAGGCGTGTAAAGCGCTAAGAGAAGAGGGCTACCGGGTTATTCTGGTTAACTCAAACCCGGCAACCATCATGACTGACCCGGAAATGGCAGATGCGACTTACATCGAGCCAATTCACTGGGAAGTAGTTGAGAAAATCATTGAAAAAGAAAAGCCAGATGCGGTACTACCGACTATGGGTGGTCAGACTGCTCTAAACTGTGCGCTTGACCTGGACAAGCATGGTGTACTGGCTAAGCACGGTGTTGAGCTGATCGGTGCAACTGCGGATGCCATCGACAAAGCTGAGAACCGCGAGCGCTTCGACGCGGCAATGAAGAACATTGGCCTTGAGTGTCCTCGCGCAGAGATTGCCCACTCAATGGATGAAGCGCACGACGTACTGTCGCGCATTGGCTTCCCGTGTATCATTCGTCCTTCTTTCACTATGGGTGGTACCGGTGGTGGTGTTGCTTACAACATGGAAGAGTTCGACGAGATTTGTACCCGTGGTCTTGATCTGTCTCCAACCAACGAGCTACTGATCGACGAGAGTTTGCTGGGCTGGAAAGAATACGAAATGGAAGTGGTGCGTGACAAAAACGACAACTGCATCATTGTGTGTTCTATCGAAAACTTCGACCCAATGGGTGTTCATACCGGTGACTCAATCACAGTTGCACCAGCACAAACTCTGACTGACAAAGAATATCAGATCATGCGTAACGCTTCGATGGCGGTACTGCGTGAGATTGGCGTAGAAACCGGTGGTTCAAACGTTCAGTTCGGTGTTAACCCGGATGATGGCCGTATGGTTATCATTGAAATGAACCCACGCGTATCGCGCTCATCTGCACTGGCCTCAAAAGCAACCGGTTTCCCGATCGCTAAAATTGCGGCTAAGCTGGCAGTGGGTTATACCCTGGACGAGCTACAAAATGACATCACAGGCGGTGCAACCCCTGCGTCATTCGAGCCGTCAATCGATTACGTCGTGACTAAGATCCCACGCTTTAACTTTGAGAAGTTTGCCGGCGCTAACGACCGTCTGACGACACAGATGAAGTCAGTGGGTGAGGTGATGGCCATTGGTCGTAACCAGCAAGAATCACTACAAAAAGCACTTCGTGGTCTGGAAGTGGGCGCAACGGGTCTTAACCCAATTGTGGCACTGGACGACCCGAAAGCGAAAGAAACCATCATTCGTGAACTACGTGAGCCAGGCGCTGAGCGTATCTGGTACATCGCCGATGCAATGCGTCACGGCATGAGCGTAGAGGAAGTGTTCGAGCTGACCAAAGTTGACCGCTGGTACCTGGTTCAGATTGAAGACATTCTGAAAGACGAAGCAACCATCGCTGAAGTGGGTATGGCCGGTCTGAACAAAGACTTCCTGCGTCGCCTGAAGCGTAAAGGTTTCTCAGATCCGCGTATCGCAGAAATTGCGGGTGTGTCTGAAAAAGAAATTCGCAAAAAGCGTCACCAGCTGGATATCCTGCCGGTTTATAAGCGCGTTGATACCTGTGCTGCGGAATTCAGCTCAGACACCGCTTACATGTACTCATCTTACGATGAAGAGTGTGAAGCGGCACCGTCTGACAAAGACAAAATCATGGTTATCGGTGGTGGTCCTAACCGTATCGGTCAGGGCATCGAGTTCGATTACTGTTGTGTACACGCTGCGCTGGCAATGCGTGAAGACGGCTACGAGACCATCATGGTTAACTGTAACCCTGAAACGGTTTCAACTGACTACGATACGTCAGACCGTCTATTCTTCGAGCCTATTACGCTGGAAGACGTGCTTGAAATCGTGCGCGTTGAAAAGCCAAAAGGGGTGATTGTTCAGTACGGTGGTCAGACACCACTGAAACTGGCGCGTGACCTTGAAGCGAACGGTGTACCAGTAATTGGTACTTCTCCGGACGCGATTGACCGTGCGGAAGACCGTGAGCGCTTCCAACAGCTGGTTGAGCGTCTTGACCTGCTTCAGCCTGAAAACGCAACGGTAACGTCACTGGAAGAAGCGATTGCTAAATCTCAGGAAATCGGCTTCCCGCTGGTTGTACGTCCTTCCTATGTACTGGGTGGTCGCGCGATGGAAATCGTGTACGACGAAGATGACCTGCGTCGTTACATGACCGAAGCGGTATCTGTGTCTAACGAAGCACCAGTATTGCTGGACCGTTTCCTGGATGACGCTATCGAGGTAGACGTTGATGCGATCTGTGACGGTGAGAACGTCATCATTGGCGGTATCATGGAGCACATTGAGCAAGCCGGTGTTCACTCAGGTGACTCAGCTTGTTCATTGCCTGCACACTCATTGTCGCAGGACATTCAGGACGTAATGCGTAAGCAAGTGCGTGACATGGCACTTGAGCTGGGCGTGGTTGGTCTGATGAATACTCAGTTCGCAGTCAAAGACGGTCAGGTTTACCTGATTGAAGTGAACCCGCGTGCTGCGCGTACTGTCCCGTTTGTTTCTAAAGCAACCGGTGTTGCGCTGGCAAAAGTGGCGGCCCGTTGTATGGTTGGCCAGTCACTGGAAAGCCAGGGCGTGACGAAAGAAGTTATCCCGCCTTACTACAGCGTAAAAGAAGTGGTACTGCCATTTGCTAAGTTCCAGGGTGTTGACCCTATGCGTGGTCCTGAGATGCGCTCTACCGGTGAGGTAATGGGTGTTGGTGAAAACTTCGCCGAAGCCTTCGCAAAAGCGCAATTAGGTGCATCAAACGCTTTACCACGTGGTGGTCGCGCGCTACTATCTGTTCGCAATGGTGACAAGGCACGTGTTGTAGAGCTGGCTAAGACCATGAAAGCCATTGGCTTTGAGCTGGATGCAACCAAAGGTACAGCACAAGCTCTGGAAGACGCCGGCATCGAAGTACGTCGCGTAAACAAGGTATTTGAAGGTCGTCCACACATTCTTGACCGCATCAAGAACGGTGAGTACAGCTACATTGTAAATACCACAGAAGGCCGTCAGGCCATCGAAGATTCGAAGGTGTTACGTCGTGGTGCACTTCAGCATAAGACTAACTACACCACTACGCTCAACGCAGCGTTTGCAAACTGTACAGCCAATGAGGCTGACGACAGAAGTTCTGTAAACTCTGTTCAGGAGCTACACCAGCGTTTGAACTAAGAAGAACAAGGCCAGGGCGCAAGCCCTGGCAATGAGTGAGATACTATGCAATCAATTCCGATGACAGTACGAGGCGAAGAAATGCTTCGTGAAGAACTGAACCATTTAAAGAAAGTCGTCCGTCCTAAGATCGTTGCCGACATCGCGGAAGCGCGTGAGCACGGCGATCTGAAAGAAAACGCCGAGTACCACGCTGCACGTGAGCAGCAGGGATTCTGCGAAGGCCGCATCCAGGAAATTGAAGCCAAACTGTCTACATCACAGGTTATTGACGTCACTAAAATGGCAAACAATGGCAAAGTGATCTTTGGCAGCACGGTGACCATAGTCAATGTTGATACAGACGAGGAAGTGACCTACAAGATCGTAGGTGACGACGAGGCAGACATTAAAAACAATCTGATCTCGGTTAACTCGCCTATTGCACGTGGTCTTATCGGAAAAGAACTGGATGATTCAGTGACCATTCAAACTCCAAACGGTAGCGTTGAATACGACATCATCGAAGTTGAATATGTCTAGATTTGTCTAACCTATAGCACCAAAAACCCGACCCAGTGTCGGGTTTTTTATTGCCCACTCCTTAACCTTGTGCCAGATCAAAGAGCCGCAAAAGCAGCGCGTTATGATGAGTTTAACAAAGGAGAACATCATGACTGCTGACCAATTAACGAGTTTTCTCAAATCCAAACAAAATGAACTGAGTCAACGGATAGCCGCCATTGAAGCCGATTTCAGAAAGGGCCGGTCGGCCAACTTTGCAGAACAAAACACAGAGCGCGAAAACGACGATGTACTGGATGAAATCCATCAGGAAGCCAAGCAAGAGCTGGAGATGGTCAATAACGCGATACTGCGAATAGAGCAGGGCACCTATGGCCTGTGTCAGCATTGTGAAGAACAAATCAATCCGCAGCGCTTAAACGCTCTGCCTTACACAACGACTTGTATTAAATGCGCAAAATAGAAAGGACCGTATTATGACAATTGAAAAACATGACTTGCACCACGAATTTCCTGAATATAAAGACGAGATCCACCACCTGAAAATGAACGACGCGCACTTCGCTCGCCTGTTCAAGGAGTACCACGAGTGCGATCACGAAGTACATCGCATTGAAACCGGCGCAGAGAACACCTCTGACGACTACCTTGAATCACTGAAAAAACAGCGCCTGCACCTAAAAGACCAGCTGTTTTCTATTATTAAGAAGTCGCAAACTGTTGCTTGATTCTCAAGTGCGCCCATCCGGGCGCACGCTTACAATGAGATTTAGGCCAGATAATTTAGAGGTTGTTATTATCACTTCATGACAGTATTAGCTGAATTTAATGACGAAAAAGCAGTTAAGGCAATAACAAATCAATAGAGCAATCATAAACAAGGCTGTGCATCCAATAACCTGGAATTAATATCCTTTTAAGCTGGCTGATGAATCATCACAAAGCTCTACATTATATAACCTGTATTTATTCTTCTTTCTTCAGAGTGAAATGATCTAGATCATTATGTATCGAAGTCGAAGAACCTATCTAATTTACCCGTTACGTGGTGAAAATAAATATCGCAGTTTATTTTTTGTGTATATTTATTGTAAATTCATGGTAAGGGTTCAGTGTCATTGGATTGGTCATTGAGATATCACGCACTGCGTAGGGAGTATTAAATTGAATGTATCTATAGAAGCGTTTCGTCATTTTGATTTTCGGCTCATTCCTGAACCATCGCCGCTTGATCTTGTCATTACTGAATCGCTCGAAAGTCACACTAAAGTTAATGGCACCAAATCTGGCGCTTTGCTTCCACTACCGTTTCAGACTGGGATCGGAAAGACATACACGGCATTAAACTTTTTGCTCCAGCAGATGCTTGATCAAGTGCAAGATGAATTACAGGAAGAAGAGAGAGGTAGTAGATCCAAGCGTTTACTCTATTACGTTACTGATTCAGTAGATAACGTGGTAAGCGCGAAAGCAGACTTGTTGAAGTTAATTGAAAAGCAAACCGTCAAGGGTGAGCCTCGCTTTACTCTAGAACAGCAAGAGTATCTTACAGCGCAAATAGTCCACCTACCTAACCAGTCAGAGCAGTTATTGCAATGTTCTGATGCCGTCTTAAATGAAGTAATAGTCGGATTTGATTTGAACGCCGAGCGCGATGTTAAAGCAGAATGGAGCGCTATCTCGGGCCTAAGGCATCATGCGAGCAAGCCAGAAGTTAAAGTTTCTTTAAGTCGTCAAGCCGGTTACTTTTACCGCAATTTAGTTGCCCGCTTGCAAAAGAAACAAAAAGGGACCGATAGAATCTCGCTGAATGGCTCGTTACTGACCTCTGTTGAAGCACTTCTGCCGGGAGAAAAAATCCGCAATGGAAGCGCTCATGTTGTTTTCTTAACGACGAGCAAGTTTCTGAAAGGCTTCCACAATACCCGCTCGCGCTACAGTCCATTACGCGATTTAAGTGGTGCGGTGCTTATCATTGATGAAATTGACAAGCAAAATCAAGTCATCCTTTCCGAACTGTGTAAACAACAAGCGCAGGACTTAATTTGGGCTATAAGAACTCTGAGAGCAAACTTTCGAGATCACCAACTTGAGAGTTCGCCTCGCTACGACAAGATTGAAGACCTGTTTGAACCACTGCGTGAGCGACTCGAAGAGTTTGGCACCAAGTGGAACCTAGCGTTTGCGTTTAATACGGAAGGACCTAACTTGAATGAACGACCTGTTCGGTTGTTTTCAGATAGAAGCTTCACGCATGTAAGCAGTGCCACTCATAAGCTGTCATTAAAATCAGATCTATTGAGGCAGAAAAATCTCATATTTAGTGATGATAAAGTGGAAGGTTCTCTCATTGAAAAAAATGGGCTTTTAACCCGCTTTGTCAATGAAGCGGATGTTATATACCAGTGGTTTCTTCGCACTATGCGTAAAGCCGTGTTTCAGTACTGGGAGAACGTTCGTAGCCTTGAAATTGAAGGGCGCGAAAATAGAAGCCTAGAAGGAACGTTTCAAGAAGCCGTTCAATCCCTGCTTACTCACTTTAACCTACAAGAATTTGAGTCTGCTGTTTACGAGTCTTTTGATACTAGGGGGCTGCGGCAATCAGCGGGTGGACAAGCGAGCAAGTTGAGTTCTAGCAAGAGCTACCATCATACCGGAATGAAACTTGTTGAAGTCGCCCATAATCAGGGGACTCGCGATACCGTAAATTGTAAAGCGTCATTCTTAAATCTTTCACCATCGGGTGTCTTGGCGGATATGGTTGATGCCGGAGCTGTTATTCTCGGTATAAGTGCAACAGCGAGAGCTGATACCGTAATACATAACTTTGATTTTAAGTACTTGAATGAGCGTTTGGGTAAAAAGCTTTTGTCTTTGTCGAGAGAGCAAAAACTGCGGGTAAATGATTATTATCATAGTAAGCGCAACTATAAAGATAACGGTGTAATTTTAACGGTCAAGTATCTCAATAGCCGAGATGCGTTTCTTGATACTTTGTTAGAAGAATATAAGCCGGAGGCTCGCTCAAGCCACTTTATCCTAAATCACCATCTGGGTATTGCTGAGTCAGAGCAGGCATTTGTTCGGAGCTGGCTGTCTAAGCTCTTAGCGAGTATTAAAGCGTTTATGTCAGTTCCTGATAATCGTTATATGCTGTCGCTGTTAAACCGTACTCTTGATACAACACGACAGGATATTAATGATTTCATCCAGTTTTGCTGTGATAAATGGGCGATAGAATTTAATGTTCCAACCAAGACATATTTTGGCGTGAACGCTGATTGGATGAGGTTAGTTGGCTATGATGAAATTTCCAATCACCTAAACACAGAAGCAGGGAAAGTCGTTGTATTCAGTACATATGCTTCAATGGGTGCTGGTAAAAACCCTGATTATGCAGTCAATTTAGCGTTGGAAGGTGGAAGCCTAATATCCGTTGCCGATGTCACTTATAGCACCCAGCAGCGAAGCGATATAGACAGTATATATCTTGAAAAACCTACTCAGCTAATGTTGTCAGATGATTATTCGCATACTGCTAACCAGCTTTGTCAGTTTCACCAAATCTTATCTTTGCAAGAGAACGGAGAGTTGTCGCCGAAAAGTGCTGAAAGCTGGTGTCGTCAGCAACTTATGGGCATGAGCAGAGAACGCTCTTTACAGCAATATTACCAAACAAGTGACTACCAAAGCGCGGTAAGGAAATACATTGAGCAAGCGGTAGGAAGAGCCGGGAGAACATCTCTGAAACGAAAACAAATTCTCTTGTTTGCTGATTCCAGTTTGAAAGAAATTCTGGCGGAAGAGAGTAGAGACCCAAGCTTGTTTTCGCACGAATATGTTGCTTTGGTTGATAAAGCGAAATCAGCTAATAAGTCTTTAGTTGAGGACAGGGTTGTTCGACGTTTATTCAATCTTGCTCAAAGAAACAACAAAGACGGTATGCAGTCAATCAAAGCACTAGTTCGTCGTCTACATAATCAACCTGCATCTGATAATGATATTCAAGAGTGGCAAGACATTAGAACTCAGTTACTTCGCTATCCGACGATTGTCTCTCAACCGGAGCGATTTAATCGATTGTACTTACAGTCTATGACCAACGGTTACTACCGTTATCTGGGTAACTTAGATGGTGATCCGAATGCCTTCGAGTTCTTTGATAGAGTGTCTACTGGCGATATGGTTTCTGAGGAAGCATGCAGCCTAGCTACGTTAGTTCAGAACCAATATGTGAGGCCGTGGTTTGAACACAAAGGTTTTGCCTGTTCGTGGCAAAAAGAAGCGTATGTGATGACGCCAGTTATGTTTACCAACATTTATAAGGGAGCATTGGGCGAGCAAGCGGTAGAGGCGGTGCTAACAGCATTCGATTTTATCTTTGAAGAAGTTCCAAATTCTATTTACGAGCGATTTGATAATAGAGTCAAATTTGCAGGGGTTGAGCAACCGATCTGGCTAGACAGCAAATACTGGAAGCATGAAGGTAATGAAAGCAGCGAAGATTACAGTTCGAAAATTTCATTGGTAGAAGAAGAGTTTGGACCTTCGAAGTTTATTTACGTGAATGCGTTAGGTGATGCCTCAAAGCCGATTAGATATTTGGACTCGTGCTTCGTAGAAACCTCACCACAGTTAGCTAAAGTTATTGAAATTCCGGCACTAATTGATGATAGCAATGCCGATACCAACCTAACCGCAGTACAGGAGTTGATAAAATGGTTACACAACAGCTAGAACCTTCCTCACACGGTCCTTTATCAACCTTAGTGGAACAAATATCCATTGACACTGATTGGGTTGATAGAAGCTTCGTGATTTACTGTGTCAGTTTTAAAGGAATAGACTTCTCAGAACGACCTAAGCGTTTAGTAACATTAGCGTCTGAAATCTATAAGTCAGGAAGTGTTTATTGTTTAGTCAAAGGTGCCAATAAAGAAGCGTGTTATTGGGTGCTGTTACCAAAGGACGCCAAATTAGACCTCAAAGACACGTCTTTGGCTATCAAACCAGTTAACGCTGCCGAGCTACCTACATGGCAATTGGCCCGTTTACTGATTAAAGCGATACCAAAAGTATTGAGTGGCGCTACGCCAGAGATAAAGCGCTTTGAAAGTGAAGGCTTATATTATCTAGTCAAAAGCAAAAAGTTACCGAAAGGTCACTCAGGCTATGAATTAACGACCGTGGAAATCGATTTAGCGCCATGTGCAGCGCTTGGATTCAAACAAACACTGTCAATGAGTGCCAAAACGTTTTCTCCTTTGTCTTGGTTTACGTTAGAGAACGGAGAGATACAGAAAAAGGCAAAGTTTGCTACACGTTATCAACTTGATGATGTGGGGATGTTGGTAAGCAAATCCATAAAGGGAGACTACATCAAGAAGCCGCTTTACTCTAATGCGAAAAGTCGAGTTCAGGCGATTGATATAACCAAAGAATCTTATAGTGGTTTTCAACTATCTAAGGTCGGTATTCTTGAGCAGTTCATGCAAGATCTTAAGCAAGCTTATGGCGATTCAGTTTCAGTGAAGTTGCAGCGGATTCCCGGAGAAAAGCACAGGTTCGTTTCAGATACGATTGTCAAAAATCACTATGTCGGGCTGTTTGATACGTTGAAAGAGCATCGTTTGGTGATCTGTGATTTAACCAAAAACAAAGATACTGATGCTGCACTAACCTTGCTTCATGGTATCGAGCATCTTGATATAAACGCAGAAATAGCTGAAGTTCCGATTCGTGGGGCACTGAATATCCTAATTGTTGGTAATAAAGACACCTACAAGTCAGCTGAAGAAGACCCGTATCAGGTTTATCGCAAAAAGTACCAAGACACAGTTTTTCAGTCGTGTTATCCAGAGCGCTTATGGAACCGTCAAGGCCAGCCAAACCGCCATGTGGTGGAGGTGCTGTTAAAAGAACTACTTATCAAGCTAGAAGTTCATACAAAAAAGCATTTGATTGAATACCCAAGAAGCCCTGAAGGATGTGTATATTACATGCCTCATCGACCACAAGGCGAATTTTCAGAGGTTCGAGACGGGTCCTGGCCAGTGTATGCGTCTAAGTTAGTGGGCGATGAATGGCAATATACACAAGCGATTCAAGAGGAGCTTGAAGATATTGAACTCGATTTAGGTAATGATAAATGGCAAGTATTTCAAGGATTCCAACGTTCCCCTTATATTTATTGGCCGGAGACGGGGGACTATGCCATTTTCATTGATACGGGTATTCAAATGCTGCCGGAATTTGAAGCGGTTGCGGAGCGATTGCGTGAGCTTAAAAAAGGACGAGCCCAAGATGTCCCGATTGCATTGTTGACTCAGTTCATTGAAGAAAACCCAGAGAGTAAAGTAATCAACAAACTGAGAGCGATATTGTCTGAGTGGGATGATACGACCCCTCTACCGTTTGATGAGTTTTCGACAATTGCATACAAAAGCAATGATGAAAAACAATTCTATGATTGGCTGCGCGAACAAGGATTCTTCTTAAAAACATCGATGAGAGGACAAAGTGAGGGGTTCTTTAATGCATCTTTAGGTTTCTTCTATAACCGAGAGCAGGGTATGTACTTTGCTGGTGGTAAAGGCAGTCCACAGAGCAAAATCGAGACCTTTAGCCATTTATACCTGATAAAACATTCGTTTGATGCATTACCTGAAGAGGTAGAAAGTTTGTTTGATGTATATCACTTAAGACATCGCTTACCAACCGTAACGCCTTATCCATTTAAGCATCTACGTGAGTATGTTGAGATGCAGCGTTTTAAATCTTGATAGTAGGCTAAACTAAGGAGCTAGTAGCGAGCAGAAACCAATGTTTTATTCGCTACTAGCGTCAAAAGTCAGTAAAATCCTTCCCAATTATCCCTGTTGTTATTGTTTGAATTTCAAGCAACTATCGTTTTAAGAAGAATATTATGGACCACTCAGTACATAACAAACTCGTTTCATTTATATGGTCGATTGCCGACGATTGTCTTCGTGATGTCTATGTTCGTGGTAAATACCGCGACGTTATCTTACCTATGGTGGTGCTACGCCGTCTGGATACGCTTTTAGAACCATCCAAAGAAGCAGTATTGGAAGAAGTTAAATTCCAAAAAGAAGAAATGAATGAAACTGAGCTTGATGATGCGCCATTATGTGCAGCATCAGGTTATGTGTTTTACAACACTTCCAAGTGGACCCTCCAAACGCTATTCAGTACTGCGACCAATAACCAACAGATTCTGCTGGCTAACTTCGAAGATTACCTCAACGGTTTTAGTGACAACGTAAAAGAGATTGTTGAGTGTTTTAACCTGAAAGCTCAAATCCGCCACATGGCGGGTAAAGACGTGTTGCTAGATGTGGTTGAGAAATTTGTCTCGCCATACATCAACTTAACGCCAGAGGTTAAAGAAGATCCTGAGGGCAACAAACTACCAGCGCTCAGCAACCTTGGTATGGGTTATGTATTTGAAGAATTGATCCGTAAATTCAACGAAGAGAACAACGAAGAGGCGGGCGAGCACTTCACCCCACGTGAAGTTATCGAGCTGATGACGCACCTTGTCTTTGACCCAATCAAAGATAACTTGCCACTTTCAATCACAGTGTATGACCCTGCATGTGGTAGTGGCGGTATGCTGACAGAAACACAGAACTTTGTTGAAGAAAAGTACCCAGCATCAAACCGTGATATCTACCTCTACGGTAAAGAGATCAACGATGAGACTTACGCTATTTGTAAGTCAGATATGATGATCAAAGGTAACAACCCAGAGAACATCCGTGTTGGTTCAACCCTTTCTACCGATGAATTCTCATCAGAGCGCTTTGACTTCATGCTTTCTAACCCGCCTTACGGTAAGAGCTGGGCGAGTGAGCAAAAGCACATCAAAGACGGTAAAGATGTCGTAGATGGTCGCTTTAAAGTGAAGTTAAAAGATTACTGGGGTGTTGAATCAGAACAAGATGCGATTCCTCGTTCAAGCGACGGTCAGTTGCTGTTCCTTATGGAAATGGTCACCAAAATGAAGTCGCCGCAAGTCAGCCCGTTAGGGGCTCGTATTGCATCGGTTCACAATGGTTCAAGTTTATTTACCGGTGACGCAGGCAGTGGTGAAAGCAATATTCGTCGTTATATTATTGAAAATGACATGCTGGATGCGATTGTTCAGTTGCCAAACAACCTGTTCTACAACACGGGTATTACTACGTATATCTGGCTTCTAAATAACAACAAACCTGAAAGCCGCCAAGGTAAGGTGCAACTGATTGACGCTAGCTTATTGTTCCGCAAACTGCGCAAAAACTTGGGTAACAAAAACTGCGAGTTCTCACCAGAACACATTGCGGAAATTGTCTCGACCTATCTAGATAACCAATCCGTTGAACGTGCAATTGATGAGAAAGGCGATTCGGTCGGTATTGCTGCGCAAGTCTTCAAGAACCAAGATTTTGGTTACTACAAAGTCAATATTGAGCGCCCAGATCGCCGTAGTGCTCAATTCCGTGCCGACCTGATTGAGCCATTACGTTTTGAAAAATCACTGCGTGAAGTGATGGAGTATTTGTACGCCGAATATGGCGAGCAAGTCTATGATGCTGGGTTTGTTAAAGGGATTAAAAACGAGATCACCAAGTGGTGTGAAGAAAATGATATCAGCCTAAACAAAACAGCGAAAACCAAATTACTGGATACGAAAAACTGGATTAAACAGCGCACACTGGTGAATGCAGCAAGCCAGTTGCACAGCAAGATTGGTGATGATGTTTACAACGACTTTAACCAGTTCAAACAATCAGTAGATGCAGAGCTTAAATCACTGGGGCTTAAACTTGCGGCAACTGAGAAAAAAGCCATTGTTGATGCGGTAAGCTGGTATGACGAGAACGCAGAAAAAGTCATCAAGAAAGTCGCTAAGCTAAAGCAAGACAAGTTAGTTGACTTGCTAGAAAACTACGAATGCGAGCTGCAAGACCTACCCGATTTCGGTTACTACCCAACGGGCAACCACAATGAGTTCGTGACTTATGAATCAAGCTCAGACCTGCGTGACAGCGAATCCGTGCCGCTTGAGCAAAGCATTTATCAATACTTCCTTGATGAAGTGAAGCCACATGTGGATGAAGCATGGATAAATCTTGAATCCGTCAAGATTGGTTATGAGATCAGTTTTAACAAGTATTTCTATCGCCACAAGCCTCTGCGTTCTATGGATGAAGTTGCGAGCGACATTATTGCACTCGAGCAAAAAGCAGAAGGTTTGATTGCTGATATTCTTGGAATCTCTGTGGCTAAGGTTCAGGGGTAATCTAATGAGCAATACAGTTATTGAGCAGATACCAAAGTACGACTCCTATAAAGAGTCAGGTGTAGAATGGCTGGGTGAAATCCCTGAACATTGGTCGCTAACTCCTAACAAGCGCATTTTCAACCTAAAGAAAAAGTTGGTTGGTAAGCGTTCTAGTGAATATGATCTTTTATCCCTGACCTTAAAAGGCATCATCAAGCGAGATATGGATAACCCAGAGGGTAAATTCCCCGCAGAGTTTGACACTTATCAGGAGGTAAGCTCAGGAGACTTCGTATTTTGCTTGTTTGATGTAGAAGAAACTCCTCGAACCGTTGGTTTATCTAAATTTGATGGGATGATTACTGGTGCATACACCGTATTTAACCCTAGTGAACAATATAGTAGAGAGTTTCTATACTATTTTTATCTTAATTTAGATACAGATAAAAAGCTTAAGCCTCTCTATAAGGGTTTAAGAAATACGATTTCAAAAGAAGTTTTCTTTAGCTTTAAAGCATTTGTGCCTCCTATTAATGAGCAGGTAAAGATAGCCAAGTACCTTGATAGAACAACAGCACAAATCGATGAAGCGATCGTAATCAAACAAAAGCAAATCGAGCTACTAAAAGAGTGCAAGCAAATCATCATTCAGCAAGCGGTGACGCAAGGCTTGAATCCTGATTCACCTATGAAAGATTCTGGTGTGGATTGGATTGGAACCATTCCAGAGCACTGGGAGGCGATAAAGCTAAAGCACTTGTTTAAAGAAACCACTTCTCGTACAAAGACGGGAGAGGAAACTCTTTTGTCATTAAGAATGGAGCGTGGTCTTGTTCCGCATAATGAAGTATCAGATAAGCCGATTTCTGCTGAAAATCTAATTGATTACAAGATGGTAGAGCCTGGTCAGATGGTAATGAACCGAATGAGGGCTGCAATTGGTATATTTGGGATTCCTTCTCAGGCGGGTTTGGTTAGCCCAGATTACGCTGTATATAATGTCTCTCAAGAAATAGTAGCTGAATTCTACTTACTGCTTTTCAAAACTCAGATTATGGGGACTCAGTTTCGTTTAGCTTCAAAGGGGATGGGTACTGGTTCTTCTGGGTTTATGCGTTTGTACAACGAAAACTTTGGAAATATTAAGGTACCTTTTGCTCCTTCAGTGGAGCAAAAAGAAATATTGGAAAAAATTGAAAAAGAGTCTTCAAAACTAAATAGAGCTATCGATAACCTAAATCTTTCGATAGACAAGCTTAAAGAATACAAAACTACCCTCATCAACAGCGCAGTTACAGGCAAAATCAAAGTGACGGAGCTGGCGTAAATGGCGGTTGTTGTTGCTAGCTGCACACTAGAAAAGCTGTTTTCTGGTGTACCGATTTTATCTTCAGACGGTAAGGTTGAAAAAGACGTTCACGGGATGCTTTCCATCCCTGAATATCAGCGCCCATATCGCTGGAATGAAGAACAAATCACCCGTTTATTGAATGACTTTAAGCTTCATCAGCATGAGCTAGCTGGTAAGCCTGAAGCGGAGCATTTCCCATTTTACTTGGGCAGTGTCATTTTGCATCAACAAGGTGACAAGCTGAATATTATCGATGGTCAGCAACGCCTGACCACAATGGCGTTGGTTTCTTACTTAGCAAATAAACACTCCGACCTTGAGTTAGTTTATGAATCCCCAGAGAGCCAACAGCAAATCAAACACAACCTTGGTTGGCTGTTTACCCAAGAAGCTTCATTGGTTGATGTCGATTTTGCGCAAATCAACATCACCTTGGTAGTGACAGACAGCGAAGATGAAGCCTACCGATTTTTTGAAACCCAAAACACGGGCGGGGTGCGTTTAGCAGGGCCAGATATTATCAAAGCTCACCATCTGCGAGCCGTTGATGAGAAAGACAAATCTGCGGTAAACACCTTTGCTACTCGTTGGGAAGCGCTGGGGGATTTAAACCCTGTTGTTGATATTTTGCTGCGTGGTCGCTATTGGCAATACCTTAACTTCCGAGACTACCCGCTTCACAACCAAACTCAGCAAGTGCGTAATAGCATTGTTACCGAGCTGGCAGAGCAAACAGGCAAAGGCGACGATATTGCATTTGGCAGAATTGCTCGTACTTACATGCCAAATGGCGGTGAGAGCTTGGCTCAGCCTCAAGTCGGCTATGAACTGCGCCAGCCGTTAAATAGTGGTGCCAATACCATTCACTATTTGCAGTATTTTGAGCAGCTGCGCCAAACCTACTTGTTGAATAATACAGCGCAAGGTGAGCTTGCTGGCTTTTACGAGTTTTATCAAAAGCTGGTCTGTAAACTTGATGGCTGCGGCTATCTTAAACAGCTCTATGACGCATGCCTGTTGCTCTACATCAGTCAGCATGGGCAGCGAAGCCTAGAGGTAGCAGCGAAAAAACTTTTCCGCGTGGTTTATTCTCGTCGAGTAGAGAACCAGAAAGCAGTAAAGGAGAAATCGGTTCCTGCTTTTGCCAAAGAAACCCCAGTGCTGGATTGGATTGCAATGAGCTATACCCCAGAGCAGTGTTTTGCACAGTTAGATAGTTTCAAGTTGTCGGTCGACAAGAGTGGCTTTGACAAAAACAGCGTTAAAAAACGTTTCGTCGAAAAAGTATCTCAATACTTTGGCCTGGATATAGAAAAGCAAGATTATGCCAATCAATTTGGCCCTGCATTTAGCCAGCACATCTCTGCGTTAGGAGCAAAACATGGGTGATCATTTATCAGTGCAAACTGAGCTTTTGACGCTCGAGAAAATCTACACCGAAAACTACCAGTTTTCTATTCCTAGCTATCAGCGTCCTTATGTCTGGTCAGACGATGATGTCTTACTGCTGTTCAGAGATATTAAAGAAGCGTGTCGATTAAAAGAGCCAAACTATTTTATCGGCACCATCCTGTCGTCTCGCATTGAACAAGATGGAGAGCGGATCTATGAGTTGATCGATGGCCAGCAGCGCACGACAACGCTAATGCTCATGACCATTGCCTTTAAATACGCAGGCATTAAATCTGATCTTGCAGGGCTTGCTGTTTATACATCGAGTGATGGTGAAGATAAGCCACGTCTCCAATTCTCAATTCGTGAGCAAGTTCAGCAGCTTTTGGGTGGCCTAGCGGGGCTAAATAACTATCAAGTGCCGTCTAAGGAAACGATCGCCGACAATGCTTATTTGAAACAGATGGGCGTGGCGTTAGATGTATTGACCAAAGAGGTAGAGAAACTCAAATCAGATGATGAGGTGAGTGCCGAAGCCATGGGGGATTACCTCTACCGCCAAGTTCAATGGGTAAATAACATTGTGCCAACACAAATGGACTTAAACCGATTGTTTGCCACCATGAATACCGCTGGCATTCAGTTGGAACAAGCGGACATTTTAAAGGCGAAGCTCTTCAAGCACATTCATACTGACAAAGCACAGTATGATGCAATGTGGGTGGCGTGTGAGCACCTGGAAAACTATTTTGAACGCAATGTACGCAAAGTATTCCCTAATGCTGATTGGTACCATATTGAACCCGAACATTTGGCGTCTTTTGATGCTGAACGCTTCGCTGCAAAAGATGAAACGTCAGAGGCGTTACCTGGCTTGTCGATTGCTCAGTTAGCGTCACAAGTTAAAGTAAGTTCAATTCCTGATAACACCGAGCAAGAGAAGTTTGAAACCTACGATTTGGATGTTGAAACAGTTTACTGTCGCCCAATCATCAAGTTCCCGCTGTTATTGATTCACGCTTACCGAGTCTACTTGGCGCTTAATGATCATAATGATATTGAGCCACGTCTGCATAGTGATCGCTTGTTGGAGATATTCGAGCCACTTATCAATGGTGATGAGCAATCGGTAAAGCTGTTTATCGAAACGCTATGGCAGGTTCGCTACCAGTTTGACCGTTGGGTTGTGAAATGGGTTGAACGTGACGATGCGACAGATGCGCAGCTTGGTTTAACGTATCAATCTCGCAGCAAGTCGAATGACACTTGCTACATCAACCGAACGCAGAAAGAGTTAAGTGACATTGTTCTTTTGCAAAGTGTTCGCAACTTTACCGGTGAGCGCAGCGCTCAGTATTGGTTAACGCCATTTCTTTCAGGCTTGATCCGTTCGAGTATCATACAAGACTCTGAGGCGCTAGAGCTGCTAGAAAATATCGACAACAAAATGTCACTATCAATCGATACTCAGAAAGAGGCAAGCTTTGCAATGGCTGAGGGCTTGGAGCCTAACTACCAGAGTTGGCAATCACAATCGACGTACTTTGAACAGTCGTTAGGGACGAGTTTCGAGCACTACTGGTTTCAAAAGCTTGAATATTTGATTTGGAAGCAAATGAAGGTTTCAGAATCTTCGTTGACTACTGAAGAATTGAAGAAGTTTAAAAAGTACCGAATTACGTCCAAAAATTCAGTAGAACATGTTCATCCTCAAAATGATGAATATAACAATAGGTTAGACTGTAAAACGTTAAATTCATTTGGTAATTTAGTACTACTTAGTCCTGGTGAAAATTCTTCTTACAGTAATCAAGACGTTGACAAAAAGCGTATCGATTTTGATAAGAAGCACCATTTCGACGCACTGAAACTAAGAGAAATATTTGGTGCTAAAGGCCAGGGTTCATGGGGTAAACAGCAGATAGATGAACATCTAGAGGACATGATGACTGTTTTTGAACAGCACTACGAACATTAATAAAGACTCTGAATAATCAAAACAAACAACGGGAATTTATGGTTAGTAAAACAAATGAGCAGGCACTAGAGGCCGCAATAGAAAAAGGTTTAACCGGTATTTGTAAAGAAGAGCTAGCGTTGGGTGAAGCACCGCTTAATTACAATAACGCGCTTTATCTTATTGGCTCTCCAAGTGACTTTGACAAACAGTATGCTTTAGATATCCGTTTGTTTTGGCAGTTTCTCGAAGATACCCAAGCGAGTGAGCTAGAAAAGCTCAAACGCACCAGCCCTCACGATTGGCAGAGAAAGATCCTCGAGCGCTTTGATCGTATGATCAAGCGTCATGGTGTATTGCGGCTATTGAAAAAGGGGCTAGACGTTGATGACGCGTTTCTAACGTTAATGTATCCAGCACCTCTCGCAAGTAGTTCTGAGAAGATAGAAAAAGATTTCGCAGCCAACTTGTTTAGCGTGACTCGCCAAGTTTGTTATTCCAATGCAAACCCATTGGAAGAGATCGACATGGTACTTTTCATCAATGGTATTCCGCTGATTACTCTTGAACTTAAAAACCATTGGACGGGACAAAGTGCTGCTTATCATGGTCAGAAACAGTACCGAGATGATAGAGACGCTAACCAACCTCTGTTGAACTTCGCACGTTGTTTGGTTCATATGGCGGTTGATACCGATGAAGTCTATATGACGACCAAACTGGCAGGTAAAAAGACATTCTTCCTACCGTTCAATAAAGGCTTCAATCTAGGCAAAGGAAACCCGACTAACCCATATGGCCACAAGACGGCTTACTTGTGGCAAGAGGTGTTTCGCAAAGAAAGCATCGCTAATATTATTCAGCACTTTGTTCGCCTTGATGGCAGCAGCAAAAAGCAGTTGGACAAACGAACTTTGTTCTTCCCTCGATACCACCAAATGGATGTCGTACGTCGCTTGGTTGATCACTGCTCAGTTAATGGTGTTGGGCAAACCTATCTGATACAGCATTCAGCGGGTTCAGGTAAGTCTAACTCAATTACATGGGCTGCATATCAGCTCATTGAAACTTATCCTATCAGCGATGATCTACCAGGGAGTAGAGGAAAAGAAGTGCCTCTATTTGATTCGGTCATCGTTGTTACTGACCGTCGATTGCTCGATAAGCAGCTACGCGACAATATTAAAGAGTTCTCCGAAGTGAAGAACATTGTTGCGCCTGCGTTTAAATCGTCTGAGCTAAAGTCAGCATTAGAGAATGGCAAGAAAATCATAATTACCACCATTCAGAAGTTTCCATTCATTATTGATGGTATTGCAGATTTAAGTGATAAGCGTTTTGCCGTCATTATTGATGAGGCCCACAGCTCTCAGTCAGGCTCCGCTCATGACAATATGAACCGTGCAATGGGCAAGAGGGAAGTGGCAGAGCTGGAAGATGCTCAGGACAAAATCCTACAGGCAATGCGCTCTCGTAAGATGCGTGGAAATGCCTCTTATTTTGCTTTCACTGCAACGCCCAAAAACACCACTCTAGAAAAGTTTGGTCAGCGACAAGCGGACGGAACTTACGCTCCTTTCCATTTGTATTCGATGAAACAAGCGATCGAAGAAGGGTTCATCCTCGATGTTATTGCCAACTATACGACTTATAAGAGTTATTACGAGATTGAAAAATCAATCCAAGATAACCCTGAGTTCGATAGTAAAAAAGCGCAGAAGCGTTTGCGAGCGTATGTAGAGGCAAGCCAAGAAACCATAGATACGAAAGCCGAGATCATGCTTGAACATTTTCTCAAACATGTGATTAAGGGTAAGAAGCTAAAAGGCAAAGGCAAGGGCATGGTGGTGACTCAAAATATTGAGTCAGCTATCCGCTACTATCGAGCGTTAACTAGGCAACTCGATAAGGTGGGTAACCCATTTAAAGTTGCCATTGCCTTCTCTGGCACCAAAGAAGTTGATGGAATTGAATACACTGAAGCAGATCTCAATGGCTTCCCAGAAGGTGATACCAAAGATTACTTTGATGTGAACTACAAGCGTAAGGATTCGGACTCCCCAATTCCTAAGCATGTAGATCAAGATACTTTTCGTTTGTTGGTCGTGGCGAATAAGTATTTGACAGGTTTTGATCAACCGAAGCTTTGTGCCATGTATGTGGACAAGAAGCTGGCGAGTGTACTGTGTGTGCAAGCGCTGTCTCGTTTGAACCGTTCAGCACCAAAGTACGGTAAGAAAACGGAAGATCTGTTTGTGTTGGATTTCTTCAACTCAGTGGATGATATAAAAACCGCATTCGACCCTTTCTATACATCGACAACGCTTTCTGAAGCGACAGATGTCAATGTTCTTCATGAGCTAAAAGATGATATGGATGGCACTGGTGTTTATGAGTGGTTTGAAGTTGAGGAATTCAACAAGCTTTTCTTTGAAGGAAGAGATGCTCAGGACCTAAGCCCAATCATTGACATAGCAGCTGCGCGTTTTAACCACGAGTTAGAACTTGAGAACGAATTTAAAATCGATTTCAAAGTGAAAGCCAAGCAGTTTGTGAAAATCTACGGTCAGATGGCATCTATCATGCCTTATGAGGTCGTTCAGTGGGAAAAACTGTTCTGGTTTTTGAAGTTTTTGATTCCGAAGCTTTCCGTCGAAGACCCGGATAAAGAAGCATTAGACTCGTTACTAGATTCCGTCGATTTGAGCTCTTATGGATTACAAAGGGTTAAGCTTAACCACTCCATCGAGCTAGATGACTCTGAAACTGAGTTAGATCCTCAAAACCCGAACCCGCGTGGGGCACATGGCGCTGAAAGTGAGAAAGACCCGTTAGATGAGATCATCCAAATCTTTAACGAACGTTGGTTTCAAGGTTGGAGCGCAACCCCAGAAGAGCAACGAGTTAAGTTTGTGAATATTGCTGATAGCATCCGAAATCACCCAGACTTCGAAGCTAAATACCAAAACAACGCAGACCCTCATACTCGAGAGCTAGCGTTTGAGAAAATGTTGAAAGAAATCATGCTTCGACGCCGTAAAGACGAATTAGAACTCTACAAGCTGTTTGCCCAAGACCCAGCTTTTAAAGCGTCTTGGACGCAAAGCATGCAACGTATGGTAGGGATGTAAAAGCCTCTATATTAAAGAAAGCTTTATTAAATAACTTACCCTGGGAATAAATTGATTCACAAAAAAGTTTGAATTTTTCAGTTTTTGACCAGAAATTAGAAGCCTAAGTGTGAACAACGAGTATTATAAACCGTTGCTTAACTTGACATATGCGCCCATCTGGGCGCACACCTACATACTTTGAAACGATTTGTCATACTCCTCTGGACCCACCTTTGCTACACTTCCTGCATCATAGTTATCGCATATAGGAAGTGTTATGTTTTCTTTAATCAAAGGGTTACTGTTTAAGTCGCTGAAAAACCAGGCGGGCCGAAAGGTGGCTGATGCTGTTGTTGAAAAATGTGTTCAGCAGGGCATGGAGTATATGCGAGGGCGTGGCGTTGAGGGACAGCGGCAGGGCAGTGATCTGGATGGATTGATCGTCGGGCTGAATAACCTGACGGCAAAGCGGCTCCCCGATGGTCAATATCCGATCAGATTAGAGCATCGGACTCTGATAGTCACGATTGAGCATTATGGCATAGTGTCTATCACTGAATTACATAACAATTAACCTGCGCAGAGTGATGGGCGGCTAACTCTTTCTTCAGCCGCATTATGTGCTGTTTTAGCGCGGCACTCAGATGATGAATGGTTGCCAGGGTCTTGAGTGGGCTTAGTAGCAGCGCCTGACTGGCAAAAGCGCATCAATTCAGGCACTGTCTGCACTTAGCTAATCTTACAAGCTGGATACTGTCACAGACTTCATCGTTTCTTTCCCTATACAGATCTGTATGGCAATGAATGTTCTATTTTTCACGCTTATTGGCGGTGCTACACGTTAACCATATGGGTACACCTGCCTTTAGTCTATTGCTTTTCACTTTTGCTTCTCACCGCATTGTCATACAGCTTGGTTAACAGGTTGCTGATAACTGCAAAACTGTACAGCCGGTTTGTTGATGTTTTTGCTATATATTTTTGGTTCATTGGGCGGTTTTTCGAACAACAAACAGGGCAAGCGCACTCTTTTTTCTGTCACATAACCGCTAACTTTCTGACTTAAATGAATAAATAATGCTTAAAAGGAAAAGTAAGGAGGCATATTCAATAAAATTATATAAATTATATTGTATACATAATGAAATCGGTGTTAATAATATGTCACCTCTTATGGGGTTTGGATACACATTTTAATAAGGTTACATTATGAAAATAAAAGCAATACTCGCTGCGCTTCCCTTGCTATGCACTAGCGTGCAGGCAACGCAGCAACAAGTTGAGAGACAATTTAAACCACTGAACGCTGCCGATTTACAGTTGGCTCATGGCGACGAAGGTCATAACCACACTGCACAAGACAATGCACCAACAGCAGCCCGTGACTCTGTAATGCATTCGCATTTGCCGGTAGCAATGCACTTGGCTTCATCACAGGTCGATGTGGCAAGCAGTTGCGACCTGGCGGCTTTTGCCAATGCCAGTGCATCCACGATTGTTGCGCAAGTCTCCGGACAGGGGGCAAGTTGTGTCAATGATCTGTTCAGTGCACCTTCTGACACTCAGGTTGCCACCTTTACAACCGCAAAAATGCTGGCCGTCGCTGCGCAGGCAAAGACCTTGTCTGTGAATTATTCAGGGACTGGCAGTGCCGATCTGGAAGCGTTTTTCTTGTTTATTCGGGCCGGTTTTTACGTCGAGTTTTATAATGACTCAGTGACTTTCGACGGCAGTGTGCAAACTGCGGTGAAAGACGCGCTGGATGCGTTTGTGGCCAATAGCCA
This sequence comes from Pseudoalteromonas rubra, assembly GCF_005887095.1. Lineage (GTDB taxonomy): Bacteria > Pseudomonadota > Gammaproteobacteria > Enterobacterales > Alteromonadaceae > Pseudoalteromonas > Pseudoalteromonas rubra_E. The sequence goes on along the minus strand of NZ_PNCI01000027.1, from coordinate 86,562 downwards.
TTTCTATGACAACAACGATGCGCATGGCGAAGTACTCAGCGAGGTGATCACCACCATGGATTCTTCCGAACTTCAGCATGTTTATCTGCCAGTCGTGAAAGCCTGGTTGTCGCGCTGGAGCGAAAGCTATGCGACCAGCTGGCATATGCGTGGTGCGGTGAATGGCATATTTACCGTTTTATTTCGCGGTCAGTGGAACAGCGATTTCGTTGCGCTTATCGGTAAAGATGCAGAGCTGGTGAATTTACTGGCTAACTTTACCAAACAAAGCTGGATGCTGGGGTCGGATGCTGAATTCATGATCATTAACGCCGGCAGAGAGCTTGCCAGGCTCAAAAACTATACAGGAACATCAATCCAGCCAGCTGTCGATACAGCCCTGAAATCTCTGTTCTCTACTTACCAGAGCTATGGCTATGGTGATGGGATCTGGCTTGGTGCCGCTGATATCGCGACCTATTACGCGGATTGTAGTGATTTCGGGATCTGTGGGTTTAAAGAGGAGCTGGTTGGTAAAGCATTGTCGCAGAGCTATCAGTGTAGCAGCACTATCCGTATTCGCTCTCAGGAGATGACACAGGCGCAGCATTTGTCTGCCTGTGACACCATGGCAGCAGAAGAGACGCGCTTTCATACCATGCTCGAAACCAATCAAACACCCGTCGCCGATGATAACAACACCATGCTGCAGGTTAATATCTTTAACAGCAGCGCAGATTACAAGAAATATGCGGGTCCGATATTTGGTATTAACACCGACAATGGTGGAATGTATCTGGAAGGAGATCCGAGTGTTGTCGGTAACCAGGCAAACTTCATCGCTTATGAAGCCAGCTACGCTAAGGCTGATCACTATGTGTGGAATCTGGAGCACGAGTATGTGCATTACCTCGACGGACGATTTGACCTGTATGGCGACTTTAATGCCCCAACGGAGGCCATTGTCTGGTGGAGCGAAGGGGTGGCAGAATATGTGGCCAACCTGAATGACAACCAGGATGCCATAGATACGATAAAAGACGGCAGTACCTATCAGCTGGGTGAGATTTTTGAAACCACTTACGACGGCTTTGATCAGGACAGGATCTATCGCTGGGGTTATCTTGCTGTACGCTTTATGATCGAAACACACAAAGATGAAGTGAATGCCATGCTGGGAGAAACCCGGGTCGGTAACTGGAGTGCTTACAAGGCGCGTATGAATAACTGGGCTGCGCAATATGACAACGAGTTTACCCAGTGGACGCAACAACTGGCAGGCGACACAAATCAGGCGCCGACAGCGGTTATAAATGGTCCTTATCAGGGCACAGCCGGCGCATCTGTGAGTTTTAGCAGTCAGGGCAGTTCAGATCCGGAAGGACAGTCTCTAAGCTATGCGTGGCAGTTTGGAGATGGCGGGCAGAGTACACAAGCGGATCCAGTTCATACTTACCAGGATGCCGGTAGCTACACAGTAACACTCACTGTGACTGACAATCAGGGGCTGGCACATCAGGTGACAACGCAGGCAACGATCAGCGCAGATCAGGGGATTGTTGAGTTACAAAATGGCAAGGCTGTGCCTGTTGCCGGTGCCCAGGATGAACTGACATACTTTAAGATTCAGCTTCCAGCGGGCGCAACGAACCTGACCGTCAGTACCAGTGATGGCAGCGGAGATGTTGACTTGTATCTGCGTCACGCTCAGCAACCTACGCTGGATACCTACGATTGTCGGCCTTATGTTGGCGGCAATGCAGAGCGTTGTGACGTTGCGACACCAAAAGCTGGTGAGTATTATATTATGCTCAGGGGCTACAATGCTTATGCCGACGTTAACTTGATTGCCAGCTATACCGCGCCGGTAGCGGCTTTACCTGATACCTGTGTGACTCAGGGGAGCGTGTCTGGCGGGCGGCTGTCAGAGGGCGTTGCTGTGTGTATGGGCAGTCAGGATCCAATGTGGTTTAGTCTGGAAAACGTCAGTGGCCAGCAGAGTATTCGAATCGAAACAGCCCATGGTAACGGTGATCTGACACTGGAGTACAGTAACCAGGGGTGGCCCAACGACAACAATGTTGAAGCCGGATCTTACCGGGCAGGTAACAGTGAGTGTATTAACCTGAGTGAGCAAAGCCAGTATTGGGGTTACCTTAAGGTCAGTGGCGCACCTGTCGGTGCGACTGTACAAGTGACCTATAACGATGGGTGGTGCAATTAACCGTTAAGAGAATTTAACTAATGTGCTTGAAGGTTGGGGAGACTGGCTCTAGATTTAAAGAGTCTTCTCAGCCTTTTTATGGCAGTCATTTGTGAAAATAAACCTGTTGATAGTCAGCTTCACCTTAACCCTTTTCAGTATGCTATTACCCGCATATGCAGCTGAACGAATGAATATATTTGTCTATCACAACAAGCCCCCTTACATTATGAATCAGGCAGAGCAACAAGGTTTGTACTTCGACTTTGTGGCATTACTTAACGCCTCGCAGTCTCACACCCGCTACAAACTGGTTTACTTGCCTCGCAGACGTATCGAGCGGGATCTCAATGAACAGACCTTAGATGGTGCGGTACTGGGTGTGCATCCCGTCTGGTTTAAAGACCCGGACAAGACTCGCTACTTATGGAGTGAGCCACTGATGTACGATACCGATGAGTTTGTATCCTGTGCCGAAAATCCCTTTGAATATGATGGGGTGGCCTCAATGAGCAATAAAAAGTTTGGTGGTATTTTGGGTTATCACTATTTTCGTACAGTCAAACCGGTCAGCGCCGGGGTGTTGGAGCGGGTCGATGCCAACAGCGAGGAGGGCTTACTGGAGCTGGCGCTGCGCGAGCGAGTCGACTTTGCCATTGTCAGCCGCTCTACACTGAATTACTTTATTAAGAAAAACCGCTGGCAAAACCACTTTTACCTGTCAAAACAACCCCACGAATCTTATTACCGGGCCATTTTGTCGCCCAGACAACTTCAGCCGCAGTTTGAGCGCTTGTCAGAATTACTCAATGATAGCGCTTTGCGCATAAAGCTGGCGCAATTAATGACCAGCTATCAGGTAGAGCCTGTATTGCCCTGATCAAACTGGACTGCGTGCACATAAGAATAAAGTTGCCTATATTTAAGTCGAGGGTCGGCAAAAAGGAGTGGTGGCATGTGGCAACGTATTTTATGGTTCTTTGGGGCGACATTGATTGCCTCAATCTTCACGAGCTCACACAGTTTAGGGGCCGATCTGGTGCGCTACAATGTGTCCAAAGCATACGCTGACCCTAAACAGGATTATTATATTGCGGTACTGCGCCTCGCTTTGAACAAAAGCCGCGATAAATATGGCCCCTATCAGTTAAGCGAAAACTCATTTGATCACACACCTCAGGGCCGCACACTCGAAATCCTGGAACAAGGAAAGTTGTTGGATGTACACTGGACTATGACGTCTCAGCAACGAGAAACTCAGTTGGCCGCCGTTTACGTACCGCTCCTTAAGGGGATGATGGGCGCGCGGATATTTTTGGCCCATAAAGACATATTGCCTAAGCTGAACCAGCTTCACTCACCGGCTCAGCTCATGGACCTTTTTATCGGCAGTGGGATTGACTGGCCGGATACAAAAATCTACGAGAAAAATGGTTTTATTGTGGTCACCAGCGTTGCGTCGTTGTTGCCCAGAATGCTGGAAGAAAAACGGTTTGAGTTATTTCCTCGTGCGCTTCATGAACCCTGGGCTGAGTTGCCAAACCTTAAGGGGGTCGTTGTGGAGCCCAGATTTGCGTTTTGTTATCCCACGGCCATGTATTTTTTTGTCAACAAGCACAATACGCGATTAAAAGCGCGGCTGACTTATGGCTTACAAAAAGCCATTGATGATGGCTCGTTTAACCGTTTGTTTGTAGCACATCCGATCACGCGTGATGCCATCAGGTTAAGTAAATTTAATGAAAGACAGACGTTAAAGCTGCAAAACCCGGAGCTTAGCGCCAGAACACGTGATGTGCTGATGAATGCAAGGTATGTCTGGGCACCGCTTCATCGCTGCCTTTCGACGATTTAAGTTACCAGCTTCCGGTATTTTCCATGCTCAGCCAGGGCTCTTGCGGTGGCAGAGGCTCTCCTTGCTGTAACAGTTCAATCGAAATACCGTCGGGAGATTTAACAAAGGCCATGTGCCCACATCTTGGTGGACGGTTAATGGTAACGCCCGCAGCCTGGAGCTTGTCACACAGCGCGTAGATATCTTCTACGGCAAACGCCAGGTGACCAAAATTCCGCCCGCCCGTATATTGCTCTGTGTCCCAGTTATAAGTTAGCTCAAGGGTAGGGGAAAAGCTGGATTTAGCCTCTTCCAGTTGGTCAGGTGCTGCCAGATAAACCAGAGTAAAGCGCCCGGCTTCACTGTCTTTACGTTTAACTTCTACTAATCCCAGCAGGTTACAGTAAAAGTTTAATGATGCATCCAGGTTTTCAACCCGAACCATAGTGTGCAGATATTTCATAAAATTGCCCCTGTTTGTTCAGGTGTCAAAGATAAGGGCAGATGAGTAAAAATCAAGGAGAGTAGGGTGATTACTCTCCTAGTTGCGTCAGACTATCAATACTCTGCGGTTAATGTCACGCCGCTGAAGTCTTTATAGGCTTTGACAGAAATATGCCAGGTGCCCGTCTGAGGTTGCGTTTGTGTGCAGGTTTCTAAATTGCCGTCTTCATAAGGGCGACAATCATATCGAGAAGAGGTAGGCTGCGCACCAAAACGCACATACAGATCGGCATCACCAGTGCCGCCAGAGGTGCTCACGGTGAGCTTAGTGGCACTGGCAGGCACGTCAAAGGTTTTGTGGATCCAGCTTCCTGCGGTCGCACTCAACCCGCTCCATACTTGCTTGTTGCCATCGCCCGGTGGGGTACCCAGATCATACTGGCCGACTAATGATACGCCCGAGAAGGCTTTGTAACCGCGGACAACAATATAATAGGTACCCGCCTGTACGTTGCTGATGGTACAGGTTTCATTATTGCCATCTTTATAGGGGCGGCAGTCATATGTTGAGGTCGTTGGTTTTTGCGCAAAACGTACATACAGGTCGGCATCGCCACTACCGCCACTCATAGTAAAGCGCAGATTGCTTGCGCCCTCTGGTACAACCATAGTGAACACCTTTTCACTGTCGGCACTGCCTGCGAGGTTACCGACTGGCTGGCCATTTTGTAGCTCATTGCCCGGGTCAACCGGACCACTGTCTCTGTCAATGATTGAAAGCGAATTGGCGGCACGCTTAAGCGTCATGGTTTCTCCAAGCTCACTGGCATACCACCAACTGATATTGGCAGGCAGAGCAAGCGCGTCGGCTGCGCGTTGTTCACGTGTGAGTGTATCAGCACCGGCAGTAAACTGAGCCGTTTGCACTTTCATGCTGTCAGCAGTCACACTTAACACTTTAAACTGCTGAATACTGGCTAAATCAATGGTCCAGCTTTTCGGATCGTTGGCTGAACGAGCGGGGGCACCCCAGCTACCTTCACCCACATACACGGTGCCGCCAGTGGTCGTTTTGGTAAACCCTGAACCCGAAGGTTGCAACGCTTCGGTCAGCTTATTGATGTGCGTATCAGATTCAACGACCAGGTTCATCCTATGCTGATAGAACAAGTCTGCCCACCAGGTATGCAAAATAGTATTGTCCGATTTCCCTGAGTAATGTGGGTACATAGGCTTGTGATACTGAGCAATACGCCATTTGGCGCCGGCACCACTGCTTTGCAGGTCTTGTTTAAGCCAATTGTTCATGGCGGTTGCATAGCTAGACCAGCCACTGTCTTTGTATTGGCTGTTTAAGGTATAGACGCGTAGCAGGTTAGCGACGTTAAAGGCACCATAACTATCTTTATTAGTACATGTTCTGTCTTGGTCATAATCAACCCCAAAAACCTGGCACAGGGTTTTAAAGTTGTCGCCTTCATGGTTACCAAAGGTGGCAACAAATGGGTAGATGCGTTTGTAGCTTTGCCCATCGATAACGTCATCAGAAAAGGTCAGCTGCCAGTCTTTCAGGTATTCACGCATTTCCTGGGCTGAATTGGCATTGGTATAATCGCCCCCATGCATAATAAACAGAGGGCGGATCTTGGCTATCAGCGCATTGCCTTCACGTCGTGTTGTCCAGCCTGTTCGAGTGTCTCCGCCCGCGACCGCAACAAACCCTGTGGTGGTGTCTGGCGCCGTCTTAAACCACATCCGCTGACCACAGCCGGCGTTGTCGCACACCCGATAGTAGATGGCTGTGTTGGCACTGAGCCCTGTTAGTGTGACGAACTGGCTGTTGAGACTACCATCAAAAACGGCGGTTGCGGTGGGCTGCTTTACCTGCCAGTTTTGTTCATTCGTGGTGGTGCCATATTTGACAAAATGTCCGTTTCCACCTGTAGGTGTAAAGCCCACCGTGGCCTGATGACTGGGATCGGTATCCCAGATTAGGCGATGATAGTCACTGGCACTGTATGCAGCTGAGGTAAATAAGCTTACGGTAGTGAGGCCTGCTAAAAGCACTCTCATATCCTAGTTTCCTGTTGTTGGTTGATGAGTCACGCCTGAGATGCGTGAAGAGTGATGCTCTGATGGCAGATCGGCCACCAATAGCACGAATGCGGCATTGCGATAGGGCAACGAATACTGTTCACCAGTATGAAAATTGACGGCCAGAGCGCCTTGTTTAAAGCGTCGGTAATGGCCAGACAGAGGTTGAGAGTGATCGGCACTCCAGTAGTCTCCGTGCTTCATATGGGGGAAAAAGTCCTGAGCGATATGGGCATGACCCGGACGGGCCGGTGCCTGCACCAAGCTGCTTAGCTCTTGTGCGCTGGGGAGTCGCCATTGAGTCAGGCCACACAAAGCTGTTTGTCTGGTCCTGTTGATCAGGTCCTGGGTATCGCAACGACTCGTTTCAAAATAGCAATCGCCAAGGTTGGCTTCGCCTCTTGCCCGGTCTGAAGTGCGGGGGGCGCCTGACAGGTACCAGGAGTATGTCCAGTAGCCATCATGGATGTTTTCGCTGTCGGTTTTAACCTCCCACACCAGTTGCTGTGCCGTATCCAGCACACAGGACCAGGGTCCTTGCCATGGAGACAGTGGACTGCCATGTTTATCCAGTTTGACAAACCTGGGATGTGGCTGCGCCACCGGCGCTGCCGGGTCCAGCCAAAGCACAGAAGCCACAATAAAAACAGCAGCCAGCGACATGAGCAATCGGGCGATCATAGCGGGTACCTCAAAATTGCAGGGCGCATATGGCGGGTATGTCCAACCTGTGCATGATCAAAGGCGGAAAACCACATGCAGGTGCCGTTTGTGAGCGGTACATCGTGCTCAGAGCCTGTGTCGTGCTTGCGCACTAACTCCAGCGTCCATACGCCGTTGTCCCAGGTTCCCCGTGCCCTGACATCGGCACGGTCACCTTCAAAGCGATTGGAGCGATAGAGAATCGATGACAGTGTACTGCCTGGGGCAAAATCATCGTTTTCTGCGGTGTAGGGGGTGCTGCCAAACCAGGGCAAGACGCTCAGGTGTGCGTTGCTTTGATGGGGTAATCGTTTCGGGGTAACTAAACCTGGTTTATACCATTGCCAGTTCATCACATAGGCGCCGCTCTCTTTGCCGTCTGGCTGGTAGCCTGCCGTATATCTGCGTTGGCCTTTTTGTTCTTTGGCAGGGGGGCCGAAAAAGTTGTCGTCCGCTAAGTACATGTCGTTGGTACGAACCGCTTTCCAATGCCACAGGTCGCGAATTTTTCCATCCATACTGGCGTGGAACCCCTTGCCATGCCAGTTTGGCGGTTTACCATCAAGCGGGCGGTTGCCCAGCTGAGCAGTATTATCAGCTCCGACTTCGCAAGAGTGCGACAGCATAACGGCTAGTTTGTCTTCATAAAATGTACGCTCATCGAACTCATAAAACCCATTTTGCTGAATTTTCCAGCCTGCTTGCGTTTTTAACAAAGGAAGGTGATTGGTGCTCATACTTGAGTCTGTCCAGCGTACGAGAAAATAGCTTTCCTGGCTGTTTGCCAGAGCCTGCACCTGAATGGTGCTGCGGCCATCATCAAAGTTGATCCCCCCGTGTGTCTCTATTGTGTAAACTGGCGCCCTCTGCCAGTGTGACTCATCACCAAGACCGTCGATCTCGATAAACTCCTCGGGCGCGAGTGATGCAACAGTCAAGGTTTCACCGGAGTGTTGAGCTGCGCTGTATAAGAGTAAGCCTCCGGCAGTGACGCTGATAACAACCGCGATACTGTGTTTGTCTGGCTGCTTTGGCAGTAAAGCGGATATAACGTATTTGCCATGTTGGATGAAGTAGGCCCATCCGTGCATGAGCAGGTATATGAGCAATAACCAGAAACTGTAAAAATGCAGAGGCTGTGCGATTACAACAAATCGCCCCAGCCAGAGCAGCCATCCGGAGCTCAGTAATACCAGTATGATTAGGTAACCAAACCGGTTCACCCACAGGTGATAGTGACTCGGGCTGCTGCGATATGGGCGCCACAAACAAAGTAACAGGTATCCCGCAGCCAGAGCAGATAATAAACTGGCACTGCCGATATGCCAGAAGTACAGGTTCCCCTGAGGTAACAGAGCACTGAGGAATTTTAACCCGTCCTGAGTGAGCAATGAAAACCTCAGGCCGGTAAACAGACTGCAGATCACCAATACGATGGTCAGCATATGAAGAAAAACAAAAGTAGCCTTACGCATGTCAATGTTTGTTATTTTTGTGTTTAAAAAGTGTAAATCTAAAGGGTTGCGGTTTTATGTCAAGCCCTAACTTGTGTGCCAGCTCAGGTGCGGCTCTCCCTGCTTTTCTTTGTACATTCCCTCAAAACCTCGACTAAACTAACTTAAGTACCAAATGTAGGATGCAATAGAGTGAGTAAAGGATGAGTAACTTTGTGTTAGAGACGATGGATTCCCTAAATAGTGGTGAAGTGATTGACAGCATGACGGACATAGTGGCCTGCTTAAATACCAGTGATTCTATCCAGCGTTTTTTGCTGGACATACACTGTATTTTGCAAAAGGTGACCTATGCGGACAACTTTTACGTTGTGTTGTTTCGCGAAGACGGCAGTCTGACTTTTCCTTACTTCCATGACGTAAAAGATGATATTAACCCCTCAGATTTGGAAGCTTTGTCACTGGACGAAATCGCCCATTCATTGACGGCCTATGCGTTACAGTCACAAAGTGTATGTAATTTTAAAAGGGAGCAGTTACACCAGTTGGTGGCACAAGGTCGATTAAAGATTCTTGGCACTGTTCCAAAGCAATGGCTGTGCTTTCCGCTGGTTAATCGCAATAACTTTATGGGTGCGTTTATCATCCAGTCTTATCGGCGTGAAGATGAATACTCGGGCGTGATCGTCGATGTGTTATACACCATCAGCCATGTGATCTCTTCTGCGCTGGATGCCTTTAATAACCAGCAAGCTCTGGTAGAAGCCAACAAAGTGTTGCAAAACTACCAAAGTGAGTTAGAAAGCAAAGTAGCCGAGCGGACCCAGGAGCTTGAGTCCAGTCTGTCCGAACTACAAAAAGAAATTCGGACCCGCGAAGCGCTTCAGCAGCGGCTGGAGCATGAAGCCTTACATGATACGCTAACGGGCCTGACCAACCGAAAATTCTTATTCCGGGAGCTGAATAACCTGGCCGAGCGTTCAAAGCGCGGCCCGGTGTCCGTACATATTTTGTATCTCGATTTAGACGATTTTAAACCCATTAACGACAATTTCGGTCATCACAGTGGGGATATCGTGTTACAGGACGTGGCGCAGAGAATTAAAAGAGACCTGCGTAGTTATGACGTGTTATGTCGCCTCGGCGGAGACGAATTTGTTGTGGTACTCTCCGAACCGCTTGAAAAGCCGGTGTTAATGCAGATCTGTTCACGTCTGATAACTTGTATTTCGAGCCCAATCCAGCTCGAAGGTGGGCAGCAGGTGCAATGTGGTTGCAGCATAGGTATCGCCAATAACACAGGTGTATTCAGCGCCGAGGCTTTGCTGAAGTGTGCAGACAGTGCTTTGTATTCTGCAAAAGAGCTGGGCAAGAATCAGGCATATTTTTACGACGAGTCTGAGATCCGGTGATTAAAACCTCAATCCATCTTAAATGTTGAAAATCAATCTTCGTTGGTTTTTGCTTTGCAACTGCGATTGCATTAGGATCGGGTTTTCTCCTTAACTTTTTGGTTGTTATGGCACTAAGATTATTTTTACTGAGTTTGTTTGGCTGGTGTATGGCCGCAAGCGCGGTCGAGGTAACAGATCTGTACGAGGCTACGTTGCAGGTAGATAACAAGACTCGTGCTAAGCGCGTGATCGCCAGCCAGCAGGCACTGGACCGCGTAATCCAAAAGTTGACAGGCCGCACTGAACACCTGAACCACCCGCTGATCCGCCAAAGTAAAAAACGTATTTCTGACTATATGCTCAAATATGAGTATATCGAGTCGGCAGATGGCGATATCAAAATACGGGTGAAGTTTGAAGCAGATAAAGTAGAGCAGCTGGTCAGAGACAGTAATTTGCCTTTGTGGGGCAACCGTCGGCCCATGATTGCCATCTGGTTAGTGATTGAAGACAACCTGCGACGTGAGTTTGTGACACAAGAAAGTTACCCCCAACTGGAACGACTCATTTATGACACCGCGGCCGAGTGGGGGATCCCTGTGGTGGTGCCGCTGATGGACCTGGCCGACCGGGCTCAGGTGGGCATTGCTGAGGTATGGGGGAACTTTTCCCAGCCAGTTGAAGCGGCATCTATGCGTTATAACGCAGAGCGGGTGATCACCGGACGGCTGTTTAAACAACCCAACAGCAGCAGTTGGCAACTAGACTGGCGTTACACCGACACCGATCAATTTGAATCGACGCAGCAAGTGGGGGATAAGCAACAGCTGCTTATCGCCATGATCAATGACATGTCAACGGCGCTGGCTGCTGAATATGTGATTGACCCCAATCGCTCTTATGCCACGAATAGCACCGTCTTAACGGTTGATAAATTGACTTCATTCAGCAAAATCGAGCTGGCCAGAAGGCAGTTACTGAGCATCAGCACGGTACAGGATGTCGATGTGATTTATCGTCAGGGCGATTTGGTGAAGTTTGAAGTGGAGCATGGCTCGTCTGTGGTTGATTTGCAAAAATCACTTAAATTAGAGCGCGCTTTTAGTGTGTATGTTGACCCGCGTGCATTTTATCAGGTGGCCAGTGCCAATAACCTCAGATACAGCTGGGTGGGGCAGTAGTATGATGCAGCCTATGCAAATGGCTTTGCCAGTAACCCTGCCCGACGATGAAACCTTCAGCGCTTATTTTGGGGGGGAGGGCTCGCTGGAGGTAACACATCTGAAAAACGCACTTGAAGCAATTCATCAGGATTTTCAGTTTACTTATCTTTGTGGTCTGGGTGACTCCGGTAAGTCACACCTGCTTTATGCCACCTGTATTCATGCTCAGGAACAAGGCCTGTCTACAATTCTGTTGTCGCTCAGAGAGCTGATTAACTTCGGGCCTGCGGTGTTAGATGGACTGGAAGCGCTGGATGTTGTGTGCATTGATGATGTGCATCTGGTCGCGGGCAATGAGCCCTGGGAAAAAGCACTGTTTAACTTTTTTAATCGGTTTAACGAGCCAGGTAAGTGTTTGGTGGTCACCGCCGATCTATTGCCGAATATGCTCAATCTAAGCCTGCCCGATCTGGAATCGCGTTTTACCTGGGGTACCACGTTTCAGATCCGTTCGATGAGCGATGATGATAAGGCCGAAGCGCTGGTTAAACGGGCCAAAATGCGGGGCCTTGAACTCAGTGATGAATGTGCCCGATTCCTGCTGACCCGACTTAGTCGGGATATTCGTGCCCTGTTGGATGTATTGGATAAACTGGATCATGCCTCCATGGCGGCACAGCGAAAGTTGACTATCCCCTTTATTAAAACCACCCTGAACTTATAACCCCTTGCTGTGGAATTTATGAACGCCGGTATCACAAATTCCACTAAAAACCTCAAACCAGCCCAAAATCAACTGACAACCTTTAAATTGTCCATGAAAAGCCCCTAATTTGGGCTAGAATCTGCCCCGTTGTTTCAGTTATTATAACCGATTCAATCAAAGGCAAATTACCTCAACAAGATCAGGTATAAAATGAACTTAGAGAATATTTTAGCGCAAGCGCTGGACGCTGTTGCAAACGCGAGCGAAGTTGCGCAACTTGAGGAAGTCAGAGTTAACTACCTTGGTAAAAAAGGTGAGATCACTGGACTACTAAAAACCCTGGGTAAACTGGCACCAGAAGAACGTAAAGAAGCGGGTCAGGTGATCAACCAGGCAAAAAATCAGGTTCAGACCGCGATCAATGACAAGCGTGAAGCGCTGGAGCAGGCCGCACTGGCTCAGAAGCTGGCAGCAGAAACTATCGATGTGACTCTGCCTGGACGTACTATGCCACAGGGTGGTTTGCATCCGGTAACACGGACTATTGAGCGAATCGAACAGTTCTTTGGTGAGCTGGGCTTTGCGGTAAAATCTGGTCCGGAAGTTGAAGATGACTTCCATAACTTTGATGCACTGAATATTCCAGAGCACCACCCGGCACGTGCCGATCACGATACGTTTTACTTTAATCCTAAGCTGGTTTTGAGAACCCAGACAAGTGGTGTTCAGATCCGCACTATGGAAGCTGAGCAGCCGCCACTGCGTATTATTTCTCCTGGCCGGGTATATCGTAACGATTACGACCAGACACATACGCCAATGTTCCACCAGGTTGAAGGCCTGATGGTAGACACAGACGTGAGCTTTACTGAATTGAAAGGTATTTTGCACGATTTCTTGCGTAACTTTTTCGAAGAAGACATGGAGATCCGTTTCCGTCCATCTTACTTTCCGTTCACTGAGCCTTCGGCAGAGGTAGACGTGAAAGGCAAAAATGGTAAGTGGTTAGAAGTCTTAGGCTGTGGCATGGTACACCCGAACGTACTGCGCTCAGTTGGCATTGATCCTGAAAAATACACCGGCTTTGCCTTTGGTATGGGTGTAGAGCGTCTGACTATGCTGCGTTATGGCGTCAATGACTTACGTGCTTTCTTCGAAAACGATTTAAAATTCCTAAACCAATTCAGATAAGAGCGATACAACAATGAAATTTAGTGAAAAGTGGTTAAGAGAATGGGTTAATCCTGCGATTGATACCGAGGCTCTATCTGAACAGTTATCAATGGCCGGCCTGGAAGTCGATGGTGTCGATCCGGTTGCAGGTGAGTTTGACGGCGTAGTTATTGGTGAAGTGGTTGAGTGTGGTCAGCACCCGGATGCAGACAAACTGCGTGTAACCAAAGTAAACGTTGGCGAAGACGAGCTGCTGGACATCGTCTGTGGTGCGGCAAACTGCCGTGCGGGCCTGAAAGTGGCTGTAGCGAAAGTCGGTGCAGTTCTGCCTGGCGGCTTTAAGATCAAAAAAGCAAAATTACGTGGTCAGCCTTCACACGGCATGCTGTGTGCGTTTGAAGAGCTGGGCATGGCTGAAAGTTCAGATGGTATTTTAGAGCTACCAACTGATGCACAAATTGGCCAGAGCATCCGCGAATACTTTAACCTGGACGATGTCACCATCGACGTTGATCTGACGGCTAACCGCAGTGATTGTCTGGGTATTAAAGGTCTTGCGCGCGAAGTGGGCGTATTAAATGGCATTGATGTCAATGAGCTGGCTATCCCGGCCGTTGAACCTACTATTGATGACAAAATTGAGATTGAACTGGTGAACAGCCAGGCTTGTCCTCGTTACCTTGGCCGTGTGGTGAAGGGCATCAACCTGGATGCGGTGACGCCTCTGTGGATGGTTGAAAAACTGCGTCGCTCCGGCATTCGTTCAATCGATCCGGTTGTCGATATCACCAACTATGTGCTGCTTGAGCTGGGCCACCCAATGCATGCCTTCGACTTGAATGCCATTGAAGGTGGGATCAAAGTACGCAGCGCAGCAGAAAACGAAGAGCTGGTATTGCTGGATGGCAATACGGCCAAGCTTAAGCCAAGCACGCTGGTCATTGCCGATCACAACAAAGCACTGGCGATGGCCGGTATCTTCGGTGGTGAAAACTCCGGTGTTAAAGAAGGCACTACAGACATCTTGCTTGAAAGTGCATTCTTCAGTCCTCTAGCGATTGCCGGTCAGGCACGAAGCTATGGTCTGCATACCGATGCATCACACCGCTACGAGCGTGGTGTTGATTATCAACTACAGCGTGACGCCATGGAGCGCGCAACGGCGTTGCTACTTGAGATTGCGGGCGGACAGGCAGGCCCGGTTGTAGAAGCTGTGTCTGAGTCAGATTTGCCAGAAGCAAAATCAGTGACATTGCGTCGCGCACGTCTTGACCGCGTTATCGGCTACCATATTGAAGACAGCAAAGTGACAGACATTCTGACGCGTTTGGGTCTGGATGTGACTTTTGCCAACGACAGCTGGACAGCCACTGTACCAAGCTACCGCTTTGACATCAGCATTGAAGAAGATCTGATTGAAGAAGTTGCACGCGTGTTTGGTTACAACAACATTCCAAACGTTGCCCCAACAGCGGCGTTAAAGATGACCGATCATCAGGAAGCGCGTTTACCGGTATCTCGCCTGCGTAATGAACTGGTTGCACGTGGTTATCAGGAAGCGATCACCTACAGCTTTGTCGACCCGAAGAAGCAACAACTTTTACATCCAGAGAGCGATGCACTGGTATTGCCTCACCCAATTTCTGTCGAAATGTCGGCGATGCGCGTGAGCCTGATGCCAGGATTGCTTAATGCGGTGGCGTACAACCAAAACCGTCAGCAGTCACGTATTCGTTTGTTCGAACATGGCCTGAAATTCATTAAAGATGAAACGGCTGAAAATGGTGTTCGTCAGAGCCCTGTTATTGGCGGTGTAGTTTATGGTAATACGCACAGTGAACACTGGGGTATTGCAAGCCGTAAAACCGACTTCTTTGATGTGAAAGGGGACGTTGAAGCATTACTGGCTCTGTGTAACGATAAAGCGCGTTTCAGCTTTAAAGCACAGGCATGTGATGGGCTACACCCAGGTCAATCAGCTGCAATTTACGCTAATGGCGAGCAAGTCGGCTTCATTGGTGCGGTTCATCCACAACTGCAAAAATCACTGGATCTGAATGAAACCGCGTATGTTTTTGAAGTTGAAACAGCGGCAATTGCACAGCGACAGCTTCCAGAAGCGGTTAGTATCTCGAAATTCCCGTCAAATCGCCGTGATATTGCTATTTTAGTTGCAGATGATGTAAAAATAGGCGATATTTTAGAAAGCATTGAGAAAGTTGGCGGAAATCAATTAGTTGACCTAAACTTATTCGATGTGTATAAGGGCAAAGGTATTGAGCCTGGTTATAAGAGTTTAGCCATTGCTCTAACACTGCAAGCCGTTGATAGAACGCTCGAAGAGAAAGACATCAACGACACTGTAGAAATCGTGGTGGCCGAATTGGCCAAACAATTTAATGCATCGTTGAGGGACTAGATATGGCGCTTACTAAAGCCGACATAGCTGAACACCTATTTGAGAAATTGGGGATAAATAAAAAGGATGCCAAAGACTTAGTTGAAGCGTTTTTTGAAGAAATCCGCTCAGCGCTGGAAAGTGGAGAGCAGGTAAAGCTGTCCGGTTTTGGTAATTTCGATCTGCGCGATAAGAAAGAGCGCCCAGGTCGTAATCCTAAAACTGGTGAAGATATTCCCATCTCGGCACGTCGTGTTGTAACTTTCAGACCTGGTCAGAAGTTAAAAACGCGCGTAGAAGTGGGTACCAGTAAAAACCTGTGATCACGCAGTGGGCTAAGTAGTTAACCGCAGGGAGTATTTCCTGGGTGCTTATAGGCTATCTGTCTGATAATTAAGAAACCCTGGCGTAAGCCGGGGTTTTTTGTCATAAAAACTTCATTTATCTGTTTTACCATCTGGCCTTTGTATTTGAGTTTGGAGTGCGAAGTTGACCCAGGGTAATCACTCCTTGACTGATCGTATCAAAAATATCATCGTCGCCTGGTTAATTAGCTCTTTATTATTTGGGCTGCTTGCGATCTTTGTCTACGTTCAGCAAAAAGATGCCGCCAAGCAATCCGTTCAGGCCGCTTCCGAATTGATCAGACTGGAACTGGACTCACAACTTCACAATATAGATGTCTTCCTTAAGCAGGCAGAGCAACTAAATACGCACTGTGATGCCAACACCATAGCTTTGATGAGAGAGCAGGTTTTTGTAAATCCTGCATTGAGTGAAATTGGTATTGTCGATCAACAGGGGCGCCTACTGTGTAATTCATTTGGCCGTCTGACACCTCCCGTACAAACCACTGAGCCAGTTAAACAATCCGGATTAAGATATCACGGTCCGATCATCACGGACTTTTTACAAGTCCCCGCATTTGTACTGGCACGGACACGCAGCGATGGCTTCGAGGTTAATGCATTACTGCCAACCAGCTGGCTGAGCGACACATTAGATATTACCCGGCATAGAAATCTGGCGTTTATTGCTTTGCTTGATGGTGACTCAGGAGTACCCATTTTTTTGCGTGGAAAATATACGTTGCCACTGGGTGAGGCGCTTTTTCCGATGCGCGATATGGTTGAGTTTGAAGGGCGCTTCGATGATGGAACACAAAAGTATATTTTTGCTCGCCCGCTTGCAGCCTTACCGCAACTGACCATTATGGTTGCCAGCGATGCCAAGCAACTTTCCACGATCCAACCTGTATGGTTGCTAACCCTGTTGCTTTTATACTCAGCCAGTCTGATTGGACTCACTATGTTGTTAAACTACTATGACCGTCGCGTACTGAGTAGCCGCGCACTTTTGCTCGGAGCCATCAGCAGACATGAGCTTTTTAACGTTTATCAGCCACTGGTGGATGCTACGACCCGTGAGCTTGTTGGTGTTGAGGTGTTGGTGCGCTGGCAACACCCGGTAGAGGGCGAGCTTAGCCCGGCCTACTTTATCCCCGAAGCAGAACGAGATGGCAGTATTCTTGACCTGTCGATTTATCAGATTGAGAAGGCGCTGACGGAATTGAGCGAGATTGTTCAAAATCACCCTAACTTTAAGGTGTCGTTTAACGTCAACGGATACTTGTTAACCTGCAAAGACTACCTTGAGGTTCTGCACAAAGCGAATCTGGTTATCCCTCGCCTGACCATAGAGTTGACCGAGCGAGATGTATTATCTCAGGCGCAGATACACTCGGTGTTGCAGTCATTGGTAGAGCAGGGCGTTGAGATAGCGATAGACGACTTTGGTACAGGCTACAGTGGTTTACATTACCTGCAGAGCTTTCCGATTGATCTACTCAAAATAGATCAAACCTTTGTTGCTTCTATTGGGATGGAGAACCTGCAATCCCCTGTACTGAATGCTGTGATAGAGATGGCGGCTAAGCTTGATAAAAAACTGATTGCGGAAGGAGTGGAAACGGCCCATCAGGCGGAATACCTGTCCCGGCAGGGAGTGTCAGTACATCAGGGGTGGTACTATTACAAAGCGATGCCTGTGCACGAACTGAAGCAAATTTGCTAAGTTGCATCAGGTAAAGGCATAAAAAGCCCCGCTGTCGGGGCTTTTGTTCAAGGGGTTACAATGAAGCAAAGTAGCAACCAAATCCGGGCAGGGATAATTGGCTGTGTTCATAGTGACCATTGTGATGAACAATTTCCAGGTGCTGTGCATGGGCTTTAACATCCATTGCAAATTGTGTTGGTTGCTCACCGAGGTTGAATACACATAGCACCGTTTTACCCTGATGACGTCGATAAAATGCCAGCACAGGTTCTGGCGTATCAATAAATTCGATATCACCGACCTGTAGCTCAGGCATGGTATTACGCCAGGCCATAAACGCCTGATAGCGGGCTAGAACAGAATCAGCTGAGTCAGTCTGCTGAGAAACTGCTTGTGACTGATGTGCCGGTGATACGGGTAACCAGGGTTTTCCTTCAGTGAAGCCCGCATGTTCACTTTGCTCGTTCCAGGGCATAGGGGTGCGACATCCGTCACGACCCTTAAAATTTGGCCAGAAGGTAATCCCATAAGGGTCCTGCAAATCCTCAAAAGCAACATCTGCTTCGCCCAGGCCCAGCTCTTCCCCTTGATACATACATACACTGCCGCGCAGCGAGCCAAGCAGGGCTGTTAGCATACTTGCTTGTCGCGCATCGACCGTTTTTCCGTCTTTTGACCAGCGGCTTGCGACACGCTCAACATCATGGTTGCTGAATGCCCAACACGGCCAGCCTTCAGTCATGGCTGCTTCAAGGCGAGATACCGTTTCACGGATGTAACCCGCACTGTAGTCTTTCGTCAGCAATTCAAAGCTATAGCCCATGTGCAGCTTATCGCCACCTGAGGTGTATTCAGCCATGGTTTGAAGTGAGTCCTCTGACGAAATCTCACCCAGACTTACGGTGCCCGGGTAGTGATCGAGCAGGGCGCGGATCTCGGCCATGAAGGCGAGGTTTTCAGGCTGAGTGTTGTTGTAATAATGGTACTGGAACGCATAGGGGTTGTCTTCGCTAAATCCACGACCCTGGCGTAACTCTTTAGGTTTAGCCGGGTTGTCACGCAGCTGTTGATCATGGAAACAAAAGTTGATGGCATCAAGACGGAATCCATCTACGCCTTTTTTCAGCCAGAATTCCACGTTATCCAGTACAGCCTGACGTACCTCTGGATTGTGGAAGTTTAAGTCAGGTTGCTCGGTCAGGAAATTGTGTAAGTAGTACTGGCAGCGGCGCGAGTCCCACTGCCAGGCCACGCCACCAAATATAGACAGCCAGTTGTTTGGTGGACTGCCGTCAGGCTTAGCATCTGCCCAGACATACCAGTCAGCTTTAGGGTTAGTCTGACTGGCACGGCTTTCGCTGAACCAGGGATGCTCATCTGAGGTATGGCTAAGTACCTGGTCAATAATGATCTTAATATTGCGCTGATGTGCTTTATCAATCAGCTCGTCAAAGTCTTCAAGGCTGCCAAACATAGGGTCAATATCACGATAGTCGCTAATATCGTAGCCAAAGTCCTTCATTGGTGACTTAAAAAATGGCGAGATCCAGATGGCATCTACGCCAAGCGATTTAATATAGTCGAGCTTGCTTATGATCCCCTGAAGATCGCCAATTCCATCATTATTGGTATCACAAAAGCTGCGAGGGTATACCTGGTAAATAACCGCGCCTTTCCACCATTCATTTTGAGCCATGCACTTTCTCCTGCGCCGTGCAGTCGGGTTGTCGTATACGAGTTTACCTCTGGGGCCATCTCTTAACTCTCTGTATTGAGTAGCATAATAACTGTAGTCAATTCAGCCGGGTTGAGATCAGGTTTTTAAGTAAGCGGGTTACGCCAACACGGAATATTAACAATGGCGAAGAGCATACGGCATGCTTTGATATGAGTAAAAAGCCTGCATACGTATGCAGCGCAATTAGTTACGTCTGAAAAAGAAGAAAAGAATAAATGCAGACTTGTCGGTGTACTTTACCAATGTTGATTCCAATTTCGGGTCTCCGTGTTTTATCTGTGTTACAGTAAGATTAATTGGTAATACCAATTTCCATTGGTAGAGTGTGAAGGAAAAATGTGGCAAGTTTTATCGACGATTAACTGGCAGATATTTTAATTTCGTTAAAACTTAGTGAACCTGAAGAAGCATGTATGACCAGTTTTTCGGGAGAGATTGTTGCGCTAACATTTATAAACTTTACAGTAAGTTAGCTTGTTTGATGGTGAACATTCTGTGAACAGCTTTCGCTGCAAGTTGCGTTGAATACGTATGCATAAAGTTGTTTGCGTGTTGAACGCAGCGCTACTATTGCCGCTGACAACAAAATTACCGCCTGTATAAATCGTTGTAGCGCTCCACGGATCACCGTGTGACGAATTAACAAACAACTAGGCGTCATAAAAATGGTTAATTGGGATAAAACACTATGTCTATGTTCAAACCAAGTATGCTAACGCTGGCATTTGTTGCAGCGGGTATTAACACGAGCGCATTTGCGGAAGACACGCAGGGGCAAGCTGACACTGCAAAAAAGAAAGTGGAAGTTATTGAAGTTAAAGGATTTAGGGGCAGTGTTGTAAAATCGATCAACACCAAACGCTTTTCTCCAGAAGTGGTCGAGTCTATTTCAGCAGAAGATATTGGTAAGCTGCCAGATTCATCTATCGCTGAATCTATAGCTCGACTGCCGGGCCTGACTTCGCAACGGCTTGATGGCCGCTCCAGTAAAGTGTCTATTCGCGGCTTTGGTGAGAACGAAGGCGCGACGACTTTTAACGGTCGTGAGCAAGTCTCTATTGGTGACAACCGGGGCGTAGAGTTTGACCTTTACCCTTCAGAAATAATGAGCGGTGTGACTGTTTACAAGACGCCTAGCGCAAACCTTGAAGCAGAGGGGATTGCTGGCGTCATCGATATGCAAACCGTTAAACCTTTGAGCATGGGCGAGCGCGTTTTTCAGGTGAATACCGCATACGAGCAAACGGGTTTTGATAAGCTTAACCCGGATGGTAATGATAAAGGATATCGCGGCACGTTTTCGTACATTGATCAGTTTGCCGATGACACCATAGGTGTTGCATTCGCGCTCACTACCATGTCTTCACCAAATCAGGAAAAACGCTGGAATGCCTGGGGTTACCCTGAATTTGAAGCAAATGGTAAGAATTACTCAATTCTGGGTGGCGCTAAGCCATTTGTACGTTCATCGACACTTGAACGTGATTCTGCGATGTTTGTTTTTGAAGCCGCGCCTAACGATCGATTATCTATGGTGTTTGATGCACTGTACGTTGATTTCAAAGATGAAAAGATCCTGCGCGGTATTGAGATCCCATTCGCCTGGGGTCAGGGCACAATTTTACCTGGGTCAGCAACTGTTGATGACGCATCTGGCTTTATTACCAGCGCAACCATTTCAGAGCAACGCCCGGTGGTTAGAAATGACTACGAAGATCGCGACGCAGAAATGACGTCACTTGGTTTTAATACCAAGTA
Organism: Pseudoalteromonas rubra; assembly: GCF_005887095.1. Classification (GTDB taxonomy): domain Bacteria; phylum Pseudomonadota; class Gammaproteobacteria; order Enterobacterales; family Alteromonadaceae; genus Pseudoalteromonas; species Pseudoalteromonas rubra_E. The sequence goes on along the minus strand of NZ_PNCI01000027.1, from coordinate 65,467 downwards.
TGAGTTGACTGACACTTTGCAGCTTGAGTTAGATGCCAGTCATTCAAGTGTAGAAAGAAAAATTTGGAGTCTGGAAAGTTACTCTGGCACAGGCCGTGGTGACAGTCGCGGTGTGGCGGATAACATTGGCTATGCGTTTAACGGCGGAAACACCGGTGCTCAGTTCACTCATGAGCTAGATTACAGTGACTATGACTTAATCAAGCTGGGTGGTCCGTTGTCTTGGGGTGGCAGTGCTGCATTGAATGAAAAGTACAATGTAACGGGCACAGATTACGAAAACACACTGCAAGATGGCTTCATTAACGCGCCAGTGTTGGAAGACGAGATCAACTCATTGAAACTGGCAGCCAAACAAGCACTGGAGAGTGACCTGTTTAGCTCAGTTGAAGGTGGCGTATCTTATCGTGAGCGAGAAAAAACCAAGCAGTCAGAAGGTTACTTCATGACGGTTTCCGATGCGTCTTACCCGGACAATCTGGCACTGCAAGCGATCCCTGAGCAATACAGACTGGGCACAGCTAATCTGGACTTCATCGGTATGGGCAACATGGTTGCTTATGACTCACGCGCTATGGTGAGAGACGGTAAGTTTGATTTGCTGGCAGAGAGCCTGACCAACACCAGCCATGCGTCTAAATCATGGGGTGTTAAAGAAGAAGTGATGGCTGCGTATGTTCAAGCCAATATCGATACAGAGATTGCCAGCCTGCCATTAAAAGGTAACCTTGGTCTGCGTTACGTGAAGACCGACATCAGCACGCAAGGGACAGAAGCAGGCATTGACGGCAACGGAAAAGTGGTACTGGAAAACAGCAATGTTGACCATAGCTATAACCACTTGTTACCAAGCCTGAATTTATCATTGGCGATTGATGATGAGCAAACAGTTCGATTTGGCTATGCAAAGACCATTTCACGTCCGCGTATGGATGAAATGAACTCATCGGTCACACGCCATTACAGAGAAACGCCAGACAACGAAGGTAATAACTGGGAAGTGAAAGGCGGTAATCCGTATCTGGAGCCAAAAGAAGCTGACGGTTACGACATTACCTATGAAAACTACTTCCACTCAGAGGGTTACTTCTCGGTTGCCGCTTTCTATAAAGATCTGAACAACTGGATTTTCGATGCTTCTGTCCTTGAAGATTTATCGGGCGTTGTTAACCCGGCAACTGGCTTAGTGCCAGAAAATCCAACGGCAACGCGTCACTTGAAAGTGAATGGCGGAGGCGGTGACCTGTGGGGTTATGAGCTGTCTGTGACTTTACCATTTAGCCTGTTCCACGATAGCCTGGAAGGCTTTGGTTTGATTGCCAGCCATACCGGTGTTGAATCAGATGTTAAAGATCACAATGGCAATGAATATAAGCTGCCTGGTCTGTCTGACAAAGTTCAAAGCCTGACGGTTTATTATGAGAACCATGGTTTGCAATTCAGAACAAGCATGCGTAAGCGCAGCGAGTTTAAAGGGGATATCTATGGCACTGGTTTTAACACAGTACAGGTAGATATTCTTGGAGAAACGATTTGGGATGCGCAGTTAGGTTATGATTTTGGCGATGCTGGCTTTAAAGAGTTAGATGGCTTGGCTGTGAACATCCAGGTGCAAAACATCACCGAAGAACCGTTTACTGCATTGTCCGGTGATAACGCATTGCAGGTTCGCGACTATCAGGATTATGGCCGCACCCTATTGTTAGGGCTCAGCTATAAGTTTTAATATGGCGATCAGCGCAATATTAACCAGCTAACAATCAGCCTCTGGTGCGTTTTGCATCAGAGGCTTTTTTTGGAGTGAAGCATGCAAAATACGGGTGTCAAAGAATTAATTATTCTGGGAGGTGGTACCGCTGGGTGGATGACCGCGGCAATGCTTTCCCGAATTTTCAGAGACAAGCTTTCAATTACTCTCGTGGAGTCAGACGAGATTGCGACTATCGGTGTTGGCGAAGCCAGTATTCCACCTTTGGTTGACTTTAATCGGGGGCTAGGCCTGGATGAGCGTGAATTCATAACCCGTACACAAGCGACCATAAAACTTGGGATCGAGTTTACCAGATGGGGGAGTGCCAGCGCACAGTATATGCATGCGTTTGGTAGTATTGGCAAACGCTTTGGATTTTGTGACTTTCATCATGTCTGGCAGCATGCGCAGCACATGGCCGAGCAACACGGCACAGCCAAAAGTACATTGTGGGACTATTCGCTTAACTTTCGAGCTGCAAAAGCGGGGCGCTTTGCGCATCTGCCTGTGATACCAAACACCCGTTTACCAGGACTTGAATATGCCTATCATTTTGATGCCGGACTATATGCGAAGCTATTAAAAGAGGTTGCGCAAAAGCAAGCGGTTATCCGCAAAGAAGGCAAGGTCACGGAGGTAAAGCTTGACCAGCAAACTGGTGAAGTGTCTGAGTTGGTCATGCATGATGGTGCTTGCTTAAGCGCTGACATGTTCATTGACTGTAGTGGTCTGAGTGCCATGTTAATAGACAAAACACTCAATGTCGGCTTTGACGACTGGAGTCACTGGCTGGCATGTGACAGTGCGCTTGCCATACCCACAGAACACGGCGATGTGCCTTTACTTCCTTATACTCAGTCGATTGCACATGGTGCTGGATGGCAATGGCGGATCCCACTGCAGCATCGGGTCGGCAACGGATTAGTTTTTGCCAGTCGATTTTGCAGTGAAGCGCAGGCCCGAGAGGTATTACTATCAAATCTTCAGGGCAAACCACTTGATGAGCCAAAGCTGATCCGCTTCAAAACGGGGATGCGTCGTAAGCAGTGGCATAAAAATGTCTTTGCTATCGGATTATCCAGTGGGTTTTTGGAGCCGCTTGAGTCAACCAGTATACATTTAATACAAAGTGCAATCATGCGGTTAATCCGGCATTTTCCAGTGTCAAAGCAACCCGACATGCAACGCGCAGCTTGCAACTCAGAGTTTAGCCAGGAGATGAAGCAGATCCGAGATTTTATTATTTTGCACTACAAAGCTACTAAGCGCGACGATACGGCTTTCTGGCGTTGGTGCAAAGATATGGAAGTCCCGGAGTCACTTGAACAAAGGTTGGCGCTGTTTCAACAGAGCGGGGCTGTTATGCGTGATGAGGGTAACCTATTTAGCAATCTTGCCTGGCAGCAGGTGATGTTAGGCCAAGGCATAAAACCTGGTGCACTGCATCCGCTTGCAATGCAATTCAGTCACGAACAAGCATCGGACTTATTAGACAGTCTGGAAACTTTGATCCAGCATACGGTGGATCAGTTACCGACACATCGGGCATTCATAGATAACATGACACAAAAGTGAATAGCCGCTCTGAATACGTATGCAGGCGGTTCACCCGTGATTATCAAGTCAGTAGACTCATTAAAAATACTAAAAATGACAATATTATGATGACAATAAAACCGCTGGTGATTGCCCTTGGGCTGATCACCGGCTCTGTGGTACTGAGTGCCTGCAACAGTACTAACATCAACAAGACGACGGTCACCGAAACTCAGAGTCTGGCAGCGCAGCACAGCGACGCAAAGCCAGTTGTTTATCAGGTTTTTACCCGCCTGTTCGGTAACACCAATAGCAACAATATTCCCTGGGGCACAAAAGAACAAAATGGCGTAGGCAAGTTTGCTGATTTCACCCCAAAAGCCCTGTCTGAAATCAAAGCTATGGGCGTGAGCCACGTCTGGTATACCGGGGTTTTACATCATGCCCTGGTGGGGGATTACACCGAGTATGGAATAGCCCTGGACGACCCGGATGTGGTTAAAGGCCGTGCGGGCTCACCTTATGCCATAAAAGACTATTACAATGTGAATCCGGATCTGGCCGTTAACCCTGCCAACAGGCTGGCTGAATTCGAAGCCCTGATCGCCCGTACCCATGAAGCAGGTATGAAAGTGGTGATTGATATTGTGCCCAACCACGTTGCGCGAAATTATCAATCGCTCAGCGCACCACAAGGTGTCAGCGACTTCGGCGCGAACGACGATACCTCAGTGACTTATGCCCGTGATAATAACTTTTACTATGTGACCGGCGAAGATTTTAGCGTGCCTAGCTCGCAAAACTATCAGGTACTTGGCGGCGAGCCACACCCGCTTGCCGATGGCCAGTTCACTGAAAGCCCGGCCAAATGGACCGGCAACGGCGCACGCGCGGCCCAGCCCCATATTCATGACTGGTATGAAACCGTAAAAGTGAACTATGGTGTTAAGCCCGATGGCAGCTACGACTTTGCAACACTACCGGCGCATTATGCCCAGCTTGATTATCGCGAGCACTATGCATTCTGGCAGGATAAAAAACTGCCCGACAGCTGGTATAAGTTCCGCGATATCACCTATTACTGGCTGGATAAAGGCGTAGATGGCTTCCGTTATGATATGGCCGAGATGGTGCCGGTTGAGTTCTGGAGCTTTCTCAATGCGTCTATCAAGATGAAAAACCCCGACGCCTTCTTGCTTGCCGAGGTGTATAACCCAACGCTTTACCGTGCTTATATTGAACAGGGCAAGATGGATTACCTGTACGACAAAGTGGGCTTGTACGACTCACTCAAGGCCCTGATGCAGGGCAAAGGCACGGCGCAGCAGGTGCTGGATGTGCATGCCAGTGTTAAGGATATCGCACCGCACATGTTGCACTTTTTAGAAAACCACGATGAGCAACGTATTGCCAGTCCCGAGTTTGCAGGTGATGCCAATAAAGGCAAACCCGCCATGGTGGTGAGTCATTTGATCAGTCAGTCACCAACCTTGTTGTATTTTGCTCAGAGCGTGGGTGAAGACGGCTCAGAAATGGCCGGATTCGGTAAACCCAGCCGCACCAGTATCTTCGATTACATCGGGGTACCGGCCCATCAGGCCTGGATGAACCAGGGCAAGTTTGATGGTGCCTTGCTGAGTGAAGAGCAAAAGGCGTTGCGCGCTTATTACCAAAAACTGATGAACATGGCCTCATTCAGTGCCATAGCACAGGGTGAGCTAGTCTCGACACCAGTCACAACGCGTAGCGGTCAATCCGCAACCAAAGTCATTGGGTTTGCCCGTCAGAGCGAGTCACAACGTTTGGTTGTGGTCAGTAACTTTGATGCAGAAGCCCCCCAAACTGTCTCTGTCACTTTGCCAGATGGCTGGCAGGGTAAAGCAATTGACAGACTGGAGCAGCATGGGCAGGTTGCGCTTAACAATAATCAGCTGACAGTCACCCTGGCACCGCTGGCCAGTGCGGTCTTTGAACTAGAGAATTAATATGCAAAAACAAAAACCACAACTCAGTTTCTGGCAGATCTGGAACATGTGCTTTGGCTTTCTGGGGATCCAGTTTGGCTTTGCACTGCAAAACGGTAACGTGAGCCGGATCTTTCAGACGCTGGGCGCCAAAGTCGATGATATTCCCATTCTCTGGGTTGCCGCACCACTTACAGGTCTGATCGTACAGCCAATTATTGGCTACTGGAGTGATCGCACCTGGGGCAAGCTGGGCCGCAGACGACCTTTCTTTTTGTATGGCGCCATTTTGACCACCTTGTCGTTATTCTTTATGCCGAACTCTCCGACACTTTGGATAGCGGCGGGTATGTTGTGGATCATGGATGCGTCAATCAACGTTACCATGGAGCCATTTCGCGCACTGGTGGGTGACAATCTCAACGAAAAGCAGCGCGCCAATGGCTATGCGATGCAAAGCTTCTTTATTGGCGTGGGTGCCGTGGTGGCATCTGCCTTGCCCTGGATGATGACCAACTGGTTTGGGATCAGCAATACCGCTGAGGCAGGTCAGATCCCAGAGTCTGTTAAGTATGCCTTCTATTTCGGTGGTGTGGTGCTGTTTTTGGCGGTGGGTTGGACCATCCTAAAAACCAAAGAGTACACCCCACAACAGCTGGCTGAGTTTGCCGGTGAAGCGGTTGAAGCGCAAACCAGCCAAAGCTATCAGGTGATCAACTATGCACGCTCGGCACTTGTTTCTGGCGTGATTGGTGGGGGGATCCTGGCTGCTGTAATTGGACTGCAACTAGAAAAAGAGTTGTATCTGCTGAGCGGGTTGTTCTTATCCTTTACGTTGGTCCTGTTAATTGCTGGCTACCTGCAGCAACGCGGCAGCACCTCAGGTGGCTTTTATAATGTTATCTACGATGTCTTTACTATGCCCGGCACCATGCGCCAGCTTGCAGTGGTGCAATTCTTCAGCTGGTTTGCCTTGTTTGCTATGTGGATCTATACGACCTCGGCAGTCACCAGTTTTCACTATGGTACCAACGACGTAACCAGCAAAGCCTATAACGATGGGGCCGACTGGGTGGGTGTATTGTTTGCCGCCTACAACGGTTTTGCCGCACTGGCTGCCGTATGTATCCCTGTGATGGTGAATCGCCTGGGCATGCGTGGCGCACACTGCATTAACCTAGTGCTGGGCGCAGGCGCATTATTGAGCTTTAAAATGATAGCCGATCCGAGCCTGCTTTGGCTGCCGATGATTGGCATTGGCTTTGCCTGGGCCTCAATCCTGTCGCTGCCTTACGCCATGCTGAGTAATTCGTTGCCAGCTCATAAAATGGGCGTCTTTATGGGGATCTTCAACTTCTTCATCGTGATCCCGCAGCTGATGGCGGCCAGTGTACTTGGCCTGATCCTGAGAAACCTATTTGATAATCAACCGATTTTTGCATTAGTGGTTGGTGGTGTGTCGTTCCTGCTCGCAGCGATTGCTGTGATGCGGGTGAAAATTGAACAACAATAACACCACCCAAGGAGACTTTATGAAAAAACTATCTAGTTTAACTCTGGCACTGGTTGCTGCCGGACTTGTGGGCTGTGGCAGCGCAAATTACGCCGATAAACCGCAGACTACAGCACCAGGCGCACCGGGTGACAAGCCATACTGGGCGTACTCTGGTAAAACCGGTATTGGTACTTCCTACGAAGCTTACAAGCAGGGCCAGTATTCAGATCAAGCAAGTACGCAAGCCGTATCAAAAGTGTGGTTTTCCATCGCCAAGGGCATGATCACAGAGACTATGTTTGGTCTTATTCACCAGGCGCAGATCAAAGACATGCAATTTATTGTTACCGGCCCGGATTTTACGGTAACGGAACAAGATGCGCTGGACGTCAGTATCGATTACCTCGATAAAGACGCACAAGGTCGTCCGCTGTCTTTAGCATACAAAGTGACAAGCAAAGACAAGCAAGGCCGTTTTACGCTAGAGAAGCACATATTCACCGATCCTGACGGGCAAACGCTGTTTGTCCGGGCGAAGGTACATACTGAGCGAGATGGCGTGAAGCTGTTCGTTAATGTGAATCCGTATGTGAATAACAACGGCCTGAACGATTTTGCGAAAGTCACAGAGCAGGGCCTGGTTGCCTGGGAAGGAGACAATTACCTGACACTGCAAAGCAGGACGGGCTTTAAGCAAGCAAGCGTGGGCTTTACCGGTCAGAGCGATGGTCTGGCAGAGCTTAAAGCAAGCCAGTCAATGGCACAGCGTTACACCAACACAGGCGCACAAAGCGGCAACGTTAATTGGCTGGCGGAGCTGGGTGACGTCGACAAGCAGGCGACATTCGACCTGGCACTGAGTTTTGGCACATCGCAAAGCGCGAGTTTCCAGGAAGGTGCTCAGTCACTGGCCCGTGGTTATCAGCAGGTGCTGGCCCACTACAATGGTGAGGGAGAAGCCATTGGCTGGCGCGACTATCTGAACAGTCTTGAGCCAATGCAAAAGCTCAGCGGTTACACGGCCGATCAGGGCAAACTACTTTATACCAGTGCTTTGGTGTTAAAGGCGCAGGAAGATAAAACCCACGCAGGAGCCCTGATCGCTTCTTTGTCTAACCCCTGGGGTGACACCGTGGCGGCTGAGCAAGGCCACACCGGTTATAAAGCGGTCTGGGTACGCGACTTCTATCAGGTGGCAATGGCATTTTTGGCTATGGGCGATCCGCAAACCGCACTGACTGCATTTGAATATCTGGAAAAAGTTCAGGTCACAGACAAGACGCCTGGCAACCACGGCGACACCGGCTGGTTCTTACAAAAAACCCATGTTGACGGTGAGCTGGAGTGGGTAGGCGTGCAGTTGGACCAAACTGCTATGCCAATTATGCTGGCGTGGAAACTCTGGCAGGCCGGTGTACTGAGCGATGAGAAGCTTGCTTACTGGTACAAGCGTATGCTCCAGCCAGCGGCCGAGTTCTTAGTCGATGGCGGGTTGGCAAGAATCCTCTGGAACGACACTCAGATCACACCACCGGCAACACAACAGGAGCGTTGGGAAGAGCAAGATGGTTATTCACCATCGACAACCGCTGCCGTTATCGCGGGCCTGGTCGCTGCCAGTGACATTGCGAAACTGGCCGGAGATAAAGCCGGCAGTGAGCGTTATATGGCAACAGCCAAGCGTTACGACAGTGAAGTGGAATCGACTATGTTCACCACTGAGGGTAACCTGCCTTCTAAGCAAAGCGATGGTAAATATTTCTTCCGCATTGGCAAAGACGCTAACCCGAATACCGATACTAAGCTAAGCGACAACAACGGCCGTGCGGGTATGGATAAGAAGCAGATCATTGATGGTGGCTTCCTGGAGCTTGTGCGCTACGGCGTCAGAGCGGCAGATGCCAGCAGCATTACCAATACCTTGCCAGAGTATGAAGATGAAAACCTGCCGGAGAACCTGCGAGTTAAATACAGCTTTAACTTTGCCGGGGATCCTAATAGTTATCCGGGCTACCGCCGCTATGGTAACGACGGTTACGGAGAAGACGAAGTGCGTGGAACCAATTATGCTGAGCAGGGTCAGAACACAGCCGGTCAGCGTGGTCGGGTATGGCCTTTCTTCACCGGTGAGCGCGGTCATTACGAAATCGCAGCGGCCAGCCAGGCTAATGGATTGGATGACAATGCGGTTAAGCGTATCAAATACACTTACATCAAAGGCATGGAGCACTTTGCAAACGAAGGCCTGATGCTGCCTGAGCAGGTGTGGGATGGCGTGGGTGTGAATCCGTTCGGTTATACACTGGGCGAGGGCACAAACTCTGCCACACCACTGGCCTGGACGCATGCTGAGTATGTGAAGCTGGTTCGATCACTTGCCGATAAGCAAGTCTGGGATCATTACCCGATTCTTGAGCAGGCGCTTAAATAGTCGGTTTCTCTCGACAACAAAACGCGGTATATCTGAGGGTTACCGCGTTTTTTATTTACTGATATTTAATCTAGCAATTTATTATCAGACTTAAGCTCAGGGTCAGCATCGAGAATAGACTTAGATCACACTTTTGTACTTAAAATTTCATTACTTCAATTCTATTGTAGGTTTAATTCCTCGATTATTGTATTATAAATCCAATAATTTATAGGAAATTAAATACCCAATTATAATAAGGGAAGAGTAATGAATAGAAAAACTTTAATATCTCTGTTTATGGCTTCTGCATGTTCTGTTAATGCACAGGATTTACAGTTTAACCAAATTACAGAGCAGGGTACCTCTGTCGGAAAAGCGGCGCAGCAAGCAATATTTACAGGTGTTGCGAGCTTTAATGACTCCACTGCTGGTACCGTTTCTGTTGTTGACAATAACGATGGCACCGTAAATATCTCATTCTCTGAGTGGCCTTATCTGGATGGTGCGCATCTGAGTGAAACTGTGTCAACCTTTGTCTTAGATTATGGGCGACACCTTCAGTCAGACGGTTCTATCTGGGAGGTTGGAGTGGTTGACCTCAATGGCAGTAGTCAAATGTTGTCTTTTTCAGAGACAATGCCGCAAGTTCCGTTTGTCTTTCTGACTGGTCAAACGCGCAATGGTGTTGACCCCTACACTGCCAGAGCGAGTCACGTTACACGACTAGGTTTTAACGCTCAAGTTCAGTATCAGGAAAGCAGTACTGGTTCTGAAGTAAATGAAAAAGTGGCTTACCTTGCTATTTATACGCCAAATAGTGAAGGTCGGCTTGATTCAGGTATCTCATACAAGCTCGAACAGGTGAAAGCTACTGATCAAATTACTCCAGTGGGTGAGCATGATATTTTTCTTCATGAAGAGCAGTCTAAAGATACAGAGTTAACGCATACCACAGAAGTTGTTAATGTACTTGAATTGAATGGTCACTTGTTTGCGCAGGACATTACAACCCTGGGCAGTGATACGATGACCGTTCGCGCGAATCTAAATGTTCGCGAGCCTGAAGCGCCTGAGCCACAAAGCTGTCAAGCTATTCTAAGCGCAGATCCCAGCGCGCAATCTGGCTATTATACACTGGATGTGGATGGCAGAGGTGGTCTGAGCGAGTTCACGACTTACTGTGATATGGAATATCAAGGTGGTGGCTGGACTTTAGTCAGCATCAGGTTTGCACCTAATAAAAACTATGATGGCTGGCCAAACGACTTAACCGGTTTTATGGTCGAAGCGCAGAACATTACATCACTTGATGACAATTACCACCTGCCAGACGCACATTGGCAATATATCAAAGATACCTATAGCGAGCTGATGATGACAATGCCCACCTTCAATGGTGCGTATGCGATTGCTGATATTTCTGTGCTTAAAAACGCAAATTGTGTGCCTCTTCAGGACACGCTTGGTTTAATTCCGGGCGAGACGGGAGAGAGGAGATATCGGTTATTTTGGCATGAAAACTCAGGCTGTTCAGGCTCTGGTTCTGATTATTCAATGCTAGACTATCAGAATATTTACGGTTATTCCAAGATCTATAAATCTACAAATATTGTGACTTACGTAAGTCAACAGACTTCATATGTGTATGTTCGCTAGCTGAGTCTGAGATAGCAGGTTCTTAAACCTAAGTGTATGGTTTTCATTGCATATTAAGTAGAGAACCATTATTAACCAAACCTAGTGTCAAGCATTAGTCTTTAACTGATAAAACGCGGTACACCCTGAATGTACCGCGTTTTTTCCTTTGTGTAATACCTTTGCCTTATCTTATCGCTGTGGTATGAACTCATTATGGGTTTGCCTGCGTCTCAAAGTTAACCGTTTGCAATATCGGGAAGATTTTTAACCGTTTTTCTCTATACTTTATGGCAACTAATAGGGAGCTCAAGTCTGAGCAGTAATATAATACTGTCAAGATTGGATTAGCCTATGTATTGAGTGTGCTTTGGGCACCCTCGGTTCTCTATTAGTTAAGTCGCTGACGCCGTGCTGAAGTAAACGGCCAATAGAATGGCCTTTGGTAAGAAAGTATTTAATGCCATTTACGCTTTGTTTGCCGCAATCTTCAGATTGCAGCAAGTTAAATAGGAAAAATAAGGAGAAGTAAGAATGATCGACAGTTATTTATCTGTTTTAAAAAACTATACGGAATTCAAGGGTCGAGCTAGACGCAAAGAGTATTGGCTGTTTATGCTATGCAATCTCATCGTCATGATTGTGCTGGGTTTGATTGATATGATGCTGGGATTGTACTCTGAGGAAGCGGGTGTTGGTCTTGTAAGTGGCTTGTATGCACTTGCCGTTATCATTCCAAGTATTGCAGTCGGTGTACGCCGTTTGCACGATATTGGCCGCAGTGGTTGGTGGTTGCTGTTAACATTTGTGCCTTTAGTCGGCCCTCTGGTACTGCTTGTATTTAATGTGATGGACAGTAAGCCGGGTGAAAACGAATACGGCCCTAACCCAAAAGAAGCACCACAAGCTGAGCTTGCTTAGCTTTGCGCAGTTTCCTGGGTGGCTTAACGCTCGCCCAGGATCTCAAAATCATCACTTTGCAGACGAGCTCTGCCGTCTTGCTCAACCACCCAATGTTCAGCGTGGATCTTGCCAAAGGCTTTGTTCATCGTCCAGTTTGCACTGAGTAAGTAACCTGCTTTTGGGTGCTTTTCCCATACGACGTCGAAATAGACTACATCACTGAACCCCTGGTCGATAATGTCCTGCCAAAATGCTCTTATATCATCAGTTCCTGTAAACATGCCTACAGGGCGCGCCTGCATAGTACAAGTTGATGCATATTGTGCAGCGCAGCCAGCGGCATTTTGTCGGTTAAATGCATCCTGCCAGGCTTGAATACCAGCCTGACATAAAGCCAGTTCTTGTTGGTCTGTCATCGAGAGACTCCGTTTGTTTTGTTTCAGTGAGATTAGAATAGTGGTTTTAATTGTTCTGAAAAACAAAGATAATAGAAAACACTGTTTAGTTATTCCATACAATCAATATGCGCCAACTTGGAAAAATGTCGTTGTTTGCCCACGTCGTCGAAGCCGGTTCCCTGTCCGGCGCAGCAGAAAAACTAGGTTTGTCAAAATCAGTGATCAGTCAGCATTTAAAAGTGCTTGAGCAGGAGTTGGGGGTGGTGTTGATCAAACGCACAACTCGTCGACAGTTTCTGACTGAGCCGGGCAAGCGCTTTTATGAGGCGTGTAAATCACTCAATCAGATAGCCGAAGCGGCCTGGGAAGATATTCAGGCCCAACAGGTTGAACCTGAGGGAAGCGTACATATTACAGCGCCGAATGCACTGATAGAAAGCCTGCTCACTCCGATTATTGGTGAATTGATGCAACAGTACCCAGGTGTGCTAGTCAAGCTAACTTGTGATGATCAGCACCTCGATATGATGGCGCACAACATAGATATTGCAGTCCGTATTGGTACGTCTAAAGACAGCACACTCAAGCAAAAAAGGCTGGGTCGCTTTCGCGATGTACTATGCGGACATGCACGTTTTTCAAAAGAGAAACTGACGCAGGCTCCTTATATTGCAAATGCCTGGGAAGGCGCGCTGATAACGCATCAATTTATAACGGAAAATGGTGAAGAAAAGACGCTAACTCCTAAGGTTAGTTGCATCACAAATGCATTTCATAGTACCGTTTCACTAATCCGGGCTGGGGCAGGAATAGGCTTAGTTCCGGACTTTTATTTAAAGCACTTTTTGAAGGATGTCACTGTGCTCCTGCCACAGGCCAGTCTGTCCGAAAATTCGGTTTACTTGCTCACTCCCTTTTCCAAGCATACACCTATGGCTGTCCAGGTATGCATGGATGCGCTGAGTGCGGGTATTCAGGATAGGTTGTCTGAGTATGACAGGTAAAATGATATCAGGAGGCATAATGAAACGTCGAATGTAACAGTATCCAATGCCTTGTATGAGTGATCTAATTGCCAAGCTGATTTGCGAATGCAGATCGCTTGGTACCTCCCTTATAACAGTGTTTTCCGACATTGTTTTTTGCGCTTTGCCAGGTGGAAAAATACTTAACGATATTGATATCCAGTATTAATATTAATGAAATGATGATTATAAATTAATATTGCGTTGACGGGTGGTTGAGCTTGTGGGCATTATGTAGCCAGTATAACAAAAGGAAAGTGCATAAAAATGAACAAGTATACTGGATTGCTTTGTCTTTCGTTATTGCCCACTCTACTGCTTGGGGCATGCGGAGGCAGTGGGGGAGATGGTGCGTCTGATGTGGATAATCAAAACAGCTCAGAGCAGAATCAACCACGAGAAGGGGCAGCCGATTTAGTCAAAAATTACATCAAGCCCGCTTCTTTGGTAGTCAACTCTGATGTAGAACATTATCAAATTGCTATGGTGGGTAATAGCCACTCCAGTGGCCTTGCCCCAACTCTTAAGCACGCGATTGAAACTATGTCGCCTGATAAAACCGTCAATGTTGAAGTGTTGGGGTTTGGCTTTACTGACAATTTGATTGGCGACTATGAAGTAGTTAAGCGCTTTACGCAACCTGATACACCCTGGACACATTTGATAATTCAGGGTCAGAAATACTCTCAGTCTATGTCTAAGTATTATTCTACAGAGGCAACCAGGCAATGGGTAGCAATGGCCAAAACACATGGCGCTACGCCCATTTTGTTTCCGGAGCACCCACAAAGGGGGAATACTGTGGAAGGCGGCTATGTTCATGGTATTCACAAGTCTATCGCTGCCGCAGAGCCAAGTTGTCTGGCACCCATTGCAAAGGCCTGGTACGGCACGATTGCCAGCAGGCCAGAACTAACACTACATGCTGCAGATGGCAATCATGCTGACTCCTTGGGTATCCTGTTAAGCTCTCTGGTATTCACGCAAATCATCACCGGACAATCCGTAGATAAAGGGTCTACCAGCATTGTGGCCGGGGTGTCACCCGAACTGCAAGGAGAGCTGGCTCAACATGCGGCACAGGCTATTGCTGAACAACCAGCCTGCCCGGAGAACATTTAAAAAGGATAAAAGTGCAGGAATATGACGGTATTTATCTCTGGTGCGATAAAACAGGACAATGAATGTATTACGGGTTTATCGATAGTGTTTTTCCTGCAGGCCATACTTTTTGGCTATCACTGCAAGCCGACCATCCAGTTGTAACCTGAGCACACCCAGGTCAAGCGCCAGTGAAAGTTTTTCGCTACTCGTCAGTTTGGGAGAAAAGGCAATATAAGCGCTCTCCAGGGGACTGACTGATCCAACGGACTTGATTTGGTCAATGATCCCCATTCTTTTAGCCTGAAACCAGACTACCGGACCGGCATCCACATAGACATCAATACGCTTACTGGTTAGCAGTAGCAGGCTGCGTTTAACAACATTGTCTCCGGATATTTGTGTAATGTAGCTATTGGGAGACGTGCGGTGAGATTTTATATAGGCATTTAGCAAGTGACCGTAGTCGTAGCCTTGCACAACACCAAGGCGCACTTTGTTGAGGGAGTGTTGGTTGTTGAATGCCCAGGTGTTCTCTGCCAGGGTGAATAAGGTATTTGGGCTGAGTTTGAGAATAGGGACTTTTGGAAAATAAAAGTCTGGCGCGTCATCTTTGAACGCGCCCACGATAGCATGAATTTTCCCTTCACGGGCCTGATGAATGGCTCTGAGCCAAGGCATTTCAATGTACCGCACCTCATACCCGGAGATTGCCAGTGCTTCGGTGGCAACATCAATCATAAACCCTTTGTCTTTATCATTCTCTCCACAGTTCACTGGGCACCAGTTGTCTCCAGCAATCAGGACCAGCCTGTCGCTGTTTGATAATACCGCCAGCGGAAACAAGAACAGACAAAAAAGTGTGATACGTAGCATATTGCGGTAAATGAATGATGATACTGGGAGTCTAGTCAAAAAACGTCAGTCCGGCAACGTAGAGAAGATCGCCTCGGTTGTCAGTCTCATTTTTTGATATTAACAAAGTCGCTTATGAAGCTCCTGCAAAGTCAACACAGCATTGTACTGTTATCGCTAAGCACTATTGTTTTCTATAATGCACTGAATTTAAATAATATATTTTCTCAATACCTTAAAGTCATATAGAAATCATCCAAAAGTCAGGCACAGAGGAGCTGCTTTAGCTAGGTTACCGCTTGTACAAAAAGGAGAGCTAACATGATCAAACAAAAGATAGTAACGAGCTTAGTGGTAACCCTACTCATGGGCAGTTTTAGTCAGTTAATAATGGCAAAGTGTACTCAGCCCATTGAGGCTACGCAGGCTGAATTAGAGGGAGGGTACCGGGATGTTACAGAGCTCAAAAGCGCATTTATTGATACAGCGCCACAGCGAAAAAACGACGGTTTGGCTGTCGGAACGACCGGAGTTGATGGTGGTAACAGGGCGCTGCTAGTAAAATTGGCACAAGAAATAGAAAACAACATGCATGGGCAATTTGACAGCCTACTTATCGCCCACAAAGGCAAGCTGGTGTTTGAGTCCTATTATTCCCGTGGCCGCATCAACCTGCCACATTATCAGGCATCTGCAACCAAAGTGTACACCAGCATGGCACTTGGCAGGGCCATTCAGCTGGGTTATCTGAGCATGGCAGATCTGGACAAACCTGTGGTGAGTTTTTTAAAGGGTCTGGATACCAGCAAGCTGACAACAGGCAGTGATAAAATCACGCTCAATCTGGCCCTGACCATGCGCTCAGGTATTCGACTGAGTGACGAGCAAAAGAAAGGATTGGAACAAATATCTGAACAGCTTAAAGGTCAGCAACATGCTCAGGCGTTGCTGGAGCGCAGTGCTCCCATCAGTGCACAAACGCAGACATTTAAATATCAGGATGACCCGATGCTGATCATGCATGTGATTGATGCCGTGGTGCCCGGGACAGCAGAAGCGTTTATCAAGCAGGAGCTACTTGATAAGCTGGGGATCGAACAATATCGTTGGCAAACAGCTGATAACGGCCTTCCTGAAGCTGGCTGGCGAGTCAACATGACATCCCGTGATATGCTCAAGTGGGGCACGTTGGCCAGCAACAAAGGTATGTGGCAGGGTGAACAGTTGATCCCGCAAGGTTACATCACAAAAGCAATCAGCCCTCAACTCTATACTGGGGATGAAGACATGTTTGGGGGCGGTAAAGATGTATCTAAACAGGGCTATGGATATTACTGGTGGAACGCTGAGCTTCAATCAGGTGAGAAACGTTTCTATAGTGTGTCTGCCCAAGGGGGTGGTGGTCAGTATATTATTTTGGTCGAAGAACTTGGCCTAGTTGTTGTGGTGACTGCCAATCGAAGGGAAAACAGCACACTGCAATTAATGGCAGAACGGGTGTTACCTGCCTTTATGTAGCAGCAAATGGAGAATACCTGTCAAAGGGCTATTCTCCTTTGTAAAACAATTAATTGGTATTTTACGAGTACAGGATCATTTAAAAGAAATTTATGCAGACACGGTCAGCATGGCCCGGTGCAACTGCGATTTGAGTATTACACAGGCTCTGCCGGTTGAGGCCTGCGCTGACAAAGTGACAGACTGGCTGCAGTCGTTGCGAGGATAAGGTAAAAGACAGTGAAGGTATTGGTAACGGGCTCGGCAGGTAGAGTTGGGCGGGCAATTTATATTAAGCTGATGCGTGAATACGAGGTGGTTGGCTTAGATAAAACACCTTGTTCAACGGCTGACTTTGTTGGGGACATTCGCGATAGCGATTTGTTAAACGAGGCGGTTGAGGGCATTGATGTGGTTGTCCATACCGCAGCTCTACATGCTCCTCATGTAGGGCTGGTTGATGAAGATATGTTTCAGTTCGTCAATGTAGAAGCGACAAAACAACTCGCTTTGGCTGGAGTTCAGGCGGGGGTTAAGCACTTTGTTTTTACCAGCACGACGGCCTTGTACGGTCATGCTTCTACACCTTCAGGGCGAGCTGGCTGGATCACCGAGCACACCGTACCTCAGCCAAAGTCGGCTTATCATCGAAGTAAGATATTGGCAGAGCAAGCATTACACACTATTTCGACAGAGCATAGTTTGCCGGTAACGGTGTTACAAATGTCGCGCTGTTTTCCTGAGCCTGCAGATCTGATGGCAATCTACAGGCTGACACGTGGCATTGACGCAAGAGATGTGGCGACGGCACATCTGTGTGCCATACAAAAAAGGTTGACGGGCTTCAGGCGTTTTATCATATCCGGCGCCACACCTTTTAACCGCGCCGATTGTGAGCGTTTATACCAAGATGCACCGGCAGTCATCGCTGAAAAATGCCCTGACCTGGTGTCGGCATTTAAGCAACGTAACTGGTCTTTGCCCAAGTCTCTTGACCGGGTATATGACTCTTCGGCCGTACGGCAACAACTGCAATGGCAACCAACACATGATTTTAATCGAGTATTGGAGATGCTGGATACCGAAACTGCTGAGGTATTACCCTGTATACGTGGTCGTTCGCTGCCATAAACAAATTGTGCAAAAACTCGCAGAATTCGCTCAAAGTTTGTTCGGCCTGGCCGATACCAAACTACATGGATGGGAGCGGAGGAGCTATGAAAATTGAAAATGCACAAGTTAACATGAGTAATAAGCATGAGGGGCAGGCCCATGTTTATGAAAAGCGGACTGAAATTTCGGACCCACCAACGTCTGAGAACGTTAATCCTATCCAGTCTGGTAATGGGGACCAGACCTTACAGGGGGAGGTGGCGGACGTAGACAGTACATCGACAGAGCTGGATATGCAGACCAGCGCCAGAATGTACATCCTGAAATTGCTGGTTGAAAAACTTTCAGGCAGTGACGTTCAGTGGTATGACGCTGTGGTGGGAAAAGATATTTCACATGCTGAAATGTCCGAGATTATGTCGGCGGGAGAGCAGGCAAATGCCAGCCCAACTGCGCCGACACAGGTTATCGTTGAGCGGTTGGCTCACGAGAGCCAGTCAAACGTCTTCAAAGCCGATGGGCAAATTCGGCTTGAAAGCGGGGAGCAGATCAGTTTCGCGTTTAAGTCTGTCTTCGAGCAGTCACATACCAGTTATGAACGGACCATTGAAAACGTCAATATGAAAGATCCTCTGATCATTAGTTTCACCAATCGTGCCGTAGAATTGGACAGCGAGCGTATGGATTTTGATATAGATGCTGACGGCGACGCAGATACCTTTGCGCAACTGAAAAAGGGATACGGTTATCTGGCATTGGATCTCAACCAAAACAATCAAATCGACGATGGTAAGGAGCTGTTTGGAGCGCTCAGTGGCAATGGGTTTGCCGATCTGGCCAAGTATGACGACGACGGAAACGGCTTTATTGATGAAAATGACAGTATCTTTGACAGCCTAAAGGTTTGGGTCAAAAACAAAGAACAGGATGAATTAGTGTCACTCAATGATGCCAGCATAGGTGCAATTGCGTTACAAAACGCAGATACGCCAATGAACATCAGATCAGATGGGCAGCTACAGGGAGCGATTCGAAAGTCGGGGTTTTATCTCGATGAGAATGGAAAACCAGGCCTCGTCCAGCAGGTTGATTATGTGGTTTAAACCCAAAGACATTTAATATAAGTACTTACCCTAAATGCAATTGTTTGGTGTAGAATACCGGGCGATTGTATGAGGGTAGGCTTAACTGACTTGTGTCACACCATCAGCCCAGCGATTCTCTTACAATCCTAGTACTCAGTTAGCACGTATTGGCTAACTCACAGTCGTTTTTGTATTTATTTAGGTTGTATTATGAAATTTAAGATACTCGCCGTGTTGCTTATGCTTGGTGCTGTCACTGCATGCCAGACAACACTTCACCCCGATAACCGTACATCTATCAGTAATATCATCATTGAAGAGCCATCAGATAAAACGTCGCAAGACAGTGAAGTCAGGCTATCTAATGTAGCAGTAGGAAAATATGATAGAAAAGGGGGCAAATTTGCTCTTAGCCTGAAATCGTCTAGCTACATAGTAGGTAACTACCAGATCACACCACACTGGGTCATTGAGCCTGCCAACCTGGATACTTTCAAAGAGCTACTTTCAAATTACTTAAAACCTGAAGAAGAGAAGGAGTTTACACTGACGGTCGATCTTGGTTCTGCGGGGAATGTACTTGTTTTGCAGGGTGAAGAGCGGTTGTATCTCAATAATTTTTTGAAGGGTTCTTTCGTATTTACCAAAGAAACCGTTGCTGAGCTGTATCAGTTCATCAATAAGCCCTATGTGTTACCAGAAAAAGCTAAGTAACAGTGGCGGTGCTTTTTAAAGCAATTTTTTAATCAAGGATGGTGAAAAAGCGATGCGATTTATCTACGTAATGGATCCCATGTGTGGCTGGTGTTACGGGTTCCAACCTGAGTTAGAACTGTTTCTGGCTAAATACCCACAAGCGCAGGTAAATTGGATTATGGGTGGGCTGGCACCAGATACTGACCAGCCTATGGCGCAGGCATTGAGAGAAACCATCTCATCGTACTGGCATCAGATTGAAAGTAAAACCAAGGTGTCATTTAACCATGATTTTTGGCGGTTCAATACCCCAATACGTGCAACTTATCAGGCTTGTCGAGCAGTGATTGCTGCACAATGTATACGGGAAAACAGTTCGATGGACATGGCAAAAGCCATTCAGCGAGCCTACTATCAGCTCGCACAAAACCCTTCTTTGGATGATACACTGATAGCGTGCGCAGGCTCCATTGGGCTCGATAAGCCAAAATTTCAGGAAGTACTGGGCTGTGCTCAGACCCAAGCCCAACTCAACCAGCATCTGGATTTAGCACGTCGTTTAAGGGTTTCTGGCTTTCCTGCGTTGTTTTATGTTAACGAACAGGGTGAAGCTTACCCTCTGACACTAGGGTTTTGCAGCGCAACAGAACTTGAGCAGCGCTTTGGCCAACTGTGAGCAGCGCATTGGCCAACTGCCAACTGAATGAGTTGTAATCGATCCTTACAAAATGAAACGGCCAATAAACAACATATAAGCTGCTATTTGCTAGATTAATCCGCAAGTCTCTGCATATCTGACAACTGTTAGAAATAAGGATTAATACAGTGAAAATTAGCAGTTCTATCCTCTTTACAATCGGTTTGTTTAGCTCGTTAGCCAACGCCATCGTTATTCGACACGATGTACCCCAGCAGTATTATGACGCTTCGCTTTCTGACTTCCCGCCATTGGCAACCCTTTATAACATAGGTGTTCATGGCACTTTGATAGCGCCCGACTGGGTACTGACAGCAGCCCATACCGTGTTTTGTATGAACGCGGGGCAATCTATAAAAGTGGGAAATGAGCTGGTTAAAATATCACAGCGTTTCAGTTACCCCGAATATCGATTAGGCAAGCAACACGACATTGCTTTGCTCAGGCTGTCTCAGCCAGTGACGAGTGTGAAACCGGCTGAGGTTTACAATATGCAGGACGAACAAGGTCAAGTGGTGTGGTTTATTGGAGCTGGTGGTTTCGGTACCGGTGATCAGGGAGAAACAGTCAATTATAAGGACAATAAAGGGAAGTTAAGAAAAGCGCAAAATAAGATCGTCAAAGTAACAGACGCTGATATTGTCTTTAAATTTGAAGAAGGGAGCAAAGGAGAAGCGTTGGAAGGGGTCTCTGGTAATGGTGACAGCGGCGGACCTGCCTATATCAAACAAGATGGACGCTTAGTATTACTCGGTGTGAGTTCACGAACAGATTCCTGGTTTTACGATGTCGGTGAATATGGCGTTACTGAGCTATATACCCGAGTTTCGTCTTATCAGAGCTGGATTGAGCAAGTGATCGGCGCGCAAAGCGATGCTGAAAGGCGTCAATTAGCCAGCGTGGATCCCTTTTTGCACGAAAACATGGAAGAGAAAAGGATGGATGCTTTGTGCAGCTCACTGTCCCTTGAAAAGTGAGTTAGCCAAAAAAGTAAGCTATTTTTTAATTGTCTCAGTTTTTTATACGGAACTCAGTATCAAATGACCTTCGCTGAACATAGTCGCATGGAGCAGGGTTCAGAGAAGGTCAATCCAGTTTTATCAGCTGAGGGCTTGCTGGAGTTGCTGCATATAACGATCGCCATCAATTACATTGCCAAACGAGATAACACGCTTCGATTGTGTATCAACAAAAACCGGCTGTTCTTTTTTACCGCTATCCACAATGATGTTTAGTGACATAGACAGCTCTTTGGGCGGGCTTTGTGAATGTAAGTCCTGAGACTTGTCCATATAGAGCACACATCCTTCCTCTAATACAAAGTCGCCATTGAAATGAATATCAATCTCTTCGCCTTCTTCATAGGTGCTGCCTTTATGTTGATACTCATACATGTGTGTTGTATAACCACTGCCACTTAATCCCAGCGTCAATAACTCGAAATTGTGGTCGTGACATAAGCCATATGCGAACAGGTTTTCATCATCTTTAGTGTAGTCACTGTCTGTTCTTGGTTCCCACACAACGGCACGTAGCATCAAGGTATCATCTTTATATAGTACAAATGAGTTCTTACCATATGAATTGGCTTCGGGGTGCTGAAGTGATTGCATAATATGATCTAATACATCGGGAATATTTGCTCTCAGTCCCATTAACTGGTCTACCAGGCCTGGCGTGTCACACAGTCTTTGACCTTCTTTTACATTGTTTTTAATAAACGCCATCAATCCTGCAATGGAGTTAGGGGCAACGGTTTTTGGTGAGTAAAATTCCATATGACTAACACGCCTCTTCAAATTCTGTTAACTGAGCCAGGGTAGCTTTGGCTTGCGCTCTGATGATTTGGCAGGGGTCTTCTAAGAACTCAATTAAAGTACTTTTTGCCAGCTGATGATCCACCTTGAACAGTTCCACCAGTGCTTGCCAACGAATGGCATTTATTCTGTGTTTGGTGAGTGCACTCAGGTACGGGGCGCCTGTTACACCAAATTGAGGTAAAAATCCGATAAGGACCTTATATCTTTCCAGATTTTGAGTACCAGAGTAACTCGCGATTTTATTGCCCGTTGCAATTTCATATTGCGGGCATACGTCTCGCGTGACTGATTTATTGTGCAGGGCAACGACGACTTTTTCTTGTTGTCCATGAAATACATAAGCGTAATCTTTTGCCAGTATTGTCAGATTCTTAGTTTTAGTAAGGTTATTTTCATCGGGTAGTGCAAGTACACCATTGAGCTCCGGATAGACGCCCACTGCGTAATGATGATCAGAAATAACACAGTATAAAGACTCGGATGCAAACGTGTTTGCTACACCACTGTGAGTTGCAAAAGCATCCAAAGTAATCAGCATTAGCCAGGTATCATCTTCATATAGTGTAATACCCCTGCGGCCGATTTTACCCAAAGAAGTGCTATCTTTGCACGCAACCATGCGCTCAATTTGTGTTTTGAATTGCTGCTTTTCCACATAGTCAAAGAATGCGTTTTCGAGACCTTCAACTGAGCTGCTTGTCGATAACATACTTATAAAGTTATCAGTCATCATATGCCGTCCTTTTATACTGCCATAATACGAAATTGTTTCGTGAAAAGAGGTGAAGTAGCGATACCACTGCTACTTCGACCTATCTATCGCGCTATCTACTTACCTGATACCGATAAACTCAGGTGGAAGTGAAGTACCATAGCCGCCTGCGATTTCTTTCAGGTTAAGTGCTTCAATCGTTTTTGGTGTAAATGTTTTTGGATTGTTCATTCTCATATCCTCAATTAAAATTTGTTAGTGTGGATTTGCTCGTGGTAGCCGAAGAAACTTGGACCGACGATGCCAGCTACATTTCGCTAATTAATGGATACCGATGAATTCAGGCGGTAATTCAATACCATATCCGCCAGAGATCTCTTTAAGGTTTAGCGCTTCGATTGTTTTTGGTGCAAACGTTTTTGAATTTTTCATTGTTATATCCTCAGTTAAAACTTAATGTTTTCGATTGGCTCGTGGTAGCCGATGAAAATTGGACGGTCAATCCCGATACCGCCACCGGTAACGTTTTTTAGTTGTAGTTCTTCGATTGTTTTAGGTGTAAATTGCTTCGCTTTTTTCATTGTTTTTCCTTAATTAAAACTTAATAACATCAATTGGATCTTGGTAGCCAATAAATACTGGGCGGTCAATGCCTGCACCGGTTACGGCTTCTTTAAGTTGTAATTCATCAATTGTTACTGGGCTGAATGATTTTGATTTGCTCATTGTAATTGTTTCCTTTATTAGGGCTGGCCGATGAAAATTGGTGGCTCAAAAATGCCGCCGTTAACAGCATACTTTACTTCTAATGCATCAATAACTTGTGGTGTAAAGGTTTTACTCATGGTATTACTCCAGTTATTTACATAAAACGAGGCTTTTTAAACGCTTCGTTATATGTTCTTGTTATTTTTAGTCTTCAGGGAATGTAGGTACAATATCAGGCGGAAGCTCACCACCAGAGATAGTGCGTACACAATCATTTGTAAGTGTTTTCATGTTGTTTATACCTTTTATGTCAAGTTCATGAACTAAGCTGACGTTACGTTTTTTGAGCGCCTCACCTAGTCGACGCCACTCAGAATGGATGAAAAGTTTGGCAAATGCAAAATACACGGGATTTGTAAAATAACCATTAAAAACAACGGTTTGGCTTTTTTTGTTATACACGGGTAATAACTAGGTTGTTCAGTAATATTACTTGCGTAAATAATGCTTAAAAAATGTATTGTGAAAGGTTTCTGATGATAACCTTTTACAGTAATGGTCATCTTATGACGAGTGAGAATTACTTGGTGAGTTTTAGCTGCTCTTCACGTCTATTTACTCTTTGTTTCACTCTAAAGTGTATTTCAAATTTGCCTGATGGATTTTAAATCGCTAGTGCAATGCATAATATGTGGAGGTGGTTAAATTAAAATCAGGGAGAAGGGGAGGGGCTATTGTCTGAAATTAAATAGATGCCACCTAAGTGATATAGTCTGGTAAGTTCACTGCCTGACAATGAACTCTTCATTTTATATGGTACAATGAACTTGATGACGCATTCAAAATTTACATCGTAATCACCGTTTTTAAATGATTGAGGTGATGTTTTTTTAAAGGTATAAGGTTTTATCGGATCATGAATTACTGTAATTGAGGGAAGTTAGATGAATTCACCCCTAAACGAAGAGAGCTCACAATATGATGACTACAGAAAATATGGTATGTATTTGCTGTTAGGGATACTTTTTTTCGGTTTTATCTTAGAGGTTTTTATTGGAAGTCCGAAAGATCGTGCTTTTCATTGAAATGTTGGAGCAGGGACAGGTTATTGAAATCAACTTTTTTGACAAAGATCCGTCTAATCGCCCGGATCAGATGTTCAATTTGAGCGTGAATTATGAGCGGTGTCATGGCGCGCAAGACAAAGATCAATAAAGCGATAAGACCTGCACAGAATCTGGCATCACAACTTTAAAATGAGTTGGTTCGCATAAAAGCACGCGATGCCAAAAAGTATCAATAAAGGATGTCTTGTCCTTTATAGGTGGCTTTCACACTCCAGTGCAGGCAATACAATATCTACCCACACCAGACGATGATCTGATGATGAGGCTCTGTCTGCCACCAGCTCTGCGCCCACCTCGTCACTCGCTGGCCAGAACACACCACTGCCGCTGACGGCAAGATCAGCAGAGGGCAGCACGTAATCTGCTCGCATTCCCCAGTGCGCGGTATGGGTAGCTGAATGTGGATTGTCCGGCTTATTGAGTTGCCCACCTTGTGAAGTTGGTGCAGGATAGGCGTTAACGCGCGGGTGGGTTAGCAACTGATCAATGGCACCCGGGTAGGCATCACCATCAACAGAGCTGGCATTCAAATCGCCCAGGATCACAAATGACTCATCTGCAAATCCACCAGCTTGTCTTTTGTCGTCATAAATGTAGTCGTTACCTGAAGCGCTAATGTAGTCTTTCCACAATCTTAGCTCATCATGATTACGCTTGCCGTTTCTGTCTTCCGGACCATCAAACACCGGTGGTGTAGGGTGGCTGGCCAAGACGTTGAGCTGTTTGTTGCATATCTGTACAGGAATATCCCAGTGCGACTTCGAGGATAAGCGCATGGCGGATACCTCCTGTGCAGAATACCAGCTGCTGCCATCCGCCTGAGTTGGCATCAGATTGTTTGGCATATCTTTCCAAAGGAAGTGCTGAAACGTTCTTATCTGATCTTGTTTAATCGGGTATCTGGACAACAAGACCATGGCATACTGGCCAGGATACTTGCCAAACCCATAATGTGTCAGGCGGGTATCATCACCGGAAAAAGGGGTTTTTACGCCGGTATTAACAGGTGCCAGATACACATAAGGATAGTCGATGGGGTCAAAGCCATTTTGCGATACTTCAAGGTAGTCTCGCTTGAACAGGTTAATGCCTTGCTCTGGGTCTTCTATATAGTCGAACTCATTTAGCAGAATAATGTCGGGCCGGGTGCGTTGAATGATCTGTGCGATATTATTTATCTGCTCATACTCGCCACTTTTTAACGCAAAGGTTAACGCATTACCAGAGAGTGACTGTTGATTCGACATATCATAATTAGTCGCCTCCATACTGACATTAAAAGTGGCCACTCTCAGAGTCTGCTGACTTGTTGGCTGTGAGTCTGAGGAGAGTGTGGTTGAAGTGCTCTGACAGCCTGTATTTAGAACGGTGGCAGCCAGTACTAAAGGTAAGAAAATCGGTTTCATTGTTAGCCTGATACAGATGAATACTCATTTCACTATACCGTTTTTCTGCAAAGAAATGTGTTAACATTTCGTTGTGAGTTTGATTCTAAGTCTAGGTTAAATAAGGAGCTTACCGGTATGAGTCGACGATATGGCATTGTTTTATTACTGCTCGCAACCCTTGCCGTTTTCTTAGTTGCCATTGCGCATATGTCATGTATTTACTTTGGTCCGCAGTGCTATGCGGCACAGATGGCACCGCCATTTGTGGTGGAGTCTGCTCGCGCAGGCACGCTGATGGCACCACTACTGACAGTGGCTGTATCTGCTATTTTTATCTTACTGGGTTGCTATGCGCTATCTGCCGCTCGGTTTATTCGACGATTGCCTTTTTTGCGGCTGGGTATTTATAGTATATCTGCTGTCTGTATTGTACGGGGGGTGTTGCCCATTCAATTGTTTTTTCGTTATCCGGAAAAAATCAGTGAGCCTGTACTAATAGCTGGCATTGTCTGGTTACTTGTCGGGCTGTGTTATTTGTTTGGTTATCGGGCGGTCATAAAACATACCATGCATTAAGCTCTGTCAGCCGCGACCTGCATTTTGCAATTCGCTCAGGACACCCGGGCAAAGGTGTCCTGACCAGATTAGCCTTGCTCTCAAAGCTTGGCTTTAGTCACCATCGCCTCTATGTGTTTGATTGCAATCCAGGGATCGCTTTCATCAAATAAGTGCGAGGCGTATTTCATCGTTACCGCTTCGGTATTTTTGTTCAGCTTAGCCAGCTTCTTTTGTGAGTCGTTCCAGGTTTGTGTGTAGACATCGATATCAGCATAACTCATTTTGGTTTGTCTTATGGTTACATGGGGGATGCCGCGCGATAAAACAGTGACAGGCAGATCATCTTTAATTTTATAAAGCGCAGAATGGCTGGATGCCTCGGCAAAGTCCTCGAACGAGTTATGCTCACGCTCCCAGTTGATGATCATCTCCATCGTGTCCCAACCGGGTTTTGACATGTTTGCTCTCATGGCGTCGAACCAGGATTCATGGGCTGTGTCTATCAGCACCATTCCTTTTACTTTTTCCGGATATTTACTGGCATAGGCACGGGCGACAAAACCGCCAAAAGAATGTGGCACCAGCACCAGAGATTCGACTTTCAAGTGTTCAACCAGCTCAGCCAGTTCGTCGCGCAGTTCAACCATAGTTCTGACCTTAGGGTTTTCGTACTGGCTTTTGCCATAACCAGCCCGGTCATAAAAACACAACCGGTAACCCTCAGGGTTGGCATTGTGTAACGTGTTTTTATAGGTGGTGTGGGCATCAAGCCCCATCCCGGAGACCAGTAATGCCGTGACTTTACCTTGTCCCTGACAGGCATAGGCCAGCGTCTTTCCCCCGATCTCAGTATATTGATAATTGTGGGCATCCTGTGGTTGGCCTGCCTGGCCTGCAAACGCGGTGCCCAGCAGCACGACTGTGGCGAGTTTATTCATAGTGCAAGTTCCTGTTGTTTATTATTTGATTCACCACAGCTAGCTTAACGCGGTTTTTATTGAACTTTCAATAAAAACTGAAACTTTGTCGCTGAACTTTTTCTTTTCCGGGTTCGTAAAAGGTGGAACATAACCAAATCTAACAGGGCTGCGCGTGAAAAAAACACTTTACTGGTTTACACAAGATCTGAGGCTGGACGATAATCTTGCACTGGATTTTGCTGCTCAAAATAGTGATGCGTTGATGTTTGTGTATGTGATTAACCCAAGGTATCGCACCCAGACCAATCATCACTGTAAATTACTCGGCGACAGACAGGCAGCGTTCATCGCTGACTCCCTTATTACGTTAGACAGCCAATTAAAAGCCTGCGGGCACAAGCTCTTAGTGCTTGAAGGTGAGCCTAACCTCTTGTTACCGGAAACGGTATCAAAGTGCCAGATAAATCAGGTGATCTGTGCGGAACCGATTGGCTTGTATGAGCGTACTATAGTGCAGCAGACGCGTCGGGCACTGGGATCTGTCCCTGTACACAGCTTCTGGCAACATACTTTGTTTGACCAAGCTCAAATCCAGACATTAAACAGCGATTTAGGCAGTTTTACTCAGTTTCGTAAGCGGGTTGAAAAGGCGCCTTTGTCAGTGGTGACGTCCTGCCGTTTTGACCCCAGCAACTTACCGGCACCACTGGTCATTGAGGATGACACCCTGGCTTGCATACAGTTGGAGCAGTGGCAAGCACAGCTCCAATCAAACCTGTCAGAAACCAGAGTACCACTGGATTTTCCAGCCGGTGAAGAAGCCGCTCAGGCACATCTTAAAGACTATTTTGACAGCGGTGTAGCAAGTAGATATAAACAGACCCGCAATGAACTGGATGGCTGGCTGAACTCAACAAAAATGAGTCCTTACCTGGCGCTGGGCAACTTGTCACCCCGCCAGGTTTGGTGGGCAACCGAAGCGTTTGAGAAGCAAGTGGAGGCCAATGAGTCGACCTACTGGATCAAGTTTGAGCTGTTGTGGCGTGAATACTTTCAATGGCTTAGCCTCAAGCTTGGAGCAAAGCTCTACCGTTTTCAGGGGTTGGCTCAGTCAAAGCCCTTAACTACTTTTATGAGTGAGCGTTTTCAACGCTGGTGTGAAGGTTGTACTCCCTCTGCTTTGGTTAACGCACTAATGAACCAGCTCAACGAAACGGGATACATGTCAAACCGGGGCAGACAAATTGTCGCCAGTTATTTTGTGCACGAACTGGGGCTGGACTGGCGCTACGGCGCAGCTTATTTTCAGCAACAACTGCTCGATCATGATGTCGCTTCAAACTGGGGGAACTGGCAGTACATCGCGGGCGTTGGTGTTGACCCTCGGGGTGGTCGTCACTTTAACATTGAAAAGCAGGCACACCTGTATGACGAGCATGGTTTGTTTGTACAAAAGTGGCGTGGTGAGCAAGGCGTCACGGCACTAGACAGTGCAGATGCTGCGGACTGGCCGATGCCAGCAGAGGTCGGTGCATGAGTGTTGCGGTTGTCTGGCTTAAACGCGATCTCAGATTGTCTGACCACGAACCTTTGTGTCAGGCGATAACCAGTGGCGCACCTGTACTTCTGCTGTACTGTTTTGAGCCTATGTTGCTGGATGACCCGCATTATTCTCCCCGCCATTGGCAGTTTGTTTTACAGTCTTTACAGGATATCAGGCAACGTATTCCGGACGGCGCGCTATGGGTTTCAGACAAACCTGCGCTGGATACGCTGGAGCACATCCACAACACGTGGCAGATATCGGGGTTGTATTCTCATCAGGAGATTGGACTGGCCAACACGTTCGAGCGAGATAAGGCGGTGTCAGCATGGTGTACAACACAGGGGATACACTGGTCAGAGTCCCGCAGTGGTGCAGTGCAACGCGGGCTGAGACAACGACAGAATTGGGACAAGCAATGGCAGAAAACCATGCGTTCCATATGCGCGACGCCTGACTTGTCTCAAATAATTTGGTTTAAGTTGCAAGCGAGCGAAGGAAGACTTGACGAAATCCAGCAGAGGTTTAGTGTCCCTCCTGGTACTTTTCAGCCTGGCGGAGAGTCTGAGGCGCATCGTGTTCTGGAAGCATTTTATCAGGGGCGGGGAAAAGGGTATTCATACAGCCTCTCAAGCCCCTTGCTGAGTCAGCAGGCCTGCTCGCGTATGTCTGCTTATCTGGCATGGGGCAATATCAGTTTGCGTCAGGTGTACCAGAGTGTGCTGGCCCACTGGCAAATGGTTGGCTGGCGCCGCACTCTGGTGGCCTTTTCCTCCAGGCTGCACTGGCACTGTCACTTTATTCAGAAGTTTGAAAGTGAATGCGAGATGCAGTTCAGGCACATTAACCGTGGCTATGAGCAGCTACCGCGCTGCACAGGCTATGAGGCGCAGCGCAGGTTGCACGCCTGGAAGACGGGCAACACCGGGATCCCCATGGTGGATGCCTGCATGAAGTGCCTGCTCGCAACCGGTTATATTAACTTTCGCATGCGTGCCATGCTGGTCAGCTTTTTATGCCATCATCTGGAGCTTGACTGGCGCTCCGGGGTAGATCATCTCGCGCGACTATTTCTGGATTTTGAGCCTGGCATTCATTACAGCCAGTTTCAAATGCAGGCCGGCGTGACGGGGATCAACACCATTCGAATTTACAGCCCGGTAAAGCAGGGGGAAGAAAAAGACCCCGATGGCGAATTTGTGAAAACCTGGCTACCTGCACTCAAAGATATTCCTCCGCCGCTGGTCCATCAGCCCTGGGCACTTTCCCCAATGGAGCAGCTGATGTATGGCATTGAACTAGGCAAAGACTACCCCGAGCCGATTGTTGATTTAAAGCTAAGCTATAAAGCAGCCCAGGAATTGCTGTGGCAGTGGCGCAAGAAACCTCAGGTAAAAAAAGAGGCGCAGCGGATCTTAAAACGACACGTACGGCCGAGTTAAAAGCTGGACAAGAGAATGAAGAAATCACAGTTACCGCAAAAAACCTGTCCGGTCTGCCTGCGCCCTTTTTCCTGGCGCAAGAAATGGCAACGGGACTGGCCTAATGTTAAGTATTGCTCCAAGCGCTGTGCAGGCAACAAGTCAACACAAAGAGAACCTCATGAGTAAGCAATTGAGATTAATCCTGGGCGATCAGCTCAATGCTGGTCACACCTGGTACAAAGAAAAATCCGACGATGTATTGTACGTGGTGGCCGAGCTGCATCAGGAAGCCAGTTACACACGCCATCATATTCAAAAGGTGTGCGCGTTTTTTGCTGCAATGCAAGCCTTTGCGCACGCGCTTGAGTCGGCCGGGCACCGGGTACTTCACCTGACACTGGATGATACTCAGGATTTTGCCTCTCTACCTGAACTACTGACGCATCTGTTTAGCGAGTACAACATCGGTCATTTTGCCTATCAGCTCCCTGACGAATATCGGCTGCGCACGCAACTGGCACAGTTTCGTGAGTCGCTTTCAGTTACATCAAGTGTGTATGACACTGAGCATTTTTACCTCGCCGATGAACAGCTAAGCCGTTACTTTAAGCGCGACAAGCGTCATCGTCTGGAGCACTTTTATCGCAAAATGCGCAGTGAATTTAACGTGTTAATGGTTGATGGTGAGCCGCAAGGAGGGCAGTGGAACTTCGACAGCGATAACCGCAACAAACTCAAAGCGGCGGATCTTGCCGATATCCCCGAGCCTCTGGTGTTTGCTAACGATGTTACTGACATTTTATCGCGACTGGAACGCCACCAGATCAAAACCATAGGGCAGGCAGATAAGCAGTTATTGTGGCCCGTCAATCGGGTTCAGGCAAAAGACTTACTGACGTTTTTTTGCCAACATTGTTTGCCATCTTTCGGTCGATTTCAGGATGCCATGACGGGCAAGCTCATAGAGCTGGGTGAGGATCGGGGCTGGAGTTTATACCACTCTCGTTTATCTTTTGCGATCAATGCCAAAATACTCAGTCCAAAAATGGTGGTCGATGCGGCCATTGCGGCATTCGAGCAGTCTCAGGGGACCATCAGCCTGGCTCAGATCGAAGGTTTTGTCCGTCAGATCATTGGCTGGCGTGAGTTTGTGCGGGGGATTTATTGGGCCAATATGCCTCAGTATGCACAGCTCAACCATTTGCAGGCCAAGCGCAGCCTGCCATCCTGGTTCTGGAACGGTGAGACCAAAATGCGCTGTCTCAGCCATGCCATCACCCAATCGCTGACCTATGCCTATGCGCATCATATCCAGCGCCTGATGGTCACAGGTAACTTCTGTCTGGTGGCTGGCATTGACCCGGATGAAGTGGATGACTGGTATCTGGGTATTTATATCGACGCCATCGAATGGGTTGAAATGCCAAACACCCGGGGCATGAGTCAGTTTGCCGATGGCGGCATTGTTGGTTCTAAGGCCTATGCGGCCAGTGGGAACTACATTAAAAAAATGAGCGACTATTGCGGGGATTGCGCCTACAAGGTGATAGAAACCGTGACTGATTCTGCCTGTCCGCTCAATGCCTTGTACTGGCACTTTATGCAGCAGCACCATGCGCAGTTTGCCAGTAACCCGCGCACCAAAATGGTATACAGCAACTGGCTGAAAAAGTCAGACGAAGACAAACAAGCCGTACTCGAGCGCGCCAGGCAGATACTCGATAATATTGAACGGCTTTAATACTGGCGTCCCGGGAGGCGTATCAGTGCATTAGAAACAATGATAAATGAGGAAGGTATATAGATGATCAAACAGCTTAGTCGGGAAGATCTGGCAAATATGCAAGAGCGGGAAAGGGCACGGCTCGTAAATAGCTTGTCCGGGTTTAAAAGTGCCAACCTGGTCGGCACACAAGATACACAGGGCAACCCAAACCTGGCCATTGTCAGCTCGGTGTTTCATATCGGTGCCAATCCGCCGCTGATAGGCATGATTATTCGCCCGGATACTGTGCCAAGAGATACCCTGAGTAATCTCAAAGCCACAGGTTTTTATACACTGAATCATGTGAATGCGGAAATCTGGCAACAAGCGCACCAGACTTCAGCGCGTTATGCGCCCGGCGTTTCTGAATTTGCGCAGGTCGGGCTGGAGGTTCAGCAAGTAGCGGGCATTGCTGCGCCTTATGTGGCACAAAGCCAGCTTAAGTTTGCGCTGGCGTTGCGCGAAGTGCAAAAGCTGGAGATTAATGGCACCATTATGGTGATTGGTGAGGTAATGGACATCCAGCTGCCGCAGCAGAGCATTAAAGCCGATGGTTATATCGATATTGAGTCTCTCAATACGGTCGCTATATCCGGACTCGACAGTTATCATAAAACCCAAAGGCTGGGCCGTTTGAGTTATGCTAAGCCTGAGCAGCCGCCCAGAGCGCTGAGTCTGGACGGCGAATAGCTATCACAAAAAGGAGCATTAAAAGTAAGGTGACAACCGCTTTTTATAAGATATGGCATTCAACCATTGCAGCAACGCTGTTATTAGCCTGTAGCACGGTTCTGGCAGCGCCAAAAATAGAGGTAACAGACTCGCGGGTAAACGGAGTGTATTTGGTATCCATATCTGATCCAGACGCGCCGGCGACTGAGTTGCTTACATTGTGGCTGAGCGCGGCAAAAGAGTTGTGTGCGGGTACCGCCTATCGCGTTGAGCCTAAAGGTCATCCGGTGGTGCGGGAGAAACGCTGCAGCGACGCTGTGAAGTTAGTCCAGAATGACTTGCAATGCCTTGAGGTAGATGCCAGCGTGTTCGGAAAAGTGATCTGTGAACAAGCTCCGCCGTCAGCATCTGGCTAAAAGCGGAGCCCTGCGCTTATTTGTTTAATCGCATCGCCAGAGCATTGATCTCCCGAAGGACACTCTGGCGATTCATTTCCATAAAGATCCACAGTTTGGTGGCAATTTGCACCAGTAACCCGGCGATAAACCACACCGCCCAGAAGACCTGATCCATCACCGCCGTGGCAATATAAAAACGATAACCGCTGTATACAAAACCTAGGGTGATCAACAGGGCGTTGATAGACACCAAAATCACCCAAAAGCGGGTATTGCCCTGATATACATTGCCCAGCATAGTGAACAGGCCTTTTTCCTCAGCGAGGATCGGGGCCATCTCGGCTTGCTCTTGTTGTAATGCTTTACTAATCTCTTTGTCTAAATTCATGATGCTTGCTCCTCGTTAACCATGGCATGCAATTGGGCTCGTGCGCGGTTTAATCTCGATTTAACGGTGCCCTGGGGGACATCCAGAATATTGGCGATGTCTCTGAGCGACATCTGCTCTAAATAAAATAAATACACACAGTGGCGCTCGTCATCGCCAAGCTGATGTATCAGTGCCAGAATGCTCAGCGAGGTATCCAGATCCGGTGTCTCGTAAGCTTGCTCTGGTTGGCTGTCTTCGAACCGACTTTCATTTTGCTTTTGACTGATAAAGCGTCGATAGATGGCCCTGAACACCCAGGCGCGAAAAGCACTGGGCTCTTTGAGCTGCCCCAGCTTTTTTGCCACACTGGTCCAGACGTCCTGGCAGATATCATCTGCACAGGCGCGCTGGCCACTGAGTTTCATTGCAAATCGCCAGCTTGGCTGATAAAACGCTTCGCATAAGGTTTCGAAAGCACGCCGGTTGCCCTGCTGGGCGGACAATACCAGTAATGCGGCCTTTGATGGTTTCATGCTATTCCTTGTGGCTTTTTCTACAAGACGGCGCAGCACATAAAAAGGTTCACGAACATCACATTATTTTTCCCAGTAAGGTATGTCACCGAAATAGCTAGTCAGATAATCGATAAAAACCCGTACTTTAGGCGCGAGTAACCGGGAGCTGGGATAAACCAGCCAGATGGCGGTATCAGACTTCAGAGGGTAGTCGGGCAACACCTCAACTAACTCTTCAGAGTGTAATGCCTGATAGGCACTCCAGCGCGAGTTAATGGTGATCCCAAGGCCAAGCTGGCAGGCTTCTCTGATAGCATCGCCGTTGTCTGCGCGCAGCTGACCCTGAACTTTAATGGTCTGGATGCCGTCAGGGGTTTGAAAAGACCAGTGTTCCAGCCCAGAGAGCGTAATACAGGCATGATCCCGCAAATCTTCAGGGCTTTGTGGCTCTCCTTCAAGAGCCAGATAATCGGGAGCCGCAGTGAGCAAGCGAGTGTCTGTTGCTAACCTCTTGGCCACGAGAGTGGAGTCTTTCAGGGCGCTATTTCGGATGGCCAGATCAAACCCGCCTTCAACCAGATCCGCAATGGTGTCGGAGAGTTTCAGGTCGAGCTTAATGTCCGGATAAAGCGCAAAAAAACCGGGCAAAGCCGGCAGAACGTGCATGCGGCCAAACGAGGCGGGCATGGTCAGCCTTAGTGTGCCACTGGGTTTGGTGGTGCCTGCGCCGATGGCGGCGCGGGCGGCTTCAACGCCATTCAAGACATCCTCAGCATGGGGTAAAAACGCCAACCCTTCTTCGGTCAAAGCGACCTTGCGGGTGGTGCGGTGCAGCAGTCTTACGCCTAACTCGGTTTCAAGCTTATTAATATGGCTGCTCGCAACAGCGGCTGACAGCCCCAGATCGCTACCTGCCTGGCTAATATTGTGCGTAGAGGCGGTGCGTACAAATAGTTTCAGGTGATCAATGTTCATTATCAATAGAATGAATAAAGTGATTATAAAATTTAGTCTATTATCAATCTTATAAAAGGCAAGTATAGTTTTGTTCATCAACACAGGAGAGCACAATTATGAAAGCAATGGTTTTAAATCAATATGGCGATGACGCTGAGTTCAGTGAAACAGAGGTTGCCAAACCGAACGTGAGCGCCGGTCATGTGCTGGTGCAGGTGGCAGCCAGCAGTGTTAATACCGTGGATACCATGATCCGTACTATGGGTGAGGCACTGCCTTTGTCACCTGCATTGCCTGCTATTTTGGGTATGGACTTTGCGGGTATAGTGGTTGAGGTAGGCGAAGGTGTAAGCGGCTTTGCGGTAGGCGATGAAGTTTACGGCTGTGCCGGTGGACTGGCTGACTTACAAGGTGCGCTGGCGGAATATATGCTGGCGGATGCAAAACTGATTGCACGTAAACCGCGCAATCTGAGTATGCGCGAAGCAGCGGCGTTACCCCTGGTTGGGATCACAGCCTATGAAGGGTTACAGCGTGGCGGCATTAGCGCAGGCCAACAGGTGCTAGTGCATGGCGGCTCTGGTGGGGTCGGTCATGTGGCTTTGCAGTTAGCCAAACATTTTGGCGCCCGTGTTTATTCTACTGGCGGCGGTGAAGCTCAGCTGGATTTAATTCAGCATCTGGGCGCCGAACCAATCAACTATAAAACCGAGTCGGTTGCCGACTATGTTGCTAAGCACACCGATGATAAGGGGTTTGATCTGATCTTTGACTCAGTGGGAGGTGCTAATATGGCAAACTCGTTTGAGGCGGCCGCACTCAATGGTCATGTTGCCTCAACGGTGGCTATGGTGGACCTTGATCTGTCGCAAGCGCACTTTAAAGGGTTGTCGTTGCATGTGGTCTTTATGCTGATCCCCATGCTACATAACCACAAACGTGAAGCACATCATCACATTCTGAACGAGTTAACAAATATAGTCGAAGCTGGTGAGCTAAAGCCTGTACTGGATGAACAGCGTTTTGAGTTGGCTCAGGCAGGGCAAGCACATGCACGTCTGCAAAGTGGTCAGGCGATGGGCAAAGTGGTGATTGATGTTTAGCGCTATTTGTTAGTATCTTTTGTAAAAGAAAGGAAACAGCGTCTAAAGTATAAGTGCTTAATTGACAAGGACTAACAACTTATGATGCTGGATTTGGGACTCATTTTAGCGGGTATTGCCATGCTGACACTCGGTGGTGAGGCGCTGATCCGCGGTGCAGTGGCAGCGGCGCGGCGATTGCGCGTTTCTCCTTTGCTCAGTGGCCTGATGATTGTCGGGTTTGGCACTTCAGCGCCGGAGCTGGTGGTCTCGATGGACGCTGCCGCTCAGGCTCAGCCCGATGTAGCCATTGGCAATGTGCTGGGCAGCAATATCTTTAATATCCTTGGGATCCTCGGTGTTTCTGCTTTACTACAACCACTCCCTGCTCACCCTCGCGTATTGCAGTTTGATCTGTGGGTGCTACTTGCCAGTGCATTTATTTTGTTGTTTTTTCTGTTCACCGGGCGTCGCCTAAGTCGACTGGAAGGCGGCGTGTTGCTTAGCGCCTACATAGCTTATCTTATCCTCAGTTTTAAAGTCTTTGGCAGCTAGTCAATATGAGGTGGAGCCTGCTTCTATCTGCCAATGGATACGCCATTAGACAGACCGATATGGCATAGCTTTTGACTCTGTCACTGTGGAAAAATTAAAGCCTTGCGAGCATTAAAGTCTAACTTTATGAAATATATGAAGTTATATAGGCTTAGACAAAAAGCAAGGCAGATCATCAACAAGAACAATAACCAATCTGGTGCAATTGGGGTCCCATACCTGACAACTTGCACCAAAAGGGGGCAATATGAACTACTACGAAGTGAACTTTGATGGCCTGGTTGGCCCAACTCACAATTACGCCGGGTTGTCTTATGGTAACGTGGCGTCTAAATCAAATGCCAACAAAATCTCGAACCCAAAACAGGCGGCATTGCAGGGGCTCGAAAAAATGTGGCATCTGGTTCAGCTCGGTCTGCATCAGGGGGTGGTTGCACCCAATGCGCGTCCGGATCTTGCTACCCTCAGGGCCTGTGGCTTTACAGGCTCAGACAGTGAGGTGATCAGCAAAGCGGCAAAAGCACAACCTCAGCTGCTGAAGGCATGCTACTCAGCTTCTTCAATGTGGACAGCGAACGCGGCGACGGTATCACCGAGCTGTGATTCGGCCGACGGGAAACTACATATCACGCCTGCCAATCTGAATAACAAGCTTCACAGGGCCATTGAAGCGCCTCAGACAAGTCAGATCCTCAAAGCCATGTTCAGTAATCCTGACTTTTTCAGTCATCATGATGCACTGCCACAGCACCCATTGTATGGCGACGAAGGCGCGGCAAATTATACACGTCTGGCAGATAGCTATGGCCATCAGGGGCTGGCATTATTTGTCTATGGAGAGGATGCCCATACTCAGGTAAAACCTCAGTTATTTCCAGCAAGACAGACTCGCCAGGCATCGGAGGCAGTTGCCCGCAGTCACCAGTTAGACCCGCAAAATACCTTGTTTATCCAGCAAAACCCAGAGGTGATAGATCAGGGCGTATTTCACAATGATGTTATTGCCATTGGTAACGAAAATGTCTTTTTATTTCATGAGCAAGCATTTTATCAGCAGCAAACTGTGATAGAGCAGATAAGTGCGCGCTATCAGGGAGACAGGCCACTTCACCTGATTGAAGTTAAGAATGCAGATATCAGTGTTGAAGAAGCTGTTAAAAGCTATATTTTTAACAGCCAACTAGTGAGCCTGCCCTCGGGTGGTATGGCCATCATTGCACCCGGAGAGTGCCAGATGGTGGGCAAGGTTGAGCAGTATTTATCTGCATTGTGTCAGGCCAGTAACCCGATCAGTGACGTGATCTATATGGACCTCAAGCAAAGCATGCAAAATGGTGGCGGGCCAGCTTGCTTACGCCTGAGAGTAGCCTTGTCTGAGCAAGAGCTCAGTGCTGTGAATCAGTCGTGTTTACTCAACGAGCGCTTATATGATCAATTACGTGACTGGATAAACACGCACTACCGCGACAGATTGAGCGAAGCCGATCTCGCAGACCCAAGTTTGATGGCAGAGAGTCAGATGGCTCTGGATACGCTCACGACTATCCTGAATTTAGGGTCAGTTTACCCGTTTCAGCAGGCGTAGACAGAGTTGTCTGGCACAATTTTCAATTGCGGGCTTGCCAGAGTTAAGGGTTAGCAGTTTTAATGGTCTTGATAATAACAAACAAGACCATAAAACACTTCGAAGGAACATTATGTCTGCCTATACCATCAGCACTGACACGACACTGCTTAATTTTGACGTGATTTATCACTTTATTTCTGACTCTTACTGGGCGAAGAACATACCCCGCGATGTGATGGCCAGGGCTATCGACAACTCACTGTGTTTTGGCGCGTTCAGCGAAGCGGGGGAGCAAGTGGGCTTTGCCCGGGTTATCACTGATAACGCAACCTTCGCCTATCTTGCGGATGTGTTTATTCTTGAGCAGCACAGAGGTCAGGGAGTAAGTAAAATGCTGGTTGAGGCGGTGATGAAGCACCCTGAGTTACAAGGCTTGCGCCGAATTATGCTGGCAACCAAGGATGCTCATGGCTTGTATGCCCAATTTGGTTTTGAGACGCCGGACGACCCGAGTATTTTGATGCAAATATGTCAGCCAGATATTTATCAGAGAAAGACATAATCGCCATACTTATGCGCTATAGTGCGCGCCTCACAGAGCGTTAAAAAGTGTAAAGCGCAATCTGGGACACTTTTTTAGTGTCCTGATCTGTAACACTGGCTTCCTGTTTGTAGTACTAGCGGAGCCTGTTGTGAAACTCCTGAACCCAATTTCCTTTACTGCGATTATTCGCACTAGCCCGGTTAAGATCTTTGCCACCTGGACTATGGTGATCATAGAAAATATCTTGCTGATTTTGTTACCTTTGTTCATCGGCCACGCCATTGATGGCGTGTTAGAGCAGTCACTGACACCGTTAACCTGGTTTGCACTGGTGCTGGTGGCGCTGGTAGTGATCAGTGTCCTGCGGCGCTTTTATGATACCCGTGTATTTGGTGATATTCGAGTTTGGTTGGCTGAAATGTTGGCCTATAAGCTACGCGCTGCTCCGGTGTCAGTAAAAGACGCGCGCCTGACTATGTCACGTGAGCTGGTTGATTTTCTCGAAAATGACTTGCCAGGTGTGTTTACCGCTGTGATTCAACTGGTCGCCACTGTGGTGATACTGGCGTCATTTCACTTGTATCTGGCCTATAGTGTTGTATTGGCTGCGGCACTGATGTGTCTAATTTATGCGCTGTTTCATGACCGTTTCAGTCTGCTTAATAGCAAGCTTAATGACCAACTTGAGCAACAGGTTTGGGTGCTGAGCCACAGACCGCTTGGTGCAATCAGTGCACACTTTGAACGCCTTAAACGATGTGAGATCCGACTATCCGATACTGAAGCCTGGGTTTATGGCCTGATCTTCCTTGTACTCTTTGGTGCTGTGCTTGGTAATTTGTGGATGGTGCAGCTGATCCCCGATATCAGTGTTGGCCAGGTGTTCTCAATTGTGACCTATTCCCTCGAATTTGTAGATACCGCAATTATGTTGCCCATCACATTGCAGACGCTGTCTCGCCTGAGCGAAATCAGTAAACGACTAAACCAACCCGTTGATATCGTGCCTAACCAGGAGGTGATCCATGATGTTTAAAGCTCGTTTTCCGGCCATTGCTGCCGGCGCCACATTACTCTTATCATTGGTGACTGTGGTGCTTATGACACCCGTTGAACCCATGTCTCGGGTTGAACAAATTGTGGTGCCATCTGTCTCTGTGTTGACTATAGAGCGTACTGAACTGACGCCCACATTATCAGTCCAGGCGCATACTCAGGCACGCTGGCCGGTGCAATTGAAGGCAACCAGCAGCGCCAGGTTAGAGTATCTGGGCACGGATATGGAGCCGGGTAAGCATGTGAAAAAAGGTCAGGTACTGGCACGGCTCAATACTCGGTTACTTGAATCTCAGCTTTTTGAGGCTCAGAGCACATTAAAACAGGCAGAACTCAATTTACAGCAACAGCTGCATGAACAAGAGGTCGCACAGAGCATGCGGCCCGCTCAAAGCAGCACGGCATTTGCCAGAATGGAACCGCATCTGGCGGCGGCACGAGCGGAACTGGCACGCGCACAACAAAATGTAAAAAGTGCACAACAATTGCTGGATGACGCCATTGTTATAGCTCCTTACGATGCCATGATCACACAGCGCTTTGTGAGCCCGGGAGAATGGATGGAAGCCAGTCAGACTCTGTTCGAACTGGTGGCCAGCGACAGCATGGATATTCATGTGCCCCTGTCACAGCATGACTGGGACAGGATAAGTAAAGCTGATCTCGATAAAAATGTGATTAAAGTACACAGCCGCTCAGGTGCGAGCTGGCCGGCATCTGTGCGTTATGTGTCGCCACTGGTCAATGAAACAACGCGCCAGCGAACGTTAGTACTGACGGTGTCCGATCCCTATCATCACGAAACTCAGTTGCTCCCGAACCAACAGGTGAAAGTGCAGTTTGAGCTCAAAAATGAAGGAGCCTTATATGAACTGCCACTGAGCGCTGTTGATCCGGACGAATTTATCTGGGTGGTAACAGCGCAGCAACAGCTGCGTCAGCTAAATGTCCGGGTTATCGAGGTGAGAGCGAACAGCGTGATTGTGTCACTGATTGACGAGCAACCCGCTTCATTGCAGGTTGTGCGCTTCCCACTGCGTTCCATGATGGCCAAAAAGCATGTAAACCCGGTTACAGAGGCGTTGCAGATTGCAGACAAGCAGGAGGCGCTATGAGCTGGCTAAGCAAATGGTTTATTGATAACCCTGTGGCTGCCAACTTATTGATGGCGATGATTATTGTAGGTGGTTTACTGGCGTTTGGTCAGCTCAGAGTTGAGTCTTTTCCTCAGATTGCGCCATCCAGTCTTAGTATTCACGTGGCATATCCAGGCGGTACAGCAAGGCAGATTGACGAAAGCATTACACAACGTGTTGAGGAGTCGGTCAGCTCGGTGGCAGGGATAAAACAAATTACCAGTCAGTCGCAGGCTGGATTGTCTACCGTAACCATTCGCAAAAAGCCCGATGCGGATCTTGGCAAGTTACTGGAGGAAGTGCGCAATCAGGTCAATGCTATCAGCCATTTTCCGGCTCAGGCTGAAAAGCCCATTGTTACCCGGGATGAATTTACCAACCTGGCGGCATTTGTCATTGTTTCTGCGCCGCGCAGCGATGAGGCTTTGCAACAAGTTGCCAGGCGCATAGAGCTGGCCTTAAAAAAGCACCCAGACATTTCCAAAGTCAGCAACTGGGGGGCGCGTGAGCCAAGGTTATACATTGAACCTGACCCTGAAGCACTGCTGCGCTATGGCATGACCCTGGAGCAGCTTGCGGGCACTATGGTGCAGATGTCCCTGGAAACACGCAGTGGGCAACTGCAACATGAAGGCGGACGCATTACTTTGCGCGGGGATGGCTATCTGAGTGCTCTGGGTGAGTTGAAAAAGCTGCCTGTGATAAACGGCCCGGCGGGAGAAGTGACTTTAGGCGAGATTGCAACTGTGCGCCGGGGTTACGAACGCAGCGACGCCATCGTTCGCAACAATGGCATACCAGGCATAGCACTGATGGTCAGCACCAGTCAGAGCGACAATCTACTCGATGTCAGTACGGCAATTCGTGACACCATTGCTGAGCTAAAACCTGCGCTGGCAGAAGACATTGAGATCACCACCATGGCAGATATGGCCCCTTATATCGAAGAGCAGCTGCAGCGGCTGGGCAGCAGTGCCTGGCAGGGGTTACTGATAGTTATTTTACTGTTAGGGGTCTTTCTAAACCTGAGACTGGCATTTTGGGTCGCAGCGGGGATCCCGGTTGCCATCTGTGGCACTTTATATGGTATGCAGTTGCTGGATTATAGCCTTAATGACATCACCTTGTTTGGCTTTATTTTGGTATTGGGCATTTTGGTTGATGATGCGGTCGTTGTCGGTGAAGCCATTGATGAACACCAAAACGGCAATGCCAACTACAAGCAAGCCGCCTATACAGGCGTTGAGTCTGTGACCGTCGCAACCGTGTTTGGTGTACTAACTAGTATTGCGGCGTTTTCGCCTATGCTCTGGATTAACAATGATCTGGCAAAATTGTTTGCAGGGTTTTCGGCTGTTGTTATTCTGGCATTGTGTTTTTCACTGGTCGAAAGCAAGTTTATCCTGCCATCACATCTGGCCGCAATGTCTCGTAAAGGGACGCGAAGCGAGATTGTCGCCACGGTTCAAAACAAAGCGCGCTGGGCACTAACTCAATTTATTCAGCGCATCTACAAACCCATGCTGTGTGTGAGCCTGAAGCATAAAAGATCCACTTTGGTGATGTTTTTATCCGCTTTTGTATTGGCCTATGGTCTTTGGCTGGGTGGCGCGATACGAAGTACTTTATTTCCGGATATTCCTGGGCGATATGTGACTGCGAAGGTGACTTTGGAAGAGGGGGCGCCGCTTGGGTTGCAGGCACGGGCGTTGAGCCAGCTTGAGCTCAGTGCGCAGAAAGCCAACAACACTTTGCAAGCAGACTATGCCCTAAATGCAGCTCCGATGAAAAATATTCTGGCGTGGTCCAATGGGTTTGGTGAGCTTGAAGTGACCGCTGAGCTGACCTCGGAAGCACTCAATGTACTGCCGGCCAACACACTTAGTGACGCCTGGCGTGAGTATGCAGCAAACATAGAGGGCAGTTACGCGCAGCACTTTAGTGCCGCAGAGCCTCCGGCAGGGGGCACTTTTCTGGCCATTTCATCCCATGATGTTGTGCAGGCAAAGCAGGTCAGCGACCTGTTACGTGAAAAGCTGGCAGGTTTGCCCGGCGTGAAAGACGTACGAGATGACCACCAGGCAGCACAGCGGCAGATCCGGATCAGGCTAAACGCATTTGGTCGCCAGTTGGGGCTCACCCAGGCACAGGTTGCTGAGTTGGTTGCCAATGCGCTTGGTGAGCGAGAAGTGCATAGGTTGTTATATCAATCTCAGGAACTAAAAGTGGTTTTGCGCTTTGCACAGCAGGCGGTACGAACAGAGCATGAATTAAAGGATATGCGGGTAATACTCAATGATGGGCAGAGTGTTGCACTGGGTGATGTGGCCCAGTTAAGTTATGAGTACGAACCACAGGCGTTACAGCGCCGGGACCGCTCACGGGTGATCAATCTCTACTGGTCTCAGGATCGTTCTTCAGGTTCACCGGAACAAACGCTGGCATTACTGGCCAAGGAGATTGAGACACTAAAAACCCAATATCCTGAGGTGGGTATCAAGCCTGCGGGTGAGTATGAAGAAATCGACGAAGTGAGCAAAGGTTTTAAAGCGGCATTAATACTGACATTAATGCTAATCTATGTGTTGCTGGCGATCCCACTTAAGTCCTACTGGCAGCCGCTTATCATCATGGCGGTGATCCCCTTTGGGTTTGCCGGTGCCATTTTTGGCCATGCCATAATGGATCTGCCGGTCAGCTTATTGTCGTTGTTTGGTATGATGGCGATGACTGGGATTGTGGTGAATGACGCCCTAGTACTGATGACTCGCTTTAATAGCGAATATCGCAAGGGCATTGAGACCACTGAGGCGCTGATAGTGGCAGGTACCGCTCGTTTCAGAGCGATTTTCCTGACCACAGTGACCACTGTGTGCGGTTTATTGCCTTTGTTGTTCGGGACATCTGAACAGGTGCAGTACTTAAAACCTGCCGCGGTATCTCTGGTATTTGGTGAGTTATTCGCAACTCTGATCACTTTGTTCTTAATACCTGTGTTGCTTGGTTTCAGCTATCGTAAAACCCGCCGAGCAGTTCCATCAGCCAAGGAGGTAGTGACGGTCAGTTGACTTGGGTCACAGCCTGGGCGATAGTTGTCGCTCAGGATTTACCAGTGAGCCCGTATGTCTGAGAACAAAGATCCCGCGTTTAATCTGGTGCCAGAAATTGCTTTACTGGCACCTCTGCCCGATCACATGCGTAAACGATTTGAACAGGCATTGCTGTTGATGCACGAGCAACTTGAAGAGGGGTTGACCTGGCAGCAGATCGCTAAAAAAAGTGCCATTTCTGCATTTCATTTTCATCGTCAGTTTAGCAAGTTGTTCAATGAAACCCCGGGACGTTATTTAAGTCGGGTCCGGCTGCAATATGCGGTGTATTATCTGCTGTATCACAATACGTTGTCGGTCACAGACATTGCT
This sequence comes from Pseudoalteromonas rubra, assembly GCF_005887095.1. Classification (GTDB taxonomy): domain Bacteria; phylum Pseudomonadota; class Gammaproteobacteria; order Enterobacterales; family Alteromonadaceae; genus Pseudoalteromonas; species Pseudoalteromonas rubra_E. The sequence goes on along the minus strand of NZ_PNCI01000027.1, from coordinate 21,065 downwards.
CAGTTATGCGGCTTTGCTTCTTCGCAGGCCTTGGCCAAAGCACTTAAACGCGACCTCGGGTTAACTGCTAAAGCGGTGCGTCTAATGGCTCAGCAAGCAACTCCAGCGCAAACAACGGTATTAATGAATAAACTGGCTCACCCTGGGGAGTCTGGCTCACTTGAGAAACAACTCGCAGAGGCCTTGCCATGCACTCGAGCGTTTTTTGACACACGTTTCTTTAAGCGCATCTCCACGGAGACAACCGATTGGGACCAGATCCTGGACCACTATGGAGAGAAATCAGTAGGATTGCTGGGGATCACACCAACCACCGAGCTTGAGAAAAGCTGGTCGGATATTCATACTCAGATAGGAAAAGTGGTAGGTCGGTCAGAGAATTATGAGCTGGAGGTCGCAGCCGGTCACTACTTTTGCTGCCGGGCTTATCTTTTATCGGATGTGGCCTATAGTCAGGTGCTGCACACTTTATTTGAAAAAGCCCAACTTGCCGGTTACGAGGTCGATCCCGAGGGTCACTTTATAGAGTGGATCGAAGAGGTCGATATGGAGCAGTACGGGGGGATCACGATGCAATTTCAGATCCCCATTCTGTCCTAAATGCATGTTCACGGTGGCTAAATGGCAAGTCTATTTGTATATGGTACATTAGCTCCTGGGTGTCCCAACGAGCACGTTTTGGCCGATGTAGATGGCCAATGGCAACCAGGTAAAGTGAGTGGCCAATTGCGCAATGCAGGCTGGGGTGCTGAATTAGGGTACCCGGGACTGATTCTGGACGATGGCGCACAACAGGTCTCTGGTCTGGTCTTTACGTCTGAACAATTGAGTGCTTATTGGCACAGACTGGATGAATTTGAAGGAGCGCACTACACCAGAGTACTGACGGATGTTGAGCTCGATAGCGGCGCGATAATACAAGCGTGTGTATACACCCTCGCGCAAGGTTAGTCTAATGATTAAAACGTTACTTCACTGTTTGGGGTAATACGGCCTTTCTGTCTTACGCAAAACATGCTCACTTGTAGCTCTAAAGCTGCGCCGATAATTGACACTTTTCGAAAATTCGGTCTACTTTTAATTAACCGCAGTTTAATGCATGTGTGATTGCAACCACCAGGTATTAAGCCTGCGAGCGCGTGCTTTCACCTATGCTCAGAGGTTAATTGATGATTCAGTCACTCTTCTCCGGTAAGTCGGATAACACTCAAGCTATCCTTGATCAGGCCATCGATGCCGTGATCAGTATCAACACCAAAAACAACGTTACTTATATGAATGCGGCAGCAGAAAAGCTGTTTGGCTACAGTAAAAGTAAGGTAATTGGTAAAAATGTCAAAATGCTTGTTCCCCGGGAATTAGCGACTAACCATGATGAATACGTCAATGCCAACCGCAACGGTGGGCCAGATAAAATTGTCGGCACGTCGCGCGATATTCAGATTGAAACTCGCAGTGGCGAGAAGAAGTGGTGCAGTTTGTCGTTGTCTAAGGTTCGCCAGTCAGATGGTATTCATTACACCGCATTTATTAAAGATATTACCGTACAAAAAGAAGCACAAGAGCGGATCGACCAGACGCTTGAACAGTGTATTGACGCTGTTGTATCCATTGATCACAGCAACATAGTGACGTTCTTTAATCCGGCGGCCGAACGTTTGTGGGGCTATCAACGAGATGAAGTGATAGGTCGCAATGTAAAAATGCTCGTGCCAAAAGCAATTCAGGGCAACCATGATGAAATGGTTAATCTCAATCGCAGGACTGGTGAAGATAAAATTGTCGGTACGTCGAGGGATGTGGAAATTGAGCGCAGTGACGGTCAGGTGTTGTGGGCTAACTTGTCTTTGTCGAAAGTTAATGTGGCCGGAAAAATAGCTTATACCGCATTTGTTAAGGATATCACCGCAGAAAAAGCTCAGCGAGATCAGATTGCGCTACTTTCGTTGGTTGCTAACGAAACAGATAATTCTGTGATCATCACAGATGCAAACGGACTGATTGAGTATGTAAACCCCGGATTCACCAAGTTATCAGGGTTCGAGCAACACGAAGTATTGGGTAAAAAGCCAGGCCATGTTTTGCAGGGCAAGCATACTTCATCGGACACCAAAAAACGGATAAAAAAGAATCTGGAGCAGCGCACCCCGTTTTATGAAGAGATCCTTAACTATACAAAAGAAGGCGACCCTTACTGGATAAGTTTGGCAATCAATCCGGTATTTGATGACAAGGGGAGTCTGATCCGCTTTGTATCGATTCAGGCGAATGTGGACAGTACTAAGCGTGTCGCATTGGAAAATGATATCCGCCTCAGAGCCATAGGTGAGGCAAATATCGTGCTGGAGTTTGATCCTCTGGGTGAGCTGACACTGATCAATCCCATGGGTCTCAGTGCGCTGGGCGCCAGCGATAAACGTGCCGTGCAGCAAATGCTAAAAACCTTGTCGACTTACCTCAGTGACGAGCAGTGGCAGTCGATACGCAACGGTCAGTTCGTTAAAACCCAGCTTGCCCTGCCAACTGGTTTAAGTGAAGTGCAGATAGACGCAGCCATTTCTCCTGTGTTAGATGAAGATGGCAACTTAAATAAAATCTTGCTGTACGGCACAGATGTGTCCGAGCGCAATGCGGTACTGACTGAAACGCACCATGCCATGGCGCAGGTCCTGTCAAAGATCAGCACCATCATTAATACCATCAACAGTATTTCGGACCAGACCAACCTGCTGGCACTTAATGCGGCCATTGAGTCGGCCAGAGCTGGTGACGCGGGCAGGGGCTTTGCGGTTGTGGCAGACGAGGTTAGAAGCCTGGCGATGCGTACGACAGAATCGGCGGGAGAAATCGGCGGTTTAATTGATGAAACGCGACAGCATGTGGATCAGCTGAGTAGTTACATTCAGGCAAAGTAAGCTAAGTGGCTAGGCTGTTAGTTTCTCCAAATAAAGTACATAACAGGTCATGCTTTTTGCGCAAAGGTATGAATGGCAATAAGTCCCTTTAGTTGATGGTCTGAATCAGCAAGCCCATGGTCAGGCGCTTACTTTGACCGACCACCCAGCTGGCTGTAATTCTATGACTATTCCGCACTATTTTTAAAGTGCTAATCATCCCAATGATTTCCTCAGACGTATATAGGTTATGTGCCTTGACATAATTCTGGTTTTAATACTCTTTAAGTTGGTTACACATGCGGTATGTTAATTTAATTGTTTTGGTTTCACTTCTGCAATGGTCTTTAGTCGCTACAGGCCAGGATTCACCCCTGGCAGGTTTAAGTCAGCTCAAAATTGTAACTGAAGACCTGCCGCCATATCAGATGTCAGGCAAGAATGGGCAAGTAGAAGGCGTGGCCGCTGATAAAGTAACGAAATTACTGTCCGATTTGAATGTCAAAGCCGACATTGAGGTTATGCCATGGGCCAGGGCATACAAAACAGCAGTAGATGAACCAGGAACTTTGATTTTCTCAATTGTAAGAACACCGGACAGAGAGGCCCTGTTTCACTGGGTCGGTGTGCTGATGAGCACTAAAACTTATCTCATTGCGCTGCAAGATCGAAGCGATATTAAAGTAGAGAAACTCTCTGATCTGCTTAACTACAAGGTTGGGGTAAAGCGTGACGATGTGGTGTTCCAGTATCTGTCAGGAAAGAATATGCTCGACACCATAGTTGTGTTGCCCGAGACCTTGGTCACAGTAAAAATGTTGCTAAGAGGCCGAGCGGACATAATAGCTGCATCTCCAGTACACCTGGACTATATGTGCGGAAAAATTGGCTGTAAACGAAGCGATTTTAAATTTTTATTTGAACTGGATGAACTTAGCAGCGACTTTTATCTTGCCGCCAACAGACAAACGCCACCTGAGGTGATCTCACTCCTAAAACAACAGCTCATGGAGCCAGACTAAGCATTGAGGAGTTACAACGCAGAACATGCGCTTAATTGGGGCCCAATTTCCGTTTCTAAGATAATCCAAGTATTTAAAATCATGGTGTTTTTGAAAATTTCACAGTTGAATATGATATAAATGTTGTTGATTAAAATCATATTTAAGGAAAACACAGTGAAACAAAACACGATAAGGAATTTTGCAGCGCGGCACTTATTCGCTGCAACAGCTGTTCTTTCAGCTGTTTATTTGCCCACTGCACTTGCACAAACCATAGTGAATAACATCTATTCAGAAAAAGGGCTGGCTGGCACAATGAGCCAGACACAGTTAGATACGAATACATACACATCACAGGCCCGGTTTGGCTGGAATAACCGTCGAATTGTGATTGATGAAACACTCAAACTTGACGATAAAGGCAGGATATTGGGTTTTGAAGTCCAGGGGCAGTCTGCTTTTGGCGCGGACATCAGTGAATCTTATGTGTGGGAAAATGGCCATGCAAAATGGCAAAATGATGATGAGCACAGTAGTGCGAACACAACCCAACCCACATTTTATGTGCCAAAAAACAGTACACTGGCAATCGATAATGCGCTGATCCGTTACCTGATCAAAAATGATCTTGATCAGATCGAAGTGTTGCCCCACGGGAAAATCACATTCACAAAGCTGGACTCGGTAAAGCTGGGTGATGAGCAAGTCTATTTGTATGCCAAATCCGGATTAACCATGACGCCAGATTTTGCCTGGTATGATGAAGAAGGTAATTACTTTGCCCAGAGCTGGGGTGGCATGTATGTCATTCGTGACGGCTTTAGTACGGCACAGTTTGAGCAACTAAAGGTCCGTCAGCTAAAAGCAGAACAAACATATCTGGAGAACTTGGCTGAGCAGCTTACTGAATACCACTCAGCGTTGCTGTTAGATCAGGTGAACGTATTCGATGTAGAAAAGGGGATCACACTCAAAGGTCAGCAGGTATTGATTGAACAAGGCAAAATTGTTCAGGTCGCGCCGAAAATCAAGCTTAGTAAAAAGGTGGCAACAGTAAATGGTCAGGGCAAAACCTTGATCCCTGGTCTGTGGGACATGCATGGCCATTTAAGTAAAGATACCGGGATCCTGAACATTGCTACCGGTGTAACCAGTGTACGGGACATGGGCAATGAACATCAGAATCTGATGGAGATCCAGGCTTTGTTTGATACTGGCAAAGTACTGGGTACTCGTGTGTATCGCGCCGGTTTCATGGACAAATACAGTGAAAACTCTGCCGGCTTAAGTGTTAAAACGCTGGAAGAAGCGCTCGAGATGGTGGATTTTTTTGCCGATAATGGCTACGTCCAGATCAAGCTCTATTCGTCTATCGATCCTAAATGGGTTAAGCCGATAGCACAGCGGGCGCATAGCCGCGGGCTGCGCCTCAGTGGCCATATTCCGGCCTTTATGACCGCAGAGCAGGCCGTGCATGCCGGGTATAATGAGATCCAACATATCAATATGCTGTTTTTGAACTTTCTGGCGGGTGAAAAAGTCGATACTCGCACCAAGCAACGTTTTTCTTTGATCGGTGAAAAAGCCGCAGAAATGCCGATGACGGGCAAGGAAATGGATGCCTTTATTAAGCTGCTGGCAGATAACAACGTAGTTATTGACCCTACCGTATCTACCTTCAGAAGCCTGTTGATGAGTAAAAACAAGCAGATTGACCAAGAGTTTGCGGAGATTGCACCGCATTTGCCACCTAATTTTGTGCGCAACCTGAAAGGGGCTCAGATGCAGGTTGAGGAAGAGCACCAAAGTGCCTATCATAACTCGGGAGACGCTTTGCTGAAAATGGTTAAAATTCTCTATGACGCAGGCGTACCTATGGTTGCAGGCACAGACAGTGTCCCCGGATTTACCTTACTTCGAGAGCTTGAGTTATACACTATGTCCGGTATCCCTGCGACGGAGGTCCTGAAAATGGCCACAATCGATAGTGCCAGATTGATGGGGGTGGCACATCAGACAGGCTCTATAAGTGAAGGTAAAGTGGCTGATCTAATCCTGGTCGATGGCGACCCGAGTCAGGATATCAAGGCTCTGAGAAAGCTCTCTCTGGTGATTAAAGGGTCCCAAGTATTTAAACCGGAAGCCATCTTTGAGCAAATTGGCATCACACCTTTTACCGAGGCAAGCCGCATAATACTTTAATACGTGCGGTGCAAGCTGGTGCGCCGCCAGCTTGCGCTAAAAAACAACAATATACAACATGGGCATTTACCACAGTGAAAAAACCTAAGACAACCATGCCTGTGGATGAATTAGCAAGAGCGTATCCGATCTTCGATGCAGTCACAGGGTGGTATTTCAGATGTCGGGAGGTGGGACCGGGGCAATATCTAGCGCAGGGGCGAGATCAATGGGACCGAAGTGTTAGTGCATACAGTACAGATCACGACACGGCACTTGCTGACTGTACTCAGCTTGCTCGCGAACTTCAGCACCGCGAGCGCTTTTCTTAATTATGACATTTGCGTGAAATATTTGTGCATCGGCCTTTGTTGGTTGCTTTTTGAGCAAAATGGCAACACACTGTTTGTTACCAATATTGGTGCAATAATGTAAAGGTGAAAATAATGACATTGATACTCAACAAGAAGAAGGTAAAAAACCTGTCTGGGCAGGTAGCCCTCGGTAATGGCAAAACACGTCAGGTTCGCGGGGCGATTTCCGCGATGGGATGTGGTCCAATCTCAGATCCAAACTATTCCTGTCCTGTTTCTGTTAATGGCTACACTTGCTAATCGATAGGTTTGCTAAAGGGCGTGCCTAAGTTGTATGGTCAGGCCCTTCAATAGCCAATTATCAAGATATATAGTTCTATAAAAAAGTGGCTCACCAGAACACAATACGGGAGAAAGCAAAGTGGACTATAAACATACCCAAATAGGTACCGCCATATTGGCCGTGATGGGCATATCTGCACTGGTTCTTGCCTATAGCGCTGTCGTTAAACCCGAAGACAACGCTAGTTTTGCTTTTGTAGTCGTTGTCATCATCGCCATTTTGTTTAGTTCGCTGACGATTAAAGTGGGTGAAGGGCAGATCCGTTGGTTTTTCGGCCCGGGCTTTTGGCGTAAATCACTCGATTGCAATCAAATAGACTCGGCAAAAATCATAAAAACAAAATGGTACAATGGTCTGGGTATTCGCCAGCTATCCACCGGCTGGTTATATAACGTCTCCGGTCTGGACGCCGTTGAACTCACACTGAAAGACGGCACCACCGTCAGCTTAGGCACCAATGAGCCAGAGCAGTTACTTACTGCAATTGAAAAAGCATTGGCGACCTGTGGAGCCAAATAGGTTCGGCAAATTATTCGACTCTTGCTTTTCGCACGTCTTTAATTTTTCTTTTAAGCCAAAGTAGCGGGTGCTAAATTGAACGTGTGGCCTTGTCCATCTCCACTAAACTTGATCTCATTTCTTTGATGTATACTTTAGCCATATCCTCTCAACTGAAACACCAACCATTATTATTAGAAGTAAGACGCCGGTATATAAAAAGACCAGATAGAGAGGAGGTAAAGAAAAGCTTGCTAATCGAAAACTTGAAAGTGATACGGCCACAAGCCCACTCATTAAAGAGCAAATAGTGACATGTGCATAGGATAATCTAAGCCAGAATTTGCCATAAATAGCAAAAATTGCTATACAGCCAGATAGCACACAAGTAATGACTGCTTCTGTTCGATGTATGAATGCCATACTTGTTTTGTCAGGTGCAAACGGGTAGGTTGGATTTTCCGGCGCGAGAAATACACCAGTCAACAGTCCCAAAAGAGAAAGCGCTTGAAGTAAAACCTGCTTTTTCAATATATTTTCTCGTGACAAAGAGCGCTTCATGATGGCATATCCACCTTGGTTGATTAGGCCAAACAACCTAGCATTTTAATCAATGCTGCTCCAGTGTACCGGATATCATGATATTAGTAGCATGGCTGGTTATACAGCCATGCAGATTTGTGGTTTGTCTAAAAATGGATTCTAAACATTTCCCAGGAACATGGGTATGTGGCATTACACCCAATCACGGTTGGGTAGACATTTGCGCCAGAACCACCGTTACCAGACGCTTGCAAGTAATATCCGTTGACGGATTTGAGGGCGACTTTGTCTCCGTTTTGTATCAAAGCGCCAGGGTTGTTTGGGAGTTCGATGGTAAACGTTTCCCAAATGGACGCTGCGGTTCTGTTGGCGTTGAGTTCAGCGCCCCCGCCTTGCTCTGCAACAAAATAGTAGCCTGAAGTAGTCTGAATATGGACCTGATCGCCACTATTCAGGTCGCCACCGTTGATATCAATCAGATTAAACTGCTCCCAAGGCCCAATAGCCAGACGGTTTGCATTCACTGTGCTACCACCATTACCTTCTGCGACGAAGAAGTATTGTCCACCTGTTTCAAAGGATACGTTCGAATAGGTCGTCGGGCCGCAGGGTTGGGTAGTAAATGTGAGATCTTCACCCTGAATGGTTGTGCGGGGTGGTTTGGGGTCCCCTCGAAAGCGAAAGTGATACTGTGTGCCGCAATTCAGGTTGGAAATTTGTGCACTCACAGGGCCATTAACACCTGGCGGAATTGCCAGAGCACCGTTTCCATAACTAGTCGTTTGCCCATAGTCAAAAATCTCACCACTGAGACCGATTGTTGAAGAGGAATATCCGTTCAATTGGGCTGAAGTTTGCGTGATATTACTGGCAGGTTGGGTTAGATACTGAGTTCCGGCATGTGCCAAAAAAGTGCTACTAAATAACGCACACAATATAAATTTTGAGATAGTCATTGCCTGGCTCCTTGTGTGGATGGCTGTCAGGGATAACAGCCTTGAGAGTCTAGACGCCGATACTACAAATACTATTACACTGCCTTACATGGCCATTACTTGAGCATACGAGCCTGTTGTAATCGCCATTGTCGCTAAACATATGATGCGATAAGCGGTAGTTATATGGCAAAACATGTATAGAACCTGAATTCAGGTCGATGGTGCGTACTAGCTTTGCAAGCAAAAACATGTGAATGTGGTACTCGGTAATTGATTGTAAGTAACTGTAATTTAGACTTTTTATAGTTTAAAAAAATGCTAATGTGTGCATGTTTTTGGATGACAACGCATTACTAAAAAGGAATATCTGTATGAAAAGCACATTAAATACACTATTAAAAGTATCGTCAATTATCGCGTGTAGCTCTATGGCCACTGCTTATGCTCAAGACAGCTCACTTATGTCCTGCTATTGGCAAGTAGAGAAACAAAACGAGGTCGGTATCTGGGAAAGACAGGTATGTGTAAACCCAGTAGATGCGAATTTACCGGCTGTATTAGTCGCCAGCAGAGTAAATATTCCGAGCTACGGCGTTTGCAGTATCAACTGGCTAGATGGGTATCGTACTGAGCTTAAAGGCACAGTGAAAGTTGAAGGAAATAAGGCTAATTGTGGTGGACATGCTGTTTCTTTTGAGCCGGCTCCGGATACTCGCATCGTCGACGGGCTGGAGGAAAAACGCCTGGATTGTCGCTGGAATAATGCGGGCGGCAACGCTCATAAGCTTATGTGTGATGACATTGAAGGGCGCACATTAACTATGCCCATTGCGACTAAAATGCAAGCAGCCGGATCGACAGAGTGTGTCATGAACTTTAACGGCTTTACGCTCAACTATTTCTCAGGTGGAGTAGCTGTTTTAGACAAGAAGCCCACTCATAATGCCTGTGACGTAGGCCCTGTTTATTTTAGAGCTTACCCTGCTCAGCGTATGGTGGACGGGTTTGAAGAAACCTTGCTGCAATGTACGTGGCGAGATGTTAACGCCAGTGCTCGTATTAAGTCTTGTTCTAACGTAGGTACGCCAAATAAAGACGTGACCGTAGCGATTGAAGTGAATGGCAGACTGCAGTCTTTAATAGATACGGTAAATAATCAATTATCCGATGGGGAAATTGTCGAAGACAACACCCTAAACCCAATCTATCCGGCGCTTTACTTCAGAAAACACTAGAGCGGGATGAAAAGTGTGAGGTAAATAGCCGCAGTACCCGTTTAGGATAATGAAATAGGGCATCAGGGACGCTAAATAATATACTTGCTTAAGGGTCCAGTATTATCTGGGCTCAACATCTATGTAACCCCTAAAACCTTGTTTGAATTGCTACTTCAGCATACTTTATATGGGGGTTGAGTTGCTCAGCAGATTGCATTTTTCTGTGATCTATCTTTCTCACCTGCCCGAGTAATAGAGATAAAAGCCGCATCAGTCAGTTTCGGTTAATAATTGTACAACTCAAGGGTCATTAAATACCATGCGTTTAGTTTTACTACACTTAGGTCCTGAAAACTCAGCTTAAATGCGACAGGATGGGATGCGGTAACCAAAAATAGAATCAACAGATTGTGTTATGTTATACTGTATCGTTGGTTTCTGTACTTACTGCACGGAAAACATTTATACGACACTGGTATGTTATTTATATGACTGCTGAGAGCAATTTGTAAAACGAGTACTTGATGATGCATACTCTCTTAAGAACAACCCTTATTACGTCTGTAATCTTTACGGCTTCATGTGCAAATCACACTGAGTCTAATCCTAAAACGACAAAATCCGCAGCACCAAAAAACATTATTTTAATGATATCTGATGGTAACGGATTCAACGGTTGGCTGGCAGCCGATTACTATCAAGGTCTGGCAGGTAAGCAAACTTATCAGGTGACGCGCCCGGATGGCACTGCGCCATTGGTCTTTGGGCTTGCTCACAATGCGCTAAATCTGATTGATGCGCAGGGATTGCCATTACCAAAGGGGACAGACGTTGCGAAGGCCGCAGGGGCTGTGGCGCAAGGGTATGACCCGACAACTCGCTGGACGCGTTTTGAAAATGCCATGGTCAACGATTATACTGCCTCCGGTAGCTATACCTCCTATACTGACAGTGCCGCTGCGGGTACTGCACTGATGAGTGGCCGAAAAACTTCTGTTGGCCGCATCAATATGGACTGGAGCAATAGCGAGCGATTCGAAACCATAGCTCAACTAGCTATGAAAGAGGGGCTGTCTGCGGGCACGGTAACCTCCGTAATGATATCTCATGCAACCCCCGCCGCCGCAATAGCCCATAATAGCTCACGCAATAATTACGCTGATATATTTAACGAAATGCTGGCATCGAATTTGTCGGTAATAATGGGAGCCGGTCATCCATTATATGGGGCGAGCGGGGAGGCAAATGTATCTGTGGATGAAATAGACTATAAATATGTCGGTGGTAAGCAAACGTTTGTGTCACTTGACAATCAAAGTGGCAAAGATGATGTCTCCTTCGTCGATTCGCTCGTTGATTTTAAAGCGCTCGCTCAGGGTAAAAATATCCCGCAAAGGGTCATTGGTATTGCTCAATCTGGCTCTACATTACAGGCTGGCAGAAAAGCTCTTCCCGATGCCAATACCCCGTCCGGAATGGCTTATAACACCAATGTACCAGATCTCGCGACTATGAGCTTAGGTGCACTAAATGTACTAGACCAGGATCCGGATGGTTTTTTTGTGATGATCGAAGGTGGTGCGGTTGACTGGATGGGTCACGCCAACAATATGCCAAGGTTTATAGAGGAGCAAATTGACTTTAACCAGGCTGTTGATGCCGTTATAGAGTGGGTAGAAACCAACTCAAGCTGGGATGAAACCCTCCTTATTATCACATCAGATCATGAGTGCGGCGGGATCTGGGGAGAAGGTACCTGGACAAATAGTGCTGGTGGTTTTGTGGCAGAAGACAGAAGCAAAGAATCGCTGGAAACAGCACGTTTCCACCCTAAAGAGGATACGTTTAATGCGTTTCTTGCTGTTCAGAATCGCGGGAAAGGAAATATTCCCGGATATCAGTGGGCTTCTCGCAATCATACCAATGAGCTAGTGCCGCTGTGGGCAATCGGGGCTGGCAGCCAGCGTTTTAATGAGTTTACCCGTTCAGATTTAAAAGCTGCACAGTTGTGGGGCAAGCCCTACAACTGGAACGGTAACTATGTTGACAACACAACTGTGTTTGAAGTGATGGAAGCTGCTTTACTACGTAAGCATTAATAGTATATCAGACTGACAAATTAGCCGACTTTTGTCGGCTAATCTAATCAAAAATCTACTTTATTTAGCATCATTCTCTTGGGGCTTTGTACATGCTTTCGCAGCGCCGATTCTAGCATTTCTATACAAACTTGGCAGGTTGGTTTAATGCGGTTCTTTCAAGCTTTGGACGACAAAATTTTTTCATCAAGTGGTTATAGATAGGGGTCAGAGTTGTCATACCTAGCAGTTGTAAAATCTTGCATGCTGTTAAATCGAAGGAGCGTAGTTTCCTAATTCATTTGATAATTTGCACCTGTGCGAACTAACATTCGTGTTCAATGTTTGAAACAGCAATGTACTGGTATAAACAGCTAAGGGGTGAAAAGCTGTTCAGTCGTGGATTCAATCAGCACAAAGTGAAAGTACTCAATAGAGCGGCTGGGGGGGATGCCTGGGTATCAGAAAAGCAGCTGAAATCGCGGTGTCGCCTAAGCTAACTGGATTTGTTCAACAAGGCCCACCTTCAAGCTCTTTTGATACATTTTCTCGATGAGGCTTGATTTTATCATTATTCTCTCCTGCATCAATAAGTGTCATTACGGGAAGCTTGATCACTGAGAGGCTAAAGCGCTATTATATAGTCAGATAGCTATAATACTAACATAAGTTTTATTAAAGATTTTTTCCATCTTAATAATTTTTTTATTTTTGGGAAACCATTATAAATGCGACTCTTATCATGACAAAAAACAACTTTTCAGTTATGTGCTCACTGTTATTAATTCTGGCCCTTTTAAAATGGGGGGACGCCTTTGGTCAAGACAGTCTTTTACTGTCTGAGCATTTCGATGACTCTTCTTTGCAACTTCCTTGGGTTAGATGGCAGTCTACAAAACAAACTGCTTTTATTGAAAATAGTGTATTGAACATTAAGACGAATAACAGCTGGCAAGTTGTTCAGAGGCCATTGCAAGAATTTGATAATGGAAATTATTTAATAACGTTTGTAGCAAAAAGTGAGAAAAACTCTAGGCTTAGAATATTAATCGAAGACAATAAAAGTAAAGAAATTTTATATAGTAAGGTGGTTTCTCTTGACCAGCAGTGGGAAAGTTTTTCTGAGTATTTCCAAGTGAACTCGCTTCAAAGCTCTCCGGTGCTAAGAATCTTCCCACAGGATCGGCTTGAAGTTGAAGGGGAAGTTAGTATTGATAGTATTTCAGTTGAGAAAGTAGATAAAATAGCTATAGAGCAGCCGTATATATTTGCTGATAGGTTTGATTCAAGTAAGCTGAATAGTAGGTGGGAAAGATGGCAATCTACAGAGAGTACGGCTTATATAAAAAACAATTCTTTGCAAATAAATACAAATGATTCCTGGCAGGTTGTTCAAACCAAGTTAAATTTTGATAGACTTGGTCAATATGAGATTTCCTTCGAAGCTAAGACAAATGAAAACACCAGAATGAGAGTGATGGTTGAGGATTTTACAAGTGGAGAAGTATTATCTGAAATTATTATTGGAAGTAATGAGCCGTGGAGAAATTACAACCTGTATCTAGATGTTAAAAATAAGTTCGAAAGGCTGTATTTCAGAATATTCCCTTTGGATAGAAAAAATGAAAATGGAGTTATATACTTTGATAACTTTAATATCATTAAAAAAGATAGTTTGATTGGAAATGCGGGATTTGATAAAAGCAAATATGATTTGTCTCCCTGGATGAGGTGGCAGTCTTCAGAAGCGACGGCTAATGCTGAGAATAATGTTCTCAGTATAAAAACAAGTAACTCTTGGCAAGTAGTTCAACAAAATATTGTTTACCCTGAGGTGAATAAAAAATACCAGGTATCTTTTTTGGCTAAAACCAATCCAGAAACAAGTCTGAGGGCTTCAATATATGACTTTACCGAGGGAGTGACATTGGGCTCTTTGACTATCGGAAAGGGAGAAGAATGGAAAAGATTTCATTTTAATTTCACATCTCCAAGCGAGTTAGGTAATACGGTAGCGTTAAGGTTTTATCCGCAAGATCGTGAGGCGTTAAATGGTGTGGTTTATGTAGATGATGTCAGCATTACTAAAGAAAAAAATATATCTTTAGATTTTGGTGTTATCTATGATGCGCATGATGGTTACTTTAGTTATAAAGATACAAAGATAAAAGGTGTCAATGAATACTCGATTTCAAAAGACCAGAAATACTTTGTCTATACTAAGGCTGTGAAGGGGAAAAGCTTCGAACTTTTTAAAGTTAATCAACTGAACGGAGAAGAGGAGAGGGTCACGTTCACAGACTCGCTAGTTTTCTCTCCAGCAGTAGATGAACATGGGAATTTTGCTCACCTTGAGTCAAGTAACAGTGTGTCATCCTCCAAAGTGTTTATAAATAACACTAACATACCCAATCAACCACTCGGATTGAACAGACACTTGAATATTGTTGGTGAAAAGCTCTATTTCACAAACTCGGATTACCAAAGCAACAGGCATACACTAGCTATCTATGACCTGAATTTGAAGTCACTAGAGACCATACATTTACCCGGTATTCCTCAGAAGATGAAGCCGCTCGGAGAGGATAAGTTAGTAATCCAGCTACATGGCGATGCTAATAACAAGCTATCAGTGTACAGTTTTGATATTAATACTAGAAACTTAACACTGCTATCTAACCCTGAGCTCAGCTCTTTCTTCAGTGTGGAGGAAAACGGGCATCTTATTGTCCAAGAGCTAAGTGGAGATACCAACTTAAAATTATTCTTTTATTCGACAAACCTGTACAAGTATTCGCAAATTGGTGAACCTTTTTCCATCGGGGACAATAAATTAGGCAGGCTGAGTTGGAATCAATCTTATAGACTAACTGGGCTTGTAGACATATTTCGAGTAACTCGTTCTGACTTCTTTTTAAGTCAAGTTGAAAATACGATAAATAACCTTTTGTCTGTGACGAATCAACATCAAGGTTTTGTTCCTTTCGGGCAGGCCCCACATTTGTGGGCGACGACAAAGTACTCAATTGACAAGTCATCACCTATTAACCTGCTTATCGATGATGCAACTATTCTTCATGCAATGCTTTATGCAGTGAGATATATGCCGATTGAGCCAGCGACTAGAGCGAAAGTAATTGAACTCGCCGCAAGTGCTTACGATTACTACGATAATGAGTTTGACGGAGAACATTACAGAATTGCTTATGGTATACCTTATGCGCTAGATGGTTTATGGGCCCCTAACAACTTCCAAAATAAGTATGGTCTGTCATTACTATACTTGTATCAATTGACTAACGAGGAAAGGTACTTCAATAGGTTGAAGTTGCTAGCAACGAGATTTTTAAATGAAGTAAACTTTACAAACGATGGCAGAGTACTTTGGCAGTACTGGCCAGCATATTTTTATAATGGTTGGTCCGAGTCTAGTGGTATCAGTAAGAATCTTCCAAGCCGAGCTCCAACTGTTAGCACCCTTTACGAAGATATAGCACATGCTGCAGTGAGTGTAGATTTTTTAATTAAGCTTATAGAGTATACAGATATCGTTAATGATGAGAGCCTGTTTATTAGTCGGCTGGAAAATACAGTTGAAGGGTTTTCATTTGGTGATAGCTATTCAAGATTCATTAGCGGTGATATAGATTATCAGCCAGCAAGTGAACTTTTTACGCCTTTAGAGGGGTGGGCCCAGATGAAACATCAGAAGATATTAAGCAGCTATATCAACTATATTCCTATGTACTATCCATATTTTGATAGTATGTCCAGAGTTTCAGACTATATAAATGCAATTGATCTGAGTTCAATGAGAGATTCAGCTAAGCTAGAAGTGGTAAGTAATTTTTACGATGTGAATCTCAATGTTGTAAAAACAGAGAGTTCAGCTCACTTTAGTCCAGAAGATATACTGATTTCACTGGGAATTGAATAACTCTACTGCGATATTTCGGATCTACACAATGGACGGTGAGTCAGACATTAAGAAAGACCCGTTGAAGTTCGCAATATTATTTTGCTCCGTGCCAGGAGTATAATTGCGAAAAGTGAGCTTCTACTAGTGCCTTGTTACCTTATTCTAAAGTAGATTGGAACCTCAACCCTATTGCTCTTATGTGGAGCTAATACACAAAAAAGGCCGACTATTGTCGGCCTTTCTAATGAAATTGCGACTAAGTAAGCTTAGTTACCGTTTTCATCGCCATAGTTTTTACACGCTTCTTCATCGTTACACTCACCATATAAATACAGCGAGTGGTTGGTCAGCTTAATGCCATTCTCTTTGGCAATTTCTTCCTGACGACGTTCGATAAGCTCGTCTTCAAATTCGATGACTTTACCACACTTAAGACATACCAGATGGTCATGGTGTGTACTGCCTGACAATTCAAATACAGACTTACCACCTTCAAAGTGGTGACGGGTCACAATGCCTGCGTCGTCAAACTGGTTTAATACGCGATAAACGGTTGCAAGACCGATTTCTTCGCCCTTGTCCAGCAGGATTTTGTATACGTCTTCGGCACTGATGTGCTGGTTATCAGGACACTGCAAGATCTCTAAGATCTTAATACGTGGCAGGGTAACCTTTAAACCCGCTTTTTTTAGCTCTAAGTTGTGATCAGTCATTAATCTGTCTCAATTTGTCTAATTTCAGTTACTACTTAAGTCTAGCACGACACAGACTTAAAAATAGTGTGCTTTGGATAACTAACCCGGCCAGGGGTCGTTAGTCTTCCAGCTCGCTTAGGCACATTTCTTCATATACCTGAGCAGACCACTTTTTAACACGTTCTTCTGTCAATTCAGGCTGACGGTCTTCGTCAATTCCCAGACCAACAAAGTGACCGTCGTCAACCAGGGCTTTAGAGGCTTCGAAGTCGTAGCCTTCGGTCGACCAGTTGCCGATCACGATTGCGCCACGTTCAGTGACGATGTCGTTGACCATGCCCATTGCATCGAGGAAATACTCAGCATAGTCTTCCTGGTCACCGCAACCGAAGATTGCGACCAGCTTGCCTTCAAAATTGATTTCTTCCAGCTCAGGGAAAAAGTCATCCCAGTCGCACTGTGCTTCACCGTAGTACCAAGTAGGGATACCAAAAAGAATCAAGTCAAACTCTTCGATATCTGCTTTGCTGCTCTTGGCAATGTCTTTTACGTCGACTAATTTTTTGCCCAATTCTTTTTGGATCATTTTTGCAACGTGTTCGGTGTTACCCGTGTCACTGCCGAAAAAAATACCTACGCTTGCCATTAACTACTTACCTTTTATCTATTAATCGCTAATTTTTCTTGCAAAATGGTTTCTATCAGCGCGCTACGACTGATGTTTTGCTCTTCGGCCATATCGCTCAATGCCTGATATAGCTCAGAGGAAATTTTAAACTCGACGCGCTTTAACCCTCTTGCTCTGTCTCTTTTAATCTGATTGCGCTTGTTGATCTTTAGCTGCATCTCTCTGGGGAGAGGATTTGTCTTTGGCCGACCAGGGCGCTTTTCATTTTCAAACAAGTCGATAGTGGTTCTATCTAATTCAGACTTGGCCATTAACCAACACCCGCACCTTGCCAAAATACTTGTATCAGGCCCTTGGCGATAAAGCCTGAGCACCCTAAAAATAGCACTAACCAGACAATGTATCGACCAAACTTGGGCACGTCTCCTTTCTTTAGGACGTCCTGAATGGCCATACCTATAAAGAAGAAAATCCCGGCGAGAGCAAAGTAAAGACCAATGGTTTCAAACTCATTCATAAATTCGTTGATCATCTTTGCACTACTCAAAATATAAACGGCGGCTACTATACCATACCTGTTACCGATAAATTAAGTTTGCTGAGAAAAAACTGGGGTAATTATTGAATAAAATCAATAATTGAACGATTGACGGCTTGCGGTTTCTCTGCGTGCAGCCAATGTCCGGCACCCTGGATGATTTTTGCTCTGGCATTGCTAAAGGCTTGCATGATGGCGTCTTTATGTTCTGCCAGAATATAATCTGAGTTGTTTCCTTTCAGGAACAGGGTATCACACAAACAAGAATGAGTTGTATTTATATTTGAGATGATCTTATCATAGTTGGCCTCTATGACAGCCAGGTTAAAGCGCCAGTTGAATTCACCATGTTCGCCTTTTGCCAGGCTTTTGAGCAAAAAGCCGCGGACGCCTTGTTCGTCTATAAAGGCCTTCATTATTGTGTCGGCTTCAGTGCGGCTAGTTACCTGTGCAGAAGCAACAGCGTTTAATGCCTGGATAATACTGTCATGGCGTGGGTGATAATTCACTGGGGCTATGTCCAGCACAACCAGCTTGTGGATTTTACTTTCATCCAGCATAGCCACTTGCATGGCGACTTTTCCACCCATTGAATGGCCAACCAGGTGTGCTTTTTCTATTTTAAGATGCTCCAGTAAGGTCAGCACGTCCTGGGCCATACTTGGATAATCCATCACGTCACTTTTGAACGACAGGCCATGATTGCGCAAGTCAAGATTGATCACTGCGTAAGACTCGCCCAATGCGCGGGCTATAATATTTAGGTTCTCCAGCGAGCCAAACAGGCCGTGAAGTAACACAACGGGCTCGGCACTGCCCAGTGGCTGTCCCGATAATTTGTAGTTAAGCAACATAATACCTCCGGATCCGGCGCATAGTTTGCCAGTGTTGAAAGCAAAATCATAGCCGTAGAGGAATAAGTTAAATTTAGATATAATCCCGAGAAGATGCAGTAGATGTATAAAATGACAGGACAAGCATGAAAAAAATAGAAATAGATGACGAGCTATATCAGTACATTGCCAGTAACACGCAAAGTATTGGTGAAAGCGCTTCCCAGATCCTGCGTCGTTTATTGAACCTGAACTCAGTGGCGCAGCCAGTTCAGGAAACCGCACAGCCAGTAGAATCGACAGCTCAACCTGAGGTCGAGCCAGAGCCAGCAGCGGTTTCAAGTGAGCCTTCAGGTAACGTATTTGATATTCTCAACAAAGAAGAGCTGGCTATGCAAAAAGGCGTAGTCGGGCGCTTTTTGTTTATTCTGGCGGCATTTCATCGCAGCCACAAAGTAGATTTCCATAAAGTTCTGGAAATTAAAGGGCGAGATCGCATTTATTTTTCGACCAGTAAAGCAGCGCTGCTCGAAAGCGGTAGTAGTACGAACCCGAAAAACATTGCAGACAGTCAGTACTGGGTTATGACAAACTCAAATACGACGCGCAAAAAAATGATGTTGCACGAAGTTGCGCTCATACTTGGTTATTCGGCGCAACAGGCAGAAACTATCCGAGACTACCTATAAGGAAATGTGATGGCAAATCACCCCAATGCAGGCAAACCAGCACCGTTAAGTCAACTGGCTAATATTCCCAAACTGGTATCGGCTTACTACCTAAATGAGCCTGATCTGGAGCAAAACCCGGAGCAGTGCGTTGCTTTTGGCACGTCAGGTCACCGAGGCTGTTCATATAATGTGAAGTTTAACGAGTCTCACATCCTGGCCATCACCCAGGCTATCTGTGACTATAGGAAAGCCAACAATATTTTTGGACCCTTGTTTTTAGGTAAAGACACTCATGCGTTGTCGGAAGCGGCGTTCAACTCTGCCATCGAAGTACTGGTCGCCAATGAAGTCCATGTAGTGACTCAGGAAAATGACGATTATACGCCAACCCCAGTGATCAGCCATGCGATTGTTTGCCACAACCAGACTCATCCACATGAGCTGGCCGATGGCATTGTTGTGACACCTTCACATAATCCGCCTGAAGATGGTGGTTTTAAGTACAATCCCCCGAATGGTGGACCGGCTGATACTGATGTGACTAAGTGGATTGAAGATCGCGCTAATCAACTATTAATCGAAGATTTGGTTGAAGTGGAGTTGTTCCCATTTGCTAAAGCCAGTCGCTCAGGATTTGTGAAATACGTCGATTTGATAACACCTTTTGTGGAAGATTTGGCTAACATTGTCGACCTCGAAGCCATTGCGAAAGCGGGTATACGTATTGGTGTCGATCCGCTTGGTGGCTCTGGTATTAACTTCTGGCCAGTGATCGCCAAACAATATGGCTTAGACCTTACGGTTGTGAATGAGCAAGTTGACCCACGCTTTGCCTTTATGCCTTTGGATAAAGACGGCAAAATCCGTATGGACTGCTCTTCTCCATTTGCGATGGCCAATCTGGTGGCGATTAAAGACGATTATGATATCGGTATTGGCAACGATCCCGATTATGATCGTCACGGTATTGTCACTAAAGACGGTCTGATGAACCCAAATCACTTCCTGGCCGTGTCGATAGACTACCTGCTTAAGCATCGTGACTGGGGCAGTGAGATTAAAATTGGCAAAACCCTGGTATCCAGCGCCATGATAGATAAAGTGGTTAAAGGCAACCAGCGCGAAGTGTACGAAGTACCGGTTGGTTTCAAGTGGTTCGTTGAAGGCCTGAGCGAGCAATGGCTGGCATTTGGCGGTGAAGAAAGCGCGGGCGCATCTTTCCTGCGCCGCAACGGTGAAGTCTGGAATACAGATAAAGATGGCTTTATTCTGGGCTTGCTGGCTGCGGAGATCCTGGCTGTGACCGGTAAGACGCCGTCACAATATTATCGTGAGCTGGAAGCGCAATATGGCACGCCAGTTTACAAGCGCATTGATGCACCGGCATCACCTGAGCAAAAAGCCAAATTAAAAGCCTTAAGCCCACAAGATGTGACGGCCAGCACGCTCGCCGGTGACGCCATCACAGATATTCTGACCGAGGCTCCAGGCAACAATGCCGCCATTGGTGGATTAAAAGTAGTGACCGAGTCGGGTTGGTTTGCGGCTCGTCCATCAGGCACCGAAGACATTTATAAAATCTATCTTGAGTCGTTTAAAGGCGAAGCGCACCTTGCAGAGCTGGAACAGGCGGCCAAGACATTGGTAGATAGCGTGATCCGCTAACTTTAAGTGATAAAAGGCCATACGTTGTGATGGCCTTTTTTTATACCTACTATTTAGTTGCTGAAATCTGATACCAATTTGCTAAATTAAGTGTTCTATTTTGAGG